>JBFWOJ010000010.1:0-146397 GCA_050250575.1 Rhodospirillaceae bacterium | reverse complement strand
GCGTGCGCGCGACGCAAATGTAGCGTCCATGCAGGATGAGCCAATGGTGCGCGCCCATCTTGAATTCCGCCGGCGTGACCTTTTCGAGCGCGAGCTCGACGGCAAGCGGATCTTTTCCGGGCGCTAGGCCCGTCCGGTTCGAAACCCGGAAGATATGCGTATCGACCGCGATGGTCGGTTGATCGAAGATGACGTTCATCACGACGTTTGCGGTCTTGCGCCCCACACCGGGCAACTCTTGCAGTTTGTCGCGGTCGGCCGGCACTTCGCCGCCATGCTGCTCGACCAGGATTTTGGACAGCGCCATCACGTTCTTGGCCTTTGTGTTAAACAGGCCGATGGTCTTGATGTAGTCCCTGAGCTTGGTCTCGCCGAGTTCAAGCATCTTGTGCGGCGTATCGACCACGGCGAACAGCGGGCCCGTGGCGCGGTTCACGCCCACGTCCGTCGCCTGTGCTGAAAGCACAACGGCGACGAGCAGCGTATAGGGATTGAGGTATTTGAGTTCGGTCTCCGGCTCCGGATTCTGTTCCTGGAGCCGCGTGTAGAACTCAACAACGTCTTTTGGCTTCATCCGAGGCCGAGCACATCGCGCATCGAGTAGAGGCCGGGCTTGCGGCCTTTCGACCACATCGCTGCGCGCACGGCGCCGCGGGCGAAAACCTCGCGCGAGGACGCCTTGTGCGTGATCTCGATACGCTCGCCGTCGGCGGCGAAGATCACGGTGTGGTCGCCGACGACATCGCCTCCTCGAAGGGTGGCAAAACCAATCTCGCCCTTCGGCCGCGCGCCGACCTGGCCGTCGCGGACCTTGCGCGCGACCTTCTCGAGCGCAACGCCGCGGCCCTTCGCCGCCGCTTCGCCAAGCCCGAGCGCGGTGCCCGAGGGCGCATCGACTTTGTGACGGTGATGCATCTCGACGATCTCGATGTCGTAGTCCGACGCGAGCACCCCGGCCAGTTTTTCGGTGAGCGCGAGCAACACGTTCACCCCCGTGCTCATGTTCGGCGCCTGGATGATGACGGTCTTTTTCGCGGCTGCCTTGAGGGCGCGCTTGGCGTCCGCAGACAGGCCCGTGGTGCCGACGATCAGGGCCGTGCCATGCTTGCGCGCGAGTTCGATATGTTTTGCGGTGGCCGCCGGCGCGGTGAAATCGATGACGGCGTCACACGCGGCGAACAAGGCTACCGCATCGCTGCCGATCTTCACGCCTGCCGCTTCTTGTCCGATCAACGTTCCGAGATCGGTTCCGAGCACCGCCGCGCCTGCGGCTTCGGTGCCGCCGGCGAGCTCAGCGCCCTTCGTGCGCAACACTTCCGCGATGAGCATGCGGCCCATGCGCCCGGCGCAACCGACAATTCCGATTTTCATGAGAGCTCGCCCCGCCAATTCCGGCGCGAGTATAGGAGCGCGCCGCGCTTTATTCGATAGGCTTGCCGCTGCCCGGCTTCTGCACACCTTCCGGGTCCTGCGCCTGCTGGACGGCGTCGGTCGGCTGATCGCCCATGCGTTCCAAGCCGAAGAACAGTGCGTAGGCCAGCGCAAAGCCTGGGGCCTTTCGTTTGGCGCGCGCGACAGCCCAGACCATGAGTGGGATCGGAAGGAGGACGGCGCCGACGGCGGCCGCCGTCATGATAAGATCTCTACTCAGCCGCGTCGGTGAAGAATTCCTTCACCCGGTCGAGGAATGACGCGCTCTCCGGCGAATAAGTCGCGCTGTCGCTTTCCTTGGCAAATTCCTGAAGAAGCTTCTTCTGCTTCTCCGTCAGGTTCACCGGGACTTCGACGGCCGCTTCAAGGAACATGTCGCCGCGCGCCTGGCTGCGCAGCACCGTCATGCCTTTGCCCTTCAAACGGAAGCGGTGGCCCTGTTGGCAGCCTTTGGGGATGTTGACCTTAACCCGGCCGCCGTCGACCGCGGGCACTTCGACGTCGCCGCCGAGAGCGGCGATGTGCATCGGGATCGGCAAGCGCATGAAGAGGTTCGCGCCTTCGCGTTGGAAGATGCGGTGCGGCGAGATGGCGAGGAAAATGTACAGATCGCCCGCGGGCGCTCCGTTGAGGCCGGCTTCTCCTTCGCCGGCGAGGCGGATGCGCGTGCCTTCCTCGACGCCGGCGGGAACGGTGACTTCGAGGGTCTTGTCCTTGCGCACGCGGCCCGCGCCGTTGCACTTCGTGCAGGGGTCGGTGATGACCTGGCCGCCGCCGTGGCAGGTCGGGCAGGTGCGCTCGACGGTGAAGAAGCCTTGCTGACTGCGCATCTTGCCGGCCCCGCGGCAGGTGGGACAGGTGGACGGCGCGGCGCCGCCCTTGCTGCCGGAACCTTTGCAGGAATCGCAGGCGATCGAGGAGGGAATCTTGATCTCCGCCTTCTTACCGAAGAACGCCTCCTCGAGCGTGATCTCCATATTGAAGCGGATGTCCTGGCCGCGGCCGGCATTGCGACCGCCCCCGCCGCGCCGACCCATGATGTCGCCGAACATCTCGTCGAAGATGTCGGCAAAGCCGCCGCCGAAACCGAAGCCTCCCTGACCGCCGCCCCCGCCTTGCTCGAAGGCGGCATGTCCGTAACGGTCGTACGCCGCGCGCTTCTGCTCGTCGCGCAGAACGTCGTAAGCTTCGTTGATGCCCTTGAATTTATGCTCGGCGTCTTTGTCGCCCGGATTGCGGTCCGGGTGATACTGCATGGCCAGCTTGCGATAGGACTTCTTGAGATCCTCGGCCGAGGCGCCCTTCGACACACCGAGTACTTCGTAATAACACTGCTTCGCCGTCGCCATCGCGTGTGATGTCTTTATGTACTGCGCGCGGTCCGGGTCCTATTCGGTCCGGCCTCGACCACGCATTTAATGTGCCCGCCTTCTTGCGCAACACCCGGAGTCTGGGTTGACTCCGGGTGTTGGCCCCAAGCGCTTTATATCACAGTTACTTCTTGTCCTTGTCGACTTCTTCGAAGTCGGCATCGACCACATCATCGCTCTTGGCGTCTTCGCTGCCGCCGCCTTGAGCGCCGCCGGCGGCCGCACCCGGCTCCTGCTTGTACATCGCTTCGCCCATTTTCATGGACGCCTGCAGGAGTGCGTCGGTGGCCGCCTTGATCTTCTCGGCGTCGCCGGAATCGAGCACATCCTTCGCCGCCTGGAGCTTGCTTTCGATCTCGGACTTGTCGCCCGCAGGGATCTTGTCGCCATGCTCCTTCAAGTTTTTCTCGGTCGAGTGGATCACGCTATCGGCATGGTTGCGCGCTTCGATTGCCGCACGCCGCTTTTTGTCCTGTTCGGCGTTGGCCTCGGCGTCCTTCACCATCTGCTGGATGTCGGCTTCCGACAGACCGCCCGAAGCCTGGATGCGGATCTGCTGCTCCTTGCCGGTGGCCTTGTCCTTGGCCGAGACGTTGACGATGCCGTTGGCGTCGATGTCGAAGGTGACCTCGACCTGCGGCACGCCGCGCGGCGCGGACGGGATGCCGACGAGGTCGAACTGGCCGAGGAGCTTGTTGTCCGCAGCCATCTCGCGCTCGCCCTGGAACACGCGGATGGTCACCGCGGTCTGATTGTCTTCGGCCGTTGAGAACACCTGGCTCTTGCGCGTCGGGATCGTGGTGTTGCGCTCGATCAGGCGCGTGAACACGCCGCCCAGCGTCTCGATGCCGAGCGAAAGCGGCGTCACGTCGAGCAACAGGACGTCCTTCACTTCGCCCTTGAGCACGCCGGCCTGGATGGCCGCGCCGATGGCGACCACTTCGTCCGGGTTCACTCCCTTGTGCGGCTCGCGGCCGAAGAAGTTCTTCACGGTCTCCTGCACCTTCGGCATGCGGGTCATGCCGCCGACGAGAATGACCTCCTGGATCTCGCTGGCTTTGAGGCCGGCGTCCTTCAGGGCCTTCTTGCACGGCTCAACGGTGCGCTGGATCAGATCGTCGACCAGGGCTTCGAGCTTGGCCCGCGTCAGTTTGATGTTGAGGTGCTTCGGGCCGGAGGCATCGGCGGTGATGAACGGCAGGTTCACTTCCGTCTGCATCGAGCTCGACAGCTCGATCTTGGCCTTTTCCGCCGCTTCCTTCAGGCGCTGCAGGGCGAGCTTGTCCTTGCGCAGATCGATACCCGATTCCTTTTTGAACTCCTCGGCGAGGTACTCAATGATGCGCGCGTCAAAGTCTTCGCCGCCCAGGAACGTGTCGCCGTTCGTGGACTTCACTTCGAACACGCCGTCGCCGATTTCGAGGACCGAGATATCGAACGTACCGCCGCCCAAGTCGTATACGGCGATGACGCCGGAGGCCTTCTTGTCCATGCCGTAGGCGAGCGCGGCCGCGGTCGGCTCGTTGATGATGCGCAAGACGTTGAGGCCGGCGATGCGGCCCGCGTCCTTGGTGGCCTGGCGCTGGCTGTCGTTGAAGTAGGCCGGAACGGTGATGACCGCTTCGGAAACCTTCTCGCCGAGATAGGACTCGGCGGTTTCCTTCATCTTCTGAAGGATAAATGCGGAGATTTCGGACGGCGAGTACTTCTCGCCGCGCGCTTCGACCCACGCATCGCCGTTGTCGGCTTTGACGATCTTGTAGGGAACGAGCTTCTTGTCCTTCTCCACCATCGGATCGTCATGCCGGCGGCCGATCAGGCGCTTGATGGCGAAGAGCGTGTTTTCCGGGTTGGTGACCGCCTGGCGCTTGGCCGGCTGGCCGACGACACGTTCACCGGATTCGGTGAAAGCGACCATGGAGGGCGTGGTGCGCGCCCCCTCCGCGTTCTCGATCACCCGGGCGGTCTTGCCTTCCATGACCGCGACGCAGGAGTTGGTCGTACCCAGGTCGATGCCGATAACTTTAGCCATACTTTCTATCCCTTCCTTTGAGGCGGACGACCTCAAGCCCATACTGGCGCTCGGGGAGTCCCCTTCTTATGTACTCTCAAGGCGTTAGGGTCCGAGACGCGCCCGGGTCCTGCGCCGTTAAACCTAGGGCGGTATATAAGGGGGGGCCTATAGCCCCGCAACGGCCCAAAAGACTCTTTTTCAACGGTTTTTCCGGGTTCTAGGCCTTGAAAAGCCTCCGGCGGAGCGCTTCCGTTGCCGAAAAATGGGAACCCCAGCCTTTTTGGGCACCTGAGGCCTCCTCCTTCACTACCAAAAGGGGTGATTTTACGCCCCAAGGTGGCTTCCCCGCCGCTCCAGGCAAAACTGCTTTCCGCCGTCCGCGACATTGCGCGAGGCGCGCCATTTCAGCACCCACGCACGCGGGGCGGCGGGATGACCTCGGCGGCGATGACCAACGCGGGGGATGCGGGCTGGTGGAGCGACCGGTCTGGATATCGCTACCTCACCCGGCAGCCCGGATCGGAACAACCCTGGCCCCCTTTACCGGAGGTGTTCCGCGAGGCCGTCGCGCTCGCGGTCGAGGGGAGTCCTTGGGCTGGGTTCGAACCTGACGCCTGCCTGATCAATTTCTACCAAGCCGGCGCCAAGATGGGCCTGCATCAGGACCGGGACGAACGCGACTTCACCCAGCCGATCGTGACCATTTCGCTCGGCGATGATGCGGACTTTCTCATCGGCGGTCTCGAGCGCGCCGACAAGACGACGGCGGTGGTCGTCTCAAGCGGTGATGGTGTGCTGATGGGCCCGCCGGGGCGGATGCTGTTTCACGGCATCCGCAAGATCTATCCGGGCACGAGTCGGCTGGCGGGTCTTGAAGGTCGCATCAGCCTCACCTTCAGGAAGGCGCTTTAGCTACTTCACCGCGCTGACGCGGAACACCGTCTGCGAGCCGTCGTCGGCGATGAGCAGGCTGCCGTCGCGCGCGACCGCCACGCCCGCCGGGCGGCCCCAGACGCGCGGATTGTCGGTGCGGGTCCAGAAGCCGCTTGCGAATACGCGATAGGAGTTCGCCGCCGGCTTGCCGCCTTTGAACGGCACGAACACGACGTGATAGGCGCGCGGCTTTGCAGCATTCCACGAACCATGCAGCGCGACGAAGGCGCCGCCCTGATATTCGGGCGGGAAACTGGTGCCGGTGTAGAACGCGAGCCCCAGCGGGGCCGAGTGCGACCGAAACAGAACCTCCGGCACGATCGCCTTCTTCACAAGATCCGGTTTCCTTTCGGCATAGCCCGGCTGCGGGTTCGCGCCGATGTAGCTGTACGGCCAACCATAGAATCCGCCATCGACAACGGACGTCAGATAATCGGGCACGAGCTCATCGCCCAAACCGTCGCGTTCGTTGACCACGGTGTAGAGCGTATTGGTGCCCGGATAGAACGCCATGCCGACGGCGTTTCGCAGACCGCTCGCGAAGGTGCGCTGGTTGACGGCTTTGCCGCCCACGAGCGTGAACTCCTGGATGGTTGCGCGCTGTGGTTCTTCTTCGGCGATATTTCCGCGCGAGCCGACGGCGGCATAGATCCTCGTACCGTCGGCGCTGAGCGCGAGATTGCGGGTCACATGACCGCCGCCGCCGCCAAAGGCGCCCTCTTCGGTGATGCGCTGCTGCGCTTCCCGCGCCTTGAGGTCGCCGGCGGTGTAAGGGATGCGCCAGATGCCGCGGACATCGGCGACGTAAAGAGAATCCTTGCCGAGCGCGAGCCCGTAGACCGTATTGAACCCTTCGGCGAAGGTGCCCGTCGTTTCGGCGACGCCGTCGTTGTCGGCATCGCGCAACAACGTGATCTTGCCCGGCCGCTGTTCGGCGAGCAGCACATCGCCGTTCGGCAGCGTCAACAGGTTGCGGGCGTGCTCGAGGTTCTCGGCAAAGACATTGACGCGAAACCCGGCCGGCACGGTGGGCATACTTTGCCCGCGCGGAACCTCATTGGACGCATTGGCGCGACTGGGAGTGGCGTAAGGCTTCGCAAGGCTCGCAACCGGGATTTCGATCACGTTGCCCGGCGTCTGCTCGCGCCGCGCAAGATCGTCGGATTGCGCAACCACGACCGCGCCGCCGCCAAGACCCACCGCGGCCGCAACCAGAGCGAATTTCGTCAGGCGTTTCATCGCGGGGCTCCCCTTGTGTCGGCGCAACAAAGAAGACGAACAGGTCGCAACGAAATCAGATCTTGGTGTCGACCCCCGGCGCCGCGCCGGCCGCCGGCGCGGCTTCACGCTTCGGACCGCCGCGCGAGACCACAACCATGGCAGGACGCAACAGGCGGTCGTGCATCATATAACCGTCCTGGAACACCTGCACGACCGTGCCCGCCGGCACGCTCGTGTTCTCCACTTCCTGGATCGCATTGTGGAGATTGGGATCGAAGGGCTGATTGAGCGCCTGCACACGGCGGACGCCTTGATTCTCGAGAATCGTATGCAGCTCTTTCTCGGTCAGCTCGACGCCGAGGGAAAGATTTTTGAGCGCTTCATTCGCCGCGCGCGATTCCGGCGGCGCCGCCAAGAGCGCCCGCGACAGATTGTCGGCGACCGTGAGCAAGGCTTTCGCGATATTGGCCACCGCATACTTCGCATTGTCGGCGACGCGCTTGTCGGCGCGCTTTCCCGCGTTCTCGGCTTCGGCGAGCGCAAGCAGCTTGTCCTTCTTCAGCTCTTCGATCTGAGCTTCCAATTCAAGGATGCGCTTTTGCGCATTCATCTCCCACTCGGTGGGCGCGCCTTCCGGCATGCCTTCGGACGACGAGGATTCAAACGGCGGTTCTGTATGGGTCATCAGGTACTCTTATTGTTCGCGCGTCTCTTTTATCGCTCCAGGATGCGTCCCACCAGCTTTGCGGTGTAATCGACCATGGGGATGATACGCGCGTAGTTGAGGCGCGTGGGGCCGATGACCCCGATCGCGCCGACAATCTGCTCGCGAGAATTTTGGAACGGCGCCACAACCATTGAACATCCGGCCATGCCGAAAAGTTCGTTCTGCGCGCCAATAAAGATCTGCACGCCATCGGCCTTGCCCACGAGATCGAGCAGGCGCACCATCTGTTCGCGCGCCTCAAGGGCCGAGAAAAGCTGACGGATGCGCTCGAGGTCCTCCAGCGCCGTGACGTTGCTCAAGAGATTCGCCTGGCCTTTGACGATCAGTGCGGCAGCATCGCCCTTATCACCGCTCCAAGTCGCAAGGCCGGCTTGAACGACCTTTGCCGTGAGCTCGTCGAGCTCCGCACGGCCGGACTCGAGCTCTGCAAGAATTCCGGTCTTGGCCTCGGCGATGGTCTTGCCGGCCAGCCGCGCGGCAAGGAAGTTCCCCGCTTCGACCAAGGCCGACGGGCGCAAGTCGCGCGGGACTTCGAACACACGGTTTTCGACGTTGCCGGTCTCGTCGACCATCACGACCAGCGCGCGGCCGGGCTTAAGGTTGACGAATTCGATATGCCGCAGCGGCGCCTCGAGTTTCGGCGCGAGCACGAGACCGGCGCAGCGGGCGAGGCCCGCGAGCGCGCCGGTGGCCTGATCGAGGACGTCTTCGGGCGAGCGGCCCGCGGCCTGGCAGTGGGCGTCGATCGCGCTGCGCTCGCTGGCGTCGAGGCCGCCCACCTGGAGCAGACCGCTCACGAACATCCGCAAGCCGGCATCGGTGGGAAGCCTGCCGGCCGAAGTATGCGGGGCGTAGAGCAGGCCGGCGTATTCAAGATCGGCCATCACATTGCGGATGGTCGCGGGCGAGAGCGATCCGCCGAGCTTGCGGGCGATCGTCCGCGAGCCGACCGGCTCGCCGGTCTCCACATAGGCGTCGACGACGTGGCGGAAGATCTCCCGCGAACGCTCGTTCAAGGCGATGACGCTATGCTTGTCAGGTGGAATCATGCTGGGCGGGTATGTAAGGCGGGCGCCACAGAGCGTCAATGCGCCGTACCGTTGATTTTGCTCGGAAATTCAGTCCTCTAAAGCGGGAATCTGAAGGATTCCCTGGCTTTACCCGCCCGGCCGCGGGTGTTAGACGGACCGCCTTCCGCCACGTTCCTTGAGTTTCCCCATGAGACCTTCCGGCCGTCCCGCCAATGCCCTTCGGTCCATCAGCCTTGAGACGGGGGTGAGCAAGCACGCCGAAGGTTCGTGCCTCGTGAAGTTCGGCGACACCCATGTGCTCTGCACCGCCACGGTCGAAGAGCAGGTGCCGCCGTGGCTCAAGGGCGGCGGCAAAGGGTGGGTGACGGCGGAATACGGCATGCTGCCGCGCTCCACCAATACCCGCACGCCGCGCGAAGCGGCCAAAGGCGGGCAGTCGGGCCGCACCCAGGAAATCCAGCGCCTGATCGGCCGGGCGCTGCGCGCGGTCACCGACCTGCGCACCTTCGGCGAGATCCAAATCCGCCTCGACTGCGATGTCATCCAGGCGGACGGCGGCACGCGCACCGCCAGCGTCACCGGCGCTTATGTCGCTCTTCATCAGGCTTTTGGCGTGATGAAAAAACTGGGCGCCATCCACCGCATCCCCTTAAAAGAACCGGTCGCCGCGGTGAGCGCCGGGCTTTTCAACGGGACGCCGGTGCTGGATCTCGATTACGCCGAAGACTCCGCCGCCCAGGCCGACGCGAATTTCGTGCTCACCGCCTCGGGCGGCATCGTCGAAGTGCAGGGCACCGCGGAGCATCATCCGTTCAGCGAGCCGGAATTCCACGCGCTGCTCGACCTCGCGAAGAAGGGCATCGGCGAACTGGTATTATTGCAACGCGCGGCGCTCGCGAAGCTCGGGCTGTAGCAACGTGCCGCGGCGCTTCCCCGGCGGCAAACTCGTTCTTGCCAGTCACAATCAAGGCAAGCTGCGAGAGATCCGCGAGCTTCTGGCGCCGTTCAACGCACATGTCGTCTCGGCCGGCGAGCTCGGTTTGCCCGAA
Organism: Rhodospirillaceae bacterium; assembly: GCA_050250575.1. Classification (GTDB taxonomy): domain Bacteria; phylum Pseudomonadota; class Alphaproteobacteria; order Rhodospirillales; family Rhodospirillaceae; genus SHVO01. Next base: position 136,621 of record JBFWOJ010000010.1, on the reverse strand, counting down.
CCGGAAGAGACAGGACAGTCGTATATCGCGAACGCCGAACTCAAGGCATTGGCCGCGGCCATGGGCGCGCAGCTCATTGCGCTGGCCGACGATTCCGGGCTGTCCGTCGATGGACTCAACGGGGCGCCCGGCATCTATTCGGCGCGCTGGGCCGGGCCGACAAAGGACTTCGCGCTCGCCATGCGTAAAGTCGAGAATGCCCTCGGCGATAATCCGAACCGCAAGGCGCGGTTCATCTGCGCGCTGTCCCTCGCATGGCCTGACGGTCACTGCGAAACCTTCGAAGGTAAAGTCGAGGGCACGCTCACATTCCCGCCGCGCGGCGATAAGGGCTTTGGCTACGATCCCATCTTTATTCCCGATGGCTTCGACATCACTTTCGGCGAAATGGATCAGGCCAAGAAGCACGACATGAGTCACCGCGCCGATGCGTTTCGACAGCTGGTCACGGCGTGTTTCTCGTGATCGCCCAATGACGGCCCAAGGTGATGAAGGCTTCGGCCTCTACGTCCATTGGCCGTTTTGCATCTCGAAATGCCCCTACTGCGACTTCAACAGTCACGTCGCGCAGACCATCGACCAGGACGCCTGGCGACGCGCGCTGCTGGCGGAGCTGTCCTACTTTGCCGCGCGCACGCCGGGAAAGATTCTCACCAGCATCTTCTTCGGCGGCGGCACGCCCTCGTTGATGGACCCCGCCAGCACGGCGGCGATCATCGAGAAGGCGCGCGCACTCTGGCGCTGCGCCAACGACCTCGAGGTCACCCTCGAGGCCAATCCGGGAACCGTTGATGCGGAGCGCTTTGCCGCCATTCGCGCTGCCCGCGTCAACCGCCTGTCCATGGGCGTCCAAGCCTTGAACGACGCAGATCTCAAATTCCTCGGCCGCAAGCATGGTGTCGAGGAAGCGCGGCGGGCGTGGCGCACCGCGGCGAAGATTTTTCCACGAGTGTCCTTCGATCTGATCTATGCGCGTCCCGGCCAGACGCCGGCCGCGTGGCGCGGGGAGCTGGCTGAGGCGCTGCGCGAGGTTTCCGACAATGGAATTTCCCATCTGTCGCTTTATCAGCTGACGATGGAAGACGGCACGGCCATGTTCGATGCGCATGCGCGCGGCGAATTTGCTTTGCCGGACGAAGAGGCGGCCGCGACCTTATTCGAGGAGACGCAGGAGTTGTGCGAGCGCGCCGGCTTTCCTGGCTACGAGATTTCCAATCATGCCGCCGAAGATGCGACGTGCCGCCACAACCTCACCTACTGGCGCGGCGGCGATTACGTCGGCGTCGGTCCGGGTGCGCATGGGCGATTGACCATCGGCGGCGCGGTCCTCGCAACACGGCAGATCAAAGCGCCCGCTCTGTGGCTGAAGAAAGTCGAGCACGTGGGCCACGGAACGCAGGAGGAGACCGCGATCGCGCCCGACGAACGCGCGCGCGAGCTGGTGCTGATGGGCCTTCGCGTTCACGAAGGAATCGATAAAGAACGGTTTGCGCGACTCGCCGGGCGGAGCTTTACGGCAGTCGTAAACAAAGGCGCGGTCGAAAAGCTCGTCGCCGGCGGATTCCTGGTGGACACGGGGCCCCGCGTCGGCGCTACGGCCCGCGGCCGTCTCGCGCTGAATGCCGTGCTGCGTGAGCTTCTGGCTTAGGTTAGCGCTTACGACTCCGTTTTAAAGTTCATTAATTGCGGCAATCTTTTGATTTCATTGTATTTTAAGCTGTGCGCCCACAGCCTTGGTTTCTCAGCAAGAATCTGAGGATCAGCCGGCATCGCGCTGAAACAACGCAATATTTTGCGTTTTATTCACACTTTGTATACCCTGCGGAACGAGGATGAGTGTCACGTTTCTGATCACCGTTGGGGTCGATGTACAACGCGCGTTTGGATGGGCTGACGGAGTATCCGTTTCAGCGCCTGGCCGCCCTCCTGGCCGGAGTTGCGCCTGCGTCCGGGCGCACCATGGTCATGTCTATCGGAGAGCCGCAGCACACCCCGCCGGCGCTCCTCCACGCAGCGCTCATCAAAGCCCAAGACGAGTGGGGAAAATATCCGCCGACGGCAGGGACGCCCGCGTACCGCGCGGCGGTCGCCGCCTGGTGCACGCAGAGGTTCAACCTCCCGCCCGGGTTTCTCGATGCGGACAAGAACATCCTGCCGCTCGCCGGCAGCCGCGAAGGCCTGTTCATGGCGGCGCAGCTTTGCATACCGCTGGCGAAGAACGGTCGCACCCCCGCGGTTCTGATGCCGAACCCGTTCTATCAGGTCTATTTCGGCGCGGCGGTGATGAACGGCGCCGAGCCGGTATTCATCGCGGCGACGCGCGAGACCCGCTTTCAGCCGAACTACGAGAGCGTCGCGCGCGCCGACCTTGAGCGGGCGGCTCTTGCCTATCTGTGCACGCCATCCAACCCGCAAGGCACGATCGCGAGCTTATCACAGTTGAAGGCCGCGATTCGTCTTGCCCGCGCGCACGACTTCGTTCTCGCCTGCGACGAATGCTACTCGGAGATTTACGACTCCGAGGCGCCTGCGGGCGCGCTGCAAGCCTGCGCCGAGCTCGGCGAGGGGCTGAAGAATGTGCTGGTGTTCAATTCGCTCTCCAAGCGCTCGAGCGCCCCCGGCTTACGCGCGGGATTTGTCGCAGGCGATGCGGAGCTCATCGCCAAGCTTTCGAAACTGCGCGCCCATGGCGGAGCGGTGCAACCGCTGCCGGTGATGGCCGCTGCGACCGCGCTGTGGGGCGATGAGGCGCATGTCGTCGAAAACCGCGCGCTCTACTGTGCCAAGAACGACGATGCGGCGCGCATCTTTGGCGAGCGCTTTGGATTCTACCGCCCACAAGGCGGGTTCTTTTTGTGGCTCGACGTAAAGGACGGCGAAACCGCGGCGATGCGCCTCTGGCGCGACGGCGGGATCAAAGTCCTGCCGGGCGCTTATCTCGCGCGCGAGCAGAACGGAGAAAATCCCGGACGTTCATATATCCGGGTGGCCTTGGTTCACGAACGCGCACAAGTCGCCGATGCGCTGACCCGCATGGCGCCGATTCTCGAAGCCTTATGAGCAAACCCGTTCTTCACCCAGGGGAAATGTGATGACTGCCGCCGCCCGCTCTCAAGACGTTCCTTTTCTTCCGCCGGCCTGGGCCGCGATGTTGAAACGCGCGGCGCTGTTCGCCGCCGGTCTCGGCGTGGTGATGCTGTGCGCCGCCGCTCTTCTCGCGCTCATCAGTTATTCGCCCGATGATCCCTCGCTCAACACGGCCACCAGCCTTAGCCCGCAGAACGCCCTGGGGCCGAGCGGAGCGATCATGGCCGATGCGCTTCTGCAGACCGTCGGCCTTGGCGCGGTGGCGCTGGTGCTTACGGTTGGCGCCTGGGGCGTCCGCCTGATGAAAGGCGAAACCGTGTCCTGGCTGTGGCTGCGCACCGTGGCCGTGATTGCCGCTGCGCTGCTGCTCGCGGTCGCGCTCGAGTCCGTTCCGGCCTCTTCCGCGTGGCCGATCGCGGCCGGCCTTGGCGGCTCGGCGGGTGAAATTCTTCTGAAACTCCTTGCGGTCCACCGCGGCGCGACGCTGAGCCTCGAGCCGGTGCGGATGGCGATCGGCGCCGGCGTCAGCATCTCGGCCGCAGTTCTCGGGGCGGGACTGCTTCTCTGGGCCATGACCGTGCGCTTCGCGGTTGCGGGCGCAGCTTGCGTGATGGCGGCTCGCGGAATCGCCATGGGCGCGACCGCCATTGCTCGCGCGCCGATGTGGATCTGGGACCGTTTACCGAAGTCGAAGGCGCCGCCGAAACCCGCGAAGGCCAAACGCGAACGTTTGGCGGCCCCCGCACCCGCCGATACGCCCGCGGAAAATGGGAGCGAAGAGCCCGTAGAGGCGCGGGCGGTCCTCGATGAAGACGGGAGCGACGACGAAGCCGATGAGGCGCCGCGCCGCGAGACCCCGGTCGTCGAAGTGCGGCCCAAGCCGGCAAAACCATCCAAGCGCGAGATGGCCGCGCGTCAGGGCGATCTGCTGCCGCGCGCCAAGAAGGATTTCGACCTTCCTCACCTCGATATACTGACCCCGCCGTCGACCCGCGTGCAGAACGTGGTGAGCAAGGAAGCGCTGGAGAACAACGCACGTATGCTTGAATCGGTGCTCGACGACTTCGGCATCAAGGGCCAAGTGGTCAAAGTGCGCCCGGGTCCGGTCGTGACACTTTACGAACTCGAGCCCGCACCGGGCACCAAGACCTCGCGCGTGGTATCGCTCGCCGACGATATCGCCCGCTCCATGAGCGCCGTGGCCGTCCGTATCGCCGTGGTCCCCGGGCGCAGCGTCATCGGCATCGAACTTCCGAACGCGCACCGTGAAACCGTCTATCTCCGCGAGCAGCTGGCCGCCGAAGAGTTCGAGCGCAGTGACGGCAAGCTCACCCTGGCTTTGGGGAAAGACATCGGCGGCGCGCCGGTGTTCGCAGACCTCGCGCGCATGCCGCACCTGCTCGTCGCCGGGACCACCGGCTCGGGCAAGTCGGTCGCCATCAACACCATGATCATGTCGCTGCTCTACCGGAACACGCCCAAGGACGTGCGCCTGATCATGATCGATCCGAAGATGCTCGAGTTGTCCGTGTACGACGGCATCCCGCATCTTCTCGCGCCCGTGGTCACGGACGCCGGCAAAGCCGTGATGGCGCTCAAGTGGGTCGTGCGCGAGATGGAAAACCGTTACCGCGCCATGAGCCAACTCTCCGTGCGCAATGTCGCCGGCTACAACCAGCGGCTCGGCGAAGCGGTGAAGAGCGGAAAGACCCTGACCCGCACCGTGCAAACAGGCTTCGACCCCGGCACCGGCAAGCCGATCTACGAAGAGCAGGCGCTCGATATGTCGCCGCTCCCGTACATCGTCGTGATCATCGATGAAATGGCCGACCTGATGCTGGTCGCCGGCAAGGAAGTGGAAGCGGCGGTGCAGCGCCTGGCGCAAATGGCCCGCGCCGCCGGCATCCACGTCATCATGGCGACGCAGCGTCCCTCGGTGGACGTGATCACCGGCACGATCAAGGCCAACTTCCCGACCCGCATCAGCTTCCAGGTCACCTCAAAGATCGACAGCCGCACCATCCTGGGTGAGCAAGGCGCCGAGCAACTGCTTGGCCAGGGTGACATGCTCTACATGGCTGCGGGCGGGCGCATCACCCGGGTGCACGGCCCCTTTGTCAGCGACAAGGAGGTCGAAGAGGTGACCAGTCACCTGCGGGCGCAGGCTCAACCCGACTATATCGAAGCGGTCACCGAAGAAGACGACCTCGACGACGTGCCGGGCTTTGCCGGTCTCGCCGGCGCCGGCGGCAACACCAGCACCGGGGACGGTCTGTTCGACCAGGCGGTCGCGATCGTCGCGCGCGAACGCAAGGCCTCGACCAGCTTCATCCAGCGTCACCTCGGCATCGGCTACAACCGAGCCGCCAAGATCATCGAGGATATGGAAAAGCAGGGCATGATCTCGAAAGCCAACCACGTCGGCAAACGCGAGATTCTGCTGCCCGAACCGCAGGATATGTAAATACGTCCGCCGAAAGGTGGACTTGGTCACAGGGCCGCCATAGTGTCCTCCCATGTTTGGGAGCTGACAGCTCTCTTAGAGGACGCTATGGCGAAATTGCTTCGAGTTTTCATCCTGTTGATTGCAGCGTTTGGCTTCAGTGCGCCGTTAATCTCCAACTGCGCGTTTGCGGCGGAAGCCGCGGACGCCGAGGCCCTCAAAAAAGCCGAGGCCTATCTCAACAGCGTCACCACTCTGAAATCGCGCTTCGTCCAGGTGAACCCGGACGGCAAGAATGTCGACGGCGATCTTTACATTTCGCGCCCCGGCCGCATGCGGCTGGTATACGACCCGCCCACCCCGATGCTGATGGTCGCGGACGGAAAATTCCTGATCTACGTCGACACGCAGATGAACGACGCCAGCCACCTTGACCTCAACGAGACTCCGGCGGGCCTGCTTCTCAAGGAAAATCTCTCCTTCAGCGATCCGTCGGTGAAACTCCTCGGTGTGGAGCGCGGCGCGGGTAAGTTGGAGATCACTGTCGCCATGGCCAAGGATCCTGCGGCCGGCAAACTCACCCTGGTGTTCAGCGAAGCGCCGTTCGAGCTCCGCCAGTGGCGGGTGGTCGATGCCCAGCACAAGGAAGTCGTGGTGACGCTGGAAAATGCGCAGAAAGGTGTCGCCCTCGACCGGGCCCTGTTCCGCTACGACGCGCGCGCCGCCCGCAACAAGGAAAATTAGCTCCAAACGAGTCGCGCGTGAGGCGTAATCACAGTCCCGCGAGCCTTAAGGACCCTGACACCCGCGTCATGATCCTTAAACGCGTAAATGCATGATTTGACGGGGATTTTTCCATGCGGTTTTGCATGGCCGCCATACGTCCGCGTCATTTTGCAATTTTATGAAGTCCACCTATATCAGCACCATACGGTAGCGGTCGCAAAGACCGCTCACCGCGCCGAAATAACGGTCCCCCCTACCGTTCGGCAGACGCCGGCGCCCGATGTCCCCCCACATCGGGCGCCATTTCTTTTGTGGTATTCGCTTCATTCATGTTCACGATCGCCACCTGGAACATCAATTCGATCCGCAAACGCATCGCCCAGCTGGAGCGTCTCATCGACCTCGCGGCCCCGGACGTGATCTGCCTGCAAGAGACCAAATGCGAGGACAAACTGTTTCCGCGGCAGGAGATCGCCGACCTCGGCTACGTTCACCAGGCCTATGCCGGACAGCGCGCCTACAATGGCGTCGCGATCCTGTCCAAACACCCTCTCAGCGAGGTCGACCTTCATCGTCATTGCGGACGCGAGGACGCGCGCCATGTGAGCGCCGTCGTCGGCGAAGGCCCGGGCGCGATGAAAGTGCATAGCGTCTACGTGCCGGCCGGCGGACCGATCGCCGACCGGGACCTTAATCCGAAGTTCGATCACAAGCTCAAGTTCGTCGACGCCATCGCCGACTTCTTTGCCGGTCATCATGGTCTGTCCGACGCAGCGGTTGTAGCGGGGGATTTCAATATCGCGCCGCTGCCCAGCGACGTATGGGACCACGCGAAGATGTCGCGCATCGTGACGCACACGCCGATCGAGATCGCCGCGCTGGAACGGATGAAACGCGCACTCTATTTCATTGACGCCCTTCGCGAACTGCATCCAGCCGAGAACCCGGTCTTCACCTGGTGGAGCTATCGCGCCGCCGACTGGCAGGCGACGAACAAAGGCCGGCGGCTCGACCATATCTGGGTGACCCCCGCCCTTAAGGACCGCATCGCCAAGGTCGATGTCCTGATGGATGTGCGCCATTGGACGCCCGCGTCCGACCACGTCCCGGTTGTTCTTGCCCTCAAGCCTTGAAACGGGCGGAGAGTCACCCCATCCTCTGCCGCGCGGAACTTCTTTCTCCCCGCCGACTTCTTTTCACAACCTCCGGGCCAGCGATGATGAAGCACGATCCCGCCACATGGTATGGCACGACCATTATCGCCGTGCGAAAGAGCGGGAAAGTGGTCATTGCAGGCGACGGTCAGGTCACGCTTGGCAACCAAATCCTGAAGTCGAACGCCCGCAAGGTGCGGCGCCTTTCCGATGGAAAAGTGATCGGCGGTTTCGCCGGCGCCACCGCCGACGCCTTCACCCTGTTCGAACGGCTCGAAGCCAAGCTGGAAAAACATCCCGGACAACTGATGCGGGCCTGCGTCGAGCTTGCGAAAGATTGGCGCACCGACCGCTACCTGCGCCGGCTCGAAGCGATGATGGCCGTTGCCGACAAGGATGTGTCTCTCATTCTGTCGGGAACGGGGGACGTGCTCGAGCCGGCGGACGGCTTGATCGGCATCGGCTCCGGCGGCGCTTTCGCGCTGGCCGCCGCCCGCGCCCTGGCCGACCGGCCGGACATGGACGCCGAGGGCATCGCCCGGAAGGCCATGAAGATCGCCGCCGACATCTGCATTTACACCAACAACGAATTGGTCGTTGAAACCTTATGAGTTCGTTTTCTCCGCGTGAGATTGTTTCCGAGTTGGACCGCTACATCATCGGCCAAGCCGAGGCGAAACGCGCCGTGGCGGTGGCGCTGCGTAACCGCTGGCGCCGCCAGCAGCTGCCCGCCGGCCTGCGGGAAGAGGTTCTGCCGAAAAATATCCTCATGGTGGGTCCCACGGGCGTGGGCAAAACCGAAATCGCGCGGCGGCTTGCCAAACTTGCGAACGCGCCGTTCCTGAAAGTGGAGGCAACCAAGTTCACCGAAGTGGGCTACGTCGGGCGCGATGTGGAAAGCATCGTCCGCGACCTCACCGAGATCGCGATCAACATGACCCGCGAGCGCCTGCGCAAGGAAGTGACGGCCAAGGCGGAGCTCGCCGCCGAGGAACGCGTACTCGATGCGCTGGTCGGTGAGAATTCGAGTCCCGAGACCCGGCAGAAATTTCGCAAGATGCTGCGCGAAGGCGAGCTCAACGCGCGCGAAATCGAGGTGAACATACAGGAATCCGCGGGCGCTTCGATGCCGACCATCGACATTCCCGGCATGCCGGGGGCGCAGATGGGCATGGTCAACCTGAGCGAGATGCTCGGCGGCATGTTCGGCGGCCGCACGCGGCCGCGCAAAATGACGGTCGCCCAATCCTATGAAGTTCTCATGCGGGAGGAATCCGACAAGCTCCTCAATCAGGAGAGCCTCGTACGTGAGGCGATCAGTCTGGTCGAGAACGACGGCATCGTGTTCCTGGATGAGATTGACAAGATCACGGGGCGGGAAGAGGCGCGCGGCGCCGATGTGAGCCGCGAGGGTGTGCAGCGGGATCTGTTGCCGCTGATCGAAGGAACGACGGTTTCGACGAAACACGGGCCGGTAAAAACCGATCACATTCTATTTGTGGCGTCGGGCGCGTTCCACCTTGCCAAGCCATCGGATCTGCTTCCCGAGCTTCAGGGTAGACTTCCGATCCGCGTCGAGCTCAAAGCTCTCACGCGGGACGACTTCATTCGTATCCTCACGGAGACGGAAGCCAGCCTCATCAAGCAATATAAGGCGCTGCTCGGCACGGAGAACGTCACCCTCGAGTTCGGCGACGACGCCATCGCGGCCATCGCCGACCTCGCCGCGGAAATCAACACCAGCGTCGAGAATATCGGGGCGCGCCGTCTGCATACGGTGCTCGAGAAATTGCTCGAAGACATCAGTTTCACGGCCACCGACCGCTCGGGCGAGACCTTCACGGTCACGGCGGACTACGTTCGCTCGCAGGTCGGCGAACTGGCCAAGAAGGGCGATCTTTCGCGCTTTATTCTCTAGAGCGCTTGAGCATCACATAGAGGGCGCCGCCGCCGCCGTCGTGCGGCCGCGCTTCCGTGACAGCGAGGATGAGCGGACGCAGGTCGCCGCGGTTGAGCCACACAGGCGCCTCGCGGCGAATCTTGCCCTCGCCTTTTTCGCCGCCTTTCCCGGTCACGACGACCAAGCAGCGGGCGCCCCTGGCGTGCGCACGGCGAATGAAGCCGCTGAGGGCCCCATAGGCTTGATCGAGCGTAAGCCCATGCAGATCGATGCGGCCGTCGACGGGCATCTCGCCCCGCTTGAAACGCTGGGCCGTGCGTTTGTCCATGGCGCTGACGGCGCCGAGCTTCAACGGCAGCGGCGGGCGCTTTGCCGGCGGCGGCGAGGGCGCAGAAAAGTCCGCTTCACACGCCGTGATCCCCGGCTCGCGCGCCGGTGCGGGGTCCGCCATCGGGTGACGCTGCGCCCGGTACGGCACGACATTGCGCGTCACATGGCGCCAGAGCTCGCTGTCTTTCATGGCAAGAATGTAGGAGCGCGGCGGGATCTAAGCGAGCGCCCGCTTACATATGGACGTCTTGGAAGCGGCTTTCGTCCTTGTCTTTGCCGGTCTTGCCGGCCTTCGGGTCCTCGAGCGCGTCGCCGCGGCCCATCCGATTGAAGGCGTGATAGGCCTCGACGCCTTCGACTTCCATCTCAGGCAGGTAGCGCGTGACGAACGCGCGCCAGTCCCCTTCGGGCGAGACGCAGCGGGTCTTGTTCATGAAATTGAGCGTTATGACCAGGCCGCCGAGTTTCCACAGCAGATTCCAGTTGTGGAGATTCTCGGTAGCGGCGGCGATGGCGCGGCGGTAGACCCGCTGCGCGATCCATGGCCGGACGACGAAAAGATAGAACAGCACGCCCAGGACCATGGCGGCCACGCCGACGATCAGGTTGAGGAAGAACATCAGCCCGAGCGAAGCGACGAAAACGATCAGCAGCGGGGCAACGTTCTCCCAGGCGTTCCACAAAGGAGAGCGGGGCGTGTTCAACCGGTCGAAGTCGACAAAGATGCCGATCCGATCCGCGTGATAGGATTCGACGAGACGCGCATAGAGGGCGCGGTCGCGCTTCTTTTCACCGGGCGGCGCTTTTGGCGGCGTATTCATCTTCACTCCAGCATGACCTGCGGTTCTGACGAGCCGCACGTCCCCAACCTGTGAAGCTAGATGAGGAGGGTTTACCGATTCTAAATAACGGGCGCCAGCGGCCCCGTATCAGGTCCCGGGCGTGTCTGTCTTTTCGTCTTCGCTTGGTTCGACCGGGGGTGGAACGGGCGAGGACAGCGTCTCGGGCGCCTTGGGCACGAAAACCACATAACCGCCGCTGCTTTTCATGCGCGCCGCCTTCATGAAGGCCTCGTCGCCGTGGCCCCAAAAGTAGTCGCCGCGCACCGGGCCCGTGATCGCCGCTCCGGTGTCCTGCGCCACCACCAGACGTTGAATGGGGATTTCGTCGGGGTCCTTCGTGTCAAGCCACAACGGGGCGCCCATGGGGATGTAGCGCGGGTCGACCGCGAGCGAGCGGCCGGGCGTGAGCGAGACGCCCGAGGCGCCGATCGGTCCGTCTTCGGCTTCACTGGGATCCAAACGGCGAAAGAAGATGTAGCGGTTGTTCAGATTCATATGCTTGACCGCTTCATCGGGATGGGCGCGCAGATAATCGCGCACGGCGATCATCGATGCGCCGCCCGGCTTCAATGCGCCCGCTTCAATCAGGATGGACCCGATGCCCTTGAACGCCCGGCCGTTGGATCCGGCGAAACCGATCCGCATCAGGTTGCCATCCGGCAGCGTGACGCGGCCGGAGCCTTGCACGTGCAAGATATGAGCGGCGACGGGATCATCGACCCACACCAGCACGTCCGCTGAATTCGCGACCGCACCGGCGCCGTCGATCTCGGCGCGCGAATAATAAGGAGTCATACGCATGCCGCGGCCGGTGTCGACGACCCGGCCAACAATGTTCGTGGGGATTCCCGCCGGCAGGTTGGCGGCGGCGGCGAAGTCACGGATATCAACGGTGACGAGATCCCGTGGAAGCCCGTAGATGGGATACTGATAGGTGCCTTCCTGTTGCAACGAGCCGCGCACGTCCGCCTCGTAATAGCCCGTGAACAGCCCGCGGTCGTTGCCGGCCTCGCCGGCTCCGCTGGACACGCGATAGGCGACGAATTGTTCGGCGAGTGCGGCACGCAACGGCGCATCGCCGCTGCTGATGCGCATGAGGGTATCGCACGCCGCGTGCCAGGCGGCGGCCGGCCGGGCGATGTCGCCGCTGCCAATGGTGCGGTCGGGCGCTTGGGTCTTCAGCCGCGCGCAAGATCGATGCAACGCCGGCAATGCTTCGCCGATCGATTCTTCGTTCCAGCCAGGCAGGCTCTCCACCTCCACTGGCGTATAGCTCACCGTCGTGTCGGGCTTGGGGGCGGGAGGTTGTTCCGGCTCGCTGGGTGCCGCGGTCTCAGGCGGCGCCTGCTGACGGATGAAGCTCAGAGCCGCTGCGGCGCCAATCACAGTGCCCACGAGAAGCGCGGCCACCAGTGCGATGGTTGAGCGTGGGCGCGGAGGAGAATCGTCCGGTTCAGTCACGAGACGACATTCGGAAGCTTATTCAACGCTCCGGGTGGCGACGAGGATCCAATTAGGATCGCGGCTGGAGAGATCGCGCGCGAAGGTCCAGACGTCGGTGACGCTGTCGACATGCTCACGGTCGCCTTCGATGATCTCGCCGGAGCGATTCTTGATCACATTGACCTGTTCGCTCTGGAAACGGACATCAATGGTCGCGCGCACGCCTTCGACCGAGATCGCTTCGACCTTGGGCGGCTTCAGGACGACAAGCTCGGTCTCCATGGTCTCGCCGCGCTCTTCGCGCTCCTGAATCGCCGAAGCGAATTGGGCATAGACCTCAGGGCTGAGCAAGGGCTTCAAGGTGTCGGTATCATTGCGCGCATAGGCGGCCACGATCATCTCGAAGGCTTTCGCCGCGCCTTCCAGGAAGCGTCCGACGCTGAAAGACGGATCGGCCATCTTGATCTGGACGAGCCCGGCTTCCATCGGTGTGCCCTGGAAGGCAGGTTCGATATCGAGGGAGCCTTCGCGCGAACGGCGCTGCGTATTGTTCGGCAGCGTGACAACGTTATCGGGAGAAGCCGCCGGTCCACGCGCATAGCCTTCTTCCGGGCGGCCGTCGCGGTGCGGCTCATGCCCGGTACGGCGCCCGAGGACGCTCCGCAGGCGCAGCACGATAAATCCCGCAACCATCGCGAGGATTATGATGTCGATAAACTGAAAGCCTTCCATCGTGTCGCCGCCGCTTGGTTGGAGGTAGCCCCCAAGGAGAATCTCGGCTGGATCAGCCAGCCGAGCTTTGGACGTCGGCCATCCACCAAAAATAGGCTCACCGATGATAAAGGGCAAGCGAACGAGGCCTCAAATTCTTGCAGGACCAAAGCTTCCTGGTGTCCGCGCAAGTACTTGTAAGCGCTGCTTGTCTGGCGTGCGGAAGCGTGTTACGTGCCCCGGCCTGCGCGGATACTCGCGCTGATAACGGAGACCAGCATGAGCGAGACGAGCGATCTTCCCCCGGATTCCGCAGCCAGCGGAGATCAGCCGCCGCCGCTCGCCCCGATCCGCATCGCCGGTCAGTATATCAAGGACCTTTCCTTCGAAGTCCCCGGCGCGCCGGAGATCTACGCTCAGCTTCAGCAGGAAGCGCCGGAAATTCCCATCAGCATCGACGTCGCCGCCCGGCCGCTCAACGAAACGGCCTATGAAGTGAGCCTGACGATCCATCTGGAAGCGACGCTGCAGTCGCGCAAGGCCTTCATCCTGGAGCTGACGTATTGCGCGGCGGTCGAGGTGAACAAGCAGATCGTGGCGGAAGAACATATCCATCCGCTGCTTATGATCGAGATTCCGCGCCAGCTTTTCCCGTTCGCCCGCCAGATCGTTTCGGACGCGACCGGACACGGCGGCTTTCCGCCGCTCCAGCTCCAGATCGTCGACTTCGCCCTGCTCTATCGCCAGAAGTGGGGCATCCCGGGCCAGGCGCAGCCGCAGCCACAGCCGGCTGTGCACTAGGCGGAAGGGTTAAGCCGGGTTCGGCTCTCTCAGCCAGATTGGATTCTTGAGTTTCGCGACAAAGGCGGCGTGGGCCGCCAGTTCGTCCGCGCTGGCTTCATGGGGCCGGGGTGCGCGTGATTCGCGCGTCTGGATGTCCGCGACGCTGACCTGGATGGAGGTCTCACCGGCGGCGAGGGCGAGTCCGGGTTCACGCCCGCCAACGAGCTCGAGATAGACCTTCGCCAGCAGCTTCGCGTCCAGAAGAGCGCCGTGTTTGCCGCGCTCCGATAGGTCGATTTGGAAGCGCCGGCATAGGGCGTCGAGGCTGGCCTGGGCACCTGGAAATTTGCGGCGGGCAAGCACCACGGTATCGATGGTGCGCTCGGAGGCCAGGGGCAGTTTGCCGATGCGCCGAAGCTCCGCATTCAGGAAGCCGACGTCGAAACCGGCATTGTGCGCGATGATCGGAGAATTGCCGATGAATCCCAGAAGATCGTCCGCCAGCGACGAGAACACCGGCTTATCCGCGAGAAACGCGGTCGAAAGGCCGTGCACAGCTTCGGCTTCCGCCGGCATGTCGCGCTCGGGATTGAGATAGATGTGAAACTCGTTGCCCGTCGGCATGTGGTTGACGAGCTCGATACAGCCAATCTCCACCACGCGGTGACCACTCAAGGGGTCGAGCCCGGTGGTTTCCGTATCCAGAACGATCTCGCGCATATCTAAAGTCTCTTCCCCAACGCGAGATGTACTTTGAGCGATCGGTTCAGACGGCGCAAGGTCTCGCGCTTGCCGAGGCCTGACGGAATGACGGCATCGGCGAGGCGCCGCTTCTGCGCATCGGGCATCTGCCGTGCGAGGATGGCTTTGAGCCGCGCTTCCGTCATCCCCGGGCGGCGCAGTGCACGCTGCCGTTGCAGGAACGCCGGCGCGGAAACCACGATGACCATATCGAAGCTCTCGTGCTGCGGCGTTTCGAACAGGAGCGGGATCTCCACGGCCACGACGGGTTGACCCGCGAGCGCGGCGGCCAGAAAGAAATGGGCGCGCTTTTTCTTCACCATCGGATGAAGGATCGCTTCCAGGGCGGCGAGATCCTGCGGCTTTGCGAAGACGGCCTTGCCCAGCGCCGCACGGTCGATGGCGTCGTCCTTTTTTACACCGGCGAATTTTTCGCTCACGGGGCCGACGGCGAGGCCTCGCGGACCGAGGAGGGTGTGGACAGCCGCGTCGGCGCTGAAGACGGGAATCCCGGCGCGGGCGAGAAAGTGCGTCGCGGTCGACTTGCCCATGGCGATCGAGCCGGTCAGGGCAATGATGCGCGCCGGCCAGCGCCGCGGGCGAATTTTGCGAACGCCGCGCTTCATGCCGCCAACACGCGGGCCCGCAGTTCGGGCGTCACTTCCGGCCGCACGCCGAACCAGCCGGCAAAGGCAGGCTGCGCCTGATAAAGCAGCATGCCAAGCCCGTCGACGACGGTATTGCCACGGTTCTTCGCGCTCGCGAGAAGGGGCGTCTGAAGCGGGACGTAAACGATGTCGTTGACCACGGCGCTCGTCGGCAGCGGTGCGAGGTCGAGATCGAGCGGCGGCTGGCCTTTCATGCCGAGGATCGTAGTGTTCACAAGCAGCGCTGCATCCTTGAGCGCGGTCTTGGCCTCATCCCACGGCAACGGCACAAGCCGCGGCCCCATGGCCATGGCAAGACCCTCGGCGCGGGCAAGGGTGCGGTTGATCACACGAATCTGGCGCACGCCGGCGCTCTGCAACGCGTGACACACCGCGCGCGCCGCACCGCCGGCGCCAAGAACGACCGCGGGCCCCGCGTCGGGCCGCCAGTTTGGTGCACCCGTGGTCAGGCTGGTGATGAAGCCGTAGCCGTCGGTGTTGGTGCCGAGGAGTTTGCCTTCCGCGGTGAGAAAGACGGTGTTCACGGCGCCGATCGCTTTGGCCTCGTTGGTGATGCCGTCCAGGAAGGCGAGCGCGGCCTCTTTATGGGGAACCGTGAGGTTCACCCCCGAAAAACCTTTTTCGTGCAGCTCGCCGAGCGCCTGGCCGAGGCTCTCCGGCGGCACAGGCAGACGGACGTAACTGCCTTGCACGCCGTATGCCTTCAGCCAAAAGTCATGCAGCGCCGGCGAGCGCGAATGATCGACCGGCCACCCCATGACCCCTGCTTTGGCCGGTTTCATATCCCCACCATCCGGTGCTCGCGCAGAAAAGCCAGCACATCGAGCACTTGCAGGCCGAGGATCGTGAAGAAGTCGCCGTCCACCTTACTGAATAGCTGCGCCCCGCGGCCCTCGAGCTGATAGGCACCGACCGATGACGTCGCCGCCGGTCCGACGGCGCCGAGGTACTCATCGAGGAACGCATCGCTGAAGTCGCGCATGGTCAGGCGTGCGACCGACGTGTGATGCCAGATGGGCGAGCCGTTCAAAGCCACTGCCGCGCTGTTCGACAAGGTGTGCGTCTTGCCGCGGAGGGTCACGAGGTGATTGCGCGCTCCGGCCATATCTGTCGGTTTGTCGAACCAAACCCCCTCGCACTCCAGCATTTGATCGGCCCCGATCACCAAGGCTTCCGGATAGCGCTGGGAGATAGTGCCCGCCTTGAATTCGGCGAGCGCGACGGCGCAATCGGCGGCCGACGCGCCTTCGGCCTTCATCGCAAGCTTGATCGAATCTTCATCGACGTGCGCCGGCACCACTTCAAACGAAAGGCCCGCAGCGCGCATCAGGTTTGCGCGGCTCTTGCTGGCCGAGGCGAGGATCAAAAGGCGCGGGGCGGGATTCATGACGCTGCGGACTGACGCTGGGTGTAGAGCTGAATGATGGTCGCGGCGGTTTCTTCGATCGAGCGCCGCGTGACGTCGATCACCGGCCAGCCATGCTTGGCGAACAGCCGGCGGGATTCGGCGATCTCCTCGCGCACGGTTTCGAGATCGGCATAACCCTCGCTGCGGTCCTCGTTCATGATGCGCAGGCGGCTTTGGCGGATATCCGAAAGACTCTTCGGCTCACGAGTCAAACCGACGATCAGCGGCTTTTTGGCGGCGATGACGTCGGGCGCCAGCGGCACGTTGGGCACCAAGGGGATATTCCCGGCTTTGATACCGCGGTTGGCGAGATACATACAGGTCGGTGTCTTTGACGTGCGCGAGACGCCAATCAGGATGACATCAGCCTCAAGCATCGAGGACATGGACTGACCATCGTCGTGGGCAACGGCGAAGTGCATGGCATCGATACGGTGAAAATACTCATCGTCGAGCGCATGCTGGCGGCCGATTTCGGCGCCCGCACGGCGCTCGAAGAACTGGGAAAGGGCGCCCATCACGGGGTCGAGCGCCGAGACGTAGGAGATCTTCATGTCGCGGCACGCCTGCTCGAGCAGGCCGCGGATCTTCCCATCGAGCAGTGTGAAGATCACCAGCCCCGGCGCACTGCGAATCCCTTCGATGACACGGTTCATCTGGCCGGGCGTACGCACCAGCCACCAAAAATGTTCGGTGACCTGGACATTCTCGTACTGAACAAGGCAGGCGCGAGCGATGTTCGTGACGGTCTCGCCGGACGAATCGGAGACGAGATGGAGGTTATAGGGAGCGCGGTCGATCACCGGAACAAGGCTCCGTTGAGACAAAAATCAATACTCACAGGCCACCGGGATAAGAATCTTTTTCGGGGATAAGGCGGGGCTTAGCAGCATGGGTCATCAAAGCGTGCACGCAGCAGGGGAATCGACGGGCAGTCTTGCGAACAGGTGTCATGGCTGTGCGGAACACTGTGAATTCGGTGGATGACGCCCGCCAACTGTCACAATACCCGTTTTCCACGATTTTGACATTTCGCTCGGCACGCCGTCCGAAAGCCGGTTTCATTCAGATTTCCACACCGGGACATTTCTTGTCTTCAAATGTGCACACGTCGCCGGATGGAATTTGAAGTCCTAGGATTCTCGTGACTCACAGGCCCAACCTTCATCCTTCACCTAAGCTCTTTAAAGGATAAGGGTGGATTGTTTTCCTTACCTGATAGGCCTTTGCCTGAATTCAAACATTGACTCGGCGGGCCGCCATCAGGTATCGCTTGCACCATCAGAACGGGGCGCTCCGCCGTCTCGAATTCCCAAATCGCCCCCGTCGCGCTCAAACTTAAGCTCGTGTTTCGCGACCGGCCCTCTCCAAAACATCCCTCCACCTTCCCGCGTTAATCCTCCGTCCACCCTCAAGAATTTTCAGCACCCATGCATCTTCAGGAATTGAAGCGCAAATCGCCCGCCGAACTGCTCAGCTTCGCGGAGGAATACGGCATCGAAAACGCGTCCAACTTGCGGCGCCAGGATCTCATGTTTGCGATCCTCAAAAGCCTCGCCGAGAAGGACACGGCCATCGACGGCGACGGCGTGTTGGAAATCCTGCAGGACGGCTTCGGCTTCCTGCGCTCGCCGGAGGCGAATTACCTGCCGGGCCCGGACGACATCTATGTATCGCCGAGCCAGGTGCGTCGCTTCGGTCTGCGCACCGGCGATACCGTGGAAGGGCAGATCCGGGCGCCGAAGGATGGAGAACGCTATTTCGCGCTTCTGAAGGTGGACCGTGTCAATTTTGAGGATCCGGACAACGTCCGTCACCGCATCAATTTCGACAACCTGACGCCGCTCTATCCCGACGAGAAATTGTCGATGGAGGTCGAGCAGAAGGATACCAAGAACAAGGATTTGACCGGCCGCGTGATCGAGCTGGTCTCGCCGCTGGGCAAAGGTCAGCGTGCGCTGATCACGGCCCAGCCGCGCACCGGCAAGACGATCATGCTGCAGAGCATCGCCAATGCCATCGCAGCCAATCACCCGGAAGTTTACCTGATCGTGCTCTTGATCGACGAACGCCCGGAAGAAGTCACCGACATGGACCGCACCGTGAAGGGCGAAGTGGTCAGCTCGACGTTCGATGAGCCGGCCTCGCGGCACGTGCAGGTCGCGGAAATGGTGATCGAAAAGGCCAAGCGTCTGGTCGAACACAAGCGCGATGTGGTGATCCTGCTCGATTCCATCACGCGTCTCGCCCGCGCCTACAACACCGTCGTCCCGTCCTCGGGCAAGGTGCTCACCGGCGGCGTCGATGCGAACGCTTTACAACGGCCCAAGCGCTTCTTCGGCGCCGCGCGCAATATCGAGGAAGGCGGCTCGCTGACCATCATTGCGACCGCGCTGATCGACACCGGCAGCCGCATGGACGAAGTGATTTTCGAAGAGTTCAAGGGCACCGGAAACTCGGAAATCGTCCTTGATCGCAAACTCTCCGACAAGCGCGTCTTCCCGGCCATCGACATCACCAAGTCGGGCACCCGCAAGGAAGAACTGCTCGTCAACCAAGGCACGCTGTCGAAGATGTGGGTGCTGCGCCGTATCCTGGATCCGATGGGCACGCAGGACGGCATGGAGTTCCTGCTCGACAAGCTCCGCGATTCGAAGAACAACAACGATTTCTTCGACCGGATGAACAAATAGTTCGAGGAAGGTCCCTAGATCCTTAGGACCGTCGACCCCGTCGTCTGCCGGGATTCCAGCGCGATGTGGGCTTTCGCGGCGTCCGCAAGCGCGAACGTCTGGCCGATATCGATTTTCACCGCACCCGACTTCACGACGGCGAACAAGGCCTCGCAGCCGCGCAGGAGATCAGCACGGGTGGCGACGAAATCACCCAGGCGCGGCCGCGTCATCATCAGCGAGCCCCGCGCCGCGAGCTGAAGCGGATCGATGGCCGGCGCCGGGCCGGATGCGTTTCCGAAGGCGACCGCCAGCCCGCGCGGCATCAAACAGTCGAGCGACTTCGCAAAAGTATCCTTGCCGACGCCGTCGAACACAACCGACACGCCTTTACCGCCGGTGAGTTCTTTCACCTTCGCGACCCAATCCTCGCTCTTGTAAAGAATGACGTGCCTGCAGCCCGCGTCCTTGGCGAGCTTGGCTTTTTCTTCCGAGCCCACTGTACCGATCACGTCGATGCCGAGGTGCTTGGCCCATTGCGCGAGGATCAGCCCGATCCCGCCGGCGGCGGCGTGGCATACAACGGTCTCACCGGCTTTGATGGGACGCAGTTCGTAGAGAAGGTACCACACCGTCAGACCGCGCAGCATCATCGCCGCCGCCTGTTCATCAGAGATACCGTCGGGAATTTTTACCGCTTTCTCGGCGGGAAACAGTCGCTCCGCTGCATATCCGCCGACTGGGCCGAAACCGTAGGCCACGCGGTCGCCGACCTTAAAATCGTTCACCCCGGGCCCGACCGCGGCCACTTTGCCCGCCCCCTCCGAGCCGGGAATCATCGCGATATCGCCCATGCCCTTGACGCTTGGCGGCAGCTTGTAGAGGCCGGTGCGATGGTAGGTGTCGATGTAGTTTACGCCCGCATATGTCTGCGCGATGCGAATTTCGCCGGGTCCCGGATCACCGACCGGCACCTCGGTGAGTTTCATGACTTCAGGGCCGCCGTAATTCTGGACGAGGATGGCTTTGGTCATAGAGGCATCAAGGCCTTTTCAAGTTCGAGGAGAGCGATCTTGGTTTCGACGCCGCCCGCGCCGGAGTAGCCGCCAAGGCCCGCCGCCGCAACAACGCGGTGGCAGGGGATAATCACGGGGAATCGATTGCGGCCGCAGGCCGTACCGACGGATTGCGCGCTGGCTTTCAGGCGCCGGGCGATGTCGCCATAGGTCCGCGTCTGCCCGGGCGGGATCTTGCACATCTCGCGCCACACCTGTTTTTGGAACGGCGTGCCTTCGATGCGCAACGGCAGATCGAACTTTTCGAGCACACCGTCGAAATAGTCGTCGAGCTGTCTTTTCGCTTTCTTGAGCAGCGGCGTCGGCGTCTGATCGCGCGCCCATCCCCAATCGATGGACACGATCTCCCCGTCTTCTTCGCTGACGGT
This sequence comes from Rhodospirillaceae bacterium, assembly GCA_050250575.1. Taxonomy (GTDB): domain Bacteria; phylum Pseudomonadota; class Alphaproteobacteria; order Rhodospirillales; family Rhodospirillaceae; genus SHVO01. Next base: position 116,269 of record JBFWOJ010000010.1, on the reverse strand, counting down.
GATATCGCCCACCGGCGAGTGCATCGAGAGTTGCGGCATCGTCAAGCTCGCAGCGTTTGCAGCAATCCGTCCGGCGTGGTCTGCGGCGCGGAGCAGGTTGGACCCCGGCAAACATACGCCGTCGCGACGCCGCCGACAGCGGTTTTCCCATGCGCGGGATGCATATCGGGGTGCAGCGTTCCGGGAGGCACGACCGTCAAGACGACATTGGGCATCGAGATCCCACCCAAGGCGCCGAGGAGCTTCGTCGTCCCGGGTGCGTGTTTCTCGCCGATGATGACGAGCTGGACGGCGGTTTCCAGAAGCTCGAAACCGTTCAAGACCGTCACACCATGGGGAAAGTTCTTCATTGCCTCAACCTCGAGGGCGCCGACGGTGGACGTGGCGCGCATGCGGTAGACTTGCCTGCCGGTCAGATAGAACAGCCGCGCAAGAGCGAAGACCATAGCTCCGTTGCCCGACGGCACCGCGCTGTCGTTCGCAGACTTGGTGCGCAGGACTAGGTCTTTGGCATCTTCGGCGGTGAAGAAATACCCACCGTCCCGATCATCCCAGTAGAGCGTGTTGGTGAGCTCAGCCCAGAGTTCTGCTTGTGTGAGGTACGACGGATCGGCCGTGGCGGAATGCAGCGCAATGGCGGCGTTGATCATATTGGCATAGTCGTCGAGCATGGCCGTCGCCTGGAGACGCCCGCGGCACAGAGAATGACCGAGGCGCTTGCGGCCCCCGCCGTCGATCCAGGTCATGCTGCGCACCACCGCATCAAACACCGCGCGGGCCGCATCGATCCACACCGGCTGTCCAAACGCGACGCCGGCATTGGCGAGGGCGGCAATGGTGAGGCCGTTCCAATCAGCAAGGACTTTATCGTCGCGGGCGGGCGGAACGCGCTTTCCCCGGGCGGCGAGCAAAATCTCCCGCCCGGCCGCAAGACGCGCCTCCTCATCGGCGGAGAATGTCATGCCCATGTGGCGGGTGCGGTTCAGGATCGTCTGACCTTCCCAGTTACCCTCCGGGGTTACGTCATAGACTTTCTTGAAAAGCGCGGCATCGGGGCCGAGGAGCGCATCAATCTCCGCTTCCGTCCAGACGTAGAACTTTCCTTCTTCACCTTCGGAGTCGGCGTCGAAGGCGGCTGTGAAGGCGCCGTTCTCCCCCGCCATGTCGCGCTGGAGCCAGGAGATCGTCTCGCGGACACGGCGCTCGAGCAATGGATCTTTCGTCTCGCGCCATACGAGCGTCATGAGATCGATCAGCTGTGCATTGTCGTAGAGCATCTTTTCGAAGTGGGGCACCAGCCAAAGCGGATCGGTCGAGTAGCGTGCAAAGCCGCCGGCGAGGTGGTCGTAGATGCCGCCTTCGCAGATGTGCGCCAGAGTGGTGGTCACCGCCGTCTTGAATCGGGGGTTCCGGGTGCGGACGTAAGCGCGCCACAGGAACTCGAAGACGAATGGCATCGGGAATTTCGGAGCCCCGTTCATACCCCCGGCGGAAAAATCGATGAAGTCGAGCAGACGGCTCGCGGCATCGTCGAGCAGATCCAATGAAAGCCCGTCGCGCAGACGCTCCTGGTGTGCGGCGCCGATGGCGGCGATGAGATTGTCACTGTGGGCGGCGACCTCATCCTTGCGCTCGCGCCACACCCGATCGATATGTTCGATCACCTGCGGGAAGCTTGGCCGGCCGTAGGCGGGCTGCGGCGGGAAGTATGTGCCGCCGAAAAACGGTTTCCCGTCAGGAGTGACGAACATGGTGAGCGGCCATCCGCCCTGTTCGCCCATCAGCGCCAGCGCCTTCTGGTAAATGGCATCGACGTCCGGCCGTTCTTCCCGGTCCACCTTTATATTCACGAAACGCTTGTTCATCTCCGCAGCCATGGCCGGATCTTCGAAACACTCGTGCGCCATGACGTGACACCAGTGACAGGCCGAATAGCCGACGGAGAGCAGGACCGGGACGTCCCGCTCGCGGGCCGCGGCGAACGCAGTGTCGCACCACGGCCACCAGTGGACAGGATTGTCCTTATGCTGGAGCAGATAGGGACTCGTCTCCTCGCCGAGGCGGTTGCGGTCTTCGGGCTTCATGGACAGGAGGTACGCGGGGGGCTTAGGTTGGATACCTTAGGCGTCCCGCTCCTGCGCTTCCACCTTCTTCCCCAGTTTCCAATCGAGAGATCCACATGAAAGTCACCATCAACATCGACTGCACGCCCGAAGAGGCGCGCGCATTCATGGGCCTGCCCGACGTAGCGCCATTCCAGAACGCCATGATGGACCAGCTGAAGGATCAGATGCAGAAGGCCGCTGCGGCGATGGAGCCCGAAACCATGTTGAAAACGTTGTTTCCCTTGCAGTCTGAAGGCATGGCGGAGCTTCAAAAAGCGTTCTGGGGGCAATTCACGGGCGGCGCCAAAACTAAATGAGTCCTGCGTGAGTGAAGCGACGATTTTCGCGCTCGCTTCGGCGCCGGGGCGCGCCGGCATTGCCGTCGTGCGCATTTCGGGCGCCGGCGCGGGTGGTGCGCTGCGCTCCCTTGCCGGCGGGATCCCGGAGGCGCGGCGGGCGACTCGTGCGAAGTTTCACGACTCCGCGGGCGCCCTGATCGACGACGGGCTTGTATTGTGGTTCCCCGCGCCCGCGAGCTTCACCGGCGAAGATGTGGCCGAGTTGCATATCCACGGCGGGCGCGCCGTGCTCGGGCATCTCTCCGAAACGTTGGCGGCGATACGCGGACTTCGCCCCGCCGAGCCGGGAGAATTCACGCGGCGCGCTTTCGAACATGGAAAGTTCGATCTTACGCAGGCCGAGGCCCTCGCCGATCTGATCGATGCGGAAACGCGCGCGCAGCAACGCCAGGCTCTGCGCCAGATGGGCGGTGCGCTCAAGGAGCTTTATGACGATTGGCGGCACCGCCTGGTGCAAGCGCTTGCGCACCTTGAAGCGGTGATAGATTTTCCCGACGAGGACTTGCCGCAGAATGTGACGGCGCGTTTGTGGGGTGAAGTCGCTGATCTCCGCCGCGACATTGCCGCCCATCTCGATGATAAGCACCGCGGCGAAAGGACGCGTGAAGGTCTCACTGTCGCGATCATCGGTCCGCCCAATGCCGGGAAGTCCAGTCTGTTGAATACACTGGTGCGCCGCGATGCGGCGATCGTCTCCGACATTCCGGGGACGACGCGCGACGTGATCGAGGTCCATCTCGATCTCGGCGGCTATGCGGTCACGATCGCCGACACGGCGGGTTTGCGCGAAGCGGGCGACGTCATCGAGGATGAAGGCATTCGCCGCGCCCACAGGCGGGCGAAAGAAGCGGACCTGAAAATCGCGTTGTTCGACGGCGCGCGCTACCCGTTGCGCGACGCGGCGACGGAGGCGCATCGCGACATGCGCACGCTCGCCGTCGTCAACAAAGCCGACTTGCTCAGCCCTCCCTCCCCATTCGACGCGCGCGACCAACTGCATTTCATCTCCGTGAAGAGCGGGTTCGGCCTTGCCGAATTCCTGGCGGCGCTGGAAGCGCGGGTGCGCGAGGAAAGCGACGCCGGAACGGGCGCGCCCCTGACCCGCGCGCGGCACCGAGTCGCGCTCGAAGAAACCCGCGAGGCGCTGGACCGCGCCGAGGCCGCGCCGCTTCCCGAGCTTGCCGCCGAAGATTTGCGGCTTGCCGCCCGCGCCCTCGGCCGACTCACCGGCCGTGTCGACGTCGACGAGATCCTCGATGTCGTCTTTCGCGACTTCTGTATTGGGAAGTAGTCCCGCCTCGGGGATCGTTATATAACGGCCGCGGTTTTCCACAGGACTCCCAGGATTACGGCCCATGTCCCCAGGCCGGGACGCGTCCAGATATGATGTGATCGTGGTCGGCGGCGGCCATGCCGGTTGCGAGGCCGCCGCTGCCGCCGCGCGCGTGGGCGCGCGGACACTTCTTGTTACCCACAAGATCGAGACCATCGGCCAGATGTCGTGCAATCCGGCTATTGGCGGATTAGCGAAGGGCCACCTCGTCCGCGAGATCGATGCCCTCGACGGCATCATGGGCAAGGCGACCGACCTCGGCGGCATCCAGTTCCGCATGCTGAACCAGTCCAAAGGCCCCGCGGTGCGCGGTCCCCGCGCCCAAGCCGACCGCAAACTCTATAAGAAAGCGGTTCAGGGCCTGTTGGCAGAGCAGGAAAATCTTGAGATCCGCGCCGGCGGCATCGAAGATTTGATAATAAATTCAATAGGTTGTAGGATTTCGGGAGTCATCCTCGCCGACGGCACCGAACTGCGGGCCGGTGCGGTGGTCCTCACCACGGGGACCTTCCTCAATGGACTGATCCATCGCGGCGAAGCGCGCATCCCCGCGGGCCGCATTGGCGAAGCGCCGGCGCTTGGCCTGTCGCAGACTTTAAAGCGCCTCGCCTTCGCTGTCGGCCGCCTCAAGACCGGAACGCCGCCACGGCTCGACGGCCGCACCATCGACTGGAAAGGGCTCGAGCTTCAGCCGGGCGATGATCCACCGGAGCCCTTTTCGTTCCTGACGGATAAGATCACGACGCCGCAGGTCCATTGCGGCGTCACCTACACCACGCCCGCCGGCCATGCCCTGATCCTGGCCAATAAAAGCCGGGCGCCGATGTACAACGGTCAGATTCAGAGCGCCGGCCCCCGCTACTGCCCCTCGATCGAGGATAAGGTCGTGCGTTTTTCCGACCGTGAGCGCCACCAGATTTTCCTGGAGCCGGAAGGACTTGACGATCATACCGTCTATCCAAACGGCATCTCCACTTCGCTTCCTGAGGATGTCCAGCTCGCCCTCCTGAAGACGATCGCCGGTCTTGAGCACGCGGTGATGCTGCAGGCGGGATATGCCATCGAGTACGACTACGTCGATCCGCGCGAGCTGCAGCCCACTCTGGAGACTCGCAAAGTCCACGGTCTGTATTTCGCCGGCCAGATCAACGGGACGACGGGTTATGAAGAAGCCGCCGCCCAGGGACTGATCGCAGGGCTCAATGCCGCACGACAGGTTGGCCAAAGTGCGCCGGCCACGTTCGACCGCGCCGAGGGATATCTCGGTGTCATGGTGGATGACCTGACCACTCTGGGCACCACCGAGCCCTATCGCATGTTCACCTCGAGGGCGGAGTATCGCCTGCAGCTCCGCGCCGACAACGCCGATCTTCGCCTTACGGAGAAAGGCCTCGCCGCCGGCTGCGTCGGAAGCCAACGTGCCGCGCGTTTCGGTGCCAAGAAAGCGGCGTTGGATGAGCTTCGCAACCGCCTGATGGGATTTTCCTATTCGCCGGTGGAGCTGCAAAAGCGCGGCCTTGCGGTCAACCAGGATGGCGCCCGGCGAAACGGTCTGAATCTCCTGGCGATGCCTGAGATGAATTATGAGCGGCTCCGGGCCTTTTTCCCGGACCTTCCCCAGGCGTCTCCGCACGTCGTCGAACAGCTTGAGATCGAAGCGCGGTACGCGGGCTATATGGAACGTCAGACGGCGGACATACGTGCGTTCCGGAGAGACGAAGCGATGCGCTTGCCGGAAGATCTGAACGTAGACCTGATTGGGGGACTCTCCAACGAAGTCCGCCAAAAGCTCAAGGCCGCCCGCCCTGGAACCCTTGGCGCGGCTGCTCGCATTCCGGGCGTTACCCCGGCCGCCCTCACGGCGCTCTTGCGCTACGTGCGGCGCGATCGGGATGCGGACGTCGCTGCCGCTTCCTAGCTGTTTCACGTGAAACAGCCCGGACCAGAAGCCTTCGCGCAGGATTTCGATGTTTCACGTGAAACACTCGAGCGGTTGCGAAACTACGCGGATCTGCTGGTTAAATGGAACGCCCGTATTAACCTTGTCAGCCCGGACTCTATCCCCAATTTATGGCTTCGCCATGTCGCTGATTCGGCTCAATTATTTAGATATATTCCCCAGAATGCACTCAATTTGCTCGATGTGGGCTCGGGAGCGGGGTTCCCAGGGCTCGTTTTGGCCATCCTTGGCGTCTCAAACGTACATCTTGTGGAATCCGATCAGCGCAAGGTCGCCTTTCTCCGCGAGGCGGCCCGTGTAACCGGCGTAACGGTTACTCTGTGGGACCGCCGAATTGAACAGGTCCCGCCCTTCACGGCCGGAGTAATCACCGCGCGCGCCCTTGCCGGGCTTGATAAGCTCCTGGCCTGGACCGAACCCTTCCGAGGACCGGAGACCCTTTGCATGTTTTTGAAGGGCCAAACGGTTGAGGCCGAATTGACGGAAGCCTACAAGCAATGGACAATGCGCATTGATCGGCAGAAGAGCCTGACCGATCCCACAGGAACCATATTGGCCCTTCGCGAGGTCTGCCGTGTCCGAGACGCAAACGTCCGAGACGACTCCCGAACGCCCGCAGGCGAGCGAAAATAGAACGCGCCGTCCGCGGGTTATCGCGATTTCGAATCAAAAGGGCGGAGTCGGAAAAACCACCACGGCCGTCAACTTGGCGACCGCCATGGCGGCGGTGCAGAAGCGCGTGCTGGTAATCGATCTCGATCCGCAGGGAAACGCCTCAACCAGCTTTGGCATCGATCAGAAGCACCGCGCCATCAATGCCTATCACCTGCTGACCGGCGGCGCCGACATCACGTCCGCGGTGGTCGCGACGTCGATCCCCAACCTCAGCATCGTGCCTTCGGGCGTCGATCTTGCGGGCGCGGAGCTGGAGCTTGTCGATATCGAGAACCGCCACGCGCGTCTCAGAGAGGGGCTCGCGCTGGCGGGTCACCAATGGGATTTCGTGCTCATCGACTGTCCCCCGTCCCTTGGCCTGTTGACCTTGAACGCTCTTGTGGCCGCCGACGCCGTCATGGTCCCGCTACAGGCAGAATTTCTTGCATTAGAAGGGGTTAGCCAACTTGTGCGGACGATCGAACGGGTTAAGAAGAGCTTCAATCCCCACCTCGAACTCCAAGGCATTGTGCTTACGATGGTCGACAAGCGAAATTCACTTTCCGTGATGGTGGAGAACGACGTGCGCGAGTTCTTCGGACAGAAGGTCTACGCGACGACCATCCCGCGTAATGTGCGGATCTCGGAAGCGCCCTCGCACGGCAAGCCGGTGTTGCTCTACGACCTCAAGTCGACCGGCAGCCGCGCCTACCTGGATCTGGCGGGCGAAGTCTTGAAACGCGAGAGCGCCTTCGCGAGTGCCGCCGCATGAACGCCGATAGCCCGAAGCGACTCGGCCGCGGCCTCAATGCCTTGTTCGGCGACCAGGAAGCGGCCAGCGAGCTCGTGCCGGCGTCCGCGCCGGTCCCCCCGCCCGCAGCCGCCGCCGCTGCGAGCGGTCCGATCACCCGGCTCCCCGTCGATCTGCTTTCGCCCTCGCCCTACCAGCCGCGCCGGCACTTCGACGAGACTGCGCTCGGGGAGCTCGCCGACTCGGTGCGCGAAAAGGGCGTGCTGCAGCCCTTGCTGGTCCGGCCGGATCGCGCCAAACCAGGACACTATGAAATCATCGCCGGCGAGCGGCGCTGGCGCGCGGCGCAGCGCGCGCAGGTGCACGAAGTTCCGGTGCATGTCTCCGATCTTTCCGATGCTGAAACCCTCGAAGTCGCGCTCATCGAAAATCTCCAGCGGCAGGATCTGTCGCCGGTTGAAGAAGCGCGCGGCTATCAAAGGCTGCTGGAGGAATTCGGTCATACGCAGGAAAGAGTCGGGGAGATCGTCGGCAAGTCGCGCGCCCATGTCGCCAACACGCTGCGGCTTCTGAACCTTCCCTTCGCGGTTCTGCAGATGCTCGAAGAAGGAAAGATCAGCGCGGGGCAAGCGCGTCCGCTGATCGGTGTGTCACGTGCCGAAGAGATCGCGCGTGAGGTCGTGAAGAAAGGCATGAGCGCGCGCCAAGCCGAACGCTTCGCCAAGAGTTTTGGACGCAAGCGCCGCGCCGCGGCGATGCTGCCGAAGGACACGGATACCGCGGCGCTCGAACAAAGTCTGTCGAAGGCGACCGGCTACAAGGTGAGCATCGCGTTCGACGGCACGGGCGGAGCGGTGACCATCGCTTATGCCAGCCTCGAGCAGCTCGACGATATCGTCCATCGTCTGTCGGGCGGGAGTCCGCGCCGTGAACCGCTGCGGCCCGACGAAATGATCTCGCTGGTCGACGACTGATCGCGCTGCCTTCGCGCGCTCCTCATTCATGCTGCCTCATATCCCTTTTTATTTTTTGCGCCACGGCGAGACCGATTGGAATCGCCGTCGCGTCATGCAGGGCCACACCGACATCGCACTCAACGCGGCGGGTCTGCGCCAGGCGCAGGACCTCGCGCCCGCCGTCGCGAACCTTCCGATCAAGACAGTCTGCACGAGTCCGCTGGCCCGTGCGCGGCGCACGGCGGAGATCGTCAACGTCAACAATGCGGCGATGGTCGTCATCGACGAGCTGAAGGAATGCGGCTTCGGCATTTACGAGGGTCAGGACGCGAGTGGTCCATGGCGCGACGGATGGATGGCCGGCGGCCCTATCGAGGGCGGTGAACGGCGGGCGGACTATATCACGCGTGTCTACCGCGCGCTTGCGCGAGCGCTCGCGCACCCAGGTCCGGTTCTTGTAGCCGCCCACGGCGGCACGTTCTGGGCGATGGAAGACCTGCTCGGCGAGACCGTGCACGTGCAGAACTGCACGCTGTTCGAGATCACGCCCCCGGCGCCCGGAAAGAAATTCTGGACCGCCACCCAGCTTGCCTGCCCGGCGACGCCGGCGCTTGCCATTGGACAAGGCCCGCGTCCTTAGCGCCGCGCGCCTTGTCCGACGCGGGCGAGCTGGATGAAGGCGCGTTCGATCACCGCTTCTGCCGGCATGTCGGTGGACTTGGCCTGCAATTCTGCTTCGGTGACGATCTCCAGCCCCCGCGCGAGCAGGTTTTCGCTCCAACGATTGGCTTGGCTGGTGAAACGGCTCTTGAATTTGAAAAATATCGGCGGGCGCAATCCGGCCACCGCTGCGTCTGCATTACGTCCTTCCGCCATTTTGCCGCGCGTCTCGTGCAGGCGCATGAGATGGCGTGAAACCGCGGTCAGCACGCTGATGGGCGAAACGCCTTCATGGACCAGTCGCCCATACACACGTTGCATGGTGGCTTGGTCGCCGTCGCCGAGCGCGTAAACGAGATCATCCACGCCGAAACCGGCGGTGTCGCCGACGCAGGCGAGCACGTCCTCCTCGGTTACCGTGCCGGAGCCGCCTTTATAGAGAATCAGCTTCTCGAGCTCGCGCCGGGAGAGTTCGCGGTCGCCCCCGAGATGGTCGACAAGCCATGACAAAGCTTCGGGCGCAATCTGGAGTCCGGCAGCCTTCAGCATTTCACGGGCAACCCCTTCGACGGCATCCGCGCTGTCGCTGTAGCAGGGCAGAGCCGCCATGCGCTCGGCGCCTTCGAACGCAACGCGAAGCTTGGACCGCGGTCCTAAGTCCCCGGCGGTGACGACGACGAGTGCATCGCCCACGGAATCCCCGTCGAAGGATTCGAACAGATCGGCGAGGCTGTCTCCCGCGTCGCGCACGCGCACCACGCGCCGCCCCCCGCCGAAAGATATTGCGGCGGCCTCATCGCGCAGGCGCGCCGGATCGTCGCGCAACGCATCGGCGGGAATCTCGACCACGCGAAACGGATCGTCGACTGCGCCGGCGACGGCCTTGGTCAGTCCATTCAGGCGCTCGCGCACGAGGCCGGTATCCGGACCATAGACGAGGACGGCGCGCATCTTCGGATCGGGCCTGGCGATGAAGGAGTCGGCGCGTCCTGTGATCTTCATGTTTGGATCAGGGCGTCGCGAGCGCGACGGGCTTTTCCGCGCGTTGACGGAAATAGACGGCAAGCCTGAGTTTGATCTCCTCGCCGACGCGGCGGATGGCGCGGTTCTCCGCGTCCTCCTGCGAGGCCACGGTCGCGTACTGTTCGTCGAGGATGTTGTAGCTGGCGATCGCCTGCACCCTGTCCCCAATCAGCCGCTTGGACCCTTCATTCAAGTAAAAGTTGGCTGTGAGGATATAGTTGGCGCGCGAGCTGGTGGCATCGCGCCGTACGCCGATCTCCTCGATGCGCTGAGTAAGGTGAACCTCGAGATCGTAGGCCGGCTGGTCGACCATGCCGCGGGGCTGCAATTGCTCGCGCAGGATCTGCCGCAACTTCTGGCCCTCGCGGTCGGGCAGCGGACGGATGACGATCTGCCGCATGGCGTCGGTGACGGCCGGACCGCCGGCGACGCTGCGTTCGCCGTACAGCGGCGAGAAACCGCAGCCGGTCAGCGCGGCAAGCATGATCGCCGTCAAACCGCTCCGCAGAGGCCTCGCTGTTTGTTGCGTCATGCGACGATGTTGACGATTTTTTCCGGAACCACAATCACTTTCCGCGGCGCTTTGCCATCGAGCTGCTTGACGACCGCCGGCAGCCCGAGGGCCCCCATTTCACAGGTCTTGGCGTCCGCGCCTTTGGCCACGGTGATGGTGCCGCGCAGCTTGCCGTTCACTTGAACGGCGATGGTGACCACATTGTCCTCCAGCAAGGCCGGATCGAACGTCGGCCACGCTTCCTGGGCCAGGATCGTCTTGTTGCCGAGCAGTTCCCAGATCTCCTCGGCGATGTGCGGCGTCAAAGGATTGATCAGCCGCACCGCGGCGCTCACGCCAAAACGATAGACCGCATCAGCGCCGTTCACCGAGCGATCCATGTCCGCGAGGGCATTGGTCAGCTCGCGAATGCGCGCGACCGCGGAATTGAAGCGGAACTTCTCGAGGTCGTCACCGACGGCCGCGATGGTGCGATGGATCTGGCGCAGTACTGCGCCGGCGGCCGGGTCGACATGCGTGGGCACGTCATGAGCGGGGATGGCGCTGGCCGCCGTCGCGATCCGCCATAACCGCTGCAAATAGCGCCACGCACCTTCAATGCCGGCGTCGGTCCATTCGAGGTCGCGCTCGGGCGGAGAATCGGAAAGCACGAACAAGCGCGCGGCGTCCGCGCCGTAGGTCTCGAGGATGTGCTGGGGATCGACCGTGTTCTTCTTGGATTTCGACATCTTTTCCGAGCGGCCGATGGTCACCGGCTGCCCGTTGGCTGTCGCAAGTCCGCCCGCAATCTGCACGGCGCTCGGCTCGAGCCAGGTCCCGTCGGCCGCGCGGTAGGTTTCGTGGCAGACCATGCCCTGGGTAAACATCCCCGCGAACGGCTCGGCGAGATCGAGATAACCGCAGTCGGACATCGCGCGCGTGAAAAAGCGCGAGTACAGGAGATGCAGCACGGCGTGTTCGACGCCGCCGATATATTGATCGACCGGCAGCCATTTCATGGCTTCGGCTTTGTCGAACGGCCGATCCGTCACATGCGGCGAGCAAAAGCGCGCGAAATACCAGGACGATTCGACGAAGGTGTCGAAGGTATCGGTCTCGCGCGTCGCCGCTGCGCCGCAGCTCGGGCATTTCACATGTTTCCACGTGGGATGGCGCTCGAGCGGATTGCCGGGTTTGTCGAAAGTGACGTCCTCAGGCAACGTCACCGGCAGATCCTTTTCGGGCACGCCCACCGGACCGCACTTCGCGCAATGGATCACCGGGATCGGGCATCCCCAGTAGCGCTGGCGCGAGACGCCCCAATCACGCAAGCGGTATTGCACGGTGCCTTTACCGAGCTTCAGTGACTCGAGTTTCTCGATCGCCGCGCGGATGGCCTGATCGACTTTGAGCCCGTTCAGGAAATCGGAATTGACGATCACGCCGTCGTCGACATAGGCGACGCTCCCGGCTTCCAGCTTCGCGCAGAACGCTTTGGCATCTTCGCCTACGGGCGCGACAACGCAGTGAACGCCCAGGCCGTATTTTCGCGCGAATTCCATGTCGCGCTCGTCATGGCCGGGACAGCCGAAGATCGCGCCCGCGCCATATTCCATGAGCACGAAATTGGCGGTGAAAACGGGCACGGTGCGGTTCGGATCAAAGGGATGCCGTGCGCGCAGACCCGTATCGAAGCCTTTCTTCTCCGCCATTTCTATGGCGGCGGTTGACGTGCCCGTCCGGCTGCATTCGGCGATGAATTCGGCGAGCTCCGGATTGTTCTCCGCGAGCTTTGCCGCCAGGGGATGTTGCGCGGAGATCGCGCAGAACGATGCCCCGAACAGCGTGTCGGGTCTGGTGGTGAAGACTTCCAACGTCTCACCGCGGTCCTTGCCGTCGGCATTGACCAGCGGCCAGAAAACACGCGCGCCCTCCGAGCGGCCGATCCAGTTGTGCTGCATCACGCGCACCTTCTCGGGCCAGCGATCCAAGGACTCGATGGCCTTGAGCAGGTCCTCGGCATAGTGGGTGATCTTCAAGAACCACTGCGACAGCTTGCGCTGCTCGACATCGGCACCAGAGCGCCAGCCCTTGCCGTCGATCACCTGTTCGTTGGCGAGAACGGTGTGTTCCACCGGATCCCAGTTGACCCACGACTCCTTGCGGTAGGCGAGGCCCGCCTTCATGAAGTCCAGGAACATCTTTTGTTCGTGTTTGTAGTATTCGGGCTCGCAGCTCGTGACTTCACGGCTCCAGTCGAGCGAGAAGCCGAGCGGACGGAATTGATCGCGCATCACCTGGATGTTCTGGCGCGTCCACTTGCCCGGATGCACCCCGCGCTCCAGCGCCGCGTTCTCGGCCGGGAGACCGAAGGCGTCCCAGCCCATGGGATGAAGGATGTTGAATCCCTTGGCCTTCTTGTAGCGCGCGACCACGTCGCCGAGGGTGTAGTTGCGTACATGGCCCATGTGCAGGCGTCCCGACGGATACGGGAACATCTCAAGCACGTAGTATTTCGGTTTCGCCGAACCTTCTTCGACCGTGAAACAGTTACGGTTGGACCAGATCTCTTGCCACTTCGCTTCCGTCCGGCGGAAGTTATGGCGCTCTTCCGGTGATGCCATTGCAATTCAAGGCCACCCGTCGCCGGGCGGCCCACCCCAAGTCTTGTTCTGAGAGGCCGCTCGCGCGGCCGTGTGAGCCGTTAGTCTTTTTCCGCCACGGCCCGAAGTCGAAGATCGCGGGCCCGGGACAGCACGGCATTCTCGAATTCGGTGGTCATCTCGGCGTTGACGGGCGCGTCGTTCCATACGCCGCCCGAGCGGGTCTGACGGAAAATGGAGATGCGCAGGCCGTCGGCGCGCAAGGTGGGCCCGAGGATATAGACATTCACTTTGAAGCGCTCGTCCGGGGTCTCGGGCGGCGCAAACCATTCGCTGATGATCACGCCGCCGAAAGGATCCGCCGAGGCCAGCGGCATGAAGGCAAGGGTGTCGAGTGAGGCGCGCCACAGATAGGCGTTGACCGCGACCGGCGCGGCTGCGGCGGCGTTCTCTTTCGAGCCGCCGAACAAGGTCAAGCCGACGCCGCCATTGGAGAAAATGGTGTCGCGGTTTTCCGGTGACGTACCGGCGACGCCCTCATAGGTCTTTCCGGACGTGCAGGACGCAAGAAAAACGGCGGCCACGGCCGCGATGGCGCTGCTTAGTCCGGGAACTCGTCCGCTCATTCGAAACTCCTGCCGGCAGGCCAAAATGGCACGCCCCGCTTGCTTTTGACCCTGATTTTTGATCAAGGCAGGCCGTTATAACCAACCCACGACGGCTTGCGAAGGCCTTCCAGAAGCACTGCAACTCTCGGTCAAACAAAGATATTTCCGCCGCGTGCGGCGGGCTCGACCGAATGTTCCGTACCGGCTTCATAAAACCGTAAAATTACTGACATGAAACCGATGGTAGTCCGGCCATATGGTCCGCCCGATCCACGGTCTTCCGGAAGACCCCTAAGCGCCAGCGCAAGGCGCCGTCGAAAAGGGCAAAAACATGACGCTTCGCAACGCCGTCGCGGCCGTCCTCCTCATGACGACCGCGTTGACCCCATTCACCTCGCAAGCCGCCCAGAGCACCGCCGACATCGCGAAAGAGATCCAGGCGCTGAAGGACCAGCTCGCCGCAATGCAGAAACAGCTCGAGGCGCTGCAGGCGCGCGAAGCAGAATCGCGCGAGGCGCTTGAAAGAGAAGTCGAAGCCCGTGAAGCGGCGACGCGAGCGGCGCGCGAAGCAAATCTCTCCGCCGGCGGACGCAATGTCATGGAAGGCGGCGTCATGAAAATGATTCCGCCCGCAAATCCAAAAGTCACACAGTCCGGCACAAACCGTTTCGCCATGTCGAGCGCCGACAATGCGTGGACGATCGCGCCTACAGGACGCGTTCACTTCGATATGGGCTTTTATCTGGATCAGGACGCCGAGGGCGTCACCGGCCCGGGGACTGCCGCCGGCGGTCGCCTGACCAACGGCGTCAATGCGCGCCGTGCGCGCTTGGGCATCACCGGTCGCGCGATGAGCGATTTCACCTACTCCCTGATCCTGGATGCCGGCGGCGCGCAAGATGGAACCGCGGCCATCAACGAAGCGCGCATCACCTACACCGGCATGCCCAATACGATTTTCGAGATCGGTTATGGCTCGCAGTACTTCCCGCTCGACGAAGCGAACAGTTCGAACGACATCATGTTCCTCGAGCGCCCGTCGCCGGTGACGATCGCCTCCAGCTTCAACGCCGGCGATCCGCGCTTCTCGGCGGGCATGCGCAAATGGGGATCGAACTGGTTTGTCGGCACCTATCTGACCGCCTCGACGCCCAACGTCGCGCACGGTCTGACGACGCGCGGTTTTGGCGCCTACGAGCGCGTCTCATTCAATCCTATCCAGGACGACCTGCGCTCGGTCCACATCGGCGTCTCCGCCGCACAAGTTTTCGAAGCTGGGAACACGGGCGCCAATACACCGGGCTCCTTCACACTCTCCGACCGGCCGGAAGTGCGTATCGATCCGACCGTGATCCTCAACACCGGCGCGCTCGGCAGCATCGCCAATCCGGTCACCAGCGCCCAGGTCTACGGCGTCGAAGCCGCGGCGGCCTTTGGCAGCTTTTTCATGCAAGGCGAATATCTGCACGACGTCGTCAAGCGTCGGCAGGACGAAGTCCAAGTCGGGGGCGGCTACGTCCAAGCCAGCTACACCCTCGGCGGTCGGCGGACCTACGTTCCGGCCTCCGGCGCTTACTCGGGTGTCAACCCGGTAACGCCCTTCTCCCCGAGGAATGGCGGTTGGGGCGCCTTCGAGTTCGCGGCGCGCGTGAGTTACATGGACCTCGTCGACAACTACAATCCCGCCGTGCTTGCGGCCAACCAGCCGTTCCTGGTCAACGGCGGGAAGCAGACCAATTATACGGTCGGGTTCAACTGGTTCTGGAATTCGAACATGCTGTGGAAGTTCAATTTCATCCACACGGATTTCGAAAAGCAAAATCCGATTACCGCGGCGAGCGCCATGCCGGTCCCGCTCGGTCTTTCGCTCGATATCTTCGCGGCGCGGTTCCAATTCATGTTCTAGAGCTTTAAGGCCGTCCCCTTTTCGCATAAGCTCTTGGCGAATCAGGGGATACCGCGACAATGAGGCTTTCACGTCCCGCGATCGGCGCGCTGGCCACGGCCATTCTATGGCCAGGCGTCAGCTTCGCCGCCGATCCGATTACCGTCACGCTCGGCGGCTGGGTGCGCCAGTACTTCTTCGTTGCCGATCAGACCGAGCGCGCCAGTGAAGATTTGAACGCGGCCGGCATGTTCACCGAGGCGAAGGTCGCCGTCGACGGCCGCACCGTGCTCGACAATGGCATGACCGTGCGCACCTACCTTCGCTTCAACGCCGAGGCGCGCGAAACCAGCAACATCGACGAAGGTTTTGTCGAAATCGTCCACAGTTTGGGCCGGATCCGCGCCGGCGACCGCGCCGGCGTCAACTATTCCATTGTGGGCGATCCCGTGCCCCAGGCGTTCCTCTCCACCTACGAAGAAGTGATCGGCGATGCGCTGATGGTACGCAACGGCATCACGCTGCGCGACGCCTTCACCTTCAAGCGTTTCACCGGAAATGCGCTCGGCGTGTCCTACCAATCGCCCGAGATCGCCGGGATCCAGATTGGCGTCAGCTATCATCCGACGACGCGCCTGGTCGAAGGGCCGGTCAACAGGGCCCTCATGCCGACCAATGCCGTCGACGTGACCGCGAAATATGAAGGCGACTACAGCGGCGGGACCTATCGCGTTAGCGGCGGCTACTTCCATTCGCAATCGCGCGTCGGCGGCAACGATGGCGTCGCAGCGTGGAACGTCGGCGCGGGCATCACCTACGGCGGCTGGGAGCTCGCCGGCGCTTACATGGACATCACACCTGCCTCGCGGCTGGATGAACAGGCCTGGACGGTCGGGCTGTTCTACGCCATCGGACCGGTTCAGCTCTCCGCCGACTATCGCGAAGCCAAACGGCGCGCGGTCGCGGGGCTGGATGTCTATGAGTTCACCGATCGCATCACGCTGCAATCGGCCTACAAGCTCGGCCCCGGCATCAGCGTCGGACTTGCCGGTTTCTACGGCGACCAAACCGACGCCACCGGCCTCGACTGGGACGGCGGAGGCCTGTTGAGCGGCGTCAAAGTCGATTTCTAATCCTCGCCCGTGTCCCGCTCCGCCCGTGACAGCGATGCGGCCGAAACAGCGCCGGTCGAAAAACGAAAGAAGAAGATCGCAGGGTGGCGCGAGTGGGTCGCGTTGCCGGACTTCGGCATTAAACGCATCAAGGCCAAGATCGATACGGGCGCGCGCACCTCGGCTCTGCATGCCGAGAAGATCACGCCCTTCACCAAAGACGGCGCGGCTTACGTACGCTTCGTGGTGCATCCTTTGCAGCGGAAGAAAAAGCCCGCAAAGACGTGCGTTGCGCTGGTGATCGATCATCGGCGCATCATGGACTCCGGCGGCCGGTCGGAAGAACGCTACGTCGTGCGCACGTCGCTCACCATCGGCCTATCGCGCTGGCCGATCGAGTTGAGCCTCACCAACCGCGATCAGCTGGGATTCCGTATGTTGATCGGGCGTCAGGCGTTGCGCCGGCGCTATGTCGTTGATCCCACGCGTTCCTTCGTCACCAAACTGAAACGACAAAAATCCAAATAGGCGAGTTGGATCGCCGCTTCCAGGCGGCTAAAGTCAGCTCTCACGACGCTCTCCAAAAAAAATCAGCTCATTTCCGTTCCGGTGGCCTTGATGAAATTTGCGATGCTCGCGCGCAACCCCGAACTCTATTCGCACCAGCGCCTCGTCGCTGCGGCAAAGGCGCGCGGGCACGAGATCGACGTCGTCGATACCCTGAAATGCTACATGAACATCGCTTCGCATCGTCCCGAGGTACGCTATCGCGGCCGGTCGCTCGAGGGCTACGACGCCGTCATTCCGCGTATCGGCGCCTCGATCACCTTTTACGGCCTCGCGGTGCTGCGCCAGTTCGAGATGATGGGCGTTTATCCGCTCAATGAATCCGTCGCCATCGGTCGCTCGCGGGACAAGCTGCGCTGTCTGCAGCTCTTGTCGCGCAAAGGCATTGGTTTGCCCGTGACCGCCTTCGCCCACGCCACCAGCCAGGCGGACGATCTGATCGACATGGTCGGCGGCACGCCCTTGGTCGTGAAGCTTCTCGAAGGTACGCAAGGCATAGGCGTTGTGCTCGCCGAAACCCGTTCGTCGGCCAAGAGCATGATCGAGGCCTTCGGCGGCGTGGAAGCCAACATACTGGTTCAGGAATTCATCAAGGAGGCCGGCGGCGCCGACATCCGCGCGTTCGTGATCGGCGGAAAAGCCGTGGCGTCCATGTTGCGCCAGGGTGCGCCCGAAGAATTCCGATCGAATCTTCATCGCGGCGGGAAGGCACAGGAGGTCAAGATCACCCCGGAGGAGCGCTCAACCGCGGTTCGGGCGGCCAAGACCATGGGCCTCAACGTCTGTGGCGTGGATATGCTGCGGTCGAATCACGGGCCGGTTGTGATGGAGGTGAACTCTACCCCTGGTCTGGAGGGAATCGAACTCGCCACGGGTAAAGACATCGCCGGCATGATTATCGAATTCCTGGAAAAGAGCGCCGCGCCAAATAAAACCCGCACCCGCGGCGAGGGATAGAACAGGCCGAGTCGCTCGAGCGTTTTGCAGCGCGTAAGCTCACAGCCTCTTAAGCAGACGTGAGAGACCGTCTTTTTTACAACAGTTCGTCGGTATTAACGCCCGAGTCTGTGCGCTATTTGCCACAACAGGAGCGATTCAGGAGGTTTGGACCCGCATCGTGTTGACCCGCTCTACCTGGGGTGCAAATTTAATTCAAATACCCAAGGAGGGCGCAGTCACTGTGCGCGCCGAAAGTTTCATGAAGCGGCTAGGCTTGGTCATAGGTGTCGCCTCCGCGCTTCTTAGCAGCAGCGCGTTCGGGGCCGAACTGACTCCGGGCACCGATGCGCCCCCGCCGCCCAAGTCGGAGCTGTCCGTCTCTTCAAACAATAGCCTGCGCATTGGATATCAATCCCCGGTCGCCGGCGCTTTCAGCCTTGGTGCGCCCGTCGTCGGCCGTCGTCCTATTGGCGGTCTTGGGGTTGCGAATGCTCAAGATGTGAGCGCCCGGTTCTCGACCCACCTGTTCGGCGGTGACGTTGGGGTATTCGGCGGTTACGCCGACCGGCCCTCCACCCTCTCCCTCTCGCCGGTTTCATCGTGGAACTTCGGCGCCACGGTCGGTTATGCCGGCGTCTACGTGCTTGGCGGTGTTAGCGATTCGGCCGCTTTTGGCCCCTTCCTCGGGCGCGAAGGGTGGGCTGCGGGTCTCGGCTATGACATGGGGGCGGTGGATTTGCGCCTGACCTATGCGGCCGAGGGCAGCGACCTCGCGTCTATGGGCCGCGCGGCCGATACGCAGCAAATCACCCTCGGCGGCATTTACAGCATCAGCCCACGGTTCAGCTTGAACGCCGAAACCTTCTACAGCGGTCGCGAACGCGGCCTTCTTTATCTGACCGCGCCGAATGCGAAGACGCCGCAGGGCACCGGCGCCCGCGTCGGCATTCAGCTCCGCTTCTAAAATTACGGCCTTATCGCAAAACTGATTCCCGCGATCCCGGCGAATCCGGCCGCACGCAGCTGCGTAAGCTTTTCAGGCGTCGCACCGCCGAGCGCAAGCACGGGTAAGCCGGCGCGCCTTACCAAAGC
The DNA here is from genome assembly GCA_050250575.1 of Rhodospirillaceae bacterium. GTDB lineage: Bacteria > Pseudomonadota > Alphaproteobacteria > Rhodospirillales > Rhodospirillaceae > SHVO01. The sequence goes on along the minus strand of JBFWOJ010000010.1, from coordinate 97,169 downwards.
CGCGGCACGTACGAGGCCCAGCGCTTTGCGCTCCGGATGGCTGCGCGTTGGAAAGACAGGCGCCAGCAAGGCCGCATCGGCTGCCACTGCGCGCGCCCGCGCAAGTCCCGCGCTGGTATGGGCCGCGACTGTAAGCCATGCGCGGCGTTGCTTACGCCAAAGCCTCGCGCCGCTCGCAGGTCCGCGCGCAGCTGCGAATTCGGGAAGGTGAATCCCATCGGCACGCACCCGCGCGGCCAAACGCCAGTCGCGGGCGATGAGAAAAATCAGTCCGCGGGCGCGGGAGAGTTTGGCGAGATCATGCGCAAGCGCAACGCGGTTTGGAGCGCCGTAATGACGAAAAATAATACCCGTGCCGCGCGGCAGCGACCGGACGGCGGCAGCGACATCCTTCATTCGCGTTTCGTCCGTCAAGAACCAGACCTGCGGAATTGCAGGAAATTTGAGCTTGCGCGCACCGTTTGCTAGCAATGGGGTCATGCCCGACTCTAACGGACCGTCAGATAAACTCGAAAGCGTATTGCAGCAGATCGCAGCGGCGGCGCGTGCGGTCTCGCGCAATCCCGCCGAAGTTACGTTGATTGCGGTCACCAAGACTCATGGCGCCGAGCATATTGCACCGCTGATTGCCGCCGGTCAGCGCGACTTCGGCGAAAACCGCGTGCAGGAGGCCCAGGGGAAATGGCCGGAACTCCGGGCGTCCGCGCCGAACCTGCGGCTTCATCTCATTGGTCCGCTGCAGTCGAACAAAGCCGGAGATGCTGTCGCGCTGTTCGACGTCATTCACACCGTGGATCGTGCGAAAATCGCCGAAGCCTTGGCGAAAGAGATGGCCCGTCAAAACCGACGACCCGCTTGCTTCATTCAGGTGAACACGGGACGCGAAGTGCAAAAAGCCGGTGTCGATCCCGGAGAGGTGGACGCATTCATCGCCGACTGTCGCGGAAAATGGAAGCTGCCGATCGCAGGCCTGATGTGCATTCCGCCGGTCGAAGAGCAGGCCGCGATTCATTTCGCCTTCTTGCGCGCGATCGCGGCCCGTAACGGACTTGCCCAGCTCAGCATGGGCATGAGCGCCGACTTCGAAACCGCCGTGCGCTTCGGCGCGACGCACGTGCGTGTCGGCACCGCGCTTTTCGGTTCGCGGAACCCTTAGTTACTAGCGCGTATCGCTTTGTAACGCCGTCTTGCCGGGCAGCATGCGGCGCATGACGTCATCCTTCAAAATGAAGTGATGCCAGAGCGCCGCCGCGACGTGCAGCACGACCAATACGTACAAGGCATATTGCGAATAAATATGCAGGGTCGTCGCGCTGTTTGAGAGGTCAAAGCTGAGGGGCGTCACGATCGGCAGATTGAAAGCGCCGAAGATCGGAATATCGCGCCCTCGCGCCGCAAGACCGGTGTAGCCGGATATCGGCATGCCGATAATGAACAGATACAAAGTCGCATGTGTAACAGCCGCCGCCATCCGTTGGGCCCGGGTATAACCGGTCGGCGGCGGAGGCGGCGTGTGCGTGATGCGCCAGTACAACCGCGCCAGCGCCAGCAGGAAAATCAAGAAACCAATGGACTGATGGAGTTCAAGCGAAGTCCGGCTGGTCCTGGTATCATCGATATAGGCGTAGCCGAGGCCGGTCAGCACCGAAAGGATCAGCGCGAGCGCTATGGTCCAATGGAGGGCGATCGCCACAGGTCCAAATTTTTCTGCTGGCCGCTGCATGTTTTATGGTACCCCCACCCTTCTGGGCTGGGACGATAGACAAGGGAGAAACGAGGTGTCATTAGGAATTATGCGTGCTCTTGGAGTGACGATGGTCGCGGGCGCGGCGCTGCTCGCGCCGGAGCGCGCCGGTGCCGTCGATTGGGCAAAAGTGCCTGAGAAAACCATCACGTTGTTCTATCCGGCGCAGATTTCGTGGGACCGGCTGTTCACCCCCGGCCGCCATAGCGGCCAGCGCCGCTATCCGGAAAAGACCTGCGTGGGATGTCATGGCGACATCGACGAAGGTCCGCTCGGCGATAGCCTTGTCGACGCGGAAAAGGACAAGGAACCGGCGCCGATCCCAGGTAAACCGCCGTTCGTGAAGGCCAAGATCAAGGCCGCCCACGAGAAGGGCGAGCTGTTCGTGCGCATCGAATTCACGCCGGGCCAGCAGCCGAACGTCGCCATGGATAAGGAGTTCGAGACCAAGGTGACGATGATCCTGGACGACGGCGGCGTGAAAGAAGCCAAGCAGGCCGGATGCTGGCTCACGTGCCACAGCGATGTCGAAAGCATGCGCTGGAGCGTGGCAGGTACGACGAAATACCTGACCGAGACCCGCATTCCCAAGAGCGGCGGCGATGTCATCAAGCCGCCCGAAGAACTCGCCAAGATGCGCGCGGCCGGAAATTATCTCGAGTACTGGCAGGCGCGCATCAATCCGGGCAAGCCGGCCGTCGCGGTGGACGGGACCATTCTGGAAAAGCGCGTCGCTAACGAGAAGCCGGTGGTGAAGGCCACCGCGACCGTGACCAAGGGGGTCTATACGGTCACTTTGAGCCGGCCGCTCGATGCCGGTCCGGGATACAAGAAGATCGTGCCGGATAAGAAGTACACGGTCGGCTTTGCCATCCACGCCGGTCATGCCTCGCAGCGCTTCCACTATGTGGCGTTCGAGCGCTCGCTGATGTTGGACGGCATTGAGGGCATCGCCGATCTCTTGGCGCCTGGCTCCGGCGGCTAAGCTTTTTCGCGAATCTCGATATGAGTGGTGCCATTCAGCGCGCGTAGGACCGACAGAAGGTCCTCGCGCGCCAATGCTACGCAGCCCGCAGTCGGCGTGCCTTCCGGCGCGGCGACATGCATGAAGATCGCGCTTCCGACCCCCGGCAGAACCGGGTCGTCGTTGTGGCCGAGCACGACGACCACGTCGTATAGGCTGTCCTCGCGCCACATATTCTCGGCGCTCGCGGGATACGGAAGTTTGACCGGCTTGTTGTAGTTCGGATCCTCCGGCGCGTCGCACCAGCCGTCGTCCTTGGCGATCGGTGCGATGGGCAGCTTCGTCGCCGGCGGCATCAGTCGGTCGGAGCGGTACAGCACGCGCCTCAGCGGGTAGCGACCCACCGGGGTTGCGCCGTCGCCTTCATGCTTGTCGACTCGCACGCCGGTGCGCCCGAGCACGCACGGGAACGCGAACGCCTTGAAATGCAACGTTCCGCGCGTCACGTCGGTGGCGATAGGTGTTACGACGATATCCATGGCGTCTAGAAGAGATGGCCCGAGCGCTTGGCTTTGCTCTGGAGATAGTTCCAATTGTGTTCGTTGGACGGAAAGGCATGCGCGACCCGCTCGACGACCTCGATCCCATGACGGCCCAGCGCGCCGACCTTGGCGGGATTGTTGGTCAAAAGGCGCACACTGGTGAAGCCCAGCACGCGCAGCATGCGCACCGCCGGCAGATAGACGCGCTCGTCATCATCGAAACCAAGCTGCTCGTTGGCATCGACAGTGTCGAACCCGTGGTCCTGCAGCGTATAGGCGCGCAGTTTGTTGACGAGCCCTATGCCGCGGCCCTCTTGCGCGAGATAGAGCAACACCCCCGCCCCCTGCTTGGCGATGGTGGATATGGCGCCGCGCAGCTGGTCGCCGCAATCGCAGCGCAAGGAGGCCAGCAGATCCCCGGTAAAGCATTCCGAGTGCAGGCGCGTGAGCACCGGCTTTGACGGATCCGGCGCGCCGAGGATGATCGCGAGATGTTCGGCGCCGCCGTCGCGCGGGCGGAAGGAAATGATGCGGGTATCTTCGCAATCGGCCAGCGGCACGCGCGCCTCGCTGATCGGCCGCAAGTCGCTCGCCGTATCCTGGTCGTAGTGCGCGATCGCCGCCGCGCCGACCGAGAGACGCCCATGGCGGCGTGTCCAGAGATCGGGATTGTCGCTTAACGGGGCGAGGATGACGGCCGGCAGAAGGCGCGCGATTTTTGCGAGCTGTACGCCGGCGTGGCCCGCATCCGATGCGGCGACCGCGACCGCGGGTCCGACATCCGGCGGCGGCACCGGGGCTTCGACGTCCGGATCGATCAGGGTGCGGATGCGCGCAGGCTGAAGGTCCTGGCATCCAAGCTGAACGGCTTGAGCCGAAGGCGCCGTCAAACCCAGCACGGCGGCACGGCGGCCGGTGATCACCAGCGAGGCTTGGCCAACGCCCGCTTCGGTGAAATGAGGCGCAGGCCATATGTCGACCGTTTCTGCCGCACGGACCAGGGCGGCGCCGGTTCCTCTGACGCCGCACCCCAGAATCACGACCGCGCCACCGCGGCGGAGTTCCGCCACCGCCCGGTCCACCGCCTCCAGATCGGGAAGCGGGACGGGGGCAATCGCATCGGGTCTGGCGTTCATGGTCATGGGGGATATATAGCCTTACCTCGCTTGTCCAGCCACGCCGCCCCAGTAATCACAACCGGTTGTGCATGTCTGGACACGCGCCACATCGGGAGGGACACCCCTCCTTAAGCGACCTAGACTGATCGAAGACCTGTCAGCGGAGCCCCCGTGTCATCCACACGAAGCATCCTCATCGTCGACGACGACGATCTCCTGCGCACCTCCCTCAAGGAGCAGCTTGCGGCTCAAGGCGATTTCGCACGCGTGGAAGAGGCCGCGAATGGCGCGTCCGGCATTGCGAAGGCGACGTCGAGCGTGTTCGACATCATTCTCCTGGATCTCGGGCTTCCCGATATGGATGGGCGGGACATATGCCGGACTTTGCGCGAACAAGGCGTGCGCTCGCCCATCATCATGCTGACGGCTTCGGATTCCGAGGACGACACCGTCACCGGCCTGAATGCCGGCGCCAACGACTACATCACCAAGCCGTTTCGTCTCGCTGTGCTCTTAGCACGCGTGCGCGCTCATCTCCGCCAGCATGAACAGTCCGATGACGCCGTCTTCAAGATCGGCCCGTACCAATTCCATCCGGCGGCCAAAATGCTCAGAATCGGCGACGGCAAGAGAAAGATCAGGCTGACCGAGAAAGAAACCGCGATCCTCAAGTACCTCTACCGGATCGGCAACAAGACCGTTTCCCGCGAAACGCTCCTGGGCGAAGTGTGGGGGTATAATGCCGCCGTCACCACCCATACCCTCGAGACGCATATCTATCGCTTGCGTCAGAAGATCGAGGAAAACCCGGCCGAAGTCCGGCTCCTTATCACGGAGCCCGGCGGCTATCGCTTGAACGCCTAAACGTTGGCGGCGAGGAGACCGGCGCCGCCCCTGCGGCGGCACCGGCTGCTCCTTCGAACGAAACGCGCTATTCGCGCTTCGAGATATTGCCAAGCAACTCGAGGACGTTCTTACGAAGGTCCGCGTTGTGCAGGCGCCAGTAGGCCCTCACCAGCTCAAGCGTTTCCGTGCGCTGCATCGGATCGCTGTCCGGACCGCCGACGGCCTCTTCCGCAATGCCTTCGACGGCGCTACGGGCCGCAGGGGTCGAGCGGTCACCCGTCGTCTCCGGTCCAATGTCTTCGAAGAAGTAGGCGATAGGACAATTAAGGACACGGGAGATATCGAAAAGGCGGCTTGCGCTGACGCGATTATGGCCGCTTTCGTATTTCTGGACCTGCTGGAAGGTTACGCCGATGTCACCGGCAAGTTGCTCTTGGCTGATATGCAGCAGCGTGCGCCGAAGCTTGATCCGCTTACCGACGTGGATATCGATCGGGTCAGGACCGCCGCCGCGCGCGCCGGGCTGACGCCCTCTGCCGCGTGCTTTCATTGTTAAGACTGTCAACTCCATTACCCATTCTGCTTATGTTGAACAAAGGTCGCTTTTCGACTTTTGCCCCTTCTTTTTCAGCGGCTGACGCTTTGTTAAATCAGCATCTTCGCCACCGTACAAAGATGGATTGAAATTTGTAGAGGCGCAAGCAGCGGGCGGTAGCCGTGGTTTCGGGGGACGCAATCTGCGGTGGCCGAAAATTTGACGCCGAAGGAGAACTTTCACAAAATCGATGGGTTAGAGTAGTTCCGACCGGCGATTAAAACCTGTTCATGCGCGAGTAAAGGGACGAACCTGTGCGTACACGCAACTGCAACGGCGCAACCCCGTAACACCGGATCCGTCAATTGGCCTGCGACCGAGCCTAAATTACCGCGATGACGTGGAACGCCCTCGCGCGAGACTGCGAGCAATTTCAACACAGGTTAAGTTGCGATGTCGAAAGACGAACGGATCCTCCTCGAACTTTTGGATGAGATCGCGCGGCGCAAGACCGCAGATCCCGGCGCCTCGTATACCGCACGGCTTTTTGCCAAAGGCGCTCACAAGATTGCGCAGAAGGTGGGCGAGGAAGCGGTCGAGGTGACTGTTGCCGCGGTTGCGCAGAGCAATGAGCGGCTGGCGCGGGAAAGCGCCGACCTGCTTTATCATTTGCTTGTGCTTTGGTCGTCGAAAGGACTCGCGCCGGCCGAAGTGTGGACCGAGATGGAGCGCCGCTTCGGCGCGTCAGGTCCGGCGATCAAGGAACATCGCAAGAAAGGCTAAGACCCCATGTACGACGACAACAACGTCTTTGCCCGCATCCTGCGCGGCGAGATTCCTTGCAAAAAAGTCTATGAGGACGAGCATGCGCTCGCCTTTGAAGACATCAATCCAAAGGCGCCGGTACATACGCTGGTCATCCCCAAGGGAAAGTATGTATCCGCGACCGACTTCGCCGACAAAGCGGCGGACGCGGAAATCGCAGGATTCATGCGGGCGGTGCGGAAGGTCGCGGCCATGAAAGGTATCGACGCGCCCGGATACCGCCTGATCGCAAATACCGGACTCGAAGGCGGCCAGGAAGTCCCGCACTTCCATATTCACGTTCTCGGCGGTCGGTCGCTCGGCCCGATGCTTTCGAAGTAGAGTTCTCCAGATAAAAAAACGCGGACCTTGCGGCCCGCGTGTGGAGAGTTTGGTTCGCCGCCGCCGGCGTGGTTCCTATTTATGGAACCAGCACCGGGGTGGGATGCGCCGTTCCTTCTTTGGACATCGCCGCGCGTTGGATCGCGGGAGCCGAGAACGGGCGCCTATCGCAACTAGTCGCGATCCAGGTTGATGTCATCCGGATCCGTAAGCGCGCCGGTAGCCGCACCAGCCGCGCCGCCGATGACCGCACCGGTCACCGGATCGCCGCCGGTGATGGCGCCGATCGCCGCACCGCCGGCCGCGCCGATCCCGGCGCCCGACAGAGCGCGTTCGCCGCGGCTGTAACCGCAGGCGGAAAGCGCCGCGAGAATGAGAGTAGCTGCAACAAGACGTTTCGTCATAAATGCCTCCATCGTCCGTCCTAATCGACGTGAACGGCAACTCAACGAGAGCGGCCTGGGACTAGTTTCTGTTCGGAGTAAGGCATCTTCGCCGCAAACCCGCGCGTTACGTGCGGTTGGTGCCATGCACGCAGGCCCGAGTGGCGCTGACCAGGTGTATGCGCCGGACTACTCCACCAATACGGACCGGCCCGGCAGAACGCGCCGATATGAGAGCGCTTCCGCGACGTGACGCCGCGCGACACTCTCAGCGCCCTCGAGGTCGGCGATGGTCCGCGCGACGCGCAGGATCCGGTGGTAGCCGCGGGCCGAGAGTTTCATTTTCTCGGCCGCTTGCGTCAGGAGTGTGCGGCCGTCCGCATCCGGAGCAGCCACCGTTTCGAGAATTTCCCCATCGGCCTCCGCATTGCAGGCAGGGCCGCCGTTCCCATACCGCAGGTGCTGGCGGCTGCGCGCCGCCGCCACGCGGCCGGCGACGGCCTCGCTGCGTTCGGCGACGGAAGGCGCCGAGAGATCGAGCGGGTCGACGGCGGGCACATCGACGTGAAGATCGATGCGGTCGAACATGGGCCCGGAAATCTTACCTTGATACTCGAGCGCACACCTCGGCGCCTTGCCGCACGCCAGCGCGGGGTCATCGAGATGACCGCATCGGCACGGGTTCATCGCCGCCACCAGCTGAAAGCGCGCCGGATAGCTGACATGGGAATTCGCCCGCGCCACCATCACCCGCCCGGTCTCGAGCGGCTGACGCAGAGCCTCCAGGCTCTGGCGCGAGAATTCGGGAAGTTCGTCGAGGAACAGTACGCCGCGATGGGCCAGGGAAATCTCACCGGGCCGTGCCTTCAGCCCTCCCCCTACCAGGGCCGGGGTCGATGCGGAGTGATGAGGGTCGCGGAACGGCCGCTGACGCAGAATGGCGCCGCCTTCCAGTTGGCCCGCGACCGAATGAATCATGCTGACTTCGAGGGCTTCCGCGCCGGAGAGCGGCGGCAGGAGGCCCGGCAGCCGGCTGGCGAGCAGCGACTTTCCCGCGCCCGGTGGTCCGACCATCAGGAGATTATGGCCGCCCGCGGCGGCAATCTCCAACGCACGCTTGGCCGTCTCCTGACCTTTGATGTCTCTCAGGTCGAGAAAACGCGTTTCGCCCGCGGGAGCCGCCGGCGTCGCGGGCGTGATCACCGAGACCCCTTTGAAATGATTGATCAGCTCGAGAAGCGAGCGCGGCGCGATGACATCAGCGCCTCCTGCCCATGCGGCCTCGCCGCCCTGCGCGCCCGGACAGATCAGCCCGCGGCCCGCGGCATTGGCGCCGATCGCCGCGGGCAGGACTCCTGCGACGGCGGCGATAGAGCCATCGAGTCCGAGTTCGCCCAGCGCCGTGTAGGTGCCGATCTCTTCGACCCCGATCACACCCATCGCGGTCAATACGCCAAGTGCGATCGGCAGATCGAAGTGGCTCCCTTCTTTCTGCACGTCGGCGGGAGCGAGGTTGACGGTGATGCGTTTGGCCGGAAGGGCGAGACCTATCGCTCCGAGCGCGGCGCGCACCCGTTCGCGGGACTCGGCGACGGCTTTGTCCGGCAGCCCGACGATCGCGAACGCGGGCAGTCCGCCCGAGATCGCCACCTGCACTTCGATGGGCAGAACATCGATGCCTGAAAAGGCGACCGTGTTGATATGTGCGACCATGCCCGCTCCCGCCGCGACTATAGCCGTGAAATTGAAAGGTTAGAACGTCCGCCTACGAGGGCTGGGACGGTGTCGGCACCGGCGCCGCCGGCGCGGCCATCAGCGCCTTGCGCTGGGCGAAGGACATTGTGATGTTGCGTTTATCGAAAGCCTCTTTGACCGCGCGGTTCAGGTCGAACTGGACCGCCTGGAAGTGGGCATGGGCGACCCAAACCTGGGCCACGACGGTAATTCCAACGTCGGCGAAGGTCTGAAGCCCGACTTGGGGCGGAGGGTCTTCCAGAACCCGCTCGTCCCGCGCGACGATCTCGTGCACGAGTTTGAGCGCCTGGGTCGCGTCGTCCACATAGGACAGCAGAAATTTCAGATCGAGGCGCCGTGTCCGGTTGCGGGTGTAATTCTTCATCGTCCCGCTCCAGATCAAGCCGTTGGGGACGACGACGTGGATATTGTCGGCGGTGTCGATCTCGGTCACGAACAGGGTGATGGAACGAACGATGCCGTTGACGCCGCCCGCTTCGATGGCGTCGCCGACACGGAACGGCCTGAAGAAAACCAGCAGCAATCCCGATGCGACGTGACTGAGCGTGCCTTGCAGCGCAAGGCCGATGGCAAGGCCCGCCGCGCCTAGGACGGCGACGAAGCTTGTCGTTTGTACGCCGAAGCTTCCGAGCACCGAGATGATCGTGAAGGCAACGATCAGGTACTTGGCCCCGGAAGCGGCAAAAGTCGTAATCGTCTGGTCGACGCGCCGCGCCCGCAGGCCGGCCCGATGGATCGCCTTGTGAACGAGATTTGCGATTGTCCATCCGACGATCAGGATGATGATCGCGCCGATGACACGCAGGCCATAGGTCGTAATGACCGCGAGCAAGGTGTCGACGGTGTTCAGCACATGCCGTTCGATTTGATTCGGGTCGAGTTTGGCGAGCTCTTCCATCTACAGCCGGCGCTCGATTGCGTCCCACACGTCCGCTTCAAGCGCGCACCCGTTGAAGCGGTTGATTTCCTGAATCCCCGTCGGAGAGGTGACGTTGATCTCGGTCAGGTAGTTGCCGATGACGTCGATGCCGACGAAAATCAGGCCGCGCTCCCGCAACGCGGGGCCAATGATGTCGCAGATCTCCTGTTCACGCTTGGACAGCTCGGTTTTTTCCGGGCGCCCCCCGACATGCATGTTGGAGCGCGCCTCGCCTTCGGCCGGCACGCGGTTGATTGCGCCCACGGCCTTGCCGTCGACCAGGATGATGCGCTTATCGCCCTTGCGGACTTCGGGCACGTAGCGCTGCACGATCACAGGTTCGCGCCACGTGGTGGTGAACATTTCCAGCAGGGCGCCCATGTTCTCGTCGTCGGGACGGATGTGGAATACGCCCGCGCCCCCGTTGCCGTACAACGGTTTGATGATGATGTCCTCGTGATCTCGGCGGAACGCACGGATCTCTTCCACGTCCGCTGAGATGAGAGTCGGCGGCATGACGCCGTCGAAATGGGTGACAAAGAGCTTCTCCGGGGCATTGCGGACGTGAACGGGATCGTTCACCACCAGCGTCTTCGGATGAATGTGCTCCAGCACATGCGTGGCGGTGATATACGCCATGTCGAAAGGAGGGTCCTGGCGCATCAGCACCACGTCCATGGTGCGCAGATCCAGCTCCTGCTCGGGACCAAGCTCATAGTGGCGTCCCACCTCGCGCCGGACGGAAAGTGCGCGCGCCCGTGCGATCACGCGGCCTTCACGGAACGATAATTTGCGCGGCAGATAGTGAAACAGCCTGTGCCCCCGCCTCTGGGCTTCGAGCGCCAGAACAAACGTCGAGTCGGCGTTGATATTGATGGACTCGATCGGGTCCATCTGGATGGCGACCTGGAGCGTCATATCCCCTCTTGAGGCGGTGAGACGTCCCTTTTAATGCAAGCGCTCGCGCAGTTCTTCAATAACTTGCGCGATCTTGCGCCGGTCGGCGCCCTCCGGGGTGCGCGCGACGAAGCCCTCGAATGCCTCCACGGCATGTTTGAGGTGGCCGAGGCGCATATGCATGACGCCGGCTTCCCGCCACAGCGAGGCATTGTCCGGGTCCAGGATCTGCATGGCCGCGACGGCTTCCAGGGCTCCGGGGATCTCGTTCAGCTCCATGCGCCGGGTCTTCACGTTGTTCTGGAGACGGATGAGGACGTCGCGGTTGGTGACGGGCCGATAGTGGCTGGAATCGAGCTCTGTGGCGGTGCCGCGCACAAGCTTCAGCAGCTCCCGCAGGGAACGGCTTTCCATGATGCGGCCGTCATAAAACGGATCGATGATCACGCGCCGTCCGTCCCTGCTTTCCAGGCGCACGAGGAAATGGCCCGGGAAATTGAGGCCGGCGGCGGCCCAGCCCTGCGCACGGGCCGCATAGAGATAAAGAATCCCGAGCGCCACCGGCAGGCCGCGCCGGCGCTCGATTACGCGCATCAGATTGGCATTGTCGAGGTCGTTATAACTGTCTTCGTCGCCGGTGTAGTGAAAGTCCTTGGCGATGACCTTTGATAGGATTTCCGCCATCTCTTCGGGCCCGGGATTGTCGGCGTCGAAACCGGACTCGCGCACCGCTGTGCCGACCGCATCCGCCAGCTCCCGCAGGTGGTCGCGGTAAATCTTGAGATCGGTCGCCGGGTGATCGAACGAGGCGAGCACCAGGGCAACGTCGGCAATATCGATGGCCTCGTCCGCTTGGGATGAGACGTGCTCGAGCGCCGCCGTGATGGTTGCTGTGCTTGCCATTCTGAAAACCGGATCGGAATTAACTAACGCGATTCGCGCCGTTCTTCCAATCGGGTTTCGCACCGTGATGCTAGGGCCGCCATGCGTCTGCGATGTGGACCGGCAGCAAGCCGCTCAAGGTCATGACGTCGAATCGAAAGTCGCAATCCTGCTCTTGAAATCGCGCGATGAAGATTTCCGCAGCGCGCGCGATACGCGCACGCTGCATCTCGGTGACCGCCTCGAGCGCCGCCGTCTGGGTCGTGCGCGCCTTGACCTCGATGAAAGCTATGGTACGTCCCCGGCGGGCGACAATGTCGATCTCCCCGACGCCGAGCCCACGTTTGCCGGCCAGCCGGCGTTCGAGGATGCGCCAGCCGCGAAGCCGCAGGCTAAGCACGCATAACGCCTCGGCAAAGCGGCCGCGGCGCTCGGCTGCCGCGCGCCGTTCAGGCCGCGCCATCTTTGCCGAGCTCCAGGGCGCGCTGGTAGACGCGCCGTCGCGGTTCGCCGAAGGCTTCGGCAATCGCGTCGGCGGCGTCGCGCACGGTCATCGTGGCCAGAGCGCGGCGCAGCGCGGCGTCGATTTCCTCAGCCGTGGCGGCCGCGTCGGCCGCGCCGCCGACCACGATCACGATCTCTCCCTTGGGTGCTCCGCCCGCATCATACGCGGCGCTGAGCTCGGCGAGCGTCCCGCGGCGGACTTCTTCGTAAAGCTTGGTCAACTCGCGGCAGACCGCGGCCGGACGGGGCCCGAGGACGCCGTGCAAGTCGGTGAGCGTTTCCTGAAGCCGCTGCGCCGATTCATAGAACACCAATGTGGCCTTCAGAGCTTTGAGCTCCATCAGGCTGGCGCGGCGCGCGGCGGTCTTTTGCGGAAGAAAGCCGGCGAACATGACACGATCGGTTGGTAGCGCCGCGACCACCAATGCGGCGAGCATCGCCGATGCTCCCGGCACCGGGAAGACGGGCACACCGGCCTCGGCACAGGCGCGCACGAGCTTATAACCGGGGTCGGAGATCAGCGGCGTGCCGGCGTCGCTCACAAGCGCGGCGCGCCCTCCGGCGGTAAGGCGGGCGAGCAGCCGTGGGCGCGCTTCTGCGGCGTTGTGATCGTGATAGGGCGTCATCGGCGTCGCGATGCCGAAGCGGTGCAACAATGTGCCGGTCACTCTTGTATCTTCACAGGCAATCACATCCACGCCGCGCAACACAGTCAACGCGCGCATCGTTATGTCGTTGAGATTGCCGATGGGCGTCGCCACCACATAAAGGCCTGGATTCAATGCGACCCCTGGTTTACTTGGGTCAGGCTCGATACCCGGATGTGAGGACTCGTCTCGTGCCATTGAAGCTGCGTGGGCTGAATTTCCTTTGCGCCGCCGTCGTCGCCGGCTTCCTGGCGGGCTGTGCCGGCGGCGCCCCGACACCCTCGCAGACTCCGGCGGTCGCGGCCAGGGCTTCAGGCGCGCCGACGTCCACTCTCTCCGGGCCCGCCGACCGGCGCGGCGTCTTGGCGCCAAACCAGTTGATACCGGGTCTTTCCGGCGAAGCGCGTCCGGTCGCGCCGCTGACGACGGGGCCGATGCCGCAGCGCCCGGTCCCCGATGCCAGTGGTCTTGTCCGCGTCGGTCTTCTGGTGCCTCTGACCGGGCCGTCGGCCGCCGTCGGCCAGGCGCTGTTGAACGCCGCCGAGATGGCTTTGTTCGATGTCGCGGACGAGCGCTTCGTCCTGCAAGCCTACGACACGGGCGGTACTCCGGAAGGCGCGACCCAAGCCGCCGAACGCGCCTTGTCTCATGGCGCCCAGCTGCTGCTCGGTCCGCTGTTCTCGGCCGAGGCGCGCGCGGTCGCGCCCGCCGCCGATGCCGCCGGTGTGAACATTGTCGCCTTCTCCACCGATCCCGCCATCGCCGGCCGGCGCGTTTACGTGCTCGGCTTTTTGGTGCAGGAGCAGGTGCGCCAGATCGTCGCCTATGCGCGGGGCCAAGGACTGTCGCGGTTCGCCGTGCTCGCCCCGGAGTCCGATTACGGGCGCGCGGTGGTCGAAGCGTTCAATCGTTATGTCCCCACCGGCGGCGGCGAAGTGACGCATGTCTCGTTCTATGATTCCGAAGGTTCAAATTTGAACGACGTCGTGCGCCAGCTCGCGGCCTACGACAGGCGCAAGGAAGCGCTCGAAGCACAGAAGGCGGAGCTCGCGGGCAAGGAAGACGAGATCTCCCAGCTCGCGCTCGAGCGGCTGAACCGCCTAGAGACCATCGGCGAGGTCGACTTCGAGGCGGTGCTCCTGCCCGATCAGGGAACGCGCCTCACCCAGGCTGCTACGTTGCTTCCGTTTTACGACATCGATCCCGGCCGTGTGCAGTTGCTTGGCACGATGCTGTGGAATACGCCGAACCTCGGCCGTGAGCCGGTGATGGTCGGCGGCGTCTACCCGGCTCCGCCGCAGGATTCGAACCGCCAGTTCTTCACCCGCTACCGCGAGCTGTTCGGCCGTGCGGCGCCAAGCATCGCCAGTCATGGTTACGATGCGGTCGCGCTCGCCGCCGTCCTTGCGCGCAGCGAACATCCCCAGCCCTTCTCGGCCGAGGCCATCACGAATCCTTCGGGTTTCGCCGGCGTCGACGGGATTTTCAGGTTCTTACCCAACGGCCTTTCGCAACGCGGTTTCGCGATCATGCAGGTCACGCGCGACGGCGCCACCGAAGTGGAGAAGGGCGCCACGACCTTCGAAGCACCTGCCTCGTAAGCGGAATGAAGCTCTAGTTCGGCGCCGCTTGGGCCGGGTGGAAACTCTTCGACAGAATGTCCTTGAGGTGGGTTGACGCACCAAGTTGATCGCGCTGCACGATCGCCGCCGGATTGTCGTTGCCCACGCCATACACCGCGGCGTTCCAATCGCGCCGCGGCTTGACCACCGCGCCCTCGAACGCGCCACCGGCGAACAGACCCTTACTGGTCGAATAGGCGACGATGTCTTTGCCCACATGGGTCGTGGTCGCGGCTTCCGCGCCGACGCCCAGCGTGCCGAGCGTCATGCCGACGTTGGCGCCGATCTTGAATTCATCATTGATCACGGCGCTCAAGCCCTTCTCCGTGAGAATCATGAAGACGATCGCGGCCGAATTCATGCCCAGTTGAAGGCCGATGGACCCCGCCGTCATACGGTAAAAAGCCGGGTCGCCGAAATCGCCGTCGGGCAGGCGCACGAGCAGCACCCCGTCGCCGTAGGCCCCTCCGAGGATGAACGACGCCTTGTAGTAGGACGGTACGATGAGGACCCCTTTGCTCTGCTGCAAAAGGTCGTCCATGTCGCTCGAATCCTTGAGTTCGTCGCGAACGCGTTGGACAGTGATGGCGGCTTCGTCGAGAACATGACGCGCATCGACCACGTCATCGGCCTTCGCCATGCCGGTGGCGGTCATGCCCGCGGCCGACATCATCAGCAGGCCTGCGCTCCGCCGGGAAAGGTTCCTTGTCATGCTTTTCCTCCGTGAGGCCGATCGTTGCCACGAAGTGCGCCTGAAGTAAGGCAATCTTGCGCGCGGGGCATTAAGCCGCAAACGTCGTGTCCGGGCAACAAGGCGTTGGTCAACGAGAGCTACCGTCCCCTCGCCAGCGCGTCGATATAGCGGCCCTGGAACAAGGTAATCCCCAGCTGCTGGCCGACCTTGACCGACGCTTCCGAATCGCAGCGGGCCAGGATAGTGCGGCCTTTTTTGCGCTCCCGGATCATCTCTTTCAGCGCTTTTCCCGCATCCGTCCCGACGTATCCCGCCATTTCCTGCGCCCAGCCGAGCTTGGCATAGGCGACGCCCAGCCGGTTCGGGTCGGCAAACGGGAAGGTGGCGAGCGTGAGCCCATCGATGCAGATTCGATAGCCGCGCTCGTTCACAAAGTCGCGTGCAAAGGCGAAGCTGCCCGGATCGGCGAACACGTCCTCAAGCCGCATTTCCAAGACGACATCCTGCGTCGACGGCGCGAAATCGTCGTCGAAAGACAGAAATTCCTCGGACAGCACCGTAGATACGTTCACGTTGATGCTGAATCCGTCGCGAACCAGGGTGCGGTCCTCGCGCCGGGCGATCTGCGCCATGACGCGCCGATCGAGGGTCTGGGTGAACCGCTGAAACAGCCACGGATTGATGGTGAGGTCGGTGCGCGGCATCAAGGTTTCGCGCAGGTCCGCGATCGAAACGAACACTTCCGTAAAGACGATCTCCGGCTTGCCCTCTTCGACGAAGGCCACGACCGGCTGTCGGCGGGTGAAGCTCGACAGATCGACGCGCGCCAGCGCGTCTTCGGCGCGTCCCAGCTCGGTCGGTGTCAGCGGCGTGCCGCGTTCCGGACTGTTGCGGATCAGTTCTCGCGCGGCGACCAGCTCAGGTAACGATTTGCGGGCGGATTTCTCCGTCGTGCTCGCCTGTCGCATCGCGAAGGTGAGAAGCTTGTCGTAATCGGCCTGCATCTCGAACCAGCTGGAGATCCGGTTCTTGCGCGGATCGCTCTTGAATTTCTGCATGAGCGGATCTCGCTCCCATAGCTTCAGGAGCTTCATCACGGCGCGCTCTGCCGCGTCGGTCTCGCTTTTTTCGAAGACCACCATCAGGTCTGAATTGCGCAGGCGGTACAGCCACGCCGAGCGCGTGCGCGTCAGATCGTCGAACACCGTTTCGGCGTTGCGCAGATTTTCCTTATCGCGATGCTCCGGCGCGAGGCGCGACAGGTGTAGGCGGATGACGCCCTTATTGCGCGCCCCCGGATCAAGCGACTTGAGATCGTCCAGGAACCGCGCTTCGTGGCTCGGGCCGAGCGGATTGGTGGCAGTGCCGGTGGCTTGTGCTTCCATGTCCGCCTCCTACGCCCGCCGCCGTACAGCGGCTTTCTTGCGATAGGCGTCCAGGAAGTGACCCTGGAAGACCCGGATGCCGGTCTTGATTCCCCACGTCAGGGCGCTGGCGGAATCGCAGCGCGAGAGGATGACCTTTTCCGCTCCGATGTTCTGCACGATGAAAGCAGCGCTCTGGCTGGTGGCCGGGTCCATCATATCCAGCAGCTCGGGCGCCCAGATGATTTTGGCGTAGTCCGGCTTCATCTGCGCAACATCGATCATGGACAGCGCAGAAGTCGACAAACCGTCGATAAGGATCGCATGTCCCATCCCCGCGAGCGCGCCTTGCGCATCGAGGTACATGCTGTAATTGGTGACGAGGTCGATCGCCTGAATCTCGACGATGACCTTCATCGGTTGTTCGACGCGCTCGAGGAAATTCTGGAAGGCAGGCGTGAAGATGGTCTCGAGATTGAGATTGAGGCTGATGGCGGGCGCGCCGCGCGCCTGGGGCGCACGCAGCACGATCTCGAGCATGCGCAGGTCCATCGTGCGCGAAAGGTCCTGGAACAGCGCGCGGTCGCCGAAAAGATTCCAGTTGGGGGCGATGCTGCGCTGGATATCGCCGACGGACAGGAAGAACTCGTAGAACTCGATTGCTGCATCGTTGGTCTGAGTGTCGATCCGAAGCGCGACCTGATCGCGCACGAAGGGGACGATATTCAGAAAGGCGAGCTTCTTATGGAGTTCATCGAGCGCAGCGGGCGTGATCGTCGGCAATTGCTGTGCGACGGTCTTTGGCGGCGCATTTTGTGCTTCCTGGCGCAACTGGTGGGCGACCTGAATCGCCATGGCTGCGTCCAGGGAAAGGTCGTACCAGACGGCGAAACGGTCGTTGCCGCTCTCGTCGTCGAGCGTCAGCGGATCACCTTCGAAGAGTTTGCGGATGCGATGGATGATGTTGTTGACGTCGCGCTGCGCGCCGGCGCCGACGATCATCGCGAGGTCGTCGTTCGTCAGGCTGAAAATCTGAACCTGGCGCCCGCTCTCGAGGGTACGGAACATGCGGGTGACAATCTTGATTCGCACCGGCGTGCGGTTCGGCGGCATCAGCTGCGACAGCCGCAGGTGCACCACCTTGCGCCCTTCCGGATTGCGCCTAATCCGGTCGAGCGTATCGGCAAGAAGCGTTTCCTGATAACCGCGTGCGCCCTGGTTCGCCATCTTTCGGGGTATACAACCTTTGCGAGATTTCTACCAACCGGCGCGCCCAGGACACAGTCGTCCAAAGCCGGCCAGCTGGCTCAAGTCTAAAGACCGTTCAGACCGATGATGAACGGTAACCATTTGGAAAAGATTAACAAATATTATTTTAAGCGTCGCCGCCGCCGCGTGCGCGTCCGGCAGCGCCATCGTCTCCCATCGGGGCGTCCATTATCATAGGCGTGGTCCTCCGCGATAGGCTGGGAAGCCTCTTTTTGATCCCCGGTTAAGAATCGAATCCATGACAACGGC
The DNA here is from genome assembly GCA_050250575.1 of Rhodospirillaceae bacterium. Classification (GTDB taxonomy): domain Bacteria; phylum Pseudomonadota; class Alphaproteobacteria; order Rhodospirillales; family Rhodospirillaceae; genus SHVO01. The sequence goes on along the minus strand of JBFWOJ010000010.1, from coordinate 79,089 downwards.
TTCCGATCCCGCTCTCGACGATCTCTCGGCCCTGACGGCCGTGCTCGGCAAGTTTCAGGGCCGGCGGGTGCTGTGCGTCGGCGACGTGATGGTGGACCGGTCGATCTACGGCGAAGTAAAGCGCATCTCACCCGAAGCCCCCGTGCCGGTGGTGCGTATTACCCGCGAGACCAGTGAACTGGGCGGTGCCGGCAACGTGGTGCGCAACCTCGCGGCGCTCGGTGCGTCATGCGCTTTCGTTGCGGCCATCGGCGACGACCGCGCCGGCCAGGAGGTGAGTAACCTGCTCGCCCGCTTGCCGGTCGAGCCGTATTTGCGCGTCTCCCGCCAACGGGAGACCACCATCAAGAACCGGTTTTTCAGCCTCGACGGGCATCACCTTCTGCGCGCCGACCGCGAAACCCGGCATCCTTTGGCCGCCGCAGACGCGGCCGACGTGATGCGCGCGGTGAACTCCGAGCTTCTGCGCGCCGAGGCGGTGATCCTTTCCGACTACGGCAAGGGCGTCCTTTCCGGCGATATTGCTCAAGCCGTCATCACCGCCGCCAAAGCGCAGCGCAAGCCGGTGATTGTCGATCCGAAGGGCGCCGACTACGCGCGCTATACCGGGGCCACGGTGCTCACGCCGAACCGGTCGGAACTCGCCGAGGCGACGGGACTTCCCGTCGATACCACCGAGAACCTTGTCACCGCCGCCCGCGGTTTGGCGCGCGATGTCGGCGTCGGCGCTGTGCTCGTGACCCGGTCCGGGGAAGGCATGACGCTCGTGACCGCGGATGGCGCGGTCCATCACCAGCCGGCCGAAACCCGCGAAATCGCCGACGTCACCGGGGCCGGCGATACGGTTGCTGCGACGCTGACGCTCGGCCTTGCGTGCAATGCGCCGCTGCCGATGGCCATGCGCCTTGCCAATGTGGCCGCCGGTGTTGTGGTCGGCCGTCACGGTACGGCCGTTGCGAGCGTGCAGGACATCACCGCCGCGTTGCGCCAAGCTGGCCACGCCAGCGTCGATCAGAAAGTGGTCGACCGCGCCGAAGCCATCATGCGCATCGCCGCTTGGCGGCGCGCCGGTCTCAAGGTCGGATTCACCAACGGCTGCTTCGATCTTCTCCATCCGGGGCATGTCTCGCTGTTGCGTCAGGCGCGCGCATGCTGTGACCGCCTTGTCGTCGCGCTCAACAGCGATGCCTCTGTGAAACGCCTCAAAGGAGAAGGCCGGCCGGTGCAGGCCGAGGCGGCGCGCGCCGCGGTCATGGCATCGCTCGCCTCGGCCGACCTCGTGACAATCTTCGGCGAGGACACACCCCTTGCCTTGATCGAAGCCCTGCGGCCTGATGTGCTCGTCAAAGGCGCGGACTATACTCGCGCGGCGGTGGTCGGTGGCGATTTCGTCGAAAGCTACGGCGGGCGCGTGGTGCTGGCGGAACTTGTGCCATCGGTTTCGACGACCGCGACCATCACCGCACTCAAAGGAGCCCGCACGGGCTTATAGAGTGGACTTGGATTACGTGGGGGGATGATGAACAGCGGACATCGCATCGCCATTGCCGCGCTCGGGGCCGTTCTGCTCTCGGCGTGCGCCCAGGGGCCCAACCGCGGCTATCCGTATTTCAAGGAAAACCTTGGCCTCGTTCCGCAGACGCCTCCTGCTGTGATCCGCCAGCCTGTTGTTCCGGAGATGCTCGTGCAATGCCGTGGCCATGTGCTCGTGCCCGCGCTCGGCATGACCTTCGTCAATCGCGGCACGGATCCCCCGGCCGCCGGTCAGTTCCTGCGCGAAGAAAACCTCACGCCGCCATATCGCATCCTGCCGCCGCGGGCGATCGTGACCAAAGAACACAGCCCGGCACGGCTTAACGTCGAGCTCGACGATCGGCATCGCATTATCGGCCTTTATTGCGGGTGACAAGAAATACGCGGCTTCGCGTCGGATGTCGGCGCGCGCCCGATTAAACGGGCGGTGGTGCAAAAACCTAAACCCTCGGATCCACGACGCTCGACAGCCGCTGCCCGGCGGCAAGCGCAAATCTCAATGTGAGAGCCTTGCGCCGCGACGCATGCAGCGGATGTTGCGGCGCCGGCCGCATGATGGCCGCGGAATGTGCGTCGGCCATCACCACGCCGACATCGTTGGGAAGGATCTGCCAGGGAAAGTGCGGCGGCACCGCGAAGGAAAAGGCATCGCAGTAAGGCACGTACTCGAGCCACTTGGCGTCGCCGCGAAAATCTTCCGGCGTGCTCTTGACTTCGACCATGAGGATCGTGCCGGCTTCATTGAGTCCGACCACATCCGCGCGCCGGCCGTTGCCGAGCTTGAACTCGACCAGGGTTGAAAAGCCCATGTCGCCAAGCCAGCGGCAGACGCCACGGGTCACTGCCGCCGTGACCACCTGCGGCGGCGGGCGCACATTGGAGCGAACAGCCTGCGGATCGGACCCGAGGTTGATTTCGGTGCCGCTCGTGGAAGTCGAACCGAGTAAGTCGGACAAGCCTGGGATGTTCATCGAATGTTCCGCCCGGCATTCGACTTTACGGGGGCAGCTATGCTGAAGCAAGCGGTCCTCCGCATCGTTCCCCGGGATAGAACCGCCCGAGCACCGATTTACTTTTGCACCGTTCGTAGCGAGCCTCGATGATCAAAGTCATCCGCGCCAAACTCCACGGTCTCCGGGTTACCGGCGCCGACTTGCACTATCACGGCTCTATTACCCTGGATCCCGAGCATGGCGCCCTTGCAGGCTTGTACCCCTGCGAGTTCGTGGAGATCTGGAACAAGAACTCCGGTGCACGGATCACGACGTATGTCATCTACGGCGAGCCTGGGTCGCGTTGCTGTATCCTTAACGGCGCGGCGGCGCGCACCTGCCAGGTGGGCGACGAAGTGATCATAGCGGCGTCCGCGGACGTGAAGCCCGCAGAGCTTTACGATCTCAAGCCCAGAATTCTCACGTTTACGCCTGCCAACGAAGTCGACCAGGTCCTTCACTACGACGTCTTTAAGAGTACCGCCCGCGATTTCGACTTCCGCATCGTTAACGAGACGCGCGGCGCGTTGGACGCCAAGAGAGTTCTCGCGCGCTAGATCGCAGGCAGATTCGTGCTACGATTCCGTCGCACATGGCCGCCTCCGTTCCCGCCCTCAACCTGCCGATCGTCACGCGTCGCCTGCACATCCGGGACTATACGGTCGCCGATACGCCGGCGGTTTTTCAGTACGTAAGCGATCCGGCGTATTGGCAACATCAGCGCAGTGAGCCACCGTCGGCGCAACAAATAGACACGCTGATCAAATGGGTCGTGAACGAGCAGGCCACGACGCCTCGCCTCGCGTATTTCCTGGCGGTGACCAGCAAGACCACCGGCGAGATCATCGGCGAAGCGGTGCTCAAGATCACCAATGCCGCCGAGCGGCAGGGTGAGCTCGGCTTCGGCATCGCGCCCCGGTTCTGGAAGCAGGGCTATGGCACCGAAGTCACCGCGGCGATCCTCGAGGCCGCATTTTCGCAACTGAAGCTGCATCGCCTCAGCGGTCAGTGCAGCCCTGAGAACAAGGGCTCGATCCGCGTCATGCAGAAGACCGGCATGGCGCGGGAAGGACTCTTGCGCGATGTACACTTCGGTCGGGGGAAGTGGTGGAGCACGGTGATCTACGGCGTGCTCGAGCATGAGTACGCCAAGATCAAGAACGTGCTGAAGGCCTAGCGCGGTTACCAGCCGGTCGCGATGCGCTCGACCAGCTGCTTCACCGTGGGAACAAAGCCGTCGTTGTACCAAGGGTCTTGCGCGAAACGGTACGCGTTGTGGCCTGCGAACATGAGCTCCGATTCCACCGTGCCGTCGTGAGCGATGTTCTGCAGTGTCTTCTGAATGCAGAAGCTGCGCGGATCAGCCTTCCGTCCCGTCGTACCCTCGTCGTTCTGCGACCAGTTAGAAAACGAGCAGGCCGATAAGCATCCCATGCAGGCGATCTGGTCGGCACGGATTTCCTCAGCCTTGTCGGGGGTCACGAAGATCAGCGTCGAGTCCGGCGTCTTCATCGTTTCGGTGAAGCCGTGATCGATCCACGCCTGTGCGCGCATCTTGTCGGGGCCAGTGACGTACACGGCCTTCTTGCGCAGTCCGATGTTGAGCGCCGTGTCGTGGGCGCCCATGGGTTCGGCCGTAAACGGGATTTGCCGTTCGCTGCGATGCTCGAGCTCGGAGAGGAACCCGTTGTGGACGGCTGACGAGTAAAAACCCGTCGGACTGAAGCGATGCAGATGCACGTCGCCCGGCTGCAGCGTTCCGAGCCGGCGCTTCCACTCGTTGGAGATCGGGCTTTCCTTGGTGAGCAGCGGACGCGTCCCGAATTGAAACGCGATCGGGCCGATTTCAGGATTGTCGAGCCAGTGCTCCCACTCCGAGAGCCACCAGACACCGCCGGCCATGATGATCGGCGTATTCTGGAGGCCGCACTCGTTCATGACGGTGCGCAGAGCGGCAACCCGCTGATACGGCTCTTCGGGCTTCTTGGGATCTTCCGAATTGGAGAGTCCATTGTGTCCGCCGGCCAGCCAGGGGTCCTCGTAGACCACCCCGCCGAGCAGATCGGCGTACTTGTGGTAGGCGCGCTTCCACAGCGCGCGGAAGGCGCGGCCGGAGGAGATGATCGGGTAATAGTAGATGCCGTAGTGCGCGGCGAGCTCGGCCAGCTTGTAGGGCATGCCGGCGCCGCAGGTGACGCCCTGAATGAGTCCGCGGCATTTTTCCATCACGCCGCAAAGCACGCGCTCGGCGCCGCCCATCTCCCACAGGATGTTGATATGCAGGCGACCCTGATTACCGCGCAGCTCATGAGCGATGCGCGCCTGCGTGATACCGCCTTCGATGGCGTACTTGATCAGCTCTTCGTGGCGCTCTTTGCGGGTGCGTCCGTGATAGAGCTGGGGAATCGGATTTCCCGAGGCGTCGAAGGAATCCGCGTTCACACCTGAGAACGTACCCACCCCGCCGGCGGCAGCCCAAGCGCCCGACGACTGGCCGTTCGAGACGCTGATGCCTTTTCCGCCTTCGATGATCGGCAGAACTTCCTGCCCGCCGAGGACAATCGGATTAAGTGCTTTCAACGCGAAGATCCCACTGTAACAAGCCTATCGCTCCCGCCGGGAATATAAGGGTCCCGGCGCCGCGAACCAACATTACTCATTTGAAGGCCTTGAGCATTTCGGCCGGGATATCGGTGAAAATCCCGTCGACACCCCAGGTCTTGAGGGTTCTCGCCCGATCGACGTCGTTGACGGTGTAGGCCATGACGCCATATCCGGGCTCGTGCATGGCGGCGACCTGCTCCGCCGTCAGGTGCTGATGGTTCGCGCCGAACGAAACCAGGTCCAGCTGCGCCCCCACCTCGTTCCAGTCATCGGTGAGCCGGTCGAACAGCAGGTCGCGCGGCCAGCCCGGCTGCACTTCTTTTGCGGTCGCGACCGAGGCACGCGAGAAGCTGGAGATCAACGGCGGAGGCGCGCTCGCCGGCCAGCAGTCGCGCGCGATGGCGAGCGCGACTTGTGCCGTTTCCACCTCGCGGCCGCGGTCCGGCTTGATCTCCATATTGAAAGCGAGGCCCTCCCGCAGAAAAAGCTCCAGCGCCTCCTCGAGCGTGGGCACAGGTTCGCCGCGGAACGCAGGTCCGAACCAGCTGCCCGCGTCGAGGCTGCGCAAGGCGTCGAACGGCGTCTCGGCCAAAGGGCCGGTGCCGTCGGACGTGCGGTCGAGATCGTCGTCGTGAAAAATCACCGCCCGTCCGTCCGACGTGAGCGAAACGTCGAACTCCACCCAGCGCGCGCCGTCGCGGGCCGCCTGACGGAACGACGCCAGAGTATTCTCCGGCGCCGCCCGCGGCGATCCGCGATGGCCGATCACGAATGGAAACGGCAGTGCTTTGCGCACGGGGCGCGGCTAGGCCTGCGGCGCTTCGCCGCCGCCGTCCTTTCCGCCGGTGTCGATGTCCGCGCCCGTTGTCTGGTCCACGCGCTTCATCGACAGCTTCACCTTGCCGCGATCGTCGATGGCCAGGCACTTCACCTTCACCACATCGCCTTCCTTCACGACATCGGAGACCTGCTGCACGCGTTTTGGCGCGAGCTCGGAGATGTGCACGAGGCCGTCGCGCTTGCCCAGGAAGTTCACGAACGCCCCGAAGTCCATGATCTTCACCACGGTCCCGGTGTAGATGGCGCCCACTTCAGGCTCGGCGACGATTTCGCGAATGCGGCGCACCGCTTCGTTCATCTTCTCGCCGTCGGCCGAAGCAACGCGCACGGTGCCGTCGTCCTCGATATCGATCTTCGTGCCCGTCGACTCCTGCAGCTCGCGGATCACCTTGCCGCCCGTGCCGATGATTTCGCGGATCTTATCCTTCGGCACAGTCAGCGTGGTGATGCGCGGCGCGGTGGCGGCGACGGTATCGCGGGCGCCGGTGATGGCCTTCGCCATCTCGCCCAGGATGTGCAAGCGGCCGTCCTTGGCCTGCCGCAGCGCGATTTCCATGATCTCCCTGGTGATGGACGTGATCTTGATGTCCATCTGCAACGCCGTTACGCCTGCCTCGGTGCCGGCCACCTTGAAGTCCATGTCGCCGAGATGGTCTTCATCCCCCAGGATGTCCGAGAGCACGGCGAAGTCGTTGCCTTCCTTGATCAGGCCCATGGCAATGCCGGCCACCGGACGCGCGAGCGGTACGCCGCCGTCCATCAGCGCGAGCGAACTGCCGCACACCGTCGCCATCGACGACGACCCGTTGGACTCCGTGATTTCCGAAACCAGGCGCAGGGTGTACGGGAAACCTTCCTTCGACGGAATCAAAGGATTGATCGCGCGCCAGGCCAGCTTGCCGTGACCGATTTCGCGCCGGCCCGGCGAACCCATGCGGCCCGCTTCACCCACCGAGTACGGCGGGAAATTGTAGTGGAGCATGAAGTTCTGGCGGAATTCGCCTTCCAGCGCGTCGATAATCTGTTCGTCCTGGCCGGTGCCGAGGGTGGCGACCACAAGAGCTTGCGTTTCGCCGCGGGTGAACAGCGCCGAGCCGTGGGCCCGGGGCAGCACGCCCACTTCGATTTCGATGGGGCGAACGGTCTTGGTGTCGCGCCCGTCGATGCGCTTGCCGGTCTTGAGAATGTTGCCGCGCACGACGTCGGCTTCCATGTGCTTCAGGATGCCGCCGGCGACGGCGACTTCGGCGGCATTCTCGCCGAGGCTGGCGAGCGCCTTTTTCTTCACCTCGCCCACCGCCGTGTAGCGCTCCTGCTTCACGGTCTTGGTATAAGCGCTGCCGAGTTCTGCGGCGTAAGCCGCGAGCTTCGCTTTCACCGCCGCCACCTCCGGCGCTTCCGGCGCGAGTTCGAACGGATCCTTGGCGCAGGCTTCAGCGAGGCTGATGATCATGTTGATCACGGCCTGCATCTGGTCATGGCCGAAATTGACCGCGCCGAGCATGATGTCTTCGGACAGCTCCTTCGCCTCGGACTCGACCATCAACACGCCTTCGCGCGTACCGGCGACGACGAGGTCGAGGGAGGAGTTCGCGATTTCGTCCATCTTCGGATTGAGGACGTAGTTGCCGTCCACGTAGCCGACGCGCGCCGCGCCGATGGGCCCCAAGAACGGGATTCCCGAGATGGTCAGCGCCGCCGAGGCGCCGATCATGGCGACGATATCCGGATCGTTCTTGAGATCGTGCGAGAGCACGGTGCAGATCACCTGCGTCTCGTTGCGGTAGGATTCATGGAACAGCGGACGGATGGGGCGGTCGATCAGGCGCGAGGTCAGCACTTCCTTTTCCGTCGGCCGGCCTTCACGCTTGAAGAAGCCGCCGGGGATCTTGCCCGCGGCGAAGGCCTTTTCCTGGTAATTGACCGTCAGCGGGAAAAAATCGACGCCGGGCTTGGGCGACCTGGCGCCCACGGCGGTGCACAGCACGGTGGTCTCACCGTAGGTCGCCATGACCGCGCCGTCCGCCTGGCGGGCCACTTTTCCGGTCTCGAGGATCAGCTTGCGGCCGCCCCAGTCGATCTCCCTACGTGTGACTTTGAACATAGACATGGTTTTTCTTCCTTCTTCCTCCTGGACCGGCACCGGATTGTGCGCTCGGCTCACCGTCAGGGGCCCACCCATGTGGGCTTTCAAAACGGTCAGAGGGGAGTGAGCCGAGATTTCGATCCCGCGTGACAAACACCACGCGCCTTAGAACACACTCACATGCGAGACATGCGGCAGCAGCGTCACCCAGTCACAGGTTGCTGCTCGGCAAAAACGGGAAGCGCCGGCTTGCACATGCAAGGGCGCTCCGTCCGTATCCACCAGCTATGACTGGAACAAGTATTAACGACGCAGTCCGAGACGGGTGATCAAGCTCTCGTAACGATCGGGCGCAGCATCCTTCAGGTAATCGAGCATGCGGCGGCGTTGACCGACCATCACCAGCAAGCCACGGCGGGAGTGATTATCCTTGTTGTGGTCCTTCAGGTGATCGGTGAGGTTCTTGATGCGTTCGGACAGAACGGCCACCTGAACTTCCGGCGAGCCTGTGTCGCCTGTCTTGGTGGCATATTCGGAGATGAGCGCTTGTTTGCGCTCCGCGCTAATCGACATCGGGTACTCCTTCTATCAGTGATTCAAAACCCGGACGGGACGGACCATGCCGTTCCCGACCTCGGCCACCGCGACCAGCCTCTCGCCGCACAACGCTTGCACGGCTTGGCCTTCATCAAGGCCGGTGAGGGGCTTGCGCTTCACAACGGGCCAGAGGGCGATGGCTTGCCCCAGGCTCATGCGGCGGGCCTCTTCATCCGTCAGGGCCAGAGCCGGGATGTCGTCCAGCACGGTCTTAACCGGAAGAAGGTACTCGGAAGCGGCCGCTTTATGCCCGAGCGCCTCCAGCTTTTCCAGGGAAATCGCCCGATTTTCACTGAAAGGACCGCATCTTGTGCGTCTGAGGGCCGAGATATGGCCCTCGGTCCCCAGCGCCCGGGCCAAGTCTCGGACCAGGGCGCGAATGTAGGTGCCCTTGCCGCAATCCACCTCGAAACACGCGTGATCCGGGGTCGAAATCCCGGTCAGCGCGAACCGGTCCACGTCCACGGTCCGCGCGGCGAGGTTCAACTCCGCCTTGGCCCGCGCCAAATCATAGGCCCGCTGCCCATCGACCTTGATGGCTGAATAGTCGGGCGGAACCTGCTCGATCCGGCCGGTGAAGCGCGGCAGCATGGCCTCGATCTCGGCTTGCGACGGCCGACGGTCCGACGTGCGCAGGACCGCGCCGTCGCTGTCGTCGGTATCGGTCGCAGCGCCCCACGTGACCTCGAACGTATAGGTTTTGCTGGAATCCATCGCGTAGGCCGTTGTCTTGGTCGCTTCACCCAGGGCAATCGGCAGGATTCCGGTCGCGAGCGGGTCGAGGGTGCCGCCATGCCCCGCTTTCGCGGCATTGAGGGCCTTTTTGACGCGCGCGACGACCTTGGCGGCTGTGATCCCGGTCGGCTTGTCGACGGCCAGCCAGCCGTGAATGGGCAGGCCCTGCGTCTTGCGTGCCACGCCTACTCTTCCTCGCCGGAGCGCTCGGCGGGTCCAAAGCCGTCGCCCAGATCGCGGGCGACCTCGGGCTTGTGAAGAAGGCGGCTGATACGCTCGGCTTCGTCGAAGGTCGTGTCGGCGGCGAAAACAAGATCGGGAATGAACTTCATCGTCAGGCGGCTCGCAAGTTCGCGGCGCAGGAACGGCTTTACGCGCTTCAGTCCTTCCAGGATCGGCTTCGGGTCGCCGCCGCCGAGCGGCACGACATAGACCCGCGCGTGGCGCAGATCCGGACTCGGGCGCACCTCGGTCACCGTCAGGCTGACGTTGGCGAGGCCCGGATCGCGAAAAGTCTCACGCTCCAGAATGCCGGCCAGCACATGGCGGATTTCCTCGCCGATGCGCAATTGCCGCTGGCCCGGCGCTTTGGTCCGGTGTCGTGCCATGGGAAAGAGTCCTAAGGGCGCTCGCTCGCCTCCGCGCATCGCGCGAAGGGCGAGCGAGTGGATTTCGTTAGAGGGTCGCTGCGACGCGCTCGAGTTCGAAGCACTCGATCATGTCGCCGACCTGGATGTCCTGATAGCTTGCAAGGCCAATGCCGCACTCATAGCCTTCGCGGACTTCTTTGACGTCGTCCTTGAAGCGCTTGAGCTGCGACAGGTCGCCCTCGTGGATGACGACGTTGTCGCGCAGCAATCTGACCTTGCAGCCGCGCTTGATGACGCCTTGAGTGACGCGGCAGCCCGCCACCTTGCCCACCTTCGAGATGTTGAAGACTTCGCGAATCTCGGCGTAGCCGATGAAGGCTTCCTTGAACGTCGGGGCGAGCATGCCGGTCATGACCTGCTTCATGTCGTCCGCGACTTCGTAGATGATCGAGTAGTAGCGGATGTCGACACCGTCGCGCTTGGCGGTCTCGCGGGCCTGTGCGTTGGCGCGCACGTTGAAACCGATGATCACGGCGTTGTTGGTCTTGGCCAACGTCACGTCGGACTCGTTGATGGGACCGACCGCCGAGTGCAGCACCTTCACCTTGACCTTTTCCGTGCCGAGCTTGGCCAGCGTGCCGTTCAACGCTTCGGCTGAACCCTGCACGTCCGCCTTCACGATCACCGAAAGCTCGGTGGTTTCGCCCGCTTTGATCCTGGCGAACATCTGCTCCATGGTGGAGCCGCCGACGGAAGCGACATGTTCCTTCTCGCGGATCTTGCGGCGGCGGAATTCGGATACTTCGCGCGCCTTGGCTTCGTCGTTCACCACGATGAAGTCGTCGCCGGCCGCCGGCGTTCCGCCGAAACCGACGACTTCCACCGGCGCGGACGGCATCGCCGACTTCACCTGCTTGCCGTGTTCATTGATGAGGACGCGAACGCGGCCCCATTCGGCGCCGGCGACGAAGATGTCGCCGACGTGGAGTGTGCCGCGCTGGACAAGCACGGTGCCCACGGAGCCGACGCCCTTTTCCATCTTGGCTTCGACGATAGTGCCTTCGGCGGCGCGGCTGGGATTTGCCTTGAGATCCAGAAGCTCGGCCTGAAGCATGATCGCTTCCTCGAGCTTATCGAGGTTGATCTTCTGCGTCGCCGAGACCTCGACCGCCAGCGTTTCGCCGCCCATGTCTTCGACCACCACCTCGTGCGTCAAAAGGTCGGTCTTCACGCGCTGCGGATTGGCGCCAGGTTTGTCGATCTTGTTGATGGCAACGATGATCGGCACTTCGGCGGCCTTCGCGTGTTTAATCGCTTCCACCGTCTGCGGCATGATGCCGTCGTCGGCGGCGACGACCAGGACAACGATGTCGGTCACCTTGGCGCCGCGGGCGCGCATGGCGGTGAAGGCTTCGTGGCCGGGCGTATCGATGAAGGTGATCTTTTGACCCTTCGCGGTGCGCACCTGGTAGGCGCCGATATGCTGCGTGATGCCGCCCGCTTCGCCCGCCGCGACGTTCGCCGAACGCAACGAATCGAGCAGGGACGTCTTGCCGTGGTCGACGTGACCCATGACGGTCACAACCGGCGGACGCGTCTTCATGGCCGATTCCTCGTCCGCGCCCGTCTTCAACGCGTCTTCAACCGCGTCTTCGCTGATGCGCTTGACCTTGTGGCCGAACTCCTGGGCCACCAGTTCGGCCGTGTCGGCATCAATCACCTCGTTGATCGTGGCCATGATGCCGAGCTTCATGAGCGACTTGATCACATTGACGGAGCGTTCCGCCATGCGGTTCGACAGCTCCTGCACCGTGATCGTCTCCGGCAGCACGACTTCGCGCACGACCTTGTCCGTGTTCATCGGCTGCTTGAGCTGTGCCTTGCGGCGCTCTTTCTCCACCGCGCGCCGCATCGATGCGATCGAGCGTGAGCGCTCGATCACGTCATCGCCTTCCAGGGCGGCGGTGATGGAAAGCTTGCCGGCGCGGCGGCGCGGCTCGGTGCGCTTGACGGTCGGCGGCTTGTGGCCAGTCTTGGGCTTGCGCCGGGGCGCTTCGTCTTCTTCTTCTTCTTCGACGGCCTCGCGGCGCGGCGCGGTGACCGGTGTTTCCGTCTTGGCTTCCGGCGTCGAAGCAGGCGCTTCGACCACGGGCGGGGCCTCGGTCTCGCGGGCCGGGGCCGGCTCCTGATCCTTGCGGAGCTTCTCCTCGGCCTTGCGGCGTGCATTCTCCTCGGCTTCGCGGCGCGCTTCCTCTTCGGCGAGCCGGCTCTTTTCTTCGTCGGCCTTGAGCGCGTCTTGCAGCGCCTTGAGGCGATGAGCCTTCTCGTCTTCGGTCAGCGTGCCGTGCTGAATGGCTTCCTTGAGCAGCGCCTCTTCGGCTTTCGCTTTAGCGGTCGCAGGCGCCGCCTTGACCTCCTGCATCTTGCCGTCGGCGCCCATCTCGAACTTGCGGTTCCTCTTGCGTTCGACTTGAACGACTTTGGAACGGCCGTGCGAGAAGCTCTGGCGGACCTGCCCGGTCTCCACCGTCTTCTTCAGTTCGAGCTTGCCTTTACCGCCGAGGGTCAAGGGTGTCTTGGTCTTGGTATCGCTCACTCAGTGCACCTTAATCAAAATATCCAAATCGCCTTTTTACGCCGCCAGGCCGGCATAGCGGCCCGCATCCTCTAAAATCATCTCCGTCAGGCGGCCGGGAAGAAGAGCCACATGAACGGCCATATCTCTACCTAGCGCGCCACCGAGGTCCGCGCTCGTGAACACATCCACCACCGGCACCCCGGGGAGAAGAGCGCTCATTTTCTGCCGCTCGGCGAGCGAGCCGTCCGACGCCTCGATCAAGGCAGCCGTGCGGCCGGTCGCGATCTGCGCGCGGACTTTTTCCGCACCCGAGGCGACAAGTCCGGCGCGCTGCGCCAGGCCAAGATGATTAAGACAGCGGCGACGTAACAGTTGGGCGACGGTATCGGCCAAATCTGGGGCAACACTGACGTTGGCCCGCGCAGCTTTGGCAAACAGCCGTTTTTGCGCCGCTGTTTCTATCATATCGCGCCTTGCCCTCAACCACAAACCCCGCCCCGGAAGGCGGCCATCCACGTCGGGCACAACCGCGTTCTCGGGGCCGATCACGAATCGGATCAGCTCGCGGACAGGCAGCGACTCGCCGCTGGCGATGCAGCGCCGCGTCGGACCTGCTTCCAGGTCCTCCCCGGTGTCGGCGCTCATGCGGGGCGCCGGGCCGCCCGTCGGTTGTGTCTCAATGGTCATCGCGTTGCCCGGACCGCCACAAGGGTAAGGGGGTTTACACGGTCTTGGTCTCGCCGCCGGCATCGGCGCCTTCCGGCGCCTCGCCTTCGGGGAACCAGTGCGCCCGCGCCGCCATGATGATGGCGTTGGCGGGGCCTTCCTTGATCACGTCCGCACCCAGGATTTCCACCAGTTCGTCGCCGGAAAGATCGGCAAGGTCGTCCAGGGTTTTGATGCCCTTTTCGGCCAGGGCGATGATCTTCTTGGGGTCGAGGCCTTCGATCTCGGCCTGCGCCAGGTCTTCGGACACGCCGAGCTCTTCCATGCGCGCGGCGATCTTCTTGTTCTCTTCTTCGATATAGGCCGTCGCGCGCTCTTTCAACTCATTGGCGACATCCTCATCGAAGCCTTCGATGTCGGTGAGTTCCTCGATCGGCACGAATGCGACTTCTTCCACCGTGGTGAAGCCTTCGTTCACCAGTAGATGGGCGAGCATGTCGTCCACGTCGAGGGCGTCGATGAACATTTTCGACCGGCTCTTGAACTCTTCCTGGCGGCGCTCGGATTCTTCGCCTTCCGTCAGGATGTCGATCGTCCAGCCGGTAAGCTGCGAGGCAAGCCGCACGTTCTGGCCGCGGCGCCCGATCGCCAGCGAAAGCTGATCGTCGGGCACAACGACTTCGATGCGCCCGGAATCTTCATCCAGCACGACCTTGGTGACTTCAGCGGGAGCGAGGGCATTGACGACGAAGGTCGCCGGATCCTGGTTCCACTGGATGATGTCGATCTTCTCACCCTGAAGTTCGGCGACGACGGCCTGGACGCGCGAACCGCGCATACCTACGCAAGCGCCGACCGGATCGATCGATGAATCGTTCGAGATCACGGCGATCTTGGCGCGGCTGCCGGGATCGCGCGCGACCGCCTTGATTTCGATGATGCCGTCGTAAATTTCGGGCACTTCCTGGCCGAACAGCGCTGCCATGAAGTCGGGCGAGGTGCGCGACAGGAAGATCTGCGGGCCGCGCGGCTCTTCGCGCACATCGACGATGAAAGCGCGTACCCGGTCGCCGTTCTTGAAATGCTCGCGCGGGATCAGCTCGTCGCGGCGCAGCAGCCCTTCGGCGCGCCCCAGGTCGACGATGACGTTGCCGAATTCGACGCGCTTGACCAATCCGTTGACGATTTCGCCGACGCGGTCCTTGTACTCGGTGAACTGACGCGCGCGCTCGGCGTCGCGCACCTTCTGCACGATCACTTGTTTTGCGGTCTGCGCCGCGATGCGGCCGAAATCGATCGGCGGCAACGGGTCGACGATCACGCCGCCGACGTCGATCGAAGGGTCCTTGCGCTTGGCCTTGGCCAGCGGGATCTGCGTGTTCTCGTCTTCGACGGTCTCGACCACGGTCATGTAGCGCGCGAGGCGGATTTCTCCGTTCTTGCGGTCGATGGCGGCGCGGATGTCGTTTTCGTGGCCGTATTTGGAGCGGCCGGCTTTCTGGATCGCCTGCTCCATCGCCTGAAACACTTCCTCGCGGTCGATGCCCTTGTCGCGGGCGACCGTGTCGGCCACCTGCACCAATTCGGGCCGCGCCATGCCAATGCTTTCTCGTGCTGCCATCGTCGTTCTCCGACTCTCTCTCTTCTCTAGTTCCGTTGCTTCAGTTCCGCCCTCTTGGCGGAGGCTTCGATCAGTTCGTCCGTCATCACAAGCTTTGCCGACGCGATCGCATGCAGCGGCAGCTCGAACCTCTCGCCGTCGACGGTGACGACGGCGGCATCGCCCGCAAGCCCGCCAAGTTCGCCGCGGAAGCGCTTGCGCCCGTTCACCGGCGTTTTGGTCTCGACCTTCGCCTCGAACCCGGCGTAAGCGGCGAAATCCTTTGCGCGCGTGAGCGGGCGATCAATTCCGGCCGAACTCACTTCCAGGTCGTAAGCGCCGGAAACCGGATCCTCGACGTCGAAAATCGCCGACAGGGTCTGGCTGATCTTGGCGCAGTCATCGACCGAGATCTGACTGCCGTCCTTGCGGTCGGCCATGACCTGAAGGGTTTTCCGGCCGCTCGATCCGGTGAGCGCGATCCGGACCACCTCGAAGCCCATGGCATCCAGGGTCGGCGCAACACGTTCTTCCAAGGTCGTAAGGCGTTCCAAATCAGGCTCCGGCGCCCCGGACGGCCCACAATTCGGTAATAAAAAAAGTGGCCAAGTGGGCCACTTCCAGGATCGTCCAGGAATGTCAAAAGTCGGCGCTGATATACGTCGCTTCCACCCCAATTTCAAGAGCTCTTGCGGGGTTTTCCGGCCTTTCTACCCGGGCGCGGCCCGGCGCGAGAAATTCAAAAAAACCGGCGTTCGGCCTTCCTTGGCCGCCTTTTCCTCATATCGAGTCGGCGTGGAATCGGCGGGTCGTTGCCGCCAGTCCTCGGGACCTTTGGCGGTCCAGACGAATCCGGGATGGGACACCAAGTGCTGAAGCGCCCAGTCGATGTAAACCGGGTGGTCGCTGGCAACTCTGAACTCTCCGCCGGGAACGATCAGCCGTTCCATTTCGCGCAGGTTCTCCGGCCCAACGAATCTCCGCTTGGCATGGCGCGCCTTCGGCCACGGATCTGGAAACAGCAGCGAGATGCGTTCGAAGCTCGCGTCGGGAAGGTGCGGCAGCAGAAAGCGCACATCCTCGTTGAGGATCCGCACATTCTTGAGGCCAAGCTCGCGCACGTGGCGCAGCAGGGAAGCGACACCGTTCAGGAACACCTCTGCGCCGATGAAACCCACGGTCGGATGGGCGAGCGCCTGTCGCGCGAGATGCTCGCCGGCGCCGAAGCCGATTTCCATGCGTACCGCGGAAACCGCAAAGGGGAATAGCGAACGCGGATCGACACAGCGCTCCGGAACGGCAATCCGCAGCGCCGGAAGAAGCGCTTCGATCAATCCTTGTCGGCTGGCCTTAAGCGGTTTGCCCTTGCGGCGGCCGTAGAAGCGCGGCGCCTGCGACTCAGACGTCGAACGCGGACTCAAGCTGATCCACCAGGTCCAGGCGCTCCCAGCTGAAGCCGCCGGCGCCGTCCGGTTCGCGGCCGAAGTGGCCATAAGCCGCGGTGCGTTCGTAGATCGGGCGGTTGAGCTTCAGGTGCTCGCGGATGCCGCGCGGCGAAAGGTCCATCATCTCTTGCAGGATGCTCGACAGCTTGTCTTCGTCGACGTTGCCGGTGCCTTGCGTGTCGACGTACACCGAAAGCGGTTTTGAAACCCCGATCGCGTAGGACAGCTGGATCAGGCAGCGGTTCGCGAGCCCGGCGGCGACGACGTTCTTGGCGAGATAGCGCGCGGCATATGCGGCCGAGCGGTCCACCTTCGTCGGATCCTTGCCGGAGAAGGCGCCCCCGCCGTGCGGCGCCGCACCGCCGTAGGTGTCGACAATGATCTTGCGGCCGGTGAGGCCGGTATCGCCGTCGGGTCCGCCGATGACGAAACGCCCCGTCGGATTGACGTAGAATTCGGCCTCCGGGCACATCCAGCCCTTGGGGATCGTGTCGAGCACGTGTTTGCGCACGTATTCGCGGATGGACTCCTGGTCTGCCGAGTCCGTGTGCTGCGTGGAAACCACGATCGAGGTCGCTCCGACCGGCTTTCCGCCGGCGTAACGCAGGCTGATCTGGCTCTTCGCGTCGGGACCGAGAAAGTCGACGTCCTTATTGTGCCGCGCTTCGGCCAGGGATTTCAGGATGGCGTGGGCATAGTGGATCGGCGCCGGCATGAAGGTCGGCGTTTCATTGACGGCGTAGCCGAACATGATGCCCTGGTCGCCCGCACCCTCATCCTTATTGCCGGCGCTGTCCACGCCCACGGCGATGTCGGCGGACTGCGCATGGACGTGGCACTCGACCGTCGCGGTTTTCCAGTGGAACCCGTCCTGTTCGTAGCCGATCGCCTTCACCGCATTGCGCGCGCTCTCGATCATCTCATCCTTGGTGACCGAAGCGGGGCCGCGCACTTCCCCCGCCAGCACGATCAAATTGGTTGTGCACAGGGTCTCGAGCGCAACACGCGAATAGGGATCGGCTTTCAGGAACAGGTCGACGATGGAATCGGAGACGCGATCGCAGACCTTGTCGGGATGGCCTTCCGAGACGGATTCACTCGTGAACACATAATCAGTCTTAGGCAAGGTCGTCTCCCGGCGAGATGCGCGCTGTCTGTAAATGTCGGGGCAAAGGCCGCCCGCTTGAAAAAAAGCTAAAGGGGGGTACCGGAACCCCTGTGCTTTTTCAAGGGCGAGTCGCGGTGAGGACCTTTTACAAGCCTCTGCGGCAAACAAAAACGCCGCCCGTCACGGGCGGCGTTTTTATCGGAATATCAGCCGAAGCGTCGATTAGGCTTCCACCGCCTCTTCGGTCGAAGCCAGCGACTTCGCCAGCTCATAGATACGGCGGCGGACGTGATAGTCGTTGATCCGGTAGTAAGCCCTGACAAGTTCGAGCGTTTCCCGCTTGGTCATCGGGTCGTTGTCGCGCGGCTCGAGATCGCGGCTGTCGCCCGAAAGGTTGCGCGGGCTGGACTGCGCGGTCTGGTCATCCATTTCTTCGAAGAAGAACGACATCGGACAATCGAGGACGCGGGAAAGGTCCCACAGGCGGCTCGCGCCGATACGGTTGGCGCCGCGCTCGTATTTCTGGACCTGCTGGAAGGTGAGGCCGATCGCCTCGCCGAGTTTCTCCTGGCTCATGCCAAGGAGGGTCCGGCGCAGCCGCACGCGGGCGCCAACATGCACGTCCACCGGATTCGGTTTGCCCGAAGGCATCCGTCCCCGCGTCGAACGCATTGGTGAGGCGTCGTCTTTAAGCTGCTCTTGCGGTAAACCCATGTGAACCTGCCCGTTGTAAAACCGATAGCGCACTCAACGATTACAGCTCTACCGACCGTTGAGCGGATGGTAGGCCAACACCACTCTTGGCACAAGCTGGCCGCCTTCGGGCCTAGCGCTTCTGCCTATAGGGTGCGGACGTGCCGCGTTGAAAGGCGCGCCGTAGACGCAGCCACGTATCGCCGCGCCTGAAGAACAACGCTCCTGCACCCCCGCAAGTTGCGAGCAGAATTGAAGTAAGATTTCCCAATAACGCGAAGGGGGTAACGGCTGCTGCAGGTTTCGGTAGTGGAACGTCCAACACACCTCGCGTGCCGAGAGGCAGCGACTGCAGGACTCGCCCATAACCATCGATCGCCGCCGAGATGCCGGTGTTGGCTGTACGCACCAGCGGCAGCCCCTCCTCGGCGGCGCGCAGTCGGGCCTGGGCGAAGTGCTGGTGGGGACCGAAGGTCATCCCGAACCAGGCGTCGTTGGTGAGATTGAGCAGCCACGCCGGACGGGGCTCGCCGGCCGCCGTCACATCACCGGAAAAAATCACTTCATAGCAGATCAGCGGGCTGAAAGGCGGCAACCCAGGCACGGCCAGGGTCGCAAGACCGCTTCCTGCGGCAAATCCCCCGGACATGCCGGTGATCTCGTCGAAGGGCACGATCTCGCGCAATGGCGTGTATTCGCCGAAGGGAACGAGATGGGTTTTGTCGTAGACGGCGGCGATGTTCGCGTCGGGCGTGATCGCGTAGAGCGAATTGAAGACCGACTGCCGTCCATCATCGTGGCGGATTCCCCGGTCAGCGCCGGTGATCAGCATGCCGCTCGGCGGGGCGGCCACGGCCGCAAGCCGGCGCGCTTCGTCCTGGATATTGAGGAAGAACGCGACCGCCGCCTCACCCCAAATCACATGAGTGACGTCGGCCGGCCGGTTTTCATTGCTCATCCGCACATAGTCCTTCAGATGCTCCGCCCACAGACTTGGCCGGCTGCGGTCCGCTTGCGAGAAATTGGCTTGGACGAGGCGGAGCTTGACCCCAGGGACGACATCGTCGTGAGCCAGCGCAAGCCGCACGCCGCCGCCCGCGCCGATGGCAATCATGAGGGCGAGCGGCGTTGCGGCTGTGATCCACGCGCGTGGTAGGCGCGGTCCGTAAAGCACTGCCGGCGCCCCCGCCAGAACCAACGTCAGAAAGCTGAGACCGTAGGTCCCGATCAATGCGGTGACTTGGATCATCGCAACACCAACCGGTGTGTGCGTCTCCGACCACACCAGCCCCAGCGGATTCCACGGAAGGCCGGTGAAGATCCAGCTGCGGATCCATTCCACCAGCGTCCATATGGCCGCGAAGAGCACGACGCGCCGCGTGGTAACGGCGGCGCGGTCATAAGACATCTCATCGATAGGTGCGGGCGGAAGCAGCAGGTGCGAAAGGGCGCAGACGATCGCTATGAAAAGCCCCATCGCGACGGACAGCGATCCGACGGCGGGAATCGCAAACACGCCGAACGCTTCGGCGTCGACATAGAAGGCGCTCGCCATCCAATAAAGGGCGGTTATGAAATAGCCCGCGCCAAAGGCCCATCCGGTCAAAAACGCGCTGCGCCAGGTGCGGCACCCATCGAGAAGCCAAAACAGGATGGGAAAGGCGATCCAGAGCGCAGGGACTATCGAGATTGGCTGAAAGGCAACGATGGTGAACGCGCCGGCGAGGAAAGCGACAACCAGCCGGCGCCAGCCGCCGAGCGCGGCGAGCCCTTGGATCAGCCGGTCCATCACGCTTCCGGTTTCGGCGGCGGGAGATTTCGGATGCGAAGGCGGCGCACGAGGCGCGGGTCGCTGTCGGTGACTTCGAATTCGATGCCCGAGGAGTGCTTCACGAGTTCGCCGCGCGAAGGCATGCGCCCCGCAAGGCTGGCCACAAGACCGCCCAACGTATTGTTGGTTTCGCGCTCCTCTTCGCTGAAAACACTTCCGACCCGCGCTTCGAAATCGGTGAGCGCGACACGGCCGTCGGCGAGCATCGTCCCATCCGGTTGCGGGATCAGTTCAGGCGTCTGGTCGAGATCGTGCTCGTCTTCGATCTCGCCCACGATCTGTTCGACGACATCCTCGATCGTCACCACTCCGTCGATACCGCCGTACTCATCCACGACCATGGCCATATGCGCGCGCTTGAGGCGCATTTCGAGCAGCAGATCGAGTACGCGCACCGCCGGCGAAACGAACAGCACCGGGCGAAGGAGGTCCGTCAGAACGTGCGCGCTGACCCGTTCGCCGTTCTCTCCGGTGATCTGGTCGGCGGCAAGGATCGCAAGGTCCTTGATATGAATGAGTCCCGCGACGTCGTCCAAGGTCTCTCGATAGACCGGAAGCCGCGAGTGACCCTCCTTCACGACCAGGGCCAGGGCTTCGGTCACGGGCGTAGACGCTTCAACGGCGACAATGTCGGCACGCGGTACCATGATGTCGGCCGCCGTGATGCCGCGGAGTTTAAGTACGTTGGCAAGCAAAAGGCGTTCGTTGGGGTCGATAGCAGGCTCGCCCTCCGGGCGGTCCTCGCTCCGCTCTTCGATCAGCTCCTCGATGACTTCGCGGACGGTTTCGGCCTCGGCGATCTCCGGAGCGAGCCAGCGTTTCAACTTGGTGAAAAGGCCTGGACCATGGACAACCGTGTCCGCGGCCAAAGGTCGGGCGGGCTCGCTCATGTCCGGCGGCGCGCTCCCCGCTTCTTGGAGGGAGCGGGCTCGAAGGCCGGCTCGCGATAGGGATCGACGATCCCTAGCTGGGACAAAATCTTGGTTTCCAGGCGTTCCATGGTCTTGGCGTCGGCCGCACTCTCATGATCATAGCCCAAAAGGTGCAGAACACCATGCACCACCATATGAGAAAGATGATCTTTCAACGACTTGTGGCTTTCCTTGGCTTCACGGGCCACCGTGCCATAGGCCACGACCACATCTCCAAGGTGAAGATCCGGCGGCCCATCCCCGATTCGGTTCGCCGGGTGATTCTGCGCCGCGGGAAACGAGAGGACGTTGGTCGGTTTATCCTGTTTGCGGAACGTTGCGTTCAGCTTCCGGATCGCCGCATCGGTCGTGAGGAGAATCGAAACCTCGGCTTGGTGCGCTTTGGTCCTCAAACGCTTCGGCGCTCCGGCGGCGATGGCCGCGCGCGCCGCTTTGCGGCACATCGCCGCAGCCGCGGGCAGCGCCCGCGACCAGGCGGCCGCCGGAACCAGCACATCGACGGTAGGCTGCGGCGCGGGTTTCATTCCTCGCCCGTCATTGTTCTTGAGGGCGTTCCTTGCGTTTGGCGTCGCGTCGGTCGTAAGCGTCGACGATGCGGGTGACGAGGTCATGGCGCACCACGTCGCGCGCGGTGAAGCGCACAAGCCCGATACCCTCGATATTTTCCAGCGTTTCAAGCGCATCTTCGAGACCGGACTTTACCCCGCGCGGCAGGTCGATTTGGCTGAGATCGCCCGTCACCACCATGCGCGAGTTCTCGCCGATGCGCGTCAGGGCCATTTTCATCTGCACCGGTGTCGTGTTCTGGGCTTCGTCCAGGATGATGAAGGAATTGGCGAGGGTGCGGCCGCGCATGAACGCCAGCGGCGCAACCTCGATCTCGCCGGACACCAGAAGCTTCGCCACCTGGTCGCCCGGAAGCATGTCGTAGAGCGCATCGTAGAGCGGGCGCAGATATGGATCGACTTTCTCGCGCAGGTCGCCCGGCAGGAAGCCCAGACGTTCGCCCGCTTCGACCGCCGGGCGCGAAAGGATGATACGGTCGATGACGCCGGCAAGCTTGAGCGCAACCGCCTTGGCAACCGCGATATAGGTTTTCCCGGTTCCAGCGGGGCCGAGGGCGAACACCAGCACGGAATCGTTGAGTGCCTTCAGGTAAGCGCCCTGGCCCAACGAGCGCGCGGCGACCTGACGCTTGCGCGTGCGGATCGTAAGTTCGCTTGCGGTATCTCCGTCCGGCTCGCTGAGGCGGACCGCGCCGTCGACCTCCCCCATGTCGATGTCGTGCCCGGCGGCGAGATGATCGTAGAGCCGATACAACGTGCGCTCGGCGAGAGCGGCGCGGTCGGGGGTGCCCTCGATCGTGATCCGGTTTCCACGATGATGCAGCACGACGTTCAAGCGCTGCTCGAGACGGTGAAGGTTGCTGTTGTGCGGACCGACCAGCTCTTGCAGGAGGCTGTTGTCGGAGAATTCCAAGCTGACCTGATCGTCGTCGTTCATGCCGTTTTGGTAACACCCTGCGTATTGTCGGCCCAGACCGCGCCCAGGCTATTGGGCTCGGCCGAGACAATAGTCAAACGTGCGACGGAGCCGATGTGTTTCGGGTCAGCCATGACGTGAATCGCCTGCAAATAGGGGCTTCGGCCGACGAGCTGTCCCGGATGGCGTCCCGTATGCGTCAAAAGGACATCGAAGCTACGGCCCACGCACGCGAGGTTGAAGGAGCGTTGTTGTGCGACAAGGAGGTCCTGCAACGCGTAGAGCCTCGCATCTTTCACGTCTTCCGGAATCTGCGCCTTCAGGCCGGCGGCGGGCGTGCCCGGGCGCGCACTGTATTTGAAAGAGTAAGCCTGTACGAAACCGATTTCGCGCACGAGCGCGAGCGTGTCTTCGAAGTCCCTGTCACTCTCGCCCGGATAGCCGACGATGAAATCCGACGACAACGCGATGTCGGGGCGATATCCGCGCAAGGTCGCGATGATGCGGCGATAATCGTCCGCGGTGTGACCGCGGTTCATGGCTTCAAGAATCCTATCTGAGCCCGACTGCACCGGAAGATGCAGGTACGGCATCAACGCCGGCACGTCGCGGTGCGCGGCCATCAATGCATCGTCCATGTCGCGCGGATGCGATGTGGTGTAGCGGATGCGCGCAAGCCCCTCGATCTCGGCCAGTGCGCGCGCCAAGCGGCCGAGGCCCCACGTCTCTCCATCTTCGCCCACGCCGTGATAGGCATTGACGTTCTGTCCAAGAAGGGTGAGCTCGCGTACGCCGCCGGCGACCAGGCCGCGCGCTTCGCGCAGCACGTCGGCCGCGGGGCGGGAGTATTCTGCGCCGCGCGTATAAGGCACGACGCAGAAGGTGCAGAATTTGTCGCAGCCTTCTTGGATCGAAAGGAAAGCCGCCGGTCCATCGGCGCGCGGCGCGGGCAGGTGATCGAATTTCGGCTCGACGGGAAATTCCGTGTCGAGGATGCCTTTCGGCTTCTGCCCGCCCGTTTTGCCGTCACGCGCGCGCGCGGCCCGCGCGACCATCTCGGGCAGACGGTGATAGGTTTGCGGGCCGAGCACGATATCCACGAACGGCGCCCGAGCCATGATCTCGGCGCCTTCCGCCTGCGCCACGCAGCCGGCGACGGCGATGATCGTGTCCTTGCCGTTCGCGGCGCGCTCGGTTTTGAAGGCGCGCACGCGGCCCAGGTCGGAAAAGACTTTCTCCGCGGCCTTTTCGCGGATGTGGCAGGTGTTGAGAATGACCATGTCGGCGTCCGCGGCGGAATCCGCGGGCGCATAGCCAAGCGGCGCCAGCACGTCCGCCATGCGGGCGGAATCGTAGACGTTCATCTGGCAGCCGTAGGTCTTGATGAAGAGGCGTTTGGCCGGCTTCTCGGTCATCGTTCAAAAGTGAAATCGGGTCTTTCAGCCCGGCTTTCTAGCCCCTTGGCCGGGCAAAAGCAAAACGGCGCTTTTTCTTGATAGAACAATGGGTTAAAAGGCTTCGCGCCCCGCCAGCAGCCGCGCGAACCCTGCGCGCGTCACGCGGTCGCAGTGGCTGGCCAACTCTTTGCGACTCGTGAACTGGGCGAGGGTCACCGGCGGATGGAAGGTGACTTCCGCCGTCAGCCGCCCGAGGCGCATGATCTGCCAGAGATGCGAGCCCATCTCCATGTCTCCGTACCAAGCCACGAAGGCGCGCCAGCCGACGCCGATCGGCATGCCGTTGAGGCGGGTGTAGGCGATCGAGACCGGCTGGACCGTCACAGGGCGCTCCACGCCGTCGCGATCGAGGACGTGGCGCTCCGCGACCGTGAACAAAGCGCTCTTGAACGGCTTCATGTAATTGCCGTCGCCGGACGTGGCCTCGGGAAACATGATCAACGTGTCGCCGGCCTCGAGCCGTTCTTGGATTTGATCGCGCGCCTGCGTCGTCGCCGTGCGGCGGCGATCGATGAAAATTGTTTGCCCGGCTTTGGCCATCCAACCGAACCCCGGCCAGTCCGCTATGTCGGCCTTGGCCACGAAGTCGCCGGGAATCACCGACCCCAGCGCCGCGATGTCGTAGTAGGAGATGTGGTTGGCGACGACGAGGCGGGGTGCGGCGCTGCTCTGCTTGCCGCGAACGATGACCTCGAGGCCGATCAGCTTGCAGAGAAAGCGGTAGTACCAGCCTCTGAAGGCGATCGAATCGCCTTTCACCGCATTTAGAAACGCCGCCGTCAGGCTCGCAATGAGCGCACTCAGTACGAACAGGAAAATGCGCACGACGGCGAGGAACGCGCCGCGCAGGGGCAGCGCGGGTTCCAGCTGTGCGGCGTGCTCGGCTATTACGACGCTTTTCTGAATGACGCGGACTCTTGGCCGATGTCGTAGTGACGCGTGTACCGTTCTGCGATCAGGTCGGTCTTGACGATGATGCAGACGTCGGTGGTGTTGAACTGGTGATCGATCACCGCACCGTCCCCGATGAAACCGCCGACCCGCAGATATCCCTTTAAGAGCGGCGGCAAGCTTGCGAGAGCCCGGCGCGCATCGATGGCGTCCTTGGGCAGGATGTTCATGTCGACTTTGCGGTGGCCCAGGGCTGTCGTACGCAGCGCCTCGGGCGCCAGGTGATAGTGGTAGAGGTAGGACAGTTGCACCGCGAGATCCTGCGGGTTCGTGCCGTGCAGACTGGCGCATCCGAACATCAGATCGACGCCGAAGGCGTTCACATACTCGGACACGCCGCGCCACAAGAGCTGCATGGTCGCGCGGTTGCGGTAGTTTGCATCGACGCAGCTGCGCCCGAGTTCAAGCACCGTGCCGGGGAAATTCGCCAGCTTGCCGATGTCGTATTCCGAAGCGGAATAGAAACTGCCGGCCGCGCGTGCGTGTTCGCGGCGGATAAACCGGTAAGTCCCCACCACCTGATCTTCCGGCCGGTCGCGGTCGACGACCAGCAGGTGATCGCAGATCTGGTCGAACTTGTCGAAATCGCGGCGCGTGGCTTTCATCGCCGCGTCCGGCTTCGCGCCCATCTCCTCATAAAAGACGCGGTAACGCAGCGCTTGCGCCGCATCGAGTTCGTCCGCCGACGTCGCGAGACGGATTACCTGGCTGCCCGCCGTGACCGGAACGAAGGCGCGTATCGGGGCAGGAGCGCTCAACGCGCCAGGCGCCGAGGCTTCGGAAGCGAGGGCTCCGGCGGGCGTGTTGGTGGAGGGCGGTAACAAAAGTGTCATGGGTTTGTATCCCAACCGCGCGTTCAAGCCGTGGCGCTGCGTCAGAAACTTGAGCGTGAACCGAAGCGTCGACTGAAACGCCGCGCCTGGTTTGCGGCGCAACGAAACTGTCTTGGATTTCAGCGATTCCGTCGCCCGGCCAAGCAGAGCCAGAGGTTTCCGAAACGCTCCGTCCATAAAGATACTTCTTAACAGTTAGGGGGGATGGTCGACAGCAATAATCCCTTGAAGGTAACCGGGGGTGCACCAGATGTCGTGTTATTCTTCTGTTGCTTTATCTGCATCTAGCGGCAGAACGTACAACTCCAGGCGGTGCCCCACCAGCTTGTACCCGTGGGCCTTGGCGATCTCCTGCTGGAGCCGCTCGATCTCGTCGTTATGGAACTCGGTCACCTTGCCGGAGCGCACATCGATCAGATGGTCGTGGTGGGTCGCCGGCGTTTCCTCATAGCGGGCCCGGCCGTCGCCGAATTCATGGCGTTTGACGATCCCCGCTTCTTCAAAAAGGCGCATCGTGCGGTAGACCGTGGCGATGGAAATGCGCGGGTCCTCGGCGGCGGAGCGGCGGTGGACTTCCTCGACGTCGGGATGGTCATGCGCTTCCGACAGCACGTGAGCAATGATTCGCCGCTGCTCGGTCATCTTCATGCCCTTCTCGGCGCACACTTGTTCGATGTGGGACACGGGCCGCGTCGTCATACTCAAATTCCTTGCTGGGGGCCGCTGATGCGAAGGCCCTCCGGTGAAGGCCGTCTATCATAGTGCCGGGCTTCGATCCGTAAAGAGATCAAAGGCTTCCTGCGAGTCACTCGCAGCGGCTGGCCCGGGTCACCTGCAGACGATATATGTTTCGCATGACGTCGGCGCCATTTTTCATCGACATCACCGGTGATGTTTGCCCGCTCACCTTCGTGAAGACCAAGCTCCTGCTTGAGAAGATGCCCGTCGGCGCGATCGCGACCGTGCGGCTTAAGGGCGCGCAGCCGCTCGACAACGTCCCGCGCTCGGTCACCGCCCACGGACATGAGGTCGTTTCACTCGGGCGCGAGGATAAGGATCCGAAGCCCGATCCACGCGTGCCGCACCTCTTAGTGGTGCGCCGCTGCTGAAGCGCGGGGCGCGAGGTCGAGGCTCATGATGATGGCGTCGACTTTGGGCGCGCTGCCGCGGTCGTAGTAAGCGGCGCGCCGTCCCGTCTCAGAAAATCCGTAGGTATTATAAAGGGCGCGCGCCGCGGCGTTGTCGGCGGCCACTTCCAGGAATAGACGGTGCGTCCCCCCGGCCCGGAGCATGCGGCACGCCCTCTCCAAAAGACCTGCGGCTATGCCTTTTCGCCGCTCGGCCGGAGCCACCGCGAGGGTCAGGATTTCCGCTTCGTCGGCGACCGCGCGGATCAAGATGAATCCCTGCGGGTCTTGCGGATTCCACATCAGGCCGGCGACGCCCGGTTGTTCGAGCAGCTTCGCAAACTCCTGTTCGCTCCAAGGCGCCGCGAAACTTGTGCCATGAAGCGCGGCGGCAATGCGCGCGTGCGCGGGCTCGAGGCGGATGATGCCGCTCACGTGGCCGCTCTCATGGACGCAGCCGCCCGCCGCCCGGTGCAAGCGTGATCTTGGGTGGAAGTACATAGAGTGGGACCGGACTTGTGTCGGGCGCGCGTTCCGCGGCGAGGTGGGCAATCACGACCGGGTCCGGGAAAGCATCCGCGCCGGAAAGCGTTGCATGCGGCGCCGCTGCGACGACGGCCTTGGCCGCATCCCCGACGGCGACGATGCGGGCGTTATTTACCCAAGCGGCGATGTCCCCCGGGGGGAGCGCCACCGGGGCCGATTTTGCCCGAAGCGTTCGCGCCTCGAATGTCTGCACGTAGATTTCGCCCCGCTTGGTATCGATGGCGGCAAGAATAGCGTCATGAGTGTCGCGCTCCCCGTCCGGGACTGCGGCCGCCAGCGCCTCGAGGGAGCTCACGCCGATGACGGGTTTGTCTGCGGCAAGACCCAGGGCGCGCGCCGCCGCGAGTCCTACGCGAACGCCGGTGAACGAACCGGGCCCGACCGTCACCGCAATCCGGTCGAGATCAGCATAAGCGGCGTTGGCATCGCCCATGACGCGCTCGACCATCGGCACCAGGGCTTCTGCTTGGCCTTGCTCCATAAATTCGCGTGCCCGTGCGATCGTCGCGCCCGGGTGATGTGTGAGGGCGACGGAGCACGCGGCGACGGTTGTATCAAAGGCAAGGATCAGCATCGGCGAGAGAGAAAGGCTGAGAGCGGCGACGATATTGTTTATATAGGACCGATCCTCATTGTCGAAATCGTTCCATGAGCCTTGTCGAGATTGCGCCGCCCGCCTTTGATGTCGACCTCGACATCGCCTACGCCACGCCGGACAATTTCACCGGCAAACCGGTTTACGGCCGGCCGGCCTGCTTCTTGAATACCGATGCCGCGGCCTGCCTCCAGGCTGCGATCGGCCTCGCCCGTCCGCTTGGCTTTCGGTTCAAGATTTTCGACGCCTTTCGTCCTTCCCAAGCGCAATGGGTGCTGTGGAATCACACGCCGGATCCGAATTTTCTGGCCGATCCGAGCCGCGGTTCGCCGCACTCCATGGGCGCGGCGGTCGATCTCACCTTGATCGACGCCGCGGGTCGCGAACTGGACATGGGCACGGCCTTCGACGCCTTCACCCCGCTTTCACATCACGGCTGCACCGATATTCCAGTCGAGGCACAGCGCAACCGGGCGCTGCTGCTCGGCCTGATGACGGCCGCCGGCTGGGATTTCTATCGCAATGAATGGTGGCACTATCAGCTGTTCAATGCGCGCGCGAAGTATCCCGTGCTGGGCGATGAGGCGCTGCCCCAGCCCATGATGCCTTAGGCTCTCGCCAGCTCGGCGACGTTGCGCGGCGCGCTGCGATCGGTCTCGCGCCTCGCCTCGAGGGCCATTTTGAGCCACTCGGCCGCCTTGTCGGCGTCGCGGCGTTCACGCAACTCCACTTCCGCCAGAAGTCGCGCCGCCCGCGCCCGGACGTCCGGATCGCCGGTCTCAGCGGTAAGCGGCGCCAGGCGATTGCGCGCCTGACCCCACAGTTCGGCCTCGAGCGAGGCGCTCGCCACGGCCAGCCGCGTTTCCGGATGATCGGCATCGATCCGCGCGAGATTGTCCACGCGCCGCGCCCAATCCAGGGCCGACTCGCCCGGGATCAGAATCTTGTAGGCCGCGGCAAGGTCCGCATGGGGCGTCTCGCCCCATAATTTCTCGATAAGATGGGCCGCCTTGCGGCCCTTGCCCTGGGCCGCCATGGCGCGGGCGTAGGCAGCCGTTGCCGGCACGGGGGCGCCGCCGATATCGATCGCTTGGCGCGCCAGTGCCGCCGCGCTGATCGAATCCCCAGTTTTCAAATCGACCTGCGCTTGCTGAAGCAGCAAGCGTGTCTTGATGCGCTTGAAGTCCTCGGCTGCAAAGGTCTCACGCGCGATCTTGGTATCGATGAGCGACAAGGCGTCGCGCCACAGGCCGCTGGAGATCGCAAGATCGAGGGCCATCTCGATCGCCCAGGCCGGTGCGTCCTTGCGCGAAAGCGCGCGCTTGGCGTGATTCAAGGCGCCGACGGTATCCCCGTCGGCGGCGGCTTTCAGGGCGAGCGAGCGCAAGCCGGCGAGTTCGGTCTGCGGCCGTGCGAGCAACGCCGTCGCGGCCTCCTTCATTTCCTTCATGTCGCCGGCCAGCTCAGCGGTCTGCTTGCGGAGCATGAAAACCGCAGGATTGGCCTGGAGAAGCGCATTCGCTTCCCGGGCAAATTTCCGCGCGGCATTGGTCTGGCCCGCCTGAACCGCGGCAAACCCGTCGGCGAGACTGGTGAGGCCGCGGTTCAGGCGCCGTTCGCGCCGCGCGGCAGCGATCGATTTCATCAGCCCGGCGATGAAGGCGAGGCCGCGCAACAGAACGGCCGCGATGAACATCCCGGCGATCATCACCGCAATCAACATGCTGGCCGAGGTGTCGATCCTCCAGCCGCGCCATTCCAGCGCGACATTGCCGGGGTCGTTGGCGAGCCAAACGGCGGCGCTCACGGCAAGGAAGAGCACAATGAGATACAGCACGAGGCGCATGGCGCTACGGTGCCTTCGGCGGCGCGGCCGCGGATGGCGCCGCCAATGTTGCCGCGGCGCCGATGACCGTTTGTTGCGCCGCCTGTTCCGCCGCCTCGCGCGCTTCGGCCATTTCGATCCACGGCGCCGCGGCCGCGAGCGAGCCGCCGGTGAGCTTTTTCATTTCCGCGACACTGCCCGCGAGATCGCCGGCATCGAGAGCACGCTTTGCGCGGACGAGGATCGCGTCGATTCCGTCGCCGACATCCACGTCGATGCGCCGGATCGTCACGACGGAAAGAATGCGGTCCAAGGTCTGACGCAACCACCCCGCGCTATCGTCCGGGACATAAGTGGCGCGGACGGCGGCGGCAGCGGTGGTGTCAAATCGGCGGCGCAGATCCGGCAGTGTCGGGAATCCCGTGGCGGCAAATTTGGCGAAAGGCGGGGGCGTGCTCGTATCGCCGCTCAATGCCTTGACCGTGTCCCACTCCTTCAGGAAGGGTCGGCCCCCGACCACGGCTTCCCGCCACTGCACGCCGGCGATGGTGAGAGCGACCGCGGCGGCGCGCGCGTCCGCCGTGCTGCGCCCTGCCTGCTCCAGCGCCGCCACACGCTCCGAGAGGGCGAGCACGCTGTTGGCGTCCGCGCGGCTTCCCTCCAAGGCCGTCACGCGTCTGTTGATCTCATCGAGTTGTACCGCGTTGCCAAGCGCCGCTTCGAGCGTGGCGATGCGTGCCATCAGCGATGCGATGGTTTGGTTCGTCGTGGCGTCGCTGCTTGCCGCGGGCGCAGTGGGTGCCGGTTGTGCAGGTGCGGGCGCTGGAACCGTTGGCGTCGCGATCGTGGGAGCCTGGCTCGGCGGCGCCGGTGTTGGTTGCGGAGCAGGTGCGGTGACAATGGGTGTGTCCGGCGTCCCGACGATCAGCGGCAGCCAGCGGTCCGAGGTCATCGCGCCCGCCGTGGCAAGGCCTGCCAGCACAAAAAACAGCAGCACGCTGCGGCCCGAGCTCCGCCGACGCGGCGCGGGCGGGGCAACGGTTTCGCTGCTTGGTTCCGCCGCCGGCTCCTCGGCGCCCGCGGACTCCGGCGGGACTGACTCTGGGGCCGGTGAGTCGGCCCGGCCCCAATTCCTGAGGCGGTCGCGTGCGCGGTCGTCCGCCGCGTCCTCGGCTTGCATCTGCGCCGACCGGCCGCCGCCGCTGCGCGCCGCGGGTTTAGCATCGGCGAGGGATTCCGTCTCATGGGGCGGCGTCCCGCGGATTGCCGCGTTTTCGCGCTCGACCAGATCATTGAGTTCGACAAGAGCCAGCGGCACGCGGCCGATCAACGGCTCGTCCTTCGCCGGAGCGGGCGAAGCGTCGGCCGGAGGGGTCTTGTCGTTGTCGCGAATGGGATCGGTCATAGCTGTATCATTCCATGAGGAAGGCGCGGAGGCTACCGCGGCGACTGTCTCCGGGGCATGTCCATTGGCGCCGATGCCCACGGACCAGCGCAGATCTGCACCCGCTCGCGCCGGCTGCTCGCTCTTTGCGGCGAACCAGCGCCCCATGCGTGACGTCCATGTCGGCCGGGCCGCCGTCCGCCGGGCTTTCTCCGCCCGCTCCGCCGCCTCGCGCTCCTCGGATCGGCGCAATCGTTCGGCGCGAAGGCGGGCGGCCTCCTCCTGCTCGCGGCGTTTCTGCTGTACGAATTCCTCGGCTCGCCGCTCTTCTTCTTCGCGGCGCGCTTGAGCGGCCTTGGCTTTTTGTGCCGCCGCCTCTTCCCGAAGCCCCCGGTTACGTTCCAATTCCGCTTTCGCCTGCTCGGCTTTCACTCGCTCTCGCTCGGCCTTCTCCCGGGCGTGGCGTTCTTTCTCGCGGGCCTCTGCCTCCGCCCGCTCTTCTTTCTCGATGCGCTGCGCTTCGGCCTTTTGCGCGTGTTCGATCCGCTCCGCTTCCGCTTTTTCGCGGGCGATACGTTCCCTTTCCACGCGAACGCGTTCCGCCTCCGCGCAGGCGGAGCGCAGGGCTTCCGCGCACGCCTCGCTTTCGCGCCGCTCGGTTTCAGCGCGCTTTTCCTTGTCGAGACGTTCAGCTTCGGCGCGGCGCTCACGCTCGATGCGCTCCGCTTCCGCTCTTTCGCGGGCAAGGCGTTCCTTTTCTGCCCGCAACTCCTCGGCTTGGGCGCGGGCAAGGCGCTCGCGCTCGGCGCGTTCGCGCTCGCGTTCCAACGCCGCCCGTTGCTTGGCCGCGGCTTTGCGTTCCGCCTCTTCCCGCGCGAGGCGCTCCTGTTCGGCGCGCTTGCGGTCCCACTCCTGACGTTCGACAAGTTCGCGGGCGATCCGTTCCGCTTCGATTCGCTCCCGCTCGGCCTGTTGCGCCGCCCGGCGCTCGCGCTCGGCGCCTTCCCAGATCACGCGCTCTGCAGCCAGCCGCTCCCGCTCGGCTTCGTCGCGCGCGGCCTTTTCCCGGGCCCATTGTTCCCGGAGCGCTTTTTCGTGCGCCTGACGTTCGGCCTCCGCGCGTTCCTTTTCGGCCCG
This sequence comes from Rhodospirillaceae bacterium, assembly GCA_050250575.1. Lineage (GTDB taxonomy): Bacteria > Pseudomonadota > Alphaproteobacteria > Rhodospirillales > Rhodospirillaceae > SHVO01. The sequence continues at coordinate 46,922 of JBFWOJ010000010.1, read as the reverse complement.
CTCGCGCGCGTAACGTTCCGCGCGGCGGCGGTCCTCCTCGATCCGCTCGGCCAGTTGGCGCTCTTGTCTTTCTTTGTGCAGACGCTCCTTCTCCGCGCGTGCGGCGGCGATGCGCTCTTCTTCCATTTTCAGCTGGATGGCTTCCTCGGCCTTGAGGCGCTCCCGCTCTTGCAACTCCGCGCGCGCCTTTTGGCGCTCGGCCTCCTCCCGCACCGCGCGCTCCGCTACGATCCGCTCTTTCTCGGCTTTCGAACGGGCCGCCTCCTCCGCTTTGAGCCGTTCGCGCTCGATGCGTTCCCGTTCGCGCCGCTCGCGTTCGGCCGCTTCCCGTTCCGCGCGCTCGGCGCCGAGACGCTCCTTCTCGATCCGGGCTCGCTCTGCTTCCTCCGCTTTGAGCCGTTCGCGCTCGATGCCTTCCCGTTCGCGTTGCTCGCGTTCGGCCGCTTCGCGTGCCGCGCGCGCGGCGGCAAGACGTTCCTTCTCGAGGCGATCCCGCTCGGCGTCCTCCACCCTGCGCCGCTCGCGTTCGGCCCGCTCCTTCTCGCGTTGTTCCATGACGTCGGCGTCGCGCGCGGCTTTTTCGGCACGTTGGCGTTCGCGTTCGGCTTCTTCCCGCGCCCGCTTCTCGGCCTGCGCGCGTTGTTCTTCCTCGCGCTTGCGGCGGGCCACGTCGACGCGGATGCGCTCCTCCTCTTCGCGCGCCAGCCGCTCCAGCTCCGCTTGATCGGCCGCGGCGCGGGCGGCGGCGGCCCGCGCGGCATCGGCACGCTCGCGTTCCCGGCGCTCGGCTTCGGCCGTCTCGCGGGCCGATCGCGCGCTCTCTTCTTCCGCCTTGTGCCGGCGCTCCTCGTCGGCGCGCCGGTGCTCCTCGTCTTCCCGGGCCTTGCGTTCGCGCGCGCGCCGCTCCTCCGCGACACGGTCGATGAGTTCGCCGTCAAGCGTCGCCCATACGGTATCCGGATCGCTGGCTTTTGCGACGGTGATGCTTGCCCCTTTCAGCGCGCGCAGCGGCGCGGCAATGGCCGGCGTCGCCGTGACGGTTTTCAGCCCGGCGACGGGCGGTGCCGCTTCATCGCGCTGGATAAGAGTGACGAAGGCGCGCGCTTCGTCCGGAGACATGAACAAGGCCACGTCGATGCCGTTGCCGCTCAGCTTCTCGCGCAGCTCGCGCGGCATCTCGGCCACGCGCTTGATGCTGTAGAGCGGCAGTGCGCGCACCGCGAAACCCATGTTGCCCAGGATCGCCGAGAGGTTCACGGGCGCCGCCGTACTGCAGGCATAGATCAAAGCACCATTGGCGGGTTTGAGCGAGCGTTCCACCAGCCGGGCGAGATCCTGGGAGTCGTCCTTCGCCGCGTGGATCTCCTTGAACCCCGCGCGGCGCGCCTCGGCCGCCGTGAGTTCGCTGTCGACGAAGATGGGGAAGGTGCGGACCCCGACATTTTCGGCTAAGGCACGCACGCCTTCGGCGCTTGTCGCCAGGAATCCCTGTGCGCTCGAAAGGTTGATCTGCGGGGAAGTTTCCCGCTCGACCGTCACCAACGGAATCGAGATGGGCTCATGGCCCCGGGCCGATAAGGCCCGCGCCGAGACGGCGGCTTCCTGCGCCGGCTGAGTGATCAGAACCCGCATGCCCGTTCCTGGCATTAGCTGCCAAAAGGTTGTAGAGCCTACGCGAAATAGAGAAAAGCATGATTGTCCTCGGCCTCGAAACCAGCTGCGATGAGACCGCCGCCGCCCTCGTCGATGCGGACGGCAAAGTGCTCGCGCATGCGGTGTTGTCGCAGATGGAGGAGCACGCCGCCTTCGGCGGCATCGTGCCCGAGGTCGCGGCCCGGTCTCATCTCGCCCATCTCGACCGCCTGATCGCCAAGGCGATGCGCGAGGCCGGCGTTCGCTTTCAGGATCTCTCCGCCGTCGGCGCAACCGCGGGTCCCGGGCTCATCGGCGGTGTGCTCGTCGGCGTCATGTCGGCCAAAGCGATTGCGGCCGTGCATGGGATTGCGTTCATCGCGGTCAATCATCTCGAAGGACACGCGCTGACGGCCCGCCTGACCGATGACGTCGAATTTCCCTTCCTTCTTCTTCTTGTCTCCGGCGGCCACTGTCAGCTGCTCGCCGTGGAGGGCGTAGGACGCTACCGCCGGCTCGGCACCACGGTTGACGACGCCGCCGGCGAAGCGTTCGACAAAGTCGCCAAGATGATCGGCCTTGGGTACCCCGGCGGCCCCGCCATCGAACGCGCCGCGAAAACCGGCGATCCCGCGCGTTTCGTGTTTGCGCGGCCGATGAGGGGCAAACCCGGCTGCGATTTTTCCTTCTCGGGCCTCAAGACCGCGGTGCGCGTGGCGGTCGAGGGGCTGCCGCCTGGACCCCTCGGTGACCAGGACATCCGCGACCTTGCCGCCTCGTTTCAGGCAGCGGCGGTCGAGTCCATCGGGGATCGTGTGCGCCGCGCGCTCGAGACTTTCAGCGACTCTTATGACGGCCGCACGCTCGTCGTCGCCGGCGGCGTTGCCGCCAATACCGCGCTGCGAACCGAACTCGAAGCCCGCGCGCGGAAAGCCGGCTTTACCTTCGTCGCGCCGCCGCTTCCGTTGTGCACCGACAACGCCATCATGATCGCCTGGGCCGCGCTGGAGCGTTTCAAGCTCGGGCTTGTTGATGCTCTTGATTTCAAAGCGCGGCCGCGCTGGCCGCTCGATCCGTCTGCGCCGCCCGCGCGCGGCGCAGGAGTGAAGGCGTAAAAATTCGGTGCGCTGCTGCGCCGCGCGCAAGATTCTTAGAGAAGCCGGCCTTCGCCGGCGTTGCGCGGCGCAGGAGTGAAGGCGTAAAAATTCGGTGCGCTGCTGCGCCGCGCGCCAGATTCTTAAAAAAGCTTCTGAAAGAAGCCGGGCGCCGCCCCGCGGGCGTACAGCCTAGACCTTATAGTATTCGCGGAACCAGGCGACGGTCTTGCCCAGGCCTTCGTCCAGTGAGACGCGCGGCTGATAGCCGACGGCGCGGCCGAGCGCACTGACGTCGCACCACGTCCCTTCCACGTCACCAAGCTGCATCGGCATCATGTTGAGCACGGCCTTCTTGCCGATGTGCTTTTCCAGCGTGGCAATGAAGTCCATGAGATCGATGGGCGTACCGCGCCCGATGTTGAAAACGCGGAACGGCGCGACGCCCGAGCTGTCCGGCGTCGGAGCCATCGGATCCCACGATGTGTCGGCGCTGGGGATGTGATCGGTCACGCGAACCACGCCCTCGACGATGTCGTCGACGAACGTGAAATCGCGCATCATTTTTCCGCCGTTATACACATCGATCGGATCGCCGGCGAAAATCCGCGCTGTAAACTTGTGCGGCGCCATGTCGGGCCTTCCCCACGGACCATAAACCGTGAAGAAGCGCAGCCCCGTGGTCGGGATCTTGAAGAGATGCGAGTACGAATGGGCCATCAGCTCGTTCGCACGCTTGGTCGCGGCGTAAAGGCTCACGGGGTGCGCGGCCCCGTGATGTTCGGCGAACGGCATCGCCTTGTTGGCGCCGTAGACCGAACTCGTCGAGGCATAAACCAGGTGGCGCACCGCGAGGGCACGGGCCGCTTCCAGCACATTGAGAAAGCCGACCAGATTGGCTTCGGCATAGGCGTGCGGATTCTCAAGGCCGTAACGAACGCCGGCCTGCGCCGCCAGATGAACGATATGTGTCGGCCGTACTTCTTCACAGAACTTAAGGAATGCGTGCTTGTCGGCGATCTCGAGGCGCCGGCCTTTGAAGCCCGGCGTCTTCTCTAAAACCGCCCAGCGCGCTTCCTTGAGACGCACATCATAATAAGCGTTGAAATTATCGAGGCCGACGACGGTGCGTCCGGCTTCCATAAGGCGCCTGGCCACGTGGAAGCCGATGAACCCGGCGGCGCCCGTCAGAAGAATGGTCATCAAGTCATCTAAACGTGAACAGCCCGGCTAGCAACGCTGATCGGCCGGTGATGTTCCGTCTTATGGACAGGAACGCTCCCCCCGTGCCAAGACTTTGGCGGCACAATAGAATAAGAGCAGCATGCAAAAGCTCGGAGTTATCGGCGCCGGCGCCTGGGGCACGGCTCTCGCGGTGGTGGGCCGGCGCGCCGGCCGCGACGTCCGCCTTTGGGCCCTGGAGCCGGAGGTGGTTTCCGAGATCAACCAAGCCCATTGCAATTCGCCGTTCCTGCCAGGGATCCCTCTTGATCCCGGGATCAAGGCCACCGGCGATCTCGCCACCGCCGCCGATGCCGATATTGTTCTCCTCGTCACCCCGGCGCAGCATCTGCGCGCGACTTGTGAAAAGGTGAAAGCCACTCTCAAGCCCAACGTGCCGATCGTGATATGCGCCAAGGGCATCGAACGAGGCACCTCGGCCCTGATGACCGACGTCGTGACCGAATGCCTGCCGGGTGTTCCGATCATGGTTCTTTCCGGTCCGACCTTCGCCAAGGAGGTCGCCGCGGGGCTACCGACGGCCATTACCCTTGGCGCGACGGATCCGGACCTTGCACGTAAAGTCGCCGCCGCGATCAGTTCTCCCGGTTTCCGGCCCTATGTTTCGACCGATATCGTCGGTGCGGAAGTGGGCGGGGCGGTGAAGAACGTGCTGGCCATCGGCTGCGGCATCGTCGAAGGCAAGGGGCTTGGCGCCAACGGCCGCGCGGCGCTTCTCACGCGGGGCCTTGCCGAAATTGTGCGCCTTGCCGTCGCCCGCGGCGGACGTCCGGAAACGCTCATGGGCCTGTCCGGTCTCGGTGATCTCGTGCTGACCGCGACTTCCACGCAGTCGCGCAACTATTCCTTGGGTGTTGCGTTGGGCAAGGGTCAGACGTTGGAGGAGGTTTTGGGCGCGCGCCGCTCGGTAACCGAGGGCGTTACCACCGCAGAAGCGGTCATCACCCTTGCCGCCAAGCTGGACGTCGATATGCCGATTTGCGCCGCCATCGATCAGGTCCTCAATCACGGAGCCGCCATCGACGCCATGCTCAAAAGCCTGCTTGAACGTCCGTTGCGTGATGAAGTGGATGCCGGGCGCAAAGCGCCATAAGCTGATGGACGTCAGTTAGAGGAACCTCTGCCTTTGAGCCACGTGCGTCTTTTCCCTGTGATTTTGTCGGGCGGCAGCGGCTCGCGTCTGTGGCCGCTCTCACGCGAGGAATTCCCAAAGCAGCTGCAGCCGCTCACGTCGGAAAAGAGCCTGCTCCAGGAAACCGCGCTGCGCCTGGGATCGGTCAAGGGTCTCGACATCCAACCGCCGATCGTCGTTTGCAACGAGGCCCATCGCTTCATCGTCGCCGAACAGCTGCGCGCCATCGGCATGGATCCGAAAGCGGTGGTGATTGAGCCGCAAGGGCGCAACACCGCCCCTGCCGCTGCGGTTGCGGCCTTGCTGCTCGAAGATACGCCCGATGATCTGATGCTGATCATGCCTTCCGATCATTCGGTTCGCGACCCGGACGCCTTCCGCGACGCCGTCGCCGCCGCCGCCGATGTCGCGCAAATGAACCATCTCGTAACCTTCGGTATTCGCCCCAAGGCGCCCGCGACCGCCTATGGGTATATCAAGCGCGGCGCCGATATCGACGGCCGCGCGTTTGCGGTTGAGAGATTTGTCGAAAAACCCGACGCCGCGACGGCCGCGCGTTTCCTTGAAGAAGGCGGCTACGATTGGAACGGCGGGATCTTCCTGTGCCCCGTGGGCCTCTATCTATCGGAACTCGAAAAGAACGAGCCTGAGATCGTCCCCGGCTGCCGGCGCGCGCTGAAAGACGGCAAGAACGATCTCTTCTTCTTCCGCCTCGATCCCACGTCGTTTGCCGAGATCCCCAGCCAGAGCATCGATTACGGCGTCATGGAACGCACCGACAAGGCCGCCGTCGTGCCGGTCGACATGGGCTGGTCGGACGTCGGCTCCTGGAGCGCGCTGCACCAGGAAACCGAACATGACGCGGCCGGCAACACCGTGCTCGGCGACGTCATGGCGCTCGAAACCTCCAACACCTACATCCGCAGCGAAAAGCAGCTCACCGCCGTCATCGGCCTGAAGGACGCGATCGTTGTCGTGACCCCCGACGCCGTGCTCGTGGCCGACAAGGGGCACGACCAGGCCGTCAAGAAAGTCGTCGAACAATTGAAGGCGCGCGGCCGGACCGAGGCGACGGCGCAAATTCGCACGTACCGCCCCTGGGGCTGGTTCCAGAACATCGACGAAGGCCAGCGCTTCAAGGTCAAGCGCATCTGCGTGAAACCCGGCGCCCAGCTTTCGCTGCAGAAACACTGGCATCGCAGCGAACATTGGGTCGTGGTCACGGGCACGGCCATCGTCACGCGCGGCGAGGAGGAATTCCAGCTGCGCGAAAATGAATCCACCTTCCTTCCGGCGGGCACCATCCATCGCCTCAGCAATCCCGGCCAGGTCGAGCTGCACATGATCGAAGTGCAGTCTGGTGAATATGTCGGCGAGGATGATATCGTCCGCATCGCCGATAATTACGGACGGTCGGGGGAGGGCGACGCGAAACCGCGCTCCATCGCGCGGCCGGCGAAAATTGCCGTCAAAGCCGCGGCGAAACTGAAATCCGTCGCTAAGAAGGCGCGCCGCAAATTGCGGCGCAAGGCCGATCCGTCCGTCGCGGCCCGGCGCCGCGTGCGCCGCCGAGTGGTTCGTCCGCCGGCACCGCTCGCAAGCCGTCGCAAGCCCGCGCCGAAGGCTCCACCCCCGGGAAAGACACCTCCGAGGCCGCCCAAAAAAGGCCCTTCGACCGCACGGCGCTCGAAAACCCGCAAGCGCAAGTGACGACCTTTCTCTGCCGCCTGGCCGATCTCGAGGCGACGGGCGCAAAAGAACTCGTCATCGAGGACGCTGGCATCAGACATCGTATATTCGTGGTGCGGCACGAAGCCGGCGCTGCGGCCTATTTCAACGCGTGCCCGCATGCGCGCCTGCCGCTGAATGCGGCACCAGACGTTTTCGTGGACTTCAGCGGAAGTTTTCTCTTCTGCGCCAATCACGGCGCCCATTTCGAGGTCGCGACGGGCCGCTGCATCCGGGGGCCCTGCAAGGGCGAGAGCCTGCGGCCGCTTCCCGTGCGCATCGATGGTGGAAACGTCGTCTGTACGGATTCCGATTACACCGTTTGCGAGGCGTGACTCGCGCCGCGCGCCTTGGCTATCATCCCCGCCACGTTTGGAGGGATGCTGATGTCAGACGAAATCGTCATCGATGTGCCGCCGGCTTTTGCCAAGAACGCCGTCATCGATGAGCGGCGCTATAAGGAGCTGCGCGCCGAATCCACGCGTGATCCCTTGACCTTCTGGCGCGAAGCCGGCCGCCGGCTCCATTGGATCACGCCCTATTCGAAGCTCAAGGACGTCTCCTTCGACGAGAAGGACCTGCACATCCGCTGGTATTACGACGGCACTTTGAACGCGAGCTTCAACTGCCTTGACCGCCATCTCGCCACGCGCGGCAATCAGATCGCGATCATCTGGGAAGGCGACGACCCCAAGGATTCGAAGAATATCACCTATAACGAACTGCACGAGGCGGTGTGCCGGCTGGCGAACGTGTTAAAGTCGCTCGGCGTCGCTAAGGGCGACCGTGTCTGCATCTATATGCCGATGATCATCGAGGCGGCCGTGGCGATGCTCGCCTGCGCACGCATCGGCGCCATCCATTCCGTGGTCTTCGGCGGGTTCTCGCCCAAATCCCTCTCGGAACGAATCAACGATTGCGCGGCGAAGATGGTGATCGCCGCCGACGAAGGACGCCGCGGCGGCAAGATCGTTCCGCTGAAGCTCAACGTCGACGAAGCGCTCAAGACCGCTCCGTCCGTCCGCCACGTGGTCGTGGTGAAACACACGGGCAATCGGGTGCCGATGACGCCGCCACGCGACGTTTGGTATCACGTGCTTACGGAAAAGGCGCGGGCGCGCTGTGACGTGGTCGAGATGAACGCGGAAGACCCGCTGTTCATCCTTTATACCTCCGGCTCAACCGGAAAACCGAAGGGCGTCCTTCACAGCACCGGCGGCTACCTCGTCCACGTCTCCATCACCTTCGAGTACAACTTCGACTACAAGCCCGGCGAAGTGTATTGGTGCACGGCCGATGTAGGCTGGGTCACCGGCCACAGCTATATCGTCTATGGCCCGCTCGCCAACGGCGCCACCACGCTGATGTTCGAAGGCGTGCCCAACTATCCCGACACTTCGCGCTTCTGGCGCGTGGTCGACAAGCACGGCGTGAATATTTTCTACACCGCGCCGACCGCATTGCGCGCGCTGATGAAGGATGGCGACGGCCCGGTGAAGCGCACGCTGCGCTCGACCTTGCGCCTCCTCGGCTCGGTCGGCGAGCCGATCAATCCGGAAGCCTGGCTCTGGTATCACCGCGTCGTGGGCGAAGGGCGTTGCCCGATCATCGACACTTGGTGGCAGACGGAAACGGGCGGGCTCCTGATCGCCCCGTTCCCCGGTGCGACCAAGTTGAAGCCCGGTTCAGGCACCGTGCCGTTCTTCGGCATCGAGCCCTGTCTCGTGGATGCCAACGGCAAGGAGATCGAGGGCCCGGGTGTCGGCAACCTGTGTCTCAAGACGTCCTGGCCGGGACAGATGCGCACGGTCTATGGCGATCATCAGCGTTTCATCGATACCTATTTCAAGACCTACCCCGGCAAATACTTCACCGGCGACGGCTGTCGGCGCGACAAGGACGGCTACTATTGGATCACCGGCCGCGTCGACGATGTGATCAACGTCTCCGGCCATCGTCTCGGCACGGCCGAAGTCGAAAGCGCGCTCGTCGGTCACAAGGCCGTGGCGGAAGCCGCAGTCGTCGGGTTTCCCCACGACATCAAGGGCCAGGGCATCTACGCCTATGTCACCTTGAAAGTCGGCGTCGAGCCGAGCGACATGTTGAAGAACGATTTGCGCGATTGGGTGGCGCAGGACATCAGCCCGATCGCCAGGCCCGATGCGATCCAATGGGCGCCGGGTCTTCCGAAAACGCGCTCCGGCAAGATCATGCGCCGCATCTTGCGCAAGATCGCGGAAAACGAGGTCGGCAATCTCGGCGATACGTCGACGCTGGCCGATCCCGCCGTGGTCGACGATCTCGTGAAAAACCGCGTCAGTCTCTAGCCGCCTCGGCGCCTCATCGGGAACAAGGTGCCGCGCGGCCCGCTCTAGACCTGATACGCGGCCAAAAGCGACAACACGTGGGTGCGCTGCATTTCGACGACCTTGGCGTTGCTTTCAAGATCGAGCTCGGCGAACACCTGCAACGCTTGATCGAAAGCTTCCAGCGCTTGCTGCAGGTAGGCCGCATCCTTCGCGGCCGCCCCTTTCTCCTTTAACGCCGCGCCGATATTGGCCAGCGTCGCCGCCCACACCGCCGGCGCCTGGGCGCGGCTGCGCGCTTGGGCAATCTTGGTGAAGACCGCAACGGCCTTGTCGAACAGCGGCGGCTGTTTGGTGATGCGCCCCATGGTGATCAGAAGCCCGCCCAAGGAGTTCTGGATATCGGCCCAGCGCTCGGGCGATTCGGTGATGGTCCAGATATTCGTGGCCGCCGTGAAAGCGTCGGCGGCCTCCTTTAAATGGATCGCTTCGCCCGAGGATTTCGCCAGCCCATGCAGCGCGACGCCGAGGCGCGTATGCAATGCGGCGAATTCATCGGCGAAGACTTCCTTGCGCACCATGCTGAGGGCGCCGCGGTAAAGGTCCACGGTTTGGGAGTTGTGCGGCTGGCCGCTGAGATCGGAGATGAGCGAGAGGGCGTCGGCGATGTGGCTGCCGATCATGGCGCGCTCGTGCAAGGGAAAGGCGTCCTCGCCGAGGATGAGCGCACCTTGATAGACCGCGACAGCCCGCTGCAGCATGCGTGGATCGCCCGTCCGCGCGCCTTCAAGCAGCAGAAGTGCGCCGTAGCATGCTTGCGCGCTCGCGCATTCACCGACGGTGCCGACCATGTCGCCCTCGGCAAAACGCGTCGCCGCTTTCAGCACGGGGCGGAACAGGGCAGCCCGTGCGCGCAACCCGTCGGCGCTTTCGACATTCACGGCAGCCAGCGCCGCTCCGAACACGAGCTTGCCGGTGGCGTCGTCGAACAGCGCGGGCACTTCAAGGCGCTCGAGCGCCGAGAAAGTCGCCGCCTGGGGATGAATAGGGGTCGAGAGGGACAGGAAGCGCAGCCGCCAGGACGCGCGGATCGGGGCCGCTGAGACCCGCGCAGGCACCGCCTCGCCCCAGATCAGAAGGTCGGCGCCGTCACGCTTGAGCCAGCGCCGGCCGAGATCGACGGCCATAGAGACGAAGAGGGGCTCGCCGTGATCGGCTCCGGGCGCCGTGAGAGGCCGGTCGGCGACGGAAATCACAACGCCCGTGTGACCGGAAAGACGGTCGCGGATATGTCGCGCCGCTAGTCCCTGAAGATCGCCCGCGAGCGGGCTGACGAGAATGCGTAACGGATCGACCCCGAGCGCCACTTCATGTTCATCGCGCGTGAAGGTCTCGCGCTCAGGCTCAGGCCCGCGCGGACGCCGAAACCTATCGAGGAAAGCCCCAAACGACACAAAATCCCCCGAACCTGACGACCGCGATTCCGGCGGTCACTTCCGGTTGCCCCGCACCGATCCTAGCTGCGCAAGAAGCGTTGGCCGGAATCAACCAGTTAGCAATCCGGGCTTAAAAATATATTGAGGGACTCGGACGCGCACGGTTGCCCCGCGTCAAATTTTCTCAGAAATCGCTGCAGCGTCCCTTCTTTTCCCAATCGCCGTAGCGGGTCGGCTCTGGTCCCTTGGGTCCGCCCTTCTCCGGAACGTCCGCCGGTTGTGCGGGCGTCGTGCTGCGCGGCTGCGGCGGTGCAGGTTTCACGGCTGCGGCTTCCGGAGAAAGACCTAAGGGTGGTGTTACAGAATCGCTCTTCGCGGTCATGCCCGCACCCTATAGAACTCCGCAGGCTTTGCCACTACTTGCAACCGGTGCGCGCCGCACATACCTCAGTCGGTGGATTCGGTCGTCGAAGGAGAGAAACACGATGAACACGATGCGGGCCGGACTCCTGCTTGCCGCCCTCACCGGACTCTTTCTGGCCGCCGGTTACCTCATCGGCGCCGAGCAGGGAATGATCATCGCTTTCGGCCTCGCGCTCGCCATGAACGCCTTCGCCTATTGGAACTCCGACAAGATGGTCCTGCGCATGTACGGCGCCAAACAGGTGGACCGCGCCACTGCGCCGCGCTTTTACGCCATGATCGAGGACCTCGCGCGCCGGGCGAATATGCCCATGCCCAAGGTCTACATCATGGAAAATGCGCAGCCGAACGCCTTCGCGACCGGCCGCAATCCGGAGAACGCCGCCGTCGCGGCCACCACCGGGCTCCTCGACATGCTCGACGAGCGCGAGATCCGCGGCGTGATGGCCCACGAACTCGCGCACGTGCAGCATCGCGATACTTTGGTCATGACCATTACGGCCACGCTCGCCGGCGCCATCGGCATGCTGGCGAATTTCGCGTTCCTGTTTCGCGGCGGACATGGCGACAACCGCAGCCCCATGGGCCCGATCGGCACCATCGCGGTCATGATCCTCGCACCCCTCACGGCAATGATGGTGCAGTTTGCGATTTCCCGCACACGCGAATACGGCGCCGACGCGGGCGGCGCTGCGCTCACCGGCGATCCGCTGGCGCTGGCCTCGGCGCTGGCGAAGCTCGAGCGCGGCGCACGCCATATCCCCAACAATGATGCCGAGGCCAATCCGGCGACCGCCCACCTTTTCATCGTCAATCCCTTGAGCGGGCGCGGGGCCGATAACCTGTTCTCGACGCATCCATCGACGGCCAACCGGGTCAAGAAACTTCAAGAAATGGCCGGCGCCGCCGCTGGCGGATGGGATCCGGCTGCGCAGGTGAAAGCGGCCGAGCCGCCCCGCCGCCCCGGCCCGTGGGGCTGATGATCCAGCCTTCTTCCGACGTCGCCGCACGCAAAGCCGCGCTCGCGTTGATCGACGGCGTATTGCGCAAGCATCGCAGCGTCGATGATGCTTTCGACGCGGCGACGACGCGCCTCGCGCCGCGCGATCGCGCCTTTGTCCGGCTGTTGGTGGCAACGACGTTGCGGCGCTTCGGTCAGATCGATGCGGTGCTCAAGGAGTTCGTCACCAGGAAGCCCGCCGATCCCGTCATGGACATCCTGCGGCTCGGCGCGGCCCAACTCCTTTTCCTCGGGACCCCGCCGCACGCCGCCGTCGCTACCAGCGTGGCTTTGGCGAAGCAAGGTTACGCGCCTGCGTCCGGCTTCGTGAATGCGGTGCTGCGCCGGGTCGCCGAGAAGGGGGCCGCGCTGGTCGCCGCACAGGACGCCGCGCGCTTGAATACACCGGCGTCTCTTTGGACAAGTTGGGAGAACGCGTACGGCGCCGCGCCGGCGCGGGAGATCGCCGCGGCCCATCTTCAGGAGCCGCCGCTCGATCTTTCGCTGAAAGACGAGAAAGCCGCCGCGCAGTGGGCGGCTGACTTGAAAGCCGAGGTGTTGCCCACCGGTGCCCTGCGCCTCACCCAAGGCGGACGCGTCCAGGATCTCAAGGGATTCACGGAAGGGGCTTGGTGGGTCCAGGACGCGGCGGCGGCGCTGCCGGCAAAAATCTTGATGTATGCGCTCGGCTCAGGCGTGCATACGGTCATCGACCTCTGCGCCGCGCCCGGCGGCAAGACCGCGCAGCTCGCGAGTGCCGGACATCGCGTCACTGCCGTGGATGTCGCCCCGGCGCGCCTCGCGCTCCTGAAGGAAAATCTCGCGCGGCTCAAACTCTCGGTCGAGGTGATCGAGGCCGACGCCCTGTCCTGGCGACCGTCGACGCCGGCCGACGCGCTCCTGCTCGACGCGCCGTGCTCGGCGACCGGCACGCTACGGCGCCATCCCGACCTTCCCTTCTTGAAGACGACGCTCAATCTCGACGCATTCGCCGCCGCCCAGGCAAAGCTCCTCACGGCGGCCGCGGAGATGGTCCGCCCGGGCGGCCTCGTCGTTTACAGTGTGTGTTCGCTGCAGGCCGAAGAGCGCGCCGCGGTGGTGGACGCAGTGGCCGCCGCTGCAAAGCTCGACCGTGTGCCGATTCCGGCCGCGGCCGTCGGCGGCGTCGCCGCCTTCATCGACGCGCGCGGCGCCCTCGCGACATTGCCCGCCCATTGGCGGGAGAGCGGCGGGCTCGACGGCTTTTACGGCTGTCTCCTCCGTAAATCCCTCTAAAGACGGAACAAACACCGGCCCGAAAGCGCTTGCAAATCATTCGCAATGGCAATACATTCTCCTTGCGAGTGATTCGCATTGCCAGTTGGGAGCGCCGCGGACTGTTATGTACGTCTGTATCTGTAACGCCTTGACCGATCAGCAAATTGTTACCGCCGCCGAGATGGGCGCGCGCACGGTCCGGGACGCTTATCAGGTCCTGGGTGTCGAGATTTGCTGCGGTCAGTGCACTTGCATGGCGAAGGACCTCATCGACGACGTCGCCCGCCCGGCCCTGCTCCAAGCCGCCGAGTAGCTCCGGCCTCTAATCCTCTTCTTCTTCCGGCGCGCTCTGCAGCTGGACGTAATTCTGGATTCCCATGCGCTCGATCAGGTCGAGCTGCGTCTCCAGCCAGTCCACGTGCTCTTCTTCCGATTCGAGGATCTCCTCGAACAGTTCGCGGCTGATGTAATCGGCCACCTTCTCACAGTGCGCGATGCCCTCCTTCAAAAGGGGGATCGCGGCGTTTTCGAGTCCGAGGTCGGCGGTGAGAATCTCCTTCACGTCCTGCCCGATCATCAGCTTGCCCAGGTCCTGCAGGTTCGGAAGCCCCTCGAGGAACAGGATGCGCTGCGTCAGCGCATCGGCGTGTTTCATCTCGTCGATGGATTCCTTGTATTCGGCAGCGGCCAGCCGGCCCATGCCCCACTGCTTCAAAATGCGTGAGTGGAGGAAATATTGGTTGATGGAGGTCAGCTCGTTCTTGAGAACCGCGTTCAAGAACGTGATGACCTGTTTATCGCCTTTCATGGTTGCACCCTACTGTAGCAAGCCGCCGCGGTTGTTATCCGCGTCTGGCGTGCAAAGGTCAACGTTTGAGGCGCGATTTCGTGCGAGATGGAAGTCATTCGCAGACGCATCGCGAGTGCGTCGCAAGTGCTATTTCAAATCCTGCCCGTAGAGATGCAGCGGCTTTCCATGCCGCTCTCACGCGCCCACGCGTTTTGATCCCAAACGCTCGGCCACCGCGATCGAGCGCGTATTCGCCGGATCGATGACGTGTATGACGCGGGGCCAGCGCAACGCATCGCGCGCGTAACCGAGTGCGCGTCGCGCCGCTTCGCTGGCATAGCCCTTGCCCCAGTGCTCGCGCCCGATCGTCCAGCCGATCTCCCTATCGGGCCAGGTTTCCGGGAAATAAGGACCCGAGTAGCCGACGACGCGTCCGCCGGCTTTGTCTTCCAGCGCCCACATTCCGAAGCCCCGCAGCGCCCAATGCCCCGCAAGATTGGTCATCACGCGCCAGGCGTATTCGCGATCCTGGGGAAGGCCGTTTTGCGTGATGAAACGCGGGACCTCCTCGTCGGCGAAGATCGCCGCCATGTCGTCGATGTCGCTTTCGCGAAACTCGCGCAGGATCAGCCGCTCGGTTTCGAGCCGCGGGATCATCATGGTTTGCGTCCGCGCACGAAGATGTAATCCCCGCGGCTGTGGCTGTTCAGCAGAAACAGCGTGTAGATGCCGTGACAGACCAGCTTGCGGAACAAGCCGAAACGTCCCGTCGTTCCGCGGCTGCCCGTGATTTCCAGGAAGTCGCGATAGAGCGGCGAAAAGAAGGGAAAGCCCCAGGTGATGACGCGGTCGACGGCAAGCCCGGCGCGCTGCATTTTTTCTTGAAGCTCACCGGCGCCGTAATTGCGGACATGCCCCACGTCCTTCTCGAAACGGCGCATCCGTCCTTGAAGCGTTCCCACCACCACATGGCCGCCCGGCGCGGTCATCGCCGCCATGTTGTTGAGCGCGCCCTGGTCGTCCTCGATGTGCTCGACGACATCAGAGGAGACCACAAGATCGAAGCTGCGCGGCAGCCGCTGCTTGGCGACGTCCAGGACCGCGAACTCCGCCTGCGGCATCTGCTTGCGCATGATCCCGACCGCGGTTGCTCCGAGTTCCGTGCCCATGAGCGCTGCGTGCGGATGGGCCGCGCTCAAGGCCTCGAGCAGCGAGCCCTCGCCGCCGCCGACATCGAGAATCGAGCGCGGCGTAAGGTCGGCGGTCATCCGCCGCATCAGCCGCCGCGAATGCCGGCCCATCGGTCCATAGCGGCGCATGTCGTCCCAGGCGCCGGACCAGACCGCGTCATAGTCGACTTCAGACGGCGCTGTGTTCATCGCCCGCGTTTCTGAATGATGCGTTCCACGATGTCGAGCCACTGATCGGTGATGACGGGCCATGCGTAGGTGCTCTCCACCCGGGCGCGCCCCGCGCGGCCCATGCGGGCCCGGGCCGCCGGATCCCGAATGAGCGCCTCGAGACTTATGGCGAGGGCGGACACATCGCACGGAGGGACGAGAAGGCCGGTCGCGCCGTCGATGACGGCTTCGCTGCTGCCGGCGATGCGGGTGGCCAGCACCGGCAGACCGGCGCACATGGCCTCCATGAGAACGTTCGCCATGCCTTCCTCCCGCGAGGGCAATACGAAAACGTCTGCCGCGCGGTAAATATCCGGAAGGTCTGCGCGCCCGGCCCAGCCGTTGAACCGCACGCGGTGAGAAAGCCCGAGTTTTGCGGCAAGGGCTGCGAGGTTTGATCTCTCCGGCCCGTCGCCGACGATGGACAGCCGCCACTTCAGGTCCTTCGGCAGAATGGCAAGCGAGGTGAGCAGGACATCGAGCGCCTTGTGCTCGGCCAGGCGACCGACCGCAAGCAACGCGACCTCCGCGTTCACGCCGTCGCTGTTGCCGTAGAACGGCTTCGCTGTAATCCCCGAGACGTCCGCGCCTTGGGGAATGGCGCGGATCTCGAGGTTCGGCGCATGTCGCCGCGCGATCCCGGCAAGGCCGTCCGAATTGGCCACCACTGCGTCGGCATCCCTCCAAAGGGCATGGGTCACGCCCCCGGTGAGGGCATGGTGCCGGCCGAGGGAGGGGGGATCGAAACCCGGGACGTCGCCGCCCCGCAGTGCGATCACGTAAGGCAGGCCCGCGGTCCGCTTGACCAGTGCCGCCGCGGGTCCGCAAGGCAGCGTGAAAAATGCGATCACCGCATCGATCTTCCATCGTCTGGCGCAGCCTGGCGCGCGCAGAAGCGAGGCCGCCATGAATGCGGTCCATTCAAGAAAAGAGCTTCGGTCAGGCCAGCGGCGCAGCGCGGGAACACGGCGCACCGTGACGCCTTCGTCGACCTCGAATTCCGGCACGTTGCGCCAGGCGGCCGTCAGGACGAACGGCTCATGACCGCGGCGCGCCATCTCGCGGGCGATCTGCCGGGTCGCGTTGGCGCCGCCGGCCCCGATCGGCGGATATTCGTAATTGATGAAGAGGATGCGGCGCGCTGTCACGGAGGAGGGAGGGCAATCCGAGGGAACATGGGTGGTCGCAGGGCCGGTACCCTAATACACTCACGAAAACGATTCACCCGTACCGTATGCGCACCTCCCTTCTGTTTGCCCTCAAAGCCCTGTTTGGAGGCGGCCTCCTCTTTTTGGTCGCTTCGCGCATTCCGCTCGCGGATTCGTTTTCGATCGTGAGCACGCTCAATGCGGACGTCTTGGTGACCGCGGTCGTGCTTTATTTCCTGGCGCATGGCGTCTCTGCGCTGAAGCTTCAGCTGTTTCTCCCGGGCGTTTCGCTCTGGCAAGCGACCCGCTTCACCATGATCGGATTGCTGTATGGATTTGCGCTTCCAGGCCAGATCTCCGGCGACGTGGTGAAAGCGGTGCGGCTGGCGAGGGCGAGCGGCGATGCGGGCAGTGCCATCGCCGCGGTGGCCGTCGACAGGATCGTCGGGCTGTTCGCGCTCTTTCTTCT
Source organism: Rhodospirillaceae bacterium (assembly GCA_050250575.1). GTDB lineage: Bacteria > Pseudomonadota > Alphaproteobacteria > Rhodospirillales > Rhodospirillaceae > SHVO01. The sequence goes on along the minus strand of JBFWOJ010000010.1, from coordinate 29,865 downwards.
CATGGCCCTCGCCATCGCCGTGGACCCTCGGGCTTTTTCAACGGCCATGGTGGCTGCCCTCGCGGCTTGCATTGTCGCTGCGATCGCCGCCCTTGGCATCGTCCTGTTTTTTCCGCTGCCGGCATGGCTCGGCCGCTTCGGCGTGTCGGTGGCGGGATGGCGCACGCTCTCCATCACGCCGCTTCGTCTTTCCAATGCGCTCGCGCTCGGGCTCATCTTTCAGGCCCTATGCGTGGCGATCTGCATGGTCCTCGGGAGCCACCTGAATATCGACTTCCCGCTCGCGGCATGGACGGTCGTGGTGGGCTTCAGCGGCGTCGCCCTGATGGCGCCGGTCACAGTGGCCGGCATCGGTGTGCGCGAAGCAAGCCTTGTGGCGGCCATCGGTTATCTCGGAGGCAGCGAAGTCGGCGCTTTCGCGCTCTCCTTGGTGCTGTTCAGCCTGACGCTGCTGGGAGCGGGCGTTGGATTGGTCTTCGACCTCGCGGACCGCGACCGCGCTTAAGGCTTGGTGCCGACGGCGCACCAGGACATCTGGTTCACCCAGTGCATGCGGATGTCGGCAAGACCGGCGCCGTGCATCAGCCGTTCGACCTCGGCGCGGGGCCAGTAGTTTGCAATGCGCGGAAGCAGCTGATCGAACACGATCGCCCGCACGTGGCGGAAAGACATCGCGCGCATCAAGCGCAGATATGGCGAGCGTGAGGACAGCCCCAGCCGCAACGCCGCCCATAGGAGCAAAGTGGGATAGATCGACAGATGGTGCAAAAGCCCAAGCGGCATGCGCGAGAGCAGTGCCCGGCGCAGCGGATCGACGAACCGCACGATCCATTCGTTGTTCTCCCGGCCGTACACCCAGATCAGGACCTTGCCGCCGCGCTTGGCGGCCCGGGTCATTTTCTCGAGCGCGCGTTCAGGGTGCTCAAGATGATGAATGACGCCGATCGAAAAGCAGATATCGAAACGGTTTTCGGCGGCAATGTCGTAGACGCTCATCAAACGGACCTCGGCGCCCGGGAACGGCGCGAGGGTGCGCCGCGCGGCGGCCAGGGATCGATCGTCCACGTCGATGGCGAGGCAGCTTCGCGCGCCGTAGGACAGCGGCCAGTAACTGTTGCGTCCCATGCCGCAGCCCGCGTCCAGGAAATCGCAACCGACCCATTCGGTCGGCGCGATGAGGGCCGTCCAGCCCTGAAACTGCTGTTCGTGGATCGGAAGCAGTTCCGAATATTCCGCCCAGGAATAGCCGAAGCGTTCGGAGGAACCGCCATGAGCGCCGCGCGAATGCAAAACCTTTACCCTATATTCGGAAAGGCCCTGTCCGGACCCATGCCGTAAGCTAGCGCAAGCCAGCACCAAAGGGCACGACGGTCGTCGCGCTTCCGGCTCTTGTGCATCTCCCACCTCACGCGCATGGCAAGGTCGTTCACGAACGGAACGCTCATCTCCGGCGGCGCCCATTCCCGCAACCACGCCGATAGTGGGATTCCAAATCCCTTCTTCTTGCGCGCAAGGATATCGGCCGGCAGCCGCCCGGCGAGCGCGCGCTTCAAGATCCACTTTGTCGTATGGCCCGAGGCGACATTGCCCCGCAGCTTCACCTGCCATGGCAGGCGGCGTACATAGTCGACGAGCTCGTTGTCCAGGAACGGCGCCCGTGCTTCCAGCGACACGCGCATGCTGGCGCGGTCGGTTTTCACCAGGATATCGTCGGCAAGGTAGAAGCGCGTGTAAAACTCCATCGCGCGGTCGACCGCATGGGTCGCGCGCGATCCGTCCCACGCCGCGATCACCTCGCTGTACAGTTCCTCTTCGCCGACCGGGGTCTGGAAAATATCCGCGATCTCGTCGGGCTGCAGCGGGGCCAGCCAGGCCGGGTTGCGCAGCCCGGCGCGCCGCTTGAGGCCCATCAGGCCGCGGTTTGCGATGAAATCGAGGCTCATATTCGTGTCCGACAACGGCAGCCGTGCCGCCATCAGGCGCACGGCCGTGTGGACCGGCTTCGGCATCAGGCGGTCGTACAGCTCGGCGCGCTGGATCATCTTGAAGGGGTCGTAGCCGGCGAACAGTTCGTCGCCGCCGTCGCCCGACAAGGCGACGGTCACATGTTTGCGGGCAAACGCGCACAGAAGGGATGTCGGCAGCAGCGAGGAGTCGCCAAGCGGCTCGTCCATGCCGGAGAGCAGCGAGGGCAAGGTGGTTCGCGCGGCCTCGAGGTCGCAGATCTGGTTGCGATGCCGGCTGCCGACATGGGCCGCTACGCGCGCGGCAAAGGGCGACTCATCATAGGTTTTCTCGCGAAAGCCGATGGAGAAAGTCTCGATCGTGTGTGCGGGCCGCACGTCGCTGGCGAAACTCAAGACCGCGCTTGAATCGATTCCGCCGGAGAGAAAGAGTCCAAGCGGCACGTCGCTCTGCAGCCGCAGCATCACGGCCTTGCGCAGCCGGTGCTCGAGTTCGACGGTCCAATCGCGGGCATCGCCGGCCGGCGCGTCCCGGTCGATAGCGAAAGACCAATAGCATTTGATCTCGCGCGCGCCGGTGGCCGCGTTCACCACCATCATGTGACCGGCGGGCAGCTTCGCGATCTGCGCATACGGTGTGTGCTCGCCGGGGAAGAAGCCGTGGGCGAAGAACTTCATCAAGCTCAGTTTGGCGGGGGAGGCCGCCTGATAAGCCGGATGTTTGCGCAGGGCGGTGATCTCGGAGGCAAAGGCGAAGGCGCCCGCCTTCGTGCCGTAGAACAGCGGTTTTTCCCCGAAGCGGTCGCGCGCCAGCACCAAAGTCTTTCGGTGGCGATCGTAGATCGCAAGGCCGAACATCCCGTTCAGGCGCAAGAACAGGCCTTCGCCCCACTCCTTGTAGCCGTAGACCAGAACCTCGGTATCCGAATGATCGGTGAGGAACTTGTGTCCGCGCGCTTCCAGCTCCTGGCGCAGGGCCCGGTGATTGTAGATCTCGCCGTTGAAGACGACGCAGATGTCTCCGGCGCCGTCCCACATCGGCTGCGCGCCGCCCGGCAGGTCGACCACGGAGAGACGACGGCTTGCGAGATACACCGGCAGGTGCTGGTCGGCGAAAAAACCTTCGCCGTCGGGTCCGCGGTGGACGATGGCATCTGCCATGGCCTTAAGATCGGCCGCGCTGCCCAGCCCGACGAACCCTGCGATGCCGCACATGGAGCCGCCTTATGAAACGCGGCGAACGTCGGAGGGAGCCCTGAAGCCGATGGCGCCGCTCACATTGGTGCTGTCTTTCACCGTGTAAGGCGTCTTGTTCTGGGCCTCGTAATAGATGCGCACGAGGACTTCGGCCAACAGGCCCATGAGGAGGCACATGACACCCGTAATGAATCCCAGGGTGAACAGCAGCGGCAGCGGGGTTTCGATGAAGGAGACGGCTTGGAAAAACTTGAGATAGAGCGCGTAGCCTCCCGCGACGGCGGAAATGAAAAAGAAGAACAGGCCGACGGTGCCGAAGATATAGATCGGCTTGGTCTCGTATTGAGTGAGGAACTTCACCACCAGGAGATCGAGCATCACCTTGAAGATGCGGGCGAGGCCGTATTTTGATTTTCCCTTGGCGCGCGCGTGATGTTTGACCGGAAGCTCGGTGATTCGCGCGCCCTGCCACTTGGCGTAGATCGGCACGAAGCGGTGCATCTCGCCGTAAAGGCGGAAGCCTTCGAGCACCTCGCGGCGATAGGCTTTCAACGTGCAGCCGTAGTCCTTCAGCTTCACGCCGGAGAACCAGCTGATCAGCGCGTTGGCCAGCCGGCTCGGCAGAACGCGGGTGAAGAACGCGTCCTTTCGATCGCGGCGCCAGCCGGAGACGACGCCGTAACCTTCGTCGAGCTTGGCAAGCAGCGCTCCGATGTCGGCCGGATCGTTTTGCAGATCGCCGTCCATCGGCACAATGACCGCGCCGCGGGCGTGATCGATGCCCGCCATCATGGCCGCGGTCTGGCCGAAGTTGCGCTTGAAGGTGATCACCTTCACTTGGGAATGGTCGCGCGCCGCGGCGGCCAGCGCGTCGGTGGTTCCGTCGGTCGAACCGTCGTCGATAAAGATCACTTCATAAGGCCGCCCGAGGGCATCGAGCGCGGGAATCAGCGCAGCCGTGAGCGGGCCGACGTTTTCGGCCTCGTCGAAAATGGGAATGACGACGGAAACCAGGTCCCGATCGCTCACGACGGACGTCCTAAAGGAGATGCGCGGCCTCAGTTGTACAGGGGATATTGTAACCTGCTCAAGGGGATAGAGCGCATGGCCGCCCCGTGATACAAGCTTTTCGCCCCGGAAGAGAACGAATGGTGAGGATATGAGGACGTTTCTGAGCGTGGCGGCGGCCGTGATGCTGTTCGCAAGCGCCGCGTCGGCCCAGAACACCTTGCGTTGGGCAAGCCAAGGCGACGGCTTCACCCTCGATCCTCATGCCCAGAACGAGGGCCAGACCCACACCATCAATCGGCAGATGATGGAACCGCTCATCGAGCGGCGCCCCGATCTCTCCAAGGTGCCCGCGCTCGCGCTTTCGTGGGCGCTCGTCAATCCCACCACCTGGGAATTCAAGCTGCGCCCCGGCGTCAGGTTCCACGATGGCCGGCCGTTCTCGGCCGACGATGTGGTGTTCAGCTTCAAGCGCGCCATGATGCCGACGTCCGATCTCAAGGATCTGATCGCCACCTTCAAGGACGTGCAGAAGGTCGACGACCTCACGGTGAGATTCATCACCAGTGGGCCGGATCCGATCCTTCCCGACGAGCTCACCAACATCCTCATCATGTCCAAGAGCTGGGCGGAGGAGCATAAGGTCACCGCCCCGCAGGACATCGTCGCGAAGCAGGAGACCTATGCCGTGCGCCACGTCAACGGCACCGGGCCCTTCAAGCTCGAGCTGCGCGAGCCTGACGTGCGCACCGTCATGGTGAAAAACCCGCAGTGGTGGGGGCTTTCCGATCCGGCCTACAAGGATCTCAACATCGACCGCGTCATTTTCACGCCGGTGGCCAATGCCGCTACGCGGGTCGCTGCGCTTCTTTCGGGCGAGCTCGACTTCCTGCTCGATCCTCCTGTCCAGGACATCGCCCGCATCGAAAGCTCCGGCCAATTCACGCTGCAAAGCGTCCCCGAGGTGCGCTCCTTGTTCCTCGGCATGAAGACCAATACCAAGGAGCTGGCGAGCTCCTCGGTGAAGGGCAAGAATCCGTTCGCCGACATCCGCGTGCGCAAGGCTATGAATATGGCCGTCGACGTGAATGCCATCACCAAGCGCATCATGCGCGGCCAGGCGCAGCCGGCCGGTTACGTCGTGCCGCCGGGCGTGCACGGATATCACAAGGATCTCGATCAGCATCTCCCCTTCGATGTCGAGGGCGCGAAGAAGCTGCTGGCGGAAGCGGGCTATCCGAACGGTTTCGACGTCCGGCTCGATTGTCCGAACGACCGCTATCTCAATGACGAGGAGATATGCCAGGCGGTCACCGGCATGCTGGCGCGCATCGGCGTCAAAGTGAACCTCGACCTTAAGCCGCGCACGCTCCACTTCCCCAAGATCCAGAACGACACCAGCGACTTCTATATGCTGGGCTGGGGCACGCTCACGACGGATGCGCATTATCACCTCAACTTCCTCGCGCTCACGTCCAGCACCTGGAACCGCACCGGCTACCTCGATCAGAAGATGGAAGACCTCATCGCCGCGCTCGGCGTCGAAACCGACATCGCCAAGCGCGACGCGATGATTCGCGAGGCCTCCGTCCGGTTGCGCGACGGTTATGCCACGATCCCGCTGCATACCCAGTTCCTCACCTGGGCGACGCGCAATGGCGTGATCGTCCCCATCACGGCCGACAATCTTCCTGCGTTCCGCTACGCGCGTTTTGTGAAGTAAGGCCGGGCGCCGCGACGTATGGCCCGCTTCTTTCTGCGCCGCGTCTTTCAGGCCGTGCTGGTGATGCTGGCGGCGGCGCTGCTGGCTTTCGTGCTGTTCAACTACGTCGGCGACCCTGTCAACAACATGGTTGGTCAGGAGGCCTCGGCCGAGGACCGCGCCCTCCTGCGCGACCGGCTGGGGCTCAACGATCCCTTTGCCCTTCAGTTTGCCCGTTTCATCGGCAACGCCGTTCAGGGCGACTTTGGAATCTCCTACCGCATGCAGCGTCCGGTCGCAGAGCTCATCGTCGAGCGGCTGCCGGCAACGCTTGAACTCGTCCTCGTCGCCGGCGTGCTGGCCATCGTGGTCGGCATTGCCCTTGGCATCTACACCGCCATCCGCCGCGAGTCCTGGGTGAGCCGCGCCGTTCTGGTTCTCTCGCTGCTCGGTTCCTCGCTGCCGACGTTCGTCATCGGCATCGGCCTCATCTATCTCTTTTCTGTGACGTTGGGATGGCTTCCGTCTTTCGGCCGCGGCGAGGTGACCAACGTCGGCGGATGGTCCACCGGCCTCCTGACGGCGGGCGGATGGAAAGCTTTGATTCTCCCGTCGGCCACCCTCGCGCTCTTCAGTCTCGCCTACATCCTGCGCCTCGCCCGCGCCGAGATGCTGGAAGTCCTGCATAGCGACTATATCCGCACCGCCCGTGCCATGGGTCTCGGCGATGCGACGGTTCATTTCAAGTACGCGCTCCGCAATGCCGCGCTCCCGGTGATCACCATCATCGGTCTCAAGGTCGGCGAGTTGATCGCCTTCGCCGTCATTACCGAAACCGTATTTCAATGGCCGGGCATGGGGCTGCTGTTCGTGCAGGCCGTCGCCTTTGCCGATGTGCCGGTCATGGCCGCCTACCTTTGTCTCGTCGCCTTTCTCTTCGTGACGATCAACCTGATGGTCGATGGCCTGTATCTCGTGCTTGATCCCCGCTTGCGGGTGGGAGCCAAGCCATGAGTGACGTCGCGCCGGTCATGGCCGAGGGCCCCGCCCTGTGGCGCAGCTTCAAGCGCCACCCGTCCGCGGTCGCCGCGGCCGTCGTCGTCCTCATCATCGCCCTTGGCGCATTGTTCGCGCCGTTCCTCGCCCAACAGGACCCCTTCGACCCGGCGGCGCTGGAGCTCGCCAACAGCCTGCTTCCGCCCGCGTGGCTCGACGGCGGCGATGCGCGCTTTCTCTTAGGCTCCGACGACCAGGGCCGAGATATGTTGTCGGCTCTGCTTTACGGCAGCAGGATCTCGCTCGTTGTAGGCATCGCAGCCGTCGCTTTCGCCGCCGTGCTCGGCGTTGCGGTCGGCCTCATAGCCGGCTACGCGGGCGGTTGGCTCGACGCCGTACTGATGCGGATCGCCGACGTTCAGCTCACGTTCCCCGCCATTCTCATCGCCTTGATGGTCGACGGCTTCGTCCGCGCCGCCGTGCCGAACGCCGTGCACGAAAGCATCGCGCTCTATGTCCTGATCTTCTCGATCGGCATCGCGGACTGGCCGCAATATGCCCGCGTGGTGCGTGCCGGCGCCGCCGTGCAGAAGACCTTGGGATATGTCGCCGCCGCGCGAGTCATGGGCGTGGGGCCTTTGCGTATCGTGCTCGGCCATGTGCTCCCCAATACCCTTTCGGCGGTCTTTGTGCTCGCGACCCTCGGCTTCACAAGCGCCATCATCGCCGAGGCCACCTTGAGCTTCCTCGGCGTCGGTATGCCGCCGACATCTCCCTCCCTCGGCACTTTGATCCGCATCGGCAACGACTTCCTCTTCTCCGGCGAGTGGTGGATCACCCTCTTTCCGTCGCTGACCCTGGTCGCGCTGGCGCTCGGGGTGAATGTCGTCGGCGACTGGCTGCGCGACGCCCTGAATCCGCGCCTGCGTGCATAGCTCGCGTGCGCGAATTGCGGGGCGTTGGCTCCGGGGAAATCGGCTAACCTTTCGCCTATGACACAGGCTGCGCCTTCGAGTTCATGGCAGATCGCCGCCGGCGCAGCGGCGCTGATGCTCCTGATCACGATCGGCGTACGCCAGACCACCGGCCTCTTCGTCGCGCCGATCGATCTCACCACCGGCATCGGCATCGCGTCCATCAGCTTCGCGCTCGCCATCGCCCAGTTCTGCTGGGGCGCGATCCAGCCGATCGCCGGTGCGCTCGCCGACCGCTACGGGCCCGCCCGCGTGATGGCGGTGGGCCTGATCGCCGTTTCGGCGGGATCGGCCCTCACCGCCTACATGGACACGACGCTGGGCTTTATCGTCACCCTCGGCATCATCACCGCCTGCGGCTCGGGCGCGGCGGGTTTCTCCGTCCTCATGGGCGCCATGTCGCACCGCGTCCCAGCGGAAAAGCGCGGGCTTGCGGCGGGCATTGCCAACGCCGGCGGCTCCTTCGGTCAATTCGTGTTCGCGCCGATCCTGCAATCCATCATCGGCATCGCGGGGTGGATGAGCGCCATGTGGTTCTCCGCGCTGGCGGCACTTGCCGCATTGCCGCTTGCGTGGATGCTGCGCAAACCCGCTGCGGCAACAGCGTTATCGGCGCAAGGCCCGTCCGACCTGCGCGGCGCCATGAAGGAGGCCTTCGGCGATTCCAGCTATCTCCTGGTGCACGCGGGATTCTTCACCTGCGGCTTTCACATCGCTTTTCTCGTCACCCATCTCCCGGGTGAGATCGCCCTTTGCGGCATGTCGCCGACGGTTGCCAGCTGGTCGCTCGCGATCATCGGCCTTGCCAACGTCCTCGGCAGTCTCATCGCCGGGTGGGCCACGGGCTATTACCGCAGCAAGCACATTCTCTTCTGGATGTACGCCTCGCGCACGCTGCTGATCCTCGCCTACTTGGCGGCGCCGAAGACCGCGATGACCTTCTATCTTTTCGCCGCGGGGCTCGGCTTCACCTGGCTCGCGACCGTCGCGCCGACCGCCACGATCGTCGGCAAGTTGCGCGGCACGCGCTATCTCGCAACGTTATTCGGCATGACGCTGCTCTCGCACCAGATCGGGGCTTTCTTTGGCGCCTGGCTCGGCGGGCTCACCTTCGTCGCCAGCGGCAACTATCAGTGGATGTGGTACGCCGACGCGCTCCTCGCCGCCGCCGCCGCGCTCACCAATCTTCCCATCCGCGAAGCGCCCGTGCTCAGGCCAAAGGCGGCGTAAGCCGCTTCCTGACCAGAAGCGGCGACAGCATGAGGACGAGCATCGTCACCGCGCGCAACGCGACATCCCAGGAGAGCCCGGCGCCAAAGCTCAGTTCGCCTTTGACGTCTGGTGTAAGCGAGAACTGCATTTTCGCATCGGACGCGGCGGCCATGGCGGCGAGCACCGCAATGCCCAGCAGCGTCCCGGATAGATCCGCGCGTTGACGGAAAGCGGCGGCCAGCATGCAAGCGCCGACGGCGACGGGAACGGCGCGGGTCATCGCGAAAAAGAAAATATCGGCCGGCAGCTGATAGGCTGCGAAGCGCGGCGAGCCTCCCCTCGCAATGCCCGCGGCCTCGCAGCCGATGATGATACCGGCAATGACCAAGATGACGGCAGATATGATGACCAGCCACAGCGCCGCGGGCGCAAGGCCGCCCCACAGTTTCGGATAGCGCGCCCCGAACGCCCGCAGCTCGGGCCTCGCGATCATGCCTTGCGCAAGAGTATCGAAATCGCCGAGACGCGCGAGTGCCGTCGCGCGCGCCTGTTCTTCGCTCGCCCCCCGCGCGCGTTCGGCGCGCATCGCATCGTCATGATGATCGCGCAACTCCGCGACAAAGCGTTTTACATGCCGGTAGCCGACGCCGGCGCGAAGCAGACGCAGAGCCAACGCTTCAAGCTGGTGCATGTTTCCCTCCTTTTACGATGCCGGCCACCGCATCTGTAATGCGTTGCCATTCGCTCATCATTTCGCCGAGGCGCTTGCGACCCGCGGCGGTCGCGACATAGTAGACGCGCGTGCGCCCGTTCACCGGCTTGCGCCGCGACTTAAGGCAGCCCTGTTCCTCGAGCGCGTGGAGAACAGGATAGACCACGCCTTCCCCCAGGCTGATCGCCTGACCGCTTGCCGCGCCGATCGCCTGGACGAGTTCGTAACCGTACATTTCTCTTGCCGAGAGCAGGCGCAGGATCAACAGTTCCGGCACGCCGGTCATGAAATCGGGATTGGTTTTGCGGGGCGCCATGCAGCCTCATACCTTGAACTGGAAGGTATCATACCCTATAGTTCTAGGTATGCAAGGTCGCGCGCGCCGTTTTGTCCCTGCGGTCGTGGCCGTGCTGGTCCACGCGGCCCTGCTTTCCGGATTCCTCGGGTTGCGCCCCAAAGCTCCGGCGCAGGCGCCGGAACAGGTGTTGCCGGTCATCTGGATCGACCGCAAGCCGGTGGCGTTACCGCCGCTGGCCGCGCCCGGCGGCGGCCGTGAATCGGCGCCGCCGCCCGTTGCGCTGTCTTTGCCGGACGCGCCTGTCTTTCCGCTGCCCGATGCGGCGATGCCCCTTCCGTTGACCGACTATGTCGCTTGCGGACTCGGAAAGACTCTGAGCGAAGAGGAGCGCAGCCGTTGCGACAGACTGCGGTCGGAATTGTACGGGCGACCCGATGCCCCGCTGTCGGGGGATTACGATCTTGCCCTGCAACAAAGGTTCTCGCGCGACAAAGCCCTTCAAGACCATCCGCTCTTACGCCTTTGCTATAGGCGCATGGGGCCGGACCCGGTGTGCTTCTCGCGCGGATATGAAGTCCTGTATGGCGCGGCCGCTTCGCGCGATTCCATCCCGCTGCCGATCGGCGACCCGCTCAAAGGCCGCTGAAGAGCCTCGCGGCCGTCCCGGGCGGGAACGCCGCCGCCGGTTTAGCGCAGCAACCTCATCAAGGCGCGGGCGTTCTTGATCGCGAATCCCTCGCGGTCGTTATTGAAATACACCCACACGGTTTTTGCGCCGCTGTCCCCGATCCGCTGCGCCCATACCGCCAGCTCCGCGCGCGAATAGTCGTGGCGGTACCATCTCTTCACGCCGTGGAAGCGGATATAGACGTCATCGGCCGTCTTGATCAGCTCATCGGGTAGCCGCGGGCCGCTGCAGGAGCAGAATATCGTTCCCGTCTCGCGAAAGGCTTCATAGACCGCCTCGTTCCACCAGCTCCTATGCCGGAACTCGACCACGTTGCGCCGTCGGGGATCGAGCTGGCTCAGGATGTTTTTGAGCCGCGCCGGCGTGAAATGGAAGCTGGGCGGAAGCTGGAACAGGAAGCATCCCATCCGCGCGCCGAGAAGGTCGGCGATCAGCCCGAAGTCCTTCACCAAAGTCTTCGTGCCTGCGAAGCGCTTGATGTGGGTAATAAGCTCGTTGACCTTCACGGTGTAGACGAATGGCCGGCGCCCGGCCTGGCGAACCCAGGACTGGACGTTGGCGATGGTCGGCCAGGAGTAGAAGGGCGCGTTGAGCTCCACCGTCTTGAAGCGCCGCGCATAGTGCGCGAACCAATCCTTCGTCGGCAGCCCTTGCGGATAGAACGTCCCGCGCCAGTGCCAGTAGAACCAGCCGGAGCACCCGATGTGGACGGCGCCGGCTTTGGCGCCCTGCGGCGCTTCATGGCCGGAGGTTTTTTCATACTCCAGGCGCGCGAGATGCATTTTCCGCGCCCGGCCGATATTGGCGGCGCGCTGCTTTTCGCGGCGCGCCTCGCGTTTCAGTCTCCATTCTTCTTTCGAAAGTCGCGGTCGTTGGGGCACGCGGTCGGCCTCGCTCTCCGGTCGTGCGCCTTTCCGATCGGCCGGCGGCGCCATTCCAAGAACGGCCGGGCCGTCAGTTTGTTGGTCGGCGCTGAGCGGGCCCGCGCGCGAAGCGCGCAAACACACAGACATGATCCCGCGGGGAAGCGGGCCGGGCCGAAGTCTATAGATTCCGGATTTGCGTTGATGGTGGAGCTGAGCGGGATCGAACCGCTGACCTCGTCATTGCGAACGACGCGCTCTCCCAACTGAGCTACAGCCCCGCATCAACGTGTGTGGATGTTTCGGTTCACCCGGGCGGCTGGCCGCCGGGGCCGAAAGCGGGCCGGAGAATGGTGCCAAAGCCTTGAGAAGTCAAGGCAAGCGCAAAGCCGGATTTGCGGGCGAGAAGGCCGGTCCCTTGCACCCGCCGGGCCGCCTGATTAGGGTACCGGACGATGGTTTTCCCGCCTTTCCTGTAAGCCTTTAGCGGCCAAGCTCACCCCTCGAAAGCACGCCTCTCCCGCATGAATACGATCCTCATTCCCCTGCTGCAGGTCCTGATCGTTGCGCTCGATATCTACAAGTGGATCGTCATCATCTCGGTGATTCTCACGTGGCTCGTGGCCTTCAACGTGATCAATCCTCACAATCAATTCATCCGCATGGTCGGCGGCGCCCTGCATCAGATGGTGGAACCCATCCTGCGCCGCATACGGAGGGTGGTGCCGGTCTTCGGCTCGGTCGATATCTCGCCGATCATCCTGTTCCTCCTGATCCTCTTCATCCAGCTGGTGCTCGGTCGGATCATCGGCGCCTTGGCCTCTGCGGGCGTGTGAGTTTCTTCCGCAGGGCGGAGGACGGACTGATCGTCAGCGTGCGCGTCACGCCCAAGGCGTCGCGGACGGCGGTTCAAGGAACGATGCCCACGCCCGACGGCCTCGCGCTGAAGGTCGCCGTCACCGCGCCGGCCGATAAGGGAAAAGCCAATGCCGCCGTCGCGGCCTTGCTCGCCGGCGCGTTCGGCATCGCCAAAAGCAGCGTCGCTCTGACGGCTGGCGAAACCGGCCGCCGCAAGGTATTCAAGCTCACCGGTGACGCGGACGCGCTCGCACGCGTCGCCCAACAATGGATGTCCTCATGACTTCGCCCATCGTCATCGACGGCAAGGAGGCTTCAAGCCGCCTCAAGGACGGCATCGCCAAGGCCGTCGCCGACCTGAAAAAGCGCCATGGCGTCACGCCTGGCCTTGCGACGGTGCTGGTGGGCGACGACCCGGCGAGCCATGTGTATGTGGCCAGCAAACAGAAGACCGCGGTCGAGCTGGGCATGGCCTCGTTTCAGCACGACCTCAAGGCCGAAACCACGCAGGACGAACTCCAGGCGCTGATCAGGAAGCTCAACGCCGATCCGGCGGTCAACGGCATCCTCGTGCAGATGCCGCTGCCCAAGCATCTCGATCAGGTAAAGGTGATCACCGCGATTAGTCCGGCCAAGGATGTCGATGGCTTGCATCCGGAGAGCGTAGGCCGCCTCGTCGCGGGCGCCGATACGCTGGTCTCGTGCACGCCGCTCGGCTGCATCATGCTGCTCAAGGATGTTCTGGGCGATCTCGCGGGCAAGAACGCGGTTGTGATCGGGCGCTCGATCCTGGTGGGCAAGCCGGTGGCGCTGCTGCTTCTCAACGAGAACTGTACGGTCACCGTCGCCCACTCGCGCACCAGGAACCTCGCCGATGTGTGCCGTACGGCGGACATCCTCGTCGCGGCCGTCGGCAAGCTCGAGATGATCCGCGGCGACTGGATCAAACCCGGCGCCACCGTCATCGACGTCGGAATCAATCCGATCCCCAGTCCCGACGGCAAGCGGCGCCTGCGCGGTGACGTGAATTATGCCGAGGCGTCCAGGGTCGCCGGCGCCATCACCCCGGTGCCCGGCGGGGTCGGGCCGATGACCATCGCCTGTCTGATGGTGAATACCTTGAAGGCGGCCTGTATGCAGCGCGGTATCAGCGATGTCGCGATCCCCTCGCGCCTCCCGGCGAAAACCTAAGTCCGCCGAAGCGCGCTGCAGCGCTTCAAGTAACCGTCCAGCGGCGCCTCCAGGCCGCGTCCGCGCATCTCGCTCAGGATGTGGGCGCACAGGTCGATCGATCCGTAGAGCTCGTGCGCGAGCGCGGCCAGCTTCAGCAGCCGCTCACGGCTGAAGCGCCCAAGGTGGCGCACATCGGGCACATAGACAGCATCGGCCCACATTGTCTGGCTTGCGCGCGCGCCTGTTTCGGAAAAAGGCGTGTAAACCGGCCGATAGACGTCGAGGAAGGTGTGAAGCTGGAATCCGGCGGCGCGCATATGCGCATCCACGTCCCCGAACAGCGGCGCGCCCTGGTACATGGCCAGGAACTCGACCTCGAGTTCCACCGCAAGGGCGGTCGGCAACAGCCGTGCCGCACCCTTCAGGACATCCATCTCGCCGCCGGGCACGTCGATCTTTAGGAAATCGATTTCCTTCGTTCCGACGACGTCGTCGAGACGGTGAGTCTCGACATGACGCTGCTGCTCGACCACCAGCATGTCGGCCAGCGAGGTGAAATGCTTGAGGAGGTCGGCGTTGGGCGCATAGAGCGAGCTGTTCGCGCCCGCGCGCGTGACGTGCAGCTTGGCCGGGCCGCCGGCCCCGATCGCAAAAGGAAAATAGGAATGCCGCAGCTTGCCCGCGGCATTGAGGGCGGCGCAGATCTTGTGGTCGGGCTCGAAGCCGATGATATGCGAAGCGGTGCGTTCGGCGAGCACGTGATACGGATCGGCTTTGTCGAGGGATGCCGCGCCCACGTCGACGATGGTCAGCGGCTCGACATCGGCGAGGTCGAGGAAAGAAAAATTGATGTGCATCAGCTGAAACGCGAGAAATCGGGGGCACGCTTCTCAAAGAACGCCGTTGCGGCCTCTTTGAACTCGGGCGTCTGCAATCTCTCTCCGAAGATTCTTGCTTCCGTGACGATGCACTTTCGGATCTCCGCGGCGTTGGCGAGCATCAGGGCTTTCGCGTCGCGCAGCGCGCCCGGCGGCTTGGCCGCCAGCGCCTTGGCCTTGGCGCCGACCGTCGCGGCCAGGTCGGCCGCCGGCACTACGGCATTGATCAGCCCGATCTCCTTGGCACGCTCCGCGCCGAAGGGTTCGCCGAGCAGCAGAAGCTCCGAGGCCGCCGCGCGCCCGAACAGGCGCGGCGCCAGCAGCGAGGAGGCGAACTCGGGCACCACGCCCAGATTGATGAAAGGCATCTGGAAGGTCGTTTCCGGCACGGCGTAAGCAAGATCGCAATGGAACAGGAGCGTGGTGCCGATGCCGATCGCAAGGCCGTTCACCGCCGCGATCACCGGCTTGGTGAAGGACGACAGCGCGAACATGAACTGGAAGACTTCGGCATCCTCATTCACCGGCGGCACCTCCAGGAAATCCTTGAGGTCGTTGCCGGCGGTGAAACATCCGCCTTCGCCGGTGATCACCGCCACGCGCACGTTGGCGTCGTCCTGCGCGGCGCGCATCGCCGCGGCGGCGTCCGCATACATCGAACGCAGGATGGCGTTCTTCTTGTCCGGTCGGTTGAAGCGGATCGTCAGGATCCGGTCTTCGACGGACGAATGAATGAAACTCACGCCGGCACCTCGGGCAGGTTGCGGATTCCGGCAACCATGCCCGGCTTGCGCGGCGATGTCTATTTCCCCTGCGCCATCTTGCCGAGGCGCAAGCGCAGCGCGTTCAGCTTGATGAAGCCCTCGGCGTCGAACTGGTTGTAGACCGAGTCCTCTTCGAAGGTCACATAGTCCATGCGGTAGAGGCTGTTGGGCGACTTCCGCCCGACGACGCTGGCCTGGCCCTTGAACAGCTTCAGGCGAACGACGCCGTTCACCCGCGTTTGGGTCTGGTCGATGGCCGCCTGCAGCATTTCCCGTTCGGGCGCGAACCAATAGCCGGTGTAAACCAGCTTGGCATAACGCGGCATCAACTCGTCCTTGAGATGCATGGCTTCGCGGTCGAGGGTGATGCTCTCGATCGCCCGGTGCGCGATGTGCAGCACCGTGCCGCCGGGCGTCTCGTAAACGCCGCGGCTCTTCATGCCGACGTAGCGGTTTTCCACAAGATCGAGCCGGCCCACGCCGTGGCGTCCGGCGATCTCGTTCAGTTTGGCGAGCAACTTTGCCGGCGTCAGGCTGTTGCCGTTCACCGCCACAGCATCGCCCTTGATGAACTCGATCTCCACATACTCGGGACTGTTCGGTGCCTTTTCCGGCGACACGGTGAGGCGGAACATCTCTTCGTCCGGTTCCACCCAGGGATCCTCGAGCGCCTTACCCTCGTAAGAGATGTGCAGGAGGTTCGCGTCCATCGAATAGGGCGCTTCGCCGCGCTTGTCGGTGGGGATCGGGATCTGGTGCTGCTCGGCGTAGGCGATCAGCGAGGCGCGCGAGGTCAGGTCCCACTCGCGCCACGGCGCGATCACCTTGATATCCGGCTTGAGTGCGTAAGCGGTGAGCTCAAAGCGGACCTGGTCGTTGCCCTTGCCCGTGGCGCCATGCGCGATGGCGTCCGCGCCGGTTTCGATGGCGATCTCCACCTGACGCTTGGCGATCAGCGGCCGGGCGATGGAGGTGCCCAGCAGGTACACGCCTTCATAGAGGGCGTTGGCGCGGAACATCGGGAAAACGAAGTCCCGCACGAACTCCTCTTTCAGGTCCTCGATGAAGATCTGCTTGATCCCCAGAAGCTCGGCCTTCTTGCGCGCCGGCTCCAGCTCCTCGCCCTGTCCGATATCGGCCGTGAACGTGACGACCTCGCAGTTCTTCTCCACCTGCAGCCAGCGCAGGATGATCGAGGTGTCGAGGCCGCCCGAATACGCCAGGACGACTTTTCTTGCTTTCGCCATGTGTGAGCAATCCTCAAACGCCTTTTGAATTCGGCGCGCAGTATAGGGCGAGGCGCCCCGCCTGCAAGGGACGGTTACGTGGAAAAGAGCAGATAAAAACTAACGCGGCACGCTATGGCGAACGGCCCTTAACCCGGCGTTTTCCGCGCGATGACTTCCATGCAGGCGCGGTACCGCATGCCGACGCCGTACTTCACGGGCTCGAAGCCCATTTCGCCGAGCAGGCTGTAGAGCCGGGTGCGGGAGAAATTGTGATGGTGCTCGAGCTCTCCCCAAAAGGGTTGGTGGAGGAATCGCTGAGCACGCGCCACAGGGCGGTCTCGCTGTTGGGCATCGAGATCAGCGCGAGTCCGCCGTCCGCCAGCAAGCCGTGCGCGGCCTTCAGGCCGCGTTTCGGAAACGGCATATGTTCGAGCACGTCGGCCAGGCTGATGACGCCGCACGGACGCTCGAGCGCGAGGCTTTCCAGATCGCAGGCGTGACCCTCGATACCGAACTTCTTCGGCGCCGCGACATTGTCGGCGCGCACGTCCACGCCGACGGGCGTGAACCCCATACTCCTGCACCGTGAACAGCAGCGCGGCCTTGCCGAGGCCGACGTCGAGCCAGGTTCCCTTCGCGGCACAAGGCAATAGTTTCTCGACCATCATCGAGGCGATCGCGCGCTGGCGTTCGCTATCGTGGCCGACGCGCTGGTCGATCTTGGTCTGACTGAAGATCAGCGCCGCGGCCTCAGGCGTGAAATAGCCGTCGGTGAAGCGATGCCCGCAGGACGCACAGCGCATCCACCGGATGCGCGGCGAAAACTCGCGCTTGTAGAGCGCATGGCGCGGGCAATCGCCGACGGTTTCCAATGTGAACGACGGGGCCTCGCACAGGGGGCAGGCCCGTGTAGGCGATACGCAGCGGATCGGACGAAGACGTCATGCCGCAGTCCCCCCGGATGTACGGCTGGGCCGCTCTACGGCGTCCGTCGATAAAGGCTAGAGGGCGGCCTCTTTCTCCGCCCAGGCGACCTTGGCCTGTTCGGCGTCCTGCGCCTCCCGCAGGCGCTTTTCCTTCGCCGACAGCCGCTCGCTGTCCGTCTTGAGCTGGCCGCAGGCGGCGAGAATGTCGCGTCCGCGCGGGGTGCGCACCGGCGCGGTGAAACCCGCATCCCACAGGATCTGGCCGAAAGCCGCGATGGTTGCCTCATCGGAGCATTCGTAAGGCGTGCCCGGCCATGGATTGAAGGGGATCAGGTTGAACTTGCAGGGAATATCCTTCACCAGCTTGATCAGCGCCCGCGCATGGGCCGGCGTATCGTTGATGCCCTTCAGCATCACATATTCAAAGGTGATGCGCCGGGCGTTGCTGGCGGGCGGATAGTCGCGGCACGCCTGCATCAGCTCCTTCAGCGGGTACTTCTTGTTGATCGGCATGATCGCCGAGCGCGTGTCGTCATCGGGCGCGTGCAGCGAGATGGCAAGGTTGACGCCGAGCTCCTCGCCGCAGCGGCGGATTTCCGGCACGACCCCCGAAGTCGACAATGTGATGCGGCGCTTGCCCACCGCGATGCCGTCGTCGGCCATGATGATCTTCAAGGCGGTGGCGACATTCTCGAAATTGTAGAGCGGCTCGCCCATGCCCATCATGACGATGTTCGACAGCATGCGGCGCTCGTCCGTCGGCGTTGGCCATTCCTGGTAGGAATCGCGCGCCACCATGAACTGGCCGACGATTTCCGCGGGGGTGAGGTTGCGCACCAGGCGCTGCGTGCCGGTATGGCAGAAGCGGCAGGTCAGTGTGCAGCCCACTTGCGAGGAGATGCAGACGGCGCCGCGGTCCTCCTCGGGAATGAACACGGCTTCGGCCTTCTGGCCGTCGCTGAACTGCATCAGCCATTTGCGCGTGCGGTCCACCGAGGTCTGCTCGCGCGCGATGATGGGCCGCGCGACCACGAAATGTTTTTCGAGTTTGGTGCGCAGGTCCTTGGAGAGATCCGTCATCTGCGCGAAATCGGTCGCGCCGCGGTGATAGATCCAGTGCCAGACCTGTTTGGCGCGGAACGGCTTCTCCCCTTGCTCCACCAGCGCAGCCGTCAGAGCCTCGCGGGAAAGACCGACGAGGTTGGTGCGGGTGTCGAGGAGTAAAGGCGCGGTGTCTGGGGACACGGAGCATTTTCCGCCAAAGTGGGAACCGGTTTGGCATAGAAAATGCGACCAAACCAAAACTATCGCCGGGGAAGTAAGCCTAAACCCGCGCCGGGGCAAGGCTTGCCCGTTTAAATCAGGATTTCGAATGCGTTAGGTGGTGGCTGAGGTCCGTGAACGTCGGCTTTGGCCCGCACAGCGCACATTCCGGATCGGGCTTCACCTTCACCATGCGCATGGCCGTGGAAAGAGCATCATAGATGAGCAGCCGGCCAGCCATGCTCTCGCCGATGCCGAGCAGCTCCTTCAGCACCTCGGTCGCCTGCAGCGTGCCGAGCACCCCCGCGACGGCGCCGAGGATGCCGGCCTGATCGCAGCTCGGCACTTCGCCGGGCGGCGGCGCTTCAGGATAGAGGCAGCGATAGCAGGGGCCCCCGGCGTGCGGCTTGAAGGTCGAAAGCTGGCCGTCGAAGCGCAGCACCGCGGCCGAAACCAGGGTCTTCTTCGCCAAGAAGCACGCGTCGTTGACGAGAAAACGCGTCGGGAAATTATCGCTGCCGTCGGCGACGAGGTCATAGTCGGCGAGCAAAGGCGCGATGTTGTCGGCGGACAGCCGGCCTTTGTACTCGCGCACCTTGACCTCGGGATTGATCGCGGCCGCGGCAAGGCCGGCGCTGCGGACCTTGGCCGTGCCGATGCGGTCCGTCGTGTGCGCGATCTGGCGCTGAAGGTTGGAGAGGTCCACCACGTCGTCGTCGATGATCCCGATGGTGCCGACACCGGCGGCGGCGAGGTAGAGCAGCAGCGGCGATCCGAGGCCGCCGGCGCCCACCAGCAACACGCGCGATTTTAGAAGTTTTTCCTGACCGACCCCGCCCACCTCGCGCAGCAGGATATGCCGGGCGTAGCGGTGAATCTGGGCTTCGCTGAAATCCATCTCTTCTAGTGGCGTCCGGTCGAGCCGAAGCCGCCGGCGCCGCGGGCGGTATCGTCGAGGTTCTCTTTCTCCTCGAGCATCACGGTGCGCACGGGCGCCACGACCATCTGCGCGATGCGCATGCCGCGCGTCACGGTGAAGGCGGCCCTGCCGTGGTTGATCAGGATCACGCTCACTTCGCCGCGGTAGTCCGCGTCGATCGTGCCCGGACTGTTGAGCACGGTGACGCCGTTCTTTGCGGCAAGGCCGGAGCGCGGGCGCACCTGCGCTTCAAATCCCGCGGGCAGCGCGATGGCATAGCCCGTCGGAACCATGGTGTAGGCGCCCGGTTCGATCACCACATCGCTCGTGACGGCGGCGCACAGGTCCATGCCGGCGGATTGGCTGGTCTGATAGGTGGGAAGGGGAAGGTCCTTAGCGTGGTCGAGGCGCTTGATCGAGACCGAGACGACGATGGCCACTCGTAAATCCTATAAATGTCTTTCAACGAACTTTGCGATGCGCTCGGCGAGGCGTTCGGCGACGGCGCGCTTTTTCAAGGTCGGCCAGTTCTCGACGCCGTCGGCGGTCACGAGATGAACGGTATTGCTGTCGCCGCCGAAGGTGCCGGCGCGGGCCGACACGTCGTTGGCGACGATCCAGTCGGCGTTCTTGGCGGCGCGTTTCTTCTTCGCGTTCTCGACCAGGTTCTCCGTCTCGGCCGCGAAGCCGATCACCAGCGCGGGTCGGCTCTTCGAGGGCGAGGCGAGGATCCCGAGGATGTCCGGGTTGGGCGCGAGCTTGAGCGCGGGCGCGGCGGCGCCTTTTTTCAATTTCTGTCCGGCCTCTTCAACCGCCCAATCGGCGACCGCGGCCGCGCAGACGGCGATCTCCACCGGCAGGGCGCCCTGGCAGGCTTTCAGCATCTGTGCGGCGGTCTCCACATGAACCACCGTGACGCCGTCGGGGTCCGGCTCCTGCGTCGGGCCCGATACCAGAGTGACTTGCGCGCCCATCTCGTTCAGCGCCGCGGCAATGGCATGGCCCTGCTTGCCCGACGAACGATTGGCGATATAGCGCACGGGATCGATCGGCTCATGGGTCGGACCGCTGGTCACCAGCGCCTTGAAGCCCGAGAGCGGTCCGCGGTTCTGGGCCTTGGCAAAGAAGCGCGCCAGCGCGGCGATGATCTCGGACACTTCGGCCATGCGCCCGTCGCCGACCTCGCCGCAGGCGAGATCGCCCGCGCCGGGCCCGACGATGCGCACGTCGCGCGACTGCAGCGTCTGCAGGTTCGCTTGCGTCGCCGGATGCGTCCACATCATCACGTTCATGGACGGCGCGATCATCACCGGTTTGTCGGTCGCCAGAAGCGCCGTGGTCGCGAGATCGTCGGCCAGGCCGGCCGTCATTTTCGCCATGATGTCGGCGGTCGCGGGTGCGACCAGGATGACGTCGGCTTCGCGCGACAGGCGGATATGACCCATCTCCGCCTCGTCGGTGAGTGAGAACAAGTCCTGATAGCACTTTTCGCCCGACAGCGAGGCCAGCGTCAGCGGCGTGACGAACTGCGCCCCGCCCTTGGTCAGGATGCACCGTACCGATGCGCCGCGCTCCCGCAGGCGCCGGATCAGGTCCGGCACCTTCACGGCGGCGATGCCGCCGGCGACGATCAGAAGAATGCGTTTGTTCTCGAGCAACGGTGTCGGTCCAGCAGCTATGTCCCGCATGATTGTATTCATGCGCGATTTTATCCCAAGTTAAGGGACCCGGGCGAGGCTATCTGCTCCCAAATCCCTCTCGATCCGCGCAACCCAGTCCTGCACTTTGGGCCAGGTCTTGAGGTTGAAGCCCGCTTCATGGGCAAAACGGGTATAGGCCACGAGGGCGATGTCGGCCAGCGAGAGTCGATCGCCGACAAAGTAGCTGCGCTGGGCCAGATGGTCGTTCATCACGGTCAGCACCCTCTCCCCGCGCGGCAGCAAGGTGGGGTCGATCTCGGCGTCCGCCTTCTTAAGGAAGTGTTTATGGAAGCGCCGCACGGCAATGACGGTTTCATGGCTGTATTGCTCCCAGAACAGCCACTGCATCATCTGCGCGCGCGCATAAGGATCGCGCGGGATCAAGTCGGACCCTTCGGCGAGATAGAGCATGATGGCGTTGGACTGGGCGAGGCCGCGTCCGTCGGGCAGGACGACATAGGGCACTTGGCCCGCCGGGTTGAGGGCAAGGAAAGTCGGCGTGCGGGTTTCCTTGTTGATGACGTCGATCTCGATCCACCGATACGGAATCTTCATCCGCTCGGCCACGAACGTCACCTTGTGGCAATTCCCCGAACCCGAGTTTCCGTAGACCGTCAGCACGCCGGCCATCGTCGGCCTCCTAGTTGAGAATGAGCGCCGCCCCTAGAATCGCCGCGAGGATCCATGGCGCCCACAACATCCAGCGATGGTTGCGCCGGCGTTCGCCCGCCTCTCCGATGATCGCCCGCGCGCTCTCCGGATGGAGGCGAATTCCGCCTTGCTCCAGGTCGGCGGTCACCGCCTCCACGCGCGCGATGATGCGCGGCAGGCTTTGCAGCGTGCCGATCGCGTCCGCCACCGCATCGACCGCGCGCCCTTCGGGGCCGAGGCGTGCGCGCATCCAGCCTTCGATCAGCGGGCGGGCGAGCTCCCACATGTTCACTTCGGGCGCAAGATTGCGGCCGACGCCTTCCGCCAGCAGCATGCTTTTCTGAAGCAGCAGCAACTGCGGCTGCACCTGCATGTCGAAAGTCTCGGTCACGCGAAACAGCTGACCGAGCAATTTCGCGATCGAGATCTCGGCGATGGGCTTGCCGAGGATGGGCTCGGCGATCGACCGGCAGGCCTGCGCGAACATGTCCACGCCTTTCTCCGAGGGCACAAAGCCGGCGCGGATATGCACGTCGGCGACCTTCTTGTAATCGCGCGTCAGGAAGCCGAGCAGCATCTCGCCCAGGGTCTTCTGCGTTTCGCTGTCGACCCGGCCCATGATGCCGAAGTCCATGGCGATGACGGCGCTGTTCTTGGTGACGAATAGATTTCCCGGATGCATGTCGGCATGAAAGAAGCCGTGATCGAACACCATGCGGAAGAAGATCTCCGCGGCATTCTTCACGACTTGCACCGGGTCGATGCCGGCGGCGATCACCGCCGTGCGGTCGTCGACCCGCGTGCCCGCGACCCGCTCCATGGTCAGCACGCGCTCTGACGTGCGTTGCCAGTCGATGGCCGGCACATAGAAAATCGGGCTTTGGGCGAAATCTTCCTTCAATTCCTGCGCCGCCGCGGCCTCGAAACGCAGGTCCATCTCGAGGTTCACGGTCTCGGCAAAGGTCTGCACCACCTCCAACGGTTTCAGGCGCCGCAGCTTCGGCGCATAACGCGCGGCCTTCTCCGCCATCCACAACATGAGGTCGAGATCGCGCACGAACGCGAGCTTGATATCGGGCCGCAGGACCTTCACCGCGACATCCGCGCCCTCGGTGGTGGTGGCGAAATGCACCTGGGCTATGGATGCGGCCGCCACCGGCGACGGATCGAAGCTAGCAAACAACGCCGTGATCGGCCGGCCGAAGTCCGCTTCGATGGCGGCTTTCGCCTGCTCGAAAGGAAACGGCGGAAGTCGATCTTGCAGCTCGGAAAGATCGGCCGCCTCCTGTTCGCCGAGCAGATCGGCGCGTGTCGACAGCGCCTGGCCGAACTTGATGAAGGTGGGTCCGAGTTCGGTCAGCGCGAGCGCCAGGCGGTGGCCGGGCCTCAAACCCCGCACGTCCTTCTTCGGGCGCCAGAGCAGCCC
Source organism: Rhodospirillaceae bacterium (assembly GCA_050250575.1). Lineage (GTDB taxonomy): Bacteria > Pseudomonadota > Alphaproteobacteria > Rhodospirillales > Rhodospirillaceae > SHVO01. The sequence goes on along the minus strand of JBFWOJ010000010.1, from coordinate 6,464 downwards.
GCAGACCCGGGCGATGAAGGCGCCCGCCGGATGAATCTTCAAAAGGAACAGCGCGTCATGGCGCGCCAGCGTGCGCCCGATCACCCACAGCCGGGCAAAATTGCGAAGATCACGAAGCATTAGACGCGCCAGCCGGAATGAAGGGCGGCGATCCCGCCCGAAAGGTTCCGGACCTTGCACTCCTTGAGCCCGGCGTGGGCCATGCGCTCGAGCAGTTCGCTCTGCGCGGGGAACTTGCGGATGCTCTCGGCAAGATAGCGATAGGCGTCCGCATCGCCCGTCACCAGGCTCCCCAGCGCCGGCAATACGCTGAAGGAATAGGCGTCATAGAGTTTCTCGAGCACCGGCACCACAACGCGGCTGAACTCGAGGCATAAGAACCGCCCGCCCGGCTTCAGCACGCGGCGCGCTTCGCCAAGGGCGGCATCGATGCGCGTTACGTTGCGCAGGCAAAACGCGATCGTATAAGCCTCGAAGCTCATGTCGGGGAACGGCAGCCTTTCTGCATCGCCGCACACCCAGCTGATGCCTTCGAGCCGCCCCGAGTCGATGATCCTGTCGCGGCCGACGCGGATCATCTCATGATTGATGTCGCACACCGTGACGGGCCCGGCGTCCTCGCCGACGCGCGCCAGGATCCTCGTGGCGATATCGCCCGTGCCGCCGCCCACATCGATGATGGACTGCCCGGCGCGCGGCGCGAGCCAATCCACCATCGCCGTCTTCCACAGGCGATGGATGCCTGCGCTCATCAGGTCGTTCATGAGGTCGTATTTCGAGGCGACGGAATCGAATACGCCGCGCACCAGATGGGCCTTCTCGTGCTCATCGACGGTGCGATAGCCAAAATGGGTGGTGCCGGCCGGCTCGGTCATGGCGGGAACATAGAGTACTGTGCTTATAAAGGCCATGAACCCTCACAGTTTCAGGGGGATAAGGAACGCAATGCCGGAATTACCTGAGGTCGAGACGGTTTGCCGAGGGCTGGCGGGCGTGCTCGAGGGCCATCGGCTGACGCGCGTTCAGGTGCGCCGTAAGGACCTGCGCATCCCTTTTCCCCCGCGCCTGGCCGAGATCTTGACCGGCCGGCGTGTGGAGAAAATCCGCCGCCGTGCGAAATACATTTTGATGGACCTCGACGACGGCCAGGTCCTGATCGCCCACCTTGGAATGTCGGGCCGCATGACGCTCGACAATAAGGGCGCGCCGCTCGGCAAGCATGACCACGTCGTCTTCACGACGGATGAGGGAACCGAGGTTCGCTTCAATGATCCGCGGCGCTTCGGTCTCATGACGCTGGTCAAGGGCGAAGAGCTCGAATCGCACAAGCTCTTCCGCCATTTGGGCCCCGACCCGCTCACGCGCGCATTCACCCCCGCGCTGCTGTCGGCGAAACTCCAGGGGCGGAAGACCTCGATCAAGGCCGCGCTGCTCGATCAGCGAATCGTCGTCGGCGTGGGCAACATCTATGCCTGCGAGAGTTTGTACCGTGCCGGCATCTCGCCGTTGCGCAAAGCCGGCACGGTCGCAGGCGCGCGCGCCGAGCGACTCGTACCGGCGATCAAGGCGGTTCTTAAGCAGGCCATTGCCGCGGGCGGCTCCTCCTTGCGCGATCACGTGCAGCCCTCCGGCGAGCTCGGCTATTTTCAGGATGCATGGAAGGTCTACGGCCGCGAGGGCGAGTCGTGCGCGTGTCTTGGCAGGACGGCGGCCGCGGCGACGGGGCGCAACCAGGGAAAGGGTGTGGTCCGTCGAATCACACAAGGCGGGCGCTCGACCTTCTATTGCGCCGGCTGCCAGACCTGACAGAATTGCCACGGAAATCGGGAATTGGCGCCGCTTTGCGCTTTCCCATCTGCTCCTCGTTGACGCGAGGGGGGCTCCTCCCCTATAAGCCGCCCTTCAAAAATATCCACAGCCGACTTCTAGAGCACGATTCGCATGGCCCAGCATAAATCCGCCAAGATCCGCATCCGCCGCAACGCCCGCGCCGCCGTGGTCAACCACGCGCGCATCTCGCGTATCCGCAGCTTCGTCAAAGCTGTCGAAACCGCGATCGCGTCGGGCGACAAGACTGCGGCCCTCGCGGCGCTGAAGAAAGTCATGCCGGAGTTGATGCGCGGTGCGGGCAAGGGCGTGATTCACAAGAAGACCGCCGCACGCAAACTGTCGCGTCTCTCGGCCCGCATCAAAAAGCTCGCCGCTTAAGTCGGTAAAGTGCGCGCCTGATTCGGCGCGCATTTTTTTTCGTTCCCGGTTTTCGAGTCTCGCACCTCACGCTGCTCTGCAGCGTGAGTTCAAACTATTGCAATTCAATGATCTTGCATCGTGAAGGTGATTCGCGAGGCGTCACGCATCCGCGCCACGCACCATTTTCTGTCAAGCGTATCTTTGCCCTTGTCTCGTTCGTTCGGCCAATTACAGTGACGACCAGACGCCGCGCAGTTGTTCACTCGTCCACGGGCGACAGCGGTGTTCAAAAACCATCAGGAACACGAAGCGCGTTTCACAAGAGCTGCTGTAAGTTTCGATCAGCTCTTGAAGTCCGATGCTGTTGTGAGGCTGGAAGCAGCGGAGAGATTGCGCGATGGAGATGCGGGGAAACCGTCATGAAGTGGCAACCGGACATATCGTGACGCGTTCAAAGAGTAGCAGCTTCGGGGTGCGGGTTTTTAGGCAGACAATTCGATAGACGACGATGCGGGACCAGGCGTCTCGCCGTCCAAGCTTCGAATCGCTCGCCACTAAAGTATCGAGGGGAACACGTCGCGTGAAACGTGGGAATGAGGCAGCCATCGATCAGGCTGAATGGGATCGCGTAAAGACGCGTCTCAAGCAAGAATTCGGCGACTCCGCCTACAAGAGCTGGGTGACCCCCATCATCGCGACGAGTCTGCGCGACGGCGAAGTCGAACTGTCGGTTCCCACGCGCTTCATGCGCGACTGGATCACGACCCATTATGCCGAGCGGATTCGCGCGCTGTGGAACGGCGAGAACCCGTCCGTGCGCAAGATCACGCTCAAGGTCGAAGCCGGTAAGTCCGAGCCCGCCAAGCCGGTCGCCACCAGCGCCACGGCGCCGCGCGTGCAGGCCTTTGCCCGCGTGCCGGCCCGTCCGGCCGCCGAGGGCGCCGCGCAGCCCTTGGGTCCGGATCTTTCGGCCCCGCTCGATGCGCGGTACGTGTTCGAGAACTTCGTCGTCGGCAAGCCCAACGAGTTCGCCTATGCCGCCGCCAAGCGCGTGGCCGAATCCGATCAGGTCAGTTTCAATCCGCTGTTCCTGTACGGCGGCGTCGGTCTCGGCAAGACCCACCTCATGCATGCGATCGCCTGGGAGATCCGCCAGCGCACCCCGAGCCGGCGCGTGATCTACCTCTCGGCGGAGAAATTCATGTACTCCTTCGTCCGCGCGCTCAGGAACCAGGACACCGTCTCCTTCAAGGAGCAGTTCCGCTCCGTCGACGTGCTGATGATCGACGATGTGCAGTTCATCGCCGGCAAGGACGCGACCCAGGAGGAGTTCTTCCACACCTTCAACGCGCTCGTCGACCAGGGCCGCCAGATCGTGCTGTCGGCCGACAAGTCGCCGTCCAGCCTCGAGGAGATCGGCGACCGTTTGCGTTCGCGTCTTGCTTCGGGGCTCGTCGCCGACCTGCATCCGACCACCTTCGAGCTTCGCCTCGGCATCCTCGATGCCAAGGCCGAGCAGCTGGGCGTCGTCGTGCCGCAAAAAGTGAAGGAATTCCTCGCCCACAAGATCACCTCCAATGTGCGCGAGCTCGAAGGCGCCCTGACCCGGCTCGTGGCCCATGCCCAGCTCGTGGGCGGCGCGCTCACGCTCGAAACCACCCAGGAACTGCTCCAGGACCTTTTGCGCGCGCACGACCGGCGCCTGACGATGGAAGAGATCCAGAAGCGCGTGGCCGAGCACTTCAAGATCCGTGTCTCCGACATGAGCTCGGCGCGCCGCTCCCGTGCCGTGGCCCGTCCGCGCCAGGTGGCCATGTACCTGTCGAAGCAGCTCACCTCCCGTTCGCTGCCGGAGATCGGCCGCGCCTTCGGGGGCCGCGATCACACCACCGTCATCCACGCGGTGCGAAAGATCGAAGAGCTTGTGAAGTCCGACACGGCCTTTGCCGAGGACGTCGAGCTTCTGACCCGGATGCTGGAGTCTTAAGGCCGTTCGGGGCGCGTGCTCGCGCTCCGAAAAGCTGTCGCATCACCTTCCCTAGTATGTCTAATATGGCGGTCCTGCGTTTAGTGGGACCGGGGATTCCGGGCGGTCCGGGCTTCAAAAAAGAACGATTCACCGAACATGAAACTCATCATCGAGCGGGCGGCTCTCTTGAAGTCGCTAGGTCACGTCCAGAGCGTCGTCGAGCGGCGCAACACCATTCCCATTCTGTCCAACGTCAGGATCGATGCGGCCAAGGGCCAGCTCTCCTTGAATGCGACGGATATGGACATCGAGATCGTCGAATCGACCGCGGCCGAAATCGGCAAAGGCGGCGCCACCACCGCCCCGGCCCATACCCTCTATGACATCGTGCGGAAGCTGCCCGAAGGCGCGCAGATCGAACTGGCCGCCACCGGCGACGGCGGCCAGATCGCCCTCTCCGCGGGCCGCTCGCGCTTCAACTTGGCCTGTCTCCCGGTCGAGGATTTCCCGGCGCTGACCGGCGGCGAGTTCAGCCACACCTTCAAGCTCGCCGCCTCGGACCTGCGCAGCCTTGTGGACCGCACGCGCTTTGCCATCTCGACCGAGGAAACCCGGTACTACCTCAACGGCATCTACCTCCACGGCGCCAAAAGCGAGGGCGTTGCGGTGCTGCGGGCCGTCGCCACGGACGGGCACAGGCTCGCCCGCGTCGAACTGCCTCTGCCCCAGGGCGCAAACGGCATGCCGGGCATCATCGTGCCGCGCAAGGCCGTGATCGAGGTGCGCAAGCTCATCGACGAAACCGAAAGCGAGATCACGATCTCGCTCTCCGATTCCAAGATCCGCTTTGCCTTCGACAATGTCTCGCTCACCTCGAAGCTCATCGACGGCACCTTCCCGGACTATGAGCGGGTCATCCCCACCGGCAACGACAAGGTGCTCGAAGCCGAGCGCAAGCCGTTGTTCGACGCCGTCGACCGCGTCTCGGCCATCAGCTCGGAGAAGTCCCGCTCCATCAAGATGAACTGCGAGAAGGGCCTCATCACCCTGTCCGCCTCCAGCCCCGAAGCCGGCAGCGCCGTCGAAGAGGTCGAGGCCACCTATGCCGCCGGCCATCTCGAGATCGGCTTCAATTCGCGGTATTTGCTCGAGATCCTCGGCCAGATCGAGGGCGACGCCGCCCGCTTCACCATGGCCGACGCCGCCTCGCCCACCTTGATCCGCGACGTGGCCGACGGTTCGGCCATGTATGTGCTGATGCCGATGCGGGTGTGAACGTCCACGCCCTGCAACCTCCCGCCGCCTCGGCGGCCGCACGGTCTTCGTCTTCCGCAGCGATGCATCAGGTCTTCGTCCAGCGGCTGACACTCACGGACTTTCGCAACTATGCGCGCCTGCGCCTCGAGGTCGGGGCCGGCCCTGTTGTGCTCACAGGTGCAAACGGCGCCGGTAAGACCAATCTCCTCGAAGCGATCTCGTTTCTCGCGCCCGGCCGCGGCCTGCGCGGGGCGAAGCTCCCGGACGTCGCGCGCCAAGGGCAGGTCTCCGCGGTCTGGGGCGTGGCCGCGGCCGTCTGCGGGCCCGAGGGCACCGTCGATATCGGCACCGGTCTCACGGCGGCGGCGCCCGGCCGGCGCGCCGTGCAGATCAATGGCCATCCGGCCAAAGGGGGCGCGGCCATCGCGCGCCAGATCGGCGTGGTCTGGCTTACCCCGGCGATGGATCGCCTGTTTCTTGATGCGCCGGCGGGTCGTCGCAGGTTTCTCGACCGCCTCGTGACCGCCTTCGACGTGGCTCAGGCCGGCCGTATTGCCGCTTACGACCACGCCCACCGCCAGCGCGCCAGGCTGCTCAAGGACGGCGCCGGCGACGCGGCCTGGTTCGCGGCCCTCGAAGACACCATGGCCCGGCACGGCATCGCTCTGGCCGCGGCGCGCGCGGACCTGGTGGCGCGTTTGAACCGGGCGCTCGCCGGTTCCATCGGTCCCTTTCCCGCCGCCAGCCTCAAGCTCGTGGGAACGGTCGACGCCTGGCTTGCGGAAATGCCGGCCATCGACGCCGAAGACAGGATGCGCGCAAGCCTGTGGGACGAGCGCCGCGGCATCCTGGGTGCCGGCGCCGGTCCGCACCGCTCCGATCTCGGGGTCGCGATGATTGCACCCGGTCATCCGTCCCATGGACAGCCCGCGGCATTGTGTTCCACGGGGGTACAGAAGGCGCTTCTGATCTCGATCGTGCTCGCGCACGCACGTCTGCAGCGGGAAAAGCGCGGCTTCGCGCCGGTCCTGTTGCTGGATGAAATCGC
>JBFWOJ010000009.1:0-177590 GCA_050250575.1 Rhodospirillaceae bacterium | reverse complement strand
GAGGAGCGAACCGTCGAGGCAACCTGGAAACGCATCGGCCAGCTCCTCACCTGCTTCACCCCAACGGAGTGCGCCAATTACTTCAGGAATGCTGGATATGCTTCAGCCTGAAACAATCAGGCTCTAGAACGCGAAGGCTGCGCCGATCTCGAGCGAACCCCCGGCCGGCGTCTTCCGGCACATCCGCAAGGGCGACGCGCGACGGTGCCTCGTCTCACGCTCCACGCGGGTTTGAGCAGGTCGGCGAGGAAAGTTCCCGCCGTTCAAGGCTTTGCGCAGCATAGCGGCTGCCATTCCCACACGATGGAATGAGCAGCCGCCCGCCGTCGTCTATATAGATTGCCCCCGCGCGAAGGTCGAACGTCGCGTTTTAGACTGCCATGCCCATGCGCCACTTTGCGGCGACGTTCCAATTCTTCTTCTTCAGCTCCTGCGTCGCCCACGCCAGCGCCTCCTTCGCTTCGGGCACGCCGAGGAGATCGGCATACACAAGCGCGCCGCGCGTGTAAGTGAGGTACGTCATGTCGGATTCCGCCCACGTATTTGGGTCCGCCACGGTCTTTTGGGTGAGCCGCCGCGTAAGTTCCCATGCCTGCGCCCAGTTGCTGGCAATCGGGGCCGTCTTGGTTTCCCGCAGGATCATGCGATAGGGCGTCGCAAAGGCCCGCACCCATCCGCGCGTCTGGCTGCTGCGCGCGATCGTTCCGCCGATTGCCCAATTGAAAGCCGGGCGCCAGTCGGAGAACCCCATATAGATCACCCAACCCAACACCGCCGCGAGGAATTCATCCTGCCATGGGTCTACCCAGGTGCCGCCCGGCGCCAACGGCTCGTCGCGGCTGTTGTTGATATCGCCGCAAGCGCGGAACACCTGACGTTCCGGGCTGGGATTGTTCACGTAATTGGTTTCGAACCACTGGCGGTGCTTCGTCAGCTCTCCAATCCAATAACTGTGGGGAAGCAACCATGCCGGGGTGACCGCCTGGGTGACACGCGTGACCTGGGCCAGCGTGCGCAGATTCCATGCGATCATGCGCGTCTGCACGCCGGTCGGGCGCATTTTCGCCGGCAACGAGCCCCAGTTCCAGGTCGCCTGGAACTGCAGCTCCTCGAGGAAATATGGATCGTCGGTCAGCAGGAACGGCAGGTAAGCAAGTGCCGGCTGATGAGCGCTATCGATGGTGATCGGCGTCTCGGTTGCCTTGATATGCGGTGCGCCTGCATTTGCCGAGAAGTACCAAGTCGCGTCCGGGTAAGCGCGGAAATCGAACGGGCCGTTCTGGCGTTCGTCGCGGATATGCCAGGGCATCGTGCCCGCGGCCTCGGCTTGCGACATCAGAAGCTCAAGCGCGCCCTGATCGGCGGTCGCGATGAACTGGGCTTGAGGTTCGGTGACCAGACCAATGTCCGGACGTTCGCCGGTGCTCGGCATGTACGCCCGCACGCCGGCCAGCCCCATGACGCTGTAGGTCGTCTGCGCGGTCGACAACTTCGCCCACACAGCGCCGGCGCCGGTGGTCTTGTCGTGAAACTCCTGGGCCTTCATCAGGAGTTTCGCGGCATTATCATAGTTGCCGCCGGTGAATTCGCGGACGATACCGAGATCGACATAGTCGCCGCTCGGCAGCGGCATCAGGTTAAGCGTATCTGCGGCCGGGCCCTCGGTCTTGCGCGCGTAGGGCGGCAGGAGACCGTAGCGCATCAGCTCTTGCGCATCGGCGACGATAGGACGCGGAGCCGACTGCCAGCGCCAACGCGCGAACCAATAGTGCTGCGGCACGTCGACCCTGGCGAGGATGTGCTCGCCACGGCTGATGACGACATTGTAGGCGCCAAGGTTGACCGGCGATTGGCTGAAGACCCGCCCGAGCTCGAACACGACTTCCACGCGGTCGCTGCCGCGGTCTGGGCGAAAGAACACGCTCATCGGAAAATCGGCGACCTCGCTGCGGATGCAGCGCTGCACGAATTTGTTGCCGGGCGCGACATAGTCGCCCAGATCGGTTCCGCCCTCTTCGCGGAATTCGTACGTACGGCCGTTGATCGCGACGACCGCCTTCAGTTTTGGTTCCGTTGATTCGGCACGCAACGTGCCAACGTTGAACGCAGCGATGCCCGCCGCGCCGATGCCCAGTGCGCTTCTGCGATTGATCCCCGACACGCCCAGCCTCCTATCCAGCTCAACATCCGTCCCTGAGGACGGCCCAAGCGGGGTCGAAAGCCACCAACCGTGCACACGTTATGAGAGTGTCCCCCTCTCACAAGCGTGGCCTTGGCGTTTCGGAGAGTCCCCGCAGCCCGGGTCGGTTGTCTTAAGGAAGCGTGAATGCGGCAAGCCGGTAATTCCGAGCAGACAAATCCCTTCGCGTGTGACCCTTTGTTTTCTGGGCAAAAAATGCGCATGAAAATCCTGCAATGAGTCAGTCGCCGCTGTCACACGAAAGATCGGAACTTTAGACCCGCTGTTCGGGTTCAGATCACAGTTGCCGTTGGGGACCGCACGCGAAGAATGCAAGTCGTTTACAACTCGGGACATCGCGCACGCTCGTCGACGCCACTGCATGTGGTCATCTACTCGCTGATTCCGGAGGATCGCGCGTACCAACCGATCGGCCGCAGCGGGTTCCTCAAGGCTAAAAATCAGGCCCGGCGTTGGACAGAGCTCCTTCGCTGGCGGTTCCTCGGTCGCTGGCGCGCTCACTACAGCACCTTCAAAGACCGCAACAATACCAACCGCGGTGATATCGCCATCCGCATGGCCGTGAGGCAGCAGATCGAGCGCGCCTTCGCACGTCAGCCGATCACGGTGACCGAGCTTGCTTGGGGCGAGCTCGACATGGTCCTCAAAATGTCGCCGCCGCCCGATCTTGTCGTGATCGGCGGCGGCGGATTCCTTTTCGCCGACCGGGACGGCCGGCTTCCACCGCGCTTCGCCCGTGACGTGGCCGCACTCGAGGCCGTGTCATGCCCCGTCGCAGCGTGCGCAATCGGGTTGAATTGGCTGATCGAGAGCGGCACTGAAAAGACGTTCCGCTTCCACCGGGAAAGCCTTGAATGCATCCGGCGGTTCTTGTCGAGACTCACGCTGGGCTCCGTGCGGGACGCGAACAGTCAACGCGCCCTCGCGGCTGTCGCCCGGCGTCACCTGCCGGTGATCGTCGATTCCGCATTCCTGCTGGCCGCGCCGGCACCCCCGCGGTCCGCCGAAAAAATGAACCGTCCGATCCAGATCGGGCTCAATCTCGCCTTCCATGGACCTCACACGAGCATGACAAGCCATCGCATGCTTCCGCTGATGGTGAATGTGTGCCGGCGCCTGGAGCACGATGTGTCATGCCGGTTCACTTATTTCGTTCATTCCGACGGCGAGGTGGGCCTTGCTGCCGCACTCAAGCTTTCCGGCGTGCAACTCGACGTCGTCAACGACGATGTAGCGCCGATGCTGGACGCCTATCGCAAAATGGACATCCACGTCGGGCAGATGTTGCATTCCGCGATTCTTGCGATGAGCGTGGGCACTCCCGCGCTGAGTCTCGCCTACGACATGAAGTCGGCCGGGCTTTATGACCTCCTCGGCTTGAAGGAGCTCTGCCTCGACGCTTCCACGGCGACCGAGGAGGAGATCGTTTTTTCGATCAAGGCTTTGATCAAAAGCCGGGACGCCGTCAGCGCCGCGCTGATCTCACGGCGCGCCGATCTGGAAGCGGAATCCCACGCCTTTTTTGCGGCAGTCGCGGCGCTCGCCCCGTCTTATCGCAGCGGCCGGCTGGCGCCGCTGCACTCCGGCGAGACAAGCGCGCAAGAGGACATACGCACATTCAAGCGGAAATGAAAAAGGCGGGAATCGCTTCCCGCCTTTTGATCTCCATCGTTATGGCGACCTAATAGCGGAAACGCGCGCCGAGGCGGAAAGTACGACCGAGGCGATCATAGAACGTGCTGTTGCCTTGACCGTTGTAGAAGCCGTTGCCTCGGTCGCCAGCGACGAACGGCGGATCTGTGTTCAGCACGTTCTCAGCGACGAAATACCCTTCGATTGCATCCGCCATGAACTTGTAATTGAGACCGACATCATAGTAACGGATTGCCGGCACATAGTTGTTATTGATGGTCGGATTGAGGGCGGTAGCGGCCGGGCATTGAGCGCGGCACTCGATGAATGAGTTGTGGTAAACGCCTGATCCGAAGCCGCGCATCGTGAGCGTGCCCGCGAAAGGCCCGTTCGAATAGCGCGCCGAAACGATGTAGCGGAATTCCGGCGCGGCGAGCGCGCTGCCGAGACCGATCGCGCCGCCGTTGGCTTGCACACCGACGCCGTCAGTGGTCGCCACCGTATCGATGGTATCCATCTGGAACACCTTGGTCGCGAGGCCGCGTAGGCTGATTTCGCCGGCGAAACCTTCGCTCAGGCTTTCGAGCGGCAGGGCATAGGACGCTTCGATGTCCATGCCGCGCGTTTTCTGCGACAGGATGTTGGCGGGCTGCACTGCGACGAATGTGATGTTGCCCGCGGCATCGCGGCTGATGAACGAGCACAGCTGCGGCGCCTGCCCGTTATGACAGCGATCGATGTACTGCTGTGTGCTGAGAGCGGCGATCGCGCCCTTGATGTTGATCGAGTAGTAGTCGACGGAGGCTGCGAAGCCTGAGAAGAACGTCGGCTGGAACACAACGCCCAGACCGGTGGTGTCGGCCTTCTCCGGGCTCAAGCCCGGATTGCCGCGCACTGCGGTGACAATGAACGAGCTTAAGTTATTGCGCGGGTCGACCACGGTTCCCGTACCGGAGCGCCCCTTATTGAAGAGATCGCCGAGATTGGGAGCGCGGATATCCCGCGAGCGCGTCACACGCAGGGTCAGATCGTCGACCGGCGAGAACGTCGCACCCAACTTCCATGTGGTGACGAAGCCGGAAGTGGAATAATCCGTGAAGCGAACCGCCGCGTTGACGTCGAACGACTGCGCCCAGGCTTCATCTTTCGCCAACGGAACGACGGTCTCAAGATATCCTTCGGTCACGTCGAAGCGCCCCTGCGAGGCGTGGAAGTTCCCGGCGAAGAAGCCGTCGACCTCATCAAGCGCACTGGCAAGGCCGTCGACGCTTTCGCGGCGATGTTCGCCGCCAAGCGCCAGTGAGACGGGGCCGGCCCAGGTCGAGAAAGGCTCGCCGCTGAAATTCAGCGCATACACTTCCTGAGCCATGACTGTGATCATGTAGCCCGTGCCGTAAATATAAGGATTGTCCTGGTTTACGTTGATGCCCATCGGGTTATACGGAACACACAGCGGATCGTCGTTGGTGGCGACCGTATCGGCATTCACGCGGCAGACGATCCTGCCATTGGCATCACGCACGGAGTCAATGGCGCGGAGGTATCGCGCGGGGATGCGGTTGCCCGGAGCGCGGACCGATTGATGAGAGGTCGAACGGGTCCACGACGCATCCCAGTTCCACGTCGTATCGCCCGCGTCGAACGCTCCTTCGAACCCAGCAACGTAGCGGCGCACCGTACGGTCGTTAATCGCCTGCAGGTTCGGCATGTCGGCATTGGTTGAGCCCATGGTGAACTGCGTAATCGCGAACGAGGCCATGGTCGCCCGGACCGACGCGGGAATGAACGGATTATCCGCATTGATGGGAATACCGCCGAGGACGAAGTTCGGAACCGATTGCAGGTTGCTGGCGTGTGCAAAAGACCACGACCATTCGCCGAACGCGGTGATGCCGTCGGTGATATCGTAGCTAAGGCGCGTGAAGACGCTCTCGCGCTCAAGGCGGATCGAAAGCATCGGGTCTGTATCGATGCGCGACGTACGCCAATCGCCCCCGGACATGACGCTGCCGCTGATCAAAGGACCAAAAATGAACGGTGCCGGCGTCCCGCCTTCGATGAATTGCGTGCCGCGCAAGGGACAGCTATTACCGGCAAATCCTGCGCAAGAGATGATGAGACCGCCGCGCGTCGCGTTCGAAAGCCCAGTCTGCGTCGCCGTCAGGATCTGGGGCTCACCGTTGCTCCCATTGTAATTGGGATTATTCATCACGGTGTAGCTCATGTCCGCCCATGGGCGCGGATTGTTCATGATCCCATGTTCGTAGGCATGTTCTCCACTGACCAGGAAATGTCCGCGGCCGCCGGCAAAAGGCGCACCGGCCGACACGTCGATCTTGTATTGTTCATTGTCCCCGTAGGTGGTGATGCCGGTATCGATCGAACCCTTGATGCCGGTGAACTCCTTGTCGAGGACAAAGTTCACCACGCCGGCGAGCGCGTCCGAGCCGTACACGGCCGACGCGCCTCCAGTCACCACGTCGACTCGGCTGACGAGGCCGTTCGGAAACGCATTGATGTCGACAGCCGAGCCATTGTTGTCGAACCCGGCGAGTGTCGCGCCAACCATGCGCTTACCGTCGAGCAGTACGAGCGTGCGTGTCGCACCGAGGCCACGCAGATTGAGTTGGTTCACGCCGCCCGTTCCGGAACTGACGGAGGTGGAGGCGTTGCGGTTGGTCACGGCCGCGCCGAAGGCCGGAAGGCGGTTCACGGCATCGGCGATATTCGTCACCGCCATGGAATTGAGTTCTTCCATTCCAAGGACGGAAACCGGCGTCGGCGCTTCATAACCGTCGCGGACGATGCGCGATCCGGTGATCACGACCTCGTCGATGTCAGCGGCCGCTTGATTGTTTGCCGCAGCGGTCGCTTGCGCATACGCCGGGGCGCCGGTGCTGGTGGCGGCTAATAGTGCAATGGTGGCTGCACTTGCATGCAGGCGCGCTTTGCGGTGCGTGAGCTTCATGGAATTCCCCCTCCCAGGGTTATGACGACGTAAATCACCGGCCACCGGAGAGGGGATGGGGCACATCCCGACTACCCAGGCCGATGTAACTGCGCCCAGGTTAAACGATGACCGTGATCCCGGAGAGTCCCCGCCGCTCGCGTTCAGCGTTCTCGGCTACGCCTGTTGCTTTTTCGCAACAAAACCCTGCCATTGCCTTGCGGGCCGTGGTGGTTTCTGCCTTGGTTTGAGGCGGGCTTAGCCGTTTCCATCAGGCTTGAGCGTGCTTGCCGGCCGGCGTCTTCGCCGCCGCCAAGCTCAGCAAACAGCCTAGGATGTGGGCGCTTGGCGCACCGGAGCGGCGCATACGCGCGGCGGCGCGCGTATTTCTAGGCCGCGTTCGCCGCGTCCATCCTGACGCCTCTATGGATGCAGGATGATCGAGCTCGTGGTCGTGCCGCTTTCCAAAGCGCGATGGGCAGCAGCCGCGTCGGACAGTCCGAAGGCGGCTCCAGCACCGATCCGAAGTTCACCGTCGCGCAACAGTGCAAACAATTGATCGGCCATGGCCTGACGCTCGGCGGCATCGATGAGGAAGTGAAACAGGATTGGCCGCCATACGGCGTTCGATTTCGCGGCGAGGCGTGCAGGCGGGAATGGCGGAACAGGTCCCGACGACTGACCGAAGTTGACAAGATGGCCCCGAATCGCGAGCACGTCCAGCGACGCCTCGAAGGTGTCTTTGCCGACCGAATCGTAGACGATGTCGACGCCTCGGCCCTTTGTCAGCGCCATGACTTCGCCGGCAACGTCGCTGCGGGACCGCACGATGACATCATCGCATCCGGCCGCGCGCGCGTGCGCAGCCTTCTCCTCGCTACCCACGACCCCGATCGTCCGCGCGCCGATGCGGCGCGCCATCTGGCAAAGCACCTGGCCAACCCCGCCCGCAGCTGCATAGATGAGGCACGTATCGCGGGCCGTCAGAGGCCGCAGCTTCGCGACCAGCATCAACGCCGTAAGACCCTTCACCAGCGAGGCCGCAAGGATGCGGTCCTCGATTCCGTCAGGCGCCTTGATCAGATGTCTTGCGTCGATGAGGCGCGTATCGGCGTAAGCTCCGTAGGTTTGCGTGACATAGCACACGCGTTCCCCAGGAGAAAAATCACGCACATCAGGGCCAACGGCTTCTATAACGCCTGCGGCCTCGACCCCTGGAACGCCAGGCAGCGCCAGCGTCCTATAGAGTCCGCTGCGAACGTAGACGTCGTGAAAGTTCACGCCGACGGCGCCTTGTCGCAGCCGCACCTGACCAGGCCCCGGAGGGCCGACCTCGACATCTTCGAGCTTCAGTTCTTCCGCACCGCCGTACCGGCGGACGACGATCGCTTTCGGCATCGGACGCAGCTCACACGATCTTGATCTGGACGGGCGGCATGCCGTCCATTGCGAACTCGGCCGTGATGCCGGCCCCCAGAAACTGGCTTTGTGTGATCGATCCGGTCAGGACTGGTTCTCCCGCGCGCAGAACTTTACCGCGTTTGCCCAGATGGGCAACAAGCCACGCCACGGATTCGAGCGGATCTCCGCCCATCGTTTCGGACGTCGTTCCTTGATGTGTAATACCGCCGTTGATCTTCAATGCGCCGCGCCGGTTCGTGAGATCGATATCCTTCGACGCCGCCGGGCCGATGACGATCCCCGCGTTCCAGCTATTGTCGGATGCCAGCGATTTCGCATCCATCCTGGTCATATCGGCGCTGCGGTCCTCTACGAGTTCGAACGCGGAGTGCAGGGATCGCAAATTCCTGCGCACATCCGCCGGGGTGCATGGTCCGCTCATGTCCTTGTCCAAAACGGCACACACCTCCGGCTCGAGGGAGAAGCGCACAAAGTCGGCGATACTGACCGTATGGGGCGAAGTGTAGATCCGGGTCGCGAGCACTTGGCCCGCGCACGGCTCATAAACCTTGAGCCAATCGCGCGTCTGTTTCGATGTCAGCGCGACCTTGTAACCCCCGACCTTCGTACCGTACTTCTTCAGCAGCATACCGACATAGGCTTCCTGCACGTCATGGGCGTCGGACACCGTTGGAATGCGGTCCGGGATCGGCCGGAAGACCTCGCGGTTCTCGTGTTGGGCAAAGATCTCGGCCGCGATAGCTTCGAGTTCGGCTTGATTGAGCACGGCATGTCCTTCGGGATTAACGGAATCTGCACCTTAAAAAGTCTCCGTGACCTACTGCAAGGACGGCGTTGCATCCGTCCAGCGCGCAGCGGAGGCGGCCGCCGCTGCAAGGCCGGCTGCGCTCGGCACCGCGCACGCCATCGGTTTTCGTGTCCGATACACGTGGCATGTGAGGTTACGTCGAGAGGCACACTGGACCGGAATCCTGTGAAAACAAAGAGGGGACGGCGCCCGAGTGGCGGGATTTGCCAAATTTCTTAACGCCGGGGAGGATCCCAGCGATTTCCGCCGGTCCGGATTTTGAATATTCCGATAGGCACGCACATCTCTATAAATAGCCGCCGAGCAGGAGAGAACCGATGAATTTGGGACTGAAAGATCGCCGCGCTCTTGTGATGGGCGCTTCGCGCGGTTTGGGCCGCGCCATTGCTGCCGCATTGGCGGCGGACGGCGTCAAGCTGGCGCTTTGCGCGCGCGCAGGCGAGCGACTTCAGGCGGCGGCGAAAGATCTCAACGCACAAGCGATTGCCGCCGACCTTTCGAGCGACGGCGCGGGAGCCGAAGCAGTTCGTGCGGCCCGTACGGGGCTCGGTGGCCTCGACATTCTCGTGGTGAATACCGGCGGCCCGCCGGCAGGCACCTTCGACGTTCTGGACGATAAGGTCTGGCGAGCCGGTTTCGAAGGCCTGGTGATCAGCGCCATCCAGTCGATCCGCGAAGCGCTGCCGGGCATGCGGGCTCAGAAGTGGGGCCGTATCATCATCGTCACTTCGGTAACCGCGCGCGAACCAATGCAGACCCTTGCTATTTCCAATGTGATGCGCCCGGGCCTGCACGGCTTGATCAATACCGTGAGCAAGGATGTCGCCGCCGACGGCGTGACGCTGAACGCCGTAATGCCGGGATTTGCGCTGACGGAGCGAATTGTCGAAGCGGGCTTCGATCAGACGAAGCTGGCCGATCAAATCCCGGCGCGTCGTCTCGGCAAACCGGAGGAAGTGGCCGCGCTCGCCGCGTTCCTGGCTTCCGATGCCGCGGGTTACATCACCGGCCAGGCGATAGCCTGTGACGGCGGCCTCCTGCGCTCGATATAAGTCGCCCAACAGAAAAAGCGCGGCCGATCGCTCGGTCGCGCCTCGTTGAGAGACCTACGCTACTCGCGCGCGGCTGCCGGCGCCGCCGCACCCGCGCCGTCCGCTGCCGCAACCTGCTCGGGCGGATGGCTGAGGAAGGCCTGCCGGAACTTAAGCTCGGTGGTACCGGAAATCGCCGTCATCTGCCCGGTCTTCGGATCGGGCTTTCCGTCGGCAAGACGGCGCATCGCACGATAGAGCGAAGGCGCCGACACTTGGCCGTAACTGAGGTGATGGGTACTCCAGCTGAGAACCAGGCGTTTCACCCACGTATCGACGTCAGTGTAGCCCGCCATGATGCCGTCGGCTCCGTCCGGCCGCAGTTTCAGACGGAAGCGGACTTCCTGCATCGGCATGATGGTGGACGTGTCGAACGTCATCGAATAGGGAATGATCAGGTCGTGCGCGTCGGTGGTGAGGACGCCGTCCTCGATCTTCCCCTTGAAGGTCTGGATGAACTGCTTGCCCCAGCGCATGTCGACGCGTTGCGTGCCGCCGGCGATGTACTGCATTCCGGACGCATCGGTCATGAGCTCGTCGAGGCCGCGATAGGTGGTCAGCGTCACGTCGGGATCGTTGACCAGATCGTCGACTTCGGTGATCTCGATCAGCATGCGGTTGTTGTTGTACCGCCGCATGTATTCGTTCTCAAAATGCATCTGCGCGCCATCCGGTCCACGCCAGCCGGCGATGCAACCGAGGGCGCGGTGCATCTGGTTGTCGATGCCCTTCACGCCGTCGGGGCTGGTGAAGTCGTTGGCGTCGATTTTGCCGTCAAGATTCATGCCGTCGGCGATCGTGCCGCCGGCTTCATGGAAGACGAACTGCTCTTCGGTGTTTTCCGGGTGCCAAATCTGACCTTCTCGCTCGAGCTGGCTCTTGGCGAGCTCGAATTTCTGAGGGCCGTCGGTCGGATAGAGCTTCGCGAACTGCTCGCGGTTGCCGTCATTCAGGCCGTTGGGGCATTCCAACTTTCCGTCCGGCGACTGAGTCACCGACCATTTGCGGTTCGTGAGCACATAAGCGATGGTGCGGTCCTGCAGCACGGGCTTGCCGGGGGCCGCGGTCTCGACCGCAGCCGCCGCGGTCGACATTCCAAACACTACAGCCACCGCCGCAAACTTTGCGGTCATACTACGCGCCATCGCAAATCCTCCAATTGCTGCCGCCGCCGCGGCAAACTTTGCCTCGATTATATATCAGATAGGCTTTACGCGGGAGGCAGGTCGTTCCCACGGCATCCGCGCTAACCTATTGCAAATCATAACTTCTTCAAGCGCAACCGTCCGGACGGACGATTTTCAACTCGCGTGCCGGTGAGTGCGCCGCCGCGGCGCTGCGCAGGGCGGGCGAAACTGACCACCATTTTCCAAATGCATCTTTCCCGAATCCTTCGATGGAGTTCAGCACCTTCGCAAGGCCAACCGTGCGGGCGTAGAACATCGGTCCGCCCCGGTGACGGGGGAAGCCGTAGCCATTGACATACACCACGTCGATGTCATCGAGGTTGCGGGCGATACCTTCGTGAACGATCCAGTAGCCCTCGTTCACCAGGGCGAGCATCGTGCGTTCGACAATCTCGTCGTCCGCGATCGCGCGCGGGCTCCGGCCGGCGCTGGCGCGAACCTCTTCTATAAAAGCGAGCGCCGCGGGATTGGGCGACTTGACGCCACCGGCGTAAGTGTAGAAGCCCGATCCGGACTTCTGACCGAGGTGGCCCGCTTCCACCAGCTTGTCGTGGACGATGGTTGCCATGGGTTCGAAGGTGCCGGGCGCCATCTCCTTGCGGGCCTTGTAGCCGATATCGATGCCGGAAAGATCGGCGACGGCAAACGGTCCCATGGCCATGCCGAAACTCGTGAGCGCCTTGTCAACTTGCTCCGGCGTCGCCCCTTCCAGCAGCAGGAGACCGGCTTCACGCACATAGGCGCGCAACATCCGATTGCCGATGAAACCGGGGCAGACGCCAGCGATCACGGGAATCTTATTTGTTGCTTTGGCGACTGCGAGGGCCGTGACAAGCGCCTCAGGACTCGTGCGCTTCGCGCGCACGACTTCGAGAAGCTTCATGATGTTGGCGGGGCTGAAGTAATGCAGGCCGACGACCGCCTCGGGCCGCGAGATCGATGCGGCAATCTCATTGATGTCGAGATAGGAGGTGTTGGTAGCGAGAATTGCACCGGTTCGGGCGACGGCATCGAGCTTTGCGAACACCGCCTTCTTCACATCCAGCGATTCGAACACGGCCTCGACGATCAAATCGCAGTTCCCGAGAGAAGTGTAGTCCGTGGAACCGCTGACGGCGGAAACCCGTTGTTCGCGCTGGGCCTCGCTGATGCGGCCCTTCGTAACGCTGTCCTGATAAGTGGATTGGATACGTGCAAGGCCTTTCGCCAGTGCCTCATCGCTCATCTCAAGCATGCGGACCTTGAGACCCGCATCGAGGAAGGTCATGGCAATTCCAGTGCCCATCGTGCCCGCACCGACGATGCCGACGGTCTTGACGTCCACTGGCTGGGCGTCGGCAACGTCGTCCGGCGCCTTGGATGAGGCGCGCTCGGCAAAAAAGATATGACGCAACGCTTTCGCCTCGTCAGTGGAGCGCAGATGAAGGAAGAGAGCACGCTCTTCCTTCATGCCCTCTGCAAACGACCGGCCCGCAGTGCGACGCAACAGGTCGACCGCGGCGCCCGGCGCGGATGCGCCTTTCGCCGCTTTTCTTGTCGAGGCCGCGAGCGCGTCGAATTTCGCAGTATCGAGCTCGAAAGGACGATCGGAGAGGCGGCGGCCTGCCGACGGTTGCGTGGCGGCCATCTTTAGAGCCTCGACAAGGTGATCCTCGGCAATGGCGTCCACCAATCCCAAGGTTTTTGCGCGCGCAGCGTCGACGGGCTTGCCAGACGCAATCATCTCAGCGGCGACAATTGGATCGATCAGGCGCGGCAGGCGTTGCGTGCCGCCTGCGCCGGGCACGAGTCCCAACGTGACCTCCGGCAGGCCGAGTTTTGCGCCTTTGGCCGCCACGCGATAGTGGCAGGCGAGAGCGATCTCGAGGCCACCGCCCAGCGCCTGGCCATGGATTGATGCGACCACCGTCTTCGGCGAGTTTTCGATTGCGGCGGTGAGATCGGGTAGGAAAGGCTCGGTCGGCGGCGCGCCGAATTCCTTCACATCAGCGCCGGCAATAAAGGTGCGCCCCTTGCAGGCAATGACAATACCTTTGACCGTCGAAGCCGTTGCCGCCTCCGTGACACCGGCGAGAAGCCCTGCGCGCACCTCTTGGGAAAGCGCATTCACGGGCGGATTGTCGATCCACAAAATGAGATTATTCTCGCGGACTTCGCGCAGGACGGACATTTCGGACTCCGATTCAGCTCTTAGGGCGCCGGTCGAGCACGCGCTTGGCTTTACCCTGCGACCGGTCGAGGGAACCGGCGGGTTTTAGATCGACCGCGATGGTGATTCCAATAAGGTCTTTGAGGCGAGCGACAAGAGTGCTCGCGGCGGCGGCACAATCCGCGTCGAGTGCCCCCACACGGCGTTCAACCAGTACCGTCATTTCATCGGTGCGCCCCGGGCGTGTCACTTCAATCAGGTAGTGCGGCGCGAGCGCCGGACAGCGCATGATCTGTTCTTCGATCTGGCTCGGAAACACGTTCACGCCGCGAATGATCAGCATGTCGTCCGAGCGCGCCCGGATGCGGTTAAAGCGCCTCATCGCGCGCCCTTGACCGGGCAAGAGCCGCGTCAGGTCCCGCGTGCGATAGCGGATCACCGGCATCGCTTCCTTCGTGAGCGAGGTGAAAACCAGCTCGCCGTCCTCACCGTCGGGTTTGGGCGCGCCGGTCTCGGGATCGACAATCTCAGGATAGAAGTGGTCTTCCCAAATTGTCGGGCCGTCCTTGGTGTCGGCATACTCCTGTGCGACCCCTGGTCCCATGACTTCGGACAGCCCGTAGATATCGACCGCCGTGATAGCGAAGGCGTCTTCGATTTCCTTGCGCATGCCTTCGGTCCAGGGCTCGGCGCCGAAGATCCCGATCTTTAGCGAGGATGCGCTCGGATCGACGCCCTGGCGCCGGAACTCGTCCAGGATCGCCAGCATGTAACTCGGCGTCACCATGATGATGTCCGGCGCGAAGTCCATGATGAGCTGCACCTGGCGCTCGGTCTGGCCGCCGGACACCGGTATCACGGTGCAGCCGAGGCGCTCGGCGCCGTAGTGGCAGCCGAGGCCCCCGGTGAATAGACCATACCCGTAAGCGATGTGTACTTTCATGCCGGGCCGACCGCCGGCAGCATAGATCGACCGCGCCATCAGATCGGCCCAGGTGTCGATATCGCGCTGGGTGTAACCGACGACCGTCGGTTTGCCCGTCGTGCCCGAGGAGGCGTGGATGCGCACGAGCTTTTCCCGCGGCACGGTGAAGAATCCAAACGGGTAGGCCGCGCGCAAATCCGCCTTCGTCGTGAACGGAAATTTCGCGAGATCGTCCAGGGAGACGAGCGAGGCCGGCGATACTCCGGCCGCATCGAACTTCGCGCGGTAGGCGGCATTGCCCGCGTACGCGCGGGCAATGGAATCCTTCAACCGTTCAAGCTGAAGCGCACGGAGTTGCGTGAGGGTTGGATGGGGATCGTGCGACACCGAATCCCCGCCCCAATCACACTGCGTTCATGGTCAGGAGATCGTAGCTTGCGACAAGCTCGTCCGCCTGATTGTGGATCTGCACGTACCAGCGCACTTCCCCGTACTCGTCCTTGCGCGCGGTTTTCGATTTGACCGTAAGGGTGACTCGGATGGATTCGCCTGCCTGCACCGGTTTGACAAAGCGCAGATGATCGAGGCCGTAGTTGGCGAGCACGGGACCTGGCGCCGGATCGACGAACAAGCCGGCTGCGAACGAAAGGAGCAAGTAACCGTGCGCCACGCGCCCAGGGAAGAAAGGATTCGCCTTCGCCGCTTCCTCATCCATGTGCGCATAGAACTTGTCACCGGTGAATTCGGCGAAATGCTCGATATCCGCGATGGTGATCGTGCGCGGCTCGGTCTTGAGGGTATAGCCCGGCTCGAGCTCGCCGAAGCGGAGGCGGAAGGGATGCCGCGTCGCGGGCGTTTGCGCCGCGCCCGGCAGATAGCTGCCGGCAATGCCCGCGAGAATGGTGGGGCTGCCCTGAAGTGCAGAGCGCTGCATGTAATGTTTGATGCCGCGCATCCCGCCCATCTCTTCGCCGCCGCCGGCCCGGCCCGGACCGCCGTGGACGAGCACAGGCAGCGGAGAACCGTGGCCGGTGGATTCTTTGGCGCAGTCGCGATCGATGAACACCATGCGGCCGTGATAGGCGCCGGCGCCAAGCACCGCCTCGCGCGCGACCATCGGATCGTGCGTGAAAACCGAGATCGCGAGCGAGCCCATTCCACGATTGGCGAGCGCGATGGCGTCGTCGAAATCCTTGTAGGGCATCAAAGTAGACACTGGCCCGAACGCTTCGACGTCGTGCACGGCCGCGGCCTTCCACGGATCATCGGTGCGCAAAAGGATCGGTGAAATGAACGCGCCCTTGGATGTGCCCTCGCCCTGCGCCTTCACGCTGTTGGGATCGCCGTAGACGATCTTGGCAACTTGCGCGAGTTCGGCGACCTTCGCGCGCACGTCTCTCAGCTGATCCAAACTCGCAAGTGCGCCCATACGCACGCCTTCGAGGCGCGGGTCGCCGATCACGGTCTTATCGAGGCGCGCCGCGATCGCTTTCTGCACGTCGTCGATGAGGTTGGCCGGCGCCATGGCCCGGCGGATCGCGGTGCACTTCTGGCCGGCCTTCACCGTCATTTCTTTAACGACCTCTTTCACGAAGAGGTCGAATTCCGGCGTGTCGGGCTTCGCGTCGGGGCCGAGGATCGACGCATTCAATGAATCGCGCTCGGCGACGAACCGCACGGATTCCCGGGCGATCACCGGATGCGACTGCAGCTTCATCGAGGTTCCGGCGGACCCGGTGAACGAGATCGCATCCTGGCAGGTCAGATGATCGAGGAGGTCGCCGGCCGAGCCGGCTATGAACTGCAGCGCGCCGTCGGGGAACGCTTTGGCTTCGATCATGATGCGGAAGCAAGCTTCGGCGAGATAGGCCGTCGCCGAAGCGGGCTTCACGATCGCCGGCACCCCGGCGAGCAACGTGGGGCCCAGCTTCTCGAGCATGCCCCAAACCGGGAAGTTGAAGGCGTTGATGTGCACGGCGACGCCTTGCAGCGACGTGTACACGTGCTGGCCGACGAAGGTGCCGCCCTTGCCCAGCACTTCCATGTCTCCGTCGAGCAAGATGCGGCTGTTGGGAAGCTCGCGCCGCCCCTTGGAACTGAAGCTGAAGAGCGTGCCGGCGCCGCCTTCGATGTCGATCCAGCTGTCGGTGCGCGTCGCGCCGGTCGCGTACGACAGCTCATAAAGCTCTTCCTTGCGCGCCATGATCGCATTGGCGAGCGCCTTGAGCGCGAAAGCACGTTCGTGAAAGGTCATCTTGCGCAGCGCAGGTCCACCGACGCGGCGCGCATAGTCCGTCATCTTCTTGAAGTCGAGGCCGCCTGAGCCGGTTTCCGCAACGGGTTCGCCGCTGACCGCCGAAAAGATCGGCGAAAGTTTGCCCTCGCCGGAGATCCATTTATCGGCTGCGTAGTTCTGAAGACGAATCATCGACATGTCAGTTGTCCAATAAATTAGGGTTGTGCGCGCGAGAACTGCGCGGCGAGTGCAATTAAGCGCCCTTGAAAGTGGGCTTACGTTTTTCCATGAAGGCTTTGACGCCTTCGAGATAATCGTGGCTCCGGCCGAGTTCACGCATAAGGTCGCGCTCGATATCCAGCTCCGTATCGAGGTCCTTCAGCCAGGCCGCACGGATCGCGGCTTTCGTTGCCGCGAGACCGGCGGTGGGACCTTGCGCGAATTTGGCTGCCAAGGCGTCAACCTCTTCGCTGAGCTTCTCGTCGTCGACGCACTTCCAGATCAGGCCCCAACTGGCGGCGGTTTCCGCGGGGATCGGCTCGCCGGTCAACGCCATGCCGAGTGCGCGCGCCTGTCCGACGTGTTTTGCCAGATGCCAGGTTCCGCCGGAGTCCGGGATCAGCCCGATATTCGCGAACGATTCGATGAACTTCGCGCTGCGCCCGGCGATCACGATATCGCAGGCCACTGCGATGTTTGCGCCCGCGCCTGCAGCGACACCGTTCACGGCGCAGATGACAGGCATCTTGAGATTCGAAAGGCGCCGAATGAGGGGCCCATAATATTTTTCAACGGAGTCACCAAGGTCTACCGGCTCGCCCCCCGGTGCCACGGCGCGATCGTTCAAGTCCTGGCCGGCACAAAATCCGCGGCCTGCGCCGGTAAGTACGAGCACGCGCGCAGTCTTGTCGGTTTCGACGTGCGCCAGGGCCGCCGCGACTTCCGTATGCATTTTCACGGTAAAGCTGTTGAGGCGGTCGGGGCGGTTCAGCGTCAGGCGCGCGACACCATCTTTGAGCTCGAAAATGATGGTTTCAAATTGCATGATGCGCCCTCCATGAATTCGCAGAATGGCCGGTCGGATTATTATTGGCAAGGCGATTTCGGTAGCCTAAATAAGCGCAAAGCGCATAGGTTGTCTTCCACTTTCACAAAGCAAAAAACGTCATGTCTGAGAGCCGCGCACTGGCTCGGCGCATCGCCGAAACTATGTTGAAAGGCGAAGGCACGGGCCCCTATTGGGGCATCCGCGTGGAAGATGCCGACGTCGGCTACAGCAAGATCTCGATGACTGTGCGTGAAGACATGCTGAACTCTCACATGATCGCGCATGGCGGTTTGATATTCGCGCTCGCCGACACCGCTTTTGCCTACGCCTGCAACTCACGCAACCAGGCCGCCGTGGCGCAGAGCGCCTCGATCGTTTTCACCTCGCCGGTGAAAAACGGCGAGCGGCTGGAAGCCGAGGCCCGCGAAGTTGCGGTCATGGGGCGCAGCGGCGTGTATGCGATCACAGTCAGGGGCGGCGACGGCCGGGTGGTCGCGCAATTTCAAGGACAGTCCCGCATCGTCGGCGGGGCGGTCGTCGTGGAGACATAGAAATGGCTGAAGCTTTTATCTGCGATGGGATCCGCACACCGATCGGACGCTACAGCGGCGCCCTCGCCAACGTGCGGCCCGACGATCTCGCCGCCAAGGTCCTGAAGGCGCTGAGAGAGCGCAATCCGCAAGTCGACTTTGGGAACGTGGACGACGTTGTGTTCGGCTGCGCCAACCAGGCCGGCGAAGACAATCGCAACGTCGCGCGCATGGCGGCGCTGCTCTCGGGCATCGGTGATGCAGTCCCGGGCACAACGATCAATCGTCTGTGCGGGTCCGGCCTCGATGCTGTCGCGATGGCGGCACGCGCAATCAAGACGGGCGAAGCCGACCTGATGATCGCCGGCGGCGTCGAGAGCATGACGCGTGCGCCGTTCGTGATGGGCAAGGCATCCACGGCCTTCAGCCGGAAAGCGCAGGTCTTCGATACGACCATCGGGTGGCGCTTCGTGAATCCGCAGATGAAGGCGCAGTTCGGCATCGATTCCATGCCGGAGACCGCGGAGAATGTGGCGCAGGATTATCAAATCTCCCGCATCGATCAGGATAAGTTCGCCGCCCGCAGCCAGGAGCGCGCCTCGAAAGCCCAGGCGAACGGACGCCTGGCGAAAGAAATCATCGCCGTGACGATTCCCCAGGCGAAGGGCGACCCGATCGTGGTCGAGAAGGACGAGCACCCGCGCGCTACGAGCGTTGAACAGCTATCAAAACTGAAGCCGATCGTGCGCGAAGGCGGCACGATCACCGCAGGCAATGCCAGCGGCGTGAACGACGGCGCCGCCGCTCTTCTCATCGCGAGCGAGAAGGCGGTCGCGAAGTACAATCTGAACCCGACCGCCCGAGTGGTCGCCGGTGCGACCGCAGGCGTTCCGCCGCGGATCATGGGTATCGGCCCGGCGCCGGCGACCCAGAAACTGTTGGCGAGGACCGGGCTGGCGGTTCCTGACCTTTCCGTGATCGAGCTTAACGAAGCTTTTGCGGCGCAGGGGCTGGCCGTACTGCGGGAACTGGGGATCGCCGACGACGCGGAGAATGTGAACCCCAATGGCGGCGCTATTGCGCTGGGACACCCCCTGGGGATGTCCGGCGCCCGTCTCGCCCTGACCGCGAGTCTCGAAATGCAGGCTAGAACCGGAAATTATGCTTTGTGTACAATGTGCATAGGGGTCGGCCAGGGCATCGCATTGCTACTGGCAAAGCCCTAGCCTAATTAATTGACCGGCTGTTCGGTTTATTATTATAATACGATCCGGAACGAGCTAGGACGATCATGTACACGACCGAAATGAACAAGAACCCGACCCTGAACAAGGGTCCGGCCAGCGAGCCGCAGGAACTGGTCGATGCGTTTGAAGCGCGGGTCGCGAACGACGAGTTCATCGAGCCGAAGGATTGGATGCCCGAGGCTTACCGCAAGACGCTCATCCGCCAGATCTCGCAGCACGCCCATTCGGAAATCGTCGGGATGCTGCCGGAGGGCAACTGGATCACCCGGGCGCCGTCATTGCGCCGCAAGGCCGTGCTGCTGGCCAAGGTGCAGGACGAGGGCGGACACGGGCTTTATCTCTATTCCGCCGCCGAGACGCTCGGCGTCAGCCGCGACGAGATGGTCGATGCCTTGCACAGCGGCAAAGCGAAATATTCGACGATCTTCAATTACCCGACCCTGACATGGGCCGACATCGGCGCCATCGGCTGGCTCGTGGACGGTGCGGCGATCATGAACCAGGTGCCGCTGCAGCGCACCTCTTACGGTCCTTACGCGCGCGCGATGGTGCGGGTGTGCAAGGAAGAGAGTTTCCATCAGCGCCAGGGCTTCGAGATCATGATGCAACTGGCCGCCGGCACTCCCGATCAGAAAGCGATGGCGCAGGATGCGCTGAACAGGTGGTGGTGGCCTTCGATCATGATGTTCGGGCCGCCGGACGACAATTCGCCCAACACGGCGCAGTCCGTACGCTGGCGTATCAAGCGGGAAACCAATGACGAGCTGCGCCAGAAGTTCGTCGACGTCACCGTGCCCCAGGCGCAATCGATCGGCCTGACGGTCCCAGATCCCGATCTCAAATGGAACGAGGCGCGCGGGCACTACGACTTCGGCGCGATCGACTGGGACGAATTTTGGGCGGTGGTAAAGGGCGAAGGCCCGGTCGCCAAGGAGCGCATGAAGGCGCGCAAGGAAGCCTGGGAAAGAGGCGCATGGGTTCGTGAGGCCGCGCTGGCTCACGCCGCCAAGCAGGCCGCGCGCCGTAAGGAAGCTGTGAATGGCTAACGAGCCCAAGCCCACCGAGTGGCCGTTGTGGGAAGTCTTCATCCGGGCGAAGAACGGTCTTTCGCATCGTCATGCAGGCTCGGTGCACGCCCCTGACGGCGAGATTGCGTTGCGTCACGCGCGCGATACCTACACCCGCCGCATGGAAGGCGTCAGCATCTGGGTCATCCGCTCATCGGATATCGTGGCCTCCGATCCGGCCGACGCCGGGCCCACCTTCGAACCGGCGGAATCGAAAGTGTACCGGCACCCGACGTTCTATCACGTGCCCGATCACATCAAGCATATCTGACCGACGTTGCATTCATGTCTTCTCAGGAAGCGCATTTCGATTACGTGCTGCGTCTCGGCGACGATGCGCTCATTCTTGCGCAACGTCTCGGCGAGTGGTGCGGTCATGCGCCCGCGCTGGAGACCGATCTGTCCCTCGCCAATATCGGGCTTGACCTGATCGGCCAGGCGACGCTGTTCCTGTCCTACGCCGGTGAGATCGAGGGCAAGGGCCGGGACGCCGACAAGCTTGCGTTCCACCGCGACGTCACCAAGTTCCGCAACTGCCTCCTGGTCGAACAGCCCAATGGCGACTTCGCACGTACCATCGCCCGGCAGTTCATCTTTTCGACCTATCAACGCGCCCTGTATCAAGAGCTATCGCGCTCGGCCGACCGGCGGCTCGCGGAGATCGCGGCCAAGGCGCTCAAGGAAACGACGTATCACGCCGAGCTCGCCGCCGAATGGGTGGTGCGCCTGGGCGACGGCACCGAAGAAAGCCGTCAGCGCATGCAGGATGGTTTCGAATGGTGCTGGCGCTTCGTCGAGGAGCTGTTCAGCAGCGATCCCGCGGATGCAGCTCTCATCAATCTTGGCATCGCCGTCGACCCGGCGAAGCTGCGTCCGTGGTTCGATGCAGTCCTGGCCGCGACCTTTGCCGAAGCGACGTTGCCGCTGCCGAAGTTCCCGCGCGCGGTTCTTGGCGGCCGCAAAGGCCATCACTCCGAGCACCTCGGTCATTTGCTGGCCGAAATGCAATTCCTGCCGCGCGCCTATCCCGACGCGGTGTGGTGAGCCATGACCTGGCGCAGCCGCGTCATGGATGTGCTCGCCGGCGTTCCGGACCCGGAAATTCCTGTGGTTTCGGTCGTGGACCTCGGCATCGTGCGGGACGTGCGGGAAAATCCGCCCAGCGTGGTGATCACGACCACTTACAGCGGCTGTCCGGCGACACAGGTGATTCAGTCCGATATCCGCAAGGCGCTCGATGACGCCGCGCTCAAGGACGTGAAGATCGAGGTGGCCTTGTCGCCGCCTTGGACCACCGACTGGATTACCGAAGAGGGCCGCAGCAAGCTGCATGCTTACGGGATCGCCCCACCGCCCAAGGGCAGCGGCGCGCCCGGCCTCAAGAATGCGCAGCCCGCCACCTGCCCGCGCTGCGGTTCGATCAAGACCCGCGAGGTCAGCCGCTTCGGCTCGACGCCGTGCAAGGCGCTGTGGCAGTGCGAGACGTGCCGCGAGCCTTTCGACCGCTTCAAGTGCCACTGAGACTGGAAGGACGATGTCCGTTGGATTCCATCAGCTGAAGATCGCCGACGTCCGCCGTGAGACTTCGGACGCCGTGTCGATTCTGTTTCAGGTTCCTGAAGAGCTGAAGGAAAAGTTCCAATTCCGCCCCGGCCAGCATCTGACCTTCAAGGTCGACCTCAATGGCGAAGAGGTGCGGCGCAACTATTCCGTCTGCGCCGCCCCGCATGAGAACGAGCTGCGCATAGCCGTAAAGGAAGTTCCGCGAGGTCGGTTTTCGACCTGGGCGAACCGCGAGATCAAGGCGGGCCATGTGCTGGATGTGATGCCGCCGCACGGCAGCTTCACCTGGACGTTCGAGAAGGGCGCAAAGCGCCGCTACCTGCTTCTCTCGGGCGGCTCGGGCATCACGCCCATCCTGTCGCTCCTGAAGACCGGACTGGCGATGGAACCCGACAGCGAGTTCATCCTGCTCTATGGCAACCGCGCGAGCCACACGATCATGTTCCTGGAGGAACTTGCGAACCTCAAGGACCGCTACATGTCCCGCTTCGAGCTCTATCACTTCCTCGACGAGGAGGAAGGCGAGATCGAGCTTTTCAACGGCCGCATGGATCTTGCGAAAACCGGCGAGGCCCTCAAGCTGCTGGTGGGCGACCGCCCGGTCGATGCCGTGTTCATCTGCGGTCCAGGACCGATGATGACCGCCGCCGAGGAAGCGGCCAAAGCGCACGGCATCAGCCCCGAGAAGATCCTGATCGAGCGATTCACCGCCGACGGTCTGCCGGCACCGGTGCAAGATCCATCTGTCGCCGCGCTCGAACGCAAGGCGCAAGGCTCGAAGGTCCAGGTGCGTATCGACGGACGCCTGCGCACCCTCGCCTACGATGCCGCCAAGGGCAGCATCCTCGAGAACGCGCGCGCCGCCGGCCTACCGGCGCCGTTCGCCTGCAAAGCGGGCGTGTGCGCGACCTGCAAGGCGAAAGTGGTCGAAGGCGAAGTGCAGATGAAGACCAACTACGGTCTGTCGCCGGAAGACACGGCGCAAGGCTTCGTGCTCACCTGCCAGGCGTTTCCGGTTTCCGACAAGGTCGTACTCGACTACGACGTTTAGCGCCGCGTTTTCTTCTGAAGCGTCGGCAGAGTCTTGAGACCGCCGATCATCAAGTCGCCCATCAGCTCGGAAATGGTATCCACCGACGCCGGGCCTTTGGGATCGAACCACGTGTGGGTCCAATTGAGCATTCCATAAAAGAGCATCGCGGCCGGCCGAAGCATCTCTTGCCGCGTCTTGAGCTGCGGCTGAATCTCGGCCACGAGATCGACCACCAGCTGGATCAGCCGGCGTTGGCGGCCGACGATGATATCGCGGCGGTTCGGCGGCAAATGATAGAGCTCGTTGATCAGCACCTTGTGGCGCGCCGCGGCGCCTACGTACAGGTGCATGAAGGCGTGGATCAGGGCGCGCAGCTTGTCAGCGGGCTGGGAATCCATGGCGGCGATTCCCGAGGCCGCATTGCCGAGCGTCTTGATGTGCGAATCCATCGCCTCGAAGAGTATGTCTTCCTTCGAGGGGAAGTAGTGATAGATCAGCGACTTTGAGGTCTTGCAGGCGTCCGCAAGATCGGCGACGGAGGCGCCGAGAAAACCCTTCTCGGCATAGAGCTGCAGCGCGCGTTCGATGATGAACTCGCGGCGATCATTGAAGTCTGACGCCTGCGTCCTGGCCATTTAGTTCCCCGGCCGGATTCGTAGGGCATATGCCGCGCGGGGGCAACACTTACGTAAGGCGCCACTTGCGTAAGAACATTACGAGGAGGAGGAGCGCTTGAGATCGGTCAGCGGTGCGTAACCGCCGGTGCGCTGCGGCCGGTTCGGCTCGACGGCCGGGAGCGGCGCGCACTCACGCAGCGAGGCTCGGCTCTGTTTAGTGAGATTCTGATATTCAATCGTGCCCTGAATCTTCCACTCGAGTTCCTGGTCGGTGATCGGCCGCAGAATCTTCGCCGGAATCCCGGCGGCAAGCATGCGCGGGGGAATCTCGAAACTGGCTTTGACGAAGCTCGATGCAGCGACGAAGGCGTCTTCGCCGACAATCGCGCGGTCCATGACGACCGCGTTCATGCCCACGAGCGCGTTCCGCTTCACGATGCAGCCATGGAGGATCGCGCCGTGGCCGATGTGACCGTTGACTTCCACGCGCGCTTCAGCGCCGGGGAAGGAGTGCATGACGCAATTGTCCTGGATATTCGAGCCTTCTTCGAGAGACACCGTGCCGAAGTCGCCGCGGAGCGATGCGCCAGGCCCGACGTAGACGCCGGCGCCGATGATGACGTCCCCGATCAGCACGGCCGTAGGATGAACGTAGGCCGTCGGATGGACGACGGGGACGAAGTTCTCGAACGAATAGACGGGCATTCAGATCCTTTATTCGCTCCAGGTCTCGATCACCTCGACCCACTTCTTGAGGAACGTGTTGGTCTGGTGACCGTCGACGACACGATGATCGATCGTCAGCGAGACGTAGGCCATCGGACGGATCGACATTGTATCGTGTCCGTCGATCTCGCGCACCACCACGCGTTTCTCCAGTTTGCCGATGCCGAGGATCGCCGACTGGGGCTGATTGATGATGATGGGCGAAGCCATCAGGCTGCCCGAGACGCCGTGATTGGAAATGGTGAAGGTGCCGCCCGTGACATCGGCGCGCTGGAGCTTTCCGGCGCGCGCCCGGCTGGTGAGGTCGGCAAGCGCGCGGGAGATTCCCATCAGCGAGAGGGTCTGCGCCTTTTGGATCACCGGCACCACGAGGCCTTCGTCGCCGAGAGCCGTGCCGACGCCGATGTTGAGATCGTCGAAAATCTCGACCGCGTCCTGATGCCAGCGGCTGTTGATCACCGGCACGAGCTGAAGCGCACGGACACTCGCGGCTACGAAATAAGCCGTATAGGTGAGGTTCGCCGCGTCCGGGCCGCCCTTGGCTTTGCGCTTTGCGCGGTCGGCAATGATGGCGCTGAAGTCCACTTCAAAGATCGCAGTGACATGCGGCGCCGTCGCCATGCTGTGCGCCATATGCTCGGCGATGGAGCGGCGGATATTCGTGTGAGGGATCAGACGCCCGCCCGCGGTCGGCGTGCCTTGCGGCTTGGCGGCGGGGGCTTGGGGCGCTGCGGCGGCACGCGCCGCCGGCGCCGCTTTCGCGCCGCCCTTCTCGACATACTCCAGTACATCGGTGTGGGTGATTCGTCCGCCGCGTCCGGTGCCGCGGATGTCCTTGGGATCAACGTTGTGCTCGGCGAGCAACCGGCGGACCGCCGGCGAAAGGCCGAGGGCGGCGCCAGCTGCAGCCGCGGGCGCGCGGTCGCGCGGCGCTTGAGGCGCCGGCGGCGCTTTGACTGCCGGCGCTGCGGACGGCACCGCGGCGGCGCCCGACGAGATGCGGCCGATCAATGCGCCGGGCGCAACGTCCGAACCGATCTCGATCGGCAGTTGTTCGAGCCGTCCAGAGACCGGTGCAACGACTTCCATGGTCACTTTGTCCGTCTCGAGTTCCGCCACCGGCTCGTCGGCCTTTACCTCGGTGCCGGCGGTCTTCAGCCAGGCCTTGAACTTGAAGCGCGTGCCTTCCGTCTGTTCGGCAGGAACGATGATGTCGGTCATGGCGTACCTCTAAAACGTCACGAGGTCGACGATGACGTCGCGGATCTGCTCGACGCCAGGGACAGCCGCCTGCAGAAGCACCGGATTATACGGGCTTGGAATATCCGGCATTGTGAGGCGCTCGGGAGGCGCGTCGAGATCCATGAAGCACTCGCGGCTGACGACGGCGATAATTTCGGCGCCGAAGCCGGCCGTCATGTTGTCCTCGTGCACAACCAGGCATCGCTTGGTCTTACGCACCGATTTGAGCACTGCGTCCTTGTCCCAGGGCATCAGCGTCCGCAGGTCGATGACATCTGCCGCGTACCCCGAAACCTTCGCCGCTTCTTCGCAACGATCCACCATGGCGCCCCAGGTGACGATGGTGATGTGTTCGCCTTCGGTGGTCACGGTTGCCTTTCCGAACGGCACGACATAGTCGTCGCCGGGGTACGGGCGGCGCGACCAGGCGTGATCGAGCAGGGCGCGATGCTCGAAGAATACCGTCGGATCGTTGCCTCGCAACGCGGCGCGCAGGAGGCCGACGGCGTCTTCGGCGTTGGAAGGCACGGCCACGCGCCAGCCGACCGCGTGCACCCACTGTACTTCGTTGGTCTGGCTGTGCCAGGGATCGCCGCACTTGGAAAAGCCGCCCGCCATGCGCACGACCATGGGCGCGGCAAAACGATTGCCGGTGCGCCAACGCAAGGTGCCGCAGTCGTTGAGCTGTTCCACCGCCGGCTCGGCATACTTGCGGAACTGGATTTCCGGAACCGGCAGCAGACCGGCCATCGCCATGCCGACGGCGCGGCCGATGATGCCTTCTTCCGAAAGGCTGGTGTCGAATACGCGCTGGTCCCCGAATTTTTCCTGCAAGCCCATCGTGACGGCGTGAACGCCGCCCTTGGGCCCGACGTCCTCGCCGAACAGCACCATTTTCGGATTCGTCGCAAGCTCGTGCTCGAGGGTACGGCGGATCGCCGTGACCATATTGATGCGCGGCCCTTGCGGGTGCGCGACCTCGGTCGTGGCCGGGAAGGAGTGCGCCGAGGGAAGCAGACCACCGACCTGCTGGAGGACGGGAGCCCCGTTCGCGTCCATTTCGGTGAAGACGTGACGCTGCAGTTCTTTCGTATCGAGGTTCGGGCGCGCCGCCGCGGCCGCAAGCGCGGCATCGACATCGCGCGCCGCCTCGGCCTCGAGCTCGGCCCACTTGTGTTCGGAGAAGATGTTTGGCACCAGGAATGAGCGCAGCTTGAGGATCGGATCACGCGCCTTTTCTTCGGCGATGCGCGCGGCACCCTTGTATTGCTGTGTATCCTGGCCGGAGTGCCCGGCAAGGCGCGGGACCGTCAGTCGCAGCAGCGCCGGACCTTGGCGATCGCGCACGTGATTGGTGGCTTCGGTGACGAGGCGAACGGCCTCGGCAGGATCGGTACCGTCGCCGTTGAAGATGGTGAGATTGCGAAAGCTGGCGAGGTTGATGGCGATGTTGGCGCCCGGAGTTTGGAATGTCGACGGCACGGAGATGCCATAGCCGTTGTCTTCAATATAGAAAAGCATCGGCAACTTGAGCGTCGTCGCGATCGTGAGCGAGGCCCAAAACCCGTTGGTGGCGACGGATGCGTCACCTCCGAGCACAACGGCAATGGCATTGCCGACTTCAGGGCTCTTCAAAACATTTCGATAATACTCGATCGCCTGCGCCCATCCGGCCGTCGGCGTGTACTGCGTGCCGACACCGCCGGCCATCGGCAGACCTTTCGCACCGCCCGGGTTCGGGAAGTTGAAGACGGTGCCGACATCCTTGCCGTCCGAATATCCGCCGACCTTCATCAGCGACGCGGCCATCACTTCTTCGAGCGGGATGCCGAGGCCGAGCAAGAGCGGACGAGAGCGGTAGTAACCGGCGGCGGCGTCGTAGGCGTGGGTGAGCCGTTGCGAGAGCAGGATCTGGGCGAGGTCGTGTCCACGCGCGGAGAACTGGTAGAACATCTTCCTCTCGGGAAGCAGCTTCTGCTCCTCGATGTCGTCCAGCCGGCGCGAAACGAAAAGCGCTTTGGCGACCTTCTGCCAGTCGACCGGGGCCGTCAAATTGTGGTCGGCGGGCTTGCTGGCGGTTGAGGCCTGGGCCATGGAGGGTCCTCCCGAAACAAACTGTGTGAGATGTCAGGAGCTTAGTCTTAACCGTCCCAATATATCTCGGCGAAATCGTGAGCAATTTCAGTCCAATAGTTATATAATCGCCCCATCATGCGCCTTTTGGGGTGATTTTCACTATGATCGAGCTTGATGAGGCCGATATCCGCATCCTCAAACAGTTGCAAACCGAGGGGCGAATCGCCGTCGTCGACCTCGCCGACCGGGTCAACCTATCGCCGACCGCTTGCCACAAGCGCATCGCCAAATTGGAGGAGGCCGGGGTGATCGCCGGCTACGGCGCGCAGGTCGCGCTGCGCGCCATCGGCTACAAAGTCGAAGCTTTCGTCGCGGTGAGCATCGACCGGCAAGCGAAGGTGACCGCCGACAGTTTCAAGGAGGCGATCGGGACATTGGACGGTCTGCGCGCGTGGTATCTGCTGTCAGGCGATACGGACTTCCTGCTGCACGTGATCGCGCCGGATCTCGACGCCTATACCCGCGGTGTCCTCAACCAGATCATGACCCTGCCCGGCGCCCAGGCGGTGCGAACCTCATTCGTCCTCGACAAGATGGTATCGACCGCACCGCTGGTCCCGCCGTCCGCGAAAGCCTAACCAAGCGGCAGAGCCGTCGTCATCTTCACTTCCGAAATCGCCACGAAGGTCACCGCCTCCCGAACGCCCGGAATGCAGGTGAGCTTCTTGAAGTAGAACTCCTCATAGCTCTTGAGGTCGGGCGTAACGACGCGGAGAAGAAAATCGAAGGCGCCGAGCAACACGTGGCATTCGAGGACTTCGCTCAAGGTCTTCATGCGCTCGACGAATTCACGGACGTACTGAGGATCGTGCTGCAGCACATTCACCTTCACGAAGAACTGCGCGCGCATGTCCAGCTTTTCGCGGCTGAGGATCGCAACGGTCTTGCGGATATAGCCGTCGGCGATCAGTCGTTTGATGCGATGTCCGCAGGTCGAAGCGGACAGTCCCACGGTTTGGGCGATTTCGGCGGAAGAGCGCGCCGCGTCCTCCTGCAGCGCCGCCAGGATCTTGAGATCGATCTTATCGCGCGTCCCGGCCACGGCACACGCGTCAGTAGCCGCGCCGGAGATCGACCGTCGGCGACGGGACGATGCCGCGCTCCAATTGCTCTATGCGCCGGAAGATATCCGGAACGATGGTCGCCGGGTTCGAATCCGCCGCCACATGGGGCGTGATGAGAACGTTGCTCATGCCCCAGAGCGGGCTGTCCGCCGGCAAGGGCTCGGGCGTGAAAACATCAAGGACGGCCCCGCCGAGCACGCCGGACTGAAGCGCCTCGATCAGGTGCGCCTGGACGACCGTGTCGCCTCGGCCGGCGCTGATATAGAAATTCTTTCCGGCCCGGCGCGCGCCGAGCCGTGCAAACACCTCCCGGTTCACAAGTCCCGCCGTCGCGGCGGTGCGCGGCAGCAGATTCACGAGGATATCGGTCTCTTCAAGAAATTCCGGCAAGCCTTTCTCGCCGACATGAACGGGGAAAGGGAAATCCTTCCGCGGCGTGCGCGCCCAGCCGCAGACCTGATAGCCGATCATCCGGAGTGCGCGGCCGGAGGCCTCGCCCATGACGCCCACCCCCATAATGCCCACGCGCACGTCCGAAGCGGCGGTCTGATCGGGCGGGTCCCAGATGCGCTGCTTCTGGTGCTGAAGGTAGAGCGGAATCTGCCGGTGCAGGAAAAGCGTGGCGAAGGTCACATATTCCGCCATGCGCGCGGTGAGGTCGGGATCGATCACACGATAGACGGGGAAATCGGTGCGGCCCTCGAGAGGAGCCAGATGATCGACGCCCGCGCCTAAGGAAAAAACCGCCTTAGGATTTGGAAGCTCCATGTAGAGCTTCGGGTCGGCTTTCCAGGTGCACAGGGCATAAGGACCCTTGGGCGTGAACCCGCCGTCCTGCGGCCAGAAGTGAACCTTCCGGCCGCCGGCGCCCTGTTGGAAAAGCGAGCGCCAAGACTCCGGGGCCCATGGTCCGACGGCAACGATGACGTCGAAGGCGCTCAGAGGAGGCCTTCGGCTTTCATGGCCGCCTGGGTGTGGGGGCGCGCCTGCACGCGCGCTTGAAAGGCTTTGAGCCGCGGCCAGCGACCGAGGTCGATATTCTGGTAGTTGCTCCAGTTCACGACCACAAACACATAGGCGTCGGCGATGGTGAACGTCTCACCGGTCAGATAGGAGCGTCCGTCGCCCAGGTGCTTCTCGAGGAAGTCGAAGCGCGCGGCGATCTTTTCCTTGAGCGCGGCCTTCTGCTCGTCCGGCGTTGCCGGGTTGAACAGCGGGCTGAAGGTCTTGTGGATCTCGCTGGTATTGTAGACCAACCATTCATTCACGCGCGCGCGCGCGAGCGTGCCGGCCTTCGGCGCGACGGTGCCGGGCTTGTTGTCCGCCAGATATTGAAGAATGGCGGCGTTCTCGGTGAGGATTTCTCCGTTCGGAAGGCGCAGCGCGGGCACATAGCCCTTTGGCGTGACGGTGAGATAGTCGCCGCCGTCCTCCATCTTCTTGCTCTTGGTGGAAACCTTGGTGAGCTTCACCGCTTCGCCCTGCTCGTGAAGGATGATGTGGACCGCGAGGGAGCAGGCAGCGGGAGCGTAATAGAGCTGATAGGTCATCAAGTTCTCCTGTTAGATATTCGTGAGTTCCGCCATCAAAGCCGGAACGTTGCGGTGCTTGAGATTGGGCGCCGATTGTCCGCACCACACCGACACCAAGTCGGTACGGCCCTGCGCACGGGCGGCGGGCTTCAACTTGTTCAGGAACCAGGCTTGGATCGGGTAGGGCGCGACATGCGCCGGCATCTCCTCGGCGAGGCGATTGTGGATGCCGCGCGCGAGACGCCCCGAATAGGTACGCGTCAGCACCGTGCGCTGCGTCCGCTCGCTAAATAGTGCGGCCCGATGTTCGGGGCTTGCGCCTGATTCATCGCAGGCCAGGAAGGCCGTTCCGACCTGGACACCCGCCGCGCCAAGCACCAGAGCGGCTTTCACACCCCGCGCGTCGACGATGCCGCCGGCGGCGATGACAGGAACCTTGACTCGCGGGGCGACGATCTGCGTCAGCGAGAACGTGCCCATCAGGGATTCCTCGGACGATTTCAGAAACGAGACGCGGTGACCGCCGGCCTCGAGGCCCGTGACAACGATCGCGTCACAGCCCGCCTCCTCCAAGGCCACCGCCTCGGCGATGGTTGTCGCGGTGCCGACGGTCAGAATCCCGCGCTTCCTGCAGCGGGCCATTTGATCGGCGGTGGGAATACCAAAGACGAAACTGAAAACCGCCGGCGCGGCTTCGAGCATCGCTTCGAACTGGTCTTCGAAAGGCGCATGCAGACGCTGCGGAGGCTCGGGTTTGGCGACGCCGAGCTCGCGGTAGTAGGGTTCGAACAACGGCCAGAGGCGCTCGAATGCCGCTTCATTGAGCTGTTCACCGCCCGGATCGGCGACCGAAACCCAGAGATTGAGGTTGAACGGCTTGGCGGTGCGGGCGCGGATGTCGGCGGCGAGCTTGAGGATGTCTTCGGGCGCAAGATGCTCGATGCCGTAAGAGCCCAGGCCGCCGAGATTCGAGACGGACGACGCGAGCAGCGGCGAGGACAATCCGCCGCCGAAAGGTCCCTGCACGATGGGATGATCGAGTCCGAGGCGGCGAGCCGCTTCTGTCGTCATGACGCGCTCCTGTCACGGGACAGCTAAGGCATGTGGCCGGCTTTGTAAACCGCGTTAGGACCCCAGACTCAGGTCTCCGCGCACGGCGGCGCGAAAGATGCGTGCGAAGTCCGCGACGGTGACCGGAGCGGGGTTGCCGCCCGCCGACGGGTCCGCCGCCGCCATCTGGGCAATGAGATCGACCTTATCCTCACCGACGCCGAGGTCGCGCAGCGAAGAAGGTACTTTAAGCCGGCGCCGGAACTCGACCACCCAGGCCATGAGGCTTTCATGTGTCCTGTCGGCGAGATCGAGGGTGCGGGCCATCGCGCTGATCCGCGGCACGATCGCATGCTTATTGAAAGCGATGACGTACGGCAGGATGACGGCGTTGGTCATGCCGTGATGGGTATCGTAAATCGCACCGACCGGGTGGGCGAGCGCATGCACGGCGCCGAGCCCTTTTTGAAAGGCGGTCGCGCCCATGCTGGCGGCGGCGAGCATCATCGCCCGTGCTTCAATGTCGCGGCCGTTGTCCACCGCGCGCGGAAGATAATCCTTCACGAGGCGCATGCCTTCGAGCGCGATGCCGTCCGCGAGCGGATGGAACCCCGGCGCGCAGTAGGCTTCGAAACAATGCACAAAGGCGTCCATGCCCGTGGCCACCGTCACACGCGGTGGAAGTCCGACCGTGAGCTCGGGATCCGAGATCACGATGCGCGGCATCATCTTCGGGTGAAAGATGATCTTCTTTTCGTGAGACTCCGGATGCGTGATCACGGCCGCGCGGCCGACCTCGGACCCGGTCCCCGCCGTGGTGGGCACGGCCACGACCGGCGCGATTGCATCGGCGTCGGCACGGGTCCACCAATCGCCGATATCCTCGAAGTCCCAAATCGGGCGCGACTGTCCGGCCATGAAAGCAATGAGCTTGCCGATATCGAGGGCCGAACCTCCGCCGATGGCCACAACGCCGTCGTGCGCGCCGTGTTTATACAGCGCGAGACCGGCATCGAGATTGGCTTGAACGGGATTGCCCTGGATGTCGCTGAACGCCGGCGCGTCGTTCAGCATCGCGCGCGCACGCGCGATCATCTCGTTCGCGGCAAGCCCCCGGTCCGTGACGATCAAAGGCTTGCCGATTTTCGCCGCCACGCACGCCTCGCGCAGATCGGCAAGCCGGCCGGGACCGGTCCAGATCGTCGTCGGGTAATTCCAATTACGTTTCAGGTCCATCGGTCAGATCGCCAGTCGATAATGAAAGGATTTGGGCCGCGTGAGCTGTTCATAACCCAGCCGGGAGAGCGAACAGCCGCGACCTGAGTCCTTGACCCCGACCCAGGCCAGGGCGGGATCGAGATAGTCGCAGCGGTTCATGAACACGGTTCCGGTGGCAAGCCGTGCGCCGATGGAATCGGCCGCGCCGCGGTCGCCCGTCCAGATCGCGGCGCTCAGGCCATATGGGCTGTCGTTCATGCGGTGGACGGCCTCTTCGTCGGACGAGACCTTCATCACGCCCACGACCGGCCCGAACGTCTCCTCGGTCATTACCCGCATGGAGTGATCGACGTTCACCAGAATCTCCGGCGCCATATAAGGTGTGCCCGGCCGGTCGACGGCGCGAACCAGCGTGCGCGCGCCTTGACGGACGGCTTCGCCCACCTGGGCGCGGACGAATTCGGCCGCCGCAGTGCGTACGAGTGGACCGAGGTTGGTGGCCGGATCGGTGGGATCGCCGAGACGATACCGGCGGGTCAGATCCACGGCGCCGGCGACAAAATCATCGAACAGCTTCTCATGCACATAGATGCGCTCGATGGCGCAACAGCTCTGGCCGGAATTGAACATGGCGCCGTCGACGAGGTTTTCGATGGCGTGGGGAAGGTTTGCGTCCGCGCGCACGTAAGCGGGATCCTTGCCGCCGAGCTCGAGCGCGACCCCGGTAAACCCGCCGCGCGCAACCGCGCGCTGGACCACATGGCCGGTCGCAACCGAGCCGGTAAAACACACGAAATTGATGCGCCGGTCGGCGATCAGACGCTCCGTGTCCTCGTTGGCGAGATGGAGGTAGGCGAACACGCCTTCAGGCACGCCCGCCCTGAGGAAGGCTTCGGCCAATCGTTCCGCGCATAGCGCCGTCTGCTGGGAATGCTTGAGAATGACGGCGTTGCCCGCGGCGAGCGCCGGCACGACGGCATTAATCGCCGTCAGATAGGGATAGTTCCAGGGCGCGATAACGGCGACGACACCGACCGGCACGCGTTCAATACGCCGCGCAAAACCTTCTTTCGGCCCTGGATCGACCGGCGCAAGCGCGCTCGCCGCGATCGAAAGCATATACCGGGCGCGGTCCTGCATTCCCTTGATCTCGCCCGGCGTCTGCGCGATCGGCCGCCCCATCTGCCAGGTGATCTCTTCGGCGAGCCGCTGCTGATCGGCTCCCATGGCATCGATCGCGCGCGTCAGCACGGCGACGCGTTCGGACAATGGTGTGGTCTGCCACGCCTGCCCGGCGCGAACCGCGAGGGCAAGGGCAGCCTCGGCGTCGGCTGCCGAGGCGAGCGGACGTTCGGCGTACACCCGGCCGTCGACGGGGCTGATCAGGCGCAGGATTTCAGGCATTCAAATGATCTCGAAGTAGCGGGCGAGTTCCCAGTCCGTGACGGCCTTGCGGAATTCGCGTTCTTCCCACTCGCGCGTCGCCGCGTAGTGTTCGACAAAGGCATCGCCGAAAAGCTCGCGCGCGGCGCGCGACTGTCTCAACCGTGCCGCGGCTTCGCCGAGGCTGCGCGGTAATGCCCGCTCGGGCTTGTGCTGGACGCCATAAGCGCTGCCGGTGACCGGCGCATCAGGCTCGATCTTGTTCGCGATCCCCCAGAGCCCCGAGCCGATGGCCGCGGCGAGCGCGATGTACGGATTGATGTCCGCGGCCGCGACCCGATATTCCACACGCTGGCTCATGGGTCCGCCGGGGATCACCCGCAGCGCGCAGGTGCGGTTCTCCACCCCCCACGTGGCGTGCGTCGGCGCCCAAAAGCCCGGAATGAGGCGCGTATAACTGTTCACCGTGCACGCCACCATGCTGAGCAGCTCCGGCATCAGCGCCTGCTGCCCGCCGACGAACCAGCGCATGCGTTCGCTCATGCCTGCGGGATTTTCCGGATCATGGAAAATTCCGGCGCCCGCGTTGTCGCGCAACGACACATGCAGGTGCCCGCTTTGGCCCGGCCAGTCCCGCGACCATTTCGCCATGAAGCTCGCCATCCATCCGCGGCGCTGGGCGAGAACCTTGGTGAAAGTCTTGAACAGCGCGGCGCGATCGGCGGCAACCAGCGCCTCGCTGTGATCGATGGCCGCTTCGAGAACGCCGGGCCCCGTTTCCGTGTGCAGGCCTTCGATCGGGAAGTCCATGCGCCGCGCGAGCTCGATCAGATCGCGGTAGAAATCCGCGTGAACGGAACTGCGGATCATGGAATAACCGAAATAACCGGGCGTGATGTTCTTGAGGTTGCGGTAGCCCTTCTCGCGGATGGAATCCGGCGTTTCGTCGAAGACGAAAAATTCGAACTCCGCCGCCGCTTCGACGGCATAACCCATCCCGGCCGCGCGGCCGAGCACGCGCCGCAACACGCCGCGCGGACAAATCTGTTCCGCACGCTCGGCGAATTCGCCCAGGAACAAAAGCATGTCGCCTTCAAACGGAACCTCGCGGCACGTGGCCGGAAGAACGCGCACCGCCGCGTCGGGGTATGCCGTCTGCCATCCGGTGTAGGCGACATTGTCGTAGAGCTGATCGTTTGAATCCCAGCCGAGCACGACGTCGCAGAAGCCGAAACCTTTCTCGAGCGCGGAGAAGAACTTGTCGCGGCCCATGTATTTGCCGCGCATGACTCCGTCGATGTCGAAGACCCCAACCTTCACATGACCGAGGCCGCGCTCATCGACGATGGCGCGCGCGTCGGCGGCCGTTTTGACGTCCCCGGCCCGCATGGCCTCATCTCCCTTGGATGCAACTCAGAGCGGAACTTTCCCTGCGGACTAAACGCACGCAGGCCTTTTTCGGTCCCCGGGCACGAAACCGGCGGTGGGCTGGCGGCTAAGCTATTGAAATTATGTAATGAATATCCACCTCATTCCCGCCTTGAATTCTGGTTACAGAAATATGACCTATAGGCCGGGGTTTGGTGGGTAGGACTGGGAGTTCATGGAATATCTAGGTGCGTTATCCGGGCTTGATCGCGAGCTCACAAGAGTCGCGAAACGCCTCCGGAATTTCTCCTCTTGGACGAGCAGCATCGGCGCAATTTGCGAATCATCGCAATTCCTGGCCCGGCGCATGCGCGACGCCATCGACGACCCGAGCCTACCGGTTCTGGAGCTGGGCGCGGGTTACGGATCGGTGACAAAATTGCTGCCGGAGTCCACCGTGAGCGTGGAGCGCGACAAGACGCGCTTTGAGCACCTGAAGCAGATTTTTCCGGAGCGCACGATCCTCGACACCTGCGCCTTGCCGGCGCTCGCGCACCTGACGACGCCGACGGTGGTGGTGAGCAGCATTCCGAGCGTGAACAATCCGGAGTTCGAATATCTCCGCGACGGTATCGCGCGGGCCTACAAGGCGGGGATGATCGCCGAGCTGGTCACCTACACCTACTTCCCGCACGACCCGCTCGCCGGGATCTTCGCGTCGAGCGAAATGGCCGGGCTCGAAGTCCTGAACGTGCCGCCGGCGTTCGTCTGGAAGTATAAATGAGCACGCGGGCGCTCAGCTCGGCTAAGACCTTAAACGTCCGGCTGGCGCTCTCGTTCCTTCTCGTCGCGGCGGCAGCAGTCTACGCTTACCTGCTCGACGATCCGTATATCGCGCTGCTGGCGCTGCCGTTTTTCGCGCTGGGCTGCGCGCGCGGGAAACATCCGGTGGTGCTCGGCGCTCTTGCCCTCTTGCCCACGGCCCTCGTCGTCGCGATCAGCTTCGCGAAGTCCACGGCGACCGGGGTGCCGCTTGTGGCCTACGATCACTTCTTCCTGCGCGGCAACCTCGTGATGCTGGCCTACAACGATTGGCGGGTGGCGTCAGGCCTGGTCCTGACCGCCGCGGCGATCTTCTTCTACGGCCGATCGCTCCTGTCGGGCCGCGGCCGCTTCACACCCTTCGAGAAGGGCGCGCTCGCGGCGCTGGCTCTCACCTCCGGGTACTGCATCCACGGGATGCGCAGCGAGCCGCAGATCGCGATCTGGGAACCGCGCTCGCACTATCCCACCGCCCGCACCTTCGTGAAATCCATGGCGGCGCCCAGCCCCAAGCTTCAGCTGATCGGCAACGCGAAGGCCGAGGACGCGGCCCCGGCGCAGCCCATGACGGCGCCCGCCGATCGTCCGGATATCTTCTTCATCCTTCAGGAATCGACCTTCCTGCCGGAAGTGCTGCGGCCCGCGCACCGGCCAAAGCATCTTTTCGCGGGTAAAGCGGCGCAGCGCGGACCGTTGAAGGTGCACACCTACGGCGGCGGCACGTGGCGAACCGAGTTTTCGCTGACGACGCAAATGCGGGCAAAGGAATTCGGCGGCGACGGACTTTATGTCTTCCACCAGCTGGAAGGCCGCGTGCAGCGTTCGATCTTCACCGAACTCAAGAAGCTTGGATACCGCACGGTCGTGTTTTATCCGGTGCCCGGGTTCTTCATCAACGCCGCGCCCTTCTACGCCTCGATCGGCGTCGACGAGTTCTACGACCCGCAGTCCCTCGGCATCAGCAAGGGCTGGGACTGGAAAATCCCGGACGAGAAGTTCTATGCGGCGATGCTGAAGAAGCTCGAGAATTCGCCGCAGCCCGTGGTCGCCCTGATGCTGACCATCAGCCAGCACGGCCCGCA
This sequence comes from Rhodospirillaceae bacterium, assembly GCA_050250575.1. Lineage (GTDB taxonomy): Bacteria > Pseudomonadota > Alphaproteobacteria > Rhodospirillales > Rhodospirillaceae > SHVO01. Next base: position 140,265 of record JBFWOJ010000009.1, on the reverse strand, counting down.
CGCCACGCAAGACCCCATGACCGACTACGTGGCGCGCTTCGATGCCGCCGATGCGGCCTACGGCAAGTTCCTGGGCGATCTCTCCGCCCGCGGGCGCAAGGCCGGCGTGGTCACGTTCGGCGATCACCAGCCCGAATTCACGCTGCGTTTCATCAGCGACGAAAGAACGCGCTACCTGACGACCTACGACATCAGGTGCGTGAATTTCGCCTGCGCGGAACCGGTCGGCGCGGAGGCATCAAAAGCCTTGGACATCGTGATGCTCGCTCCGGCGGCGCTGGAACGTTTCGGCTTCGGCCTCGACAACCTTTCGCTGGCGCAACGCAAGGCCTTCCAGCATTGCCAAGACGATACCGACCGCTGCGTCGAGGCCGAGCGTCTGGAGTTCAACACGGCTTTTTCGCAGTATTTCGAATAGCCGACATGCTCGCGCCGGCGCGTCGCATCCTCCTGATCTTCAATCCCGCGGCCGGCGGCAGCCGGCGTGCGCGGTTCGACCGCGTCGTGACGGCGCTTCGGGCGAAGGGTTGCGCTCTGACCTTGGCCGAAACCAAAGCCCCCCGCCACGCGGAGGAACTGGCGCGCACCGCGTCTCCTTCCGACTTCGATATCGTCGCGGCGTGCGGCGGCGACGGCACGGTCAACGAGGTCATCAACGGCCTTGCGGGCAAAGGCGTCGCGCTGGGAGTCATTCCGCTTGGCACGGCCAATGTGCTCGCGGAGGAAATCGGGCTCGACCGCGATCCGGAACGGATCGCCGCGGCGCTGGCGACGGGACCGATCCGCACGGTCCATGTCGGCCGCGCCAATGGGCGCCGCTTCACCATGATGGCCGGGATCGGGTTCGATGCGATGGTCGTCAGCCGTGTCTCGCTGACCCTCAAGAAACGGGTCGGTCCGCTGGCGTATGTGTGGGAGTCGATCCGGCAGTCGGCGAAGTACGGCTTCCAACCGCATGAAGTGACCATCGACGGAATCCCGTATCATCCGGTGTCGATGGTGGCATGCAAGGGCCGCCGGTACGGCGGTCCTTTCATCGCCGCGCCGGATGCGTGCCTCGGCGAAGACAAGTTCCAGGTCGTGCTCATGCACGGCCGCGGCTGGCTGAGTGTCCTGCGCTACAGTCTCGGCCTCCTGCTGGGGCGTCTCACCATCTGGCGCGACGTCCAATTGGTGTCGGGTCGCGAGGTGATCGTGAACGGCGCCGCCGAACACCCGGTTCAAGCGGACGGGGACATCGTGGCAACGCTGCCCTTGAAGATCGGCTTAGACCCCGAGCCGGTGCGGCTCGTGTATCCCGCCTGACACAATCGATCGCCGTTACAAAGCCGATGCACTTTTGAGGCTTGCGCGATTCCCGGGCCCATCGTTGACTCCGCCCGATCTTGAGGGGAGCCCACGTGTACCGTATCGCCGCTTGCGGCCGTCTGGCGATCAGCCTGGCCGCTTTTTTTATGGCCGCCGAGGTCCGCGCGCAGGAGAGCGGCGCATCGACGCAAGTCTACGACCGCGCGTATTTCGAGAAGTACGACACGGTCACGGCCGAGGACATGGTGCGGCGCGTGCCGGGCACGTCCTCGATCCTCGACGGACTGAACTCCAACAACAACCAGCAGCAGCGCGGGTTCGGCTCCGCCGGCGAGCAGGTGCTGCTGAACGGAAAACGCTTTGCCGGAAAGAACCAGATCCTGGCGGCGCTGAAGCGCATCCAAAGCGCGAATGTGCTGCGCGTCGAGCTGATCCGCGGCAATACCGCGGACGCCAACGTGCAGAGCGAAGGGCTGATCATCAATGTCGTGCTGGAAGAAGGCGCGGGCACCGGGTCGGGATCCTGGCAGGCGGCCTTCCGCGCCAACGACAACGACATCTACGACGTCGACGGGCTTCTGTCCTATAGCGACACCCTGGGATCGCTGGACTATATCGTCAGCGTACGGCGCGAGGCGTGGAACCGCGGCTATCCGTTCTGGCGTACGCTCGAAAAGACCGAACGCTATTTTTTCCCGGGCGGCGCGCTGCGCGAGGAGCGCATCGAACGCGCGGAATACAATCAGAAGCACCAATACACGCTCACCGCCGACCTCACGTACAATTTCGAGAACGGCGATACGCTTCGCCTGAACGGCGCGATCGAGCCGCGCCTCGCGTACGACACCAGCGATATCGAGATCACGCGCTACAACCCCGCCGGCGCCGTGATCCAGTCCGGCACCGAGATCCAATTCGGACGCCAGGGCTGGCAAAAACAGTGGGAAGTCGGCGGTGATTACGAAGCCCTGTTCGGCGCGACGCGACTCAACGTTCTTTTCATTCACTCCTACGAACGCGAGCCGAACGACGAATACCGGACCCAAATCTTCGGGCCGGTGACGGCCGAGCTCAACCGCAACATCAACCTGGGCACGCAGATCGAGTCCATCATCCGTCCGACGGCGGCCTGGTCCTTGACGCCCGCCCAAACCCTGGAACTGGGCGGCGAAGTCGCGCGAAACATCGGCAAGCAGCATTTGCGCCCGTTCTTCGACCTGAACGCCGATGGCCGTGTCGAAGAGGCGGTGATTCCGACGGGGAACGCGGAAGTCAAAGAGATCCGCGGTGAAGCTTTTGCCAACCACACCTGGCAGATCACGCCCGCGCTGTCGCTCAATTCATCGCTGATCGTCGAGATGTCGCGCATCACCAATAATTTCCCGAGCGCCGCGCGGCGCCCCACCTACGTCTACGCAAAGCCGCGGGCGGACCTGCGCTACGACATGACGCCGCTCGATCAGCTGCGCTTCAAGATCGACCGGCGCGTCAGTCAGTTGGACTTCGATCTGTTCGTGCCGGAGTTCGACCTGCAGGACAATGAGATCGACGAGGGCAATCCGGACATCAGGCCGGAGCGCCAATGGGAATTCGAGGCCGGATATCAGCGTCAGCTGGCGGGGGACCAGGGCCTGGTCGAACTGCGCGCCTTCTATAACCATATCGAAGATCACATTGCGCCGTTCCTGCTCCGCGTGGAGCCTAACGGCGTGCGGGTGTCCGCCAGCGGCAACACCGGGACGGCGAAACACTACGGCGCCGAGGCCAAGGCCAGCGTGCGCATGACCCCCCTCGGCCTTCCCGACCTCACCGTCGATGCGCGCTTCCTGCGTCAGTGGGGCGAGGCGACCGATCCGTTCCTGGGCATCAAACGGCAGATGGGAGGAACGGAATTCAACAACGACCTGTGGACGCACGAGCTTCAGGTCGGGTTCCGCCACGACGTCACCGCCTGGGGCTTCACCTACGGCGCGAACTACCATGAAAGGGCTGGCGAGCTGCTCAACAGCGATATCCGCGTGCAACGCCGGTTCAGCGTCGACCCTCGCCTGGACGTGTTCGCCGAGAAGACCTTGACGCCGAACCTGACCTTACGGGTCGAGGCTTATCATTTGATGCCCAAGCGGATGCGGGAGTTCCAGCGGCGCACGGTCTACGCCGACGACGTCATCGCCGGCACGATCGCCAGAACCGAGACCTTCGTGACTCACTGGGACCGGATGCTCGCCATCGTTCTGCGCGGCACGTTCTGAGAGCGCGGTTCGTTCCTCCGCAATGTTAACAGAGCGCGTCATGTTCCGCGTGCGACATGCGGCATGCGGCAGAATCTGGAAATTCTCAATGCGCCGCGGCAGCTTAGTGTGATTTTGCATCGTGCGGCAGTCGTGCGGCACATGCGGCGGATAATCGCGGAGTGGCTCCGGTTCACGCCCTCACTCCATGTAACGAAAAAAAACCTCCGCCGCGCGCGACATTGTGGCGGAGGAGCGAAGTTTCGCGACCTGCCAAGGATTTGCGCGCCGCCTGATCGCGCGACATTTCACGCGACATTACGCGACATCGCGCGACATTGTGGCAAAGAGGAAAATGAGGACTGTGTCCTACGGCCGTCACCCGGCTCGGAAGATGCACCGGGGAGAGGACCGTGGCCGGCCCAACCGGCCATGGCGCACGGGACGCCGGGCCCGAGAGCCCGGCTATGAGAGCATCCCGACCCTGCCCCATTTTGGAAACAACGTCAAGCAAAAAGGGACGTCGTTACGTCCAGAAGCTGGAACCATTGAACATTACATGTGCGCGCGCCGACCGATGCTTATTATAATTTGGAGTTCGAATCCCCTATGGCACCCCCATTCCCTCATAAAGATGGGCATCGAAAATGAAGCGTTCCGGCGAAACTTGGAGAAGATGGGTGCCGCGCGCGGATATTCCGCCACGACTGTACGTCCATTCAGTGTTCGACACTGGAGAGGCGTTGAAGTGGACGCTTGAGGAAGAAACCGGCGACCGCCTCCTCGACATCATGTTCAACGAGAAGCCCGCAGTCTATGCGAGCACTGATGAGATGTTTTTGCTCCAGATGCCCGAAATGGCGGAGCCGTTTCCATGGCCGTTCCACACCGTAACTAATTCGCGACTTATGGAAAGCTTCGATGGAGAAGCCGACCACGTGCTTGGAAGCGCAAAATACGTACACCTGGTCGTGAGCGCAGCGGACTACATTTTGGATTTCCTTGTAATTGAGCTGCCTCAGGTAGAATGGCGGACGACGTAACTCCAGTGGTACCCATCTTCATCACCTACGGCACCCCCACTCCCCAATGAAGATGGGCACCGTTAAGCTGGGCTCCTCCGTTAGGCGATTGCTTTAGATCAGGTTTCCTTAGTTGGGTGCGAGGAATCAAAGGAGCTTACGATGGTATTCGTACGGATGCTGCCGCTCTTGGGTGCGATCACATTCTTCGCCGGTAATGCGCTCGCCTGTACATGTGGCGAAGCCAATATTTCGGATGAATTTAATTCCCCAGAGGTCGTTGTATTCCGAGGAACCGTATTGAGCTCGAATGTGTCGAGCCAATGCCTTGCGAAAATGAAGGCGCAGCCTGAGGCCGAAAGAGCTCCCGAGGCCGCCATCGTTGACCACGGAGCGAGCTGTTCCGTCTCGAACACCTTGGAAATACTTGAATACCTAAAGGGCCGCCTTACTGACACGCTGGTCGTGCAAACGCAGCCGCTGTTCATGGGGATCGGTAGTTGCGCTAGGTCCCTGCCGCCGGGATCCACCTTCACCATCGTCGCTAGCTACGACGGGGTGAACGAAATCACAGTAGATCAGTGCAACACGGTGTTCAGCGAGCAGGATATCCCAAGTCGCGGCCATCGCTGCGAAGTGCCTGCGATGTTCGTCGGTTACCTGCGAGATCGGCAACCGAGGCGGCAAAACTTCGAACTTCCTGAGAAAGCGCCTTCAGCCGCGAGAGACGTTGGTGTCGCGTTCCGGACTGTCTGAACCGAGGGCTTCACGAATCAGGCTCTCGTACTGTTCGGCAACGTCCATAAGCATTCGTTGGATCGTGGCGTCAGTCGCCGTGGAAGCCTTTAACCGCGCGTCCAGCGCAGCTTCGCGCCACATCTTTACCTTATGCTCTTCCACTCTGACTCCTCCGCCCAGATGTCATGGGTACCTGGGCCTGTTCCGAATGCTATCCGGAAAAGGGCTTATTCCGGACTTGGCCGCACGAAATCCGGCTCGATTGCGATGGCGAGTAAGCTTGAGCGAACTGTGATCCCACTGCGGGTCGCTTTTGCCTGATCGATATAAAACCGTACGCGATTTTGCCGAATGGCAAAGTGAATCACACCGCGCTCAACTTTGTTCGTCGCTTCGTCGGTGACGCTAAGCACGGAGGATCTGCTTAAGGCCGACAGAACGCCGGGGAGGGCCGCGTCCTCGACGCCGCCGAGGTAAGCGACATCGCAGCTCTGATTCTCTTGGTAGCTATCTAGGCGCACTACGGCTATCGCACGGTCGCCAACTCGTTCACCTGCGGTCACGCGGTCGATTACGTCGCCGAATGGATCGCGACCAACGATGCAGATGCTAAAAACGGCGTTCGTCCGTGGCCAAGAAACGAAGTCTCCAAATTTGTAGAGGAATACTGCCTTGATGGGATATTCCAGAGACGCTTGACCGAAAGTCCCCTCTGGTTCCGCGATCAACGCAAACCCGGCGATAAGCGCCCCAATGCCCCACTGCCTGAAAACTGTGTTGGCGTTGAGGGAACGCATTAGAACGACGTTTTTACGGTGACATAGCCGCTGCGAGTGATAGCAACAGGGGCTATGCCCGTTAAGACAAATTCGGTGTGCCGATTGTGCAGCAGGTTCAATCCGCTTACGGCGATACTCAGCGCAGGCGTTACCCGCCACGTCACCGTTGCGTCGGCTTCCACGTAAGCGGGCACAGCTGGGTTTGGGAGCTCGTCGATTGCCCGAAGCCCGAGGTAAAGGTCCACGTCGGAAGAAAGCCTTGAGTACGATCTTACCGACAATTGATAGGACGGGTCGTTGCCCGCGAAACCGGTCCCAAAGAAGTCAAGGCTGCCTGCCTTTAGGCGCAAATTCTTTTTCAGATAGTTGCCGCCCAGGCTCATTCTCCACCCTTCACTTAGGGCGATGTTCGCCCACGCTTCGACGCCATACGAACTACCGTCCATATTATTAGCAACCGTCAGCGGAAATACGGAGGCAGGCGTGCGTTCGGCGGTTCGCAGCCGGCCATAGTCATTGTAAAAGATGGTCGCCGATATATTCAGGAAATCCAGCGGCTCGGTGCGATACCCGGCTTCGTAGGTCCATACCGTCTCCGATTGAAATTCCGGACCGCCCGCGACAAGGGGAAGGTTTCTTATGTCGCGGTCGAAACGGGACGGCGTGCGGACAGAGCGTGCGACCGAAGTCCATACAGCGTTGCGCGGCGAGAGGTCCGCTGATACGCGCGCATTAGGCAAATATTCAATTCCGGTATAGCTATTGCTTTCGAGCTTTGTGCCGATCGTCGCGCGGATAGAATTATTGAGGAGAAAGGTGGCCTCACCATAAATGCTCGCGAGGCGCAGGGTGCCTTCGGCTGGATCAAGAAACGTGGTTCGGGGCCCGGGCATGAAACGGTCGTGGTGAATCCTGTAACTCCCACCCCAGACGATCTGCGGCCAATTCGGAAGTTCAAGATTTTGCTGCAGGCTGACTTCGACCGTGTCGACCTTGTCCTTGATGCCGCTGCTCACAAACCGCTCAGCCCGGTCGTAATAGGCTTGGGCCTGGAAGGTTGATCTATCCCCGCGCTGTACCCATCGCGCGAGCAAATTACCGCCGCCAACGCGGGGAGCATCGAAGGCGAGGGATTGCGTGTACCCTGTATAAAAGTCCCCTTGCACCGTGAGGTCACCGCGCGCGCGGAAAAAGTCGAGCCGCGCGCCGGTTTGAAATTTCCGCCACGAATCGTATGCCTTGTCTCCCGCCGTGGTTTCGCTGTGGGCGCGGTCGAAAGCATTGGCGTACACGCGCATCGCAGCAGTTTCGCTCAAATTGAAGGTATTGCGCGCCGTGGCGCCGTACTCGAAGGTTCCGCCGCGCAGCGAAACACTGCGGTCTCCCGCCGATGCGCGCCGCGTGCTGACGTTGATAACGCCGTTCACGGCATTGGCTCCCCAAAGAGTACCGCCGGGTCCGCTGACGACCTCAATGCGGTCGATGTCATCCAGCGGAACGTCTTGAACGTCCCAATAAACTCCCGAATAAAGCGGCGTGTAGACGGTACGGCCATCGATGAGGACCAAGAGCTTGTTAGCCGTTGCCGCGCTTGGGATGTTTAGGCCGCGTGCCGTTATGGCATATGCGCTGGAGCTGATCGCGGCGACTTGAAGATTCGGCGCAAGCGCTAACGCCTGAGGCAATGTCGCGACACCGGACTGCTCTATCTGCTCGCTGGTAATGACGTAAACATTGCGCGCTGCGACCCGCAGGTTCTCCGGCCGGCGGGAAACCGATGTGATCTCAAGGTTGGCAAGCTCATCAATCGATAACGACCTAAGTTCTCGCAGACTGCTTCCGAGATCATCGGACGCAAGCGCGATGGACTGAGAACCGGTGCAAACCGAAAGGGCGATGAGGGCGAGCTTTGTGGCGTGCCGCCTCTCGCTAAGCGTTACGAACATCTTGCCCCTCCCTGTCATACCGCCGGCCGGAGGGCGCGCGTTTGGCCCAACCCCGGATTTCATGAAAACCGACGCAATTCAACGCGATCTTGAGGTGCGGTATCCCCGCAGGCTCTAACGGCAGGGCATCCTAAAAGTTGCGCCGCCCCGGCTTTATATGGTGGGGGATGTGCCCGGTGAACGGGGGCTGTAACGAGCGCAGCGGATGTTACCGTCCTAAAGCGCGCCGCACGGAGGCTGCAAGCCGGGCGATAGGAACGGGTTTATGAAGCAGCTCCGATCCCGGCCGCATGACATTTAGGGGTCCGGATTCCTTCACCGGATATCCAGTCACGTAGATTACTTTCGTTGAGGGGTAGTGATCCGCAACACGGTTCGCCAGTTCGAAACCGGTCATATCCGGCATACGTATGTCCGTAAGAAGGATGCTAAACCGCAGACCGGCAGCGCACTTGTTCAAGGCGTCTTCGCCCGATTCCGCCTCGGTTACTGTGAAACCTTCCTCTCTCAAAAGGTTCGCAGTGATGGACCGGACCATAGATTCATCATCTACGACGAGTATTGCTGCCGATTGAGGGATAGGTCCGCGATTCTCCGATAGCGTGGAAGGTTGTTCGCGCAGGTTCAGCGCGCACACACCACCATCCCAAATTTCAAGCGCGGCATAACCGGCTCCTTCGAACCGGGCTTTTGCTTGTTCCGCAGCTTCCAGGGCCGAAGACGCTTCGACAAAAAAGCAAACTTCAGCCTTGTTTTCCGGGGTGATGAAATAGCACGTATACTTTGTCATGGCCCCCTCGGCGTCTTAACCTTGCCATCTCAAAACAATCTTCAACGGAAAGATTACCGACTCGGTCGGTCTTGAACCTTACACGGTTCATCGTGAACTCACGATATCGTACGTTTCTTTGGTCCGTCTTGGACTTCGAGGTGGCGCATGGGGAAGGTAGACGAATACCGGAGTCACGCCGTCTCATGCCGAAAACTTGCTGGCTCCGCCGCAAGTGAAGACACCGAAAATTGCTCCTCGAAATGGCGCAGACCTGGGATGTCCTCATCACGGAGCATATGCGGAGCCATCCGAACGAATTGCCACCTGAGCCAGTTGCCCAAGCCGCTCCAGGGCCGTCGAGGAGTTTCTTACCTCCTCCACCGCCTGAGCGCACCGCGAAGAGCGCCAAGGCTCACAAGAAATACCGCCAGTGAGTTTGTCCAGCGGAGGCCCGTCAAAATCCCTGCTTCCACGCGCAGGGAATTTGCGGAATGAGCCGTCGGGCACAAACTTCGTAGGATAGGCGATCAGCTCGCGTGAAAAGGAATTCAGACAACATCAGTGAGATTGGATGCCCGATGCCGCGTCGCAAACTGCCACCGCTTCCAGACCCATCATTTCAGAACCTTCATAAGCGCGGGCTACAAATGGCCAGGATAATCGCACGCGAGCCGCTGTGCGCGGCTGCATCTGATGGAACTGTCCATCTCCGAGTCCAGTTTCCTGCCTGCCGCTGCCAGCCGCGGTCGTCGCGACGCTGCGCCGCTATTTTCGTGTTTGCAAGCGACGCCTCAGCCTTGCGGCATTCGTTGCATAATTCTGGAAATTGAGGCGGATCGAAAACTCTCACTTCCCGAAACGGCGTTGGTCACCAGCGCTTGGTCCAGTTCAGGTGCGGATTGCCGCCGCGGGCGCGATCCCTGGTGGGCGGTAGAAGCTCCTGGCGTTGCGGATATCATCGTGGGCATCGGGATGGGCCCTCACCGCTTCGAGTTCGACTTTGGCCCTTGCGTTGAAATCGGGTGGCGCTTCGCACCGACTGCTGGGGCAGAGGATATGCAAGCGAAGCAGCGAGGGCGGTGCTGGCCTATGGTTTTGAAACAATGGGGCTTACGGATATCTATTCGATGTCTGCGCTGGCCAACGGGCGTTCAATTGGAGTTATGAAACGCATCGGCATGAAGCACGTGAAAGACTACCTGGCCTCAGGACTACCTGAAGATCATCCTCTGCGTCCTTATGCTCTGTACAGAATTACGCGCGCGGAATGGCTAATGTACGCACGGTCTTAAAGTGAGGCACCCATGGCGCCCGCTTCGTCACGTACGACACCGTCGTAAACGGTTCGAACCTGGAAAGGCGGCGGAGGCGCGGAGGTTGGCATAACGCGCGACGCGGTTGAGTTGCGCGGTGCGTCAGGCGACGAGCCACCCATTCAACGTCAGCCGCTGATCGGCGAGGGCCGAGGACGGACAGGAGATCGGGCTGACCTCGTGCTGGATGTAGCTCGGGAACACCATCAACCCGTTGCGCGGCGGATCGATATCGGCGACCAGATCGCCAGCGGAATGCACCCCTTCGTGGATGACGGTCCTGTAGAGCCTCAAGTGCCCGCCGGTGAAGCGCTTGGGCTCGCGGTGAAAATAGTAGACGTAGCTCATCGTCCGGTGGGCGATCTCCGGCAGGCCGTTGTCGGTGTGCGTGTTGAAGAAATCGCCGTCGCCGTGAGCCGAGAGCTGCATTTCAACGTTGCGGAAGGGAATCGGCGCCATGCCGAGGGACTGAAAGATGCGGGGCATAACCTCGTAGAGCCGCCGTCCGATCATCGGCGCCACGTCGGCGACGTTGTCGAGGATGCGCGAGCGGCGCAGCCGCGTGTCGGTGGCATAGCCACCCAGATGATCGACATGGGCGACCGTCGAGTCCCGAAACTCGGCCTCGTGCGCAAGGGCATGAGCCATGGCGCGCTCGGCGTCCTGTTCGGAGAGGAAATTCCGCAGAAGCACGTAGGGCGGATCCATCTCGATCCCGACCACCTCGCGCGCCTTCAGTTCAATCGGCGCGCCCTCGGCGGACTGGAGCCGCAGCATGAGCCCTTCGGCGACCTGCGCAGGCGCGTGGACGCAGAGGCCGACGTCGCGCGCGGTCGCTTCATCCTGCGGCACGACGCAAGGAACGCGGCCGCCGTCCCGCAAGCGCAAAGTCGCCCGTTGCACGCTTTCCCTCCCCGTTTCGAGACCTCTTTTCTAAAGCGCCGGACGCAAGCCCGGAAAGAGGTTTTCGCGCCGGGGCGGTGACCTAAAAAACTCAGACGTCGCGGGTGTCGATGGTGACGTCCGTGGCCACGGCGGACCTGGGGTCGCGCGGGTCGGCGAGGACCCGGTAGTCCGAGCGCCAATTGCGCCCGGTGACTTCGCAGCGCAGGTAACCGCGGCTGTCGCCGTTGTAGTGGTCGACATGCGGGTTGAAATCCCTGGCGGCCCGCATCGCCTGCGACCAGGGACAGTGGGACGAAATGGACGTGCCGCAGAAGTTGTGCCCGATGCGCGGCGATGTGGCGTCCCACGGGTCCTTGTGAATCCGCATCGCCGCAGCGCAGTGCCAATCGCCGCTGAGCACGATTGGATTTGAAACCCCCGATGCCAGGACATCGATCAGCCGCCGGCGCTGCAGCGGGTATCCATCCCATTGGTCCATGTTGACCTGCGGCGCATCCTTGCCGTCGTCGTAACGGTAGGGCGCGAACCAGGTTTGCGAGGCGATGACGTTGAACGGCGCCGCGGAGTCCTTCAGCTCCTTGACGAGCCAGCGCTCCTGGGCGGCGCCGGTCATGGAGAGATTCGGATCGTTCAGCGCATCGCAGCTGCGATCGGCGGGATTTCCGCCCGCCTCGCACACCTGGTCGGAACGGTACTGCCGCGTATCGAGCAGGTGCACTTGTGCCGGTCCAAATCGATACGTGCCGTAGAGCTGGAGGTGGGACTCGATGCCGTTGACCCGGGGCGGCTGTTCGAGCGGCAGGTGCTCGTAGTACGCCTGGAGCGCGGCCAGCTTGCGCACCTTGAATTCAAGGGGCGTCTGCGCCCAGGGATCCTGCGGAATGTCCGCCGTCCAGTTGTTGTCGAGCTCGTGATCGTCGAGCGCGGCGATCCACGGCGCCGCGGCATGGGCGGCTTGCAACGCCGGCTCGCTTTTGTAGAGCGCATAGCGGTTGCGGTAGTCCCACAGCGTGACGGTCTCGGCGCCCACATGCTGGCGGACATTCTCCCACACGGCCGTGAACCCGCCGACATCGGCGCTGCGCAGGCCGAGGATCCCCGGGCCGGTTTCGTAAATGTAGTCGCCGACATGAATGACGCAGTCGGGCGCCCAGGCGGCGATGTCGCCGTAGGCCGCGAATTGACCGGCTTCGTAATGAGCGCAGCTCGCGAGCGCGAGCCTTGCCGACGCGGCTTCAATGTCCGCCGACTTGGTGCGGCCGACGGGGCTTTCATCCGCACCGAACGTGAACTGGTACCAATATTCGCGGCCCGGCTCCAACCCGCGGATCACGACATGCACGGCGTGCGCTTTTGCTTCGGACGTTTCGGCGATGCCTTCACGCACCGTGCGCCGCATCGCCTGGTCGGAGCACAGGCGGTAGCGCACGGCGGCTTTGCCCCGCGGCATGCCGCCGCCGCGCAGCGGATCCGGCGCGAGGCGCGTCCACAACACGATGCCGTCCGGCCTGGGACAGCCCGAGGCGACGCCGAGCGTGAAGTGGTACCGGCTGGACTGGGCGATGGCCTTTGGTACGGAGACCGTCAGCCCGCCGGCCGCCATGAAGAAGCGGCGTGAAATCATCCGGAGCCCCCTGCCCTTGAAGGTCGGACGATCCTAGACCGATCCGACGCGGTTTCGAAGCCGGGGCGAGAAAATTACATCCCGCTGTAACGAATGGGGCGGCCCTGGGTGAGGTGCTGCGCGGCGGCGATGATGGCCTGCGTATCGATGCCGTAGTGGCGATACAGATCCGCGAGCGTGCCGGTCTGGCCGAAAGCATCGACGCCGAGCGCCCGTACGCGGTGGCCGGCGACGGAACCGAGCCAACCGAGGCTGGCCGGATGGCCGTCGAGAACGGTGACGAGACCGCAGTGCGGCGGAAGTCCGGCGAACAGACTCTCGATGTGCGATACGCCGGCCCCGCCGTCTTCACGCGCCTTGTGAGACGCGGTCCAGCCGGCATAGAGCCGGTCGATGGAGGTGACCGCGAGGAGCCCGATATCGCGCCGGTCCTCGGCCATCAGTCCGGCCGCCGCGATGGCCTCCGGCGCAATCGCGCCCGCATAAGCCACAACGGCCTGGCAATTCGGCCCGGGCTTCCGCATCCAGTACGCGCCGTCGATGATGCCGCGGCGCAGCTCGCCGGTCATCTGACGCCTGGGCTGCTCCAAAGGCCGCGTCGACAGGCGCAGGTAAACCGAACCGCCCTTCTCGTCTTCGAGCAGATTGGCGCCGCGCACCGCGTCCTTGCCGTGCTTTTGAATGTGATTGAAGGCCCAGAGCATCATCACCGCGAGCTCGTCGACGAACGCCGGCTCAAACGAGGTCAGGCCCGGCTGGGACATGCCGATGAGCGGCGTGCCGATGGACTGATGGGCGCCGCCCTCGGGCGCAAGACTGATGCCGGAGGGCGTCGCGACCAGGATGAAGCGCGAGTCCTGATAACAGGCGTAGTTCAAAGCATCGAGGCCGCGGGCGATGAACGGATCGTAGAGCGTGCCGACCGGCAGGAGGCGCGCCCCGCTGATGGTGTGCGACAGCCCGAGCGCCGAGAGCAGGATGAACAGATTCGCTTCGGCGATCCCGAGCTCCATATGCTGGCCCGTGGGCGCGGCGGCCCAGTGGAAGGCCGAGGGGATCTTCTGATCCTTGAAGACATCGCCGCGCGCGTCCCTGGCGAAGAGGCCGCGCCGGTTCACCCAGCCACCCAAGTTGGTCGAGACCGTGACATCCGGCGATGTGGTGACGATGCGTTCGGCAAAAGCGGTCTCGAGCTTGCCGATGTTGTTCATGATGGTGCCGAAGCCGGCCTGGGTCGACATGGTGTCGGGGATCGCGAGCTCGACCGCGTCGGGGACCGGGATGGCGGGCGACTTGTGCTGGCGCTCGGAGCCCGCGGCCAGCGGCGCATGGGCGAGAAACGCCCGCAGACGGTCGGCGGGGATGTCGAGGCCTTCGAAGCAGTCCCATTCGTGCCCCGGCCGGATGCGCATGCGGCTGCGGAATTCCTCCATCTGCGGAAGATTCATGAGACCGGCGTGATTGTCCTTGTGGCCCGCGAGAGGAAGGCCGAAGCCCTTGATGGTGTAGCAAATGAAACAGACCGGCCGTTCGTGGGTCACGGCGGCGAAGGCGCCGAGCAGCGTCGGCAGATCGTGACCGGCCAGGTTGGTCATGAGCCGCGCAAGGCCGGCGTCATCGACTTCGCCGATCAGGCTGGCGGCGGCATTGTTGGTGCCGAGGTCGGCGAGCAGGCGTTTGCGCCAGGCGGCGCCGCCCTGGAACGTCAGCGCGGAGTAGAGCGCATTGGGACAGGCATCTATCCAGGATTTGAGCGCGTCGCCGCCGGGCTTTTCGAACGCCGCTTCCAGCAGCGATCCGTATTTGAGAATCACGACGTCCCAATCGAGGGTGCGGAAAACTTGCGCGTATCTCTCCCACACGCCTTCGAGCGTGCAGGCGTCGAGACTCTGGCGGTTGTAATCGACGATCCACCAGCAATTCTTCAGACCCTGCTTCCAGCCTTCGAGCATGGCTTCGAAGACGTTGCCCTCGTCCATCTCGGCATCGCCGATGAGCGCGACCATGCGTCCCTTGGGATGTTCGGACCAGCCATGGGCGTGCACATAGTCCTGCACAAGGGAGGAAAACAATGTCTGCGCCACCCCGAGACCGACCGAGCCGGTGGAGAAGTCGACGTCGCAGGTATCCTTGGTCCGCGAGGGATAGCTCTGCGCACCCTTGAAGCCGCGGAAGTTCTCGAGCTTTTCGCGCGCCTGGCGGCCGAGGAGATATTGGATCGCGTGCAGATTGGGGCTGGCGTGCGGCTTGACCGCGACGCGGTCTTCCGGCCGCAACACGTAGAAATAGAGCGCGGTCATGATGGTGGCCAGCGACGCCGAGGACGCCTGATGCCCGCCGACCTTCACCCCGTCGCCGGTGTCGCGCAGATGATTGGCGTTGTGGATGGTCCAACTCGCGA
This sequence comes from Rhodospirillaceae bacterium, assembly GCA_050250575.1. GTDB lineage: Bacteria > Pseudomonadota > Alphaproteobacteria > Rhodospirillales > Rhodospirillaceae > SHVO01. The sequence goes on along the minus strand of JBFWOJ010000009.1, from coordinate 125,225 downwards.
GCCAGAGCACCTTCTGCTCGAGCGCGGTCAGACATTCGAGGTCGGCCGCCGGCGCCGGCCGCTTGATATTTCGCTGTTCCATGGCCGCCAAAGTATCCGCCCGCCCGCGCCGCCGCCAGCGCGAATCCTATAGGATCACTTGGCTCGCAAAAGCGGCGGGATTCAACGCGATCAGGCTCGGCCGGCGGCGCCGTCCGGACGGGCATGGCGCGCGCGCTCGCGCGCCCCGGCGCCGAGGAGACCCACATCCGTGCCGACCGAGACGAATGACGCGCCGGCCGCGAACGCCGCTCTGGCCTGCTCGGCGGTGCGCGCGAAAATTCCCGCGGGCTTTCCGGCGCTTGCGATCCGCCGGAAGGCGTCCGCGATCGCCGCTTGAACGTCCGCGTGGCCGGGATCGCCGAGGTGCCCCAGGGAACCGGCAAGGTCGCCGGGGCCGATGAACAGCGCATCGATTCCTTCAATGCTCGCGATCGCCTCGATCTCGTCAAGCGCGGTGCGGCTTTCGATCTGCGGAATCACACACAGATGGTGGTGAGCGTCCGCGAGATAGGCGGCGTCGGCGCCGAATCCAGACGCACGACTGGTGGCGCTGGCGACACCGCGTATCCCGCGCGGGGGAAACCGGGTGGCCGCGACGAGCTGCTTGGCCTGTTCGGCCGTGTCGATCATCGGGACGAGCAGCGAGCGGAATCCCATGTCCAACAGCTGCTTGATCAGCACCGGGGCGTTCGCCGCGGGCCGGACCACCGCTTCCACCGGATAGGCGGCGACGGCCTGAAGCTGAGCGAGCAGCGTTTGCAGGGTGTTCGGTGCGTGCTCGCCGTCGAACATCAGCCAGTCGTACCCGGCGCCGGCGCAGATCTCGGCGGTATAGGGATTGGCGAGCGCCTGCCACAACCCAATGGTCGGGCGCTTGTCCGCGAAAGCCTGCTTGAGACGATTCATGAGCGCTGAAAGACGACACGCCGGCCGCAGGTCGCGCAGCCGGCGTGCCTTTTCAGATTAAGGCGTGTGACGGGGCGCAACGCGCTTCTTGGTCGCCTGCTCGAACGCGTAAGCAATCCCGATGATCTTCGGGTCCTGACAGTGCCCGCCGACAAAGCTGACCCCATACGGCTTTTTGTCGGGCGAGCCTTTTGCACCCGGGTTGTCGTTGGTCACGAGCCCGTAGGGGACGACAATGATCGGGTAGCCCGCCTTGGTCGCATAGTTGGCGCCGTTGGCTTCCGGAAACATGATGGCGTCGAGCTTGTGCGTGGTCAGCGCCGCATCGAGTCCTTCCTCACGGGTGAGCACAAGATCTTCAGCGCGGTCGCGTTCCCACTTCGCTTTGTCCTTCTCGAGATCGACGGCATCGGCGTAGTCGAGGCGGCCCTGGCCGTAGCGGATGGCACCTTCGGCGGCGTGCTTCGTGTTCCACGCGCGCAGTTCGGCGAGCGTCTTGACGGGCGCGCCGTCGCCCAGGGATGCGAGCCAAAGATTGAAGTCGCGCTTCATGCCGTAGCGCAGCACGGTCGAGCAGTAATCGTCCTTGGCGGTGCCGTCGGTGTCGAGCTGGCAAATGTTGTGGGAGGTGATGTTCCGGGCCGGATCGGCCGCGATCATGCTAGGAAGCTCGACGGGATCGATGACCTCGGCGCCCGCCGTCTTCAACGCCGCGATGGCGCTTTCCATGGTCTCGAGCTCCTCGGGCTTCAGGCCCTGGAAAGGCTTCGCCTTACCCGGAAACGTGTGCGCCGCATAAATACCGGCGCGCGGAATGCCGATGCGGGCGCCCTTGAGGGCGTCGGCTTTCAGGAACGCGGTGTAGTCGCGGTTGGGCGGCGCCTGGCATTCGGACGTGCGCGGGTCGTTGGGATCGCTCGCCGCCCCTTCCATGGCGCCGAGCATGATCGCCGCATCCGCGACGAACTTGGTCATGGGACCGGCGGTATCCTGATCGAGCGTCAACGGTACGATGCCGTAGCGGCTGATCCGCCCGGTGGACGGACGCAGACCGACAAGCATGTTGGCGTTGGAAGGCCCTTCGATGGAGCCGCCGGTGGACGTCCCGACGTTGGCCGCCCACAAGTTCGCGGCGACGCCGACCCCGGAGCTGGAGCCCGCCACTTCCATCACCGGCGTACCGTTCTCGTTCGCGCGCGGGTCGTAAGGATTGTAGCTCTGCCCCGCGGCGGCGTTGTAGCCGCCCGGGCGGAACTCGCTGCCGAACCAGCCGGCGAGTTCGCTCAAGGTGGACTTGGCGATGATGATCGCGCCGGCCTCCTTGAGATTGGCGACCAAGGTCGCGTCGTAGGGCGCCATGTAGTGTTTGAACGCCAGCATGCCGCCCGAGGTCGGCATGTCATCCTTGGTCATGATGTTGTCCTTGAGCGCCACCGGGATCCCGTGCAGCGGCCCGCGCACCTTGCCGGCCGCGCGCTCCTTGTCGAGCGCCTCGGCCTGAGCCAACGCATTCGCATTCACCGACACCGCTGCGTTCAGCTTGTCCTCATACAGTCCCATGCGCTGCAGGTACTCCGCGACAATCGCGCGCGAGGTGGTGCGGCCGTCGGCCATGGCGGCCTGCATGTCCTGGATCGAAGCTTCGACGACGGTGAAAGGCGGCTTGGCTTCGGCCTGCGGCGAAGGACGGTCGCAGGCTTGCAGCACCAAGGCAACGGCGGTGGTGAAGGCCAAATTCGTCAAAAAGCGCGCGCGAGTCATTGCGATTCTCCTGAACTAAAAAAATCCGGGCGCCGTGGCTTCGCGCCAGGCGCCCGGGAAACACGTACTAAATCATGCTCTCCGTTACATCTTGAACTTCACGCCGGCGCGGAACACGCGGCCCAAGATGTCGTAGCTGGGCGATGCGGGCGCGAAGTCCCAGCTCGAGCCGCCCGGACCGCCGGCACGGATCGGCGGATCGGAGTTCATGACGTTGCGGACATTGAAGAACAGCTCGGCTTCGGACGTTTCGCCGAGCGCCATGGTGTAGGCGGCGTTGAAGTCGACGAACAGCGCCGCATCCACGTGGTTGTCGTCCACGGTGATGCGCTGGCCGACGGGGTTCGGGCAGCCCGTCTGACATTCGATCCAGGTTGCGTTGTTCAGGGAGCGCGAGATCCAACGGAAACCAAGGCCGACGTTGATCGGATCGAGGGCATAGGTGATCGAGCTGTTGATACGCCAGCTCGGCACGCCGCCGCCGCCGCCGCCGATACCACCGCCCCCGGCCACGCCCGCGTTCTCGACTTCGATATCGCCGGGGATGCCGCTGAAGGTCTTGTAGTCGATGAAGTGCGTGGCGAGGAAGCGGATGCCGAGATTGCCGTCGAGGCCGTCGGAGACGACGCTGAGCGGCATATTGTAGCTGGCCTCGAAGTCGATCCCGCGCGCCAGTTCGGTCGCGAAGTTCTGCGGCTGGACGGTGATTTCCAGCTGCTCGGCGGCCGTTCCGGTGCCGGTGCGGACCACCGAGGCGCAGGCGGTCTGATTGCCGGCGACGCAGAAGTTGATCAGGTCCTGCACGCCGATCAGATTCACCGCGTCCTTGATATGGATGCGGTAGTAATCCACCGACATGCTGAAGCCGTCGAACCACGACGGCTGGTAGACCACGCCGATCCCGGTGTCGTTCGACTTTTCCGGGCCGAGGTTCGGATTACCGCGGGTCAGGACCTGGCTGTTGATGGTCACCGGCGGGGTCTTGAAGGTATCGAGCGAGGAACTGCGCGAGGTCGAGCCGGCCTGGTACAGGTCCACGAGCGTGGGCGAGCGGATGTTGCGCGACTGTGTGAAGCGGAAGCGCAGGTCTTCGAACGGCGACCAGGTCGCGCCGGCTTTCCACGTCACGACCGAGCCGTAGGTGGAGTAATGGGTGAAGCGTACGGCGCCGTTGAGATCGAGCGCGTCCGCCCACGCGGCGTCGGCGGCCAGCGGGACGACGGTTTCGCCGTAGAAATCATGCACCGTGAAGGCGCCGGTATAGGGCTGGCCGGCCGCCTGGAACCAGATGGTCGGATTGGCGATTTCTTCCGGGTCCACCACTTGGCGCATCTTCTCGCGGCGATATTCGTAGCCGAACGCGGTCGAGACGGGGCCCGCCCAGGTCGAGAACGGCTCGCCGGCGAAGTTGATGGCGCCGACCTTCTGATTGAGGCGCTGCAGGTTCCATCCGTAGCGGCCCTGGAGGTATTCGACCGCGGCCTGGGAGTTCACGCCGATCCCGAACACATTGTAAGGCACGCAGCCGTTGGTCGGATTGGTGAGGGTCGAGCGGCAGACGATCTGCCCATTGGCCGCGCGCACCGCATCGACGGCGAGCGGATAACGCGTGCGGTCGATGGCGCCGCGCGATTGCAGCGTCCCAAAGGCTTGACCGACGCTAAGGTGCGCGTCCCAGTTCCACTCGGTCTCGCCGGTCTCGAACGATCCCGATGCGCCGGTCAGAAAGCGCAACACGCGGCGGTCATATACGGCGCGGAAGTTATCGAGGTCCCAGTTCAGGGTGCCCATCGTGAAGGTCGTCACGGTCGCGGTCGGCTGCAGGCCGGGAAGCAGCGATGGAGGCAGGAAGGCGTTGTCCGTCGAGATGGTCAGATTGCCCGGGAAGAAGTTGGGCGCACCGGATGAATATGAATGCAGGTGGCCCCAGGCGGCCTGGGCGTAGACGTTCACGGTATCGCTGATGTCGTAGCTGACGCGCGTGAAGACGTCCTGGCGGTTCTGTTGCGGCTGCGCCGCGACGCCGCGGACGGAGATGACGTTCAGCGCATCCCAGCTGCCGCCGCGCATCAGAGCGCCGGTATAAATGTCGCCGTAGGCGATCTGATAGATCGAGCCCCCGGGACCGAACGACGTTCCCTTGAGCGGCCCCGAGACAATGGTACCGCCCCAGCTCGCATTGCCGATCGCGACGCGGTTCGTCTTGATGATGCTGGGAAGGCCGTTGCCGGCGACGAAGGCCGGATTATTGATGAAGCTGTGACCTTCGCGGGTCCAGGGACGATCGTAGACGATCAAGCCGTGATCCCACACATGTTCGCCCGAAAGAAGGAAGTGGCCGCGGCCGCCGGCGAACGGCGTTCCGTAGGCGGCATTCACCTTGTAGTTCGGCACGTCGCCGTAAGTCGTGAGACCGCCGGAGACTTCGGCCTTCAGGCCGGTGAAATCGGTGTCGAGCACGAAGTTGACGACGCCCGAGAGCGCGTCCGAGCCGTAGGCGGCTGAAGCGCCGCCGGTCACCACGTCGACGCGCTCGATCAGGTGCTGCGGAAGTTCGCTGACGTCGACCGCGCCGGTGAGGTTCGAACCGACGGTGCGCTGACCGTTCAACAGCACCAGGGTGCGCGAGACGCCGAGACCGCGCAGCGAAAGGCCGTTGATGGCGGACTGACCGGAGGTCGTATTAGCGGCGGAGGTTTGCGGCGTCGCGCTGTTCACGACCGCAGGCAGCTGGTTGATGGAGTCGGCGAGGTTCGACGTCGCCACGTTATCGAGCGCTTCGACGCCGATCACGGAGACCGGTGTCGGGGCTTCGTAACCGTCGCGCACAACGCGCGTACCGGTAACGACGATCTCGTCCACCGCAGCTTCGGTCTGCGCCGTCTGCGCAGCCTGCGCGAATACCGCCGAGCTCAAGCATGTCGAGCCCAGGCATGCGAGCGTCAGCATCCGGACCATTGAATTACGCTTACCGAAACGACCCACCGTCTTCATGATTTACTCCCCTCCATGAACGCCCGCCGCGCGAGGGCGCAGCGTGACGTGTGCGGGCCCACACACCGATGCGCCCGCGGCGCCCGGCTTCGAACCCATGACAGATGACCAATGTTTCTCCCCCCGCGTGCGGCCGAAAATAACCCCAGCCGTGCGGTTCTTGTACTCTTAATTAATAGAATGACCGGTCGGGCGAGCGGATTCAAGCGCCGTCGTTGCCGCCGCCCGCGCGGCTCGCCGATTAACCCGTTGATAATGCTTTTATTTCCAAGCCCGCGCCGCTCACGTCGCTCCGTTGGCACCGCTTGCGCGATGGCCGCCGCGCCCCAGCGGGCTGAGCCGACGCACGCGGGCGTCAACAGCCGCACCGTCGAATCATTTTTTCGGAAACGAGACATCGTACGCGTACTTGACCCCGTGGCGCGGCGCCGTGCGGCGTCGCGGTGTGAGCTTGCGGGCCTGCGTCCCCGGCATGCCAATGCCGATGGCCACATCCCGCGGCGAAATGTCGAGCACCCCCCCGCTCGGGGCCAAAAATAGCGCCCCGGGACGGTCAAATATCCGTCGTGACCAGAATGACCCGTCAGGAATCGGCTTTCAAGGACAGGGCTCAATCGCCGGCCGCCAGGCGTGTCGATTGCGCCGGGGTGTGTCTTTTAGGCCAATGTCCGTGCGCACCCTTGAAAAAGCATCGGGCGCTGCGGCTTCCGCCGGGCGCCCGATCTTTCGCCGTTGTCTTAAGGATCCGACTACATCCGGAACTTCACGCCCGCGCGGAAGACGCGGCCCATGATGTCGTAGAGACCCTGGTTCGTGGGCGGGAAGTCCCAGCTGGAGCCGCCCGGGCCGCGCGCGGCGATGGGCGGATCGGAGTTGGCGATATTGCGGACGTTGAAGAACAGTTCGGTTTCCGCGTTCTCGCCGAGCGCCAACTTGTAGGACGAGTTGAAGTCGATGAACAACGCGCTCTCGACGTGGTTGTTGTCGACGGTCAGACGCAGGCCGCTCGAGACCGGGCACCCCGTCTGACATTCGATCCACGTCGGGACGACCTTGCCGCCGGAGAGGTAGCGGAAGGTGAAGCCGAAATTGATCGGATCGAGCGAGTAGTTGACCGACGAGTTGATGCGCCAATCCGGCAGGCCGCCGCCGCCGCCGCCGATGTTGCTGCCCGACGCGCCGGGCGCGCCGGCGAGCTCGGTGACGATGTCGCCGGGAATGCCGCTGAACGTCGTGTAGGTGATGTAGTGCGTGGCGAGGAAGCGGATGGCGATGTCGCCGTCCCATCCGTCGGATACGACCGACAGCGGAGTCGAATAGCTGGCCTCGAAGTCGACTCCCTTCGCCCGTTCCGTCGCGAAGTTCTGCGGCTGGACGCTGATGTTGATCTGTTCGGCGGGCGTGCCGACGTCGCTGCGGGTGAACGTGCTGCACGCCACCTGATTGCCTTGGAAGCACAGATTGATGAGGTCCTGCGCGCCGAGGCTGTTCACCGCATCGTTGATCTTGATGCGATAGTAGTCGACCGAGGCGCTGAAGCCGGGGAACCACGACGGCTGATAGACCACGCCGACGCCGGTGTCGTTGGATTTTTCAGCCTGCAGGTTCGGATTGCCGCGTGTGGTGACCTGGCTGTTGACGGCGCGGTTGCCGTTGAACGGATCGGTGGAAGAGCTGCGCGACGTCGAGCCGGCCTGATACAGGTCGACCAGCGTAGGCGAGCGGATGTTGCGCGACTGCGTGATGCGGAAGCGCAGGTCTTCGAACGGCGACCACGACGCGCCGACCTTGTAGGTCGCGACCCAGCCATAGGTCGAATAGTGAGTGCCGCGGACGGCGCCGTTCAGGTCGAGCGCGCTCGCCCAGGGAGCATCGGCCGCGAGCGGAACGACGGCTTCGACATAGACATCGTTGACCTTCACGCTGCCGGTATAGGGCTGGCCGGCGGCCTGGAACCAGATCGTCGGATTGGCCTGTTCTTCGGGGTCCGAAATCTGGCGCATGCTTTCGCTGCGGTATTCGTACCCGAAGGCCGTCGAGACGGGACCGGCCCAGGTCGAGAACGGCTCGCCGGCGAAGTTGATCGCCGCGACCTTCTGGTTGAGGCGATGGTTGTTCCAGCCGTAGCGGCCCTGGATGTATTCGACGGCGGCCGGCGTGTTCACGCCGGTGCCGAATACGTTGTAAGGCACGCAGCCGTTGCCCGGATCGGTGAGCGTCGAGCGGCAGACGATCTGGCCGTTCGGGCCGCGCACGGCATCGACGGCGAGCGCGTAGCGCGTACGGTCCTGCGCACCGATCGACTTCAGCGAGCCGAAGGCTTCGCCGTTGCCGAGGTACATGTCCCAGTTCCAGTCGCTGCCGACAGCCTCGAAACTTCCTTCGGCGCCGACGAGGAAGCGCAACACGCGGCGATCGTAGACGGCGTGGAAGCTGTCGAGGTCCCAGTTCATGGTGCCGAAGTTGAACGAGGTAACGACCCCGTTCGGCTCCAGGGTCGGGCGCAGCGCGGCCGGCAGGAACGCGTTGTCGGTCCGCAGCGAAAGATTGCCCGGGTAGAAGTTCGGCGCGCCGGTCGAATAGGAGCCGAGGTGGCCCCACGCGGCGTGGCCGTAGACCTGCACCTCGTCCGAGATGTCGTAGCTGGCGCGGACAAATACATCCTGGCGATTCTGCTGCGGCATGAAGGCGACGCCGCGCACCGGGGCGATCTGCTGGGCTTCCCAGCTGCCGCCGCGCATCAATTGGCCTTGGACGATATCGCCGATGGCAAGGCGATATTGCGAACCGCCCGGACCGAACGACACGCCGTAGAGCGGATGGCTCGCCGGCACCGCGAAGGTGCCGCCCCAGCTGGCGATCGGACCCAGCGCGACGCGCTCGGTCTTGAGAATGTTGGGCACGCTGGTCGTCTGACCGGGGCCCGTCCCGTACGCGGGGTTATTGATAAAGCTGTGGCCCTCGCGGTTCCACGGGCGGTCGCCGATCAGCAGCCCGTTGTCCCACACATGCTCGCCGGAGATGAGGAAGTGACCGCGGCCGCCGGCAAAAGGCGTGCCGTAGGCGGCGTTGACCTTGTAGTTCGGCTGATCGCCGTAGGTCGTGATGCCGCCCGAGACTTCACCCTTCACGCCCGTGAAATCGGTGTCGAGCACGAAGTTGACGACACCCGACAACGCGTCGGAACCGTAGGCGGCGGAGGCGCCGCCGGTGACGACGTCGACGCGCTCGATCAGGTGCTGCGGAAGTTCACTGACGTCCACGACGCCGGTGAGGATGGAGCCGACCGTGCGCTGACCGTTGAGCAGCACCAGCGTGCGCGACGTGCCCAGGCCGCGCAACGACAGCCCGTTGATGGCGCCCTGGCCGGAGGTGGTGTTCGCCACCGAGCCCTGCGGCGTCGAGCTGCCGACAAGCGTAGGGAGCTGATTGATCGAGTCGGCAAGGTTCGAGGTGGCCTGGTTGTCGAGCTGTTCGATGCCGATGACCGAGACCGGCGTCGGCGCTTCGTAACCGTCGCGGACCACGCGCGTGCCGGTAACGACGATCTCGTCGACGGCCGCTTCGGATGCGGCGGCCTGCGGCGCCGCTTGAGCAAACGCGACCGAGCTGAGGCAGGTCGAGCTCAAGCATGCGATGGTCAGCATGGAAAGTCTTGATGTACGTGCGCGTACGTTCATATGCATCCCCTTCAATTGGCCCGTCGCCGCCGACGCGGCGCGCGTGCCTATGATCCTGTGACAATTGGCGATGATCGGCCGTGAGGGCGTCTCGCCGGCGCAGGCCTTGGTTTCAGGCCCGCGCTTTGGCGCCGCGAATATCAAATACCGGTGCGGCCGACAACGGCCGGACGGTAACTAAGGGGCCTTCAATATCGAATAGCCTCGCACCCGCGTCTTCTTTGCAACAGGTGGAGCTCGCGCGCGCTGACATTAAAAGTGCACGGCCGCGGAACTTTTCCTTTACCGCGAACTCATCTTTCCCGCGCCGCGTCCGCGGCCGGCTGCGCACCCGGCGCCGAAAGGTCAGCGGTCTTCGCTTCGCCGTGGTCGATGTACACCTGGATCATGTTAAACTGCAACGCCGAGGAGATGGCGGTCATGACGCCGTCCTGGTTCGGATAGCCATCGGCCATCCGGTTCAGCTCGCGGTAAAACCGCGGCGCGTCGTGCTGGCCGTAGCTGAAGTGATGCGTCGACCACGTCGTCGCGTGCGCATACATCTTCTCGACGTCGGCATAGCCGGCGAGCACGCCCTCGGCGCGCTCGGGCGTAAGCTTCAGGCTGAAACGCGCCCCGCGCATGATCAGATAATCGGGCACCGGCGGAAACACTTCCCACGGCACATGCATGTTCTCGATCGGATCAGTGCGGAGCGTGCCGCCGACGATCTTTCCCTTGGTGCGCCGGATGAGGCTTTTCCCGAAGCGCAAGTCGGGACGCTGCGTGCCGCCCGGCAGGACGTTCGCGCCGCTGGCGTCCTGCATCAGCGGATCCATGCCGCGGTAGAAGGTGACGGTCACATCCGGATCGTCGGCAAGGCTGTCGACTTCGGTGATTTCGATCATGGTGCGATTGAAGGTGTAGTCGCGCACCTGCTTCGTGGCGAAGAAGAAGATGGCGCCGTCCGGGCCGCGATAGATGCGCGCGCAACCGATGACGCGGTAGAGATTGTTATCGACGCCCTTCTCACCGTCCTGATTCGTGAAGTCGCCGTCCTTGACCTTGCCGTCGAGATCGATGCCGTTGGCGATCCTGCCCGCGGCGTGGTGGTAGGGAAGATTGTCTTCGACATCCAACGGGAAGTATTTGAACCCCTCCCGGGCGAGCTGGGTGTCGACCACCGATTTTCCGCCGCCCTCGCCGAAGTACGACTTGAACACTTCGCGCGGGCCGTAGTCGTTGAGACCGTTCGGGCATTCGGCTTTTGCATCGGGCGTCTGATACACGGACCAATGCATGGTCACCGTCGCGTAGGAGATGGTGCGATTGCGGATCGGACCCGCGTCGTCCGCGAGCACCGGCGCCGCGAGCGTGGAAAGAGCCGCCGCGGCGCAAAGCATCTTAAGGTTCATGATGTGATCCATTTTCCACGCGCCGCCTAGTACGTGTTGCCGAAGAAATCATCGCGCAGCCAGAACGCCGTGAAACCGTTGCGACGGCCGCGATGCTCGCCGCGCGCAACGCCGAAGGTATCGCCGGGATTGACGTCGCGGGCGTAGGTATAGATCGGCCGGCCGCGATAGGCCCAGACGCGCAGCGCGCCGGCATCGCCCGGCGCGGCGCGGCGACCGGTCTTGGGATCGATGGTCATGACGCTCCAGCTGCGGTTCTGCGCCTTGGCATCGGCCGCAGCGGCGACATACGGCCAAGTTTTCAGGCAGCGCTCGGCATTGCCGGCGCCGCAAATGGCAAGGCGATACTGCTGCGGCGCATCGGGGTGATCGCACGCCAGCTGATCCTTCGAATCATCGCCGCAGTTATAGGTGTAGATGGTTTTTCCGTTCTCGTCGGCGAGCACGATGCCGGCCAGAGTCTCCTGCGCCGTGAAATGCCGCGGCGGCGAGGGCGTGCGCTGCAGATAAACGTTGTCCCAGCCCGGCTGGTCGCTGCCCTTCACCGAGAACACATCGTAATCGAGGGCGTAGGTGTAGAGCGGGCGCTTTCGGAACGCATATTGATAAACGCCGGGCGCCCGTTCGAAGGTCGACCAGTCGCCTTGCGAACGCAGCGACACGGGCGCGAGCATCGGGTGCCACGTCTTGGCGCACGACTCATCGCAATTCGACTTGTTGGGCCCGTCCCGGTCGGAGACGTAGACGGAAAAATTCTTGTCCGTGAGCAGCATGCGCCCGCGGGTGGACGTGATCACCGTGAACCCGCCGGGGACGGCCGAGGGCGGCTTCACCGGGCGGCGCGTGGCGGGCCCGTCGTTACCACCCCCGCTTTCGCGCGACGTCGCCGCAAAGACATCACCGGGCACCTTGTCGAGGCGCGAGGTGTAGAGCGCGGCTTGATCATAAGCCCACTGCTTCCGGCCGTCCTTGCGCGTGATGATGGTGAAGTCGCCGACCGGCTTCGCATCCTCGGACGCAATCACCGGCGGCCATTCCTCGGCGCACGACAGGCGTTTGTCGAGATCGGGGAGCTCGAGCCCCGGCGGGTAGGGGCTCATCAGGCCCGCCGTATGTGTGGTCTTTTCGTAGCCGCAGTCCGACTGCTGCTTGGAATCGCCGGTCACGCCGTTGCGCAGCGTATCGTGCGGCCAGATGTAGAGGGTCATGCCCTGAGCATTGGCGAACACCGGACCTTCGAGCTCCGTATCCTGGACCCGGAACCCCGGCGGCATCGGCACCGAGATATAGGCCTCGCGCTCGGCCGGGATGACGGCGCGCGCGACCTCGGTCGCCATGACCATCCCCGGGAGGGTGCCGACAAGAAGAGTGATGCCAAAATTTAGCGCACGGCGCATCGATACGGCCCAACAACATAAACAAAAGACAAAAGGATCCGGCGGCAGGCCGAGTCCGTAGACTACGCGGCGTGCAGTATGACCGGCCCGGGACTCCTGACAAGGCCGGTCCTTGGACACTCTTATATACGGGCCGCCGGGAGATTTGTGCGCTGCACAATGTTTGGCCCCCCGGCCGCCGTGGTAAGACCAGCCGATGACGGACCGGGACTGGGGCGGGATTGCCGCCTATTACGACAATCTTTCGCGATTCCTGGAGGTCGCCCAGCGGGTCGGGCGCGGCGGCGGATCGGCGCAAAACGCGACCCACCGATTCCTCACAGCCGCCACAGGCGAGGAGGTCGACACCCCAGGCCCCGAGCGCCTCGACCACATCGTCCTCGCCGCGGCCGAGAAATGCGGCGTGAAAAGGGATCCGCGTGTGCTGGACGCAGGCTGCGGCCTGGGCGGGACGATCTTCCACTGGCAGGGGCGCATGGGCGGTCACTACGACGGTCTCACCCTCAGCCCCGAGCAGGCGCGGCGCGCGAGCGCCGCGGCACAGCGGCGCGGGATCGCCGGGGCGTGCCGATTTCACGTGCGCAGTTATCACGATCCGATCGCAGGCGGCTACGACGCGGTGATCGCCATCGAGTCCCTCGCTCACAGTGCGGACCCCGCGGCCGCCATCGCCAACCTCGGCGCGGCCCTGGCGCCGGGAGGGCTGTTCGTGATCGTCGATGACATGCCGGAGCCGAAAGTGCGCGCCGACCTGCTTCACGGTTTCAAGAAAGGGTGGCGCTGTCCGGTCCTGCTCGATCGGAGCGGATTTGCAAAGGCCGCGGCGTCCGCAGGCCTGGAGGTCGTGGAAGAAGAAGATCTAACACCGCGACTGCGGCCGCGTCCGCTGGCCTGGCTGCGTGTGCTCATCGGCGCGTTCGCCGTCGCGCAGCGCCTGGCGCCCACGCAGGCCGCGCGCGCGGTGATCGGCGCCTTTCTCGGCGGGTTCTATCTCGAGGCGCTGTATCGCACCGGCGGTATGCGCTATCGCCTCCTCGTGGCGAAGAAGCGTTAGGGGAGCGCCACCGCCCACAACAGCGCAGGGATACCATCCTGCGGCGTGCCGATGTCGATGACCTGCGTCGGGACCTTCTGATCGTTGAAGTGAACGTCGTAATGGTCATGCCCGTTCATCTGGCCCGGGGCCGTGTCGCCGGCGAAGGTCCACAAGGCATAATCCTTGTAGGCCCATTGGAGCGTGCCATCGGGACGCGTCATCGTCGTCCAGAAGCCGCGGGGCTTGGCGTCCTTCGGCGCGAGGAACGGCTTCCATGCGGTCTCGCATGCATCGGCGCACATGATGTTGAGACCGATGTCGCGGCCGACGGCCGGACGTGCCGGCTGGCCGTTGCGCAGCGAGTGTCCGCCGCCCGACTGGTTGATGTAAGCGTCGCGCCGATAAAGCGTCTGTCCTTGCGCCGTCGCCAGCACGCGTCCCTGTGCAAAGGTGGTTTGGACTGAAACTTCCGGCGGCATGTAGAAGGCCGCCACCGCGGCCACGGCCATGTTCGGATCGGCATTCCAGCCGTAGGCATCGCCCGGGCTGACATCGCCGGTGAAGCTGTAAAGCGCCTTTCCCTTATAGGTCCACTGGCGGATGCCGTCGTCGCGGACGAGGGTCCCGAAATCGCCCATCGCCTTGGTGAATTGCGGCGCCGCCGCCGGTTGCCATTGGGCGGAAAGAGAGCGCGCCTTCGCGGGCTGGCCGACAAGCGCGTAGAGGGTAAAGCCGCGGTGATTGACGAGGGTAAAGGCAAAGGCATCGGGGATTTCGCGCACCGCAAGGCCGGCGGGCGTTTTCAAATCCACCGGGTAGGCCAGCGCGACGCTCCAATCGGCGGGCAGCGGCTCGTCCTTGCCCGCATTGGCGAGACCGCTGCCGCGCACGCCGCCGCCGACCCATTCGCCGGCGCCGTTCTTGCGCCGTCCGCCGAAGCGGGCCGGGCTCGCGCCGTAGACCGAGCCGGGATCCACGTCCTTGAGATAGGTGTAGAGCGGCTTTCCCTTGAATGCCCACTGCCGCCCGCCGTCATCGCGCGTCACGACCGACCAATCGCCCGCCGGGGCGGCGTAAGCAGGCACGAGCGCGGGCAGCCACGTCGTTGCGCATTCGGCCACGCACACCGACTTTCCGGGCGGGTCCTTCTTGTAGGTATAAAGCGTCATGCCGCGCGGATCGGTGTAGGCGATCTGTTCGCGGGCGAGAAAACCGGCGGTCGCCTTGCCGGTATCGTAGCCTTGATCCTTGCCGAGCGGCTGCATTGTGATGCCCGCGGGCGTCGCGATGACTTCGCCCGTCCGCGACGACTGCGCCACCGCCGCGCCGCCGCCGGCGACGGCAAGAGCCACGAGAGCTGCATTCCTTAGCATTGTGAGCATATTGCTCGTCCTTCGGTGGCCATCGGCTGGTTCGTCATCCGCCCGTGCGCGGGCGGGACTCGGCGGGCACGGCGAAGGCCGGCACCGCCTCAATATAATAAGCGGTCGAGATGGTCGTGTTTTCACCGGTGGCAGGGTCCGGATCGCCGTCGGCGTGACGGCGCAACAGGTAAAAGATGCCTGGAATGTCGCCGGTGATGCAGGCTTCGCGCGTGCCGCTGCTGCCGATGCCGAAATAGAGCTCCCGCCACGACTGATACCCGCCGAGCATACCGTTCAAGCTGCCGTCGCCGTTGAGGTTGAGGCGCATGTGCAGCCGCTTCAATTTCAGCTCGGGCGTGACCAGCGGATTTTGCAGCATGCGGAAATCCTGCGTGCCGGGCGCCTCGAGCAGGACGACGCCTTCCTTGATGCGCGCTTTATAAACATTGTGAGAGCGCGGATCCGGATCGATGCGATAGGCGACATCGCGCCGCGGCGAAGAATCGGTGTTCGATGCGACAAACTCCACGGCGCGATCGAAGGTCACCGTGACTTCGCCGTCTTGCGAAAGGTCCTCGCCTGAAATCGTGATCAGCCATGCGGGCTGGGAATCCCGCAGCTGGCCCCAGGCCCAATCCCAGAAGGTGGGACGGCCCTTGAGCGATCCGCGGAAGGTGCGCATGCAGCCGAGCGCGCGATAAGCCTCGTGGTCGACACCGCGCTGGCCGGTTTCGGGATCGATGAACCCGTTGGGATCGTCGCGGCCTTTTCCGTCCATGTCGAAGCCGTAGGCGAACTTTCCGTCGAGCGCATTGAGTTTCGGGTCGACCACGGCGGTCGGATGCGCATAGGCGTTGACGGGCTGGCCGTTGATGCGGCCGCGGGTCATCATGAGGGTGCCGATCTCGCCGTTGCCTTCGTCCTCCTTCTTTTTCATCGCCGCGATCTCGGCTTCCGAATAGCCGAGATGACGAAGGTTCAGGAGGTACTGTTCCTCGATGGTCGGGTTGACGCCCTTCGAGCAGTCACCGTCGACGGACGTGGTGGCTTGGGCAAAAAAAGAAACCACGAACGAGCGCGTTTCGGCGGAGGCCGGCGCGGCGGCGAACAGGATGGCAAGCGCAGGCGCGGCCCACCAGGGCGCGCGACCGAGAGATCCACTGTCCGAGCCGAATTGCATTTCGCTTTGCTCCTCCGCCCTAAATTACCTGTGTCGAGCGGGCCGAGAAAGGTGCCGGACGGCGGAAAACCGGGCGATTCGGCCGTCCTATCAAAGTCGTACTACAACCATTGCTTGGGCCGGCCGGAGCCGGCCCAAGCTTGGCGCGCTACATTCTAAAGCGAACCCCCGCGCGGAACGTCCGGCCCAGGGTGTCGTAAAGGGTCGGATTCGCCGGCTGAGACAGGAACGATGTGCCGGCCGGCCCTTGCGCCACGACCGCCGGGTCGGTGTTCAATACGTTCTTGATGGTCAGGAAGGCCTCGCCCTCATCGCCGTCATCGCCGGCGAGGAATTGATAGGTGAGGTTGAGGTCGAAGTACCAAGCGCCCTCGATATCGTTTTCCCCGACGGTACGGTTCGTCGCGGTCGAGACCGGACACCCGGCCTGACACTCGATGTTGGTGTTGTCGTAGACCCCGGCGCTGATGCCGCGCGCGGTGAGGATGATGCCGACCGGGTCGAGGTTGTAACCCGCCGACAGACGATAGCGCCACTTCGGCGGGCCGTTGCCGCTGTTCTGGCCGACGCTCTCGGTCGGCGGTGCGATACCGTCGTTGCGGTAGTTTTCGAGGTAACGAGTCGCGAGCGCGCGCAGGCTGAGGTTGCCCGCCCAACCATCGACGATCTCGTCGAGCGAGGTCCGGTAGCTGAGATCGACGTCGAAGCCGCGGTTCTGCTGGCTGACGAGGTTGAACGGCTGCGACCTGATCTGTGTGATCACCACGACGCCGCTGGCATTCGGCCCGCGGGTGATGGCGGCGCAGTAGGCGGTATCGCCGGCGAAGCAGCGGTCGACAATGGTCTGGTTGCCGACGTTGCCGATGGCGTCCTTGATGTTGATGTTGAAGTAGTCGAAGGACGCGGTGAAGCCGGGCACAAAGCCGGGCGAGACCACGACGCCGAGACCCCACGTGTCGGCTTTTTCCGGCTGCAGGTCGGGATTACCGCTCACGAGGCCTTGATACTGAACGACGGTCGGCGGATTGGTGAACGGGTCGACAATATTGTTGGTATTTGCGCCGCCCGCCTGGAAGAGCTCGGACAGGTTCGGCGCGCGGATGTCGCGTGAACGCGTGACACGAAAGCGTATGTCGGACATCGGCGCGTAAGTCGCACCGACCTTCCAGGTCGTGACAAAGCCGGAGGTGGAGTAATCGGTGGCGCGGACAGCGGCATTCAGGTCCAAGGACTCGGCCCACGACTCCCCGTTCGCCAGCGGAACCACGGTTTCGACAAAGCCTTCCGTCACCGTATAGCTGCCGAAGCTGGCCCTATAATTACCGACGAACCAGCCGGTGACATATTCCTGGGGAACGGCGCCCGCGACCGCTTCCTTACGGTGTTCGGCGCCGAAGGCGAGCGAAACCGGACCGGCCCAGAGGGAGAACGGCTCGCCGCTGAACGACACCGCCGCCACGTGCTGGGTGAATTTCTGATTCCGGTGCGGGCGTCCCAAGACGTATTGCTTCGCCGCCTCGGTAACGACGCCTTCGCCGAAAATATTGAACGGCACGCACTGCGGATCGTCGTTGGTCGTCGTGGCATCGGCGTTGACCCGGCAGACGATGGTGCCGTTGGGCGCGCGCACGGCATCGATGGCACGGGCATAGCGCGCATTGTTGGTGATGGCCGGCAGGTTTTCCGACGAGCGCGTCTCGCCGTACTGATAGTAAGCATCCCACGACCAATCGGCATCGACTGCGCTGAACGAGCCGTTCGCGCCGGCGACCACACGGCGTGTGATGCGGTCGTTGTCGGTGCCGCGAATGGGAATATCGCCGTTGAACTTACCAACGTTGAACTGCGTCACGCCCCGCGCAGCGGCGAGATCCCGCACGCTTTGCGGCAGGAAGGCGTTGTCGGCGCGGATCAGAAGATTGCCGAGGTGATACTGGTGGCCGGAAAGCGCTTCGCTGTCGCTGTAGTTCCAGGATCCTTGCACGAAGACTTCGGCATAGTCGGCGAGATCGTAGCTGACGCGGGTAAACACGCCCTGGCGCGTATCCGATGGATCGAGGGTATTGAAGGTGTTCGCCTGATTGGACATCGCCTGCCCGCCGACCGTCCAGGGGTCGAGGCGCTGCGGTCCATATTGGAACTGATAGGGCGATCCGTCCCGGTTAAAGGCAATGCCGGAAAGCGCGGTGTTGGTGATGATGCCGCCGTAGGTCGCGTTGCTGATGCCGGCGCCCGAGACGATGATGCGCTCGGGCACTCCGGTCGATTGACCGGCGCCGGTGCCGTAGGCCGGATTGTTGATGAGGTAAATGCCCTGTTCGGCCCAAGCGCGCGGCACGCCGAAGATGCCTTCCTTGTTGGCGTATTCGCCGCTCAGCAGGAAATGGCCGCGTCCGCCGGCGAAGGGCGTCCCGTAGGCGATCCCGAGCTTCCAGCTGAGGTCGTCGCCATAAGTCGTGATGCCGCCGTCGGCTTCGACGGAAAGCCCCGTGAACTCCTTGTCGAGCACGAAGTTGACCACGCCGGAAAGCGCGTCCGATCCATAAGCCGCCGACGCGCCGCCGGTGACGACGTCGACGCGACTGACGAGCTGCTGCGGGAAATTGTTGACGTCGACGCTGCCGGTGATCGTCGACGGCACCGAGCGCTGCCCATCCATCAGAACGAGCGTACGGTCGGTACCGAGCGCACGGAGATTGAGCGCGTTGATGCCGGCGGTGCCGGAGGAAATGCTGGCGTTCGAATTTTGCGGCTCAACCGAGCCCGCAAGCGCAGGCAGTTCGTTGACGAAGTCGGCGACGTTGGCGGGCGCCGCGGCACGGATCTGCTCGGCGTCCATGACGGTGAGCGGCGTCGGCGCCTGATAGCCGTCGCGCACGACGCGGGTGCCCGTGACGACGATTTCGTCGACGGCCTCGGTCTGCGCGGTTTGGGTCTGCGCCTGGGCCGGAAGCGCGGCGGCCAGGGCGATCAAGCTGGCGGTTGTGAGTACGCGGTTCTTGCGGATTTTCGCCGGCGCGCGCGCGGCAATGAGTCGTGACATGGTCCCCCCTCCGTCCACGTGGTATCGGGCCGCGGCGTTCCTCGCCCGCGCAGCCCGAAGACAGCAAGAAGTATGAAGTCGGCCCGTCTCCCGGCGAAACGATTCGTTCTTATGAGTTGATGACTTTGACGGGGGGCAGACGCGGATTCTTACGTATTTCCTTAGTTTCCAACCCGCTGGTAGCCGCCGGCATTCACATGCTGGTAGAGCGCGGCGACCTTTCCGGCCGCGTCGGTGCCAAAGACATAGCGGTTGGCCTCCATGAACCCGGCTTCGAGATCAAGGGGGCGGTCGAGGGTGAAGACGTCGTTCCCCGAAGCGCGATAAACGCCGCGTCCGCCGATGATCAGGCCGCCGTCGCCGCTGGCGGCCACGGTGATTTCGTCCGGTTCCTGGGTTGCACCTGGCGTGCGCGGGATATCGCGATACCGCCCGACGTACTTGGACACGTCGGTTTTCGGGTCCTTCGTAAAAGGTAAGGCGCCGAGAAAGTGATCGAGGATCAACGCCCGCACGCCGCTGTGGGAAACCTGCGGCGCCACCCGACCCGTGACCGCGGCCGGCACCGCACCGCGCACATCGGCGCGCGCGCCCGGCTGACCACCGCCGGCCATGGTGACGAAAATGCCGACCTTACTGTCCATCAACATGAATTCCATGGAGCGGTGCTGAAGGCTGCCGTAGTGCTCCAGCACTTTCTCGCCGTTGTAGTCGTAGATGAAGAATGCCGCGCCGAAGCCGCTGGCCGCAGGGTGGTTGCCGCGGTGACGGGTATGCATCAACTGCCAAGACTTGCGGGTCAGTACTTTGTTGCCGGCGCCGCTGCCCTCGGTGACGTTGGCGATCAGCCATTTCGCCATATCGGCGGGCGTGGAGATCACCGCTCCGGCGCCCGGCGTCATCACCGTCGTCAAAGGATAGGCGGTGGCGAGGGCCGGTCCATCGGGGACGAAGGCATATTGGGTAATCGTGCCTGCCGGTTGCGTCCGGGCGACGCTGAGCTCGGTATTGTTCATGCCGAGCGGCGTGAAGATGTGGTCGCGCAGGTAATCGGGCAGTGTCTTGCCAGTGAGGTCCTCGATCATCACGCCGAGCATGCCCCAACAATAGTTGCAATAGACCGAGACCGTGTCGCGCGGCCGGGCGTAATCGGGCACATAAGCGGCGAGCAACGACGCCGCGACCGGCAGCTTCAGCGTATCGTTGTCGACTTGGACCTGCGGCGGTGTGCCAAATCCCGCGCGGTGGGTCAAAAGATCCCACACCGTCACCTCTTGCCCGCCATTCGGCTTGAACTGAAAGCGCTTGAGATATTTGTTCGCCGGATCGTCGAGGGACTTGATCTGGCCGCGTTCGAGAAGCTGAACGATACCGGTCGCCACAAAGGTCTTGGTCAATGAGGCGATGCGAAACTGAGTGCGGTCGGGGGAGACAGGAGATTTCGCCGCCCAGTCCTGATAGCCGTAACCTTTGGTGAACAGGACCTTGTCGCCTTCAGTCACCGTGATCCCGAGCCCGGAGAAGCGATGTTCCTTCAGCGCCTTGCCGAAGACATCATCCGCCCAGGCCTCGATCGCCTTGGGTGCCAGCAAATTCTTCGCCACGCCCTCCTGAGCCGCAAGAGGCGAAGCGAGCGCTAAACTCGCGATGAGAACGATGCGGGCGATGGCGTGCGACATCTTTTTCCTCCTCACGGTGTGACGACGGCGAAGTCCAGCCGCTGGATGCGCGGCGGCGTGTCGGGGGACAACAATATACTTCCGCGGATGCGGCCGTGCGTACAGCGCCAGTTGAAGGTTCCCGACAAGGCGCCGGTCGGCGTGACTGCGGCGCCCGTGTCGCAATCGCCGGCGCCCGCCTTCAAACGTGCCAGGTCGCGCGCCCAGGTCTCCGCGGCTTTATCCATGAGGAAATTCATGGCGAGCGAGGCGCCGGCGATTTTGACATTTCCCGCCGTGTAGACCTCGCCGGCCACTTTATAAGCACCGGCCAGATGGCCGCTGAGAGGCGGGGGCGCGGTTTCGCCGAGCCGTCCTGCCTCGTGCAGCGCCACTGCCGCATCCCAGATCGCCGCCGTCGGACCGGCGTACGTGCGATTGGCGAAGACGAAGAGGCCGACGCCGCGCTCCGGAAACAGGAGCATGTGCGATCCGTAGCCGGGATAGCCGCCGCCATGGGACAGGTTGAGACCCAGCTCGCAGTCGACGGTGACGTTCATACCCATGCTGTAGCTGGCAGGTTGAAGGCATCCCTGCCCGCCGCTCCGGCTTGGACGGGGCCGGGCGCGAACGAAACCGACGCCTTGCGCAAGCTCGCGCACGCTGGCGCGTTTCACGGGACCGTTGTCCGGGTCGTCGCGGGGCGGCCAGGCCGACAATAGGAACGCAACCCACTTGGCATAGTCGTTGGCGCTGACCTGCATGGCGCCGATGGAGGAGAACGAGCCGTGACCAAGGTCCGGCTCCGGTATCCACATGTCGTTCTCCCACCGATAGCCGAGCGCACGCATCTCCTGAGGCGCGTTCGCGACAATCAGACCGGACGCGCTCATGCCGAGCGGCGTAAGAAGCGCCGACTGCACCGCCTCCGCATAAGGGCGCTTTCCGGCGTTGGCAATAATGCGACCGAGCAGCGCGTAGCCGAAGTTCGAATATTCGTAGGCCATGCCGGGCGCGCGCGTGAAAGGTACGCCGGTCTCAAGGAGCCTGGTGAAGTCGTCTTCGGGCAGGGGCGTCTGCCGATCGCCCCAAGGATCGTCGGTGACGAAACCGCCGGTATGCGTGAGCAGGTCGCGCACGCGAACGCGCGGGGAATCGAGGGTTGGATATCTCCAGCCCCTGAGCTCGGGGACATAGTCTTCGGCCAGGGCATCGAAACGGATGAGGCCGTCATCGCGAAGCTTCACGAGCGTAAGGGCGGTGAAAGCCTTCGTCATGGAGGCAATCCGGAACAGCGAGTCCGGCGTCACCGGACGCTTGCTTTTGATGTCCTGCACGCCGAAGGCCTTGACGTGCACAAGCTTGCCGTTCTCGACGACGCCGTAGACAAGGCCCGGCGCATGGGCATCGAGCCGAAATTCTTCGAAGATGCGGTCGGTGGCGGCGAAGGGGCCGCCCTGTGCGGCGTAGGCAGGCAGCGCAAGGAATACAGCAGCGAGAACGGCTGCTGCGCGTGTCGTCGCGAAGACCATGGCCATCCCCCCCCCTCACACGAATACCGCGGGATCAGACTACACGCCGTTCACGCCCGGGGGGATTCAAAACGCAAAGAAATAGGGCCAGGGCGGATGCCCTGGCCCACGCAAATCCAACAAAACCGACCTCTCTTACAGTTCGAAGCGCACGCCCAGCCGGAACATGCGCCCTTCGTCGGCATTGGTGTTTTCGTAATAGCCGTTGCTGATCTGGCCGTAGCGCAGCGCCAGCGGCTCGTTGAACAGGTTGTCCACCACGAAGAAGGTCGACACCCTTCCGTCAAGCCACTTGTAGTTCAGGTTGAGATCGAACTGCATCCTGGCCGCAACATGGTTCATGCTGAACGTCGGCGCGTTCGGGGTCGACACCGGGCAGCCCGACGTACAGACGATCGCTTCGCGGTGATACACGCCCGAACCTTCGCCGCGCATCGTGATCGTACCGCCGAACGACTCGCCGAGGTATCCGACCGACACCAGATATTTGAAGTCGCCGGTCGTGAGCGGAGCTCCGGTCGCGACGTTACCGAGCACACCCGCGCCGCGCTGAAGGACGCCATCGAGGTCAACGCTGTTAAGGCGAAGCACCTTGGTCGCAAGACCACGGAACTGAAGATTGCCGTCCCAATCATCGGCGATGGCCGAGAGCGGCATGTTGTAGCTGGCCTCGAAGTCGATACCGCGCGCCTGTTGCGAGACGAGGTTCCGGCCGGGATTGTTGATCACCGTGATGAGCCCGAGACCGCCGGTCGCCGGCGGCGCGCCGCGGACGATCAAAGTACAGACGTCCGCGTCTCCGGCCTGACACCGGTCGACGATACGCTGCGATCCAAGCGTCGCGACGGCGCCCTTGATGTCGATGTTATAGTAGTCGACCGATGCGCCGACGCCGGGCAGGAACGTCGGCTGCAGAACGACACCGATGCCGGTCGTGTCGGCTTTCTCCGGTTTCAGGTTTGGATTGCCGACGGTGTTGGTCAGGATGGCGTAGGTCTCGTTGCGAAACCGGTCGATCACGGTGCCAGTGCCGGTCGTACCGCCGGAGAACAATTCACCGATGTTCGGAGCACGGATGTCGCGGGAGCGGGTGACACGGAAAGTGATGTCGTCGACCGGGTTGTAGGTCGCGCCGAGCTTCCACGTCGTGACATAACCCGAGGCGCTGTAGTCAGTGGCACGCACCGCGGCATTCACATCGAGCGAACGGGCCCAATCTTCGTCGCGCGCGAGCGGGACCACGGTTTCGAAAGCACCTTCCGTCACCGTGTATGAACCGATGGTCGGCTGATAGTTGCCGGCAAAGAAGTTCCGCAACAAGTCTTCGGCGCTGGAAAAGCCGGTCGCGGCTTCCTTGCGGTGTTCGGCATTCAGCGCGATGGACACCGGGCCCGCCCACAGCTCGAACGGCTCGCCGGTAACCGTGCCGGAGAAGGTGTTCAAAGACATGCGCGTGAACAAATATCCGTTGAAGATCGAATACGGATAAGCGCCGACCGTCGGATCGTTAACGCCGATCCCCATGACGTTGATCGGCTTGCACGGATGGTTCGGGTTTCCGAGCGCAACACGGCAGACGATCCTGCCGCTGGCCGGGTCACGCACCGCGTCCACCGCTTCGAGATAGCGCGGCACGTTGGGGTTCTTGGTGGAGCGGGCCGAGATGTGCGTCGTCGAGCGCGAAAACGATGCATCCCAATTCCAGTCAGTGCCGGCCGCATCGAAGGTGCCTTCGATACCGGCCATATAGCGGCGGAAAATACGGCGGTTCAGCGCACCCATATCGACGAAGTCGCCGTTCCAGGTGCCGAGGGTGAAGCTGGTGAGGTTGAGCGCGGTCATGCGGTCGCGCACGGCTTGCGGAATGAAGGCGTTGTCGGCGCGGATGGTGATGTTGCCGAAGCGGAAGTACGGCACGCCGTGATAGTTCTCGGACTTCGTGTGCGACCATTGGGCTTCGGCAAAGGCGGTCACGTTGTCGGAGATGTCATAGCTGAGCCGCGTGAAAAACGTTTCGCGCGCCAGCATGATGTTCAGCGGAAGCTGGCCGTTGAGGCGCGAGAACTTCCAATCACCCCCGGACATGTACTGAGCGCTGATGATGGGACCGTAGTTGAACTGCGCCGGCGTTCCGCCTTCGAGGAAGTAAGTGCCCTTCAATGGTCCGGCGGTGATGATGCCGCCGGGAGCCGCGGTGGCCAGGCCCACCTGGTCCAGCGCGAGGTACTGAGGCACGGAGGTGCTTTGTCCGGCACCCGTACCGTAAGCCGGGTTCTGGACCCAGTTGTAGGTGTTGTCGCGCACGTTCTGGCGGTAATAGGCGTGGTGGATCGGCGCGTTATAGGCCTGCTCGCCGCTGATCAGGAAATGCCCGCGCCCGCCGGCGAAGGACGTGCCCGCGGCGAGGTCGACCTTCTCGTTCCAGCCGTCGCCGTAGGTGGTGACGCCGCCCTGAATCGTGCCTTTGATCCCGGTGTATTCCTTGTCGAGAATGAAGTTGAGTACGCCGGCGAGTGCATCGGATCCGTAGACCGCGGAGGCACCGCCGGTCACGACATCGACGCGCGCGATGAGATTGTTCGGCATGGTGTTGAGATCGACTGCACCGCCGATGAGACCGCCGCCGAGACCGCCGAGGTTCGAGCCGACGATGCGCTTGCCGTCGAGAAGCGTCAGCGTGCGGGACTGTCCGAGATTGCGGAGGTTGGCGAGATTGATGCCCGCGGTACCGCCGCCGATCG
Organism: Rhodospirillaceae bacterium; assembly: GCA_050250575.1. Lineage (GTDB taxonomy): Bacteria > Pseudomonadota > Alphaproteobacteria > Rhodospirillales > Rhodospirillaceae > SHVO01. Next base: position 100,497 of record JBFWOJ010000009.1, on the reverse strand, counting down.
TGGACACGGTTCTTTGGCCGACGGTGTTGCCTTGAAGTGCGGGCAAGCGCGCGACCGCGTCGGCGACGTTGGGAAGCCCCATGTTGCTCAGCTCTTCGGAGCCGAGCACCGAGACCGGTGTCGGCGCCTCGTAACCTTCGCGGATGATGCGCGAACCGGTGACGACGATCTCTTCTTCGACGGGCTCGGAAGCCGCGACGGCCTCCGCGGCGGGGGCCGCCTGCGGCGCGATCATAAACCCGGCGAGAGCCGTCGTGACAGAAAGAGCGCTGATGTGACGCGCGATCGCGCGGCCTTTGCGAATGACCATATTTCCCCCAACAAGACGCGAACGGCGTACGGAGTCCCGCCGCAGCTGCTACTCAAATCCAAGCGAGAGCGCGCCGGCATTCCGAGAGAGCGTTGCCGAATTCATCCCGGAAGCGTTTCGAAACCTCAAACCAGAATTTCGCCGATCGGGTTTGAGTTGGCGTTGCTCTTCGTGCCCCACGTGTTCACGTCGCATCCCATGAGCTTGAGCGCCGTGTAACCGAGACGGCACACGGTGGTACCGTTGCCCGCCACGTGGATGCCCGTTTTTACTTTGCCGCCGGCGCGGCCCGCGGTCATGACCGTGAAGCCGTCGAGCGAATGGACACGGGCATAGCCGACATCGGTGTCGGCCATGATGAAGACGTTGTCGAGCAAGGTGCCGTCGCCTTCCTTGATCTTGGTGAAGGCGTCGACGTAGTAGGCCCAAGCTTCGAACGAACGGCGCGTGAACCAGGAATGGTTGACCTGATAGTTCAGCTCCGGATCGAGACGCTCTTCGTGCGTACAGGTGTGGTGCGGCTTTTCGTAACCGGGCTTCGTCGTATTGCTGCCGCTGTAGCTCATGTTGAAGACGCGCGTCTGATCGCAGGCCACGGCCATAACCATGATGTCGGTCATCAGCTTGTGGCGCGATGTGATCAGCGACGATTCGTTGCCCGGCGAAGTCTCCTTGTCGAGCTTCTTCGGCTGCACGCAGGACGCAATCGGCGTCGGCTTCGTAAGCTGCTGGTCGAACTGCCGCTCGAGGTGACGCAGACCGGTGAAATACTGATCGAGACGCGCCTTGTCCTCGGCGCCGATCCTCGCGTTGATTTTCTTCACGTCGTCCATGACGCCCGAGAGCACGCTCTTGCGCACCATGATCTTCGGGTTCGGCTTGAAGTCCTTGGCGTTCGGATCCTGGAAGTCCGGCCCGAACACGCGCTCATAGAACGCGATGGGCGAGAACTCAGGCACCGTCTCGGTGGTCTGGTTCTCGTACGAGTGCGTGTCGCGCACGTCGCCGGTCGCGGTGGCGGTCAAAGTCTTGAAGCGTGTGGTACGGCCGATCTGGTTGGAGACCGTGATGTCGACCGTTTCACCGGGGTTGTCGCCGTTGGCCTTCGGCGCGATGCCCGAACGGCTGATGATCCAGCCCGACGAGTGGCACAGGAGCGGACAGTCATCGCGGAACGCGGTGAAGTTGGTCAGCAGGTTCATGTGCTTCTTGATCGGCATGAAGGGAAGCGACTCTTCCTTCAGGTCGAAGTCGGCGCCGACCTTGTCGGGCGTGAAGATTTTTTGCTGCATCCCGAGATGCCAATACCAGGTGCCGAAACGCACCGGCATCGGCGTTCCATCGGCAAAGGCATTGCCGTTTCCATTCAGGAACGCATTGAGGAGCGGCAGGCCGACCGTGACGGCGCCGCCTCCGACCATGCCTTTCAGGGCACGACGTCTTGAAAAGTCCATGGCGCTTCTCCTCCTCGTACGGGCCAATCGCCGTAAAGTATACGCGACGCGGGAGCAAATCCTATACGAAACACGAATTCGCCCGGAATAGGCGCCCTCGGGTGCGGGTCGCGCCCGGGCGCCCGCGCCTGCCGCGGTGCGTGGGACCGTACGCAGAGCCGGCTGCTAACTGATTGATCCAAAACAAAAGGGACGCCGCGGGGCGGCGTCCCTTTGTCATCGTCTGGAAGGGGCCCGGTGTTACTTGAGCGGGCAGGCGGCGGTCATGTCGGTCAGAACTCCGGCCGCTTGGTTGTTGACGATATGCTGAACGGTGCCGGTGAAAGCGCTTTCCAGCTTCACCGTGTATTCCTTCATCGCCGTGCTCGGCGTGATGCGCGCTTCGGCCTCGATCCGGGGCATGTTGAGCGTCACCTGCCCTTCGGGCGGGATGTTGGAGGTTGTGTCGGTGCCGAGCTTGTTTCCGGTTTTCGCGTCGTAGACGCCGAGAGTCACGTTCGCCGCCGCAGTTCCCGAATTATAAAGAACGATCGAGCTGGGATAGCTGCCGTCCAGCACCGAGCTGTGCACATTGGCGAGTTTTCCGGCATTCGTCGTCACCCCTGTGTTGCAGCTGCTCAAATTCGAGAAGGAACCCGGCGAGCTACGGTAGACGATATGCTGGAACGTCCCGGTGATGCCGGGCGCAACGCTCACCGTGTAGAACTGCGGCTTGGTGAGCACGCTGCCCGCGGCCGCTTCGATCGTGCCGACCGGCACTTGCAACGTTGCATTGACGGCGATCGTCGGGCTTTGCCACTGGGCGACCTTCGCACCCGTATCGGCGTTGAAAAGGTTGACGACCACGGTGCCCGCCGTGGATCCGGTGTTATAGAAACGCAGGTAAGAAATCGCCTCGACCTGAGCGGTGGAGAACACCATTCCCTGCCGCAGGGTGACAGTGGCAGTGCTCGGCGCCGTCGTCGTCGGGGTCGGTGTGGACGCCGTGGGCGCCGCAGTCACGGTGCCCGGCCCGCGCAGCGGCACCGGAACGCCGGTGAACGTGTTGCCGGTAAGCGCCGCGTTCACCGTCGTCGTGAAGTTGTACACGCCGGTCGCCGATACGGAGGAGAGCTGATTGGTAAAGCTCGAATTGCGCACGGTGAGGCTGTTGGTTGCCTTGAGATTGCCCTCGGCGCCATAGGCAAGGATGTGCGGATTGGTGGTCTTGGTTCCTTGCGTCACCGTCAGCCCGTCGATCACGGCCACGCCGCCGTTGGGCATATCGATCGCGTAGCTGCTGGTTCCGGTGACACCGTCCTCAATCACGGTCTGCACAATCGTCGTCTTCAGGGCGCGGCTCTTGATGCTGTGGCCGAGCCGCTGTCCGCTGAACGTCGTGCCCGAGATGGTCAGTTGACCGATCTCGTTCGAGTAAATGGAGTGCGTATATCCGTCGTTGTTGCCGTTGCCGGTGAAACGCGAGCCGTTGATGTTGAGGGTCGCGGCGGGATTGGGGTTGGTGAGAATGCCGTTTTGATTGTTGATGAAGGAGCTGTTCATCACGGTGACCGCGCCCGACTGCAAGCGAATGCCGGCGCCGTTCTTGTCGACCACCTGCGCGCCCTGGAATGTGACGTTGCGCACCGTGAGGTTGGCGTTGACGACAAGGATGCCCTTGCCGTTCCCAATCGGCGCCGTGATCGACAAGGTTGCGCCTGTGCCGGCCCCTTCGATCGTGATCGGGACGTTCACGATGGCGGTGTCGTTGAGATAGGTCCCCGCGTCCAGCAACACGCGGTCGCCTGCGCGCGCCGCAGCGACGCCGGCGGCGAGGGATTTCACGGTGCGGGTGGGGCCGACCAGGATGTCGGCCGCGTTCGCCGCTCCCGCGGCGCAGACAAGAAAGGTGGTGGAGAGGGCCGCGAGACGCAAACGTTGAGTCAATTCAAGCTCCATAAATAAGACGGCGCGCGCATGACGCGCACCGCGAGATGGGCGCAACTGAACACTGAGTGAGGAAAAAGTTCCCCGAGCCGGCGCGGACGTTGACGGATGAAGCCCGGCGTTTCCACCGCGGCCTGGTTGCCGCGCGCGCGCCGCGACCGCACAGGTCGCCGAAAGCGCTTACGGTGTTGTCACGGATAAACGGGAGGTGGTGTTGGCGCCGCGGTGCGCGTGAGGACCGGCGTCGCTACGCCGCTCGCCCGCGGGACTATCCGTGGTTGGCGGGCCCGGCCTCCGCGCAGGCGTAGCCTACGGCGGCGTGATGGTCCAGTAGAGCGCGGTGGGTCCGTCGTACTGGGTGCCGATATCGAGCCGCGTGTGGACGCTGTCGCTCAGGAAGAGGTCGAAGGAGTCCTGGCCGTTGATGTCGCCGGGCTTGGAGTCCCCGTCATAGGTCCATAGGGCATAACCGTTGTAGACCCACTGCTTCTTGCCGTCCGGGCGCGCGATCGTGCTCCAGTAGCCCTGCGGCAGCGCATCGTCCGGCGCCAAGAACGGATGCCATTTCTCGCACTCGCGCTGACAGAGGGTGTTGAGGCCGATGTCGCGGCCGACCGCGGGACGGAAGGAGTTTCCGCGCCGCGTGCCGTGGCCCCCGCCCGACTGCACGATGAAAGCCTCGCGGATATAGAGGGTTTTGCCGGCGGCGGTCGCGAGCGTCTTGCCGAGCCGCAGGGAGTTCGCCACCTGCACGCCCTCGGGCAAGTAGTAGCGGAGGATGTACGCAGGCTGCCACGCGGGGTCCTTGCCGACGCCGTTGGCGTAGCTGCTGGCGGGGAGGTCGGAGGCGAAGGTGTAGAGCGGCTGACCTCTGTACGTCCATTGGCGCAAGCCGTCGTCGCGCGAGACAAAGCCGAAATCGCCGGCGGACTTGGCGATCTGCGGCGCCAGCAGCGGTTGCCAATCGTCGCAGGTGTCCGAGGCGCGGCAGGCGGTGAGATCCTGATTGGGATTGCCGCGGAAGGTGTAGAGGGTGCGGCCTTCGTGGTTCATCAGCACCAGCCCGAGCGCATCGGGGACTTCCTTGATGGAAAATCCGCTCGGCACGTCGATGCCCGTGGCGGGGTAGATGAGCGCCGCGGTCCAGCCATCCGGCACGGGCAGCTCTGGAGGCATAGGGCCGCGGAAGCTGCCGCGGGGGCCGGACTGCGGGCCGCGCGCCAGCCATTTCGGGCTGTTGCCGGCGAGATCGCCGATATCGACGTCCTTTATATATGTATAGAGCGGCTTTTCGTTGAGCGCCCATTGGAGCGCACCGTCAGCGCGCTTGACGGTGGACCACCGCTCGACGGGTTTTGCGCCGGGCGGCACCAGGGCCGGCTTCCACGTTTGCGTACATTCGCCGGTGCACTCGGACTTCCCAGGCGGATCGGCGTTGCGCGTGTACAGCGTCATGCCGCGCGCATCGGCGTAGGCGATTTGATGGCGCGTGAGGAACGATGCGGACTCGGCATCCATGCTGTAGCCCTGCGCCTTGCCCAGGAACTGCAAGGTGATGCCCGGCGGAGTGGCGATCGGCGCGCCGGCGTCGGCCGCGAGGGACGGCGCGGCGGCGAGGAACGCAAGCGAGGAGCAGAGAGCCGCGAAGGAACGGGTTCGCATCGGAAGCCCCTTGTCAGGCGAGGATTTCAGTGACGGTAGCCGTCGTCTTGTTGCTGCCGTCGCCCCAGACGCTGGCCGAGACGCCGAGCGCCTGCTGCAAGGTGAGCGAGACGCGCGTGACGGGATCGCCGGGGCACGGAATGTGCAGGCCGGTCTTGAGGCGCCCGCCCGCATTTCCGAAGGTGAGCACCGGCACATTGTCGAGAGAGTGGCTGCGCGCGTCGCTGTGGTCGGTCTGCCAGAGGATGACCATGCGGTCGAACAGCGAGCCGGGACCTTCCTTGGTCGCGCGCAGCGTGTCGAAGAAGTCCGCAGTGACCTTGTTCGCCCAGGCGATGAACCAGGTGGTGTCCTTCTGATAGCCGAGCGCGGGATCGATGGGTTCTTCGTGGCTGAGCATGTGCCAGTTCATGGCGCTCGACGAGCGGCGATAGGTCTCGGAATCGAAGCAGACGTTGAACACATGGGTCTGGTCGCAGGCGATGGCGTGGGCGAGCAAGCCCGCGAACAATTTCGCGTTCGCCTCGGCGTCGTCGACCAGCGTGCCGGGTGTGTTTTCCTTGAGATCGCCCGGACGCACGCAGGCTTCGACGCGTTGCGGCCGTTCGAGCTCGAGCATGAGCTGTTCCTCGATGCGGCGCAGGGCGGTGAAATACTCATCGACACGCACGCGGTCGGAGGCGCCGAGTTTCGCTACGAAGTCCTTGCGCTGCTCGCCCACAAGCGACAGGACGCTCTGACGCGCCATGACCTGCGGATCGGGCCTGAAGTCGGCGGCGTTCGGATCCTTGAAGTCGGGTCCGAAGATGCGCGTATAGAGAGCGGCGGGTGAAGCCTCGGACGCGTTGATGACGCTGCCGCTCCGCCGGCTCCAGGTCTTCGGCTTGCCGGAGAAACAGACCTCGAGGGAACGGAAGCGCGTGCGCGCGCTGATGCGGTCGGCGATGACCGCGTCGACACTGGGCCCGGAATCGCCGCGCGAGTCATTGACCCCCTGCCCGGCTGCATACAAGCCGCCGGTGGAGGCGATCTGGCACCCGGAGACGTGGGTGACGTGCGGGCGGCCATCGAGGTAGTAGCGCATGCCGGAGAAGATGTTCATCCGGTCGCGGTAAGCGTCGAAGACCTTCAGCTCGGTGTTGTTCTCGAACCCCGCCCCCGTCTTCGCCGGAACCCAGCGGCCCGGATTCAAACCCATGGACTGGAGCCAAGTGCCGAACACGACAGGCAATGGCTGGCCCGTCGCGGCGAGCGCGGTGCCGTTCCCGTTAAGCACGGCGTCAAGCACCGGAAGGCCGACACCGATGGCCGCGCCGCCGAGGGCGCCGCGCAGGACGGTCCTGCGATCGAGCTGGGTTCTCATTTGCGTGCCTCCGGTGAAGGTGACGTGAGTTGAGCGGTTTGCGTGCCGGCCGGCGGGGCCGCGCGGTAGAAGTCGGGGCTGAGCGCGATGGCGCGCATGAGCGCCGGGAACCTGTAGCCGGCTTCGGCGAACCGGCGGCGCAAATCGCCGGTCCAGAGCTCGTCGGCTTTGCGCATCGCGCGGCCCATGGCGTAGGACGAGAGCCGGTCCACGACACAGGAGATGAGCGCCGGGTTCTGCGCGACGGCCGCGCCGAGCTCGGCGGCATTGGTGAACTTCACGCCGTCGAGGGCGCCTGTGGTGTCGAGCGCCACGCCGTTCTCGTTGGTGCGATAGCCGCCCGAACCGTCGAAATTCTCGAGCGCAAGACCCATGGGATCGGTGATGCGATGGCAGCCGGCGCAGACCGGGTTCTCGGCGTGCGCCGCCAAGCGGTCGCGCGCCGTGCGGTAGCGCGGATTCGCGGTGTCTTGCACCACGGTGAAATTCACTTCACCGGGCGGCGGCGGGACCTTCTGGCAGAGCATGATCTCGCGCAGGGCTTTACCCCGCAGCGTCGGCGAGCTGCGTCCGGGATGCGAATGGAGCGCAACGAAGCTGACGTGGCTCAAGATGCCCGAGCGCGGATCCCCGGCGTCGAATTCATACGGGTGCCATTCGTCGGGGTAGCCGTTGGGCATCTCCGGGGCGAGTGGGACGCGGTAGAGCGAGGCGAGCGTCTGAGTCAGGAAGGTTTTGCGCGTGGTGAACAGATCGCGATAGTCGCCGCGGTTCGTGATCAGGAGATCGACGATGGTCTTCAGGGTCTGGTCGCGGGCATTGCCGGCGACCTGATTTGTGAACATCGGGTAGATCGCGGTGTCCTTGCTGAGGTTCGCGATCTCGTCGAAATGGAGCATGTCGGAGAAGAAGGCGCGCGTCCCGTTCTCGATCCGGCGCGAGGCGATCATGCGGTCCACTTGGCGGGCAAGACCTTCGGGCGTGTCGAGATCGCCTTTCTCGGCCGCTTCAAGGAGGGCCAAATCGGGCCCGGAGTTCCACAGGAAGAAACTGAGCCGCGAGGCGCGCGAGTAGCCGTCGAGGGTGTATTCGCCCGGCCGTCCGGTGGCTTTGGTCACTTCATGCCGGAACAGGAACTGGGGCGATTCAAGCTGCGCGGCGAGGCCGATGCCGAGCCCGAAGTAGAAATCGCCGGTGCGCTCGGTCGCAGCTCGCGCGGCGCGGACGTAGAGATCCTGCTCGGCGGGCGTCAGCGGCCGACGGAACAACAGACGCCCCACTTCGCCGAGGAACGAACCCGCGCAGGCATCATCGGGCGCGGTCGCCGCAGCCGGCGTGCAGGCGATGGTGAGCCGGCGCTGGTCGGGCGCGACGACCTGGGCGGCGACGGTTCGCGCCATGTTGTCGTACTGCTGCATGCTCGCCTCGGAGACGCTGACCTGGCTGGTCCCGAGCTCGAGAAGCCCGTCCACCCGCAAGCCGGGATCAAAGCGCCCGCCGATTTTGATGTGCGAGCCGAAAACGTCGGCGATGATGGCTTCGTACTGCTCGGGGCTGAGACGCCTTGTGACGACTTCGGCCGGTGGGACGGCCGCGGCTGTCTGCGCGGGCGTTCCGGGCGATGTGTCGGCGCAGCTTCCGAGCGCGAGACTTACGACGGCGGAAATGAGAACGTGTTTACGCATCTGGCTCACTTTCCGGCCCGCTGTTGATCGACATGCGCGTGGAACGCGGGCACGGCGATGAGGCGGTAGGTAATCGAGATCTCGCGGTTCTCGCCGGTCGCAGGATCGGGGTCGGCATCAGCGTGCTTACGCAAGAGATGAAAGAGGCCCGGAATCTCGCCGCTGACCGTGATCTCGCCGGCCTGGCCGGCCCAAGCCACGCCGAAGTAGACGTCGCGCCACGGCTGGTAGCCGCCGATGAACCCATCGACGGTGCCGTCGGGTTTCATATCCAGACGAAGATGCGTGTTCCGGAGTTTCACATGCGGTGCGTACATGACCGAGTGAGTCATGAAGAACGGCTTGTGCTCGGTGAGCGTCAGCACGCCATTCTTGATCTCGCCTTTGAATTCGTTGTGCGAGCTGGGATTGGGATCGACGCGGTAGGTCATGTACGGACGGGTCGTGCCGTCGGGATTTGACTTCGCATATTCGAGCGCGCGGTCGAAGATGACGGTGACGGGGCCGTCTTTGTCCAGGTCCTCACCGGCGATGGTGAGCAGCCACGCCGGCGATGTGTCCTTGATCGTGACGGCGACGAAGGCCCAATAGGCACCGGGCGCCTCCTTCGATCCGCGATAGGGCCGCGAGCAACCCAGCGCGCGGAACGCCTGGTTGTCGATGCCCTTCTCTTTCGTATCGGGCTCCTCGAAACCGTCGAGATCGTCCGCGCCCTTGCCGTCGAGATCGAAGCCGTAGGCGATCCTGCCCGTGACGGCGTTCAGTTTCGGGTCGGCGACGGCCGCGGGGTGGGCATAGGCGTTCACCGGGCGGCCGTCGATGCGCGCGCGATCGTTCATGAGCTCGCTGAGTTCGCCTTCGCCATATTCGCCCTGCCGGGCGATGATCGCTTTGGCTTCGCTGCTGGTTTTGCCGAGCGCGATGAGGTTGCGTTCGTACTGGACCTGAATGTCTGGATTGATGCCGTCACGGCAATCGCCGTCGGCGCTGCTGGCCGCCTGCCAAAAGGCGCTGACCACGAAGGTCCGCGTTTCCAACGCCGACGCGGACCCGGTTGCGCCTCCGAGCGCGAGCAGAGCGAGCGCGCCAAGCCTCAAATGACCCCGATACATCCGTAGCCTCCCGCTAGCCGGCTGTAATACATGCGCCCACCGGCGGACGCGGCGTCCGCTCCGGCAAGTCACCTCACATATTATGACGCAACGGGCCGCGCGCACCCGAATTCTCCGGCGCCTCAAATCCGGGTGCAGCGCACAAAAAGCTGTATTTCAGATCAATACTTTGAGGAGGAATGGCGGACAGGGTGAGAGAAGAATGCCAAACTCTAGGACATTGATAAGGAAGGAAATCGGCTTAAGCCCGCCTCCATGCAGGTGAGTATTTGTACCAAGCTACTGGTTCAGAGCAAGGTCAATGCAACCAATTTCACCGACGGCAGATAACGCCGATAGGTGTGACCTGCCCACCGATTTGCCCTCGTTCATAGGGCTTGCGGCCGCCACGTTTACGCACCATCAGCCGCTCCTCGCGGTACAGCCGATAGAGCTTCTTGTGACTCAGCACGATGCCTTTCCTGCCGAGCAAGAGCCCAAGGCGCCGATACCCGAACCGCCGGCGTTGGGACGCAAGCTGCCGCAGACGTCGACGAATCGGCTCATCCTCGGGCAGCGTCGAGGTGTAACGGAACGTCTTTGGTTCCATCCCCACCAGCGCACATGCCCGGCGCTGCGAATAGTCTTTCTCCCGGATCGCCCAGCTCGCAGCCGCTCTCCGTAATCTGGGCGTTAGAAGTTTTTTGTCAGCATCTCCTTGAGCGTAGCGTTGTCCACAATCGACTCAGCCAGCAGCTTCTTCAGCTGCCGGTTCTCGTCCTCGAGGCTCTTCAGCTTGCGGGCCGAGACCTCCATTCCCCCGAACCGGGAGCGCCACTTGTAAAGCGTCGCATCGCTGATGCCGTGCTTGCGGCACACCTTGGCGGCCGGCACCCAGCCTGGTGCTCCTTTAATATCCCGATGATCTGCTCTTCCGTGAACCTGCTCTTACGCATCGTCTGGCTCCTTCGGAGAACAAAACCCTAACCCATAACCGGGGCGTTTCAGGTGGGCCGGTCAATGACGGCGACAAGCTCGCTGCTCGCTTGATGAAAGTCGGTAAGGATCTGCACAGCAAAGAAAGCTCGATGCTAAACAATTGGGAGTAATTTCAAAATTTCAGCACCATGACCAACTCGTGTCTGCTGACACGCTCAATCGATATGTGCACTCTCCCAATTTCGCTTCGTCGCCCGAACACTTGATGTCGTTATGGGATACGCTTGCCGATCTAGTCGTTCTGTGCCTGGCGGGCTAGGCTGCATACTCGTAAACGGGTAGCCAACGGGGCAGCAAAATGATTCAAACTCCCAAAGGAGTTTGTCATGGCCCGATACGAACTGACCGAATTTGATTGGCGGGCAATTGCACCGCTTCTTCGAACAAACCTCGCGGCGTGCCACGGGTGGACGATCGGAAGGTGCTTAACGGCATCCACAAATTCCGCCAAAATCGAACCGCTACGACGGGATTACATACGACAAGAGGAAGTACAAGAAGCGCAACCTGATCGAGCGGTGCTTCAATAAACTCAAGCAGTTCAGACATATCGCTACGCGCTATGACCGAAGCGCTTGGAACTACCTCGCCATGGTCGAAATCGCCGCAGTTCGCCTATGGATCAGGTTTTATGGGTCTGCAACCTAGTCCCAGGATCGAAACTTTTATGCTTTAGGAGCTCTTTTTCGTGATCGCGCTCCGAGCGCCGGGTAGTTCCGCTTTTGCGCCGGATCAGGCTTCCCATAGGACCATTCAAGCCACCGAATTTCGCGCTCGCGTCGCAAGAGGTCTTTGACAACCTCTGATTCCTTCTTTCCCCAGCGTCGCGCGTAGCGCCGCAGCCAGCTTCTAACTTCTCGGTCGAGATAAACAGTGATTTGGGGCCGCATTATGAGCCTCAGGTGAGTCGAATCGACTCCATATGATTGACCCCTAAGGCTCACTATGCAATTATGAATCACGGCTTTTTGGCTCTATGAGCCCCCGGTAGGCACCCAATGAACTCTCTGGCCCTGACCGCACAGGCCGTCCTTCCCCTACCTGATTTTGATCGCCGTACTTCTTCGAGTGCTACAAAACGCAAGAAGCAAACAAGTCGGCGTCCAGGACGAAACGTAGATCCTAAACTTCACGCTGCGTTGTGCGATCCCGCGCGCGTCGTTTTTCTCGATGTCGAAACCACAGGCCTGAGCCATCACTACGACGAGGTCACGTTGGTTGGCTGGGTGGTTGACGATGTCTATCGCGTATTCATCCCAGGTGATGATCCCACGCTTCTTCTTTCCGCTTTGAGAGATGCCACCACTCTTGTGACGTTTAACGGCACCCTCTTCGATCTCAAATTTCTGCTGAAGACGTTTAGGGCACTTTCGCTACCCCCTAACCACATCGATCTTCGATATCTATCCAAGCGCGTAAGCTTGGTCGGCGGCCAGAAGGCAATTGAGCAGAAACTTGGGTTGTCTCTGCGTGACGAAGTGAAAGGTGTGGATGGTGCCGAGGCAGTATTGCTTTGGCATCGCTATCTGAGAGGCGACTTAGGTTCGCTGCGCCGATTGATCGACTACAATCGATGCGACGTTCTCGCCATGAGATTTATCCTAGACGAAGTTCTTGATCGCCTCGGCATTGACAGAGATTTATGGAATGAAAGAGCTCGATTTGGAGAGCGCGCCTGTACTAATTCAGGGTGGTCAGTGCCTACCACTGCGCTCCCAATGTCAGCACGCCTTCATAGATCTCCGAACAGTTACACATCGCTATTCAAAGGCACACCAGCCGAATTCGCGGTCGTTGTCGGCATCGATCTAACTGGCTCTGAGGTTCGACGGTCTGGATGGTGTATCCTGAAGGACAGCATTGCAGAGACAGCAATGCTGTCGACCGATGACGAGATGGTTGAGAGAATAAAAGCGATTCGGCCGACTGTCGTATCCATCGACTCTCCGCTCTGTCTCCCGTACGGCAGGAATAGCGTCTCGGACGACGACCCGGCTCGCGCGGAATTCGGCATAATGAGAATCTGTGAGCGTGAGCTAAAGAGGCGAGGGATAAATGTTTACCCTTCTCTTCTGCCCAGCATGCAGGGACTAACCGCGAGAGGTATCCGTCTCGCCAGCAGAATTAGAGCGCTGGGTGTTCCTGTAATTGAGAGCTACCCGGGAGCTGCACAAGACATCATGGGCATACCGCGCAAGGGAACCAATCAGGAGTTCCTCAAGCAGGGGCTCGCCGATTTTGGTGTTAGCGGGGCGTATGTAACGACGGAAGTCACTCACGACGAACTCGATGCCATTACGTCCGCGATTGTTGGCCTTTTCCTTATGGCGGGTAAGTTCGAGGCATTAGGCAGCGGCTCGGAAGATCCTCTGATTGTTCCCAAGCTAAGCGATCTTCAAACTCCCTTAGTCGTAGGCATAAGTGGTCGAATTTGCGCGGGTAAGACAACCTCGGCCCGAAGCCTGGAGAGAAAGGGATTTGCCTATTCGCGATTTAGCATGGTCATAGACCGTATCCTTCGCGAGAAAGGAGAGACGCCAACGCGTGAAAGCAGACAGCGAGTTGGCCTGGAAATACACAGAACGAAAGGTCAGCGGTGGCTCTGCGAGCAGGTGCTGGGTCTAACGGGTGACGCAAAAGCGATTGTGATTGATGGCCTCCGCTTCCTAGAAGATCGCGCCTTTCTCACAGAAAAATTTGGTGGCAACTTCGTTCACCTGCATATAGTCGCGTCGGCGGATGTCCGCCGTCGGCGCTATCAAGCCGAGTCGCAGGGGCTTCGCGACTTCGACGCCGCAGACAGTGACGATGTGGAAAACGAGGTGGATAAGTTGGAACAAGTGGTTAACTCTGGGGGCAACTCTGGGGTAACTCTGGTCAACGAGGACTCCATTGACGCCCTCGAAAAGAGTGTCGAAAACGCCATAAAAGCGTTCAGGGATTCGCTCAAATGCCAGTCTCGGTAGTAGTCGGGGGCCAATTCGGGTCAGAGGGCAAGGGCAAGATCGCCCTTGAACTGGTCCGTCGTGAGCGCGCCACAACAGTCGTACGAGTTGGTGGCACCAATTCAGGTCATACCGCTATCTCACGAGATGGGAAGACGTATGCATTACGGCAGCTTCCCGCCGCCTGTATCGATCGCTCTGTAAAAGTGGTGATACCGCCCGGGTCTTACATTGACCTCGAGATTTTGAGAGCGGAACTCCAGCTATTACAGCTTGGTCCCTCCTCTGTGCGAATTAGCCCGTGGGCCAAAATCATCACGGATGAACATAAGGCGTGGGAACGCGCGTCTAATCTGAACGCTGCTATTGGATCAACGCAGTCGGGAACGGGCGCGGCAGTGATCGCGGCCATCGCGCGCGATGCGGAAGGCTTCCAGCTGAAGTCGAGGGATGCCGAGCACATTCACGAGCTTGAACCATTTCTGGAAGACACGAGTGCATTGCTTCGTAAGTCGCTAAAGCGCAATGAGCGTATCGTGATAGAAGGTTCGCAGGGATTTGGGTTGTCTCTTCTCCACGGCGGCTTTTGGCCAAAAGCCACGAGCCGCGATACCACGGCTGCGGGCTTTGCGGCTGAAGCAGGCATTAGCCCGTTAGACGTCGACGACGTAACACTCGTTATTCGCTGTCATCCGATTCGTGTAGCTGGCGATTCTGGCCCGCTGGTCAATGAGACGGATTGGGAGACAATCGCTCAAGATGGTGGACTGTCCACTAGTATTCATGAATATACGACGGTTACTAAAAAGCTGCGCCGCGTGGGGGCATTTGATGCGGGCTTAGTACGCCGTGCGGTAGAGGTGAATCGACCGACACGCATAGTGCTGAATCATTTGGATTACGTTGATCCCCTTGTACGTGAAGGGCGCGTGACTTCAAAGGCTCGACAATTTGTGAGCGCGGTCGAGGCTGGCATTGGTGAAGAAATTAGTTGGCTAGGAACTAGCCCAGCTGCTGTCCTAGACAGAAAGCGCCCGGCCTTTTCCGTCGACAACCGTGGTGACCTCTAAAGGCGCGCCCTTGAGAATCACCAGATTTCGGGGGAAATCTGATGCCTTCACTGCCAGAGAAGCGCACTGCACAAGAAAGTAAGCTCAAGCGCCTTAAGCCATCGGAAGTCGATCCCCGTCCAAACACGCATGGGGTTCTGCTGAGCGATGAAATAGCGTTTTATGCTCACAATCATGACCTATTGACACCGTTCGATTCCGAAAAGCTGAAGCCGGCGGGCTATGAGCTAACAATAGGAGACGAATATTTTTTGTCCGGTGAGTTCTGCAAACTGGACAGCAAAGATAAGGAGCCAGCAAAGGTCATCATACCTCCGTTCGAGGTGGCGGTGCTGAAGACCGCCGAGGTCCTTTGTTTGCCGCATTACATGATCGCGCGATGGAATATCAGGGTACGTCATGCGTACGCTGGGCTGCTTTGGGTCGGGGGCCCTCAGGTAGATCCTGGATATGTCGGCCACTTGTATTGTCCGATCTACAATCTTTCAGATAAGCCCGTAACGCTCTACGCGGGTGACCGCATAGCCTTGATAGATTTTGTAAAGACCACACCCTTTGATGTTGCAAAAAAGGGTAAAGACCCATTGCTGAAGACTTATCCCTTCCCGCCACAGCGGGTGGTGATGGAAGACTACGGGATCGATGAGTTGCGGAGCGCTCTCTTCACGAAAGCGGGGGCCAAGCTTGTCGAATTTGAAGAAGAAATGCGAAATCTGAGCACGCGGTTCATTACCTTCACGCAAATATCGTTCGGTCTTTTCTCTCTGATGATCGCCGTTGTGGCGCTCTCCTCTCGCTTTGGCCAGGAAAGCGTTCCGTGGGGGTCGGCGCTCTCCGGTGCCGCAACCTTAGCTCTTTCGTCGTGCGCGTTTCTGGTTGCGATATTCGCATTCCTAAATGAGCGCGTCGGGCGTGCGGTCATTGAAAAGCATGGGCACATACTGGGAGTACGCAGGTTTTTGCGTGAGGCTCGGTGGTTTACCGCGTCGCTTAGCGTGCTTAGCTTCATTCTCGTCGGATTCTTTGTGTATCAATCCGCCAGGCCATTTCCAGCAACGCTTGTCCTTGAAAAGACAATTTCAAAGGAAGACTTTGAGAAGGAGCGAGGCGCGCTTCTGACGCAAATACAGCAGCTTTCGTCGCGTGTAGGTGCCATCGATCAATCCGCGACGACGAAGCAAGACGTCGAAAAAATCAAACTTGATCTGGAGCGACAGATCCAAGATTTGAACAAGAAAATCTCGAAAAGATAAGATGCAAGATCGGTACGTGGGAGATGTCGGCGACTACGGAAAGTACGCCCTACTGCGACGTTTATGCGGTGCGCGTGGGAGCCCCGCAATAAGACTCGGAATCGTGTGGTGTTTTTTTCCGGACGAGACGCATAACAACGACGGAAAACACGTTTCCTACCTTCGCGATTCTGCTTTCGCCGAGCTTGACCCCTTACTTCACAACAAGCTCGACGGCTTGGTGAGAAAGGCTAACCGAAGAGTATCCGCGGTTAACAAAGCAGGATTGTTTCCGAAGGGTACGAGCTACTTTTCACAATCGATCACTTCGGACGTCGCGCAGCGTGGCTCACCAGCCGAGCGGTTAAGTCATAGAGAGAAATGGCTCGAGGCCAGCTTACGTGAGACTGCCGGGTGCGATTTTATTTTCTTCGATCCAGATAATGGATTGGATACGTCTTCTGTGCCTAAGCACCACCAGAAGGCCGGTAAATATATATTCCGCGACGAAATTCTTAGGTTTTGGGAGCGTGGACAGTCGTTGGTGATTTACCATCACACTCACCGAAAAACGACCAGTGCGGCTCAGGTAAACGACCTAGCTGCCCAACTCCGTACGGCTCTGCCCGGCTGTATCCCTGCTCCCCTAGTCTTTAGGCGAGGCTCTCGCAGGGTGTTCTGGCTACTCTCTCAAAGCAATAGGCACGGACAGGTACTGGAGCGCCGGGCGAAGGAGCATTTGCAAAGCGGATGGTCCAAACATTTCGAAGCGTGGGGATGGCCACATAAGAGCTAAAGGTCTGCCCCGCCTCTTGCATTTTGAGTGCGTACCCAATCCGACGGGCCGATAGGCGCTCTGCGAGGTGAGGGAGTGGGAATGGAAATCGACCCAAAGAACATAAAGCGCACCGTCCCCGGGATCGCGTACCAATCGAGTATCGGGATCGGCGTCGTTTTTGTGGCTCTTCTAACAATCTTGCCCGATGCCTGGGAGAGTAGAGAGATACGGAAGGGGTTCGCGCTTTATCTATTGGCAGTGACCGTCAGCCTTTTCTTCTCGTTTCTGATCATCCTCGCGGCAATGAGAGTCGAGAATGAGTCGCGGTCCACTAGGCTACTGATGGCGAATATAGGTCTGCTGGGGCTGTTTCTTTTCGCGCTTTCGTCGATTTGGTTCGCGGCTTACCTCGTATTGAAGACCTGACCGCTGCCGATCCCCCGCATTAAACCTGGGCAAGCGCCAAAAACCTGGTGCCGATAATTCGACCGCGAAAAGCGCGGCGCATCAGGCCCTTAAAGATGGCAATTATCGCGATTTCATGGTGGGCGGGTGAATGCCCCTGACCTTTGCATTTCGCCCGCGCAGAGCACGATCCGTTACTATGAAGCATTTTGCATATGGCGCGTCGGATGGCGCGTAGAGAAACACGCCATACACCATTTATTTGAAAACAAAAGAAAATATTTAAGAAATGGCGGAGAGGGTGAGATTCGAACTCACGGAACCCTTGCGGGCTCACTGGTTTTCGAGACCAGCCCAATCGGCCACTCTGGCACCTCTCCGCGAGGGCGCACGCAATATATGAGACAAGGGGTGCGGCCGTTTTTGGCAGGGGCGGAACCTAACCGAAGAAGAGGTCGCCCGCAACAGGCCGCTCAGCCGCATAACCACGCCGTAATCTGCTGAAATTCCGCGGTTTTTACGCCGGAGGCTCGGCGTCGGCTGCGGGGGTGAGACCATTGACCCCGCCGTTCACCCCCGGGCCCACCGCCGGAGCGCAGCGCGCCAGGAGCTCGCGGTAGTGGTCACGCACGCGTTCGAGGTTCATGCGGTTGAGGAACGCCGAGTAGGCAATGTACGAGACGAGGAAGCGCAGGTCCCTCGCCCACGGCGGCAGGAATTTCGGAAACACGCACAGGCCGTGCGCAGCGAGAGTCGTGATCGCCGGCATGTCTTCGATGTCGATCTTGCCGGCGAACAGGAGACGGATCGCGTCGACGCGGGTCTCCTGCACGGCGATGCGCAGGAAATTGTGCACGCGCACGAGACCTTCGAGATAAACCGAGTCCTTGGTGAAAGGCGCGCCGCCCTCGACCATGCCGCCGCGCACGATACGGCGCGCGTTCTCGAAGGCCGAGAACTCGTTGTGCGTGCGGTCGCCGAAGAACCGGTAGAGCTCGATGAAGTCGGCGCCGTCCATCGCCATCTGGATCGCGAGCACGCGATCGGCCAGGCGCAGCATGCGCGACGGATCCATCGCGCCGGATATGAGCTCGGCGAAGACGGCGAGGCCTTCCTGCGTGCGCGTGGTGCCGGGGTGACCGGCGGCGAGGAAAGGAAAGGCGGTTTGCGCCGCGCCGTTCAAGGACGTCGCGATATGGACGAACGCCTCGTGCTGCACGAGCTGCGAGACGTCGCGGTCGGAGAACTGCGCGTTCTTGCGGACTCGGATATAACGCGCGCCGGCGAGCGCGTTCGACGAGAGATGATCGACGATCTCGATCTTCGGCGCGGATTCGCCGAAATGGCGGTTGAGGATGGTCCCCATGCGCGCGCCGAGCTGCTGCGCGGTCAAACTGCGCGCGTCCTTGGCGTCGAGGTTGATGTCGAGGTTATGGAACGACCCCAGCACGTAATCGAGCATGCGGGCGAGATCGAGCGGGCGCACGTCGCACTGAAGAAGGTCGGCTTGCGGCGAGCCGTAAAGCCGCACCGATTGGATGTGGAACTGCCTGGTGCCGATCCCCGCCAGCATGTCGGCGGCGATGCCGATGACTTCGGCGCAGCGGCGGAGCCAATCCTGCACCGGGCCATCGCCGTCGATCAGCCCGCGCGCCGCCGCCAGCGCTTCATGCACCGGCGCCGCATCCAAGGGCGTGTAAGCGACCTGGGGGAGCTCCTTGCCCTTCGCGGCGAAAAAGCGCTCGGCGACTTCGGGCCCCCACGCCACCGCGCGCAGGACGCGCACGGGCTTTTCCGCCTTGCGCAGAAGCTGCGCGGCATTGGTCAGACGTTCGATCGTAGCGGGCGAGAGCCGGTCGGGAGGAGGGCCAGACTCGGGCGCGTGGGAGCCTTCCATGAACTAGGCCCTTCGCACGCCGGCGGGCGCGTGCCGCGGGGAATGCGTTCCCGGCCTCGCGCACGCACCGCAGCCCGAACCCGGCTCTTCCGCTAACTCATTGTTAATATTTAACAAATGAGCTCCATAAAAACCGCGGATGCCGCCTTATAAATCGGGCGGCCGCCATTGACTTGGCTGTGCCCGCGGTATATTCACCCCGCTCCGGCGCGGCCCGTAAGTTGAGGCCGCCCTTTTCGTTTGGCTTTAAGGTTCGAGCATGTTCGCAGTAATCAAGACGGGCGGCAAACAATATCGCGTCGCGAAAGACGACGTGATCGCCGTGGAAAAATTGGATGCCGATGCCGGCGCAACCGTGGTGTTCGACACCGTGCTCGCCCTCGGCGACAAGATCGGCTCGCCCGCGATCGCCGACGCCAAAGTGGCGGGCGTGGTCGTGCGCCAGTTCCGCGACGAGAAGAAGATCATCTTCAAGAAGCGCCGCCGCAAGCACTATCGCCGCCGCACCGGGCACCGTCAGCATCTCACCCTGGTGAAGATCAGCGACATGGGCATCGGCCTTGCCGTCACGGCGACGCCGGCGGCCGCAAAGGAAAAGAAGGCAGCGGCGCCGAAAGCCGCGAAGAAAGCTGCGCCGAAGGCGAAGGCCGAGGACGAAGCAAAGCCGGCCAAGAAGGCGGCTGCGAAAAAGACAGCAAAGAAGGTTGAGGCCTGATCAGGTCTCGCCCGTTCAAGTTTAGGAGTTAGGCAATGGCACATAAGAAATCCGGCGGCTCGTCCTCGAACGGCCGCGATACGATCGGCAAACGCCTCGGCGTGAAGAAGTTCGGCGGCGAAGAAGTGCTCGCGGGCAACATCCTCGTGCGTCAGCGCGGCACCAAGTGGCACCCGGGCAAGAACGTCGGCCTGGGCAAGGACTACACCATATTTGCGCTCACTGACGGCAACGTCAGCTTCAAGACCGGCGCCAAGGGCCGCGTGTTCGTATCCGTGATGCCGAAGTCGGCAGCCAAGGCGAGCTAGCCCCAGCAGATGCATCCCGTCGGCATCTGCCGGCGGTGATACCGAGACGAAAAAGAGACGGGCAACCGTCTCTTTTTTTTTGCCTAGGGGGCAAACATGGTCGAATTGAGCATCAGAACCGAACGATTATCACTGAGACCTTTCGCCGTCGGGGATGCGCCGCGCGTGCGCGAACTCATCGGCGCGTGGGCGGTGGCGCGCAATCTGGCGCGCATTCCGTACCCGTATCCGCAGGGCCTCGCGGAGGAATGGATCTCCAAGCACGACGACGGCCGCATGGCGGGCGCGCACTACCCATTTGCGATCACCTTGCACAACCGCCTGATCGGCGGCGTCGGGCTGCACGAAAATGCCGAGCGCGGGCAGATCACCCTCGGCTACTGGATCGCGGTGGCTTACTGGGGCTTCGGTTACGCCACGGAAGCGGCGCGGGCGATCCTCGGCTTCGGGTTCGGCTGGCTGGGCCTTGCCGGCGTGGGCGCGCAGCACTACCGCGAAAATGAGATGTCCGGCCGGGTGCTGCGGAAACTTGGATTCGTGGAGACCGGCCGCGGACTGCATCCCTGCCTTGCGCGAAAGGCGGAGATTCCGGGCGTGGAACTGGAGCTCACACGCGACGAGTGGCTCGTGAAACGGGTATAAGGACGCCATGAAATTTCTCGACCAAGCCAAGATCTATATAAAAGCCGGTGATGGCGGGAACGGTTGCGTCGGATTCCGGCGCGAGAAGTTCATCGAGTTCGGCGGGCCCGACGGCGGCGACGGCGGCAAAGGCGGCGACGTCATCTTCGAAGCGGCGCGCAACCTCAACACGCTGATCGATTTCCGCTATCACCAGCACTTCAAGGCCGAGCGCGGCGAAAACGGCATGGGCAAGAACTGCACCGGCCGCGACGGCGCCGATCTCGTCATCAAGGTGCCGGTCGGAACGGAGATCCTTTCGGAGGACCGCGAAGAGGTGCTCGCCGACCTTTCCAAGGACGGCGACCGCATCACGATGCTGCGCGGCGGCAACGGCGGTTTCGGCAATACGCATTTCAAGGGCCCGTCGAATCAGGCCCCCGACTACGCCAACCCCGGCCAGATCGCGCCGGAAGCGTGGGTATGGCTGCGCTTGAAACTGATCGCCGACGTGGGCCTTGTCGGCTTGCCCAACGCGGGCAAGTCGACGTTCCTGGCGACGGTCACCCGCGCCCGCCCGAAGATCGCCGATTATCCTTTCACGACTTTGCATCCCAACCTTGGCGTCGCGAAGGTGGGCGAGCTGGAATTCGTCATTGCCGATATTCCCGGTTTGATCGAAGGCGCCCACGAGGGCGCCGGCCTCGGCGACCGGTTCCTCGGCCATATCGAGCGCTGCGCGGTGCTTCTGCATCTTGTCGACGGCACGGAAGAAGACGTGGCGGCGGCATACAAGACCGTGCGCGGTGAATTGAAAGCCTACGGCGCGGGCCTTGGCCGCAAGAAGGAGATCGTCGCGCTCAACAAGGTGGACGCGCTGGATCCGGACACACGCGAAGAAAAACGCGCCGCGTTGGCGAAGGCGAGCCGGAAGAAGCCCGTTCTTCTCTCGGGCGTCTCGGGCGAAGGCCGCGAGGAGATGCTGCGCGCGCTGGCCAAGATCGTCGAGAAAGCCCGCGACCCGAATGTCAGTCCCGAGGAGCTGGAAGAGGGCGAAGACGATGAGGACGGCCCGCGCGAGCCCGGCGGCTGGCGTCCATGAGCAAGATGGAGCCGCAGACCAAATCGCCGGTGACGAGCGCCAAGCGCCTGGTGGTGAAGATCGGGTCCGCGTTGCTGGTGAACGAGGAGAGCGGCGCGCTGCACCAGGCGTGGCTAGATGCGCTCTGCGACGACATCGCGGCGGCCCATGCCCGCGGCCAGGAAGTGGTGATCGTGACCTCGGGCGCGATCGGCATCGGACGCGGCCCTCTCGGCATGCGCGGGCGCAAACTCCGCCTCGAGGAGAAGCAGGCCGCGGCGGCAACGGGGCAGATGCGGCTCACGCACGCCTATCAAAGCTCGCTCGATCGCCACAACATCACGGTCGGCCAGGTGCTGGTGACGATCGACGACACCGAGAACCGGCGGCGTTACCTGAACGCACGGAATACGCTCGACACCTTGCTCAGCCTGCGCGCCATTCCGGTCATCAATGAAAATGATTCCGTCGCCACGGCGGAAATCCGTTTCGGCGACAACGACAGGCTCGCGGCCCGGGTCGCACAGATGATCAGCGCCGACACGCTCGTCCTCTTGTCCGATATCGACGGCCTTTACACCGCAGATCCCCGGCTCAACAAGGACGCCGTCCTGGTGCCCGAAGTGCGCGAGATCACGCCGCAGATCGAAGGCATGGCGGGCGTCACGACCACCGGGGTCGGGTCCGGCGGCATGGTCACCAAGATCATGGCGGCGAAGATTTGCATGGCGGCCGGCTGCCGGATGGCCATCGCGCCTGGAAAGCCGATGAATCCTCTGACCGCCCTGGAGGACGGCGGACGCTGCACGTGGTTCCTGCCGGCGGCCGAGCCGCGCACCGCGCGCAAGCGCTGGATCGCCGGCAACGTCCAGACCCGGGGCAGCATTTCGGTGGACGACGGCGCCGTCACCGCCCTGAAAACCGGCAAGAGCCTGCTGCCGGCGGGCGTCGCGGATATTTTCGGCGATTTCGAGCGCGGCGATGCGGTCGAGGTGCGCACCAAAGACGGACAGATCGTCGGCAAGGGCCTGTCGGCCTACTCGGCCTCGGACATGCGCCTGATCAAGGGCCACAAGTCCGAGGACATCGAGAAGATCCTGGGCTACCGGGGCCGCAGCGAGGTCATTCACCGCGACGATCTTGTGGTCGGATTCTGAGGATGGACGCGCAGGCGCAGGACATTTCGAGAGTGATGGCCGAGATCGGCCGCAATGCGCGCGCCGCAAGCCGGGTTCTGGCGAACGCGGCGACGGAGACCAAGAACGAGGCGCTGCTGGCGGCGGCCGCCTCGATCCGCGCGGAGGCCGCGAAGATCAAAGACGAGAACGCCAAGGATATGGAGGCCGCGCGGGCGAAGAACCTCTCCGCCGCGCTGATGGATCGCCTGGAGCTCAATGACTCGCGCATCGCGGCGATGGCGAAAGGGTTGGAGGAGATCGCCGCCCTTGCCGATCCGGTGGGCGCCGTGATGTCCGAATGGACGCGGCCGAACGGCCTTGTCATTCAGCGCGTGCGTACGCCGCTTGGCGTCATCGGCATCATCTATGAGTCTCGTCCCAATGTGACCGCCGACGCCGGCGGGCTGTGCCTGAAGGCGGGCAACGCCTGCATCCTGCGCGGCGGCTCGGAGAGTTTCCATTCGTCGCGGGCGATTCTCGCCTGTCTGCACGTCGGACTGAACGCGGCGGGCCTGCCGCTCACCGCCATTCAAATGGTGCCGACGACCGACCGGGCCGCGGTGGGCGAGATGCTGACGATGACCAGGTACATCGACGTCATCGTGCCGCGCGGCGGGCAATCGCTGGTGGACCGCGTGATGCGCGAGTCCCGCGTGCCCACCTTCCAGCACCTGATCGGGCTGTGTCACACCTATATCCACGAAAAGGCCGACCCCGCCAAAGCGCGCAAGATCGTGCTCAACGCCAAGATGCGGCGCACCGGGATCTGCGGTGCGACCGAAACGCTGCTCGTCGACGAAGGCGTCGCGGCGCGCATCCTTCCGCCGATCCTCGACGATCTGGCCAAGGCCGGCTGCGAGCTGCGCGGGGACGCCAAAATCCAGAAGCTCGACGCGCGTGTGAAGCCTGCGAGCGCCGAAGACTGGGACACCGAATATCTCGACGCGATCCTGTCGGTGAAGGCGGTCAAGAACCTCGACGAGGCCCTGGAACACATCCTCACCCACGGCTCGGAGCATACCGAAGCGATCGTGACCGAGGATAAGGCGGCGGCGGAGCGGTTCATGGATGCACTCGACAGCGCCATCGTCATGCACAATGCCTCGACCCAATTCGCCGACGGCGGCGAATTCGGCATGGGCGCGGAGATCGGCATCGCCACCGGCAAGATGCATGCCCGCGGTCCCGTGGGCGTCGAGCAACTCACCACCTTCAAATACAAGGTGCGCGGTGACGGCCAAATTCGGTCGTGACATCCCCCCGTTCGGCGACAGGCGCCGGCGGCGGGTCGGGTTGCTCGGCGGATCGTTCAATCCCGCCCACGACGGCCACCGCCACCTCAGCCTGGAAGCCCTCAAGCATCTGCGCCTCGATCAAGTCTGGTGGCTGGTCAGTCCGCAGAACCCGCTGAAAAGCAGCCGGGAGATGGGCACCCTGAACGAACGCCTCGCCCGCGCCCGGCAAATCGCGTCGCATCCCAAAATCCTCGCGACCGACGTGGAACGGCGCCTCGGCACGACACGCACTGCGCGTACCCTCGCCCTTCTCACCGCGCGTTATCCGAATATCGCCTTCGTCTGGCTGATGGGCTCGGACAACCTGGTGCAGGTGCGGCGATGGTGGCGCTGGACGCAGATATTTAGAGCCTGTCGCGTTGCGGTCTTCGACCGCAGTCCTTATTCTTATAAAGCGCTGGCCGGCGCGGCGGCGCGCCGGTTCAACCGGATCGGCCTGCACCGCTTCTGGAGCCGGCCCCTTCCGGTGTGGACCTATGTCGCGATGCGGCGCCATCCGGCGTCGGCGACCGCCATCCGCAACAACGCCGCGAAAGACTAAGGAGACGACCATCCCGAAGAACCAAGACTCGCCCGACGCAAAGACCCCAAATCTGGACTCCATGGTCGGCGCCATCCTCGCCTCGCTTGACGACGACAAAGCGCAGGACATTCTCACCATCGATCTCGTTGGAAAGACCTCCATCGCCGACCGCATGATCATCGCATCGGGCACGTCGGCGCGTCAGGTCTCGGCCATGGCCGAACACCTGGTCGAGGCCTTGCGCGAGGTCGGCATAAAGGCGCAGACCGAAGGCGAGAAACACGGGGACTGGGTGTTGATCGACGCCGGCGACGTGGTGGTCCATCTGTTCAGGCCGGAGGTGCGCGCCTTCTATCAGATCGAACGCATCTGGTCCTCACCCGCGCCGTCGAAGAAATCCGCGAAACGCTCCTGAGCACGGGCGCGCTCCATATCGTCATCGCCGCGGTGGGCAAGGCCAAGCCCGGGCCGGAGCGGGATCTTTATGAAAGCTACCGTGCGCGCCTGCCATGGCGCGTCGACCTGAAGGAAATCGAGATCAAGAAGGAGCTGGCGGTCGCGGCGCGCAAGGCGCGCGAGGGCGAAGCCCTGCTGGCGGCCGTGCCCGCGGGCGCGCGAATGGTCGCGCTCGATGAGCGCGGCCGCACCGAAACCAGCGATGCTTTTGCAAGTCGCCTCGGCCGGTGGCGCGACGATGGGGTGCGTACTGTCGCGTTCGTCATCGGCGGCGCCGACGGTCTCGACGAGACGGTTCGCCGGAAAGCCGACTTCGTCCTTTCCTTCGGCGCCCTCACCTGGCCCCATATGCTGGTGCGCGCCATGCTGGCCGAGCAGGTCTACCGCGCGCAGAGTATATTGGCAGGCCATCCGTACCACCGCGCCTGACCATGCCGCTCACGTTCACGCAATCGCCGATCGACCGCGCCGAACATCTGCGCGGCAAGGAGGCCGAAGTCAGCGCGCTGGCGAACAGCGCGAGGGCGCGGGTCTTGCCGGTGTGGAAGGATCTTCATCCGGTCGATGCGGCGTTGAAGCCCTTGCACTTCGGCCCCGATATTCTTGCGCGGCTTTCCGGCGATACGATCTTCCTGGGACTTGCGGAGGAGACGCCATGGTTCGCGCTGGCGCTGGGCGGCGCGGAGCCGCCGGACCTGGGCATTGCGTGCAGTTTCGCGGGATTGCGCGACTTCGCGACCATCCTGGCGGCGCAGGAGGCCTCGCTTGCGGTCTACGCCCGCGCGATGGCGATCTGGCACCTCAATCATCCGTTCTGCAGCCGTTGCGGCGCGCGGACGCGCCCGACCGAGGCCGGTCACAGCCGCAGCTGTGTCGATGCGCGCTGCGGCCACCGCACCTTTCCGCGCAGTGATCCGGCCGTGATCATGCTGATCTCGCACGGCGACAAATGCCTGCTTGGACGCAAAGCCGAATGGCGGCCGGGTCAGTACTCGACCATCGCCGGCTTCGTGGAGCCGGGCGAGGATATCGAAAACGCCGTCCGGCGCGAGGTGGCGGAGGAAACCGGCGTCAAGGTGGGCGCGGTGCGCTACATGGCCTCGCAACCGTGGCCTTTCCCCTCGTCGTTAATGCTGGGCTTTCGCGGCGAAGCGCTGTCCACCGACATCCAGCGCGATTCCCGGGAGCTGGAAGACTGCCGCTGGTTCACCCGCGAGGAAGTGCGTGCCGCCGAAAGCGGTCCGGGCACACTGCTTCTGCCCCACCGCTCGTCGATTTCACGCTGGCTGATCGAAGGGTGGCGGGACGAAGGGTGATCATTCCGAACGGAACGGATGGGCGGGATAAGCGCCGAGCACCTTCACTTCCTTTGAATAGAAGCGAAGGTCCTCAAGCGCGAGCTTGAGCGACCGGTCGTTGGGATGGCCTTCGACATCGGCGTAGAACTGGGTCGCGGCGAAGTGACCGCCGACCATATAGCTCTCGAGCTTGGTCATATTGACGCCGTTGGTGGCGAAGCCCGCGAGCGCCTTGTAAAGCGCCGCCGGCACGTTACGCACGCGGAACACCAGGGAGGTCACATATCTGACGCCTTTCTTCGGCCGCACGTGCGCGGCCTCGCGCGCCATGATGAGGAAGCGCGTGGTGTTGTGGTCGGCGTCCTCGATGTTCGAGGCCAGCGACTTGAGGCCATAAATCTTGCCCGCGAGCTTCGAGGCGATCGCGGCGACGGTCGGATCATCCAGCTCGGCGATGTCGCGCGCGGCGCCGGCGGTATCGGCGGCGACCACCGCCTCGAGCTTCTTCTTCTTCAGAAAGTCGCGGCACTGGCCGAGAGCGTGCACATGGCTATAGACGGTCTTCACCGTCTTCAGGCTCGCGCCGGGAATGGCGAGCAGGTGATGGTTCACCCGCTCGAAGTGTTCGCCGACGATATGCAGCCCCGAGTGCGGCAGCAGGCGGTGGATGTCCGCCACGCGCCCGGCCAAGGAATTGTCCACCGGGATCATGGCCAACCGCGCGCGGCCCTTCTGCACGGCGATAAACGCGTCTTCGAACTGCGCGCAGGGCAGCACGTCCATGCGCGGGAACTGGGCGAGGCAGGCCAGATGCGAATAGGCGCCCGGCATCCCCTGGAACGCGATCGCGTTACCGGCGCGAAGGTTTTTCGCCATCGTTAGAAGCCGAGCAGGCGCCGCGCACGCTCGAGGTCGGCCGGGGTATCGACGCCGAGCGGGATCGTATCGACCAGGGCTGCAGCCATGCGCATGCCGTTCTCGATCGCGCGCAGCTGCTCGAGCCGCTCGCGCACCTCCAGGACCGTCGGCTTCAAGGTGACGAAACGCCGCAACGCGGCGCGGCGGAAGGCGTAGATGCCGATATGGTGGTAATGATCGCCGGGCCCCGAGGGGATGAGATTGCGGCTGAAATAGAGGGCCGGGCCGACGGTGGCGCCCGGTTCGAGCGACAGCGCGGCCTTCACCACCGCATTGTCGTTCAGCTCCTCTTGCACGGTGATGCGCGCGACCACGGTCGCGATGTCGATGACGGGATTTGCAAGCGGGGTGACCGACGCGGCGACGAGCTTGGGTTCGAGCGTCGGAAGATCACCTTGCACGTTGACGACCACATCGAATTTGCCGTGCGGGTCGTAGATCTCGGCGGCGGCATGCACACGGTCGCTGCCCGAGGGCAGCGCAGGGTCCGTCATCACCGCCTCGCCCCCGGCCGCTTTGACCGCATCGACGATCGGCTGATCGCCGGCGGCGACAATGACCGGCCCGGCGTTGGCCTGAACCGCCCGGCGCCAGACATGTACGATCATGGGCGCGTCGCCGATCATGGCCAGCGGCTTGTTCGGAAGGCGGGTGGCGGCGAGCCGCGCGGGGATGACGATCAGAGCGGGCATGGGCGTCGAAGGTCTCGTTACCGATCGGATGAGGCGCTAGGGCATACAGGACTAATGCCCTGGTTCCAAGAGGTTATGGGCCGTTCCGCGGTGTTCCAAAACAACGTCTGGACCGTTGATTCGTATTGAGATTTGGCCTTAGACCGATTATTCAGGGCGCAAATTCTGACGCGGGGACCTTTTATATGAGCTTTCTCGATAACCGGACGTTCCAGGCCGTCGTAAGCGCCTTCTGGCTCGCGTTCCTGGCGGTTCTGGGCGTGAACATCATCGGCGGGCTGGTGATGCCGGAAGAACAAACCGTGGAAAACTTCGGCTACCCGGTGGAAGTGCCTGAAGTCGCGGCGGTCGCGACCGCGGATTCTGGTGCAGAAGCCCAGCGCCCGAACATCATTCCGATGATCGCGCTGGCTTCGGCCGAGGACGGCAGCGCCGGCTTCCGCAAGTGCACCTCCTGCCACACCGTGGCGGCGGACGCGAAGCCGATGACCGGCCCGAGCCTGCATGGCGTGGTGGGCCGTACTGTCGCGGGCGATCCGAACTTCGCCAAGTACAGCGAATCGCTGCGCGGTATCGGCGGCAACTGGACCTACGAGAAGCTGGACGACTACCTGGAGAACCCCAAGCGCCTCGCGCCGAAAGGCACGATGAACTTCGCCGGCCTCAAGAAGGCCGAAGAGCGCGCCGCGGTCATCAAGTTCCTTATGGACAACACGCCGAACGCGCCGCCGCTGCCGCAAGTGGCCGAAGCTCCGGCTGAAGCCGCGCCTGCGGAAGCCGCTCCGGCCGAAGCCGCGCCGGCGAAATAACCGGTTTTACCTTGGATATGGGCGACGAAGGTTTCACAGAGACCTGCGTCGCCCTTTTTCATCGCCTCGCCGACCTGAGCGGGGCGATCTGTCTTTCGCACTTCCGCAGCAATATCGCGATCGACGCGAAGTCGGACGCGACGCCCGTCACCATCGCCGACCGCAATGCCGAAGCGGCGCTGCGCGAAGCGATCGCGAAAACATTTCCCGATCATGGGATCGTCGGCGAAGAACACGGCATCGAGCGGTTCGACGCGGAGTGGCTTTGGATCCTCGATCCCATCGACGGGACGAAATCATTCATCAATGGCGTTCCGCTGTTCGGAACGCTGATCGGCCTATGGCGGCGCACGGGGACAGGGGCGGCGCCCTACCTCGGGTGCATCAACCACCCCGCATTGAAGGAACGATGGCTGGGAGGCGCCCATCTGCCGACGACCATGAATGGCGCACCGGCGCGGGCTCGTTCCTGCCCCGCGCTGGCGCAGGCAGCCCTCTACGCGACCTCGGCGAATGGATTTTCGGCCGACGAAGGGCCTGCTTTCAACCGCCTGAAAGCCGCCGTCCGCCAAACGAGGTTCGGCGGGACCGATTGCTATCATTACGCGATGGTGGCCTCGGGCTGGACCGACATCGCGTGCGAGGCGGCGCTCAAGTTACATGATTACGCGGCTGTCGTGCCGGTCCTGGAAGGGGCCGGTGGACGCATCACCGATTGGAATGGAAACCCGTTGGCCCTAGAGTCGGAGACGACCGTTCATGGCCAGGTGCTGGCCTGCGGCGACGCCCGGGTTCATGCGGCGGCGCTTGCAGCGCTTCGCGGTTGAGCCGCACCTTCAAGCGCTTCACGAGGAGGACCGAGGATGAGCCGAATGCTTGCAGTCATTGGTGCGGCGCTGGCCGCGCTCGCCGCGACGCCGGCACAGGCGGTGGTGCGCGGCAAACCCGTTCATGCGCTGGCGATGCACGGCGAGGCAAAATACGGTCCGAATGAGATCTTCGACTATGTCAATGCGAACGCGCCAAAAGGCGGCACATTGCGGCTACCGGGCTTATCGACGTTCGACACCTTCAATCCCTTTTCGGTGAAGGGTACGCCGGCGGGCCTCCTCACCTACCTCGGGTTTAGCGGTTACTTCAACGAAGGGCTGATCGTCCGGGGCGCGGACGAACCGTCCGCAGTGTACTGCCTTCTCTGCGAGACCATGGAGCTTGCGCAGGACAATACGTGGCTTGAGTACACGCTGCGCGCCGAGGCGAAATTCCACGACGGCAAGCCGGTCACGCCCGAGGATGTGATCTTCAGCTTCGAGACGCTGATGAGCAAAGGCCTTCCGCTCTACCGGCTCTATTGGGGCGACGTCGCCAAGGTCGAGAAGACCGGCCCGCGCAAAGTCCGATTCACGTTCAAGCACGGCAATAACGCCGAACTGCCGATGATCCTGGGCGACCTGCCGGTCATCAGCAAAGCCTTCTGGGAGAAGCGCGGGATCGAAAACACCACTCTCGATATTCCCGTCGGATCCGGCCCTTACAAGATCGCGAGCTTCGAACAAGGCCGCTTCGTCGTGTGGCGCCGCGATCCGAACTACTGGGGCAAAGATCTCACGGTGACCAAAGGCACTCACAACTTCGACGAAATCCGCATCGATTATTATCGCGACGACCAGGTCGCATTCGAAGCGTTCAAGGCCTATCAATACGACCACATCGCCGAGAACACGGCGCTGCGTTGGGCGACGGGCTACGATCAAAAAGTCATCGATGCCGGCCTGATGATGAAAGAGGAGTTCCGCGACAAACTTCCGGACAACGCCCAAGGGTTCGTGATGAACCTGCGCCGTCCGAAATTTCAGGATATCCGCGTTCGTCAGGCCATGGCGCTCGCTTTCGATTTCGATTCGCTGAACAAAACCATCGCCTATGGCCAGTACGCGCCTATGGCTAGTTACTTCCAGGGGTCGGAACTGGCATCGACGGGTCTGCCCCAAGGCGAAGAGCTCGCCATCCTATCCAAGTATAAAGGCAAGATTCCCGAGGAGGTCTTCACCAAGCCGTTCGAGCCGCCGCGCACGACCGGGACCGGGAGCCTGCGCGACAATCTGCTGAAGGCGAGAGACCTGCTGACGAAGGCGGGATGGGAAGTGAAGAACGGCGTGCTGACCAACAAGGCCGGCGAACAATTCACTTTCGAATTCACGATCTGGCAGCCCGGGATCGAGCGCTGGGTTTCGCCGTACCTTCAGAACCTCGAGCGGTTAGGCATCAAGGGTACGCTGCGCATGATCGATACGACGCAGGCGATCAACCGGCTCAACGAATTCGACTTCGATATGATCATTGGTATTCCGGGGCAAAGCATCTCGCCCGGGAACGAGCAGCGCGAATTCTGGGGCTCCGCAGCGGCGGACCGGCCGGGCAGCCGCAATTGGGGCGGCATAAAAAATCCGGTGATCGACGAGATCGTCGAAGCGCTGATCGTTGCGCCCACCCGGGAGAGCCTGGTCGCGCATACGCGCGCGCTCGACCGCGTGTTGCTTTGGAACTGGTATGCGGTTCCCGAACTGACGGCGGGCCAAATTCGGCACGCGTACTGGAACAAGTTCGGCCATCCCTCGAAAATACCGCTGCAAGGCCCCGACTTGACCACGTGGTGGCTGGATCCCGCCAAGGCGGCGAAAGTGGACGCCGCGCGCAAGGCCGGCAAGTAGAACGGTATGACCATGCGCGGATTCACCGCAGCGCTTGCCGCCGTTCTGGCGCTGAGCGGACCTCCCGCGCACGCCATCGTCACCGGAAAGCCCGTCCACGGCCTTGCCCTTTACGGCGAGCCTAAGTACGGGCCGGGCTTCACCCACTTCGACTATGCGAATCCCAACGCGCCGAAGGGCGGGACCTTCACGAAGGCCAATGAAGCGTTCCTGACCTTCGACACCTTCAATCCTTACACGGTGAAAGGCGCTTCAGCGCATGGACTGGAGTTGTTGCTCTACGACACGCTGATGACGTCGAGCCAGGACGAACCGGCGTCCGTGTACGGCCTGATTGCACAGACGGCGGAAGTGGCTCCGGATAATTCATGGATCGAGTTCGTCATCCGGCCGGAAGCCAAATTCTCGGACGGGTCACCGGTCACCGCCGAGGACGTGGTATTCAGCTTCGATATCCTGGTCAAGGATGCGGTGCCGCGGTACCGCAGCATGTATGCGGACGTCGCCAAGACCGAAATTCGCGATCCGCGTACGGTGCGGTTCGTTTTCAAAACGACGGACAACCGCAAGCTTCCTTTCCTTCTGGCGAAGTTCTTGCCGGTTCTGTCCAAGGCCTGGTGGAGCGGCCGCGACTTCTCGGCAACGACGCTCGATATCCCGGTTACCAACGGGCCGTATGTCATCGACAGCTTCGAGGTGGGCAAGTACCTCGTCTATCGCCGTGACGAGAATTATTGGGGCAAGGATCTGCCCGTGAATCGCGGCCTCAACAACTTTGACCGCGTCCGCTTCGAATATTTCCTGGACGACGACGTCGAATTCGAGGCCTTCAAGACCAACGGCTATGACTACCTGCGCGAAGTGACGGCGCGGCGCTGGGCGACGGGCTACGATTTCCCCGCCGTGCGCGACGGGCGCGTGAAGAAGATGGAGGTGCCCGACATCCTGCCGAAGGGCGCCCAGCCGGTGTACTTCAACCTGCGCCGGCCGCTGTTTCAGGATCGCCGTGTGCGCGAAGCGCTGGGCTACGCCTTCGACTTCGAATCGCTGAACGCCAGCTTGTTCTACGGCCAATATGTACGCTCGCGCAGCTACTGGCAGGGCTCGCCGCTGGAAGCGACAGGCCTCCCAAGCGAAGCGGAACTCGCCCTGCTCGAACCGTTCCGCGGCAAAGTGCCCGATGAGGTGTTCACGACGGAGTTCAGCCACCCCGTCACCAAAGGCGATGGCAATCTGCGCGACAATCTATTGAAGGCGCGCGAACTGCTGGAAGCGGCCGGCTGGGTTCTGAAGGATGGGGCCCTGATCCATGCGAAAACCGGTCAACCCTTCACCTTCGAGTTCCTGATCCGCCAGCAGGGGACGGAACGCGTGTTCCTTCCGTTCACCCAAAATCTGGAGAGACTTGGGATCAAGGCCTCCTTGCGCATGGTGGACACCTCGCAGTTCATCAACCGCCTCAATAGCTTCGATTTCGACGCAACCGTCGTCGTCTTTCCGCGCAACGACCTGACGCCGGGTCCGGAGCAACGGGAAAACTGGGGCTCGGCCGTCGCCGATGTTTCCGGCGCGAACAACTTGAGCGGCGTGAAGGACCCGGTGGTCGATGCGCTGATCGACAAGATCGTCGCCGCCTCCACCTACGAAGATGTCACTGCCGCGACCAAGGCGTTGGATCGTGTGCTGACCTGGAATCACTACCAGTTGCTCACGTACACGGCGCCGACCGAGCGCTATGCGTACTGGACGACGAAACTGGCCGCGCCTGAGAAGACGCCTCCTTTGGGGCTGGGCATGATGGGCGAGTTTTCCGATGGGCTCGGAGAAACGCCCATCGTCTTATGGTGGGCCGCATCGGCCAGCGCGGCCACGCCGGCAACCGCGTCCCAACCGGCCGCGGCCGGCGGCGGTGACGCGCGATGGGGTCTCGCGCTCGGACTCCTCGTCATCATCGCGCTTGGGCTGTTCATCGCCCGGAGACGCCGGACCTAAGAACGCTCAAAGGACGTCGACCGTGTCAGTTCGCATTGCACTCTCTTCCATCTCCGTCGCGTTATCGGCTTTGATGACCATCACGGCGCCGTCATCGGCCGCGACGCGCGGCAAACCCGTGCCGGCGGTCGCACTCTATGGCGAGCCCAAATACGGGCCGGACTTCACGCATTTCGAATATGTGAACCCGAATGCGCCGAAGACCGGAGAATTCGTGCAGTCGAACGAAGCCTTCCTGACGTTCGACACCTTCAATCCCTTCACCATCAAGGGCGCGCAGGCCTACGGCGCCATAACGCTCATGCACGATTCTCTTATGTCGGGCAGCCTCGACGAGCCGTACTCGCGCTACGGCCTGATCGCGCAGACCATCGAGATCGCGCAGGACGGCTCATGGGTGCAATTCGTGCTGCGGGACGGCGCGCGCTTCAGCGACGGCTCGCCGATCACCGCTTCCGACGTCCTGTTCAGTTTCAACACGCTCATCACCAAAGCGATCCCGGTCTATCGCTTCGTCTATTCCGATGTCGAAAAGGGTGAGGTGATCGATCCGCGGACGGTCCGCTTCACGATCAAGAATGCCGAGAATGCGAAGGTCCCTCTGCTGCTCGGCGAGTTCCCGATCCTTTCGGAGGCCTATTGGAAGGGACGCGATTTCGAAGCCACGACGCTCGATATCCCCGTGAGCAGCGGGCCTTACACCATCGATTCCTTCGAGGTCGGGCGGTTCGTGCGCTACAAGCGCCTGCCTGACTACTGGGCCAAGGACCTTCCGGTCACGCGGGGAATGTATAACTTCGAGTACGTCCGCTACGAGTACTACCGCGATGACGATGTCCAGTTCGAAGCCTTCAAGACCGGCAACTATGATTTTACGCGCGAGGCGTTGGCTGCCCGCTGGGCCACCGGTTACGACTTCCCGGCCTTCAGAGAAGGGCGGGTGAGGAAGCTCGAGGTGCCGAGCATTCAGCCCCTCGACGTGACGACCCTTAATGTCAATTTGCGCCGCCCCATGTTCCAGGACCGGCGCGTGCGCGAAGCCATCAACCTCACCTTTGATTTCGAATCGCTCAATAAAACCATTCAGCACGGCCTCTACGCACGCCTGCGCAGTTATTGGCAAGGCTCACCGCTGGAGGCGAAAGGACTGCCGAGCCCCGAGGAGCTGAAACTCCTGGAGCCTTTCAAGGACACGCTGCCGCCGGACTTGTTCACGACGGAGTTCACGCAGCCGACGACGCAGGGCAACGGCCCCAGCCGCGAGAATCTGAACAAGGCCGCATCCCTTCTCGATGCGGCCGGATGGAAAGTCGAGGGCGGAAGGCGCGTCAAGGACGGCCAAACGCTCGCTTTCGAAATCACCTCGGTGCAACCGAGCCTCGAACGCGTGCTCGCGCCGTGGGTTCAGGACATGAAGCGCATCGGTATCGAGGCGAGCATCCGCTTTGTGGATACGGCCCAGTATGCAAACCGCGTGAACGATTTCGATTACGACGCCATCTATATCGGCATGACGACGACGCTGACGCCGGGCAGCGAATTGCGCGACCAGCTCAGCGCGACGGCGGCCGACCGGAAGGGAAGCGCCAACTATTCCGGCATCAAGGATCCGGCGATCGACGCCCTGATCGAGCACATCGTTCAGGCGAAGACCTATGAAGAGGTCACCACCGCCACACGGGCCCTCGATCGTGTCCTGACCTTCAATCACTATCAGGTGCTGCGCTATGCCGCGCCGGCAGCCTGGTTCGCGGTGTGGGACAAGCTGAAGCACCCCGAGGTCCATCCCGCGCTCGGGTTAGGGCAGATCGGCGAGGCGGCGATTGCGTTGTGGTGGACCGACACGGCGCCGGCCGCGAGGGCGCCCGCTTCCGCGGAAAGTGAGGACGCGCCCCGAGACAAAGGCCCTGGGATGTGGGTTATGATAGCCATAGCCCTGGCCCTCGCCGGCATTGCGGCCGTGCTGCTGCGCCGGCGCCGGACCTAACGACGGGAACCCCGCCGACCGTGTTTGCTTATATCCTTCGCCGGCTTGCGCTTATTCCGCTGACGCTGTTCGGCATCATCACCCTTAACTTCCTGATCGTCCAGGTCGCTCCCGGCGGGCCGGTGGAGCGCGTCCTGGCCCAGGTCCGCGGCCTCGACGGCGGCGGATTGTCGGGCGGCGGCGATGTGGCCCGCGCGGCGGCCGGCAGTTCGGCCAGCGCCTACCGCGGCGCCCAGGGCCTGGACCCGGAGTTCGTCAAGTCGATCGAGCGGCAGTTCGGTTTCGACAAGCCGCCGCACGAACGCTATTTCCTGATGATGAAGAACTACGTGGCCTTCGATCTCGGGGAAAGCTTCTACCGCACCATCGACGTGGGGGATCTGATCCTGGAGAAAATGCCGGTCTCGATCTCCCTGGGTCTGTGGTCGACCCTGATCATCTATCTGGTCTCGATCCCGATGGGGATCGCCAAGGCGGTGCGCGACGGCAGCCGCTTCGACATCGCCACGTCCTACGCCATCGTCATCGGCTACGCGGTGCCGAGCTTCATGTTCGCGATCCTCCTGATCGTGCTGTTCGCCGGCGGCAGCTACCTCAACTGGTTTCCGTTGCGCGGTCTGACGTCGGAGAACTGGGAGCAGCTCAGCACGGGCGGAAAAATCCTAGATTACCTCTGGCACCTTGCCCTTCCCGTCTCGGCCATGGTGATCGGAGGGTTCGCCTCGCTGACCATGCTGACCAAGAACTCCTTCATGGAGGAGATCAACAAGCAGTATGTGCTGACCGCCAAAGCCAAAGGGCTGACTGAGCGCCGCGTGCTGTATGGACACGTTTTCCGCAACGCCATGCTGATCGTCATCGCCGCCTTTCCCGCCACGCTCGTGGGGATGCTGTTCACCGGATCACTGCTGATCGAGGTGATCTTCTCGCTCGACGGCCTCGGGCTGCTCGGTTACCAGGCGATCATCGACCGCGATTACCCGGTCATCTTCGGGACGCTGTATGTGTTCAGCATCATCGGGCTCCTGTTGAATCTCATCAGCGACCTCGCCTATCACGTGGTCGATCCGCGCATCGATTTCGAGGCGCGCGCCACATGAGCAGCCTGGCGCAACGCATGTCGGCCATCAATCGGCGCCGGTGGGCCAACTTCCGGGCCAACAGCCGGGGCTTTTGGTCGCTGATTATCGTGTCCGTCCTGTTCGTGATCTGCCTGTTCGCGGAATTCATCGCCAACGACCGGCCCTTGCTGATCAGCTTCAAGGGCGAGCTCTATGCCCCGGTGATCCGGGATTATCCCGAGACGACCTTCGGCGGTGTGTTTGAAACCCCGGCCGACTACACCGATCCCTACCTGCGCGACCTCGTAAACGCCGAAGGCTGGATGATCGAGCCGCTGATTCCCTATGACTACCGCACGATCGATTTCAACCTGGGACAGCCCGCGCCCGCGCCGCCATCGGCGCGCCACTGGCTCGGCACGGACAATCAGGGGCGTGACGTGCTCGCCCGCCTGATCTACGGCTTCCGCCTGTCCATGCTCTTCGCCATCGCGCTCACGTTGGTCTCGACCCTGATCGGTGTCGCCGCCGGCGCGGTGCAGGGATATTTCGGCGGCTGGGTGGACCTTGCCTTCCAGCGCTTCATCGAGATCTGGAGCGGTCTGCCGCAGCTTTTCATCCTGATCATCGTCTCGTCGATCGTGCTGCCGGGATTTTGGACGCTGCTGCTCGTCCTTCTTCTTTTCAGCTGGACCGCGCTTGTCCCGGTGGTGCGCGCCGAGTTCCTGCGCGCCCGGAACCTCGATTACGTCCGGGCGGCCAAGGCGCTCGGCATGAACGACGTCGGCGTCATGGCCAAGCACATCCTTCCCAACGCGGTGGTGGCGACCGTCACCTTCCTTCCCTTCATTATCTCCGGCGCCGTCGTCGCGCTCACCTCGCTCGACTTCCTCGGCCTCGGCATGCCGCCGGGCTCGCCGTCCCTGGGCGAGCTGTTGCGTCAGGGCAAGGAGAACCTGCAAGCGCCGTGGCTGGGTCTCACCGGGTTCTTCGTCATCGCGGGCATGCTGACTCTCCTGATCTTCGTCGGCGAAGCCGTCCGTGACGCCCTCGATCCGCGTAAGACCTTCGCATGACCGATACACCGCTGCTCGAGATCGAGGACCTCGCCGTGAGCTTCGGCCAAGGCGGAGGTGAGGTCGCCGCCGTCAAGTCCGCGTCTTTCACGCTGCGCAAAGGCGAAACCATGTCGCTGGTGGGAGAGAGCGGCAGCGGCAAGACCGTCACCGCCCTCTCCATCCTGCGCCTGTTGCCTTACCCGCGCGCGCGCCATCCCAAAGGCAGCATCAAGTTCAAAGGCGCGGAGATCATCAACGCGCCGGAGGACGTGATGCGCGAGATCCGCGGCAATCGGGTCGGGATGGTGTTCCAGGAACCCATGACCTCGCTCAACCCGCTGCACAATATCGAGAAGCAGGTGGGCGAGGTGCTCGAAGTCCACGGCGGCATGGACGATGACGCCAAACGGGCGCGCGTGATCGAGCTTCTGCGCGACGTCGGCCTGCCTGAGGCCGAGACCCGCTTGAAAGCCTTGCCGCACGAGCTGTCGGGCGGACAGCGTCAGCGCGTGATGATCGCGATGGCGCTCGCCCTCGGCCCCGACCTCTTGATCGCCGACGAGCCGACGACGGCGCTGGATGTCACGATCCAGGCGCAGATCTTGGACCTGCTCAAGGATCTGCAGCGGCGTCTCGGCATGGCCATGCTTTTCATCACCCATGACCTAGCCATCGTCCGCAAGCTCGGCGGGCGCGTCTGCGTGATGAAGGACGGGCTCATCGTCGAGCAAGGCGAAGTGGAGAAAGTGTTCCGCGCGCCGGAGCACAGCTACACCAAGCACCTTGTCGCCGCGGAGCCCAAAGGCTCGCCGCCGGCGCCGGTCGTCCACGCGCCGGAGGTGATGGCGGCCGACGATCTCAAGGTCTGGTTCCCCATCAAACGCGGGGTCATTCGCCGCACGGTCGGCCATATCAAAGCCGTCGACGGCGTCACCTTGTCGGTCAAGGCCGGGGATACGCTGGGCGTGGTGGGCGAAAGCGGATCGGGCAAGACGACGCTGGGCCTTGCCCTTCTGCGTTTGATTCCCAGCGAAGGGCCGATCCGGTTCCAGGGCGTGCGGACCGACGGGCTCAAGCGCAAGGAGCTGCGCAGCTTGCGCCGCGACATGCAGGTGGTCTTCCAGGACCCGTTCGGCTCCCTCAGCCCGCGCATGACCATCGGCGATATCGTCGGCGAAGGTCTTACGGTTCACGACATCGGTTCGCCGGGAGAGCGGCGCGAGCGGGTCGACATCGCTCTCAAGGATGTCGGCCTCGACCTGTCCATGCGCGAGCGCTATCCGCACGAGTTCTCCGGCGGCCAGCGCCAGAGGATCGCCATCGCGCGCGCCATGGTGCTGCGGCCGAAGTTCTTGATGCTGGACGAGCCCACCAGCGCCCTCGACGTTTCGGTGCAGGCGCAAATCGTCGACCTCTTGCGCATGCTCCAGGAAAAGTACGCGCTGGCGTACCTCTTCATCAGTCACGACCTAAGGGTAGTCCGGGCGCTCGCGAACGAAGTCATCGTCATGAAGGATGGCAAGGTGCGGGAATCCGGCCCGTCCCAGCAGATTTTCTCGGCGCCGCAAGACCCTTACACCAAGCAGCTGATGGCCGCGGCGCTGGAACTGCGCACCACGGCGCCGGCCTCTTAAATCCCTTCTTAACCAATGGAACTTTAAGGTGAAATCGGGCCTATGTGGGTACATAGTGACCCCAGGGTGATTATGTATGGCCGATAAAGACCAGGAAGACTCGCAACAGGCGATCTACAACGTCGACGTCGACATTTCCGTCGTCCTCGGCCAAGCGAACCTGCGCGTCAACCAGCTCCTGAAGCTTGGCCGCGGCGCCGTCGTCGAGCTCGAACAGAAGACCTCCGATCCTGTGGAAATCTTCGCCAACGACGTGCTCATCGCGAAAGGCGAGGTCGTCATCACCTCGGGCGACAAGATCGGCGTGACCCTCACCGAGCTGGTCAAATCGATCTATAACACCGCCGGCAAGTAAGACCCTAGCTCGCGGCACTCCGATCTTTTAAATAGCGTGGCACGCCATGACCACGCGCACGCTCTATCACCATACGCTTTTGCCTCAAGCCCGCAGGGTGCGCCTTGCGCTTCATGAGAAGCGGCTGCAGTTCACCGAAGTCGCGCTCGACCCCTTCAATCCCACCGACGAACTGCTCGAGCTGAATCCCGCGGGCGAGCTGCCCGTGCTGGTCGACGACAACGAGTTCATCGTCTGCGACGCCAATACGATCTGCGAATATCTGGAAGAGGCCTATCCTCAGACCAACCTCCTCGGCCGCACGCCGAAAGACCGGGCCGAAACGCGCCGCCTCGCGGCATGGTTCGATCAGAAGTTCTATCGCGACGTCACGCAGCACCTTGCCGGCGAAAAACTCACCCGCCGCCTCTTCGAAAACGCCGCGCCGGATTCGCGCGCGCTGAGGGCGGGACGCGAGAACATCCATACCCACATGCAATACATCGCCTGGCTGACGGAGCGGCGGAGCTGGCTGGCCGGCGACGACATCAGCTACGCCGACCTCGCCGCGGCGGCGCATTTGTCGCTGATCGACTATTCGGGCGACGTGCCGTGGACCACGCATCCTTTGACGAAGGAGTGGTACGTGCGCATCAAGTCTCGGTTCAGCTTCCGGTGCCTGCTGGCCGACACCGTGCCGGGCATCGCCCCGGCGCCGGTTTACGCCGATCTCGACTTCTAATTACTGGTTTGCCTTCGCCTCGGCTTCGAGCAGCACGTCCATACGCTCGATGTTCGTGCGCGCGGCCTTACCTGCTTCCGAATCCGGAGCGATCTGAATGATCCGCAGCCAGTCCTGCCGCGCATCATTGTCACGCTTCTTCATGCGATAGATGATCCCACGTTCGAGCAGCCCAATGATGTTGTGCGGATCGAGGGCGACGGATTGCTCGGCATCCACCAGCGCGACATCGACGTCATTGAGATGACGCCTCGCGCTGGCGCGGAAGGCCAGGGCGTCGGGATTCTTAGGCTCGATGGCAAGCGAGGCGTCGAGGTCCAGCACGGCATCGGAATATTTGCCGGCGTCGGCATAGGTCGCGGCCCGGTCGACGAGGATATTGGCGTGCTGACGATTCTTCACGGGCATGGCCTCCAGCGCCTGGGTCTGGGCGGCAAGCGCGCGCGTGAGATCGCCTTGCAGGAGCCAGGCCTGGCCGGCCTGCGAAAGGACGCCGGCCTTCACGGATTCCTCTTCATTGAGCTTGGCGAGCGCCTCAAGACGGGTCGCGGCCTCGCTGTATTCCTTCATGCCGATGAGGGCGATCGCCTCGCAGTGTTTCGCGGGGGGACCGCCGCCGAGGGTCATCCACTTGCCCGCCATCTCGAACCCCTTTTCGGGCTCGTTCTTCGCGGTCATCAAGCACACTTCGTAGGTGTGCGAGGGATTTTGCGTATCCGGCGTCGGAGAGAGTTTGCTCGTCGGCTGCGAGGCCGCCTTCCCGGTGGCCGCGAGCGCGGGTGCCGAGGCAAAGGCGAACATTGCCGCCGAGATCAACAAGACTTTACGCATCACCGCTCTCCCTTCGTAACCAGCTCATCGACGAAACCGCACAGACGCTCGAGGTCGTGCGGCCGGGACAAGCGGTGATCGCCATCCTTGACGAGATGGATCGCTACGTCGTCCCCCTTGATCCGCTCGGCCAACCTCAGCGACGTCTGCCAAGGCACCGAAGTGTCGCGTTGCCCGTGGATCAAGCGCACCGGGCATGCGATCGGAATTTCGCGGCGCAAGACCAAGTTCTTGCGGCCGTCCTCGATCAGGTGGCGGGAGATCCGGTAAGGACCATCGTCGTATTCGCTGGGCAGCTCGACCACGCCTACGGTCGCCAGCATCTCGCGCTGCGCCGCGTCGAAGCCGGCCCACATGAGGTCCTCGGTAAAATCCGGGGCCACAGCGATTCCCACCAGCCCAATCACTCTGCCAGGACGCGCCATGGCGGTCTTCACCATGACCCATCCGCCCATGCTCGAACCGACGAGGACCACCGGTCCTGTCGTCAGCTCATCGAGTATGGCGACGGCGTCTTCGACCCAGCGCGATATGCCGCCGTCCTCAAATCGGCCACTGCTTTCCCCGTGACCGAACATATCGAAGCGAAGGAGGCCGAAGCCCCGTTCGCTTGCGTGCCGCGCA
Organism: Rhodospirillaceae bacterium; assembly: GCA_050250575.1. Lineage (GTDB taxonomy): Bacteria > Pseudomonadota > Alphaproteobacteria > Rhodospirillales > Rhodospirillaceae > SHVO01. The sequence continues at coordinate 58,812 of JBFWOJ010000009.1, read as the reverse complement.
AGCGCCTCGGCCTTGGTGCCGCCCCTGTCGGACTTCAGTCCGTGCAAGAAAACGACACCGGGCTTTTGCCTGTCCTGCGTGCCTGACCGCTCGTAAGCGATCACCGCCCCATCGGAGCGCCTGAATTCGAGCGCCGCGGACATCGAAGTCTGTTAGAAATCCCCAAGTGCCAGCCCGTCCGACTCCTAACACGGGCGCGCACCTTTTCCCAATCAGTTTCGAATGGACTACACTCCTTTCTACCTATGAGCGTGACGCCGAGGGACCTCGCAGAAAAGGGGTCGGAGCCCATTCCATTCGCGACGAACTCGACGAACGGAATCCTCGAGCGAAGTGGTATCGGACCTGATTTCTGCCCGGTCACGCGACCGCGAAACGAAAGCGAAGATGAGCGAAGCTTCTCAGCCTAAAAAGACCGTGCTGCAGGTTCTGCCGAGCCTTGTCAGCGGCGGAGTCGAGCGCGGCACGATCGATGTCGCAGTCGCGCTGGTTCGCGCGGGATGGCGCGCGCTGGTGGTTTCGGAAGGCGGACCCTTGGTGCGCGAACTCGACCGCGCCGGCGCCGAACACATCGCCCTTCCGCTCAACACCAAGAATCCGAAACGGGTGAAAGAGAATGCGGCAAGGATCGCCGACGTGATCCGGCGGGAGAAGGTCTCGCTGGTTCATGCGCGTTCGCGCGCGCCGGGATGGAGCGCCCGCGAAGCCGCGAAGCGAACCGGCGTTCCCTTCGTCACGACGTTTCACGGCATCTACAGCCTGGGCCCCTTCGGCCTCAAGAAATTCTATAACCGCGTCATGGCCGACGGAGAGATCGTCATCGCCGTCTCCAATTTCGTGCGCGACCACATCATCGAAAATTATAGGACGCCTCCCGAGCGTATCCGCGTGATTCACCGGGGAATCGACGCCAACGCCTACGATGAAAGGAACGTCACCTCGACCCGCCTTATTCAGGTGGCGCAGAAGTGGGGTCTGCAGGATGCCGGCCAGGTGATTATGCTGCCGGGCCGTCTGACGGCGCTGAAAGGCCACGACGTTCTGATCGATGCCCTTGCCGAACTCAAAAAGCGCCGCGGCGGCTCGCTCGACGTGCGCTGCCTGATGGTCGGTCAGGGCGGGCCCGGGTTTGCGGCGCGGATCATGAGTCACGCCTCGCTGCGCCGGATCGGCGGCAATGTTCAGGTGATCGAAGACTGCAACGATATGCCCGCCGCTTACATGATCACGGACGTGGTCGTCGTGGCCTCGACCCGGCCCGAAGCCTTCGGCCGCGTGATTGCGGAAGCTCAAGCGATGGGACGTCCGATCGTCGCCTGCTCGCACGGCCCGACGGCTGAGATCATCCTGCCTGGCGTTACAGGCTGGATGTTCACGGCGAGCGATCCGGTGTCATTGGCGGACGCGCTTGAACGCGCGCTGTCTCTGTCGCGCGAAGAGCGCACAAAACTTGCCGCACAGGCCTCCGAGCGCGCACGCACCTTGTTCAACAAGGACGAGATGTGCGCCAAGACGCTGGAGGTTTATGACGAGGTCCTTACGCGTCATTCCTCTTCATGAGCACGGACAATATTCTGATCATCATCGCGACCGGGCTCGAACGCCTGGTTCCGGCCCTCGGCGCCATCGCCGCGATCAGAGCCTCGCACGCCTCGGCGCAGGTCGTCATCCTCGCGCGCGAAGAATTCATCGAGTTCCTGCGCACCTCGCCGTATGCCGACGACGTTTGGATCGACGATACCGCCGGGTCGCGCAGTCTCACGCGCTGGCGAAATCTGCGCGCGCAACTTCGCTCGCGCGAGTGGGCCAGGGTTTACGATCTCGACGGCACCCGGCACTCGACCCATCTGTTCTGGCTGCTCTACGGCCGCAGAGCACTGTCCGCGGCGCGCAACTGCTTGCCTTGGTCAGGCACTATTCCCGGCACGTTCCTTGCCTGGATCGATCCGCACCGCGAACGGATGCATATTCGAGACCAGTGGGCGCACCAGCTTAGAGTCGCCCGGATCCCTGTCGTCCCGGCGACCGACCTCTCGTGGGTCGCGCGGCGCGTCACGGCCTTCAACGTGCCTTTTCGTATGAACGAGCCCTATCTCCTGCTCGCGCTCGACCGCGGCGCGGGCGGGACATGGCCGCACCTTGCCGAATTCGCCCGTCTTGCGCGTGGGCGCGTGCTGGTGGCCGTGGGTCTGGAACCGGCCGAGGAGTTGGCCGAGCTGAAAGCGGCCTGTCCAGGACTGATCGATCTGGTCAGCAAGGTCACCCTCAATGAGCTGGTGTTCATCGCCTGGGCCGCCGCCGGCGCGGTCGGGCCAAACAACGGTATCATGCATCTTGCCGCTGGAGCGGGCTGCCGCAGCATCGTCCTGTATGACGCGAATTCCGATCCCGCCCTGGTCGGCCAACGCGGTTCACGGGTGACCATCCTGCGCCGTCCACAGCTTGGCGGTATTCCCGCCGCAGAAGTTCTCGCGGCGCTAAAACGCCTGTAAATCCGGCCCCAGTTCCTCTAAATTCCCGCCGGTTTTCGGCTAACTCTTTGAATTCAAGGCTCCATGGTCGCCATCACTCTCCCCGACGGCAGCGTTCGCACTTATCCGAAGCCCATCACGGGCGCTGAACTCGCCGCCGACATTGGGCCCGGGCTCGCCAAGGCCGCGCTCGCCATCCGCATCGACGGCGAGATGAAGGATTTGAGCACGACCCTGGATCGGGACACCAAGGTTTCCATCGTCACGAAGAAAGACCCTGACGCGCTCGAGCTCTTGCGCCATGACGCCGCGCACGTGATGGCAGAGGCGGTCCAGGAGTTGTTTCCAAAGACGCAAGTGACCATCGGTCCGGCGATCGAGAACGGCTTCTATTACGATTTCGCCCGCGACGAGCCGTTCACGCCCGCCGACCTCGAGAAGATCGAAGCCAAGATGCGCGAGATCGTCGACCGCGACGAGGCGATCGTACGGGAAGTTTGGAACCGCGATGAAGCGGTGACGCACTTCAAGGAGATCGGCGAACACTATAAGGCCGAGCTGATCCAAGCCATTCCCGCCGGCGAAGAGGTCGGCGTCTACCGCCAGGGCCAATGGAAAGACCTGTGCCGCGGCCCGCATCTGCCGTCGACCGGCAAGCTGGGCAAGGCTTTCAAGCTGATGAAGCTCGCGGGCGCCTATTGGCGCGGCGATTCCAACAACGCGATGCTGCAGCGGATTTACGGCACCGCATGGGCCGACGAGAAGCAGCTCAAAGATTACCTGACCATGCTGGAGGAAGCGGAAAAACGCGACCACCGCCGTCTCGGCAAGGAAATGGATCTCTTCCACCTTCAGGAAGAAGCCCAAGGCGCAGTGTTTTGGCACCCGAAAGGCTGGACGCTCTATCGCACGCTGCAAAGCTACATCCGCAAGCGGTTGGAAGCGGCCGGTTATGTCGAGGTGAACACGCCGCTGCTGATGGACAAGGTGCTGTGGGAGAAGAGCGGTCACTGGGAGAAATTCCGCGACGCGATGTTTACGTCGGAGTCCGAGGAGCGCACGCTCGCGGTCAAGCCGATGAACTGTCCGGGCCATGTGCAGATCTTCAATCAAGGTATCAAGAGTTATCGCGACTTGCCGCTGCGCATCGCCGAGTTCGGCTGCTGCCACCGCAACGAGCCGTCAGGCGCGCTGCATGGCCTGATGCGCGTGCGCGCGTTCGTACAGGACGACGCGCATATCTTCTGCACCGAGAACCAGATCAAATCCGAAACCAAGGCGTTCATTGAACTTCTGCAGTCGGTTTACAAGGACCTCGGGTTCACCGACATCAGGGTGAAGTTCTCCGATCGCCCGCCGGTGCGCGCGGGCTCGGACGAAACCTGGGACCGGGCCGAGGCGGCCCTGCGGGATGCGACCGACGCCGCCGGCCTTGAATGGACCCTCAACCCGGGTGAAGGCGCCTTTTACGGTCCGAAGCTCGAGTTCGTGCTGCGCGACGCCATCGGCCGCGATTGGCAGTGCGGCACGTTGCAGGCCGATTTCGTGCTGCCCGATCGCCTTGGCGCTCAATATGTCGGCGAGGACGGGGCAAGGCATACGCCGGTGATGCTGCACCGAGCCATTCTCGGCTCGTTCGAACGGTTCGTCGGCATCCTTGTGGAAAACTATTCGGGCAAGTTCCCGCTCTGGCTCAATCCCTTGCAGGCCGTGGTCTGCACCATCACGGACGAGGCGGCCGGGTATGCGAACGAGGTGGCCGCGACCCTGCAAGGTGCTGGAATCCGTGTCGAAACCGATTTGCGCAACGAAAAGATCAACTACAAGGTGCGTGAACACTCCCTGACCAAGGTCCCGATCCTGGTCGTCGTGGGAAAGAAGGAAGCGGAGACCCGCACGGTCGCCCTGCGGCGCCTCGGCGGGGCCAACCAAGAAGTCCTTGCGCTACAAGAGGCAACCGATAGACTTAAATCAGAAGCGGCGGTTCCGGGCTGATAAGACAGTCTGGACCGTCGTTTTCAGCATGGGGTCTTGATTGAAACACCCCGCGCGCGCACTCATATCTTCGTCATCAACAATGTCAGGAGACGCTACATACCTAGGTTTGACCAGCCGGCGCCCGCGTCCAGCAAGGATGGACCTCGCGTCAACGAACAGATCAATAACCGCACGGTGCGCCTGATCGGGCACGACGGTGCAAATTTCGGGGTCGTGGACCGCGAAACCGCCCTCAAGAAAGCTGAAGAGGTAGGGCTCGATCTGGTTGAGATCTCTCCGAATGCCGATCCTCCCGTCTGCAAAGTCCTCGACTTCGGAAAATACAAGTACGAGGAACAGAAGAAGAAGAACGAGGCGCGCAAGAAGCAGAAGGTGATCGAGGTCAAGGAGATCAAACTCCGCCCGAACATCGACGATCACGATTACGACGTGAAGATGCGCGCCATGCGCCGCTTCCTCGAGGAGGGCGACAAGGTAAAGGTCACCTTGAGATTCCGCGGCCGCGAAATGGCGCACGTGGAGCTCGGTCATAATCTATTGAAGCGCGTCAAAGGCGACTTCGAATCCGACGCCAAGGTCGAGCAAGAACCACGCTCGGAAGGCCGCCAGATCGTGATGGTTCTGGCGCCCAGATAAGAGACGAGAATTCGGCGCGGTGGACCATCACCGCGCCGAAAAACTTTCGGGGGGACTCATGTCGGAAGCGTTTTACCTGCGCTGGGTGCCGCATTCCCTGAGCATTCTGCGCATCATGTCGGCACTGTTGTTCATCGCCCACGGCAGCCAAAAACTCTTCGATTTCCCGGCGCGCCCCACCCTCGAGGGCACCGCTGCGCCGACCTTCGATTTGTTCTCGCTCATCGGTGCGGCCGGCGTGCTGGAATTCTTCGGTGGAATTCTTCTCCTCGTCGGCTTCGCGACCCGACCCGTGGCCTTCATTCTCTCCGGAATGATGGCGGTCGCCTACTTCATCGCCCATCATCCGCGCGCGTTCTATCCGGTGAACAACGGCGGCGATGCCGCGATCCTGTTCTGCTTCATTTTCCTGTTCCTGTTCTTCGCCGGCGGCGGGCCGTTGAGCGTCGACAACCTGTTCGCCAAGCGCCGCGCCGAAGCCGCGGCCGGCTGAAATCCAGCCCGATTCGGGCCTCGCCGCTCCGTCCCGGCTGCCTTGCAAACCCCGGTTCCGACAGGTATAAGCGCGCCCTTCTAGGCAAATTGCCTATAGAAAGGGGTCGGGCGCGCGCGTCCGAGTCCACCGGCTCAAGGCTAAAAAGCCAACAATTCCAGGCTTTTAGGGCATGCCTCCGGGCCGGGTCCAATAACCGTCATGCTGATTGAAAGGACGCAAAATGCCCAAGATGAAGACCCAGAGCTCCGCCAAAAAGCGGTTCAAGGTTACCGGTACGGGGAAAGTGAAGGCCGGCGTCGCCCATAAGCGTCACCGCCTGATCTCGAAGCCCAAGAAGATGAAGCGTCAGAATCGCCGCACCACGGTGCTGGCGAAGCCGGACGGCATCATCATCAAGAAGAACTTCCTACCCTACGCCTAACCCCAGCCCCCTCGGAGCATCACCATGTCACGCGTTAAACGGGGCGTTACCAAACACGCCCGCCACAAGAAAGTCCTCGCCCAGACCAAGGGTTTCCGCGGCCGCCATTCGAAGGCCTACAAGCCGGCGAAGAACCGCCTTGAGAAGGCGCTGCGCTATGCCTATCGCGATCGCCGCCTGAAGAAGCGCGATTTCCGCGCCCTCTGGATCCAGCGCATCAACGCCGCCGTGCGTCCGCTCGGCCTCACCTACTCTCGATTTATCAACGGGCTCAAGAAGGCCGGCATTGAACTTGATCGCAAGGTTCTCGCCGACATGGCCGTTCGTGAGCCCGCCGCCATCGAAGGTCTGGTGAAGCAGGCCCAAGCCGCACTCGGTTAAATTCTCGTCGAGACGAAGCTGGCAAAGGGGCGGCCTTCACCAGGCAGCCCCTTTCCTTTTTTCATCCTGGAGGAGTGGCGCATGTCCGGACGGAAAACCGGTTCCCACTTTTCCCGGACACGCGCGATGAGAGACTGACATGACTGACACCATCGATAAGCTCCGCGCCGATCTGCTGGCCGCCGTGAGCGACACCACGGACCTTGCGACGCTCGAAGAGGTGCGGGTGGCCGCCCTGGGCAAGAAGGGACGGGTCACGGCGCTGATGAAAGAACTCGGCGCCATGTCGCCCGACGAGCGCAAGGCCGCCGGTCAGCGCTTGAACGTGCTCAAGGACGAGATTGCCGCCGCCCTCGATGCGAAGAAAGCGACGTTCGAAGCCGCCGCCCTGAACGCGCGGCTGGCCACCGAGACGATGGAGGTGAGCCTGCCGAGCAGGCCCGAAGCAAAAGGCTCTCGACAGCCCAACAGCCCGACCGCGGCCGAGATCGCAGCGATCTTCGGCCAGATGGGCTTCGAAGTCGCGGAAGGCCCGGACATCGAGGACGACTTCCATAATTTCACCGCGCTCAATTTCCCGCCCGGGCACCCCGCGCGCGAGATGCACGACACGTTCTTCCTGCCGCCGGACGGGGACGGCCAGCGTTATCTTCTGCGCACCCATACGTCGCCGGTGCAGATCCGCACGATGATGAGCCAGAAGCCGCCGATCCGTGTGATCATTCCCGGACGCACCTACCGCTGCGACTACGACATGACCCACACGCCGATGTTCCATCAGGTGGAACTGTTGGTGATCGATACCGAGACGACGATGGCGCACCTGCGCGGATGCCTGCAGGAGTTCGTGCGAACGTTCTTCGGCATCGACGACCTGACGACCCGCTTCCGCCCGTCGTTCTTCCCCTTCACCGAGCCTTCGGCGGAGATGGACATCGGCTGCTCGCGATCGGGCGGCGAGCTGAAGCTGGGCAATCACGGCGATTGGCTCGAAATTCTCGGCTGCGGCATGGTGCATCCCAACGTGATCAAGGCCTGCGGCCTCGACCCCGATGTCTATCAAGGCTTTGCCGCGGGCATGGGCATCGAGCGCATCGCCATGCTGAAGTACGGCATCCCTGATCTGCGCACCTTCTTCGAGTCCGACCTGCGCTGGCTGCGGCACTATGGCTTCGCCGCGCTCGATATCCCGAGCGTGACGGGAGGGCTCGCGCGATGAAGTTCACCCTCTCCTGGCTCAAGGACCATCTCGAAACGACGGCGAGTCTTGCCGATATCACCGCGAAGCTGACCGCGATCGGCCTTGAGGTCGAGGGCGTCGAAGATCCCGGCAAAGGCCTCGAGCAGTTCATCGTCGCCCACGTCGTGGAAGCCAAGCCGCATCCCAACGCCGACCGGCTGCGGCTTTGCACGGTCAATACCGGGACGGAAACGCTGCAGGTGGTCTGCGGCGCGCCGAACGCGCGAACGGGGATGAAAGCGGTGCTGGCACGTCCCGGCGTCGTCATCCCCATCTCCGGCGAAGTCCTCAAGAAGGGCAAGATCCGCGATGTGGAGAGCCAGGGCATGCTGTGCTCCTACCGCGAGCTGAAGCTGGGCGAAGACCACGCCGGCATCATCGACTTGCCGGAGGAGGCGCCCACCGGCGCGCCGGTGACGGAGATCCTGAAGATCGATCCCGTGATCGAGATCAACCTGACGCCGAACCGGGTGGATGCGCTCGGCGTCTACGGCATCGCGCGTGACCTCGCCGCCGCGGGTCTTGGCACCCTGAAGCCGTTAAACACGGCTGCGGTGCCGGGGAAAGCTGCGACCTCGCGCAAGATCAAGATGGGTTTGCCGCCCGGCCAGGAGCACAAGTGCCCACATTTCGTCGGCCGCACGATCCGCGGCGTCACCAACGGCGAGAGCCCTGCCTGGCTCAAAGACCGATTGCAGGCGATCGGACTGCGGCCGGTGTCCGTGCTGGTCGACATCACGCAGTACCTGACCATCGATCTCGGCCGTCCGCTGCACGCCTTCGATGATGCTAAGCTGACCGGCGACGTCGGTCCGCGCCCCGCAAAACCCGGCGAACAGATCGCCGCGCTGAACGGCAAGACCTACACCCTCGATGAAAGCATGGTGGTGATCGCCGATGAAGCCGCGGGGCTTGGCATCGGCGGCATCATGGGAGGAGAGCCATCGAGCGTGACCGAGAAGACGACGGCCGTGTTCCTCGAGTCCGCGCTGTTCGACCCGAAGAACATCGCCGAGACCGGCCGTAAGCTGCTGATCAACTCCGATGCGCGCTACGCGTTCGAGCGTGGCGTAGACCCTGAATCGTGCCGGTTGGGCATCGAGGTCGCCACACGCATGGTTGTCGAGTTGTGCGGCGGCGAGCCGGCGGATGTTGTCGAAGGCGGCAAGCCGCCGGAATGGAAACGCACAATCGCGTTCAAACCAGCCCTGGTGAAGAAACTGGCCGGCGTCGAGATTCCCGAAACGGAAATGAGGTCGATCCTCACGCGTCTCGGGTTCACCGTCGATGCCGGATGGAACGTCGCCCCGCCGTCGTGGCGGAGCGACGTCGAAAGCTGGCAAGACATCGTCGAAGAGATTTTGCGCATCCACGGCTACGACAATATCCCCGCGACCCCGATGCCGCGGTTGCCGATGCCCAAGCAGGTGTGGACGACCGATCAGAAGCGCTGGGAATCGGCGCGCCGCGTGCTGGCGGCCCGCGGCCTAAATGAAACGGTCACCTGGGCGTTCATGGCGCGGACGCATGCGGAGACGTTCCTGGGCAACCAGCCACTGGTGCTGCTTGCCAATCCCATCAGCTCGGACCTCGATGCGATGCGCCCGTCCCTTATCCCGAATCTCGCCATGGCCGCGGGGCGCAATGCCGCACGCGGCCTGGGAGATGCAGGTCTGTTCGAGTTGGGTCCGCGCTTCGAAGGCCCCAAACCCGGGCAGCAGGCCCTTGTTGCCTGCGCCCTGCGCGCCGGCCATACGAGCGCGCGTCACTGGGACGGGTCGCGCCGCCAAGTCGATGCGCTGGACGCCAAGGCCGACGCTATCGCGGCGCTGGAGGCCGCGGGTGCCGGGATTTCCGGCCTGCAGACCGGCGCAGGGGCAGGCAGCGGCGTTCCGCCATGGTTTCATCCCGGGCGAGCCGGCGTTCTCAAGCTGGGCAATCAAATCCTGGCGGCCTTCGGAGAACTTCACCCGGCGATCCTGTCGGCGCTGGATGTCAAAGGCCCGGTCGTGGCTTGCGAAGTGTTCTTGGAGCGAATCCCCGCGCCAAAGAAATCGAAGACCGGTTCCGCACGCCCGCTTCTGCGCGCGTCCAATTTCCAACCCGTCGAACGCGATTTCGCTTTCGTGGTCGATGCGTCGGTGGGCGCCGAAACGCTGCTTCGCGCCGTGCGCGGCGCGGAACGGGAACTGATCAGCGATATCGGCCTGTTCGATGTCTATGAAGGACCCCACGTCGGCGAGGGCAAGAAGTCCCTGGCAATCGCGGTGACCTTGCAACCGAAGGACGCCACCCTCACCGATGAGCAGATCGACGGGATAAGTAAGAAAATTGTCGCCGCCGCAGAGAAGGCGTGCGGCGCGAAACTGCGCGCCTAGACCCATATAACGTACCCATGACCGATCTTTCGCATATCCGGAACTTCTCGATCATCGCCCACATCGACCACGGGAAGTCGACACTGGCCGACCGCTTGATCCATTACTGCGGCGGACTCACCGACCGCGAGATGACCGAGCAGGTCCTCGACAACATGGATATCGAGAAAGAACGCGGGATCACCATCAAAGCCCAGACCGTGCGCCTGACGTACAAGGCGAAGAACGGAGAGACCTACCAGCTCAACCTGGTCGATACGCCGGGGCACGTCGACTTTGCCTACGAAGTCAGCCGGTCGCTGGCCGCATGTGAAGGCTCAATCCTCGTGGTGGACGCCAGCCAGGGCGTGGAAGCCCAGACGCTCGCGAACGTCTATCAGGCGATCAACGCCAACCATGAGATCGTCCCGGTCCTGAACAAGATCGACTTGCCCGCGGCCGACCCGGAGCGCATCCGCCAGCAGATCGAAGATGTGATCGGCCTCGATGCGTCGAACGCGGTGCTGGCCTCGGCCAAGACGGGCATCGGCATCCAAGACGTCCTGGAAGCGATCGCGACGCGGCTGCCGCCGCCGGAAGGCGACAGGTCGGCGCCGTTAAAGGCGCTGCTGGTGGATTCCTGGTACGACCCTTACCTCGGCGTTGTCATTCTGGTCCGCGTGAAGGACGGCGCGATCAAGCGCGGAACGAAGATCCAGTTCATGTCGACCGGGGCTGCCTATCAGGTCGAACGCGTGGGCGTGTTCACGCCCAAACGCCTGGAGATCGCCGAACTGAACCCGGGCGAGCTCGGCTTCCTGACCGCCAGCATCAAGGCGGTGGCCGACGCCAACGTCGGCGACACCATCATCGACGAAAACAATCCGGCCGCCGAAGCGCTGCCCGGATTCAAACCGTCGATTCCGGTGGTGTGGTGCGGCCTGTTCCCGACCGACGCCGCGCAATTCGAAGTATTGCGGGAGAGCCTTGCTAAATTGCGCCTCAACGACGCGAGTTTCCATTTCGCCATGGAGAGCAGCGCCGCGCTCGGCTTCGGCTTCCGCTGCGGCTTCCTCGGCCTCTTGCACATGGAGATCATCCAAGAACGCCTGGAGCGCGAGTTCGATCTCGACCTGATTACGACCGCGCCAAGCGTCGTCTATCGCATTCACACCACAGACGGCGAGACGCACGAACTGCATAACCCGGCCGACATGCCGGACGTCACACGCATCCGCATGATCGAAGAGCCGTGGGTGAAAGCGACGATCATGGTGCCGGACGAACATCTGGGCCCGGTGCTCAAACTGTGCACCGATCGCCGCGGCGAGCAAATCGACCTCACCTACGTCGGCAACCGCGCGATGGTGGTGTATCACCTGCCGCTGAACGAAATCGTGTTCGATTTCTACGACCGGCTGAAGTCGATCTCGCGCGGTTACGCCAGCTTCGATTACGAAGTGGGCGACTACCGCGAGTCCGATCTCGTCAAGGTCAACATCCTGGTCAATAACGAACTCGTCGACGCGCTGTCGTTCATGGCGCACCGCAGCCAGGCGGAGTCGCGCGGCCGGCAGATCTGCGAACGTCTCAAGGATCTCATCCCGCGGCACCTGTTCAAGATCCCGGTGCAGGCGGCGATCGGCGGGAAAGTGATCGCGCGCGAAACCATCAGCGCGCTGCGCAAGGACGTGACGGCGAAGTGCTACGGGGGCGACGCTACGCGCAAACGCAAACTTTTGGAGAAGCAGAAAGAAGGCAAGAAGCGTATGCGCCAGTTCGGCAGCGTCGACATTCCGCAGTCCGCCTTCATCGCCGCCCTCCGGATGAATGACGATTGATCGTGATGGGAGCCGGCATAAAAAAAGCGGCGTCTGCCGCTTTGGTCGTCATATTCCGGTGCAGACCTATTCGCCGCGAGTGAACACGCGGCGGCGGGCGCGCCGCTTGCGGCAAACGTGGGCGAGGACGAAACCGACGGCTGCGAGTACGACCCACGCGGGCATTTGCATGATTCCGGCACCGGTGGCCGCGAGCAGCTCAATCGACTCGTCGGCCGTCCCGAAAGACGGACTCTGGCCTACTAAAAGTGTCCACAGGTCTACGGTGGCCAGGCCGTCATAGGCGCCCAGGCCCACCGCCATCACAGCCTCGGCCGAGGCCATCAGGATGGCTAAAATCATGAATATCCAGCCGCTTACGCGTCCGAATAACACGGAAACCCCACACCCACGCTCAGAACTTACCCCGGAAATGAGATATACCTGATAACCGGCTAGAATTACAGGGATTTTTAGACTGTTTCGAGCCCGAATAATCAACCTATTGGGGGTATCAGTGAGGTATTCCCCAGGCTGTGGATTGCGGGGACAATTTTAGGTTACCCCTTCACGCCCAAGTGGTAGGGGCAAAGGAGCAACTCTGTGGACAACCGCTCCGAGAAAGCCGAGTCGGAGTGGGTTTGGGTCAACTGTGGCGCGACTCGGCAAGGGACGACGCAAGCTTGCGTCACCGTTCGGCCTGCGTCCGGCGGCCAACGCGTAGCTGCCTCGCGCGCGACGAGCGGAGGCTGGCGGAGGGAGAGGGATTCGAACCCTCGATACCCTTTTGGGGTATACACACTTTCCAGGCGTGCGCCTTCAACCACTCGGCCATCCCTCCGGCGCGACTCGGTCGAAAGAAGGCGCAGAACCTAACCGAGCGGGTCCGGTGCCGCAACGCTTTTGGCTTGAGGAAAAGGGATCTCGATGATCGAAGGCGCGTGTCTTTGCGGCGCGGTGCGCTGGCGTTTCGAAGGTACGCCGGAGCGGGCGACGGCCTGCAATTGCACCGCTTGCCGCCGCTACGGGACGCTGTGGGCCTATGACTTCGAAGACGAGGGAATCTCCGTGTCAGGTCCTACCACGCCGTTTGTGCGCGGAAAGGCGCTCGCGTTTCACTTTTGTCCGACGTGCGGATGCGTAGCCTATTGGCGCGCGCAGACCGCCGGCGACGACGGTCGCCGCCGAATCGCGGTCAACCTCCGCCTCGCGCAACCGGAAGCCGTCGGCGCAATCATGATCGATCATTTCGACGGCCTTGCGACCTTCGACGGCCTTCCGCGCGATGGACGATGCGTGAAAGATATGTGGTTCTAGGGAAACAGCGCGACGAGCCGCGGGCCGATCAAGCGCGTGACCACGAGCGGCATCTTCTGCCACACCCGCACCGCCATGTCGAACTTGGGATTGGTCTGGCTGAAATTCGGCAGCTCGCGCCGTTTCACCAGCATGACTTCATACGGCAATGGTCGCATCGCGGCGCCCCAATGTTTCTTGAACTCGAATGGACCGGTGCCGAGCTTGCTACGGCCGAAGTCGAAGAGTTTGAACCCGTTCCGGCCCGCCCACATGATGTGATCGAAATACATGAAGTCATTGCAGTTCAGCTTCCAGCACTCGCGCGACGAGGCGGCATAGTAAGTGTGCATCTGTCCGCCGAAGAGAAAGTTGAGGCTGGCGGCGATCACCCTGCCGTCGAGCAGGACTTCGCGCACATCGACTTCGCGGCCGAACTTCTCGGCGATGGTTGTAAAGAATTGCTTCGGAAAAGCAGGCGTGCCGTGGCGGCGATAGGTCTCGAGCAGCAGCGCGTAGAAGGAATCGAGATCTGCCGCGGTTCGGGTGGTGAAATTCTGCTTGAGGGCCTTGCGTACTACGTTGCGGGTCTTCTGCGGCAGCGAGGCCAGGAGCTCGTCTTGGGTCTGTGGCCTCACTTCGCGCGTGAAGGTGGCGTAGCGGTCGATGCTGGAAAATCCCGACACCTGGTGGGTGAAGCTGTTGCGCAGTTCGGCGTGCTGCACGCCTTCTTTCTGCGCCAGCGCCTTCATCTGGTCTCGCAGCGCCTCATGAGCGCCGTTGTGGCTGGCGAGGATTCCGCCGTAGACCGCAAACGGCGTCGAGATCAGCACTTTCCCAGTGACGAAATTATCGACAATGAACATCGGCAGCACCCCGACGATCTCGGCGTGCTCAATGGCGATCCAATATTCGGGACGGTAACCGAAGATCGCGCATAGCGTGTCGTGCCACGCCATGAGGTGGAAAGGGGTTCCCGAGAGATGGGCCCGTACGTAGCGGTCCCAGGCGGGGCGTTCGGCACGCTCTAGCTGTCGGCAGGAAATCACGTGAGCCGGTTCTCCGTTATATTCTTGGTTGGTCACCAGCGTGTTACATGTTGCAACGTCCGTGCCAAACTGAGTGAAAGCGCAAATATCGCGGCAGGACGGGCACTCGCGCGCCAGCGCCAACGGAGGTCGAGCCGCGAGTGTAAAAACATCCGACACCCGCAACGGGGTGCAGGTAATAAAAAAGAGCCGCTCTTTCGAGCGGCTCTTTCGTGCGTGCGCAATGCGTAGCGCTTAATGGTGATGATCGTGGTCGTCGTGATCGTCGTAGGACGGCGGGGGCATGGTCGGAGCACCGCCGCCTGACGATGCCGCACGCGGCTTGACCGGCGCATCGGCGATCATGGCTTCGGTCGTGATGAGCAGGCCTGCGACCGAGGCCGCGTCCTGGAGTGCGACGCGCACGACCTTGGTGGGGTCGATGATGCCGGCTTTGACCAGGTCCTTATATTCGCCTTCCTGCGCGTCAAATCCCCAATTGGTATCTTTTCCCTCGAGGATCTTCCCGGCCACCACGGCGCCATCATAGCCGGCATTCGCTGCGATCTGGCGCGCGGGCGCTTCGAGCGCGCGGCGGATGATGTCAACGCCAACCTTCTGATCGTCGTTCTCGACTTTCAGGTTCTTGAGGGCGCGCGTGGCGTAAAGAAGGGCAACACCGCCGCCGGCGATGATCCCTTCGGCGACCGCCGCGCGGGTGGCGTGAAGCGAATCGTCCACGCGGTCCTTTTTCTCCTTCACTTCAAGCTCGCTCGAACCGCCCACTTTGATCACCGCGACACCGCCAGCCATTTTGGCCAGGCGCTCCTGGAGCTTTTCCTTGTCGTAGTCGGATTCGCTTTCGGCGATTTCGCGCTTGATCTGGTCGCAGCGGGCGGTGATTTCCGATTTCTTACCGGATCCGTCGACGATCAGCGTGTTGTCCTTGTCGATCCGCACGTGGCGCGCGCGACCGAGCATCTTGAGCGTAACCTGCTCAAGCTTGATCCCGACGTCTTCGCTAATCACTTCACCGCCGGTGAGCGTCGCGATGTCCTGCAACATGGCTTTGCGGCGATCGCCGAACCCGGGAGCCTTTACGGCGGCGACTTTGAGACCGCCGCGCAGCTTGTTCACGACCAGCGCCGCGAGCGCTTCGCCTTCGAGGTCTTCGGCAACGATCAGCAGCGGTTTGCCGGTTTGCACCACCGCTTCGAGGATCGGAACCATCGGCGCGAGGCTTGCCAGTTTCTTCTCGTGGATAAGGATGTAGGGATTGTCGAGCTCGACGATCATCTTGTCGGGGTTTGTAATGAAGTAAGGCGAGGTGTAGCCGCGATCGAATTGCATGCCCTCGACCACGTCGAGTTCGGTTTCGATGCCCCGCGCCTCTTCGACCGTGATCACGCCCGCCTGACCGACTTTATCCATGGCCTTGGCGATGATCTCGCCGATTTCCTGCTGACCGTTGGCGGAGATGGTGCCGACCTGAGCGATTTCCTTGTTGGTCTTCACCGGCTTGGAACGCTTCTGGACGTCTTCGACGACGGCGGCCACGGCCTTGTCGATACCGCGTTTGAGATCCATGGGGTTGATGCCGGCGGCAACCGCCTTAGTGCCCTCGCGCACGATCGCTTGCGCCAGCACGGTCGCGGTGGTGGTGCCGTCACCGGCGAGGTCGTTGGTCTTGGACGCGACCTCCTTCACCATCTGCGCGCCCATGTTCTCGAACTTGTCGTTGAGATCGATTTCCTTTGCGACCGTCACACCGTCTTTCGTGATGCGGGGAGCGCCGAACGTCTTTTCGAGAACGACGTTGCGGCCCTTCGGGCCGAGGGTGACCTTCACCGCATTGGCGAGGATGTCGACGCCGCGCAGCATGCGCTGGCGGGCGTCCGTCGAGAATTTTACGTCTTTAGCAGGCATGTTCTTTCGCTCCAGTTTTCGTGCGTGCCTTTACGCGGCCGTCTTTCGAGAGGCGGGTGCCTGAGAGTGCTGCCTGAAAGTTGCGTGCAAAGGCCTCCCCAACGCCCGGTCCGAGCGAGTTAGGAGGTCCTCAATTTTCCGGCAAGACCCCATCCCGAAATTTTCGGAAACGTTGTTAGCAGAGACGGCCGCCTGCTGCCAGCCCTTTGATTCTAAACGCTTTTTATTGGACGGTTTGGAACCGCTCTGGCACGATTCGCGTTGGAGCTGGAGAAAGGGTTCCGAAATGTCACATCTTCGATTGCAGCTTGCGAACTACCGTCTGACCACTGCCCACATCTTTTATCACATGCCTGACCATCCGAGACTCCTGCAGGAGTTCATCTGGCAGGAGTTGGACCTCGCGCCGAAGTTTCCCATGCTGACCCGGTTTCTTGAATTCTGGCAGCGTCAGCTCGACGGCCGGCTGCATTCCGTTCGCGTCGCGCAAAGCCAGCTCATCAAGCCGGCCGAATTCACGGCGGTCAACGGGATGCTCCACCTTCACTAGTCGCAACGACTATAGCGTCATCGCGAGATCGGCGATCACCGCGCCGGGAAGGCGCATGGAGCCCGTGGAGCGGGAGTCGTAGGTGCTGGTGGAGACCCGCAGGTCGCGCTCCGCGGTCAGCGCGATCAGGTTCGCGCCCAGCATATTATAGATCGTATCGTCGAAGCGCATGACATTGAGGGGTGCGGCGATCTCGCCGTTCTCGACCCAGAAGGTGGCGAAGCGGGTCATGCCGGTGAGGCGGCACGCGTTGCGGTCGGAGTAGTTGAGGTACCAAAGGTTGCCGACATAAATCCCCGTGCCGAGCGTCTTCAGAATATCGGCATCGGCAAGCTCGCCTGCGGCCATATCGAGCGCGACGGGTGATTCCCCGGGATCGGCGCCATTCGGCACGACGTTGAATTCCGCCGCCGCGCGCGGCGAGGCAAGCGCGCCGGCGTACCTTCCCGCTTCGATCAGAGGAACCCGCGCGGGTTTGACGAAGCCTTCGCTTTGAAAAGCGGGCGCCAAGCCTTCGGCGATATTCTCCGTCAGCGTGACGCGCGGATCCAATCTTGCGCCTTCGGCGACCATGCGAATCAGCGGCGTCGTCGCGGTTTTTTCCGCCGCCAGGCTGAACCCGCCCCAGGACATCAAGCTGAAAATCTCTTCCATCGCCGCGGGGGCGAAGAAGACCCGATATGCGCCGGGTGTGATCGTCTTGGGCGACCGTGCAAGCGCGACAAGCCTCGACTTCGCGCCCATCATCTTCGCGTCGAACGCGGCACGGTTCCACGAGATCCCGGCGTGATCGACTTTCACAGCCTTGTCGCTTTGCAGATAAAACGAAAGGTCGGCGGAGAAGGCGTGCACCGTGTCCCAATTGCGCTGGCCGTAGCTGTTGGCAAAACCCCGGTGGATGGGGCCCGCCGCGTAGATCCCGACGAGGTCATGTCCCTTACCCGCATCGACGACCGCCGCGACCGCTTCGTCTTCCCCCGGCAATGCGCTCGGCAGCACCCGCGTCGTCGATTGCGGTACCTCGTTAATGAGAAAATGCGGATCATCCGCCGTATCGGCGAGAACGTCGCGCAGCTGGGCGACAGCGCCGCGCACAGCTTCTCGGTCGTCGGCCCCTGTCAGCGTAATGACTTGGCACGCGTGACGTTTGCCACGGAACAATTCGAGCGACAGATAACGCTGCTCAACGGCGCCGGCTTGGCGCACGGCAGACCGGTTGAACCTCACGAATTGCGAGGCTTCACCACTGAACCGGGCGAGGAATCCTTCTTCCCCGCGCAGGCTGGATTGAATGAGATCGGCAAGTTCGAAGAACGGCTGCTGCATCGAAGGGCGCGGACGATCAGCCGCCGCCGAAAACTTGAACGTTTTCGAACAGTCCGGGCGGGGTTGCGTGCCCGACGCGGATCGCTTGATTGGGCTCGCCCTTGCCGCAGGTCGGAGTGCCGTGGACGCGCACGGTCGCAGCGTTGCCCAGGCCCTTGAGGCTGCGCCAGAACGTCGCAGAGATTCCCCGATAGTTGGGATTTTTCACCACCGCGCCCAGCTTTCCGTTCTTGATCAGCCGTGCGCGCTCGCAGCCGAACTGGAATTTGTTGCGGCTGTCGTCGATAGACCAGGAGGTATTGGTTTCCATGACGACGCCGTCCTTCACCTGCTCAATGAGCTCTTCGAGGGTAGAAGACCCCGGCTCGATATTGAGGTTCGCCATACGGTCGATCGCCGGGCGATTCCAATTGCAGGCACGCTCGTTGGCGACGCCGGAGATATTGACGCGCGCCTGGCTGGTGGCGCCGCCGAGGCCGCGCTCGAGGATCCCGGCGCGGATGAGGAATTGTTTGCTTGCGGGCGTGCCGTCGTCGTCGAAGGCGTAGCCCGCCGCCTCGCCGGGAATGTCGGGATCGAAAGTCACGTTCAACAGATCCGATCCATAGCGGTAAGTCCCGAACATGTCGGGTGTCACGAAGCTCGTGCCCGCGTAGTTGCGCTCGTCGCCGAGGATGCGGTCGAGTTCCAAAGGATGACCGATCGATTCATGGATCTGGATGTACATTTGATCCGGCATCAAAAGCAGATCCATGGTTCCGGTGGGACAATCCGGTGCGGCGAGAAGTTCGAGCGCTTCTTCGCCGATGCGTGCCGGCGCGTCCCAGAAGCCGACGTCCTCGAGCACGTCCCAGCCGCCTTGGCGCATCATGCCCCCGCGGGCAAAGGTGCGGGTCTGGGTCTCGCTGCCATTGGATGCGCTAGCGGAAAGACTGGGGATGACGAGTCCGCGACGCTGACGGATCACATCGCCCTCCGAGGTCGCCAAGACGACATCTTCGTCGGTGAAGGATACGCCCGCGTTCCAATCGACGATGGCGTTGCTGCGCTTCAAGGTATCGGCGCAGACCTTCAGGCGTTCGATCTTGGCGCTTCGGCTGAGCGTATCCCAGGCGATGCGCGCGCGCTGTTCGCGATCGAACACCACCGGCGCGGCATGGCGGTGTCTTCGCGCCGCGGCCGCGACCATGCGTCCGGCGACGCGCTGCGACCAGGCCAGCGCTTCCCGGCCGGCGGCGGCCAAGCCCGCGGCGCTGACATCGGAAGTCGCCGCATAACCGGCGCCGCCCTGGGATTCCACGGTGATCATTGCGCCGAAATCGTCGCCGAGAAGAACCGGATCGACGATCCCGCGCGTGACATGCAACGATTCGCTCCGGCTGCGCATCACCCGGATCGACCACCGCTGGCACGCAGGGGCCACCGCGGCGAATCGTGCTGCGATGTCGAGGGCCGCACTCACGCCGCCACCTTTCGTATCCATGCGACGATATCGTCCGTCACGCGCGCCTCGTAGCCCTCGAAAGAGTTGGTGGCGCCCGCGGCACCGCCGTAGAAGATATAGGTGCTCTTGCCCCCGGCCGCCTGGGTGAATTGAATGAGATATGCACCCTGCATGAGAGGATCGCGCGAGCCTCCCAGGGAAAGGATCGGAATCGGTGAGTTCGCGACCAGGCGGGTGTGAACCGCCTTCGAGTTGGGCCCCCAATAACTGAGGAAACTGTCGGCGTAATAATAAGTGAAGCCGGAGCCGGGCACCGACAGGAACATGGGCTGGCGCGCGTCGTCCTCGTAAGTGGCCTGCGGGAACGGCATGTTGATGAGGCGTGTCGCGCCTTGTCCGTCGCGCACCGCTTCGCCCGCTTCGAGCACGGCGCGCGCATAACGATCCTCACCCATGGCGGTGCGGGCGTGCGCGGGCATGTCGCGCATCGGCGACAGATAGACCGCCGCCTTGATGCGCGCGTCCTTGGTTTCGCTGAGGTAGTAGCTGAACCAAAGCGCGCCGGTGGAGTGCCCGGAAGCGACAAGATTGTTATGTCCCCGCCGGCTCATGAAATCGATCCACGCGGCAATGTCGAGCGGAATGTCCTCGAGCCTGCCTTTCACCACACCGCGGAAACCGGAGGCGCGCGTTTGAAAGGCGAGCACGGCGTAGCCTTTCTGAGCGAGCCGCTGCGCGACCCAATGCGGGGTCGACCGCATGATATCGCTGGTCCAGCCATGGGCGATCAGAATGGCCGGCCTGCTGCGGTCGACCGGCGTAGTCGGCGCGTATAAAACGCCGGCGAGCGCCGTTCCGTCCTTGGCGCTGGCATCCACGAGCGTCATCTGGATGCGCGGCGGCGGAGCGAGGTCGAGCCGCGTCAGCCAGGCGCCGAGGTCGGCGATGAGCTGATCCCGTGCGCCGCCCAGATCGTGTCCGACGCCGGGATAGTACTTCACGTCGGCTTGCTTGGAGAGGAACGCGACCGCCTTCAACCGCTCCAGGCGACCTTTGGGCACGGTGGGATCGCGGTCGCCGGCTGCGAGGAACAGCGGCTTGCCGATGCCTGCCATGTTGGCGGTCATCGACGTTTTTGCGTTCGGCCCATACCAATCGAGGAAACTCGTCGGCGTGAAAATCAGCCCATCGCCGAGATTGATGAACTCGCCGCGTCCGCCGGTGGCGGCGGCCTTCGAGGCGGCCTCGACCGTATCCCAGTATTTCTCGTCGCCCATGCTCGCGCGCCAAGCGTCGGCAAGATCGGCGCTGGGAGCCAGTGCGATCACGGCTTTGATGCGTCCGTCGGCGGTCTCGGCCATATAGCGCGCTCCGAGCAAGGATCCGAGGCCATGGCCGGCCAGCACGATGTTCGAGAACCCGCGGACTTGAAGCATGTCGACCGCCGCCCGCACATCGTTCACCGCATCGTCAAAGCGGCTGAACGCGTAGGACTGAACGTAGCGCGGTTCGAGGCTAAGGCTGGTATAGCCGAGGCGCGTAAGTCCGCCCGCGAGGCTGCGGGAGGCGGCATTTGGCTGAACTGCGCTAAGCCCGGGGCCATCGGGAAGAATCAGGATCGCCGCACCGCCGGTGTTCACGCCGCCGGCGGGAAACGTGAGCACGGTGGGCAGCGTTACCCCATCGGTGGCGGTCACTGTCGCGAGCTCAAATCCCGGCTCGGTCGGGCGCGCGGCGGATTGCGCGAAGGACGGAGCGGCCGTCAGCATCGCGGCAACGAACATCGCGAAAATATGTGGCGTTGCCCGTCTCATCCTCATCACGTTTCTTGATGCTGCAAGACAGTTCGCGAGGCCAGCTTTAATCCGTTGCCTGCCGACAGCGCCGGGTGAATTTCTTGTTATAGTACGGCGAAAATATGATGCGTACGGGGCCTGGGCAGAGATGCGAGAAAGCTATGACGGCTGACGAACGGGGCCGCGCCTTGCCCGCGCCGGAACTGACCTGGGAGCGCGGTCATACGCCCGTGTCGGCGCGGTTTGGCGATGTCTATTACAGCCGCGAGGGTGGGCTTCTCGAATGCCGGCATGTGTTTCTGGAGGGCAACGACCTTCCGGCGGCGTGGCAAGGCAAGGGCACTTTTTGTATTGCCGAGCTGGGGTTCGGGACGGGGCTCAATTTCCTGGCCACATGGGAGCTGTGGCAGCGCACGCATCCGCCCGGGAGCCGGCTCCATTATCTCGCCGTCGAGGGATTTCCGATGACGCCGGCGGAGCTTCGGGAATGCCTTGCTCCTTGGCGGGACCTCAGCGCCCTCGCGCGTGCTCTTGTGTCGGCTTATCCCGAACCGCAGCGCGGTTTTCACCGGGTGTTTCCGGCGCTCGCGGCGCACGAGCGCGGCGAGGTCACGCTCACCCTCCTGTTCGGGGACGCGGCCGAGATGCTTGGGCAGCTCGAAGCAGAAATCGATGCATGGTTCCTCGACGGTTTTGCGCCCGACAAAAATCCCGAGATGTGGAGTACAGGCATTTTCGCCGAGATGGCGCGGCTTTCGCAGCCGGAGGCGAGCTTCGCCACCTACAGCGTCGCCGGCGCCGTCCGCCGCGCGCTTGATGCGGCCGGCTTCGAGGCGACGCGCGCGCCCGGTTTCGGTGCCAAACGCGAAATGCTGCGCGGACGGCGGCGCGCCGTGTCCCGACCTGCATCCGAACTCGCGCCATGGTTTGCGCGCGCGGCGCGCGGCCCTTCGCGGGGCCACGCCGCCATTATCGGCGCTGGACTTGCAGGAGCGCATGTCGCTGCGGCACTGGTGCGCCGCGGCTGGCAGACGACGATTGTCGATCGCCATGATGCGCCGGCGCGCGAAGCCTCCGGGAGTCCACGCGCGGTGATGGCGCCGCGCCTCACCTCGGCTCCGTCCCTCGATGGCCGCTATTACGCCGCGGCCTGGCGATTTGCGTTAAGCGCGGTAGATGCGGGGCGCGGTCATTTCGAACATGCGCGCGTCGGCTCGCTTCAGCTTGCTCAAGCCGAGGAGGATGACCGCTTGACGGGCATCGCGGCGACTTCCGTATTGCCGGGCACGCACCTGGCTCGCGTCGATCCAGCCGCCGCGTCGGATATCGCCGGTATTGGGCTTGCGCGCGGCGGGCTTTTCTTTCCGCAGGGGGGATGGCTGCAACCGCGAGAGCTGTGCGCGGCGTTGCTTGAAGGGACGGAGATGCGACTGGGCGCCGAGGTCGCGACGCTGATGCACACGGCCGTCGGTTGGCGAGTGTTGGACGCGCAAGGCCGAGTGGTGGTCGAGTCCGACGCCGTCGTGCTTGCGAGCGCGCTTGGCGTCAAAGCGATGGCACCGGGCGCCTGGCTGCCGCTGGAAGCGCGGCGCGGGCAGGTGTCAATCGTGCCAACCAATGCACGCGCCGCGGAGCTGCGCACGGTGCTGCTTTATGGCGGCTTCCTCACGCCGGCGCATCGTGGCGTCCACGCGCTGGGCGCAACCTTCGACGTGGAGGCCGGCACGGACATCCGGGCGGAAGATCACACGCGGAATCTGGACGATCTCGCGAAAGTCGCGCCAGGTTTGCTGACGCTCGCAGATGGGGCCGAGGGTTTTGCGGCCGTGCGCTGCATGTCGCCGGACCACCTGCCGGTGGTCGGCCCCATGCCGGACCGCTGCGCCTATCTGGAGGACTTTGCAAACCTGCGTCACGGTCACCCTTGGGCGCGGTATCCCGGCGCGACGTATCAGCACGGCCTCTATGTCCTGACGGCGCTCGGCGCCCGCGGCGTCGTTTCCGCCCCGCTCGCAGCCGAGATGCTCGCGTGCCATATCACCGGCGAGCCGTGGCCGCTCGAACGCGACCTCGTCACCGCCCTCCATCCGGCACGATTTCTTGTGCGCGAGCTAAAACGCCGCGAGGTCTGACGTACTCTGGGAGCGTCTGAAAAAAGAAGCCGCGACACATGGGGTGGGTGAGTAGCGGGGGTATCCCATGTGCCGCGGTTTTTGGGGGAGAGAGTTTTAAGGAAACTCAGGTCAGGGCCGATCTAACAGGGTCCATCTACGCGGACGGGCGGTAATTGATGGTCGAGTAAAGCTCGACCCTGACCTTAATTCCCTCGGGAGCGTCCTCGGTTCTTCAGAAAGATCTTCTCCCGCCCGCTTTGGGTCAGGCCCGAAAACGGGCGAGAGAAGATAAAAGCCTCAGGTCATCGGGGTAGGATCTGACTCGTGGACGATGACGCTTGAGGCCGGATCACAAAGTCTTCCTGAACACGGTCTCGAGGTTGGCATGTATTTGTAGAGTTGCTACGCTCCCCTGAAATGGTGTGGGAAAAATTCCCACGAACAGGAGGAAGCCTACTCCCGCAGCGGAGGTGGAGTCAATAAAAAAGTGGGAATTTTTCCCACAACCAGGTATACAGAAGGCTCACGCTTTCGCTGCCTGGATCAGACGTCGCTGCAATGCCCACCCAAGAGCCTGTCGCTGGACTTCCTAAGCCTTTGATTTCCGCCCTTCGGCGGTTGTTGCGCCCGCTCGCGCGACTGCTGATCGCCAAGGGCGTGGGACTGGCCGCGCTGACGGAATTGCTGAAAGAAGCTTATGTCGACGTAGCGCTTAACGAATTTCCGGTAGATGGGAAGAAACAAACCGACAGCCGCGTCAGCCTTTTGACCGGCGTTCATCGTAAAGATGTGAAAAGACTGCGCGAACGGCCCACTGAAAAAATGGCGGCGCCGCGGTCGATCGGCCTTGGCGCGCAGATCGTTTCACGCTGGCTGGGCTCGAAAGACCTGACCGATAAGAAGGGTCAGCCGCTGCCGTTGCCGCGCAAGGCCGAGTCGCGCGGCGCACCCTCCTTCGATTCCCTGGTCGCGGAGGTCTCCAAGGATGTCCGCCCACGCGCGCTCTTGGACGAGTGGCTGCGCCTGGGGGTCGCGCGGCTGGACGATGAGGGCCGGGTGGTCCTGAACCGCCTCGCCTTCGTCCCGGAAAAAGGCTTTGAAGAGAAGGCCTTTTACTTCGGCCGCAACATCCATGATCACTTGGCGGCTACCGCCCACAACCTGTTGGAAGAGGGCAACCCGCAACTCGAGCGCAGCGTTCATTACACGGGCCTGACGGAAGAATCCGCCACCGAACTCGCCCAAGCCGCCGAGCGCACGGGCATGAAGGCCCTTCTGGAAATGAATCGCCTGGCGCTGGAACTCAAAGAGAAAGACGCAGGCCGCGCAACTGCAACACGGCGCATCAATTTCGGCTTGTATTTCTTTGATGGCGCTGCAAATTTCAATAACTTACGCCCGGATTCCGAGACCTCGGGCGAACACGTATCGGACAAAGAGTCGGGCATCTAGAATCGGGTTGTCGGAATGGCAACCCGCGAAGGGCGTCGAGCTGGGGCAATGATGGGGGTTAATACCCTACGGCTGTCGGAGTTTGGACTGCATCGTCTTGCGGTCGCGGCCGTGCTTTGCCTGCTGAGCGCCTGCGCGACGGGCCCGTCGTCGACGTCGGTCACGGAACGCCGCAATGGTGACGGCCTCGGCGGCACCGGCGCGCCCAACGGGACGATGATCGCCGGCGTCGACGGAAAGAAGAACGGCGACGGCATCGGCGGCACCGGCATCCTCGGAACCATCTCCGGCTTCGGCTCGATCATCGTCAACGGCGGCGCGTGGGAGTTCGATCGCAACACTGCGGTCGAAAGCGACGGCAAGCCGTCATCACTCGAAGCGCTCAAGGTCGGCCAGGTGGTGATGGGCGTTGCGCGCATGCGCGGCGACAAGTTCTACCTCGACACGCTGGAGATCCAGCATGCCGTCACCGGCCCCGTCGGCGCGATCGACTACGGCGCCGAGACCATGACCGTGCTCGGCCAGAAAGTGAAATTGAACCTCGCCGGCGACAAGGCGGCGATCGACGCCTTCCGCACGCTGCAGGCGGGCGACACCGTCAGCGTCTCGGGCCTGCGCATGGAAGACGGCACCATCGTCGCCAGCCGCGTCGACGAGCAGGCGAAAGACGACGGACGTGTGCTCCTGCGCGGTCTTGCGACCGTGAGCGGCGGAACCGTGCGCATCGGCGACCTTACGATCACGCCGAGCAGTGATACCTTGGTCTCTCAGCCGGTCACCGGCGGACAGGTCTTCGTCTCCGGCCGCATGATCAACGGACAGTTCGTGGCCGATGTGGTCTCGGGCGCGAAGGCGCTGCCCTTCGGCAAGGACGTCGGCGACGTTTCGCTCGAGGCTTATGCCCCGGCGAGCGCGGGCCCGCTGTCGGTCCAGGGCATCGCCATCCAAGGCGCGAGCCTGCCCGCCGGCACGAATGCGGGCGACCGCATCGTCGTGACGGGGCATATCTCCGGCGACAACACGATCGCGGCCACCGCGATCACCAAGGTGCGCACGGTCGTGACGATCAACAAGGCGAACGGCTCGCTGCGGCCGGCGGCGATGCGTCCTGAAACGCGTCAACGCCCGGACCGCGTGGCGCCGCCTGAGAAACCTGCGATCGACCGCCCGCAAACGATCGACGTCCCGAAGCCGGAAGTCCCGAAGCCGGCGGTCCCCGAACGCCCGCAGATCGAGCGCCCGCAGGACATCCCGATCGCTTAGGACGCGACCAGCGCCCTACCACTGATAAGTGATGAAGGTTCCCCCGCCGGCGTCGGGGCTGTTCTTCGAAAATCCCAAGACGCCGTAGGCCGTCACAGACACGCGGTCGCTGAGCTTGAAATTCACGTACGCCGTGCCCTCCTGGGGCGCCGCGGCGGTCGGAATAGACGATTGGCGCACATCGTAATAGACGCCGGTCGAAAGGCGCGGCGACCAGGTGTATTGAACGCCGAGCGTGCCGTAGACGACGTCGCGTAACGTGAAGCCGGCGGGCTCGCCGGTGAACCGGTAGCCGATCACGCCGAAGGGCACGATGTTCCCGAACATCGTAGCGACATCCACCTGGAGCGATTGATCCCACTCGCCGGTGCCGAGCCCCTTTGCGAAGCTGGCGGTCGGGATTTTCACGCGGCCGGTGATATCGACGAAGAGATTATTGTCGTAAAGGCTTTCGACCGAGTAACGCGCGTAGAGATTGATATCGCCGGGACCGGCGGCCGAGCCCGACGTGCGCACAGGAACCGTTCCCACCGCCGAGCCGTCGAGCAGCAGCGCCGGGCCCGAGACGCGCAGCCACGAGAGGTCGCCTTTCAACGTCCAAGGGCCCTTCGTCGCCTGAAGCGTAAAGGGAACGTAGAGCACTTCGGTCGGCTTGTCGGCGCCGTATTTGCCGGAGCTGAAATCGAAGCCGGTCGTGGCGCGAAAGCGCCAGAACGCATCGGCAAACGTGTCCTGCGCGATGGCACCCGACGTCCGGGCGATCGAAAGAGCGACGACGCCGAAGGAAACCCACAATTTCATGCGCGGGAGTATATCAGCGCGTACGTCGCACGCACTCAGGCTTTCTGGCGAAGCTTGGCGACGTCGGCGCTGAGAGTGGAGATGAGGTCGCCGCATTCGCTGAGGACCTTGGCTTCGACGCGCAGGATTGCCTCGAACGCCGATGCCTTGAGCGCAAGCACGTCGACATCATCGCCCGCGCCTTCCAATTTGGCCGCATCGAGGACGATATCGATCAGTCGCTCGGCCGCGTGCAACCGGCCCCAAAGGTAATCGTTCTGCCGGTAAGAGAGCGAGAAGAACGCGCCGAAGTGATGGAACTGGACACCCTTCAGGGTCGCGGACGCGTCGCCCTTGCGCAGCGTCTGGGAATCGTCGGGGCTCAAACGATCGACGCGGATTTCGTCGAACTCGTCGAGATCGCGCCAGTTGGTGATCGAGAAGGTCAGCACATCCCACACGGCGAAACCGACATAGTGTTCGAGGAGCTCGCGCGCCGCCGCGGCCGGCAGCGGAGGGATGGCGCCGGCCCCGCGCACGAGCGTGGCCAGCAAGGCGTCGGTGCGGGCGTTGTCGGCCTCCAGGGCCATCTCGTCGGCGAGGAGCGCGAGGGTCTCGGTGATGCGGACCTCGAACTGCTGCGCGACCGCGGTCGAGTTCACGGCGAGCAATGGGTCGGCGGCCAAGGCTTTGACGATGTCGCGTACCACCGCTTTGACCGCCTCGGCAGTGCGGCGGCTGAGGCCATGCTTTCCGTCGATGGCCGCGGCCCGCGCGGTCATCGGCTGCAGCAGTGCGAGGGCGTCATACAGACCGGCTTTCACGTAATCGAGGCGGTCGGTCTTGAGGCCTTCGAGCGCGGGATCGGACAGGCGCGTATACAGGTGGTTGACCGCGCGCACGACAAAGCGCACGCGCCGCTGGCGGTATTTGACGTCAAAACGCAGGAGAAATTTTACCCAGGACGGCGGTTCGCCCGGCTGGGGAGGCCGTTTGAGCGCCTCGGGCGAAGGGAAGACACCGGTGAGAGTCGCCCACCGCTCGATGATGGTGATAATGCGCGCCGATTCGGCCGTATCGCGCCCGTAACCGCAGACCTCGGCCACCATCGCCGCGACATCCTCGATCACGGCCGTCAGCTTGAGACGAAGGTACCCTTCGTAAGCGAAACCGGTTTCGGCGCGGGCGCGATGATTGGCGAGTTCGCGGTACCGGCCGATCTCCTCGCCGCCGATCTGCGGACCAAGAGCATCGCCGGCGATGGCCTCGGCAATGGCGCTGATGTGCGTGCGCGCGCCGTCGACCACCATTTGCAGACGGCGCACCTCGGCGTTGTAGGTGTTCACCCACGACAGGTCGTCGTGGATCGGCTCGTTGCGCGGGATATCCGAGAGCGCGCCTTTAAGGGTCGTGAAGAATCCGGGGACATTCGACGACGATCTGTCCTTGGTCGTCTCGGGATGCGGATCGACGTAGAGCAAGCGGCGGTCAACGTGGCGATAGGCGGGCCGGCCGCGGATCGACTCGATGGCTTGGGCAAAAGGTTTGTTGTTGAGCACGCTGCCGTCGATGAACGAGGCCTCGCCCGGATTGAGGTTGGCGAGAAAATACGGCCTGAAGTTCCGGTAGAGAAAGTCGACGCGGCTGTTCCAGGTGATATTGCGCTCGGTGATCAGCGTATCGATTTCGCGCAATTGCATCGGGGGGAAGGCCCCGGGGAATGACGAAGTCGCCCGCGCCCCGAAGACCAGCGCCGGCAGTCCATCGGTATCGAAGGAGCTGGCCTCGTGGCCGCGCGGCCAATGGCGATAGGAGTAGCGCAGCACTTGGCGGTGTTCGCGGTCGCGGATCACCGGCGGATTGTGGATCGGCGTGTCGGTGACATAGCCGCGAAAGTCCGTGACGGTGACGAAGAGGTCAAGCTGCAGGCCGGCGGGAATGAGCGAGCTGCCCTGGGCATTGGGCTCGCCCATGCCATGGAAGCCGTCGTAGAGCACCTTGGTGAGGTTGTAGCCGTCGAACGGGGGCTTGAACCAGCGTGAGCGCAAAAACATCGACAGCTTGGATTTGAGCTCGCGGTTGCCTTCGAGGTCTTCGCGGAACCTGCGCATCAGCATCCACACGAAGGGCCGGAAGTACCACTTGCGCCATGGGCCCGCCTTCACATGGCCGGGCATCAACTCGGCAACATCGGAATGCTTCAGCCAAAAATCGCGCAGACCGTCGATCTCGAGGTCGTGTGCGAGCGCGCGCGCGAGGATGACCCCGTTGATGCCGCCGGCGGAAGCGCCGGCGATGATGTCGACGACGATGCGCAAATCGAGCTTCTTGCCGATCTGGCGCAGGAGCTCGAAATAGACCTGCTCGGTATCGACGGTATCTCGACGCGGCTGCGCGACATCGGCGTAGGTCAGCCCGGGTGCGGCTTTGTTGGTATAGGTGTGGAAGTCGCGCGACGCGCGGACGAGCTTCAGAATCTCCTTGGTGATGCCGTGCATGTAGACGGCCAGTGACACGCCGCCGTAACATACCAAGGCAAAACGCAGCTCTTTTTCTTTCAACGGCCGCTCCCCGCCGCACGGGCAAATTCAGCCCGTTACACAACTTGTATAAGTGCTTTCCCCGGGGAGTGTCCAGACGAGCGGCTCATGGACCGCTCGTCCGGAGAGTGGGGCTATTCGGCCGGCTGATGGCCGAGATCGTCGGCTTGTTTGCCGGTCAGCGGGTGACGGCGTTCGAAATCCCGCAACTCCGCCGCCACGCGGCCCGGGGACCCGGTGTTGCGCGCGAGCAGCATGTAGAAGGCGGGAATCACGAACAGCGTCACGAAGGCGGCGAACGTCACGCCGGTGAAGATGGTCACGCCCAGCGGGCGGCGGCCTTCAGCGCCGGCGCCCGTCGCCAGCACGAGCGGAAGCGCGCCCATCACCGTCGCAAGCGCGGTCATTACGATCGGACGGAGCCGGATCATGGCGCCTTCGACCAGCGCCTCGCGGAACGGACGTCCGGCGTCGCGGAGCTGGTTGGCGAACTCGACGATCAGAATGCCGTTCTTGGCCGCGAGCCCGACGAGCACGATGATGCCGACCTGCGAATAGATGTTGATGCTTTGGCCGAACACGAGGAGGCCGAGCAGCGCGCCGAAAACCGCGAGCGGCACGGTCATCAATATCACCAGCGGGTGGATAAAGCTTTCGAACTGGGCCGCGAGCACGAGGAACACCACGATCAGGGCCAGCCCGAAGCTGATGTAGATGAGATAGCCGGTTTCCTTGAAGTCCTGCGCTTCACCGCGCCAGACGAGCTCGGCTGTCTCCGGCAGGATCGGCTCGAGCTTGCTCTCGACTTCCGAAATCAGCTCCGACAGCTTCACGTCGAGCACGGGGTTGATGAAGAAGCTGACGGCGCGTTTACGATCGATGCGCGAGAGGTTCTCCGCGTAGGTGCCTTCCTCGAGCGTGACCACACTTGCGAGCGGAATCAACTCGCGCGTGGTATCGGAGCGGACGTAGATGTTCGACACATCCGTCGGGGTCTGGCGGTCGGCGAGGCTGCCCTGCAGCAGCACGTCGTACTCCTCGCCGGCATCGACGAAGGTGGTCACGCGGCGCGAGCCCATCATGGCGGCGAGAGTCTGGCCGATGGCGCCGACGGAAACGCCGAGGTCGGCGGCGCGCGCCTGGTTGATGCGGATCCTTATCTGCGGCTTGGTCTCGATGAAATTGTTGCGCACCTGGGCGATCATCGGACTTGCCTGGAGGGCGACTGTGATCTTGTCGCGCCACTCGCGCAGCTCTTCGAAGGTGGGACCGGCGACCGAGAAGCTGATGAAATTGCCGCCGCCGCCGCCGCGCCCGCCCTGGCCGCCGCGGAGCTGGACGGAGATCTGGGCGCCGGGGACCTTGGCGACCAGCGGACTGATCTCGGTGACGATCTCCTGGGCCGGGCGGCGGTCGCCCCAGTCGACGAGGCGGATGGAAAGCCCGCCTTCGTTGCCCGGGCTCTGCACGCGCTCGACGATGCGCAGGACTTCGCCCTTCTCGGCGATGGGCTTCACCAGCGCCGCGACCTGTTCGACGATCTTCTGCGTGTAAGCGAGCGTCGCGCCCTCCGGCGAGCGGATCTGAATGTCGATCGAGCCTCGATCTTCCCTGGGCGCGAACTCCTGCGGGAGGACCTGGAACAAGCCGATCACCGCCACGGTGATGGCGCCGAACGCGGCAAACACCAGCGCGGGCCTATTCAAAACCTTGTCGAGCGAACGCGCATAGGCCGCCTTCATCCGCTCGAAAATTTCCTCGGCTTTGTGCGCGACCGGGCTGTGGTCGAGGTCCGGGGTCAGGATCTTGGCGCACATCACCGGGGTCAGCGTAAGCGACACGAACATCGAGAAGGCGACCGCAACCGCCATGGTCACGGCGAACTCGAAGAACAGCGTGCCGATGGTGCCGGGCATCAACATGACCGGAACGAAGGCCGCGACGAGGACCATGGTGGTCGAAAGGATGGCCGTGCCCACCTGCTTGGCACCGCGGAACGCGGCGAGCAGCGGCGGCTCGTTCATCATCTTCATGCGGCGATGGATGTTCTCGAGCATGATGATGGCGTCATCGACCACGAGGCCGATCGCCAATACCAACGCAAGCAGCGTGAGGATGTTGATCGAAAAGCCGAGCGGCGCGAGCACGATACCCGTGCCGATGAGCGAGATCGGCACCGTGACCGCGGGGATCAGCGCGGCGCGGAACGTCCCGAGGAACAGATAGATCACCGTCACCACGAGGAGGCCGGCGACGCCGATGGCAATCGTAACCTCATGCAGCGCTCGTTCGATGAACTCGGCCGAGTCCGGCGCGATCGCCACCTCGAAATCGGACGGCAGGGTCTTTTTCATCTCCTCGAGCTCGGCAACGACGGCGTTGCTGACGTCGAGGGTCGAGGCACCCGGCTGCTTGGTGATCATCATGCCGGTGCCAAGCTTTCCGTCCTGACGGAAGAGCGAACGCTCATCGACCGCGCCGATTTCGACCTTCGCGATCTCGCCGAGGCGGATCAGGTAATTGTTGGCACCCCGGCCGATGACAAGATTCTCGAAATCCTGGGTAGTGCGGAACGTGCGCAAGGTCCGCATCGTGTAGTTGCGCTCGGCGGATTCGAGCATACCGGCGCCGAGTTCGACGTTCTCTCGGCGCAACGCGGTTTCGACGTCGGTGACGGTGAGCTCGCGCGCCGCCATGGCGCGCCGGTCGAGCCAGATGCGCAATGACTTCTGGCGGGCGTTGCGGAAGTCGACGGCCGCGATGCCTGGGATGGTCGACAAGCGCGGCTGGACGTTGACTGTAAGATAATCGGTGACTTCGAGCTGCGAGCGCTTGGTCGAATAGAAGGTGACGTTGACGATCGGCTCGTTGTCGGAATCCTGCTTCTGGATTACCGGCGGATTGGCATCTTGCGGGAGACGCCCGGTGATACGGCCGAGCTGATCGCGGATATCGTTGGCCGCTTCGTCCAGGTCGTGGCCGACGACGAATTCGAGATTGAATCCCGCGAAGTTGTCGCGGGCGAAGGAGCGGATCGTCTTGAGGCCGGTGATGCTGCCGATCTGCTGTTCGATCAGCTTGACGACCTTGGTCTCCACGACTTCAGCCGAGGCGCCGGGATAGCTGACGTTCACGAACACCGTCGGGATGTCGATGTCCGGCGTTTCGCGCACCGGCAGACGCATGCCGCCGGCAAAGCCGAACACCACGAGCAGCAGACTGACGACGATGGCAACGACCGGGCGCCGGATGGAGATGTCGGACAAGAGCATGGTTGGTCCTTGCGCCCTTTAAGGCGGGTTAGCTCGGCCGGACGACGCGCGAGGCGTGCGAAGGCTGCGTCAGCTCGGTCTTGTTAACGATCTCAACCTTCGCGCCGTCCTGCAGATCCTGGAGCCCTTCGCGGACGACGAGGTCGCCTTCATGCACTCCGTCGAGAACCTCGACGAAACCGGTGCGGCGCCGGCCGATCTTTACTTCGACCCGGTGAGCGACGTTGTCCGGCGTGACGACCACCACGTATTGCTTGTCATTCGCCGGATCGAGCGCGGCTTCCGGAACCATCAGAGATTCACTCTGGTCCTTGATCAGATCGACGACCATCAGCATGCCGGGGCGAAGGCGCAGGTCGGCGTTGTCGATCTCGGCGCGCACGTTGACCGAGCGGGTGGTCGGATCGATGCGGCTATCGACGGCGATGACGGTGCCCTTGAAGACCTCGCCGTTGTAGGCCGAGGCGGTGGCTTCGATCGGCAAGCTGGGTTTAAGCGAGGCGAGAAAGGTTTCCGGCACGGCGAAATCGAGCTTCACCTTGGAGATATCATCGAGTGTCGTGACCACGGTCCCGGGGCTCACGAGCGCGCCGACGCTGATGCGCCTGGTGCCGACGACGCCGGCAAACGGGGCGACGATCAGGCGATCGCCGGCGCGGACGCGCGCGGCCGAGACATTGGCTTCGGCCTTCTTGAGGGCGGCGGTCTGCTCGTCCACGCGCGCCTGGGAAATATGATTTTCCTTCGCCAGCTGCGCGGTGCGCTCGAGTTCCTTGCGCTGCTGCTCGAGATTGGCGAGCTCAACATTGAGCTGCGCCGTCTGCTCGCCGGCGTCGATCGCCGCGATCTCCTGGCCCTTCGTGACGGTTTCGCCGTCGTCGAAATAAATCGAGCGGATGATCCCTTGCACCTTCGCCGTGACGTTCACGGACTCTTGCGCCTGAACCGTGCCGAGGGCTTCGATGCGGTCGGCGAAGACTTCGCGTGTCACCGCGACGACGTTGACCGGACGCGGGCCCATGAACTGACCCCGGCCGCCCGGACCGCGGCCACCGTCGGGAGCGGAATCACGCATGAACACAACCCAACCGCCCAGCGCCACAACGACGATGAGCCCGAGAACGAGCAGATGACGAGGAATGTGAGGCAAACGCATGTAGGTAAAACCCGTATAAACGTGGCAACGCACGCGCGACCCATAGAGGGCCCGCGGCCCGGGTTATCGCTGTGGAGGTATATAGCAGAGGCTTATAACGAAACCATGGCAGCGGATGTAACCATTGGTAACATCCGGGTAAAGTTCAGTTTTTTGAGGATAGGGCGGCTTTTGCGCACGGCCCAGTGACAGATCTGCGAGATCGGGCTTCTCCTGCGCCCCGGGCCGGGAAAAACGGCCCCCCCCAGACGCAAAAAAACACCCCGCACGAGGCGGGGTGGGAAGTAGGGTAATGGAACTTGTCAGCAGTTATGCCGCCGCCCGTCGCTCCGGAATGCGGCACACCCTTTTTCTGACAGAGGGGCCCGGCGCCAGGACCTGCTACCTTTGACAGGTCGCGGCCAAAACGGCCTGTCTGTTCTGACAGGTCGGGCGGTCTTATCCACAGGATGGCGCGAAAAAAGCGGGTATGCCGCCTCAACAGAGGTGCTTGAAGTCCTCGGTGGCCTTCACGAGCGCGGCACGGATACCCGGCTCCATGGATGAATGTCCCGCGTCCGGGACGATCCGGTACTGCGCTCCCGGCCAAGCCCGCGCCAGGCGGTCGGCCGCGGCGATCGGGCAGACCATGTCATAGCGGCCCTGGACGATGACCGCCGGATGGCGCGCCAGGATATGCATATTGTTGATGAGCTGGTCGGTCGCGAGAAAACCGTGGTTGACCATGTAGTGCGCCTCGATCCGGGCCATGGCCAGGGCACCGGTATAATACTGGTCGTTGTCGCCGCCGCGTCCGGCGGCCGGGATGAGCCGCGAGCAGGCATTTTCGTAAGCGCACCAAGCCGCCGCCGCGGGACGGTGCACCAGCGGCGACGGATCGATCAAACGCCGATAGTAGGCCATCAAGAGATCGTTCTGTTCCTCGGCCGGGATGTAGGAGCGGAAAGCGCGGTGCGCTTCGGGGAAGAAGCGTCCCATGCCGGTGGAGGCAGGCACCGTCGCGCCGTGGCTATGTCCGACGAACCAGGACACTTCGTCATCGGTGAAAAGGAAAATGCCGCGCAGCACGAAGGCGATGCAGCGCTCCGGATGCGCCTGGCCGTAGGCCAGCGCGAGCGTCGAGCCCCACGAGCCGCCGAACACCACCCAACGCTCCACGCGGAGGTGGCGGCGCAGGGCTTCCATGTCGGCGACAAGATGCGCCGTGGTGTTATCGGTGAGCTCGGCTTCCGGCAGCGAGCGGCCCGCGCCGCGCTGATCAAAAAGGATGATTCGATAACGCGCCGGATCGAAAAAGCGACGATAGGCCGGCGCGGTTCCGGCACCGGGCCCGCCATGGACGAATATCACCGGCAAGCCTTTTGGATTTCCCGACTGCTCCCAATAGATCCGATGCGGGGCGCCGACATCGAGCATGCCCGAGGCGGAATTCTCGATCGGCGGGAACAGGGGGCGCTCGTCGCCCTTCGCCAGGGGGCGAAGGTGTCCGACCTGCTCGAAACCGGTATTTTCCAAGGCGGCGATGGGCCTGATCCTTCACGTAAAAAAAGGGCTCTGCCCTTTCGATCATTTTGACCATTTCGACCGGATTCGCGCGCAAGAGCAAGCACCCCGGCGCGAGAAGGCGATTATACCTTGGTAAGCCGCCGATATCGACTTTTGAGGAAGTGGAATTTATCGTGCCGCGCGCTTTCCCATCGGGCCGTTCGCCGCGCGGCCCCGCCCCCGTGACATATGCCCGTTCTCTTTCTCGTCGTCTTTGTGGACCTTGTCGGATTCGGTCTTCTGATCCCGCTGCTGCCGTTTTATGTGCAGCGGACAGGCGCAGGGCCGGAGGTCATCACCTTCGTGCTCGGCCTTTATTCCCTGGCCCAATTCATCGCCGCGCCGATGTGGGGGCGCCTTAGCGATCGCCTCGGGCGAAAACCCGTCCTCGCCGTCACCTGCGTCGGACTCGCGGCCTCGTACCTCGTGCTGGCATTCGCCGATTCACTCGCCCTCGTGATTGCGAGCCGCGTCATCGGCGGCTTTATGGCCGGCAACATCGCCGCGGCCCAGGCCTATGTTGCCGACGTCACAGCCCCCGACGCGCGCGCAAAAGGCATGGGCATTCTCGGAGCGGCGTTTGGTCTCGGTTTCATCATCGGCCCGGCCATCGGGGGCGCTTTCGCCGGCGCGGGCGTGCAGACGGCCGATTACCGTTCTCCGGCGCTGGCGGCGATGGTCTTGAGCCTCGCCGCCGCCCTCGGCGTTGCGCTGTTGTTGAAAGAGAGCATGCCGCGCGAAGCGCGCACAAGGTTGAGCAGCGGCACCACGTGGCGCGACAAGCTTGCAGCCATCCGGAGCAGGCGTGCGCTATTTCTGCTGGCCGTCGCCGGATTTCTCGTCATCACCGGTTGGGCCCAATTCGAAACGACATTTGCGCTTTCGGTGAATGCGCTCTTCGCCTTCGGTCCGCGCGACATCGGCTTCATCTTCGGTTTCATGGGAGCCGTAAACGTGCTGGTGCAAGGCCTGTTCGTCGGCGCTTTGTCGCGGCGCGTCGGCGAGCGGCGCCTCGCGGTCGCATCGGTCATCCTTTTCATTCTCGGCTATGGCCTGATCGCCGCCAGCCCAAACCCGATCGTGCTGATCCTCGCATGTACCGTGCTCGCGGCCGCATCGGCGCTGTTCAACCCGTCGGCCACCAGCCTTGTTTCGCAGGAGGCGGCGCCGGGCGAACGCGGCGCGGTGATGGGCGCCTACCAGAGCGCGACCGCGCTCGGGCGCGTCGCAGGGCCAGCGTTCGCCGGGACGCTGTTTGCGGCGGCAAGCGCACTTCCCTATCTCGCCGCGGCCGCCTTGGCGGTGCCGGCGCTCGTGTTGGTGCTCCTTGTCAGACAGCCGGCAAAATAGCATTTCCGCGTAAAGGCTTATTGACCTTGACGCCGGCCCTCGAACACCCAAAATAAGTCCTGCCGCTGCGCCCATCGTGGGCGGCGGGAACGGGTGCCGCCAGGGCTCATATGACCAGGGTCAATCTTTTCTCCTCACCGCATCTTCTGGGCTTCGATCACATCGAGCGGGTGCTCGACCGGGTGGCGAAGACCGCCGGTGAAGGATATCCGCCGTTCAATATCGAGCAGACCGGCGAGCACCGCTTGCGAATCACGCTCGCTGTCGCGGGCTTTGCCGAAGAAGACCTTTCGGTGTCGGTCGAGGACAACCAGCTGGTCGTGCGCGGCAAGCAACAGGAGGACACGGGCAACCGCATCTATCTGCACCGCGGCATTGCCGCGCGCCAGTTCACGCGCAGTTTCGTGCTGGCCGAAGGCATCGAAGTGCGCGGCGCGGAGATGGTCAACGGGTTGTTGCATGTGGACCTTGAAAGACCGGTGCCGCAACCCAAAGTGACACAGGTCGAAATCAAGAGCGCGACCAAGAAGAAAACAGCGCCCAAGACCATCGACGTCGAGCCGCAAAACCAGGCGCACAATCAGCCACGCGCCGAACGCGGCGAGACCAGAAAATAGCCACATTGGCACTCTACCTTGTCAGCAGTAGCATCGCCGTGGAGGGATGCGCTTTTCATGATCGCTCGAAAGGAGGGTCATATGTTCGAGAAAGACATCAAAGCGAAAGCCGAAGACAAAGACGTTGTCCCGGCCGCGACCGACACCACTGAGACCGAAGGTCCGGGCACGACGCCGATCGACCTCGCACGCCTCGGCCTCAACGAGATCGCCTATATCCGTCAGGCGGTCGTGAACGACGAACGGGTTTGGGCGATCTTCAGCGCTTCGGGCGATCCCATCGGCGCCGCACCGACCTTCGACCAGGCCTGGGGCGCAGTGCGCCAGCACGATATGGAGCCGGCGCGGGTCCACTAGTCCCGGCCCTCACAAAGTCCACCCGCGGACGGGTGTGCGCGAAGCGGCGCGGCGTGTTATAACGCCGCGCCGTTTTGCTTTTTCGCGCACGACGTTCCCGTAGCTCAGCTGGATAGAGCACCAGATTCCTAATCTGGGGGTCGTGGGTTCAAATCCCGCCGGGAACGCCATCGCTCGAAAGCACGTAAATTCAACTGGTCTTGAAGCTGCGTGCGAGACAAAAAAGACAACTTCAGGGGCCGCTCGCCTCTTCCAAGCTTGATTGGCGTCAATGCATTTGCAGGACCTTCGCCCGAGAGTGTCGCTTTGGCAAAGGGGGTCTGCATGTCACATTCATGGTCCCGCCGTTCTCTGGCTGCCGCCGGTTTCGGTGCGATCCTGGCCGTCGTAGGACTTGCACAGTCATCTGCGGTCCACGCCCAAGCCGCTGCCGAGGCGGTGGACGAGCCGATTTTTGGAAGCCAGCTTATGACGGAACAAGAACGCACGGAACACCGCGCCGAGATGCGCTCGGCAAAGACAGCCGAAGAACGGGACAAAATTCGGGCCGAGCATCACAAACAAATGGTGGAGCGCGCAAAGCAACGGGGCCTCACGCTACCTGATCCGCCTCCGATGCGAGGCATGGGACGGGGCCCGGGACCCGGTCAGGGTGCCGGGCGCGGTCCTGGACCTGGACCGAAGTAGTCCCCTCTCTGTTTCTAGACGTTTCTTTCGCTTAGTACTCAGTCCGTCGCGGCCATACGCGGAGGGCTGAGTGCGTCAACGTTGCGTGTGCAGGCCGAGCATTCGCGCTTAAGCGAGGCAAGCACGTTGCCGAAAGTCGCGGCGGCGAGTGTCAAGGCTGGCTCTTCAGCGCCAGATACATCAAGGCCAGGTAAATTGCGGGGATCCCGACAAGCACGATGGCAATCGCGATGGGAGGTGCGCAACAGCCTGTGGCATACATTTGCCAAGCAACGACGCCGACACTCAGGATGATCAAGATCAATCCGATATACCACGACCGAAGCGGGTTTCGTCTGTGTGCTTCAAGCACTTGAGTTCCTATCCTTGAATTAGTGGCTCGCACAGAGCCGGGGTGGCGGGTGCGGGGTCGTGCTGCTTCTGATGTCGCTTAGCTTGATACGCCTCGGCGTCTACACGTCGAAACTCCA
Source organism: Rhodospirillaceae bacterium (assembly GCA_050250575.1). Lineage (GTDB taxonomy): Bacteria > Pseudomonadota > Alphaproteobacteria > Rhodospirillales > Rhodospirillaceae > SHVO01. The sequence goes on along the minus strand of JBFWOJ010000009.1, from coordinate 20,023 downwards.
ATCACACTGTAAAGCGGGCATATGCCCGCGACCGCCGTCAGCAACGGAACAATTCCAATCCAGCCCACCCAGTTCCAGCCGGTGCTGGGAAAGCCGATCGGCACGGCGTAGGCGATCAACACCACGCCGAGGACAAGGCGGAGTACGCGGTCCAAAGCGCCTACATTCTTAGTCATTGCCAAATCTCCTTATGCATTTGTGCCTGGTTCACTGAACTAGGCCGCTGGCCGATACGGAAGTCCTTCCTCTATCGGAAGAGACGGATCGCGTGACCACTCGTTCCATGAACCAAAGTAGATCGAGACGTTCTTGATCCCAGCTTCCTCCAGCGCAACGAACGTGTTCGAGGCACGAGCTCCTTTGAAGCAGTAGATGACAACCGGTGTGTCAGGAGTGATGCCAACGGTCGCACATTCGGCCAAGATTTCTGCACGTGACTTGAACATCTGACCCGATGGCGTTGGCTTCATCATGCGATACCACTCCAGCCACACCGCCCCGGGTATGCGTCCCTTGCGAGGACAAAAGTCTTTTCCATACGGCGAAGAGCTTTCGCCGATCCACTCGTCAACATCGCGCACGTCCAACTTCACGATGGCCGGATCGGCCACAGCGCGCTTCATGCCTTCCAAATCCGTGAGTATGCGTGCGCCTTCTGGGTCCACGGGAAAGGATTTGCGCGCGGGCGCAGGAACCGCCGTCGCGCTGGGCTGCGCTGCTGCAACCCAGGCCGCGAAACCGCCGTGAAGGATTTTGATGTGAGGGTACCCGAGATAGCGAAGCAGCACATAGCCCCGGCAGGATTCCCCGAAGCCGGTGTTCATGGACTGCTCGTAGATTACCGCCGTTTCGGTGCCGGACAGACCTGCCTTGCCAAAAGCGTCCGCAAACTTCTCCCGGAGCGCTGCCATGCCTTCCGGCGTTGACATTGCCAAGTGAGTGAAGATGTCCCGCATGTCGATGGCGCCAGGGATATGCGCTTCGCCATAAATAGTGGGATCGCGTGTATCGATGAGGACAACAGGGTGGCTCTTCATTGCGGTCGCCAGCTCGGTTGGGGAAACCAGTACGCCGTCTTCCATCGGCCACTCCTGATAATTGCCTTACACAAGGTGGCCCATAATGGGCTTGGCGCCCTTGATCGTGATCAAGCTGGTGTGTTGAGCGATCTGGCAGCCAGTAATGGTTCCAACGATATCTTGAACGTCCACACCCACGGCACGCTTTCGGTAAGACACTGCTTACAATACTTCTGTAGCCGTAACCGGCATGAGATATCCCACACGCATCTTTCGCCCCCGCAGGAACCATCGCGTTTACGGTTCGTTGCTCCTTTGCCTGAAGGAGTACCCGGATGGAGCCATTCGCCGCAGATCAGGTATTCCGCGCCAATGGGCCGAGCGGTCTGAAACGCAATCAGCGCCTTCATCTGGACGTCACGGTCTGCTGTCTCCAAGCTATCGTTTCCCTTCGGCGTGAGCCGCACCGTGGGTGTCTTGAAGCACGTCGCGAAGGAGTTGCCTGATGGTGAGACGATCCCAACGCGCTGAAGTCGCAGTCAGCCGAACTGAACGGTTCCCGATAAGATAACGCGCTTGCAGGCTTCGACTACATCCACGTCGTAACTTGTCCCCCTCCCGCGCTGAAGCTCAGCGAATGCCGCGTCCTGACCAAGACCAGGACGATATGGGCGATGTGCAATCATGGCTTCCACAACGTCCGCAACAGCCAATATCCGCGCCTCCAAGATGATGTTCGGTGCGGCTATCCGATTCGGATAACCAGTCCCGTCCAGGCGCTCATGATGCTGTAGGACCATTTCAGCGACGGGCCACGGAAATTCGATGCTCTTCAAAATGTCGTACCCGGCCTGTGGATGTGTCTTCATTAGTTCAAACTCGATTGTGGAGAGTCTGCCCGGATGACTGAGTATTTCGGCGGGTATGCGAATCTTTCCGATGTCGTGCATCAACCCCGCCACATGCAAGCCCTCGATCCGATCCTTGGAGAGACCCATCTCTAAGGCTATCGCGCATGCCAATGTAGCGACACGTCGTTGATGTCCCGCTGTATACGGATCACGCATCTCAAATGCGCCTGCCAGGGCCTCGACCGTCTTCTTGAGGCTCCGCTCCAACTGCGCCGAGACGGCTTCTTTCTCCAGTTCAGTACGGCGTCGCTCGGTAATGTCCTCGCCGGAACTCAAAGTCCCCAGGAATAATCCCTGCTCATCGGTGATTACGGTGTTAGTCCAAGATATAATCCGTTCATCACCATGGCGTGTGAGAATAGGATTCTCATATTGTTGCGGCCCTTCTCCTCCGACAAGGGTATTGAATTCGCCCTTCAGGGTCGCCCTCAAACGGTCAGGAAGGAAGTTATCTATCCAGTCACGCCCGACGATTTCCTCGGCGCTCTCGTAGCCAAGAAGAGCACAGCCGCGTCGATTGATTAATTCCACCTTGCCTTCCGCATTCAGAACGAGAATCACGACACCGGCGATGTCGAGGTAACGTTGCGCTTTGTCTCGGCCTTCTCTGATCTTCGCGATGCTGATGTGACGTTCCGTGACGTCGCGGAGGACTGCGAGCCCTACGGGCTGGTCCCCGAAGTCAACGCATCGAAGGGAAATCTCGGCCCAGAACAAGTTTCCCGCTTTGGATTTGCATTGCCACTCAAACAGCTGGGGTCCTTGGTTCCTCGCCCGGCTGAGCATGTCGAGACCATCAGGCTGAGCATATGGGCGAAGCCCACTCGATAGATTCTCAATCGTGCGACCGATGATCTCCTGGCTCGAATAGCCAAACATGTTTTGGCCCGCCACGTTCACATCGAGAAAGCGCCCGGTGGTTGCATCGAGGACAAAAACGGGGTCGCTGAGCGACTGAAAAATAGCTTGAAATCTCGCTTCCGCTGCTCTGAGCCGTGCTTCGAATCCCTTGCGGGCGCTGATATCGATATAGCTGGTTCTGACGAGATTGTTATAGGGCGAGGGAAGGCCACTCAACTGTACTTCGCACGGGAACTCCGCTCCGTCCCGTCGCCTCATTCGGCGCTCGAAGACGACGTTCTGGGCTGCCAGAGCCTGACTTACTTGTCTGGGGAAGACCTTCTCAATTGGGCCTGCGTCATCGGGCGATGGGGAGAAAAACCGGCTGAGATCACAGCGCAGCAGATCGTCGCGAGAGCACCCGAACAAATGCTCGGCCCCGAGGCTTGCTTCGACCACGGCCTGGTTTTCCGTGTTGTAGATAAGTATTGCTTGTGGGGCGTTAGCTAGGAGGGCGCGCGCTTCGAATGGCGCGCCGTCAGTATCGACTGAGAGCATTCTGCATTCCTACGAAGAGAATTGGATCGGGCCGCCATGGAGGCGGGGTTGGGTGTTACTAACGCAGCCCTGGTTCCCTGGACCTTGATCCACGTCAACGCAAGCGGAGAAGCGCCACCGCATACAGGAATGCGGTCGTGCAGCTATTTCTGTAAGATTAGCCACAGCGTCCCGGCTTCACGCCTTCGTTCCGCCTCCCGCCCCCTGCGGGATGAAAGCGTGAACGGCTCAGGGACATAATTTCCGTACAAATGAAGGCGCTCTTGGCTTTGTGCTACCCACACAGGGTAAGGTGCGGACGCTACTTCTCCAGCGTTATCCGCAGCGACCACGCGTTCACGCTTTCGTCACGCACGGCACGCCAACCGCGCTAGATAGCGCAATTAATGCAAATCTGCACACGGCGCACCGCGCTTGGCTCTCGCGTTTGCGTCGATGATCGCCCTATCGGCGCCGCAGTTTTGCTTCCGCGAGCCTCATAGGCTACGGTTGTCCCTCGACAGCCAACGATGGAGGCTTTCATGCTCCGGACCATGCTCGCTGCGATTATTCTTCTGGGGTTCGTTCACGCCGTTGCCGCCGACAGCATCGACATCGGCCCCGAAGTCGGCACGCCCATCCCGCAATCCATCGCGCTCTACAACCCTGCTGGAACTGAGCAAAAGTTTGCAGATCTTGTGGGTGCGAAAGGCGCGGTATTGGTGTTCGTGCGCTCCGCGGACTGGTGTCCCTACTGCATCCAGCAATTGCGCGACATCCAGGGCATTGATGCCCAACTCACGGAACGCGGCTACAACGTCGTTTCCATCAGTTACGACGCCCCCGCGACGCTCGCGGGATTTGCCAAGAAATTCGAAATCACCTACCGACTGATGTCCGACCGAAACTCGGCCACCATCGACGCCTTCGGGATACGCGATCCGCAGTACAAAGAAGGATCACGTGCCTATGGTGTGCCGAAACCCGCGATCTTCATTGTTGATCGGCAGGGCATCGTCCGCGCCAAGCTTGCCGAGGAAGGATATAAAACACGTCCGCCATCTCAGGCGATCATCGCCGCAGTCGACGGGCTCGCGCAGCCGTAGAAGCGCTCGCGGCGTCAGAAGAATATGCGGTAACTCGCTTGCGCCCGCGTTTCGCGCGCTTTGATCGGCAGAATCAGGTGCGCGCGCTCGGGCCGGAAGGAGATGATCTGCATTAGCTCCAGGGTCAAGCCGTGCCGCTCCGCCGGCCGGAAGATATACGCGGCGGTTACAGCGGTTCCATGCTCCCCATTGTTGTCGATCTCCGTGCGGTCCCGGTCGGTCGTCTCGAAGTACTCGATACGCGCCGACGCGCGGTGACGATCCCAGGCTCGCGCTGACAAGCGCGATCCCGGGCGTTTCGCAGAAGATGCTCATTCAGCAACTGCGTGATTTGGAGCGCGACGGCATTGTGGCGCGAACTGTCTATCCCCAGGTGCCGCCGAAAAGTGGAGTTCCGCCTCACACCGTGGGGTGAGAAGATGTGTCCCGCGCTAGACACTCTGCTTGAGTGGGCGGCGAAACGCCCCGTGGCAAAAACAGTTAAACAAAAGAACGCGCCTTAGCCTTTCCTATAGGCCGTGTTGGCTAGCGCCCGCATTCTAGGGACTGCTACGCTCGCTCGAGCGTGATCCGCCAACGGTGCTTAGTTTGGCCTTTGGCGGCACGCCATATTTGCAAACGGTTTGCAAATGACCTCCGCCGAGGCGCCCGCCTCAGGCTTTACTCAGGCTTTAGAAGTCTGTTCTTGCTTTTGAGTATCTTCGGACTGCCTGATTGCGCTGCTAGGGGCACGCGGTTTCCGACGCTGGTCTTCAGCATTGCATCGTGCTGCTACGCGCGCAGTTTCCGGCGCGGGAAGGCCCAGATAGCCGGCGGAAAAGCCGATACGGAGATACCGTTTTAGTGGGCTATTCCCATACGGAATATTGACGTAGTCGGCTAATGCATCGGGAAGCGCGATTTGATTGGCCCCAGCCGCATGCAACGCAGCCCCCCAGCCATAGGCGATTTGTATCGCCTCACTTGGCGGGATATCGGAGGGGAGAGGATTATCGGGTCGGCTCATCGGGGCGCGACCCAACTTCAGACGACACTACGGTTATGCGGCAGCTTGCGCACTCGCAATGCGGATCACTATCGCGGCCGCAATCAACAGAAAGAAAGCCCCGCGTCAGGTATTCTACACTGCGGCCATGCAGCGGCGTGCGTTGCCAGATGACGGTTCCGCTGGCCTTGCACTTCGGACACAGAATTTTGGTTACACGTTTAGGGCGTTCCACGACTTGGAGCGTAGGCCCTCAAGGACCTGCATTCAGTACGATTGCGAACGTGCGCATCGATGGGAGAAAGCCGCCAAATGAGGCGCTTTTCGCGCGGAACTGTTCGACACCGTACCGAATATTGCAGCCGATAGGTCTACAGAGACTGCGGCACGGAAGTTCATTCCTACAGTAGCGTCCTGCGCGTCCGCGCAAGATTTCGGCCTGTGCTCTACCTCGACAAGCAGGTGCACAGGATGGCGCGCAAGGACGTGCAGAGAAAAAATCATTTGCTGACGGCCCTGCCGCTGAAGGAGCGCACGGCTCTTTTTCACCGCTACGAAAGAGTTGATCTTGAACTAGGCCATATCCTCGCCAAGGCGGGCCGACCGATGAGTTCCGCCTACTTTCCGGAAAGCGGCATGATCTCGCTGGTGCAAACGTTGGAAGACGGCGCCGCAATCGAAGTCGGTCTGGTCGGCTCGGAAGGCTTTCTTGGCGTCCCGCTTATCCATGGCACCCGCTCATCCCAAGTCGAGGCGATGGTGCAAGGCGCAGGGGTGGCCCTGCGAATACCAGCAAACGCCCTTATTCTCGAAGCTGCACGCAGCGACAAACTCCGCGCCCTCCTATTGCGCTACGCCCAGGCCATGTTCGCACAGGTCGTTCAGACAGCGGCGTGCAACGGTCGCCACGCTTTGCAGCAGCGATTGGCGCGCTGGCTGCTGGAAGCACAGGACCGCATCGGCGGCGAAAAACTGCCGCTCAGTCATGAATTAATCGGCTATATGCTCGGCTGTCGCCGCTCGGGCGTCACGATCGCATTAGGTGCGCTGAAAGCGACCGGTGTACTCAACACCGGACGCAACGACATCCGAATTGTCGACCGTAAGGGGCTCGAACGGGCGGCCTGCGAATGTTATCGCACGGTACAATCCGAATTCCGCCGCTTGCTGCCGTAGCGCTAAGCGATACTCCGCTTCCCCAGTAAGCGATCGAACTCGCCCTTGCTGACCTCATAGCACTCGCACGACCGGCGGAGCAGCTCCGCATGATCAAGAATTGTTACCCTGCCGTGAACATATCGGATAATCGCCGCTCTCTGTAGAACCCCTGCAGCGATGGTCACGCCCGCGCGACGAACCCCCAGCATCATCGCGAGGAACTCTTGCGTCAGGGGGAACTCATCCGTCTGCATTCGGTCGTGGGTCATCAGCAGCCAACGACAGCACCTTTTTTCCAGCGGGTGGAAATGGGCACACGCGGCCGACTGAGCCACTTGATTGAAAAATGCATGGGCGTAGCGAAGGGTCTGGATACGCAATGTGTCGCTACGTTCCAGTTCCTTCCAGAACAAAGCCGCATTCATCCGATGCCCAGTCCCTGGCACCTGCATATAGACGTTGGAAGGCGCCTGCTTGTCGCCATACATGACGGGCAGGCCGACGAAGCCTTCGTTGCCAATCGTCCCGACTTCGGCGGCATCACCGTTGAGCATGACGTTGACCAGCGACGCAACGCCGGTTTCAAGGAAGTAGACAAATTCAATCGCTTCCTGCGCATCGTACAAAGGTTGCTTATAGCGGAGGGTAACGGCCTCGAGGTGCGGCCTCAGGCGCTTATAGTCCCCCGGATTGAGTGAAGCCAACAGGCGGTTCACGGGCGGCTTATACGAGATGAGCGACCCGGCACCCGCTTTCATTTCGCATCCTTCGGCAGAGTGGGAGGCATTACGCCGGAATTGAGCATCGCTTCCATGCGGTTGGCACGGTCATCAAGCTCTCGTGCGTAGATCCGCATATCTCCTGCGAGTTTCCTGTCGGTGCAATCGCTTGCAAGCCTCTCCGTGCGGCGTGCCTCTTCGCGGAGCGATTTTATGTCGTGCAAAATTCAGATGCCAAAAAGGTGGAGGTTCCAGCGTGGTCACTGGTCGCTTCCGGCGTCGCATCTTGAGTGTGGTTCGCGAGATCGCGTCTCTGCTGGCCAGCGACGCTATACCTTATGTTCGATGTCGTACAGAAGAAGCCTCGGCTGTCTTCGCGTATTGCGGTCGAATTGCGTACGTGGCCGGCGCGCCAAGACAAATCGTTGTTTGCTATCTGGTCCTTCGGCTCAAGAAAGGCGCGCCACCTTGGGAATTTGTACCAGGCGCCATCGCACGGGCTGCTCTTGGCGGCTCCTTGCGCTGCACCCAACAGCTGCAGGACGGGTCCATAGCGCGCAGGTGGAGTGTATGCGCGGTGGCGAGGGAGTGGATGTGCAGGCCTATAGCGTTCGGACGACGCTGGTACTTCCTGGGTGTTAGCCTCGTACCGACTGGCACGGCCGTCATCGTGCTGGGCGCAAAGGTTCAATAAGGGATAGGATCAAGCTGGCCGTTTGAGCGTGACCGTCCGCCGGCTCTCTTTTCCGCCTTTGGTGGCACACCATCCTGCTGCGCGGGCTATCGCCCGCTTCGCAGGACTGCTCCGGCGCGTCCCCGCGAACAGGATGCCTTGCGTAGCTTTCTTGCCCGCCCTGACCCGCGCACGCATGTTGGGATGGCCACGGGATTCGTGCCCGTCGCGCGTGCGTGGGAACCGCGCCCCAAAGGGTGGAACCGTCTCGAATCGCCTACGTTGACCTTAAGCCCGTAGGATCTTTGGAGATGGCTATGGATAACCGTTCTGGCCCACAGTCATCCCACCGGATTACATCCGTTCGTGGTTCTTACACGCGGCGCCGTCACGGCCGCCTGCTCGTTCAGCAAGACGACGAAGACGAGGCGCCGACCATCGTCGGAACGGATGGCCCGTACCTGACGGATGCCCGCGGCAAGCGGTATCTCGATTTTCGGTCCGGTTGGAACGTCGGCAACTTCGGTTGGAACAATCGCCTGCTCGCGGAAGCCGTGCGTACTTTCCAGGGACCGCCCTATGTCTATCCGGAGCACCGGTATGAGCCGTGGTTCGAGCTCGCGGCCCTTCTTCTCGACCTTGCGCCGCGCCGGCTCCAACGCTGCTTCCGCGCGACCGGAGGAACGGAGGCCGTTGATCTTGCGCTACAGATGGCCATGCGACACACCGGCCGGCGCGAGTTCATCGGCCTCGCGGGCGCCTACCACGGCAATTCAATCGCTGCGATGAGCATCGGCGCCGATGCCGACAGCCGAAAGGAACTCAACCTCCTTTCGGGATGCCATCAGGTCGACGCACCGGTGAACGAGAAGGCCGTCGGCAAGATCGAGACACTCCTTAAACGCCACAAGATCGCCGCCGTGATCCTGGAGCCGGTCTCTCTCAATCTCGGCGTCCGGATCCCCGAGGCGGGCGCGATGTCCCGGGTGCAAGAGCTTTGCCGACGCCATGGCGCCCTGTTCATCATGGATGAGGTCGCCTGCGGCTTCGGCCGCACGGGCAAGATCTTCGCCAGCGAACATTTTGACCTCGATCCCGACATCCTTTGTGTCGCGAAGGCCATCACGGGCGGATACGCACCCATGGGCGCCGTCCTGGCCAGCGCGCCGGTGGCGAAAAGCATGGCAGAGGACGGCGAGTTCTACTCGACCTTCGGCTGGCATCCGCTCGCGACCCACGTGGCGATCGCCAACGTGCGCGCCATCACGCGAAACAAGAAAGCGCTCCTGCGTCACACCGCAGCCCTCAGCGCCCACTTCGAAGCACGTCTGCGGACGATGCCTTTCAAAGTGGAGCCACGCCTGAATGTCATTGGCCTCGCCATCGGCGTTTCCTTGGAGGACGAATCCTACGCCAAGCGCATTCGGGCCAAGTGTCAGGACAACGGCCTGCTCATGGCCGGCGACGACGGCCTTTCTCTCTTCCCGCCGCTGACCCTCGATCATGACACCGCCGATGAGGGCCTCGATATCCTCGAGGACTGCCTCTAGCCGGCGCCGTTGCTTCTGCCGCACGGGTCAACACCGCGGCGAGAGGCGGAACTTGCCTTCAGTGTTGAGGAGCCTCGCCCCCGACCGGTCCGTAGAACAGAACCCACACGGACAGATCATCCGAAAATTTCTCGAAACGGTGAATCGTACCCGCGGGCACAAAAAGAACGTCGCCGCCGGCAAAAGAGACACGCTCCGGCCCGCAAACGAATTCGCCGGTCCCCGAGACGACGACATAGACTTCATCGCGGTCGTGCGGGGACTGATGATCGGCATCGACCGGCTGAAAGAGCTCGACTTCGAGGGTTCCGTGGGTAAAGAGCCGGATGAAGGGTTTCGTCGCCTGTCGCAGTGCGTCCACTGCAGCAACATATGCAATCTTCGCCATGGGAGCCTCCGCGCAAGGTCGTGCATTTCACTTCGCCGACGGCGAGAATACCCAAAATTGGACTTTAAAAGACGAGACTCCTAGGCTTGGCGGCTTCTCCGCTGTTCTCACGAAGCCGCGCCAGGCCCGGAAATTCATCGGCTCCGGCCGGCCGCGGATGTGAGGATCAGCCGACCGTGCAATAACCATTGCAGCGCGAGACACAGAAATCCACATGCCGGCAAATGAAGACTCCATGGCTTCGGCTGAGATAGAGGCGCTGAAGGAACTCTACGCCGCCATCAACCGCGACGACATTCCCGGCGCCCTGAAATTCCTCGATCCGCAGATCGAGCGGATCGAACCGGCGGAATTTCCGTCTGCGGGGACATATCGCGGGCTTGGGGAGGTCGGCGCGCACTTCGCGCAAGGGCGCGGGACATGGGCGGAGGGCGCCTGCAACCCGGAGCAGTTCATCGCCGCCGGCGACAAGATCGTTGTCTTCCTTCATGTGCGCGTGAGGATGAAAAACAAGGAGGACTGGATCGAAGGCCGTTTTGCCGACGGCTTTGTCTTTCGCAACGGCAAGGCCATCGAGATGCGCACCTTCGCGACGAGAAACGAAGCGTTGGCATGGGCTGGGGGCGATGTCTGAGGGGCGGTGAAGGACCGTATCCCGCGCCGGCGGCCGCACCGCGACAGACGATCGACCATCTTTGGTTTTCAAAGTTTTCTTTGCCCCGCGGCAGGAAGGCTGCAATCTAGCGGCCTCCTTGTCCGTGAGTGTCATGGTCCGCCACGCTCTATTGTTCTGCTTCACCTTGTTCGCCGTCGCGCCGGCATTCGCCGCCGAAACATTCCGGGACTGCGGCGACTGTCCCGAGATGATCGTCATTCCGGCTGGCAGCTTCAGGATGGGGTCGTCCCAGCAAGAGTTGAACAACAACGAAGGTCCGCAGCGTACGGTCACGATCCGCAAGCCCTTCGCCGTGGGAATCTACGCCGTGACGTTCCAGGAGTGGGGAGCCTGCGTCGCCGGCGGAGGATGCAACAGCTACGTGCCGCCGGACGAGGGTTGGGGGCGCGGCAATCGGCCCGTCATCTCGGTCAACTGGCACGAAGCGAAAGCGTATGTGCGCTGGCTGAACGAAATGTTGCGCAGCTTACGGCCGGAGACCGAAGGGGCGACCGCTGCATCCGCGACCATATCCGGGCCTTACCGTCTGTTGAGCGAGGCTGAATGGGAGTACGCAGCGCGCGCGGGGACGACAACGAGATATTACTGGGGTGACGCGCACGAACGCGGAAAGGCGAATTGCGATCGCTGCGGCAGCGAATGGGATAACCGGCAAACCGCGCCCGTCGGCTCCTTTCCGCCCAATGCGTTTGGCCTCTACGACATGGCCGGGAATGTATTGCAGTGGGTCGAGGACTGTTATCACGACAGCTATGCCGGGGCGCCGACCAACGGCGCGCCCCTGACCGCGGGCAAGTGCGAAGCGCGCGTCATGCGCGGCGGCTCGTGGTTCAACAGCACCTACTACCTGCGTTCCTCGCAACGTTTCATCGTCTCGCCGCACATTCGCGGCACCAATGCCGGCTTCCGCGTGGCCAAGACGCTCGACTAGCGGGCAGCTCAGCGGTGGGCGGTGCGAAAATCTAGTTCGCCGCCGCGGAGCTTGGGGCCGGTTCCACTTCAAACTTGCTGGGCGAAACGCATTCGCCGGGGCTTTCGACGGGAGAGCCGATCCCCGAGGCGGTAATCTGCTGGGTGTAGATGATGGTCAGCAGGCCGCCGGCGGCGGCGCAACGCGCCTGCGCCTCTTCCAGAGTAAGCGGCCCCCGACAGCCGGCGAGCGCCACCGCCGCCAGAGCTGCGAAACGAAACGCTTTCACGGACTACCGTTTCGCCGCCGCGATCACTGTTCCTGCTTCGGCAAGACCATCGTCGGCCGCATTGCGCACGCAGTCGTCGCTGCCGATGACGGCATAGATGTGCGGCGGATAGGCGATGTCGAGCTGCTGGCAGGCCAGACGCGCGGCCACGCGAATGCGCCGGCCAAGCTCGTTCGCGCCGGACTCTTGAGAAAGGTTGAGATCCCCATACGGAACGGGGACCGAGGCCGAGATCGCGAGGAACTTGTGGCCTTGTACGGTCAGCCGCATGATCTCGCGGATGTTCTTGAGCGGCGCCGCGGTGACGGTGATCGTCGGCATCGTAGAACGCGCGGCCTGCTGGGCCTGCGCCGGGCCGGCCGAAAGCGCAAATCCGAGCAACGCAAAAACGATTGCTGCGAAAACGGGGTACTCGCACTTCGCCATGCCAAACTCCTATGAGTGGGATGCTGCCCACAGGGTAAACCAAGTACGACAGCCCGCCAATTGCGGCCGTAGGCGGTCCCGCCGGGCGGCTGCTAAGAGGCTGAAAAACATGGACTCCTTGGCACGGATGCCCACCGCGCAATAGCGCCTGCGTCCTCGCGGACCGGCGCATAGAATGTATTTCATGGACTCCACGACCCGGGCCCGGGCGATGTATGCAGCGCTGATCTCGGCGACGGTGTTGAGCGCGAGCGCGTCCACCGCACAGGTGATTCTCAAGACCCTGCTGCCGTCCGCGACACTGATTTCGCCAGAATCGATCGCGGCGCTGGAGCCAAAAGTCGTGATGCCCGCCGGCGCGGCCGCGCTGACGAGCTATGACCGCTACTATGCGCCCGGAACGCTCGAGGGGCGCGACGTCATCGTGGGCGTCTTTCTCAAGCGGCCTTCGCGCCTGCGCGAGGGCGCTCAGCCGGTGCCGGGCTTCCTCAGCGCCTACACGATCGCGGTGGACAAGCTGCCGCGCATCAAAGGCGGGGGCTGCACCGTGGTGACGATCTATGTCGATGTGGCGAGCGGCCAGTTCCTGAAATTACCGGTGACGGGAAAAGCGGCCCAGCCGGCCGTGTGTAACGGCCTGGCGTGAGGAGTTTGGACCGCGACGGAGAAATCCGGTATCTCGCAGTCGGCCGGCCCGATCGACGCTCGGGCGCGGAAAAATCAGAAACGGCAGCGTGAGCGCCGCATGCTCGGCATCACAAGGGAGGAGAACACATGGCACAGCAAGGTCCGTGGGGCCATCACCGTCAAAGCGGCGTCGCCGACGACATCGACTTCGAGATCAAGGGCGAGGAGCTGCAATTCGTGGAGATCGAGCTTGATCCGGGCGAGAGCGCGGTCGCCGAGGCCGGTGCAATGGTGTGGAAGGACGCAAGCATCGCGATGACCACGGTGTTCGGTGACGGCAGCGGCGGCACGAACGAAGGCTTTGGCGCGAAGCTGCTGGGCGCGGGCAAGCGCCTGATCACAGGGGAGAGTTTGTTCACGACCGTGTTCACCCATCAGGGCCGCGGCAAGGCGCGGGTCGCCTTCGCCTCGCCGACGCCGGGGGCGATCCTCGCGCTGCGCCTGTCGGACTACGGCGGACGCCTGATCTGCCAAAAGGACAGCTTCCTTGCCGCTGCGAAAGGCGTGTCCATCGGCCTTCACTTCCAGAAACGTGTCCTGACCGGGCTGTTCGGGGGCGAAGGTTTCATCATGCAGAAACTGGAAGGCGACGGCTGGGTGTTCGTGCAGATGGGCGGCACGGTGGTGGAACGCGAGCTCGGCCGCGGTGAAGAACTGCATGTCGATACCGGCTGCCTCGCGGCGCTGACGCCTGACGTGGATTTCGACCTGGTGTCGGTGGGCGGCGTGAAGAGCATGGTGTTCGGCGGCGAAGGGGTGTTCTTCGCGCGGCTGCGCGGGCCGGGAAAAGTCTGGATCCAGTCGCTGCCGTTCTCGCGCCTCGCCGGACGCATGATCGCCGCCGCGGGCGGCTACGGCGGACAAAACCGCGGACAAGGCTCGGTGCTCGGCGGGGTCGCCGACCTGATCGGGGGGAATCGGTAGAAGCCGCCGTTTCGGCGGCGTGCGATTTGTAACTGCGAAAGAGCGCGTTCAGCGCGACATTGTGGCGGCCGGGCGATTTCAGAAAACATATCATGCGGTTGCGGGAGGGAACCTCGCGCGACATTTCACGCGACATTACGCGACATCGCGCGACATTGTGGCGAAGTCGCCCGACCTTTGCCTAATTTGGGGACAGCGGACGCAGGAGCCCGCGGCGAGCGCGCTCAAGAGCCATTGATTTACCATGTCAAAGAGCTATCCAGGCGCCGAGACGCCTGGGGCCCGGATTGTCCCTATTACTTAGGGACATGTCAACAATAAATTGACATGGCCGGCTGTCTTGCATTGCCCGGCCGTTGCGGCAGGATGAAATCCTGGTCGGATGCAGGCGGAAAAATGGGTCTGGTTGTTTCGTACGACGAAAAGCTCGGGATCCCGAACAGCGAGATCGCGCTCGCGAGCGGGGAGCATGTCTCGCTGACGCTGGGCCGCGACGGCCTGCTGGTCAAGCTCCTGTCGCGGCCCGGCGCCGCGGAACGGATTCTTTTTCACGCAAGTCCCGCGACGACGGCCAGAATTTGCGACGGCCTGTTCGACATCGGATCGAACGAGACGAAGAGCCCGCTGCGCATGCTGGTGGCCGCGACCGTCCATCTTCCGGACGCCGCTGCGGTCGAGAATGCCTTCAGCGCCGCCGCGAAGGCCTAGGCGGTCAACCAAACTTCGCCGTCACATAGCCTTCGGGGCTGATGGGCCAGTGAGGATTCCACGCGATCTCCCACGGGTGACCGTCGGGATCGGCGACATAACCCCGTAAGCCGCCATGGGGCGGCTGGCCGGCGGCGCGCAGGAGCTTGCCGCCGCATTCAACCAGGCGGTCCAGGACCTTCGACACCTCGAGCGGGTCGGTAACGTTGTGCGCCAGAGAAAAGGCGCCGGGCGCGGCGGAGAGGCTGTGCTGCATATCCCCTTCGAGCTCTTTCTTGAGCCAGGTGCCGAGCACAAAGCCATTCATCTGGTAGAAGACAATATCCTCGTTCTGGAACACGGCCTTCCAGCCGAAGCCGTCCATGTAAAAGCGTTTCGAGCGCGCCAGCGCGGCGATACCCAAGGTGACGACCGAGACCTGCTGCTGCATGGCCCGGCTTAGGCCTTCAATTCGCGGTACCAGGCCTCGAACGCCCGCGGATAGAAAACATTCCCGAACAGCGCCCATGGGCCCAGGCTTTCTGACAGCATGAAAGTGCGGCCCACGTCTTCGGCCGGGATCCCCGCCGCATAGGCTTTGCGCGCCGCCGCCTCGACTTCGTTCAACATCGCGATATACCGGTCGAGGTCGCGCTCCCTGGCGAGCGCGCCGTGGCCCGGCACATAGATCGTGTCCGTGCGGCGTTTCAGGCCGCGCACCGCCGCGACGAATTTCGAGGGCGTGGTATCGACGTAATTCGGGAACATCGCGTTCCAGACGAGGTCGCCGCAGAAGATGATGGAGGGATCGTCGAGCTCGACCGTGACGTCGCTCTGGGTGTGACCGCCGCGCGGGAAAATGCGGACCAGGCGTCCGCCGAGGTCAATGGGCGTGGCGTCGGAGGACGAGATGATGGCCGCGCTCCCGAGCGCGGCGGCACGGGCCGGCACCGGCACCGGCGCCTTGGAATCGCGGCCGAGCACGATGTCGCGGGTGACGGACGTGGTGTAGACGGTGCACGGCGCGCCGCCATCCTGGAACCCGGCCACACCATTTGCATGGTCGCCGTGGTGATGGGTGAGCACGACGTGGGTCGGGCGCATTCCCGTGAGTTCCAGCGATTTGGCCGCCAGCCACTGCGCGCCGGCCGGCGTATTGAAACCTTCGACCGCGAGGACCGCCTGCTTGCCGGCGATCAATCCGCCGTTCGCAAGCGTGGTGCGGTCGCCTTCCAGCGGACGCGAAATCACGGCCCAGACGCCGTCGGCGATTTTTTCCAGCGTGCCGAACGGCTCGCGCGCCACCACCTGGCCGAGCGATTCCGCCGCCCAGAGTTTGCGCGCCGCCATCGGCATCGACGAGGCGGCGAGGGCGAGATGGCAGGCGCAGGTAACGGATTTCCCGAGAAACGAGCGGCGATGGAGCGTCATGGCGGTCCCCTGTTCGTGAAGCGCCTAGCCTATACGTCGGCGCGATCCCCCGCGAGGGCGGGCGGGATGAGACCTTTGAGGAAGAAATGCGCAGATTTCACGGCAACGACGGCGGAAGAATCCCCGCCCCGCCTCAGGCCTTCGGCGGTCCGGCGTCCGCCCGGGAGCGGCGTTGGAGCCCGGACAAAATTCGGGCGGGTTCACAGCCGTGCGAACGACGGCGCGCCCGGCCTGAAAGCCAGTGTTCATCCGCCGCGCGGCGCGGCATAGTCGAGCCATGCGATTCGCGCTCAAACCCTTGGTGTTACTCACCCTTCTCGCCGGCGCTCCGGCCGCCAGCGCGGCGGAGGACGATATGGCGGTCGACCTTGCCCTGGTCATGGCCGTCGACGTTTCCCTCTCCATCGACGAGAAGGAAGCCGCCATTCAGCGCAATGGCTACATCCATTCGCTGCGCGACAAACGGGTGGCCGATGCGATCCGTTCCGGCCCCATCGGCCGGATCGCGCTGACTTATGTGGAATGGTCGAGCGTTTATCACCAGGTGCAGGTGATCCCGTGGCGCGTGATCTCGGATGCGAAAAGCGCGAACGCCTTTGCCGACGACCTCGCCAAGGCGCCGGTGAAACCCGGCAGCACGACGTCGATCAGCGGGGGGATCGATTATGCGGTCACCTTGTTCAAGAACAACGGCTACGACGCGAGCCGGCGGGTGATCGATATCTCCGGCGACGGCTACAGCGATTACGGCCGGCCGGTGAAAGACGCGCGCGACGACGCGGTGAAGGAAGGGATCACCATCAACGGACTTGCCATGATGTTCGAGCGGCCGAAATGGAAGCAGGAAGTGCCTGAAGATCTCGACCGCTATTACAACGAGCAGGTGATCGGCGGCCCGGGAGCATTCTTCGTCACCGTGCGTACGCCCAACGACTTCTCGCAGTCCCTGTTGCATAAGCTGGTCCTGGAGATCGCCAACCGCGCGCCGAGCGGTTCGGGCGTGGGGCGCGATGAGTCGCTACCGGCGCGGTGAGGAGCCGGTCTTAAACGACCCCAACCCCGCGGCGCATCAGTCCTCGCCAAAGCTTTGGCGGGACTTAGCGCCTAGACGTCGAGATTGCGCACCTTGAGGGCGTTGTCCTGGATGAAGTCGCGGCGGTGTTCGACGACATCGCCCATCAGGGTCGAGAAGACTTCGTTGGCTTCGTCCCCGTGGTTGACCTTCACCTGGAGGAGGGTGCGCACGTTCGGGTCGAGCGTGGTCTCCCAGAGCTGGCTGGGGTTCATCTCGCCCAGGCCTTTGTAGCGCTGGATCGAGACGCCTTTGCGGCCATGGGCGAGCACGGCCTGCAGAAGGGTCACCGGTCCGCTGATGGGGACTTCGTCCTCCTTGTAGCGCAGCACGGAATCGCGGGTGTAGGTGGTCTGCAGCTCGGCCGCCAGGCTGTCGAGATGGCGCGCCTCGGCTGACTGGATCGTCCGGCCGTCGACGACGTGGGTTTCGGTGACCCCGCGCAACGTGCGGCTGAACCTGAGGCCGCCACCGGGCGCGGCTTCACCCGTCCACCCTTTCTCGTATTCGGTTTCCAAATGATCGAGACGCTTGGCGACATATGTCGCGGTCTGCTGCGCAAGTTCGGGCTTCGACAGGACGTCGAGATTGAAGGCGCCGGCGATGGCGCTTTGCTCGACGATACGCGAGGGCAGGGTCCGTGAGAGCATCTCCAAGCTGTGCTTGGTGTCGCGGGCGCGGTGCACGAGCCGCTTCAAGTCCTCGCCGGCGATCTGGCCGCCGGAGGTGACGAGCACGGCGTTGACGAGGCCCGCGGCGATCAGATGCTCTTCCATCGCCTGGTCGTTCTTCAGATAGACCTCGCTGTTGCCCTTCTTGGCCTTGTAGAGCGGCGGCTGGGCGATGAGCAGATGGCCGTTCTCGATGATCTGGGGCATCTGGCGATAGAAGAAGGTGAGCAGAAGCGTGCGGATATGGCTGCCGTCGACGTCCGCGTCCGTCATGATGATGATCTTGTGGTAGCGCAGCTTGGAGATGTTGAACTCCTCCGGGCCGATGCCGGTGCCGAGCGCCGTCACCAGGGTGCCGATTTCGGCCGAGGACAACATCTTGTCGAAGCGCGCGCGCTCGACGTTGAGGATCTTGCCGCGCAAGGGAAGTATCGCCTGGAAACCGCGGTCGCGGCCCTGTTTGGCCGATCCGCCGGCCGAATCACCCTCGACGATGAAGAGTTCCGACTGGGCGGGATCGCGGTTCTGGCAGTCGGCGAGCTTGCCGGGCAGTGAGGCGAGATCGAGAGCGCCCTTGCGGCGCGTCAGCTCGCGCGCCTTACGCGCGGCCTCGCGCGCGAGCGCAGCCTCGACCACCTTGCCGACGATTTTCCTGGCTTCGGAGGGATGCTCCTCGAACCAGGTGCCGAGCTTCTCGGCGACGATGCTTTCGACCACCGGGCGCACTTCCGAGGACACGAGCTTGTCCTTGGTCTGCGAGGAAAACTTGGGATCGGGCACCTTCACCGACAGCACACAGGTGAGGCCTTCGCGCATGTCGTCGCCGGTGAGCGCGATCTTCTCCTTCTTGCCGCCGAAGCCGTACTCGTTGGCATAGTGATTGATGGTGCGCGTGAGCGCGGCGCGGAAGCCGGCGAGGTGCGTGCCGCCGTCGCGTTGCGGGATGTTGTTGGTAAAACAGAGCGTGTTCTCGTGGTAGCTGTCGTTCCACTCCATGGACAGCTCGACGGTAATGCCGTCCTTCTCCGCCTGCATGGTCACGGGCGGATCGTTGAGCGCCTGTTTGGTGCGGTCGAGATATTTGACGAAGGCCTCGATGCCGCCGACGTAGTGCAGATCGATCGACTTCTGCTCGGTGTGGCGCGCGTCCGTGAGGTTGAGGAAGACGCCGGAGTTCAGGAACGCGAGCTCGCGCAGGCGGTGCTCGAGCGTGCCATAGTCGAATTCGGTCTGGGTGAAGGTGTCCTTGGACGGGAGGAACGTGACCTCGGTGCCGGTCTTGGGCTGGCCGGCACGTTTGCCTTGGGTCTCCACGGGCGCATCGCCGACTTCCTTGAGCGGCGCTTCGGCATCGCCGTGCTTGAAGCGCATGAAATATTCTTTGCCGCCGCGCCACACGCGCAGGTCGAGGCGTGAGGACAGCGCGTTGACCACCGATACGCCGACGCCGTGCAGGCCGCCGGAGACCTTGTAGGAGTTCTGGTCGAATTTCCCGCCGGCGTGCAGCTGGGTCATGATGACCTCGGCGGCCGAGACGCCTTCCTCCTTGTGGATGTCGACGGGAATGCCGCGGCCGTTGTCGCGCACCGTGCAGCTGCCGTCGCCATGCAGGACGACTTCGATCCGGTCGCAGTGGCCGGCCAGCGATTCATCGATGGCGTTGTCGACCACTTCATAGACCATGTGGTGCAGACCCGAGCCGTCATCGGTGTCGCCGATGTACATGCCGGGCCGCTTGCGCACCGCATCGAGGCCTTTCAGGACCTTGATGGACTCCGCGTCATAGGCTTTGTCGGCCCCGACGACGTCATCGTCTTTGAGGGCCTCTTTCGGACTGCCGGGCGGTGGATTCATGTGACTTCTTGAGACGTTTTTTGGACGTTTTTTTGGGGTCGTTTTTCGATGGGTTGAATATAGGTCTTTATGAGACCGAATGCACCCTTACTGAGCAGTTTTGGCTGCCGTGACGGCGCCATGATGGACGTTGAAATACTGGGCGGATTCGCCCACATCGGCGAACAGTGCGGCGTCGGTGCCGGTCATCCAGGCCTGGGTGGCAAGTGCGTCAAGTTCGGTGAATAACGCCGCCCTGCGGTTCGCGTCCAAATGGGCGGCGATTTCATCCAGCAACAGGACCGGCGCGAAGCCGCGCTTTTCCCGCTGCAGACGTGCGTGCGCGAGCACGATCGAGATCAGAAGCGCCTTCTGTTCCCCCGTGGAACACAATGCCGCGGGCTGTCCAGGGGACGGATGACCGGGTGCAATCATCGCGACCCCGAGATCGGAGCGGTGCGGACCGGCGCCGGCACCCAGGATGCCGCGGCGCTCGTCCCACAGGCTTGCGCGCATCCTGTCTGCGGCGTC
>JBFWOJ010000008.1:0-178643 GCA_050250575.1 Rhodospirillaceae bacterium | reverse complement strand
TTCCCTACACGACGCTCTTCCGATCTGTTCTTGTCAGCGTTTCTCGGCGCTGAAAACTCAAACGTCTCGGATCGGGGTTTGCTCCGCCGGGCCGAGTCCAAATCATTCTCTAATATACACGCGCGGGGCCGAATAATCCTTGTGATTTTCGATAACGCCTTAAAAAGACGATCTAATCCGCCGCGGTTGGTCCGACCCCCGACATCCGCCGGCGGCCATCGGCAACCTATCGCCCTGCCTCACTAATCCCTATTGCCGCCGCTGTTTTTGCAGGCGGGCCGTAAGGAAGGCCCGTCCCCCGATCGGCAGGCCGGCACCACGAGTTCGCGGAGTTCATGCACTTTGACTCCGAGACCGCGAAATTTCCCCTAGGTTCTTGGACTGCGGCGCACTATTTCTCAGGTTGAACCGGCCCGCCCATTGCATAGCGGGGCAGGCTCATTCTCCCCCCTTAACGAGAGGCCCATCCATGAAAAAATCCGGCTCGGCGATCTGGAGCGGCGGCTTGAAGGACGGCAAAGGGTCCATTTCGACCGAAAGCGGAGCCCTCAAGGATCATCCCTACGGCTTCACCGCCCGTTTCGAGGGCGGCCCCGGAACGAACCCGGAAGAGCTTATCGGCGCCGCGCACGCCGGCTGCTTCACCATGGCTCTCTCGAATATCCTCGGCGAAGCGCAGCTGACCGCCACCGAGATACGCACGAAGGCGGACGTGACGCTGGAAAAACTTCCGGATGGCTTTGCCGTTACCGCCGTGCATCTCACCCTCCGCGCGAAGGTGCCCGGTGCCGGCGCAGCTCAATTTGCCGAGCTTGCCAACAAGGCCAAGGTGGGCTGTCCCGTGTCCAAGCTCTTAAAGGCGAATATCACGATGGACGCGATACTGGAAAACTAGGTTCCATCATTTGTCGCTGAACCGCTATCTTCTCCCACGAATTGGGGGAGGCTCCCATTAAGGTCCTGATCACCGGTGGCACGGGCTTCCTCGGGCTGCGTGTGGCGCTGCGCATCCTGGAGCGCGGTTCCCTTGCCGGCGCTTCCGGCGCGCTCGAGGAGGTCGATGAAATCACGCTGTTCGACACGCCCTCGTCGACGGCGCTTCCCTTTTCCGACGCGCGGGTGAAGGTCGTCCGCGGTGATATCTCCGACCGCGAAACCGTCAGGCGCCTCGTCGACCGGCCGGACATCTCGGTCTTTCACCTCGCCTCCGTCGTCAGCGGCGGCGCGGAACTCGATTTCGACTTGGCGATGCGGGTGAACCTCGAAGGCCATCTTCATCTGCTCGAAACTTTGCGCGCACTGAAGTCTTGCCCGCGGCACGTTTTCGCGAGTTCGATGGCCGTCTTCGGCGGGTCGGACTTGCCGTCGAGGGCCGCGGATTCGACCCGCCACGTCCCGCAGACGACCTACGGGATGACGAAGGCCGTCGGCGAGCTGCTGGTGAATGATTATTCCCGCAAAGGATTTATCGACGGGCGCAGCGCACGGCTGCCGGGCGTGATCGTACGCCCCGGCGCGCCCAATAGAGCCGCCTCGAGCTTCATGAGCGGCATCATTCGCGAGCCTTTGAACGGCGTCGATATCGCGCTGCCGGTGAATCTAGATTCAAAGGCGGCCATCGCGGGTTACCGCAGCGTCGTCGAGAACCTGATCGAGTTGCACGATGTCGACGCGGCCAAGCTGGCCGACGACCGCAGCCTGAACCTCCCAAGCCATACGGTGACGATGGGCGAGATGGCCGACCGCCTTAAACGCGTCGCCGGCTCTCGCAGACTGGGGACGATCAGCGTCGCGCCCGATCCCTTTGTCGAGAAGCTCGTTGCCAGTTGGCCGAAGGGACTCGATGCCACCCGCGCGAAGATCTTAGGTCTGACCCCGCCCGCACCTCTCGACACCATCATCGGCGAATATATCGCCGACTATTTGCAGTAGTTAGCGGCCGATGTGGGGCTTTCCGGATTCTTGATGCGGCCGAGGGCGCGGTGGCCGCAACCACGCCGACCGGTTGTTTGACGACGAGGATACGCTTGTCCGCCTGATGCGGATGGATGTCATGGGTTGGTCGGAAAGCCCGAACCCCTGAATTTTAACCGTTTTGAGCGAGTCGACAGAGAAATCAGGATTGAGCCCAAGGTTTATAGCTCTAAAATATGCGACGTCCATCACGGCATGGAGAGAGGACAGTTGCCTTCCCCTTCGCGCTTTTTGCTCGTGGCGCTCGTCTGCGTTCTCTCCGCGTGCAGCACCTCCTCCAAGATTTCCGACTACCTCCAGGCTCGCGCCCTTTCCAACGAAGCGCAGGCGCTGATCGACGAGGGCCGATACGAAGAGGCCCTCGCCAAGCTCGATCAGGTCATCGCTTTTGGTTCAATTGATGAGATCGACTACACCCGCCGGGCCTCGGCCCATGGCAGCCTCGCCAATTATGGTGCCGCGATTGCCGACCTGGACCGTGCCCTCGAACTTTCTCCGGGCAATTGGCGCACACAACTCCTACGAGGCGTGTTCAAGCAACGCCTCGGCCAATACGCGGGCGCTATCGCCGATCTCGAAGGGGTCGAACGCCTGACCCCGGATGCCGTGCTGCCGATGCGGCGCACGGCCTACCTCAAACTTCTCGCCGGCCAGTTCGATGAAGCGGCTGTGCGATATCAACGCTTACGGGATATACCGGGCCAGTCCAACACCGCCGACCTTGGTCAGGGCATGGCGATGTATCTGTCCGGCCAGTGGCGCGAGGCGTCCGAGGCCTTCGGCCGTGCGCTCAAGGAGAGCCCCGACGATTCGCTGGCAGCGCTGTGGTACGTGAAGTCCGGACTGCGCGCGGGAATTTATGTCGATCGGGATCTCCTCACCGCCGCCCTCGGCGGCACCGAGGGCGACATGACGAAAGCGCTGCTTGCGGACTCCGAAGAGGTTCCCGAAGCCGACCCATCGACCTTGCGAAGCCGCGCGTCCCGATGTGAGCGCGCCCTCTTCCTCGGCGCCGTGCGGATCATCAAGGCCAATGGCAACGGCGCACGCGAGCAATTTCTCGCGGCAAAACGCGAGTGCCCGCGCGACAGCATTGAGGCGGCCGAAGCGCAAGCCGAGCTCGACCGCCTGCGGGATATACTTCCGTCAGGCTAAACATTCTTCACGACCATAGCTGGTGTAACGGGAACCAAGCGCCCGTCCTTACGTTTTGCCGCTGATATCGCTTGATATCGCACGGTTTTAACGTTGCGAGGACCTTATGCGTCCACTTCTGTTGTGGCTGCTTGGAATTCCGATCCCCGTCATTCTTCTGCTCTATCTCTTCAACGTGATTTAAGCGGCGCTTTCTCGCGGTTGAGTTGTTGTCCCTGATCGGGTCTGCGTTTTTTTAGTACTCGAAGTCCGCGAATTCCCGATGTCCCCTCCTACCGTTATTCCATCGCCGCTCGGTCCCGAGGCCCGTAAGCCCGAGTTCCCCGGCCTCGGTCAAAAGATAGCCACCGGCGCGACCTGGATGCTGCTGCAGCGTCTGGCGATGCGGGTCATCGGCCTGATCAGCACGATCATTCTCGCGCGCCTGCTGGTGCCCGAGGATTTCGGCCTGGTTGCACTAGCCGCAACCTTGCTTGCCGTCCTGGAAACCGTCCTCGAACTGGGGTTCGACCTCGCTCTGATCCAGCGTCAAACCACGGACCGGTCGATGTACGACACGGCGTGGACGCTCACGATCCTGCGCGGCTTGTTGACCGCGCTCCTGCTTGCCGCCGCCGCTTTTCCGCTCGCGAATTTCTATAACGATCCTCGCCTTGCGACAGTCGTGTTCTGGCTTGCGCTGGTGGCGGTGTTCAATGGCTTCCAAAACATAGGCATCGTCGAGTTTCGCATTGAGCTGCGGTTCGAGCAGGAATTCCGCATGCTGGTGTGGAGCAAGGTCGCCATGTTCATCGTCACGGTCGGGCTTGCTTGGCTGTGGCGCGATTATCGTGCACTCGTCGCTGGCATCCTGACCGGTAAGGGAATGCTGCTCGTGCTCAGCTATACGATGCACTCGTACCGGCCGCGGCTTTCGCTGAAAGGTGCGATGCCCTTTCTGCACTTCTCAAAATGGCTGTTCCTGAACAATCTCATCATCCTGGTGCGCAACCGGCTCGATACATTCGTTGTCGGCAAACTTTCGAGCCCTACCGCGCTCGGCCACTACGCCGTCGCCTACGAGATTTCGAACCTCGCGACGACCGAGCTCATGTACCCCATCGCGCGCGCGCTTTTTCCAGGCTTTGCGCGCATGCAAGGCGATCCGACGCGCCTTTCTGACGCCTTTGTCGCTTCACTCGGCATCATGTTTTTTATCGGCGCGCCGATGGCCGTTGGCGTTGGCCTCATCGCCGAGCATATCGTGCGGCTGTTTCTCGGCGTTCAATGGATGCCGGTCGTTTCACTGATTCAAGTCTTGAGCTTGTACGGCCTGCTGAGCTTGCCTGCGGCCAACGGTCAGCCGATTTATCTCGCCATCGGGCGCCCGGATCTGATCACGTGGCGAGGACTGCCGAGCGTGATCGTCCTTCCGCCAAGCCTGATCGCGGGCGTTTACTATTACGGCCCCATTGGCGCCGCTTGGGCTCTGGTGTTCAGCGCGGCCGTCGGCCTCGTCGTCCATTTCTGGCTCATCAATAGGCAGCTTCCCGTGTCGCCGGGGGCGATATTCGATGCGCTGTGGCGTCCTGCGCTTGCATTGCTCGTCATGAGCGCCGTCGTCATTAGCATCGATCGCGCATGGCCCGACGACGACGCTTTCCTTCGCGAACTCTTGCAGACGGTCTGTCTCGTAACCGCCGGGGCTCTATCGTACTTCGGGGCGATCGGCTTGTGCTGGCTCGCCGCGGGACGCCCGGACGGCGCGGAAAAGCGGATTTTGTCGACCATCGCGGAATGGATCGCGTCCCGGCGCCCGGCAGCACCTCCGGTCGCGTCTGAATCCAATCCACCACGCGTCTAGACTCGGGGTTTTGCGGCGTCCATTGGCTCGGCGATGGGACAAATTCATTCACTAGCTGTAATTGCACGAGACTTCTGCCTTTCGCTGCGCTGGCGTTTCACTCGCTGCCACGCGCAAAGCGTTTGGGAAATAGTGATCTCCAGTACTTTATAAGTAAATATTTTTTCCCGTTTTCGGACCAACTTATCCACAGCCACCGCAGCGCCTGCCGCTGGTAGCGAAGCCGTAACCCGGCGTGTATTGTTGGGAATCGCTACAACGGGGGCTTTCAATCGATGATGTAGCGGACCCGGCGCCGCCGGCGGCGCCGTAACGACAACCGGTGGTCATGACATTCGCGCCTGGAGGTTCCGGCGAGTTTGATTTCTCCAAGACCAGTTTCCTGGTCATGGACGACAAGCCTCTGTTTCGCGAGATGGTCCACGCTGCACTGCGTGGCCGTGCCCGGAGTTTGCGAGACGCGAATAGCGTCGACAAGGCGGCCGAGGTGTTGCGTCACTATGGCCAGGATATCCATTGCATCATCTCCGATTGGGATATGACGCCGCTGGGCGGTCTGGATCTGCTGCGCATGGTGCGCGCGCGGATGATCCCACAGGCGTCGCCACGCATGAGCTACGTCATTTTGACTTCGCGCGCCGACACTTCCGCCGTCAAATGCGCGATTGATCTGGATGTGAACGGTTTCGCGGTCGCGCCGTTGTCGATTGACAAACTGGTTAAGACCATCGGCACGGCATTACGCCGGACGTGGATGTTGCACCAGCCGATACATTATGCGGCAATCACGCCGGTCATTCCGGTACCGCTGTCCGTCGATACCCCGGCTCCCGCACCCGTCAAAACCGCGCCGGCGGCGCAACCGGGCGAGCGGCACCCCGCGATGCCCACTTCCCCTCTCCGCAACATCCGTATCTGCGGGATCGATGCCGTGAAGCCGGGTGCGATTCTTGCCAAGGACCTTCGCGATCAGCACGGAAAATTGCTGCTGCCAACGGGTACCGAATTGCGTGCCGCCCTGATCGATCAAGTCCGCGGTGTCGTCCAGTTTGTTTGGATCGGCGACCAACCGAACGGGACCTAACGGCCTCTTTTTAGCCGCATTTCCGGAACCAATCCTAACGGCAATCGTTGTTACTTTCCCTGCTGTGCTCGACGTGGGCCGCAAGGGGGAGAACTACGACTAGCTAGCACAACCGTTGGGATAGGTGGCCTATGTATGCCCCAGGAGCTCCGCAGGCCGACGTCAACCTCTCGCGCGTCGGCTTCCTGATCGTCGACGACAAACCCATGTCGCGTGAGATGGTGCATACCGCGCTCGTCAGCCGGGCGCGCAGCGTTCGACAGACGATGAGCGTCGAAAAGGCCATCGAGATCCTGACTCAGCCGGAGGCCGGCGTGGATTGCGTCATCGCGGATTGGGACATGCTGCCGCTGGGCGGCCTCGAACTCCTCCGGATGATCCGCTGCCGCGCGTTGCCGAACGTCGATCCGCGCCTCTGCTTCGTAATCTTTACGGGCCGCGCGGAAGAAGCGGCCGTGAAGTGCGCCGTCGAGCTCGACGTGAACGGCTTCGCTACCGCTCCCCTCTCTCTCGATAAGCTCGCCCGTTCCGTAGGTGCCGCGCTCAGCCGCACCTGGCTGCTGCAGGACACGGCGCATTATGCGTCGGTGCCATGCGTGGTCCCGCCGCCAGTTTCGGCCGAGCCCATCATTTCTCGCGCGCCGCACGCCATCGTCGCCTCGCGAAGCTCGCCCTTCGGACATGTCCAGCCGCCCAAACGGACAAGCGCCGCGCGCATGTGCGGTCTGAATGACATCGAGCCGGGCTCGATCCTGGCACGCGATATCCGCGACGTTCACGGTACATTGCTGTTACGGAACGGCACCGCGTTGGATCCGGCGATGATTGACCGGCTGCGCAAGGCCGCCGGCGCGGGAGCCGACCGGTATACCGTATGGGTCCGGCGCTAGCCCCGCGCCGCGCCGCGGCCTAGAATAGGCCTATGCGTATCGACATTGTTTTCGACACAGTGTGTCCCTGGTGTTTCGTGGGAAAACGGCGGTTCGACCGCGCGCTGCGGTCGCGCTCTAATCTCAAGCCGGAAGTCCGCTATCGCTCGTTTCTGCTCAATCCCGATCTCCCGCCGCAAGGCGTCGACCGGCGCGAGTATCTGGAACGCAAGTTCGGCGGCAGCCACCAATATGACCGAATCGCCGAGGCCTTGGTCTACACGGGGCGCGCGGAAGGCATCAATTTCGCCCTCGACAAGATCAAGCGCGTGCCGAATTCCGCCAATTCCCATCGCCTCGTACGCCTCGCCCACACCCTCGGGCGCCAGAACGAGGCGGTGGAACTGTTGTTTAGCGCTTTCTTCGAGCAAGGCCTGGACCTCGGCAACGTGGAAGTCCTGATCCGTCTCGCCGAGCAGGTCGGGATCGAACGGCACATGGCGCACGCTCACCTGTCGGGCGACAGCGATCTCAACGCCGTCTACACCGAGAACGCACGCATGCACCGGCTGGGAATCACCGGCGTTCCCTGCTTCATCTTCAACGAGGGGCGGGCCATTGCGGGCGCCCAGGAGCCGGAGATCCTTACGCGGATGATCGACATGGCTGTGGCGCAGGATGCCGAGCGGCCGGCGATGCAGAGCACCGGTTGAATTCTTCGCTTAGCAGCGGCGAACTCCCTCACCTGATTTCATAAACACGCCCGCTAATATATTGATCTTAACGGGGTGAAGCGGAGGTGCGGCGTCGAACACACCTAACTCCGTTAACCTTTTCCTTACCAACTCAGTTCCATTCTGTGCCTTCGGTTTGTTTCGATTAGCGAAGGTAGATGCGATGTCCGTGCCGTGCGATCACGCGTTCAAGACCACCGTCAGCACCTCGAAATTCGAGGCGATCGTCGCGAAGTCGTGCAAGTCGCCTTATACGATCGAGGTGATTGCGCACGACCCGACCATCATCCCGCAGGTGCGGATCTTCAACGTCACCTTCGCCGCCCTTGAAGACCGCGACCGCGTTCGCATCGCGATGCGTTTCCTCGAGCAAGAGCATGCGGAGATGCAGAAGGAACGCGCGCAACAGGCGCCCGCAACCACCCTCGCCCGGCGTCTGGCAAGCGCCTAAGCGCCTTTTGCCGCCAGCGCGGCCATACGCCCAAGGACCGTCTGCAGGCCCTTGATGCGCGCGCTTGGCGTATCCCAGGGACGGATAAATACAATCTTTTGGTCCGGCCGCAATTTGACGGTTCCCGCCTGCTCGGCAATGAAATCCACCAACCCGCCCGGATTGGGGAAGGTGTTGTTCCGAAGCGAGACCACGGCGCCCTTCGGACCGGCGTCGACCTTCTCAACATTAGCCTTCCGGCAGAGCGCCTTGATGCCGACCACATCGAGAAGGTTCTCGACCTCCGGCGGCAGCGGACCGAAGCGGTCGATGAGTTCTGCCGCGAAAGCATCGATCTCATCGCGTTCCGCGAGATCGCCGAGGCGGCGATACAGTGACAGGCGAATGCCAAGGTCCTTCACGTAGGTATCAGGGATCAGCACCGGCGCGCCGGTGTTGATCTGAGGCGACCAATCCTCGGTCGCCGCCGCCGCCTTCTGATCCTCCCCGGCCCGCGCCGCAGCAACGGCCTCCTCGAGCAGGTGCTGATAGAGCTCGACCCCCACTTCCTTAATGTGCCCGGATTGTTCGTCGCCGAGGAGATTGCCCGCGCCGCGAATGTCGAGGTCGTGACTGGCCAACGAGAATCCGGCGCCAAGGCTGTCGAGCGTCTGCATGACATCGAGGCGCTTTTCGGCCGTGACCGTGGGCTTCCGGTCCGGAGGGAGCGTCAGATAGGCATAACCGCGCGCCTTGCCGCGTCCGACGCGCCCCCGCAGCTGGTAAAGCTGCGAAAGGCCGAACATGTCGGCGCGATGGATGATGATGGTGTTGACCTGCGGCATGTCGAGGCCGGACTCGATGATATTGGTGGCCAGCAGAACGTCGAATTTGCCCTCGCTGAACGAGGTCATGACGTCCTCTAGCGCAGTAGGACTCATTTGCCCATGAGCAACGGCGTATTTTACTTCCGGCACGACCTTGCGCAGCCGTTCCGCCACGCCGTCGATATCGGCGACGCGGGGGCAGACATAGAACGTCTGTCCCCCACGGAAGCGTTCGCGCAAAATTGCCTCGCGGATGACAACCGCATCGAACGGCAGCACGAAGGTACGCACCGCCAACCGGTCAACGGGCGGGGTGGCGATCAGGCTCATTTCCCGCACGCCGCTCAGGGCCATTTGCAGCGTGCGCGGTATCGGCGTCGCCGTGAGGGTAAGGACATGCACCTCAGCGCGCATCTGCTTCAAACGCTCCTTATGAGCGACACCGAAGTGCTGCTCTTCGTCGACGATCAAAAGCCCGAGGTCCTTGAACGCGATATTTTTTGCGAGCAGCGCATGCGTGCCGACCACGATATCGATGGTCCCGTCGGCGAGGCCCTGCTTGACCGCGGCTGCATCCTTGGCAGTCACGAGCCGCGACAGCTGGCCGATTCGCAA
This sequence comes from Rhodospirillaceae bacterium, assembly GCA_050250575.1. GTDB lineage: Bacteria > Pseudomonadota > Alphaproteobacteria > Rhodospirillales > Rhodospirillaceae > SHVO01. The sequence goes on along the minus strand of JBFWOJ010000008.1, from coordinate 169,112 downwards.
CGGGAATCCTTTGAAACGTTCGGTGAAGCTGCGCGTATGCTGCCGCGCGAGAAGCGTCGTCGGCACGACCACGGCGACTTGCATGCCGTTCATGGCGGCGACGAATGCGGCGCGTAACGCGACTTCCGTCTTGCCGAAACCCACATCCCCGCAGACAAGCCGGTCCATCGGCCGGCCCTTGCCAAGATCGTCGATGGTGTCGGAAATGGCGCGGATCTGATCGTCCGTCTCGGCGTAAGGAAAACGCGCGCAAAATTCCTCGAACAACCCTTCAGCGGGCGCGATGGCCGGAGCGTCCTTCACCTGGCGCTCCGCCGCGATCTTGATCAGCTGCTCGGCCATGTCGCGGATACGCTGCTTGAGCTTGGCTTTACGGGCTTGCCACGCAGCGCCGCCAAGCTTGTCGAGCTGTACGCCGGCCTGATCCGATCCAAACCGCGACAGGACGTCGATGTTCTCCACGGGAACATAGAGCCGATCGTTTCCGGAATAGGTGATTCGCAAACAGTCGTGCGGCGCGCCGCCGACCGTCAGCGTTTCGAGACCTTCATAGCGGCCGATGCCGTGTTCGACATGGACGATGAGATCGCCCTCGCTGATCTGCGAGGCGTCGGCGATGAACGCGTCGGCACGGCGTTTCTTGCGCGCCGAGCGCACCAGGCGATCACCGAGCAGGTCCTGCTCGGTGATGACGGCAAGGTCGGCCGCGGTAAAGCCGCGCTCGAGCGGCACGGCAGCGACCACGAGCAGAGCCTGGTCCGCCGCGAGGGCTTCCTGCCACGTTTCGACAATCGCGGTCGACGTCAAACCGTGATCGCGCAGAACACCGGCGAGACGCATTTTTGAGCCCGCGCTGGCTGCGGCGAGAACGACACGGCTACTTTGCGCCTGGAGGGCCCTGGCGTGAGCAATGAAAGCTTCATAGACGTTTTCATTGGGCCGCGCGCGCACATCGGCAAAGTCACGGCCCAAGCGACCACCCGCATCTTCACCGCCGCCGACGTCCGCGGCGCCGTAGGCGCGAAATGCGGTCACCGCACGACCGCGCAGTACTGCCATCCAATCGGCCTCGTCCAGGAACATCATCGCCGGCGGCACCGGGTGATAAACGATCCCCGTGTCCTCCAGGGACAAGGAATGTTTCGCCGTGCTCGCAGTGTCGACGATCCGCCGCGCCTCATAATAATCGCGGATAGTTTCCAGGCGTACGCCGACGGACTCCTCGATATCCTGATCGAGACTCAGACTGGCGTTCGGTACGTAGTCGAAGATCGTACCCAGGCCGTCGTGAAACAATGGTAGCCAATGCTCCTGGCCCAGGAACTTGCGTCCTTGCGAGACCGACTCATAAAGAGTGTCGCTGTCGGACGGCGCGCCGAAGAGTTCGCGATACTTCGTGCGGAACCGCGCGATGGACTCCGGCGTCAGCACGGTTTCGCTCATCGGCTTTAGCGCGACGCTGGTTCGCGTGCCGGTCGTGCGTTGACTCACCGGATCGAAGGTGCGGATAGTCTCGACGTCATCGCCAAACAAATCGATGCGAACAGGCTCCGGTGCGCCCGGTGGAAACAGGTCGATCAACCCTCCCCGCACCGCGTACTCGCCCGGCTCCATCACCTGTTCGGCGCGTGCGTATCCGTTCGCGGCCAAGAATGAATCAAAAGCCTTGCGGTCGAGGGTCGTCTTCACGCGCACATCGAGCGCCGCGTCGCGCAACGTTTCGACTTTTGGCACGCGCTGCAGGATCGCACTGACGGTTGTGATCACCAGCCGGCACCGTCCTTGCGCCGGCGGCTGTGTCAGGCGCGTCAGGGCATCGATCCGCCGCGCGACCACTTCGGAATTGGGCGACACCCGGTCATAGGGCAGGCAGTCCCAAGCCGGGACCGTCACGATCTCCACATCCGGTGCGAAAAACGCCACGGCTTCGGCAAGGGCGGTCAGCCGCAGTTCGTCCCGTGCGACGTGCAATGTGGAATCCCGGAACGCCGCGCGTGCCCGCTCGGCCAGCACCAGAGCGTCGAACCCCTCCGGCACGCCGGAAAGAATCCGCGCGTTCACTTTGGCAAGAAAACCTTCCATCTTAGACGCCTTGCCTGTTCCGCTCCCACGCCAGAATGTCGTCGAGGATCGTGTTCTTCCAACGCTCCGGAATCGGTTTCCTTCCCGACAGCCAGTCCATCAGGTCCAAATCGGACACCTCGAGGAATTCTTCCGCCTCCTCGAGCTTCGTTTCAGGCAAGCCAGCGGCCCGTTCGTGGAAATAGCCGCCGATAATGACGTCGGCTTCCTTGGTGCCGCGGTGGGTCGCCCGGTACAGGAGACGCTTGCGTCGCAGATCGATGGGCTCGTCGGGGTTCATCGGTTCCAAACAATAGATTCCCGCAGGACGGCCAAAAATTGACCTCCTGTGGGGTGGTCCGGGTATAACGGATTGCTCCCGCTTTGTCAGCTAGTGGTCCATGGCAATCCTCCGACCGCAAATTCTTTTCCCGCTGTTCGCGAAGGTCACCACCTTGCCGGGCATTGGCCCGCGCTTGGCGAAGCTGGTGGAGAAAATCGCCGGCGACAAGGTCGTGAACTTGCTGTGGCACCTGCCCGCCGGACTGGTGGACCGGCGTTTCTCGCCGAAAGTCGGCGATGCACCGCCCGGCAAGATCGCAACGTTAGTGGTGGATGTGCTGGCGCATGCGCAGCCGCCGCCCCGCAACAGCCGCGTGCCGTACCGCATCACCTGCGGTGACGAGACTGGGAAGATCACTTTGGTGTTCTTTCATGCCAAGGAGGACTACCTCGTGCGCATGCTGCCCAGTGGAGAGAAGCGTGTCGTCAGCGGCAAGGTTGAACTCTTCGACGGGAAGCGGCAGATGACGCATCCCGACCACATAGCGCCGCTGCATCAGATCGAGGACGTGAAACGAGTCGAGCCCGTTTATCCACTCACCGAGGGCTTGTCCTCGAAGGTTCTCGACAAAGCGGTCCGTGCGGCGCTGCGCGAAGCGCCGGAGCTTCCGGAATGGCTCGATCCAGCCTACCTCGGCCGACAAGGATGGCCGGGATGGAAAGCTGCGCTGATGAAGGCGCATGCGCCCTCTGCGGACAGCGACCTCAGTCTCTTGACGCCGGCGCGCCAGCGTCTCGCCTTCGACGAACTTCTCTCCAATCAGCTCGCCCTCGCCCTCGTCCGGCTCAAAAGCCGCACCCGCCGCGGCAGGACCCTTGCGGGCGACAGCCGACTACGCACAAAAGCGCAAGCTGCGCTTCCTTATGCGCTCACCGGTGCGCAGCAGCGGACGCTCGAGGAGATCTATGCCGACATGGCGGGCGAGAACCGCATGCTGCGTCTCTTGCAGGGCGACGTCGGCAGCGGCAAAACCGTGGTCGCCCTCATGGCGATGCTGAACGCCGTCGAATGCGGCGCGCAAGCGGCGCTGATGGCGCCGACGGAAATCCTCGCCCAACAACACGGGGAAACGCTGAGGCCATACGTCGAAGCCCTTGGATTGCGGATCGAAGTGCTCACAGGGCGCATGAAAGGATCTCAACGCGCTCAGGTCATCTCGGACATCGCCGCCGGGGCGGTCGATATTGCTGTCGGTACGCACGCCCTTTTCCAGAAAGATATCGAATTTCGTGATCTCGCCCTCGCCGTCATCGACGAACAACACCGCTTTGGCGTGCACCAGCGCCTTGATCTCGCCGACAAGGGCGCAGGAACGGATGTCCTCGTCATGACCGCAACGCCAATTCCCCGAACGCTCGCGCTCACCGCCTACGGCGACATGGATGTCTCCCGTCTCGATGAAAAGCCGCCGGGACGTGCTCCGGTCGATACGCGCCTGATCAATCTTGATCGCCTAGAAGAAACGATCGACGGCATCGCGCGCGCGACCGCTGGTGGCGCCAAGGTCTATTGGGTTTGCCCCCTCGTTGAGGAATCCGAGACCAGCGACCTTGCCGCCGCCGAGGAAAGGTTTGCTCACCTCATACAACGTTTCGGAAGCAAGGTCGCCCTTCTGCATGGCCAGATGAAACCGGCCGATAAAGACGCGGCAATGGAGCTTTTCGCGGCCAAGGATCTGCGGTGCCAGATCCTCGTGGCGACAACCGTGATCGAGGTCGGTGTGGACGTTCCCGACGCCAACGTTATCGTGATCGAGCATGCGGAGCGGTTTGGTCTCGCCCAGCTTCACCAATTGCGCGGCCGCGTCGGACGCGGCGGAAAACCGGGGACATGTCTGCTGCTTTACGCCGCCCCGCTGACCGAGACGGCGAAAGCGCGCCTATCCACCCTGCGCGATACCGAAGACGGATTTATCATCGCCGAACAGGACTTGAAATTGCGCGGCAGCGGCGAGGTACTTGGGACGAGACAGAGCGGACTTCCGGATTTCAAACTCGCCGACATCATGGTGCATGGCGAATTGCTGGCCGCGGCGCGGGATGATGCCAAGCTCATCATCGCGCGCGATCCGGACCTGAATTCGCCCCGTGGTCAGGCGTTGCGTACCTTGCTTTACCTGTTCCAGCAGGACGAAGCCGTGCGTACGCTCAGGTCTGGATAGGCGTCGTGCGCACAAGATTTTTCGCCGGCGGTACGACAATCCCGCCGGAGACGATCATCTTGAGCGCTTCTTCGATCGTCATGTCGACCTTTGTCATGTCCGAGCGCGGCGCGAAGACGAGGTACCCCGACGTGAACGACATCGTCGGCACGAAGACGCTGTAGATCTCTTGGTCTACCTTGCTTTGGACCTCCGGCGGCGCGCGTCCGATCACAAAACCGAGCGCCCACATGTCCTTGCGGGGATACTCGACCATCACCACCTCGCGGAAGGACTGCGTCTGCTTGGAGAGCACCGTTTCGAAGATCTGCTTCACCGCGGCATAGAAGCTGCGGATCACCGGCGTGCGGTTGAGGATCCCCTCGCCGATCCGCACCGCCATGCGCCCGAGATAGTTGGCGGCCAGGAATCCGACCAGGGTCAGGAACAGCACAAGAATGACGATTCCGACGCCGGGGACGTCGAAATAAGTGCGGGGGTTTACGGCATCGGGCAGCAGACCCGTGACCGCGGCATCGATATAGTCCACCAGCGACCAGGTCACGTAGAGCGTGATCGCGATTGGCGCCGTGATCAGCAGCCCTGCCAGAAAATAATTCCGCAGACGGGTGACGACGGGATGCCGACCATCCGGTGCCGGTGTTGGAGCGAGCGGCGCGTTCATGCGACTATAGTTGCATGAGTGAACCGCCTATCCCAAGTGGCGAACACCAAAAGCCCTCGATCGGCGTGGGCGTCGTCGTCGTCAGGCGTGCTGCCGGCCGCGTCGAGGTGTTGCTTATCCGCCGCGGCCGGCCGCCGCGTGTCGGTGAATGGAGCATCCCAGGGGGGCGTCAAGAATGGGGCGAAACCGTCCGTGAAACGGCCGAGCGCGAGATTCTTGAAGAAACCGGTGTGCGCGTGAGGGGCTTGCGCCTGATCGACGTCGTCGACGGCATCAGCAAGAAGGACGGAAACGTCACGGGCCACTGGACCCTGGTGGATTTTCGCGCCGACTGGGCGGAAGGCGAGCCCCGTCCCGGCGACGACGCGGATGACGCCAGGTGGGTCGCGGTCGGCGAGCTCGATTCCTACGGTCTTTGGACCGAGACTCAGCGCATCATTGCGGCCGCGGTAGCTTTGGACTAACGATATTTCATGATCGAAGACTGGGTCCCTGTACCGAAACCTCTTTTTACGGTGCGGGTCTGCATCAACAAGCGTCTCAATACGGACAAGCTTCCGTCTTGCGCGGGCCGCGGCAGCCGCGGCGTGGCCGATCTGCTTGAGCGCAGGATCATGGACGAGCGGCTGCCCGCGTCCATAACGCGCGGGCCCTGCATGAACAATTGCTTGCACGGCCCGACGATTAAGATCCAAGGGTCGGCCTTCATCAGCCTGGAAGGCGATGTCAGCGCCGCGCAGATCGAACAAATCATGGATGCAATCCGTGCCGAGGCGGAGCGGCGAAAGTCGCTGCCGCCGATCGCGGTAGAGCCGCCTCCGCCGTGACGGAAGTCCTGATTTTCTGGGCGCTCGCCGTTATCGTCATCGCAGGTGTTGCGTTGGCGCTGCCGTGCCAAGGCTGCCGCTTGCGGCGCGAGCGGCTGCGCCGCGCCTACGATGACTGGAAGAAATCGCGCGCGCGAAGCTGACGCGGCTACTTGACGACCGACATTCCCAAATCGACCCATGCCATGATCTGGGTCTTCATCAGCTGAAACTGCGCGTAGGGCCAGATGAAGGCGTTGATCATCGCCTTGCCCATCGGCAGCTTCGTCACCATCAAGTCACGCACGAAAAAAAGAATCCCCGTCACCGCGTAGACGGCCTGGATCAAGGCGAATTTCCCCATCGCCAGTCCTCCCATTCCCCGAGGGATCGTGCACCGGAATCCCGGGAAAATCCAGTAACCCGATAGCCCCTAGGACGCAGGATTCGGCTTGCTGCGCAGGTCGGTAAGCGTGCGCTTCATGATCGAAACCTTATAGGCAGGCACCTGGAAGACCCGCCCCTCGGCCCGGGCATTGATGGCCGCCATCGCCTGCCCAGCGCTGCTTTGCGCGCCCGCGTCCTTGCCCGGCTGGGCGCTGATTTTAACCCAGCTTTGGTCCTTCACCTCCACCATCTCGACCGTGATGGTCGAGCCTTCCACGGTCTCGACGACCGCCCGATAAGTCTGATCTTTGGGAAATGGCATCTGGTCGGCAGGGGCGACGTCCTCCGCTTCAAGCCCATCAAGGATGCGGGAATACTCCTCGGCCGTGAATTCGCTCTCCAGCGTGACACCCTTCGGGAGGTTTTCGATCATGAATTTCTCGTCCGCGCCGCGTGCGGCGATCACACGGTCGCCTTTCGGCGTCGTCACGCTCACGCGCTTCACGGCGGCGTCCGGAACATCGGCAATATCCCTGGCGATCCAATCGCGCGGCGCAACGCCGGGATTTACCTCGCCTTGAGCCAGCCAGGTTTGCGCGTCACCGGGAAGCCGTACATAGGTACCGCCTTCCTTTCCGCCCAAGGTGTATTTGCGCTTGCCGATGATGAGCGCCGCCATCTCTTTGCCGTTGGCATCCAGCAACGTCACCTGCTTGGCGTTCGAGCCCTTTTCCGTCGGTTCCTGGAGGTCGAGCCGCCCATAGCGTTCGGGCCGACTGGTCTTGCTTTCGAGTTTCGTCAGGCGCGCGATATCGACCACCAAGTCCACAACCTTATCGTTGTCGGCTGGATAGTTGGCCTTCTCGCGGTAGCGGAACGTATTGCCGTCGCGGTCCAGAGAAATCGTGCCGCCGGAATGGCGAATGACCACGGCCTTAAGATTTTCTTGAACGCGGTCGATCAATCCCGGGAACACCGGCTCGCCGCTTCGGTCGGACGTCGCGACCCGCGGCTGAGCAAAGACCGTTACGATGGCAAGCACGGCAGCGACCACCGCCGCACCCGCGAGGACAAAGACTGTCTTCTGTTTCATGGCCAGCTCCTCAAGCCGCCGCGGCCGCACGACGGCGGCGGCGGCGTAGCGCGGCGACGACGATCAGCGCGATACCGAACAGAATCGGCACCAACGCGATGTTGACGAAGGTCAGAATGCCCTGGAGTCGATCGATGTCTTCGCGCAAGGCGCGCTGCACTTCGCGCAACTGCGCCCGGGTCTGCAGGATATCCCCGCGGTAGCTCTCGATCGTGCGCTGATCTTCGTCGCTGAGGATGGCTTGTCCTTGGCCGTCTTTGCGAACCTGCATGGCGCTGATACGCTTCTGCAATTCTTCCAGACGGCCGGTGAGCTGCTGCTCCGTCGCCCGGTATTGGGTCTCGGCGTCGCGGCGGATCGATTCCAGGAGTTCGAACGGCCGGCTCTGCACTCCACGGCCGCGCAACGCCGACAAGGCAGGTGAACCGGTGAGATTCTCGAGCGCGTTGATGACGAAATTGGCGTTGTCGGCAATCGGGATGACCACCTGCTCACCAAGGAACGAACTGTTTTGGGTCCAAAACCGGTCGCCGAGGATATCGGTGTCGGCGACGACGACGACCTGGATCGGCTGCGCAGATTCGGCAAGGTGCTTGTCGGCGGCCGGCGTACCTTCGGTTTTCGGCGCCTCGGGGAATGCGCTCTTTGCGGTTCCCGAGATTCGCGCCGCAAGGATCTCCGGTTTGTTCTGCGGTTTGAAGTCCCGGAAGAGTCCCACGACATCCGGCAGCCCCATGAACTTGTCCGCCGGAATCCGCATCGACTGCGGGCCGGTCGAAATCAACGGTGTTACCGTGGTCGTGGCGCCGTCGATCTTCTCCAGCACGCCCGACGTGGCCAGATTGATCTGTTGAAGATCGCCCGTGATGGCGTCGCTGTTGTCGAAGTGCGCGCCCCGCAGCTGCAGCCAGGCGACATAGTCGGCCGAGATCGGCCTTCCTTCCTGCTGAAGCCCGACGCGTGCGGCTGCCTCGACGTCCCCGACCACCTGGCCGTCAGGCATCCGTACACCCCAGGCGGCGAGGAGCTTGTTGATCCCTTCCTTGTTTCCGGCGCCAGGCGGGGCGCCCATCCCGGCGGACTCTGCGTTCGGATCGACGAAGACGAAGGCTTTCCCGCCGCGCAGGACAAATTGATCCACTGCGTACGCCGCAGCATCCGTCAGGTTGTCGGGCTGAACCAGCATGAGGATATCGATATCCGCCGGCACCTGCGTCATACCCGGGCTCAGGGGCTCGACGGCGAACAAATCGCGGATCTGGGAGACGATCGCCCATGGCCGGGACTGCTGCGGCGGCATGCCCATCATATTGGGCATCTGCGGCGCGCCTTCGATCGGCAGCGTCGTCAGAAGACCGATCTTTGGCTGATCCGGTTCGGACAGGCCATAGATCAGTTTGGTCAGGTCGTACTCCAGGAACTGCGCACGCTCGAGATTGAAGAATGGAATGACCTGTTGATCGTCGGTCGAATTCGTCGCCGCCAATCCGAAGTAGCCGACTTCCCCCAGCTGTCCGAGCGGGACCGCCTGCAACCCGAATCCCACGGCACGGTCTTCGACGTCCGAAAACGGCTCGGGGTTATAGAGTTCGATCTTCAGATTGCCGTTCGCCAATTCCGCATACTGTTGAAGCAGATCGCGTACGCGCTGGAAGTACTCGGCGTGACGCGGGCTCGCCCGGCCGATGGACTCCGAGAAATAGACGCGAACGACGATCGGTTCCTTGATGTTCGCAAACAGAGGCCTGATCTGTTCGGACGTGCTGAAGGATGCCCCCTCCGTTGCATCGACACGCAGATTGCGCAGCCATGCGTTCGAAAGAACGTTTACGGCAATGAAGAGAATTGCCGCCGAGGCCACTGCAATGATCCCCAGGGTTCGTGAGTCGAGGCGGTTCATGGCTCAGGCCCCCTTGCGTGTATCGACGGCGACGATGGCGGCGAACAGCCAGAAGGCCATCAGCGAGAAGAAAAAGAGGAAATCTCGCACCGCGATGACGCCGCGGGTAAGGGCATCGAAGCGAGTCAGGAAGCTGAAGGACGCAATGGTATCGACGAGGGTCGATGGCGCCCAGCCGCGGAAGACGTTCAGCACCATGTCGAGACCACTCATCGTGAACAAGAAGCACACGACGGCGCCGAGGATAAAGGCGACGATCTGGTTGCGCGTCAGCGCCGACATGCAAATCCCGATGGACAAGAAAGCGCCGGCGACGATGAAGCTTCCCAGGTAGCTCAGAATGATGACGCCATTATCGGGATCGCCCAGGACGTTCACCGTAAGCCACATCGGCGCGGTCAAGGCGAGCGCGATGCCGCAGAACAGCCAGGCCGCCAGGAATTTGCCCAGCACCGCCTGTGTCGTCGTCACCGGAAGCGTCAGCAGCTGTTCGATCGTGCCCGACTTACGTTCTTCCGCCCAAAGGCGCATGGCCACCGCAGGAACCAGAAGCACGTAGAGCCAGGGGTGGTGACTGAAAAAGTTTTGCAGGCTGGCCTGATTCTGATCGAAGAAGTCCCCGATATAGAAAGCGAAAGCCCCGGTCAGACCCACGAAGATGGCGATGAACACGAAAGCGACCGGCGTCGCAAAGTATGCGGCCAGTTCGCGTTTGGCGATGATCCAGATTTGACGCATGAGTTCCTCGAGATCAGGCGGCCGCGCGCGGTGCGGCGCCCGTGGTGATGAGGCGGAAGACGTCATCAAGGCTGCCGCGGTCCTGATAGATCTCGCTGGCAGGGATACCGTGATTGCGAACGGTCGCGGAGACTTCGCTGGTCAGTGGGGCCTCGCCTCTCGGCATCAGGCGCAACTTCACCATTCCGTTCTCCGCCGGGTTTTCGAACACGGTGGCAACACTGCTCATACTCTTGAACTGTGCCGCCGCCGCAGCCGCTGCAGCCTGCGGGACAACGACGCAAACTGCATTGCTCTGCGGCAGACGAGCCCGCAACTGCGCCGCGGTGCCGTCGGCAAGGACGCGTCCGGCGCCGATGATGACTGCGCGCGTGCAGACAGCCTCGACCTCTTCGAGAATGTGGGTGGACACGATGATCGCCTTTTCTGCCGCCATCTCTGCGATCAGACTGCGGACCTGGTGTTTTTGATTGGGATCAAGTCCGTCAGTAGGCTCATCGAGGATCAGCACGGGCGGATCGTGAAGAATGCTCTGGGCAAGGCCGACGCGCCGGCGATAACCTTTCGAGAGAATATCGATGGGCCTGTCCAGCACGTCGCCGAGACCGAGACGCGACACGGCCATGTCCACCTTCGCCTCGCGCTCAGCGCCATCAAAGCCGCGAATCGCGGCGATGAACTTCAGAAATCCCGCGACCGTCATGTCGTCGTAGGAGGGCGATCCTTCCGGCAGGTATCCGATGACCCCCTTCACACCGGTGGGATCCTCGACCACGTCGCGCCCGCAGACGCGTGCGGTGCCGGACGTGGGCGGCAGGAAGCCCGCGACCATACGCATGGTCGTCGTCTTGCCGGCGCCGTTCGGACCCAGAAACCCGAGAACCTCACCTTTGGACACGGAAAGACTAATTCCGTCGACCGCCCGGAAGCGCCCGAACGCCTTGGAAAGCTGATCGATTTCGACCATCACGGTCATGCTGCGTCCCCACAATTAACAGCGCGCGGGCGAAAAGTTAGGGATTCACCGGAGACCGCGCAAGCCCGGGAAGTTTGCAGCAAATGAAAGGTCTGTAACGGGGTTAGCCGGCGAGGTCCTTTTCGCTGGGAATGGCTGGTGTCCGGCGGTCGAGGTCGGGCACGCTCTCGATCAGCTTGGCGAGATCCTCGGTGAGCTGCGTGACCTTCTTCGCGACGTCAGTCCCTTCCTTGCGCACCGCAGGTTCGGCGGCCGTCTCCAGATAGCTGCGTATGTGGCGTGCCTGTTCACGCAGGTCGCGCACGGAATCGCTCATGCTCCGCCCTTTCGGTGCGTAAGCGTCGTGCACCATGCGCAGGCTGTTGCTGAGCATGTGGAGGACCGTGCGTACGAGCGGGTCGGACGCGGCAAGTTTCTCCTCGATCATTTCCTTCGAGACCAGCGAGAGCGTGCAGTCTTCGAGCGCCATCGCCGAATTCCGCCGTGGGCGGCTGTCGATGATCGCCATCTCGCCGAAGAACTCACCTTTCTTCACGCGGGCGACCGGAATGCGCTTTCCGTCGACCTCCTTGAAAATCCCGATGACGCCGCTGTTCAGGATATAGGCGGATGTCGGCGGATCGCCTTGACGGAACAGGAACTGGCCTTTCGACAAAGGCAGGATTTCGATGATGGGCTCGTCCATCGCCACCACGGGCGGTTCCCCCGGACTGCGGTGAATTTCACTCACTTCGCCGAAACTGCTGCGTTCGCGCTGTTGGTAAACTTCGGCGGCGTGACGTGTCTCTTGCTCCAGCTTATCAGGAGGCGTCCGGGGTTTCACCGCCGAAACCACCGCCTTCGACAACTTGCGGATCAGGTCTATATCTTTGGCTGACGGCGTTTCGTAGCGCTCGGCGATCGCCGCAACATCCCGCGACAACGATCCGCACAGCAGCGCAAGTTCGCGTTCTTCGAGGCGTTCGGCCGTTTTTGCGGCATCTTTCAGAAGGTCCACCAAAACCTGGAGTTTCTCCCGCACATCTCCAGTGATCTGTTTGGTTTCATAAGCCTCGAGAATGAGATTGCAGACGAAGCCGAGACGATAGCCGTGCGAATCCAGCCGCGCCTGCAGCACTTCATTCATCGAACCATCGACGGCTTCGCGGATATTGCCAACATCCACGTCCCGTCCATTCGCTTTTTCCAGCATCGTGTTGAGTACGTTGATGCGGCGGATGGACGAGGGCCGGTTCTTGGCTCTCCTGTCCGGGCCGAGGTAATCGCTGGTAACGACAAACGCCGCCCGATTGACGGTTACGCGCTTGAGGCGCTGTAGAAGCTGCTCCTCCTTGACCGGCTTGATGATGATGTCGTCGGTTCCGGCCTGCATCGCGCGTTTAACGGCATCGACATGATCGGCAGCTACCAGCGTCGTGATCAGCACGAACGGATTCGTGCCCACCTTGTTGTGGCGGATATCGCGGATGAAATCGAAGACACCGGGATCGAGATCGTCAGCAAGGATCAAGAGATCGGGCGGAACCTGCGCGATAAGTTTGGACAGGTTCGAAAGATTGCCGTGGGCGCTGACTTGTTTGAGTCCGGCGTGGTTGAGAATCTGGCGCAGCTCCTTGCGCACCTGATCGTCGGGCTCTCCGACGAAGGCAACGACCTTGTCTAATGACTGGAGGTCGAACTCACTCATCGCAAATGATCTTCCCCTCGCCGCAGCTACTTATACGCGACAGCCCGCTCCGCACATCGCGCCCCCTTTTATTCAATCCATCGAACCGGGAGGACAAATCAAGCGCTTATTTAACCAAGGCATTGATTCGAAACTGTAATAAGCAACTTGGGCTTCACCCGCTCACCAAAGTGTGAGATAAAGACCTCGCGGAGGAGTTGTTACCGCAACTGCAGAGCGCGGGTCACTGCGCGGCACCACCTAGAACCGCGCTGACGCGGCGGGCGGTGCTCCACGTGCGTTATGGGGGTTTTCGAGTGGCAGAGAGCGCCGCCGCGCATACTTTGGCGCCGATTCCGACGCGGAAAAAAAGCGGGCTCGCCGGTCTTGCCTGGCGCCTTTCGATGCCGGTGCGGCGTCTGATGGGCGCCGAGGCGCTGGACAACAGCGTCGAGGCTCGTCTTGCCGTCTCCTATTTCCTGGCCGAAATGCAGGCGGCCGCGGCACGCACTTATCCGAGCTGGAGTAAGCTGCTCGACGAGGCGTTGAGTGAATGCCGGCTTGATTTCGATGAACGCCGCGCTTTGTTTGAGATGCACGCCATCGATGACTATTATTTTGCCGGCGTGGTCGCGCTGGAGTGCGCACGCATGCGCGGCCACTACGATGACCTGGAGGCCAGTGAAATCCTCGGCGAAGTGGGCGAGCAGGTCGATGTCGTCGCCCGCCGCCAGGATCGCACCGTTTCGGATCTCGTGTTTCTTATCCTTGGGCGTATCGAACTCGGCGCCGGCGTCGACCGGATGAAAGCGCCGCACGACACGGTCGTGAAGGCGATCCTTCAGCAAATGGGTTTACACAACAGCGAAAGCACGCGCGCTTTGCTGCGCGACAAGGCGCTGCGTCATCTGCTGGGAGAACCCCTCGCGCTCGGCATTCCGCAATGGTGGAAGGCCTTCCAAGGTCAGTTTAGCTTATATTGGCCGACACCCGAGGAGCGTGCAGCCGAGCAACCGGCCATTGAACAACCTTCCGTCTCGACCACCGCGGAGGCTGTTGTGCCACTTCGCGGACGACGTCGTCGGCGCGCGACCGCATTCTGATAAGTCTGCGGTTAGTGCGGTTTGGAGCTTTCCGGTCCCTTCCCCTGGGAGGGAATTTCCTCCCAGCCTTTCGGCGCAGATTGCGAGCGCGCCGAGTCCGGCGCTCCCTCACCGGTGGCACGGGCACGGGCTCTCAGCCCCATATACTCCCATTCATTCGCCAAACGTAACAGGCTCGCGCGCGCATCGGTCATCGGCATGGCCATAGCTTCCGCCCGGATTTCATCGGCGCGCTTGAGCCAGAGTTCCGCGCGTTGATCGTCTTTCATGCCAGCATAAGGGCTGCGCGCCATGCGCAGTTCCTGGCGTTTTTGTGGCGCAGAATATATTTGCAAATGCAATGACCGGCAGTTGCGCGGCCAAAAGATTATCTTGCAAACGTGGGTGTGAATGCGTGCCGCGTCAACGCCCCGCCGGTGTAGCGGGATACAAGCACCGCGGCGCCATCGGCGGAGTTATGGACGATGTCGATCGGCGACAGCCAGAATTTGGACCAAACGCGCGCAAAATAGCTGGCCGTATCCTCATTCTCAAGACACGCGATCAGGCGTCGGTCGCTGCCCTTGCTCTTGTAAAACAGGAAATACAACCCCGTCCCTCTGCGTTTGCCGAACTGTGACCTCACAGCTCTGCATCCCAAAACGAAGTATACCACGATCCAGTTCGCTGCTCATACCGCGGCTTTTCTGTGGCAGGCGCCCCACCTATAACTGCACGACGCTGCCGCCTTAAAACTATTGATGAAACGACGGTGATGCCGGGGGAATCTGCGAAAACGACGTGCCGCGACCTTTGCGCCGGGCGGCTGACGGCGACCGAATCATTGCTTCCGCAAATACTGTTCGTTCACGGTGGGTTCCACGGCGCATGGTGCTGGCGCGCCGCATTAACTTTTTTGTCTGAGCACGGAGTCGGCGCTGCGGCGGTCGACTTGCGCGGACACGGTGGACTGCCGCAAGACGCCTCGTTTATTGATCAAGGCATCGAAGCGATGCTGGCCGACGTTGTCGAGGCGGCACAGCTTCTGCCCGAAGGCATCATTCTTGCCGGCCACAGTCTCGGCGCACTGATTGTGCTGCAGGCAGCAACACGCCTTTCGCCGCGTGGATTGATCTTGCTGGCGCCCGCGGCCCCCGCGGGCCTTCTCGATCATGCGCTGCCTGTCTTTCCGCCGGAACGGCCGGTGCGGCCGCCAGGCGAAGCGCGTGCGCGCAAATGGTTCATGTCGGGCTCGGCGTCCGGCGACATCGGCGCGTATCTCGCGCGGCTGTGCGCAGAAAGCCCTGCACTTCTAAACGAATGTTTTCACGCGGGCGTCGCGGTCGACCCTGGTGCGATCGACTGTCCCATCCTTTGTGTCAGTGGCGCGTTGGACGACTCTCCGCTCCACCCTCGCGGGCAGGACGAAGCCGTTGCCGCTTACTATGGCGCGGCGCTGCACGTCGTCCCCCGGTCGGGACATTGCATGATGCTGGACGACGGGTGGCGCCATACCGCGACAGCAATGCTAGACTTTATTATGACCTGACGTTGCGTGAACTTGATTCTTCGTGCCGTGCCGCGGCGCTTGTCTCATTAGGCTCGATGCACTAGAAAATCCGTAGCAGCCGCAAAGAGCTGTTGTTTCTTCACAGTCCCCTAACGTTATTGATTTCTCTCCGTGCTTTTAGCGGACGAATAAGGACCGACTGTGACTCTTGACCGTTTTTTGCCTGCTCCACAAATATCCATCGGCCTTGTCGGCGGAGCTATTTTCTGGAGCTGCAGCGCGATACTCGCCCCCGAGGCCAGCGCCGCCTGTGTCCAATCGGGTTCCAATGTCGAATGCGCCGGAGTTGATATCGACGGTTTTCGATCGCCCCAGACCCTCACCATCAACATCCGTCCCGGCGCATTCGTCCAAAACGTCATTTCGAACGACGTCATCGGCATCTGTCCTCTGTCGTTGCCGGCGATCGAAAGCGGTGCTTTCAGCACGGTCTTGAACGAAGGCGCGATCTCCACCGGCGGCGTTTGCGGATTCGGCATCGTCGTCGCCCGCGGCGCCTCCGTCGTGAATCTCGGTTCGATCCGCACCGCCGATCTCGTCGCGCATGGGATCATCGCCGCCGAAAACGCCAGCGTGCGAAACGGAGGTTCGATCTCGACGATCCATCAGGGTTCTCCTGGAATCTTGGGTGACCGCGGCGTCCGCGTGGTTACCGATATCGGTAGCCTAATCACCACGGCTGGTGGCGGATCGACCGGCATCGAGGTCGGGGCGCTTTCGACCATTACGCATAATGGCGCCATCACGGTGACCGGCGATGCCGCGTCGGGACTGCACGCGGGCGGCGAGTCGGCCATCATCAACAACGGCAGCATTTCGACCAGCGCGAACAACTCCATCGGCGTCCGCGTCGATGGCGGCCGCCTCGTCAATAACGGTCACGTCCGCAGCGTACTGGAAGGTGCGGGATTCGCTCTCACGCCCACCGTCGGTGTTTCGATCGTCGGCATCGATGCGAATTTCGCGAACTCACCGACAGGCAATGTCACCGCGACCCACATCGGCGTGCGGCTTAGCGGCACACAAGGCAGCGGACTCATCAATGACGGAAGGATCGAAGTCTCTCCGGCCGTGCTTTACGACGGAACGATCTCGGCCAACGGCGCGGCGGTCCTCATCGCCGGCGGCGCGGGAGTTGCCATGTCGAATTCCGGCGCAATCGTCGCTCGCGGCGGGCTGCCCGCGCTGCGCAGCCTGGCGCCGCGCGTCGATTTGCAGAACAGTGGCTCGATCGTCGGCGATATCATTCTTTCCGGCGGCAGCGACTCAATCACGTCCGAAGACGGATCATCGATCGACGGCACGATCGATTTCGGCGCCGGCGAGGACACCTTGATCGTCCGCGGGGGCGGCAGCCTTGGCCGCCCGCTGATGAACCTCGAATACCTATCGAAGAGCGGAGCAAATGCGCTGCGGTTCACTCGCGACGTCAGCATCGCGCAACAAGTCAACGTTTTCGGCGGCGGCGGGATATCGATCGACCGCGGCGTACGCGTGGCGACGCCTCTCACCGACAACATTGGGACGATCCACGGGCTCGGCACCCTCGACGGCGCGCTCGACAACAGCGGCACTGTGGCGCCCGGCAGCGAAACCGAGAAAGGCATTTTGACGGTCAGCGGCGCTTTCCGGCAGTTTCAGAACGGTCGATTGCTGATCCGCATCTCGCCCGACGGGACGTCGGACAAATTGCTGCTGGGCGGCCCCGCGACGCTCGCCGGAAGCCTGTTGGTCGCCTACGACCTCGCGGCTGGAGGCGGATTTGAAGATGGGCAACGCTTCGATGTCGTCTCGCCGCTCGGTTCTTCGCTCGCAGCGACGGGCGAGCTTACCCTCAGAGCGCCGCAGTTGACGTTTTTGACCGCGAGTCTCGTGCGTACCGCCAACGGCGGATTCGCGGTGGAAATCGATCGCCGTGCCTATGAATCGGCGGCGGCGACGCAGAATCAGGCAGCGGCCGGGCGGATGCTCGATCGCGCGAGAGGCTCAGGCGGGCCGGAGCTCGCGCCGACCTTCGCGCAGCTTGAATCAGGAACCTTAGCCGACGCTACCACCATTCTCGCCGGCTTTGCCCCGGAGTCGCCCGGTGGTGTCCAAAACCTGAATCTCATGGCACTCGAGCGATTCAGCAAAAGCCTGCGCACCCGTGCCGCGGCCGGCGCGCCTGCCGGCCGCTACGCCTGGGCCCGCGGTTTTGCCGCGGGCGGCCGTTCACGCGATGTGGCATCGAAGACCGACTACGCCCTCCGCGGCGGCGCGGCCGGCCTGGAAATGCCAGTCGGCGGATTATCCGTCGGCATTGCCGCCGCCCGCATCGACGGCGACTTCAGCCGCGACACCGATCTCGCCGACTTCGATGCATCCGTCCTCGGCATCACCGCGCGTCGCACTTGGGACGACTTCACGCTTGACGCCGCGGTTGCCTACGGCACGGGGTCGCCGCGCATGCAGCGGCCTCGTTCAAATGGCGCCGCGATGGGAACAGTGGTGACGGACGGGAACGTCGATCTGTGGTCGATCTCTATGGAAGGCGATTTCTCCAAGGCCATGGGCCCTGTCGTGGTCGTGCCGCACCTCGGCGCAGTCTATCATCGCGCGAGGCTGGGTGCGCTCCAGGAGCCGCATCCGTTGGGCCTTCGGACCGACACGGCCACCGCTGAATCCTTGCGCGGACGCGCTGGCGTTGCAGTTTCGGTCTCCGCCGGCCGCGTGCGACCCTACGGCGATCTCTCGATGTCGGTGGAATTACTGGAACGCCAGCCGCAGATCGGCGCGGCCATAAGCGGCGTTTCGGGAAGCGACTTTGTCCTCACTGGCGATGCGCGGCGGCAGATCGCCGTCGAGGCTGAAGCCGGACTCGCCGTCGCGCTCTCCAGCTCCGTTGAAGCCCATGTAGCCGGGGAGTTCACTGCCAATGACCTGCTCGCAGGTCGCACTCTATCGGCGGGTCTGACTTTTCGGTGGTAGATCCATCACCGCGGCAGGTCGCTCGCGCCCATCAGAAATTCGTCCACCGCGCGCGCTGCCTGCCGGCCCTCGCGAATGGCCCACACCACGAGGCTCTGACCGCGGCGCATGTCGCCCGCCGCGAATACTTTCGGCACTGACGTCTGATATTTCATCGTATCCGCCAGCACGTTGCCGCGCGCATCCAGCGACACGCCGAGATCCTTGAGCAGACCCTCGTGTATCGGGTGGACAAAACCCATCGCAAGCAGCACGAGATCGGCTTTCAGGTTTTGTACGCTGCCCGGCACTTCCTGCCCCTGGGCCAACCGTACGATCTGTTGGGTTTTGACATGACC
The DNA here is from genome assembly GCA_050250575.1 of Rhodospirillaceae bacterium. Lineage (GTDB taxonomy): Bacteria > Pseudomonadota > Alphaproteobacteria > Rhodospirillales > Rhodospirillaceae > SHVO01. The sequence continues at coordinate 150,360 of JBFWOJ010000008.1, read as the reverse complement.
GTCTTCGCCGAAGAATGCCTTGGTTGCGACGGCGAACTCGCGGTCGCAACCCTCTTCCTGGCTTGACGATGTGCGGAACTTCAACGGCCAGTACGGCCACACCAGCGGCTTGTTCTCCTGATCGGGAGGCCGCGGCATGATTTCAAGCTGAGTGACGGACGCGGCACCTTGGCGGATCGACGTGCCGATACAGTCCGAGCCCGTATCGCCTCCCCCGATTACGATGACGTGTTTGCCCTTCGCCGTGATCTCTTCTCGTGGCGGGATGGCATCCCCGGCCACACGCTTGTTGTTCTGGGCGAGGAATTCCATGGCGAAATGCACGCCCCTGAGGTCCCGTCCGGAAACCGGCAGGTCCCGTGGCGCTTGCGCGCCGCCCGTGAGCAGGATGGCGTCGAAGCCTTTCAACAGGTCGTTGGCCGTCACATCGACGCCGACGTGGCAGTTCGTCCTGAAGGCCACGCCCTCGCCGCGCATCTGCTCCATGCGCCGGTCGATAAGATGCTTCTCCATCTTGAAATCGGGAATTCCGTAGCGGAGCAGTCCGCCGATGCGGTCGTCCTTTTCGAACAAGGTCACATCATGGCCCACACGGGCCAACTGCTGCGCCGCAGCCATGCCGCCAGGGCCTGAACCAACGACCGCGACTCTCTTTCCGGTCTTGCGGCTGGCCGGCTCCGGGCGAATCCAACCTTCCGCCCATCCGCGGTCGACGATGGCGCATTCGATGCTTTTGATCGTCACGGCATCGTCATTGATATTGAGCGTGCAGGCCGCCTCGCACGGCGCCGGGCAAATGCGGCCCGTGAATTCGGGAAAATTGTTGGTGGAGTGAAGAGTCAGCAGCGCGTCCTGCCATTTGCCCTTGTAGACGAGGTCATTCCAGTCCGGGATCAGGTTATTGACGGGGCAACCGTTGTGGCAGAACGGGATGCCGCAATCCATGCAACGCCCGCCCTGCGTCTTCATGGTTTCCTCCGGCAACTCCTTGACGAACTCCTTCCAAGAGCCGACGCGCGTCGGCACCTTCTCGTACGGACGGTCCTCGCGTCCGGTTTCAAGAAATCCCGTCGGCTTACCCATGGACTTTGAACGTCCTTGAGTCTTCGAGTTCCTGATGGCGCGATGCGGCGAGGATTTTCAAGGACTTCGCGTAGTCCGTGGGCATGACTTTCACAAATTTGGGAAGACAGTTGTCCCACGCCGTGAGGATTTCAGCAGCGCGCGCACTGTTGGTATAGTGACGATGGCGCTCGATCAAGGCCCGCAGACGCGGTGCATCCTGTTCCAGGTGATTGAGCATCAGCTGCCTGAAGTTGCCATGCTCGCCGCCGACATGCGGTTCTGGCTTGATGGCTTCAAGCGCAACCATCGAGAGATTGCATCGCTGGCTGAAGGAGCCGTCCTCGTCGAAGACATAGGCAATGCCACCCGACATGCCGGCGGCGAAATTGCGTCCGGTCATGCCGAGAACGGCCACCACGCCGCCGGTCATATATTCACAGCCGTGGTCGCCAACGCCTTCGACGACCGCGTAGGCGCCCGAGTTTCGCACGGCGAAGCGCTCTCCGGCCACGCCGGAGAAATAACCTTCGCCCTCGATGGCGCCGTAGAGAACCGTGTTGCCGATGACAATGTTTTCCCACGGCACGGCCGGGCACTCTTTCGGCGGATATACGGCGATACGGCCGCCCGATAGCCCTTTGCCGACGTAGTCGTTGGCCGCTCCGGCGAGTTCGAGCGAAATACCGCGCGCAAGGAACGCGCCGAAACTCTGGCCGGCAATGCCGGTGAACTTAATTGAAATCGTGTCTTCGGGCAGTCCGGATTGTCCGTAGCGTTTTGCGACTTCGCCCGAAAGCATCGTGCCGACGGTGCGGTTGACATTGCGGATCGGCAGCTCGATTTGCACCGGCCGCCCCTTTTCGAGCGCAGGTTTTGCCTTGGCGATGAGTGCGTGATCCAAAGCACGGTCGAGCTGGTGATCCTGCGGCTCGCAACAAAAGACCGCGACGCCCTTATCCGTCTTTGGCTTATAGAGCAGCCGGCTGAAATCGAGTCCGTTGGCTTTGTAATGGCCTACGGCGCGCCGGGTGTCGATCAAGTCCATGCGCCCGATGAGGTCGTTGAACTTGCGGATTCCGAGGCTCGCCATGATCTCCCGCGCCTCTTCGGCCAGCAGAAAGAAATAGTTCACCACGTGTTCGGGCAAGCCGGAGAACCGCGCGCGCAGCACCGGGTCTTGCGTCGCAACACCCACCGGACAGGTGTTCAGGTGACACTTGCGCATCATGATGCAGCCGAGGGCGATCAGCGGCGCGGTGGCAAAACCGAATTCATCGGCGCCAAGCAGCGCGGCGACGATCACGTCGCGCCCCGTCCGAAGACCGCCGTCCGCTTGAACGGCGATGCGGCCCCGCAGTTTGTTGAGTACGAGAGTCTGATGCGTCTCCGCGAGACCGATCTCCCACGGCGATCCGGCGTGCGTCAGCGACGTCAAAGGAGACGCGCCCGTGCCCCCTTCGAACCCGGAAATGGTGACGTGGTCGGCGCGCGCCTTGGCGACGCCGGCCGCGACGGTTCCGACACCGATCTCGGAAACCAATTTCACGCTGATGCGCGCTCGCGGATTGGCGTTCTTCAGATCGTGGATAAGCTGCGCCAGATCCTCGATGGAATAGATGTCGTGGTGCGGCGGCGGCGAAATCAAACCAACGCCGGGCGTCGAATGGCGGGTCTTGGCAATCGGTCCGTTGACCTTGTCGCCCGGCAGCTGCCCTCCCTCGCCGGGCTTCGCGCCTTGCGCCATCTTGATCTGGATATCGTCGGCGTTGACCAAGTACTCGATGGTCACGCCGAACCGTCCCGAGGCCACCTGCTTGATGGCCGAACGCATGGAATCTCCGTTGGGCAGCGGTTGGAAGCGATCGGGTTCTTCCCCGCCCTCGCCGGTGTTGGAGCGCGCGCCGATCCGGTTCATGGCGACGGCCAGCGTGGTATGCGCCTCTCTGCTGATGGAGCCAAAGGACATCGCGCCGGTCGCGAAGCGCTTGACGATCTCCTTGGCCGGCTCCACCTCGTCGAGTGGGACGGGCGACGGCGCTGTCTTCAGCTCGAACAGTCCACGCAAGGTCATCAATCGTTCCGATTGGTCGTTGATGAGCTGCGAGAACTCTTTATACGCGTCGCGGCTATTCCCGCGCGCCGCATGCTGGAGTTTGGCGACCGTATCGGGCGTCCACATGTGGCTTTCGCCGCGCAGCCGGTATTGATACTCGCCGCCCGGATCGAGCGCGCTGCGCAAGTACAGCGCCTCGCCGAAGGCCATCCGATGACGCTCCACCGTCTCGCGGGCGACCTCGGCAAGGCCGATCCCCTCGACTTGGGTGCCCGTGCCGGTGAAGTACTTCTCGACAAAACTTGAGCGCAGGCCCACGGCGTCGAAGATTTGCGCGCCGCAATAGGACTGGAAAGTCGAGATGCCCATCTTGGACATCACCTTCATCATCCCCTTGCCCATTGCCTTGATGAACTGCTTTTGCAGTTTCTCCTCCGAGTATTCCGCCGGCAGTTCGGCGCCGCGCATCGAATTAAGGGTCTCGAAGGCGAGGTAGGGGTTGATCGCCTCGGCGCCGTAGCCGCCGAGAGTGCAGAAATGATGTACTTCGCGGGCCTCGCCGGTTTCGAGGACTAGGCCGGTTTCCGTGCGCAAACCCCGACGGATCAGGTGGTGGTGCACCGCCGCGGTGGCAAGCAGCGCCGGGATGGCCACAAGGTCGCGGCTGACCTTCCGGTCGGAAAGGATGAGGATATTGTAGCCCTTGAGGACTTTGTCTTCGGCCTCTTCACAAAGCCGCGTGAGGGCAGGTTCCATCCCTTCGGGACCGTGCGTGACGGCATATGTAAGGTCGAGCGTACAGGTCTTGAACGCGTCGCCGACCAGGTCGCCGAGGTGACGGATCTTGGCCAGGTCCTGGTCGGTCAGGATCGGCTGGCGCACTTCGAGACGCAGATGCGTGCCTTCCGCGTCAAAGCCAAGGAGGTTGGGTTTCGGTCCGACGTGCGAGACCAACGACATCACCAGCTCTTCCCGGATCGCGTCGATCGGCGGGTTCGTGACTTGCGCGAAGCACTGTTTGAAATACGTGTAGAGCAGCTTCGGTCGCCGTGACAGCACCGAAAGCGGCGTATCCGTTCCCATCGACCCGACGGGGTCTTCGCCTTTGTGCGCAATCGGCACCAGGAAGTGGGAAAGGTCTTCCTGCGTATATCCAAAGGCCTGCTGGCGATCGAGCAAGGCCTCGTTTGTGTAATGCCTGTCGAGGAGGACCTCACCGGGCAGGTCTTCGAGTACGAATTGCGTTTTTTCGAGCCAGGACTTGTATGGCTTTTCGCCCGCCAGCTGCGCCTTCAACTCCGCATCGTCGATGATGCGGCCTTGCTCCAGGTCGATCAGGAACATCTTTCCCGGTTGGAGGCGCCACTTCTTGACGATCTTATGCTCTGGTACGTCGAGCACACCGGCCTCGGAGGCCATGACGACGATGTCGTCGCTCGTGACCAGGTAGCGCGCCGGACGCAGTCCGTTGCGATCCAAAGTGGCGCCGATCTGCCGACCATCGGTGAAGGCAAGTGCGGCCGGACCGTCCCAAGGTTCCATCAAGCCGGCGTGATACTCGTAAAAGGCCCGGCGTTTTTCATCCATCAACGGATTGCCGGCCCAGGCTTCCGGAATCAGCATCATCACGGCATGGGCTAGTGAGTAGCCGCCCATGACCAGCAGCTCGAGTGCGTTGTCGAGACTGGCCGTGTCCGACTGCCCGCCGGCAATCAGCGGCCACAGCTTTTCCATGTCGTTCCCGAGGACGGTCGATTTGATGCTGTGGCGGCGCGCGGCCATCCAGTTGATATTGCCGCGCACGGTGTTGATCTCGCCGTTGTGACACACCAGCCGGTACGGATGGGCAAGACGCCATGACGGGAACGTGTTCGTCGAGAACCGCTGGTGGACCAGCGCCAACGCGGACTTGAGCCTGGGATCGTGGAGATCCCGATAGTACCGATCAAGCTGCGGCGCGAGGAACATGCCTTTGTAGACAAGGGTCCGCGCTGAGAAGCTCGGAATATAAAAGTCTGCCTTGCCCTTGAAGGAACAGCCGGCGACGAAATTCTCGACCCGCTTGCGAATGACGAACAGCTTACGCTCGAAGGCGTCGCCTTTCGCCGTCTGAGGGCCGCGGGCGACCGCGAATTGACGGATCCACGGCTCGCAGGCTTTCAATGTTTCGCCTAACGGCGCCGTATCGACCGGGACGTTGCGCCAGCCCAGCACCGCCTGCCCCTCTTCCACCACCGTCCGTTCCAATAGATCGATGTATGCCTTGGCGGCGTTCTCGTCTTTCGGCAGGAAGATCATGCCGAGCCCGTAGTCGCCGGGCGCCGGCAGCATCACCTTTTGCTTGGCGAATTCGTTGCGCAGCAATTCGTCCGGCATCTGGACAAGCAGGCCTGCGCCGTCACCGGCCAAGGGATCGGCGCCCACAGCGCCGCGATGCTCGAGATTCAGCAGGATCTGCAGGCCCTGACGGACGATTTCGTGGGACTTCTTGCCTTTGATATGTGCGACGAAGCCGACGCCGCAGCTGTCGTGCTCGTACTTCGGATCATAGAGGCCTTGTTTCGGCGGCAAGGTCATTTACAGCACTCTTCCGATAACGGGCACCTGCGACTCTCCCTAACGGCACGGCTTCCGAAGCCAACGCTTCGCGTCTGCCAGCTCGAGGCCGCAAGTCCACATATACGGTACGGTGAGAAGCGGTCTCCCCTAGACCGTGGGGGACCAATTAACCGCAGCCTTGACCAAAACTCAATTATCTAAATTCAACCATCGAAAAATCCAATGCGTCTAAACGGTCCGGCTGCATTTCATCGGTTTTTTTGCACCGCCGAACGGTAGTGGTCCGGTCGCTGGCCACGTGCGAATGGAAGCCCTTGATCGTATAATGCGCCGCTTAGATCGGCGTCATGTTCCTTCTGTTCAGCCAGTCGGAGGGTCTTATGGCACTATCGACTTTGCACACCACACAGCTTGCGGCCGCTCAGCCTGCGGTCCGGAAAATCGGACTGCGGGATATCACCGATGCCATTCACCACGGAATCGAGGATTTTGCCGCCAAGCCCACGCACCTCTATTTCCTTGCGTTGATCTATCCCTTGGCCACGCTGGGCGCGTTCCTGGTGGTCTTTAATTATGACCTCTTGCCGCTCGCGTTCCCGGTCATCTCCGGTTCGTTATTGATTGGACCGATCCTCACCATCGCGATGTGCGAAGTCAGCCGCCGCCGCGAACGCGGGGAAGATATTTCCGGGTCCGGCGCCGGAAATTTCCTGCGCAATCCCGCGGCCGGCGACATTCTCGTTCTCGGCGGGGTTCTTCTGGCCTTGTTCTGCATTTGGGTAGCGGCGGCCATGGTGATCTACAACATGACCCTCGGCGATCCATGGCAGACCGTTGCGCCGCGTTCGGCTGAGGAATTCTTCATGAGGCTGATATCGACGCCCGAAGGTTGGACGCTGATCGTTGTCGGCAACGCCGTCGGCTTTTTCTTTGCCGTCACCGCCCTGTGCATCAGCGTCGTGTCGTTCCCGCTCTTGCTCGATCGCAATGTGGGCATCGCCACTGCGATCAACACCTCGATCCGCGCCGTCCAGGCCAACCCTGTCATGATGGCGGTGTGGGGATTCCTCGTCGCCCTCGCGCTTGCCATCGCCGCGGTGCCATTCCTGGTCGGACTCGCCGTCTGCGTGCCGGTGCTCGGTCACGCAACGTGGCATTTGTATCGAAGGTTGGTGGTTTAACCCTGCGTTGCCCGAAGGGCGGAGCAGGATGGTGAGCCCGGATGGAACGCCGCAACGGCGATCCATCAACGGGTTAGCTTGGCTACCGTCGCCTCCCGGCATCACTGAAATTCAACGGCTTTCATGCCGATTGGCTAACCGCGCCTCCGCGCGCCCGCCCTGATCGCACTGCTCGCGCACTAGGCCGGATGGTCGCCGCTGTCGGGATCCCTGTTGGGATGTCGGCTGCGATCCCGACATCCGGCCTTTGTTTTTGCTGGCTTGTTGGGATTATCCCGACAAGCCGACAGGCTTCCAAACGCATAGTTAGGCCCGAATTACTGAGCTCACGGGCGTGATCTGTTGGGATGATGGGGAAAGTATTCTCTTAGCGTAATAGAAAAAGGAAGGGAGAGAGGGCTAAACGGAAGCGCTCAAGGAATGCGCAGCCCTACATCCCGACACGCGAACGCCATTCGCTGGTAACTGTCACCATTGGTGACGGCGAGGTGACGGACTTAACAGATGGTGGTTGGTGATATCAGGTGAAACGGAAACGCTGTCACCATTGGTGACGGTCGTGGTGATCGCGGGTCCTCCCGTCTGAAAAAGTAACACGGGCGAAAAAACTGCGTGCCCCATCCAGTGGCATTTGTTCTGAAAAAGCCTAAACAAATAGGCTGTACACATCGGCTTGCGCACACTGCGGCCCGTGCCAATCGCGAATCTGAGCGCGGCGGCGCGGTGCACTCGGGCGCATGGGGATCGAAGCTGTTGCGAATTCGGCCGGCTGCGGTCAAAGTGGAGCCCTTCAATGAATTCAATCGCCGTTATGCAGCGGCAGCCGGCTTTCGGGATCTCGCGTCGCAGCGGGACCACGCTGCGGGTAGACGTCCAGACGTGGGAGCGCTTCGCGCTCGAAAACCTGGAGCCCTGCCCCGGATACTTCGTCCCGCTCCAGCGTCTCGCGCATGAGGTGGGCCGATTCACCGGCAAGCCGTGGCTGGTCGGCGTCATCTGCCTTGGCGCCACACTGCGCGCGGCCGGCTGGGCCGATCGCCTGGCCGACGGCTTTTTCGGCCGCCGCAAGCTGGTTTGTCTCACGGGCTATCGCCTCGCCTCCGATCCATCGCCGGCCGAATTCCTATCGAAGGTCTTGACGCGCCAGCGCGGCGCGCGCGTCCGCTTTGGGCGCGTGGTCGAGGCCTTCAACGTGTCTTCGGCCGCCGGCGTTCCGCTCGACTTCAAGCGCGTTCAGGCGATCCTATCGCAGGCGGCGCCAGATGTCCGGATAGCGCGCGGGTTCGGCCGAACCTTTTTCCTTCATGACTTCCGCTTCGTCGATGACCGCACGCCGCACCAATACGTCGACCAGCGCCTGGTCGCCGACCCTGGCGCGCTGACACCGGTCGCACATATCGCGGCGGACTTTAACTGCTGGTGGCAGGGGTTGCCGGCCTGGTCGGCCTCCCGCGTCGGCGCCTTGCTCGCCAATGCGGGACTTCCGAGCAGCTCGGCCGATTTCCGCGGCCGGCACAACGTCGCCTGCTTGCGCGACTGGCGCGTTGTTTCCGATCGGCCGATCGCGGCCTTTCTGGCTCAGCTCGAGCGTGCGCCGGGCGAGATGGTGACCTTGCAGGAGGTGACGGCAGCCTTCAACGAGGGCGCGCCCTCGGGCGGTATCTGGACGGACCGGCGAATGGCCGACTTTCTCCGCGGCCGCGGCTATTCGCTTTCCCTCAAACGGCGCGCCGGCGTAAACCGGGTCTTCATTGAGCACCATCGCTTGCTCGGCCATCAGCCGAAACCGGCAACACCCTTGCTGGTCGCCGAGGAGCTGGCGGCGCTCGCATGTCCTGACCTTACGGTCGAGCAAGCGCTACGGTTGGCCGCCGCCGGGATAAAGACCCGCGAAGATCTCGCCGATCTGGCGACGGACGAGCTGCAGCAGCTTGCCGGCGTCGGCCTTTCGACGGAGGCGGCCGAGAAGATCATCATGGCCGCGCGCGCACATTGGTTCGCGCCCGCCGTCGCCGCGCAAGTATGATCGTCGACAAGGGAACCTATGCCCGCATGCGCCAACGCACGCCGGCGGCCCTCAGCCACTGGATCCGCGACGGGAAGCTTACTCCTCCCGCTTTAGTGTGTCGTGACGGCCGCGAATTGGTGGACGTCGCCGCGGCCGATGAGCAGTTGGCGGCCGTTCTCGACCCGTCGCAGCAGCTCGCGCGTCCTCACCCGATCGCAGCGCCGGCGCCGCGGCCCGAACCGCGTTATGCCCTTGAACAGCTGCTCGATGCGCGGACAGGGGGTGAACTGAACGTCCTGATTGCGCTGCAAGGATGGCTGCCGACCTTAGCCGACCACCTGGCACTGCGAATGGGTGTGGACAAGTCCGAAGTCGAGGCGGTGATCGCGGAGTCCCATGCGGGATTCCTTGAGAGATGGCGGCAGCAGTGAAGACGCGCTTGAATTGACAAAGGACCTCGTGCATCAAGATCGGGTGGGGGCGTTTCTGCGCGTGTGGATGGAATCCTTTATCAGCCGCGCACTAAGCAAAGTCGGGGCATCTTCCAGGTGTACGTTGGCGCGTTCTTAATTGTTGCTGCCTTCTCCTTCGGAGTGCTTTGGGCAAGCGACCTCAAGGAAACTGCGTCCGTTCTGCTCGGTGTTTTCGCGGGCGGTCTCGTAACTTGGCTTCTCAATATTCAGGATGAAAGGCGGCGCGACCGAGACGAACTTGAGACCATTGCCACCGGGCTGTATGGGGAGATGCTGTACATTCTGCGTAGCGCTCTGATCGCGCGAACGGTCTGGAGAGGGCAAGCGGCGAGTCAGGAACGAACCAGCTTTGGGAGGATGCGCAAGTTCGACCAGGCGCCGCCGCCGATCTATACGAGCTTGACCGATAAGATCGCGCGGCTACCGGCTGATGTCCTCGGCGCGATCACTACTTTCTACAATTCCCTCGAGATGATACGGCGCGACATTGCTAGGTTTGATGATGAGAGTGCTCGCCATCCGATGCAGGCAGAAACAGAAAGGGACTTTGCCGCGCGTTTCGAGCGAGTGTGTCAGCGCGGTGCTGCAGCGATCGAAGCGATCGAGAAATACAATAAGCGTCTAGTCGGCAAGCGAACCGAACTCCTAAAAGCTTATCTCTATGACGAGCCGGTGGACCTTGTGACCGCCCTCAAGGATTCCAGCTATCGGGCGAAGGAAGGCGCTTTTTAGGCGAACGCCGTTCGCACTCGAGCGCGCGCGTCACAAAGTCTTTGGGTCCTCCCAGACGAAAAAACAACACGGGCGAAAAAACTCCGAGGCCTCCCTAGTGGGCATTTTGCGATTTTGGCTTAACAGGTGCCCGCCTTAACACCGGCGCTTAACGCCGCGAACGGCGTTCGCATATCTGCGGTGCTGTTACGCGCATCAAGTTCTCAGTCGTAGCTTTCGACGGTTGGTTGAAAGTCGAGGGACGAAGCAGTGACCCAACCTTCGCGCTGCGGCAGACCGTGATAAGCTCTTTTTATCGACCCCTTTGTCACGGTCGGGTGCAGGCCTCGACGCACCAGCGCATTCACGACTACGCGGCGCGGATGAGTTTCGTCGTCCTCGCCCGCGGATATATAACAACTCACCGGCCTGCTCTGACCTTCGGGAACCCATGGACCGACAAGGCGATCCAAGATGCTCGGGGAGACATTGTTGCGGCTACCGTGGTGCGGCACTTGAAAAAATCGCAGGCCCTCACGAATCACAATGCCGCGCTCCTCTGCAAAGTCAGCCGCCGCGGTAAGCGCGTTTAATCCGGCGTCGGCGGTAAACAAAACACCGCGGCCGTCGAGCTTGCCATATAAGACCACGCACGATTCGTTTTCCGCCGACGTGATTCCGCCTTCGCGCAGGGTTTCAGTCGCATAGTTTTCGCGAACGACGTAGCGAATTGCCTGAGCCACGCGCTTCCCGACAGCACTTATCCAGTGCCCGAACTGCTGTAATAGTTGTCGATCGGGAGCCGGCGTGTCCCGGAATTGCGGCAGCAGCCCGAGATACATGGACCGACCAGGCGACAATACGGTAAAGGCACCGATCTGTGACCCGGCGAACGGCAGGTAAATTGCCGTTCCCTGCGCGACGGCTAAGTCAACGAGTTCTTCAACGTACGGATATGCCTGCGTCAGCGCTTCTGTTAATCCTTCCAGCGACCAACGACGGCTCGCGAAGAGACCGGCAATCTCCTGGGCATGCACGCGGGGGATATGCATCCACAACTCGCCGACCGACATCTCTTTCAGAACCACGCGAAGGCCGCTCATATGGTCGTTGTCGGGGTGCGAACTTACGACAAAGTCGACATGTTCCGTGCCGTACCATCTGCGAATATGCTGGCAAACCCGCTCGCCGGTTTCCTCGTAGCCGGCATCGATGACCATTACCCTCCATTGACCGTCCGCGTCAGTGTACCGAAGTACGATTGCGTCGCCGCTGCAGTCCCCATTGCCGACGGGGAGAAACTCGATCTCGTAAGCCATTCCAGGTCTCCTTGCGCTCAGCCGCCCAAGTTTAGATAATTGAGCGTAAATCCCGTGCAAGGAGAACGGCCTTGGACGCCTACGATTTGCAGGCTCGGCATGCGCCGGCCCTGTTAACCATATTGCCGATCGTGCTGGTTTTGGCGGCGATCGCTCCGCGATTTCAAAGCGCTATCGTCATCCCTGCCGCAATCTCAGCTGTCGTGCTTACTGGTCTCCAGTACTGGCTTGCACGGATCGCGCGGACTAAGGGTTCCGGTATCGAGGCCGACCTTTATTTCAAATGGAACGGCAAACCGACCACCGCGATGCTGCGACATGCGGATGAGCGAATTAACCAACATACGAAGCTGGCTTATCACGCGGGATTGGAGCGCCTTTGCGCAAGGTTCCAAGCACCGACCGCAGCCGAGGAGCGAGCAGATCCGCTCGGCGCGGACGCAATGTACGAGACTGCGATCGACGAGCTAAGGCGCCGGGCGAAGGAACAGGCGGTCCCTGCAGTTCACCGGGAAAATATTTCTTACGGGTTCGCACGGAATCTCTTCGGGCTGAAGGCATGGGGGATAAGCATTGCCGGGGGATGCTTATTGGCAACGCTCGTTATCATCGGATTGCGCACGAACTGGCAATTCTATTTGGCTACGCAGATCGAGATAGGTCTCGTTGTGATCCTGTCTCTGTACATTGGAGCATGGATCTTAGGGGTGACCGACCGTTTTGTGCGAGTGCAGGCGGAGGGATACAGTCGTGCGCTCCTCGAGACAATTCCTACTTAGATCGGAGCGAACGGCGTTCGCCTGTCCTCTCCCGATCGCGATCCGTCGCTGGTTCGTCGGCGCTTCACAGATGATTCGACCACGGCGGGACAAGGGGGTTTCATGATGGCATTCAGAGTGGCGGACGGACTGCTCCTGGCTTTGTTGTTGTCAGCGGGCGCCGTTGGTTACGCGCTGTCAGAAGCTACGCGCGGGGGTGCGCCGTTCAATGACGTGATGGTATTGCTTCAAGTCGTAGGCACCCTCGGTGCCGTCGCGGCGGCGGTATGGATCCCGACTAAGATCAAAAACGACGAAGTTGCCCGCGATGACGAGCGCGATCGCCGCCGCCTGCGCGGCCTGATCATCTACACGTACCCGGCAATGCTACGTCTCAAGGCCGAGCTCGAGCGTGCTCTGATGTTGTTTCGCCTGATCATGAGCGCGGGCGTAAAGCCATCCGCGTGGGAAATGATTTCGCGTTTTGAGACCGACCTCACGATCGAGCTTCCTGACCAGCTTCGCATGGCCGTCGAAGAGTTCGAACTGATAGCGGCGGCAGAATCCGGCGCCGTTCTCTTAATGCCGCTCAGCCTGGTTGAGCATCACGCGGGCCTTTTCAAACAAGCGCTGCGGCAATGCCGCGACAGCGGGAACTGGCAATGGTTCCTTACCGGCCTACCTGCTTTTATGCCGGCGCTGATTTCGGCCGACCAAGGTGTCCGACAAGCGATCGAGACGGCCAGGTCGATCTACGGTAGCCTCCCGATTGAGATCAAAATACCGACCGATGCCGAGGCGGCCGCGCGAGTTGTTGCGGACCTCGCCGCTGAGGCAAGGCATACGCCGGACTCGACAGCAGAGACGTAAGGGCTGTGAACGGTCGTAAGCTAGCCGGGTTCCAATTCTGAACAAGTAGGGCGAACGCCGTTCGCCTCCCTGCCGGACTACGCTATATTCGCGGGACGCGGGACCTGGGAGGCCTCATGGAATGGATCGCCATATGGATCATCGTCGCGCTCACGGGCGGGGTCTTGGCCGACCGGAAGCACCGCCACGGCGGCCTATGGTTCCTAATCTGCGCGGCGGTTCCGCTTGCGATCATCATCCTGATCGCGCTTCCGCCCGGCACCGTCGGCACCGCGCCGACGAAAGCCTGCCCGATGTGCGCCGAGCGTGTGCTGGCCGCAGCGAGGATATGCAAACACTGCCGGCATGAATTCCAGGACGCGCCGACGGCGCCGGCGAAGGACGTGGAACAGGTGATCTATTGAAGGGCCAGCGATTCAGGGGCTAACGGCCGGACCGGCCGAGCAGCTCGCCGGCGCGGGCCAGAAACTCCTCGACCGTCAAGTCGCGCTCATGGGGGTCAGGGCCGCGCAGCGGACGCCGGGCGCTCGAGGGCAGCATCCCCCAGATCTCGCGGAGCTGCGTTTCGGAGATCCACCAGGGCGCATTCCACGCATCCCCTTCCCGGCGGTAGAGCGGCCGTCCGCTGCGGTCGACGCCGCCGAACAGGCGGAAATATTTCTTCAAGGTGCCAACGCTAAGCCGCAGCCGGCGCGCGGCTTCGCTCTGTGACATCTCGCCGGTGATCTTGTTCTTGATTCGGGAAACCACGCGGGGATTTTAAAAGATTTTTGGAACTATCGCCACGAGGTAGCTTTACCGCTTCTCGTTCGACGTTCGATGATTGCCTCGACCTCCGCCATAACGCCCGGGAGGTACGTCGATACAGCGGACGCCCGAGGTGGTCGCGCGGCCCGTCCGAACGAAACTACCGCAGCAGCCGCTCGGCGTCGGCGCGAAGGGATGCGATCAGGGGCGGCAGCGGCCCCCTGTCGCCGGCGAGCGGCGCCAGGCGCACAAACAGGGCCTCGAGCTTCGCGGCAAGTTCGGCCGCCGTCGCGGCCGGCGTGGCGGCGATCGCCTCGAGGGCGCGCAACGCGACCGTCTCGGCGTCGAACTCCACGCCGGCGGCGCGGTCCTTGTCGCGGCGCGCGCGTTCGGCCGCCTGGCCGGCATCGTTCAAGGTGGCGAGCGCGGCGGCGATCGCCGGCAGCTGCTGGCGCTTACGCGGCCGGCGCGCCGCGGCGCGCACGTCGAGGGCGGGCGATCCGGGGAAGCGGATGATCTCAGCGGAATTCATAGGAATTCATCCACCGATTGGAATTCATCCACCGATTGGGCTTCGTGGTTGTGGTCGTTGTCGTCAAAATCCTCTAGGTCCTCAATCATGGCGGTGACGATCTCGAGGATCCGCAGCTGGTGCTCAGTAACCGGCGCCACGATCACAGGGCCCGAGGGACTTTCCTGTACGTCGGCATTGGCGAGCAAGGCATGCAGGGCTTCGCGCTCTAACGCCGACAGCGGGGGGAAGCGATCGCGCAGCCGCCGCGGTGCAGCTCGCGAATAACCCTGCAGTTTGTCCAGCGCTGAGCTGAAAAGGTCGTTGGGCATTGTTAACCTTCGAGCCGTTTGCAAATTAATACCACTGGTATAATATGGCTCCTGGGATAAATCAATACCAGTGGTATCAATGGCCGACGACCATGACGACCGCCTGACCGGCGAGCAAATCCGCGCGGCGCGCGCCTTGCTTCGCATCGACCAGCCGGAACTCGAACGGCTGGCGGGTGTATCGCTGCCTACAATCAAGCGCCTCGAGCTTATGGAGGGCGCGTGCGCCGGCCGCGCGTCGACGATCGCCGCCATCAGGTCAGCGCTGGAAAAGAAAGGCGTCGAATTCATACCGCAAAACGGGGGCGGCGCCGGCGTGCGGCTGAGGAAGCGAAGGAAATGACGCGCCAGCCTTGGGAACTACCAACCGTCGCCGAAGCCCGCGAGAGATTAAACGGCCTCGCTGAGGAGCTGCGGAAGGTCCGCCACAGAGCATCACAAAAACCGGACAATAAACGTGCGCAAACGCGGGCGCAGCTCGCAGCCGAGGGCGAGCAAGCCATCAAACTTTTGAACAGCCTTCTTATTGGCGTTGTGAAGACAAAGGGCGGAGTACGGATACCCGTGCAACGCTGGCACCTGATCGATCCAGCGCTCGTTCTCGGACATATCCTTGGCGAACTTGGGCAACCGATCGGGCGCGGCGGGCCCAAAGGTTACCCTCGTGAATTCCGTCAAAAGGTAGTCGACAAATTTCGCGATAGGTTAGGTCATCTCGGCGACTACGAAACGACGATGAAAGCCCTTCTGCCAAAATTTAGAACCGCGGCGAAAAACCTACCGGTTGGTAAAGGGCGCAAGAAGCCGTACGCGTTAAAGCGCGAGACGGTCGAAGTTTGGTTAAAATCAGCTGGCATCAACAAACCCGCCAATAACTAATTATCGGAAATTGCAGTCACCGGAGGTCGGCGCGAATGATTGCGCGCCGACTTCGAGGAACTGCACAGATGGGTTTGACAGCTTCTTTCCGCCGGACTGACCGGCAACCAACAGCGCACGGCGCCGCCATCGTCGCAGGTCCTCGTCGGCAAACTCGGCCCTTAGATTCGGCGCCGTGCGCAACTTCTCCACTTACCGCACTACTCGCGCGGCTTTCCCTCGACGAACCGCCGCCGCCGCACCTCGCCCCGCGCCTCGATCGGCACCTCGACCGCGCTAACCGGTCTGCATGGATGCAACGGCTGTTCCGCCGCCGCGGGAGCCGCGGCCAATGAAAATCAATCACCACCGCGTATAAGGACCGCAAAATGACCGACTCTCCGCACACCATTTCCTGCACCGTATTCGACGAAAAAAGCGTCGGCGCGGAAACCCTCGCCGGCGTCATCGTTGGCGACTGCCTTCGGCTGCTGCCGCCGGCCGCGAATCACAGCGACGCGGTGGTCGAAGTTCTGTTGGGCGAGACGACTATCACGCTCAGTGGTCCGCAGCTCGAAATACGTGAGAACGGCGAGACAGTCGCGACGTTCACGTTGCGGCTCGGTGGGCAGTCGCCCGCTCTGATGCGCGCGCCGGGCGGCCGGCCGAACCTCTGGCAGCTGCTGCCGCTTGGTTACGCACGCTTCGACCTCGGAACCCTGCGCGCAGGTGACTGGGTGCGTACTATTTTCAATGCCGCGGATGCGACGCGGCGGCTGCCACAGCACGCATCGTTGAATTAAGGATCAGGCCAATGCGGCATCATTCCGGTAGTCTTCTCTCTCGCCTCGTGAACCGTCCGCTGCTCGCGACGCCGGAGATGGCACGTTACTACCTGGGCTATCTCACTAGGCGCGAAGGTATCACCGGCGCGCTGATCGAAGGCCGGGCGTCGACGCCGCTCGGACAGCTGACCGCGGTCGGGCACTACAGCTATCGCAGCGGACAATCGTTTGCGCAGGTGCCGGGTACGGGAATTGCCGTGATCGAGGTGATGGGGTCGCTGACGCACAAGCTCGGCAGCATCTATCCCGAATCAGGAATGACCGGGTACGACGGAATCGAGCGCCAAGTCAGTGACGCCGTGAACGATCCGAACGTCCGCGGCATCGTTCTCGACATCCATAGCCACGGCGGCGAGGTGGCCGGGTGCTTCGATCTGGCCGACAAAATTCATGTCTTCCGTGCGGTTAAGCCGATCTGGGCGATCGCCGACGAGGCCGCGTATAGCGCCGCCTACTGTCTGGCCAGCCAGGCGCACCGCGTCGTCATGCCGCGCACGGGCGGCGTCGGGTCGGTCGGGGTGGTTGTGATGCACGCGGACTATTCCGGTGCGCTCGAGCGCGAAGGCGTTGCGGTCACCCTGATTCATGCCGGCGCCCACAAGGTCGACGGCAACCCCTTCCAGCCGCTGCCGCCTGGCGTTCGTGACGAGCTGCAGGACGAGGTCAACAGCGCGTACAACATCTTTACGGAAACCGTCGCGCGTGGCCGGAAGCTCAGCCAGAAGGCCGTGATCGGCACCGAAGCGCGGTGCTTCACCGCGGACGACGCCCTGCGCGCCGGCTTCATCGATGCCGTGCAGCCTTCCTCGCAGACGTTTGCTGAGTTCGCCGAGCACTTGAAAACCGGACGGGCCGCGGCGCCGACCGGACCGTCGCCCGCAGCGACAGTGACGGGGCCTGGACCGAAAGCCAGCGCCGAAGAGATCCGCGCCTATGCCAAGGCGCAGTGGGATTCGACGCCGAGCCTTCACCGCGAGTTCGGCCGCTTTGAGGCTTTTGCGGCTTATACCGACGCGGAGTTGAAGGGCAAAGCGAACGTCCACGGCCGCGGCGCCGTTGTTCGATAGCGAACGCCGTTCGCTTCCGGGGGCCTGGCATGTTCATACGAGTCCGCACACAAAAACCGCATGTGGTCGACGTCGCCGGTGGCCCGCGGCTGCGCGCCGGCATCGTGATTTCTGAGCCGGACGAGAAGACCTTGCACAAGCTGCAGCCCTTTATCCGCGCGCTGGGCGCCGGTCGCCATGAGTTCACGCGGACATGGCCGGTCATGGGCGGCATGACGTTCACGATCTCGGCGCTCGATCTCGTCGACCGGGCGCTGTTCGAAGTTCTTGAGGAAGTGGGGTAGGCGCTCATGCCACGCTACCCCAGCCTGCCCGCGCCGAGAGGCCGATCCCAGCTCCCCCACTCGCCGTCCCGGACAGGATCAGCTGATCATCCACATCGACTGTGCGCTGGCATCGAGTTCAGGATCTCGCGCCGGCTGGCACTTTACCGGCCCATACAATCGAGGACACGTAGGCACCATGTTTAAGGTCGCGATTCGAGGTAACCTTGAAGAGTGGATGAAAGCTGACGCACGAGCGCTGGCTAAGATACATACCATGACGGTGCGGGCGGCCGCCAAACGCACCAAGGAGGGCATCCAGAGGCAGATCCGCCAGAACTTTGGCGACGCTGATCAGCTGAAAGGGGCCATCAAACTCCAGTCGAACCCCCCGCGCGGAAACTCGATGAAAACAACGGTGAGGGTGTATTCGAAAGCGCGCTACCAGCGTTCGCACGGCCGTCGCACGACCGCTATCGACCTCCTCGAGTTGTACAGCCGTTCGGAGGTAGTGCACGCAGCAAATAAAAAGTGGCTGGCAATTCCGACCAAAAACGCACCCTGGGTTTCCGGCCGCGGCGGTCAGCGCCGCGCGCAGCCCAGCGAGACTGGACACAAATTCACGTTCATTCGTTCGAAGAGCGAGGATCGAGCCTATCTTGTGACGACGGAGAAAAACTATCGTGGCGCCGGCGTGCTCATGTACGTCCTTGTACGAATGACCAGGCGCCAGCAGCGCCTTGATCCAGACCGCGCGCATCGCGAAAGCCTGCAGAAGGTTTCCGCCGATTTGCAGCGTTTCTTTCTGAAAGAGGATGCCCGGATGCGCCGCGAATTTGGCGCTGGCATCAGCACGGGGGACCGCTAAATGCTGTCCCGGCGTGAGGTTCTCGACGTCCGCGAAGCCACTGTCGGCGCGAGCCGGCTGGCGGTCGATAGCATGCTGCGCGTCATCTGGAATTTTCCGCAGATGAACGCCGCCTTCGCACGTCTGCGCGACGCGCGCCGGCGGGTGCGCGCTTTCAACCGTATGCCGTCCGAGCCAGGCGCCCCGCTAGCCCAGATCGCGCTTCCCTTGCCTGAGATCAGCGAGGATCAGTTGCTGCAGGCCCTGCGAGCTTTCGAAGATTTGGAGCGCGCCCTCAAGCCCGCCGTCGGAGCTCGTCGCACTGTCATGGGCTGACGCGAGTTTATCGAAGGCCGGTCATTGTGACCGGCGATAGCAAAGGAGAAAGCAAAACATGAAATTCTTAGAGCGGTACGTCGGCCGATCGGCGGCCGACCTGCGAACGGCGCTGGAGGCGGCCCGGGCCGCAGCAGCGGAAGCAAAGGCGGAGGTGGACGCTCACGCCGCCGAAGAAATGGCCGCGGCGGCCGATGGCGAGAACGCCTTGCGCACCTGGTCCCAGAAGCACCAGAAGCTGCAGGATACACTGCGGACGCGTCAAAAGCTGATTCAGCCGCTGGAGATCGCGCTGCAGGAGCAGGAGCGCAAAGAGACGGTCGCGGCGAACCGGGCGCGGGTCGAGGCGCAGGAAAAAAAGTCGGCGGCCCTGGCTGCGCGGGCGCCGGCGCTCGAGGCGAAGATGAGGGAGATCGCCGCCGAGCTGGCCGCGTTCAAGCAGGATGAGGAAGACTGCCGGGCCCTCGCCGCCGAAAAACTGCCCGGCGTAGAACGCGTCCTGTGCGCGGCCGCGCGCCTGCCGGAGGATCCGACAAAAGGCTGGCATTGCTTCTGGCAGCTCGCCGAGCTGCCGTCACTACGTCGGCCGCATAGCTTCTATTGGTCCGGCCGCCATCACCACGGTCCGGGGGATATGTTCGCCGCCGCCTAGACGCGAACGGCGTTCGCCTGGAATGCGGGGTTCCTCCTTTCCCCGCGGGAGTGCGCGACGCGCTCTTAGCCAAGCGGCGGGATGCCCACCGCCGCAGTCGCAACCGGATGCCCACGGTTGAAACAGCAATGTCGCCGGCGATGCGCGCCGGCCGGCCGTTCGGGTTTTCGATGTCGTTACGAGCACTCAAGCCGCTCGCAGGTGCCATGGCCGATGCGCTCATGGCGCAAGAGGTGTTTTGCACCCTGCAGATCGGCCGGCGGAAGGTTGGGCGAATGACTTACAAACTCGAAAGCGATGGCTGGCACTATCAGCCGCGGTTCGGCCTCGGCGTCGAGGCGCTGCGCGCCTTCGCCGGCGGCCGGATATCTACTCGCAACGTGAAGGCCGCGGCGCTCGCGGCGAAGATCATCCAGGAGCGCACCCTGGCGGGCCCGCGATTCGTGTCCTTGCGCGCCGCGGCGGGCGCCCTCGGCCGCCTGGACACGATCGGCGCCGGCGCGCTGCCGGTGTCAACGGGAGGCGCGCATGTCTGTTGAAGACGTGACGCGGGACCTTGAAAATGCACGCCCGGTGAGCGGCGCCGAAGCGGTCGCGCGGGTTCTCGATGGTGCCCAAGACGCCGGCGAGTATGTTGAGCTTCAGGAGCATGAACGACGCGCCTTGGCCGCCAAGCGGGGCGCCATTGCGAGGATCGTCGACGGCCTGCTGCAGTCGATGAAGCTCATCACCGATGATACGAACCAAGTCTATAAGTACGACGACGCCGTCGGCGCCTGGTCGGTCCTCTCGACCGCGGCGCTGAACAACATTGCGCTTAACCAGGACATTAGAGCGAACGCCGGCAAGCGGCGCGAGATTGTCGACCGGATTAAGGCTGCGACCTATCAAAGCAAGGTGCAATGGGGCCGCGTGCAGGATTGGGAGATCCCGTGCGCGAACGGAATTCTCGACGTCCGGTCGGGTGAGCTGCGGCCGCACGCCGCCGAGAATATGCTCGATCGTTGCCTGCCCGTGAAATTCGACGCCGGCGCGACCGCGCCGCGGTGGCTATCTGCCCTCGATCAATGGTTCCCGCCGGCGAAGGACGGCGGCCGCCGCGCGGCGCTGCAGGAGTTCTTCGGGTACGTCTGTCTGGCGCACGCCCGATATAAGCGCGCACTCGTTCTTTACGGAGACACGAACACCGGAAAATCCGTGCCAGTGATGCTGGCGAAGGCCTTGGTCGGCAGCGACTTCACATGCCAACTCAGCGTCGTGGATATGGATGATCCGCAGCGGCGGTCCGTGCTGAAGGGCAAGGCGTTGAATATCATGACCGAGCTCTCGGCGTCCGCCATGGTCGCCGACGGCGGGTTCAAGACGCTGGTCTCGACGGAAGAGCCGGTGATGCTCGACGCCAAGTATGTGAACGCCGAGATGTATGTCCCGACCGCGAAGCACATCATCGCGACGAACAATCTGCCGAAGCTGAGCGATCACACGGCGGCGACCTTTAATCGCCTGCTGATCATTCCTTTCGACGAAGAAATCCCGGAATCGAAGCAGGACCGCGCGCTGCTCGAAAAGCTGCAGGCTGAGTTGCCCGGCATTCTCGTTTGGGCCGTCGAGGGCGCGAAACGCCTGGTCGATCGTCACGGCCAATGGCCGGTCGTCGAGGCCTCGCGCGCGATCCTGACCAGCTATCGCGACGAGATGAACCCGGTGCGGCAGTTCATCGCGGAGCGGTTAATACCGTCGAAGGACACTCTTACGCCGTTACAGAAGCTGACCGACGCCTACAACCGCTGGAATGCCGGCCATCGTAATCTAACGGTGAAACAATTCGGGAAGCTTCTCCGCGATGCGGGCCACCGCCACGCAATTAATGAGGCGCGGTATAAAGATGCCGACACCGCTTGTTCACGTGTCTGCACGTGCTTGCGTGGCTTCCGTATCGCGGGTCCGACGCCAGCTGAGCTCCGTGCAGGGCAAAGCGCCGGCTTTATGAACGACGCCGGCCTCGAGGTAATGGATGCGACGATCGGCGGGGCGCCCTCAACACCGGAATCCGACGAGGCGGACGACTATGAGCGCTGAGAAGGCCGCCCGCCCTGCCTTGCCCACGGGCCTTGCGCCACGCGGACTTTCGCGAGTCCAGGCAGCAGCTTACGTCGGGATTTCGCCAGGTCTTTTCGACCAGCTCGTCGCCGAGGGCCGCTTTCCGAAGCCGCTTCAATTCCACAGTCGGCTGGTTTGGGATCGCGTCGCCCTTGACGGGGCGTTCGAGACGCAAATCAATGGGGGGCAGGACTCCGCAAACTATTGGGACAGGGTGCTCAAATGAAGCGTCGAGGGCTGCCGAAGTACGTTTCCGAATTCCAGGACCGCCACGGAAAATGGCGCTATCGAGCGCGCCGCACCGGCTTTGCGACCCTTTACTTTCGGGCGGCGCCGGGGACCGTCGACTTCGAAAATGAATATCGCGCATGGCGTGATGGCCTGCCGCGCGTCGAGACCGGCATCGGCGCCGATCGCGTGCGCGTCGGCAGCGTCTCGGATGCGATCGCGCGTTACTATAGGTCGACCGATTGGGCGGGCCTGGCGCCAGGCACTCAGCGCATGCGGCGAAATATTCTTGAGAGGTTCCGGCAGGAGCACGGCACCGGGCCGATCGCGGAGCTGCAGCGCGAACATATCAAGCGCCTGATCGAGGCGAAGGTCGAGACCCCGGCCGCCGGCCGGAATCTCCTCAAGGTGCTGCGCCTGCTGATGCGCGTCGCGATCGACGCCGGCCTGCGCAAAGATGATCCGACCGCGGGCGTGCAAGCGGTGCGCCAGAAGTCCGAAGGGATCCACAGCTGGACGGAGGAAGAGATCGCGGCCTTCGAGGCCGCGCACCCGATCGGCTCGCGGGCGCGGCTCGCCTTCGCGCTCCTCCTGTACACGGGGCAGCGCCGCGGCGACGTGATCGGCATGGGATGGCAGCACCTGCGCCAGGGGCGCATCCACCTGCGGCAGCAGAAGACCGGCGCCACGCTGGCCGTCGCCGTGCATCCGGAACTCGCCGCGGTCCTCGAGCAGGCGCCGCGCGATCACCTGACATTCCTCACCACAGCGTTCGGCAAGCCGTTTACGCCGGCAGGCTTCGGCAACTGGTTCCACGATCACATCCGCGACGCCGGCCTGCCCGACCGCTGCGCGGCCCACGGCCTGCGCAAGGCCGCTGCGCGCCGCCTCGCCGAAGCCGGCTGCAGCGCGAGCCAGATCGCCGCGGTCACGGGCCACGCGTCGCTGCGGGAAGTTGAGAGGTACACGAAAGCGGCCGCGCAGATTGTGCTGGCCGACGCCGCGATCGGCGCCCTCGCCGGCCCGGATCGCGAACAGAACTTGGCTAACCTTCCGCAGCGGTTAGCCAAAGCAGCGGAGAAGTGATTGGAATTATTGACGTCGCTTCGAGGATTGGTGAGCCCGGATGGATTCGAACCATCGACCACCGCATTAAAAGTGCGATGCTCTACCGCTGAGCTACGGGCCCGACCGCGCGAAGGGCCGCACCATAGGGGCGCCGGTTTTCGCGGTCAAGGAAGCGATGATGGTGCGCGGGTGCGGCTGATTGTCCCTGCCGATTGCCTGGGCTAAAGATAGCGAAACAAAGGTGTTAGGGGCTTCCCGATGAGTGCGGCCGAGGTGACGCGGCGCCAAACGCTCGCCGCTGTGCAGCGCCTCGTCGATCTCACCGATTATGAGCAGGCCGCGGCTGTTCTGCGGGAGGCCCTTGCGGTTCAAACCGACGACGTCGAGCTGATCGCCCGCCTCGCCCACGTTTACGAGCTGGCCGACCAGCACACGGCCGCGCGTAAGACGTACTACATCCTCGCACGTCTTCTACCGGCGGACCCAGGTCCCTATCTGAGAGCCGCACAGGTGTGCGGCCGCGTCTTCGATCACGCGGGTGTCGAGAAGGATCTGCGAAAGGCGCTGGCGCGAGATCCGCACAACGATGCCGCCGTGTCCATGCTCGCCAGCTTTCTGCGCGGCAAAGGGAGGATCGACGAAGAGCGAGAGCTTCTCCTCCGCCGCGCGGGGGCGGACGGGGATCGATCGGACCGCGCCCTTGCGCGCTTCAAGGCGGCCTTCACGCAGCCGGTCGTCGCACGCAGCGAACAGGAAGCCGACGAGGCACGCGCGCGTTTCGCCGCGGCGCTGGCCGCCGGACCGGAGACGCAGATCGACGATCCGTTTCGCGCCGGGCTCTCGCCGATCTTCATGCTGAACTACCAGGCTAAGGATGATCGTGCGCTGGCCGAGGCCTATGCCGCGTACTGCCTGGCGGCAACGCCCTCTTTGGCCGCGACGGCGCCGCATGTCGGCGCTTCGGCGCGCGGACGAAAACTGCGGATCGGGATGTTTAGCGCCTTCTTCTCGAATCAAACGATCGGTTATTTGAATTACGGCCTCGTGGCCGGTCTCGACCGCAGCCGCTTCGATCTCGTGCTCTTCCGGCCTGCGCACAGCTTGCATGACGAGGAAACCGATCGGTTTCGCGAAATCGCGCGTTTTGTCGACGTTCCCGGCGATCTTGCCGCCGCGCGGGCGGCGATCGCTGCCGAGAAGCTCGACATCCTTCATTTCCCGGAAATCGGCATCGACGCCTTTACATATTTCCTCGCCTACTCGCGTCTTGCCACCGTGCAGACGGTAACCTGGGGTCATCCCAGCACGACGGGGCTTTCGACCATCGATGCCTTTATTTCCGTGGATGACATGGAGCCGCCGGACGGACAAAAATTCTATCGCGAGCAATTGCTGCGCTTAAAAGGACTGACCTTTGCGGCCGAACGCCCTCCGGCAGCGGCGGCGTCTCGCGCCGACTTGGGCCTTGAGGGCGGACCAGCGTATGTTTGCATGCAAAGCTTGTGCAAAATTCATCCGCGGTTCGATGGCATCCTGGCCGGCATTCTAGCGGAGGATCCCAAGGGCACCCTTTATTTGCTGAGCAACGGTGCACACCTGGATGGTCTGCTCGCGGAGCGCCTCAAGACTCGGATGGGGGCCAATATTTCGCGCGTCAGGTTCCTGCCACGGCTGCGCCGGGAACGTTTCCTGGCGCTCGCGGCGGTCGCCGACGTGGCGCTCGACGTGCCGCAATGGTCCGGAGGGCGAACTTCCCTCGAGACCTTCGCCATGGGCACGCCTATCGTCCATATGCCGGGCGAGTTCATGCGTGGCCGGCACACACTGGCCTTCTACCGCCGCATGAGAATCAGCGCGCCGGTCGTTGAAACGCCGCGGGCCTACGTCGAGGCCGCCGTGCGCCTCGTGCACGACGAAAAATTCCGCGCACAGACCCGCGCACAGATCGCGGCGGCGAGGTCTCTCCTCTTCGACGATCAGGCGTCGATCCGGGAGATGGAAGAGGCCTGGACCGCGCTTATCGGCGCGCGCACCTAAGTTTTATTTTTTCTTCGCCTTATCGGCGTCCGCCGCTACCTGCATCCGGATGATGCGATCCGGATAAGGTACCCGCCCATTCGCGCTCGGATCGCCCTTGCGGATGCGATCGACAAACTCCATGCCCGAAACGACTTGGCCCCAGAGGGTATAGTTGCCGTCGAGGTGCGTGCTGTCCTGCAGAACGATAAAGAACTGGCTGTCGGCGCTGTTGATGTTTGCGGCCCGTGCCATTGAGACGGCACCGCGAACGTGACTTTCCTTATTGAATTCGGCCTGGATGTTCTTACCCGAGCCGCCGGTGCCGTCCCCCTGGGGATCGCCGGTCTGCGCCATGAAGCCGTCGATCACCCGGTGAAACACGACGCCGTCATAGAATCCCTGGCGCGTCAGTTCTTTCACGCGCGCGACGTGCACTGGCGCAAGATCGGGGCGCATGCGTATAACCACGCGGCCGTATTCGAGGTCGAGATAAAGCGTAAATTCCGGGTCCAATTTAACGGTCTCCTTCGGAGGGACGGGCGCAGCCGGAGCTGCGGGTTTCGGCTTTGCCGCCGGCGCCTGCGAAGCAGGCTGACCCGTCGGGCTGGGTTTGGGCTTGGGCGGCGCCAACGGCACGACCGCGGGCGGCTTTGCTTTCGCCGCCGGAGCCGCAGGCGCGGCCTGGGCAAAGACTTCTGCGCTGAACGCGAAGCACATCAAGAGTGACAACGCGAACGCGGCAACGACAAAAAAGCGCGTCTGGAACACTGGAAACGTCTCCTAGCCGAGGACGGAAAGTCATAACCGCCCACCCTGCGAGGCACAAGGGACCAGGACGCGAACGGCCTGCGGAAGGGCTATGTTCTAGGACGCCTTATATTTTCGGCGCACGCGTTCGTTCACACCTTTGGGAACGAAGGTCGAAATGTCGCCGCCGAGGCTGGCGACCTCCTTTACGAGGCGCGAAGCGATGAACTGCTGGTTTTCAGAGGCCATCAAGAACACCGTTTCGACCTTCGGATTGATGCGGGTGTTCATCCCGGCCATCTGGAACTCGTATTCGAAGTCCGAAACGGCGCGCAAACCGCGGATGATCAGCTTGGCGCCCCGCGCGGTCACGAAGTCCATCAGCAGGGTGTCGAAGGGTACCACTTCGACCTGCATCCCATTGAGCTGCAGCTTGCCGACTTCCGCGCGGCACATGTCGACGCGTTCTTTCAGCGAGAAGAGCGGCCCCTTCCCCGCGTTTACCGCCACCGCGACGATCAGACGATCGACGAGGCGAGAGGCCCGGCTGATGATGTCGAGATGGCCGTTGGTGACGGGATCGAACGTGCCGGGATAGACGCCCGTGCGCAGACGTCCGTCGTCGCCGCGATCGGCTGACGCGCGCGATTGCTTCTTCGCCATACTGTCCCCCGGTCTACCCCTCGCGGCGCGATTATACGCTTTCCACGGCCTGTTCTTCAGCCCCGTTTTCTTCAAGCGGCAGATGCGCGACCGAGGTCACGTGCTCGTCCTCACCGGTCGCGAACAGGGTCACGCCTTGAGTCGAACGGCCCGCGACCCGGATATCGGCAACCGGAATGCGGATCAGGCGTCCCGCGTCGGTGATCATCATCACCTGATCCGTGTCGGCCACGGGGAACGACGCAACCACTTCGCCGTTACGTTTGCTCGTGGCGATGGAAACAATCCCCTGCCCGCCGCGGCCGGTGATGCGGTATTCGTACGCCGACGTACGCTTGCCGAAGCCGTTGCGGGTGGCGGTCAGGACGAATTCCTCTCCCGCCGCGAACCGCTTGAATTCCTCATCGGACAGGACCTTGGACGAGCCGGCGCCATTTTCCGCGGGCTCGTCCGCCGCCGTTTCCTCGACCTCGTCGCCTCCGCGCAGCTTCTTGGCCATGCGCAGATAGGCGTCACGGCTCTCGGTGTCGAAATCGACGTGCTTCAGGATCGACATCGAGATGACCTCGTCGCCTTCGGCGAGCTTGATTCCGCGCACGCCGACGGAGGAACGGCTCTGGAACACGCGTACGTCGGAAACGGCGAAACGGATACATTTGCCCTGGCGCGTCGAGAGCAGAACAT
The DNA here is from genome assembly GCA_050250575.1 of Rhodospirillaceae bacterium. Taxonomy (GTDB): domain Bacteria; phylum Pseudomonadota; class Alphaproteobacteria; order Rhodospirillales; family Rhodospirillaceae; genus SHVO01. Next base: position 123,396 of record JBFWOJ010000008.1, on the reverse strand, counting down.
CGTTTTGATCGCTGCAGGTCATCACGCCGATCAGCCGGTCACCGCCCTCTTCAAGTTTCATGGCGATCTTGCCGGTCCGGTTGATGTTCACGAAATCCGAAAGGTCGTTGCGGCGCACCGTGCCGGCGGAGGTCGCGAACATCACGTTCAGCTGCTCCCACGTGCTTTCGTCTTCCGGCATCGGCATGACGGTCGAGATCGTCTCGCCTTCCTTCAGCGGCAGAAGATTGATCATCGCCTTGCCGCGGCTCTGCGGATTGCCCACCGGCAGCTTGTAGACCTTCAGCTTGTAGACCATGCCGAGGGTGGAGAAGAACAACACCGGCGTATGGGTATTGACGATATACAGCGCCTGGACGAAGTCCTCTTCCTTGGTAGCCATGCCGGCGCGGCCTTTGCCGCCGCGGCGCTGGGCGCGGTAAGTCGACAGCGGCACGCGTTTGATCCAACCGGTATTGGTGACCGTGACGACCATGTCCTCCCGCTGGATCAGGTCTTCGATATCGGTTTCGAATTCGAGCTCTTCGATGGTCGTCCGGCGCGGCGTGCCGTACTCCGCTTTCATCTGTTGCAGCTCGTCGCGCATGATTTTGTACAGGCGTTCGCGGCTGCGCAGGATGTCGAGGTAATCGGAGATCGATGACCCCAGCTCTTTCAATTCGGCATGGATCCTGTCGCGCTCGAGGCCGGTGAGCCGGTGCAGGCGCAGATCGAGAATCGCCTTAGCTTGTTCTTCGGAAAGCTTGTACTTGCCGTCGACCACTTTGCGGCCCGGCTCGTCGATCAGCACGACCAGCGGCTCGACGTCCGCCGCGGGCCAGTCGCGAGCCATCAACTGTTCGCGCGCCACGTTCGGATCCGGAGCGGCGCGGATCAATCTGATCACTTCGTCGAGATTGGCGACGGCGATGGCCAGGCCGACGAGGGTGTGGGCGCGGTTGCGCGCCTGATTGAGTTCGAACACCGTCCGCCGGCGGATGACCTCTTCGCGGAAACTGATGAAGGCCAGCAGGATCTGGCGCAGGTTCATCAGTTCCGGCCGACCGTTGTTGATGGCCAGCATGTTGACGCCGAAGCTCGTCTGCAGCGGCGTGAATTTGTAAAGCTGGTTCAGGACCACGTCGGCGACGGCATCGCGCTTCACCTCGACCACGACGCGCACGCCGCGGCGGTCCGATTCATCGCGCAGGTCGCCGATGCCCTCGATGCGCTTCTCGCGCACCAACTCCGCCATCTTCTCGATCATGGCGGACTTGTTGACCTGATAGGGAATCTCGGTGATGACGATCGCCTGCTTATCCTTGCCGATCTCTTCGATCTCGCAGCGGCCGCGCATGACGACCGAGCCGCGGCCCGTCATCATCGCCGCGCGGCTGCCGGCGTGCCCGAGGATGATGCCGCCGGTGGGGAAATCCGGGCCCGGAACCAGTTCCATCAGGCGCTCATCGGTCGTGCCCGGCTCGTCGATCAGGGCGCAGGTGGCGTCGACGATTTCGCCGAGATTGTGCGGCGGGACGTTGGTGGCCATGCCGACGGCGATGCCGCCCGCGCCGTTTACGAGCAGGTTGGGAAAGCGCGCGGGAATGACAACCGGTTCGCGTTCGCTCTCATCGTAGTTGGGCTGGAAGTCGACGGTATCCTTGTCGATATCATCGAGCAGCGAGTGCGCAGGCTTTGCCAGGCGCGATTCCGTGTAGCGCATCGCCGCCGGCGCATCGCCGTCCATGGAACCGAAATTACCCTGCCCGTCGATGAGGGGCACGCGCATGGAGAAGTCCTGTGCCATGCGCACCATCGCGTCGTAGATCGATTGGTCGCCATGGGGGTGATACTTACCCATGACATCCCCGACGATGCGGGCTGATTTGCGGAAGGGCTTGTTGTACTCGTAGCCGGCTTCCTTCATGCCGTAGAGGATGCGGCGGTGAACCGGTTTCAAGCCGTCGCGTACATCCGGAAGCGCGCGGCTGACGATCACGCTCATGGCGTAATCGAGATAGCTGCGGCGCATCTCGTCTTCGATGGTGACGGGTGTAATATCCAAGGGCGTCGGTTTCGGGGTCGTTTCGCTCACCGGCTCACTCGCTGAAATTCACAAAAAACGTCCTGGCTCCGGCCTTTTGCTGCATTGCACAGGCCGAACACGAAGGGCCCAGCAGACCTGCGATCAGGGTCGATCTTGCCGCCCGGAGCCGGACGGAGAGGACCCACAAAATCTAGCAGATCGGCCAACCTCGGTACAACGCCGGCGTACCTGGCGGCGCACGCGGCCGCAGGCGCGAGGGGTAGGCATTACTTGCGCAGGCTTTCCGGGGGTTTCTAGCCTATAGGATCGGGGAGGCGAATGCGGCCGGCGTCGCATGATAGCCTCACGCGGCATGGGTTGGAGCAGCCCCGCGCGAATCCGAGCGCTTGTAGTGGCTTCGCCACGGCGGCACAGGCTCGCGCGGCGGTCAAAATGGGGGGGATCCCAAACAAATGTTGATCGTCATCGGCCATCGAATGGTGCAATGCAATATATTCTCAATCGCCGTGTTTTTTGCGATTGAAGACAGGCGTGATACCAACGGCACCTCGTTACCGGGGGAATAGATGCCGTTACCTGAGTTGTTTCGAAACCGATTGGCGGTGCCGGTCGTCGGGGCGCCGATGTTTCTGGTCTCGCGCCCTTCGCTCGTCATCGCGCAATGCAAAGCCGGAGTGCCTGGTGCTTTCCCGACCTTGAATGCCCGTCCGCTTGAGCAGCTCGATGCATGGCTGACGGAAATCGCGGCGGCGCTGAAGAACGATCCGAAGGCCGCGCCCTTCGGGGCGAATCTGATCGTGCATCGGACCAACACACGCCTGATGGAAGACACGGAGCTGGTGATCAAGCACAAGGTCCCTTTCGTTATCACATCCGTGGGGGACCCGAGCGAGTTCGTCAAACGTATCCACGCTTACGGCGGAATCGTATTCCACGATGTCACCACCATCCGTCACGCCCAGAAAGCGATCCAGGCGGGCGTTGACGGATTGATCCTTGTGAGTGCGGGCGCCGGAGGACATGCGGGCACAATGTCGCCCTTCGCACTTGTCGCCGAAGTCCGCCGTATCTTCGCCGGAACGATCCTGCTTGCCGGCGCCCTGTCGAACGGCGCTCAGCTGAAGGCGGCGCAGCTGATGGGAGCCGATCTCGGCTACATGGGCACGCGATTCATCGCCACGAAGGAAGCCTCGGCCGACGACCAATACAAAGAGATGATCGTGCAGAGCTCGATGGCGGACATCGTCTACACGCCCTACTTCAGCGGCGTTCCGGCCAACTACCTCAAACACTCGATCGTCTCGCGCGGTCTCGATCCGGCGAAGGTGAGCGGGGTGCGCGAGGGCGCTAACCTCGGGATCGACGAACGCCCGGACGAGTTCAAGGCCTGGCGCGATATCTGGTCGGCCGGCCACGGGGTCGGTACGATCGACGACATCCCACCGGTCGCCGACCTCGTCGCGCGGCTGAAGCGCGAGTACGATGCGGCCGTCATCTGAGTCTGAAATACGTGATGGCACCGCCTTGCGTAACCCCATCGGGACGCTGGCAAATATGAAATCCAGTGCCATATCGCGATCAGAAGTTCCTGCAACGAATGTTGAGGCACCGGATCCGGAGGCCTTCTGATCGGCGGAACAGGGCCTGGTCGCAAAACTGAAAGGAAGTCGACCCACAATCTTCATTGGAGACAAGAGGCATTCTTTGCGAGTCTTCCGGCGTCATGAACCACGCCGTAATCCTGTCAGCCCTTCTCCTAAGCGCTGTGCCCTTGGCCACGCAAGCGAGAACGCCCGATCAGTTGCTCAAGCAAAGTGCCCAGGCGATGGTGAGCGGGAATTGGGAGCTCGGGTTGCGCCATGCCCGTGCGTTGCTCACGATCCACACTCTCAGCCGCGCACAGTTCGGCGCCGGCCTTGCCCATTTATGCGTACACCTCACGCAGCTCGCGCGTAGCGAAGAAGCCGCACCCGCGTGCAACGACAGCCTCGCTCGCGCGGCGCTCGTGGAGTTGACCGTCACGCACTTAACGGGCCTGCAAGCAAGCAGCGGTTGCCTTCAACACGCTGAGCAAATTCTGGCCGAGCCGTAAGCTCTTTACGGAAAATACTTTGCGTAGATCTTGAGCGCGGTGATCAGCAACGCGGCAGCCACCGACGTCGAGCCAAGCGCCAGCATGACCGAGGCAAAGACCTTCTGTCCGCGCGCGGCGATCCCAAACGCGCTTGCGATCGCGGGAATGGTGAAACCGGCAGCATAGAAGCTTGTCCCCACCATCAGCCCTGCGGCGAGCGGCGGATCATAATTCGCATTGATCGCACCCATCAGGGTGCCGACAAAGGCCAGCAAGGAAATCCACAGCAACGGCATAAGCTAGTACAAGCCTTTTAGAACGGGATGTCGTCATCCATGTCGTCGCCGCCCTTCTTTGCGCCCTGCTTTGCAAAGCCGCCGCCACGCGATCCGCTTTCCGACGCGCCGGAATCCCAGCCGCCGCCATCGTCACCCATTCCGCCCCCACCACCCGCGCCGCCCTTGCCGTCAAGCATGGTGAGTTCGGAGTTGAAACCCTGAAGTACGACTTCCGTCGTGTACTTCTCTTGGCCCTGCTGGTCTGTCCATTTGCGGGTCTGCAGCTGGCCGCAGACGTATACCTTCGATCCCTTCTTGAGATAGCGCTCGGCGATGTCGGCGAGTTGGCCAAAGATCACCACGCGGTGCCACTCGGTCTTTTCCTTGCGCTCGCCGGTCTGCTTGTCTTTCCAGTTCTCGGATGTGGCCAGCGACAGATTGGCGACCTTGCCGCCGTTTTGCATGGTGCGCACCTCGGGATCACGCCCGAGGTTGCCGATGAGGATGACTTTATTGACGCTGCCGGCCATTGATGACTCCAGGTGTGAACGAGCGAGAGAAGGTCTTACAGGGGAACTTACGTCTTTACCATCACGACGAACGATTCAAGAAAACGGCTCGCGACAAAGTCCGGGAATACGTCGGCAGGGCCGGAAACGAGGAGCTCGTAAACCATGCGCTTCGTAAAAACGATGCGCTGGCGATACATCTTGCCGTCGAGATAAACGTGGCGCTGATAGATCGGCAGTGACGTACCCATGATGCGGTCCCACTCCATCAGGTCGAATCCGTTGTCGCGCGAAAGCGTGTAGTGATCGCGGTCGTCACGGCGGCGGCGTTCGACGGCGACGACCGAGAAACGTAGCGTGCCGCGATCGAGCGTATAGCTGTAAGGCGTCATGACGCCCGGCGTTTCATAGGACGCCGGACGGATCTCGAACCGGCCGGGAGCCTCTACGGCGAAGCCCCGCGCCCAGTCGGTGTAGCTCATCCAAAAGGTTTCGGCGGGCGCCTGCACGACACGCTCGGGGAGCGTGGAGCAGGCGGGAAGCGCAAGAAGGGCGAGCAAAAAGACGAGAATCCGGGTCATTGGGTTTACCTTTCGCTCTGGCGACCTATATGGAGCCAACACGCGTGCCGCAGGCACGAAAAACCGCAACAATACCAATTGATTAGGTCTTAAGGGGACGACCGCGCCGGCCGCACCTCCGAGAAGGCCGCCGAGGGAAACATAACGAGAACATTTAACCTTTTTCCCGAGCGGCTGGCAAGCCCAGAAAAAACGCCGGTTTATCGGCGTTTGCGCTCAATCCCCCAGCTTGAACGAGGCAAAGAAGCGATCGGCCTGCTGAACGGGGAAGGTCTTGGCCGGACCCGAGGCCATCAGTTGGTAAAGCATGCGGTCCTTGAAGATCACCCGCGCCTGGGTGCGTTTGTCGTCGAGCACGAAGTCGGTCAGCACTGCCCTCGCCCCGCCGGCGCCCGAAAAGGGTTGGATGCCCTGCACGCCAAGCAGCGTCTTGGACATTTGCTCGATCGTGCGCTGATCGCTTTCGGGGCGCTCGGCGATCGTGATGCTGAAGTCGGTGCCCATGTCGGAGCCGACGAACACTTTGGCCGTGGCGGGTTCGCCGTCGAACAACATGTTTTGATAGATCGACATCAGCGAACCCGGCGTCGAGACCTGAAAGTTGATGTTCGGCTCGCTCACCGTATGCGTGCGCCAGGCGGCGGTGGTGTATTTCCGGCCCTCGGTGCGGAAGCCGTACATGAACGCAAGCAAGGCCGCGGCGATCAGAACGACCGGGATGATGGCGATCAGCCGCAGCTTGGGATCAGGTCGCCCGATTGGGTCTACGTCGTCGTCAAAGCTCACGCCTATCTCTCCGCACTGAGTCTCTCTGAACGGTCACTTGCCGCGGGTCGGCTTTCCGCATAATAACAACAACCTCGCGAGAACATAACAAGAACTTCGCCCGACGGGCGCCCCGGCCGCTGAACAGGCCTCGCTCCCAACAGTGTATTCGGACACCATGCCCAAAGATTCATACCGCGCCCCCAAAAAGAAAAACATCATCTCCGAGATGCTCACCGACATCAAAGTCCGCGGCGCCCGCGAACATAATCTGCGCAGCGTCAATGTCGACATCCCGCGCAACAAGCTGGTGGTGGTGACCGGCCTTTCCGGCTCCGGCAAATCCTCGCTCGCGTTCGACACGATCTACGCCGAGGGTCAGCGTCGCTACGTCGAATCCCTCTCGGCCTACGCGCGCCAGTTCCTCGAACTGATGCAGAAGCCCGATGTGGACTCGATTGAGGGACTTTCCCCCGCGATCTCCATCGAGCAGAAGACCACCAGCCGCAATCCGCGCTCGACCGTCGGCACGGTGACCGAGATCCACGACTACATGCGCCTTCTTTGGGCGCGCGTGGGCATTCCCTACTCGCCGGCCACCGGCCTGCCGATCGAAGCGCAGACCGTCTCGCAGATGGTCGACCGTATCATGGCCATGGGTGAAGGCACGCGGCTCTATTTGCTGGCGCCGATCGCCCGCGGCCGCAAGGGCGAATACAAAAAAGAATTCCTGGAGCTTCAGAAGAAGGGCTTCCAGCGCGTCAAGGTCGACGGAACGCTATACGAGATCGGCGAAGTCCCCAGCCTCAATAAAAAGTTCAAACACGACATCGAAGTCGTCGTCGACCGCGTCATCGTCAAAGACGGCATTCAGTCGCGGCTCGCGGACTCCTTGGAAACCGCGCTCGGTCTCGCCGATGGCATCGCCTTCGCCGAGAATGCCGACAAACCCGGCGAGAAAGGCCGTACGGTGTTCTCCTCGAAGTTCGCCTGCCCGGTCTCGGGATTCACGATCGAGGAAATTGAACCGCGCCTCTTCTCGTTCAACAACCCCTTCGGCGCCTGCCCGGCCTGCGACGGTCTTGGCGTGAAGATGCTGTTCGATCCGGCGCTCATCGTGCCGGACGAAGACCTCTCGATCGAGGACGGGGCCGTGGCGCCGTGGTCGTCGTCGTCAGTCCCGTCGCCCTATTATTTCATGGCGCTGAAGGGTGTGCTCGCGCACTACGGCTGCAAGGTCGATGTGCCGTGGAAGAAGCTTCCGGCCAAAGTGAAGAACGCCGTCCTTTACGGAACCGGTGACGACGAAGTCGCGATCAAATATTCCGACGACGTGCGCAAGTACGAGACCCGCAAGCCGTTTGAAGGCGTGGTGAACAATCTCCAGCGCCGCTGGCGCGAAACAGATTCGACGTGGATGCGCGAGGAGCTCGAACGCTATCAAACCAGCCAGCCTTGCGAAGCCTGCGCCGGCAAGCGCCTGAAGCCCGAAGCGCTGGCTGTGAAGATTGCCGCCAAGAACATCGCCGAGGTGTCGGAACTCTCGATCGCCGATGCCGGCGCCTGGTTCGCGGGCCTGCAGACGGGACTGACCCCGAAGCAAATGGAGATCGCCCGCCGGATCCTGCGCGAGATCGACGACCGCCTGCACTTCCTCAACAACGTTGGTCTGGACTACCTCACCCTCTCGCGCAACTCGGGCACCTTGTCCGGCGGCGAGAGTCAGCGCATCCGCCTCGCCTCGCAGATCGGATCGGGCCTCACCGGCGTCTTGTACGTGCTCGACGAGCCGTCCATCGGCCTGCACCAACGCGACAACAACCGCCTGCTCGAGACCTTGCGGCGCCTGCGCGACATCGGCAATTCGGTCCTTGTCGTCGAGCATGACGAAGATGCGATCCGCACCGCCGACCATGTGATCGACATGGGCCCCGGCGCGGGCGTTCATGGCGGCGAAGTCGTGGCCGAAGGCACGCCGGCGGCCATCATGAGCAATGCCAAGAGCCTCACCGGGGCATATCTCACCGGCACGAAGTCCATTCCGGTGCCCGACCGGAGGCGTCCAGGAAACGGCAAGAAGCTCACCATCAAGAACGCGCGCGCGAACAATCTGAAGAACGTGACCGTCGACCTCCCCCTCGGCACGCTCACCTGCATCACCGGCGTCTCCGGCGGCGGCAAAAGCTCACTGACGATCGAAACCCTCTACAAGGGCCTCGCCAAGGAGCTTTATGGCGCGCGCGATCTCCCGGGCCCGCACGACAAGATCGAAGGCATCAATCAACTCGACAAGGTGATCGACATAGATCAATCGCCGATCGGACGCACGCCGCGCTCCAACCCGGCGACCTATACCGGCGCCTTCACCCCCATCCGCGATTGGCTCGCCGAGCTGCCCGAAGCCAAGGCCCGCGGTTACGCGCCGGGGCGGTTCAGCTTCAACGTGAAGGGCGGTCGCTGCGAGGCCTGCCAGGGCGACGGCGTCATCAAGATCGAGATGCACTTCCTGCCCGACGTGTTCGTCACGTGCGACGTCTGCAAAGGAAAGCGCTACAACCGCGAGACCCTGGAAGTGCACTTCAAGGGCAAGAGCATCGCCGACGTGCTCGATATGACCATCGAAGAAGCCTGCGAGTTCTTCAAGGCCGTGCCGGTGATCCGCGAGAAGATGGACCTCCTGAAGAAGGTCGGCCTCGGTTACATCCACCTCGGCCAGCAGGCGACCACGCTGTCGGGCGGCGAAGCCCAGCGCGTGAAGCTTGCGAAGGAACTGTCGAAGCGCGCCACGGGACGTACGCTCTACATCCTCGACGAGCCGACGACGGGTCTGCACTTCGAAGACGTGCGCAAGCTGCTGGAAGTGCTCCACACCCTCGTCGATCAAGGTAACAGCGTGGTGGTGATCGAGCACAACCTGGAGGTCATAAAGACCGCCGATTGGATCATCGATCTCGGCCCCGAAGGCGGCTCGGGCGGGGGCCGCATTGTGGCCACCGGCACGCCTGAGGAGGTGGTGAAGGTGGCGGAGAGCTACACCGGGCGATTCCTCAAGGAGCGGCTCGAGGCCGTTCCCGCGAAAACCAAAAGACGCGCCTAGCTCTTCGGATGCACTAAACCCGGGTGATGGAAGTACGTGCTCCACACCCGCGCCACAGCCGCCGGCGTCGAGAACAGGACATTGACGATGCTAGGCAGCGCGAGCGCAGTACCCGGCGGAATGAGCTTCGGCATCGCGCCGTCGTAGTACATCGCGAAGGTCGAATAGCCCAGACTCTCCATGAAGCTCCGCAAGGTCTGCGCCGAGGTGCCCATCTGGTCTAGTCCGAATGGGTGATACTCGCAGATCACGAACGGCACCTTGCAGCCGGTCAGCATCTTGCTCGCGCCAAGCAGCACCTGAACCTCGGCGCCTTCGACGTCGATTTTGATCAGCTTCGGGATTGCGAGCCCCAGGCGCTCGATCTCGGCGTCCAGCGTCGTCGCTCGCATCGTCACTTTCTGCGGCGCCGCGGCGCTCTTCACATTCCCGGGGAAAGTCGCCACGTCCCATAGCGCGTTGCCGCCGCTGTCGTCGCTATTGATGAAGAAAATGACCTCGCCCGGCATGTTGCTCGCCGGCTGTTCGATCAGCATGACGTTCTCGAGATTGTTCAGCGCGATGTTGTTCTTGAGCCGCGGGAGATTGTTGGCGCCGGGCTCAAAGCTGACGACGCGGCCCTCAGGGCCGGCGAGGACTCCCAGGAGCGCGGTGAAGAAACCGGCGTTGGCGCCGACATCGATCACGACATCGCCCGCGTCCACGATCTGACACATCATAAGCGAGACGTCGGGCTCGTAATGCCGGCCCCGTTCGAGGAACTTGATGATGGACGCCTCGTTGGCGCGCGCCGCGTCGAGGTCCATCTGCATGCGGAGCTTCCGCCCGCGGCTTGTGAAATCCAGTGTCGCGACCGGCATCTTGATTCCCTTGGATTTTCCAGGTCCCGTACCATACCCGCGCCGTAACGGCGATCACAATCCGGCTGTGCTGCGGCGGCTGCCGCCGTTATGCTTTGCGCAGTCATCTGCATCACGGGAGGGATTGCCATGGCGATGAAAATTGAAGACGTTGCCAACGCCGAGCGCCGCGCTTTCATGGCGACGGGCGCGACGGTTCTCGCCGCAGCCGCAGCCGGCGCCGTTCCTGCCGCTTCCGCGGCGACCGTCCCCGCGCAGGCCGCGCGGCCGCAGACAGCCACCGAAAAATTCCGCGCATTGCTGCAGCGTCCCGGTCTCATCGTCGCGCCGGAAGCGCATTGCGTGTTCGCCGCACGCCTCGCCGAGATCAACGGCTTCGAGTGCATCTACTCCGGCGGCAATATGATTTCGGCGATGCATCTCGGCTTCGACGACTACGGCATCGTCAGCATCTCCGAATTGATCCAGATCGGCGGCCACATTGCCCGCGGCGTCGATATCCCTGCCGTCGTCGACGGCGATCAGTTGGGCGAAACCGCCCTAACCGTGTTCAGGCATATCCGCGAATACGAGAGAGCGGGCATCGCCGGCGTGCACCTCGAAGACACACGCAATCCCAAACATCAGGGCGCTGGCGTCAGTCAGCTGATGCCGCTCGAGGAGATGGTGCTGCGCATAGAAGCGGCCAAGGAAGGCCGGCGCGATCCGAACTTCACCATTATCGCCCGCTCCGACAGCATGAGCCTTTACGAAAAGCAGGGCGATCTGTCCGAATCAATTCGCCGCGGCAAAGCTTACGCGGCCGCCGGCGCGGACGCCTTTTTCCCAACCGGGATCAAGGTGGAGCAGATCGACGAGATCGCCAACGCGGTCGGCATTCCGGTGGTAACGCTCAACCTGCCGATCGAACCGCAACGCAAGACCAAGGCCAAGCTTGCCATCCACGCCGTGCAAATCTTCCAGCCGGCGATGAAGCTCTACGAGGATATGATCGTCGGACTGAAAAAGGACGGCCAATTTCCGCGGCCGCCGCGCCTGCCGCAGGAAACCGTCGACAAGGTGATGCATACCGCCAAGAACCAGGAGCTGACCGAGCGCTGGAACAAGGTGCGCGGCCTGGGCTAAGGCGCGACCGGGAACCCGAACGCCTCGCGCGGCATTCTCTCTCTATGGCTGATCGGCCCATGGGAGATGACGATGAAGCATCGAGATTCCCGGCGTGACAGATTCCGGGGCGACGCGGAGTTGAATGAACAGCGCTACGGCTCGGAGGCCGGCCCGCGCGGCCGCTCGAAATTCTCTCCCCGCGGGAACGACCAGGACTGGGGGGACGAGTGCATGTACGCGCCGCGCGGCCCGCAACGCACGCGCGAATGGCAGCGGACGGAAGAGAAATTCAGCGTTCGCGACCACGAACAGCAGGATTTCGAAGATCGGAACCAGGAGCCGTCCCGGCGCCGGCCATATGATCGCGACTCCTATGACCGCGATCCGCCGGCAAACTTCGACGGCGACATGGACGACTTCGGCACGACGCGCCGGGCCCAGTTCGGCCACGGCGACTACTACGGCACGGGCGAGCACACCGCGCGCAAGATCGGGATGCACGGCCGCGGCCGCGATCAGTATTTCGCCAGCGACGACGATCGGGACTGGGACCGCGGCCAGATCGTGCGCGCACCGAGCACGCGGCGCCCACGCGACGACGGCGAACGCTCGGCTCCGGCGCGCTGGCGGACTTCACGGCAGGACAAGTGGTAGCCTGAACGGCGTGACATAATCCAACTGCCGTTGCCCGCTCCGCCCGCCGGCGCTAGGCGGCAGGCTCCAACCGCACCACGGACGTCAGTCCGCCGCCCGCGCGGTCGTCGATCGCGAGATAGATATTTCCGTCCGGACCCTGCCTTACTTCGCGGATGCGGGCATATCCGGGCAGCAACGCGGGCCGCTCCAGGCTTTCGACCTGATATTTCTCGCCCGCGCGCGTCAGGTTGATGCGTGCCACATGTTTGGCCGCGAGCGCGCCAAGGAACATGTTGCCCTTCCATTTCGGGAACTTGTCCCCGGTGTAGATCATGAGGCCCGAGGCACCGATCGCCGGCACCCAGTATTGCAGCGGCTGCTCCATGCCGGGCTTCTCGCGAGCTTCATGGATCGGCTTGCCGCCATATTGCACGCCGTAGCCGATGACGGGCCACCCGTAATTCTTGCCCGCTTCGATGAGATTGAGTTCGTCGCCGCCTTGCGGTCCGTGTTCGGTCTCGAACAGCTCACCGGTCTCGTAGTTCATCACCAGGCCCTGCGGATTGCGGTGGCCGTAGCTCCAGATCTCCGGCAGCGCGTCCTTACGGCCAACGAAAGGGTTGTCCTTCGGCACCGAGCCGTCCTCGTTCAGGCGGATGACCTTTCCCTGGTGCGACATCAGGCTTTGCGACGGATGCGCCGCGCCGGCGAACGGATCGTGGCCGCGGTCGCCGACAGTGATGAACAAGTGCCCTTTGCGGTCGAGCACGAGTTTCCCGGCATAGTGCGGGCCGGCCTTGCTCCAGGCTTTGGCTTCGAAGATCTCCTTCACCTCCGAAAGCTGCTTGCCGTCGAACTTCGCGCGCAGCACCGCGGTCGTACCTTCGCTGCCGTCGGCATTGGGCTTCGAGTAGCTGAGATAGAGCGTCTGGTTCTTCGCAAAGTCATGATGCGGCAGCACCTCGAGCAAACCGCCCTGCCCGGCATAGCGCACCTTCGGTGTACCCGGGATCGGCGCCGGATCGAGCTTGCCGGCGCGCACAATGCGCAAGTTGCCCGGTTTCTCGGTCACCAGCATGTCGCCGTTCGGCAGAAAGGCGATGGACCAGGGATCTTTCAGGCCGTCGGCGACGGTGACGATCCTGAAGCTATGATGCTCGGAGCGGATGACTTGGGCTTGCGCGTTTGCCGCGCACATGAGCGCAACGCATCCTGCCACGGCGAAAATCCTACGGCGCATGTCCAGCTCCCCCAGAATGCCAAAGGTGACCAAGTATGTCGGTCCCTCCGGCGAAAGCAAGGACTGCGGGTGTTACAAGGGCCGGCTTATCAGGAGGAGCGGCAGATACAAAAACGGGGCCGGTGTGACCCGGCCCCGCGCTTCGAAAGGAGCTATGCGCCGCCTACACGTTCGAGGAGCCGCTCCGGCTGGACAGCGTCGGACTGGAGCCGATCGTCGTGCTCATGGTCCCGGTGCGGTCCTGGGTCGACAGCGGCGTCGTCGCCGTGGGCGCGACCCGCAGATTGTTCTGCACATGACGCACGCCCATGACCCGTTCGGCGATATCTTCCGCCCGGCGTTTCTCATCACGGGTCGCGACCGTGCCGTTCAAGGTGCATTCGCAGTCCGTCACCACGACTTCGATCAGCGTCGCATCGACGAGATAATCCTGCGTCAGGTGATCGCTGATGTCTTCGCGGATGCGCTCATCGGACCGCTTGTAGCCCTTCGGGCCTTTGCCCCGATGATGCATCCAGTTGCGCAGGCGGTCGATCGGACCGCGGTTTGGATCGTCGTGGAACAGGCCGTGATCCCGGGTGCGATGGCCTCCGCGATCATGGTCACGGTCGCGCGTGCGGTTATGGCGCAGGCGCTCTTCGTCCTCATGCATTTCCCGTTCGAAACGGCCCATGGCGCGGAAGGCGGAGTCCTGATCGTAGCTGGACCCATAGCCGCCGTAGCTCGGGCCATAGCCATGCATATGCTCGCCGAAGTCCGTGCGTCCGACGTCGCGGCCATACTCGTCCGGCGCGGAATCACCTTCGAAGGCCGGCTCTCCCGGTCCCAGGCCGAAACGGCGCTGTGGAGTGCCGCCGTAATAGAAGGTGCCCGGCTGCGAATAGCTTGCGCGCTCGTACTGCGAAGCGAGGTCGGAACCGCCCCGGCGGACGCCTTCGCGGCTCCGCCGCGCCCAGTCGCGGTCCGCGTTGCTGTCGCCGTCACCGCCATACTGGCCGCCGCCCGAATATTCCTGCGAATACTGACCGGGCCGGTCATAGCGGGATGCACCGCGGGAACGACGGATCTCTTCCTCGTCCCAACGGTTGAAATCTTCGTTTCTCCACTTGTTACCCATGTCGCCTCCGTGTTGTTGCGATGCAGTGTTCTAATGAAAGTTGATGGCGCATACGTGTCTGCGCGGACTGTGCGGGGTAGTGGAAACTGCAATCCTTGGTGCGCTTGTTTTGTTCCACCGCTTTCACGTGTCATTGCGCTTGACACTTCTTGATACGCCCGCGCGAGAAGCGGCTAGAAACACTCGCGATTCGGAAATGGCACGAGCGTTGCACCACTCCTTGCAGTGATTCCATTTTGCGAGTGCATGCCATGTTGAAGAACGTCTTGGCTGCGGCCATCGCTATCGCCTTCTCTCTTGTTTCTCTCCCGGCGCGAGCCGCGCCCTTTGTCGAAGTCCGCGCCTTCTGGGACGCGTGGGTCGACGAGCGCTACAGCAGCCTCAGCGGTCTCGCGCTGTCCTGTTGGGGAAACGCCGGCGGAAGTTCCGGCGGCTGCAGTTACGCGACGGGGCTCGAACAGACGATCACGGCCTCGGGTACCTATACGGCCGCCGCGACCGGCGGCATCGCCTTGCGAAACATCACCGACGCACCGCTCACCGGCTCTGTCAGTTTCTTGACCACCTTCAGTTCCTTCAATCCCGGTGGTCCTGCGCTCGGCATCGGCATCGACGATCCGGCGGCGCAGGGCGCCCGCTTGACGACGTCGGTGTTCGGGCCGGGCGTCGGCGATGCCCATGGCTGCTCCATCGGCACCTTCGGGGTGTCGGGGTTGCTGACCACACCGACCGCCTGCGGCGTCGGATCGCCCGATTCCAGTCAGTCCTTTGCCTTCATCGAATTCGAGAATCTTGCGCCCGGCGCCGAGGTCCTCATGACGTACATGATCGACATCTCGGCCACGTTCGATCTGGGCGAGGACGAAGACCCCGCCGGCGTGCCGGAGCCAGGCGCGGCGGCGTTGATGCTTGCGGCGATGGTCCTGCTCGGCCGGCGCCGCGGCAAGAAGATTGTCACCGTCGTGCCCACACCCAGCTCGCTTTCGATTTGAACGCCGCCGCCGGCCTGGGCCGGAAAGCCGTGGACCTGCGCGAGCCCAAGGCCCGTGCCCTGCCCTTTCCCGTGTCCGTGAGCGCGATGCTTTACATCCGCCGGAATATCGGTATTTTCCGGCTCATGTTCACGGCCGCGACCCTGAAAACCACGACGAAAACGACCACCTCCGGTGGGGCGTTGAAGGCGTGCGCGCGGTAAAGAACGGTATAGCGAACACCCAAAACAACAGGCCCCGCCGATCGGACGGGGCCTTTATTGTTTCTGGCCCTCGCCGCGGCACAACAGGAGAGAGTCATGTCGAGGAATCAAAGTCTCAGGAATATCGGTGTCGTCGGCGCCACCGGCCTTGTCGGCGAGTTCATGCTTTCGATTTTAGCGGAGCGGAATTTTCCGGTGAAATCGCTGCGTCTGTTTGCCTCCGCGCGTTCCGTCGGCAAGAAGCTCCGTTGGAAGGATCGCGACATCGCCGTGGAAGACGCCGCCACGGCCGATTACAAGGGCCTCGACATCGTCTTCTTCTCGGCCGGCGGTTCCACCTCCAAGGCCCTCGCGCCGAAGGTCGCGGCAGAGGGTGCGATCGTCATCGACAATTCGTCGGCCTGGCGCAAAGACCCCGACGTTCCGCTCGTCGTGGCGGAGGTCAATGCGCACGCGCTCAAGGTCATTCCAAAGGGCATTATCGCCAACCCCAATTGCACCACCATGGCGGCGATGCCGGTGTTGAAGCCGCTCCACGACGCGGCCGGTCTCACGCGCATCATCGCCAGCACCTATCAGGCCGTGAGCGGCGGCGGCCTCGCCGGGATCCAGGAGCTGGAATCGCAAATTCTCGCGGCGGGCGCCGGTTCAGCGGCGTTATCGCGCAAGGGCAATGCCGTCGACCTCGGCCCGAACAGGAAGAAGTGGCCCGCCGGAATCGCCTTCAACGTCTCGCCCTTGAATTATGTCTACGTCGAGGACGGCTACACCGAAGAAGAGCTGAAGCTGCGCGACGAAAGCCGGAAAATCCTCGAGATCCCGGGGCTCGCGGTCTCGGGCACCTGCGTGCGCGTGCCGGTGTACACCGGGCATTCTCTGTCGATGAATCTCGAGTTCGAACGCGCCATGTCGCCCGAGGACGCCCACGCGCTGCTCAAAAACGCGCCGGGCGTGGTCGTGACCGAGGTTCCCAATCCGCTCGAAGCCACCGGCGCAGACCCCGTGTTCGTCGGACGCATCCGCAAAGACCCGACGGTGAAACATGGCCTCGCGCTGTTCGTCGTGGGCGACAACTTGCGCAAAGGCGCCGCCCTGAATGCGATCCAGATTGCGGAGCTGCTGTAGTTCGTCGTCATCCTTGGCCCGAAGGCCCGAGGATCCAAAGATTGTTGTTTTGGATCCTCGCGGCCTGACGGCCGCAAGACGACACTAGCTAGTCAACACCGGCGGCCGTCTCACTTTCTTCGCGTGCTCGAGCGCCGCGGCCATGCCGATCAAAAGGCCCTCGCTCCATTCGCGGCCCAAGAACTCAACGCCGATCGGCACCCCGAGCGGCGCCGTATCGGTCGGCGACGAGAACCCGCCGGGCAACGTGATCGCCGGCATGCCGGTCGCGTTGGCCAGCACGCCGTTGCGCTCCAATTGATCCTCACCCACCTTCGCGACCAATCTGCGCTGATGCGGATAGAGGATCGCGTCCAGGCGGTGTTGCGCGAACACCCCGTGCACCGCCTTGCGCAGGCTTGCCCGGCGTTGCAACGCGGCGGCGTACTCCGGGTCTGCCATGCTCTTACGCGCCGCCGCCTTCAGTTGTTCGGCCTGCAAGGGGATGAATGTGCCTTGCGCAACATACTCGTCGAACGATCTCACCTCGCCGCCCACCGCCATGAAATACTTGTCGAGGCCCGCCTTCAATTCGTAATCGCCGAGCGCGACGTCGGCCGTCAGCGCCGCGAGATCGGGAATCTCGATGTCGATCACCGTGGCATGAGCGTCCATCACCGTGTCGACGACGCGGGCCATGACGCGGTTGACTTCGGCATGTTCGACGCCGGTGCCGAAGAACTGGCGCAACACGCCAACCCGCTTGCCCTTGAGCGCACCGTAGTCGAGGAACGCGGTGTAACTCTTCGGGATGCGGCCGATGCACCCCTCGGTGACCACATCGGCGAGGTCGAAGCCCGCCATGACATCCAGCGCGCGCGCCAGATCTTCGACCGTGCGCGCCATGGGGCCCGCTTCGTCCTGGGAGAAAGCGAAAGGAATGAGACCGGAGCGGCTGATCAGCCCCCGCGTGCCGCGCAAACCCACCAACGCACAGGCCGATGCCGGCGAGCGGATCGACTGATATGTGTCGCTCCCGGTTCCGAACACGGCGTAGTTGGCTGCGACCGCCGCGCCCGTCCCACCGCTCGAGCCGCCCGGTGTACGGGTGAGATCATAGGGATTGAGGGTTTGGCCGTGCAGCGAGCCCTGCGTGGTTCCGCCCATGGCGAGTTCCGTCAGCGCGGTCTTGCCCAGCACCAAAGCCCCGGCGGCGCGCAACTTGCGCACCGTGAAGGCGTCGCGGGCCGGCCGGGAGTTTTTCAACGCCAGCGACGAGCCGGTGGTCGGCATGTCGGCGGTGTCGAAATTGTCTTTGAGCAGGATGGGGATGCCGTGCAGGGCACCGCAATCTGTCCGACCCTCGCGCCGGCGCTGGTCCAACTCGTCCGCGGCCTCGAGCGCCCGCGGATTGATCGTCACTACGGCGTTGAGTTTCGGGCCGCGCTGATCAAGAGCATCGATGCGCGCAAGATAGGCCTCGACCAGCGCGCGGCATGTCAGGGTTCCGCGGTCGAAGGCCGCGTGAACCGACGCGATCGTGGCTTCCTCGAGGGTGAAGAGCATGAACCCCAGCATGCCCCATCAAGCCCTTCCCGTCATTGCCGGCGAACGGGGCTATCCGTTGGCTTCCGTGGGCCTAACGATGAGCCGATCGCGGATAAGGGCGGCTGGACGCAGATACGGCTTCGTCCATCTCCGCAGCCGTCTTCGGCCCGGCTGTGCGTGAATCCGGCAGAGTCGCGATATAGCGGTCGATACTCGCCGCCAGCTCCAGCAATTGTTCGCGAAAGGGCGAGTCCGCGCCCGCGGCCAGCGCGCGGCAGTCGGCGGCCTGGAGCTGCAGGCGCTCACGCTGATCGATGCGATCGGGAAAGTGACTGAATTGATGCGCCATCCGGGCAGCCCTGCTCGATGTTGAGTTTGGGCTGCAGCAACAGGGGCAGTGTCGAACAGCTCATCGTCCCTGGTGACCCTTCTAGCGCATGAGCGCCGTGCCACGGCTAACCTGTGTCAATTCCGCGGCTCTATTTTATGAAAATGTCAGAAAGACACATGCGGACGTTGCGCAGCCCCTCCGCCGCGTAGCGTTTACAATACCGCCTTTCTCTTCTTGATGCTCGCGCGCTTCGACCGGGTTTCCTTCCTGGTCTTCGCCGTCGTCTTCGCTTTCGGCGGTGGCAGTTCCCGGGCCGTCACCCGGATCAGCTCCGATAGAGCCTCCGCGTCGTCCAGGTCTTCGATCAGGAAATACGGCTTGGCGCCAGGATAGGGCGGCGCCTCCCGCACCTTACCGATCAGGGACCGGCCGGCGGCCGTCGGCTTGACGAAGAGCTGGTCGTCGCACACCAGCGCGACGATCTTGCCGTCGCAATATACCCCGTACTCACCGAACATCTTCTTGGCCGAGACGCGCAGGCCCCGCAACTGGTCGAGCAGGAAGCCCGCCGTCTCCTGCCGCGAGGCCATCTACGCGGGGCCTGAGAAACCGGGCCTTATTGCGACAGGCCCTTGAACGTCCACTTGTTGATTTTTCCGCCGTTCGCCTCGGACGTATAGACATTGCCCTTGGTGTCGGTGGCGATCAGGTGCAGCCGCAGGAACTGGCCCTGATACGGCCCCGCATGCCCGAACGAAGCTTCGGGGATCATCTCCATGCTCTGGCGGTCCAGGACGTGGACCTTGAAGTTGGCGAGGTCGGCGACATAAACGAACCGCTGCTCCTTATCGGCCGACAGCGCCAGGCTGAACGACGTGCCGAAGTTGCTGCGGGTGTTGCGCAGGATGAAGGTTTCCTTGAGGAACTTGCCCTGAAGGTCGAACACCTGGACGCGGTTGTTCTGGCGGTCGTTCACATAGACCATGCCGTCATTCGACACTTCAATGCCGTGCACATTGTTGAACTGCTGCGGCGGCGGGCCGTCGAAGGTGCGTTGACGCGGCGCGCTGTCGTCCGGCTTGTTGCCGTAGGCGCCCCACATGCGCTTGAATTTGCCGGTTTCGGCATCGACGACGATGACGCGGCGGTTCACGTAGCCGTCGGAAATGAAGGCTTCGTTGGTCTTCGGATGCACGACGACCTTGGTCGCGTGGTTGAGGTTCTCGGTATCGAGGCTGCCCTTGCTCGCGTTCTTCTTGCCGATCTGCAAGAGGAAGCGGCCGTCCCTGGTGAACTTCAGGCAGTGGTTATCGTCCAGCTTGGCCTCGGTGTTGTTCTGGTAGCCGCAGATCCACACATTGCCCTTATAGTCGATGGTGATGCCGTGCTCGCCTTCCGGCCATTCGTAAGCGCCGGCGTCCGCCGTGGGCGTGAACGGCCCGCCCCAGCCCTGGATGTAGTTGCCCTCCGCGTCGAACTCGGCGACGGCCGGCATATACGTGCAGCAGACGGACGTCGGCGGCGATTTCGTCAGTCCCAGCCATTCGGGGTTCAGATTGCGCTGGCGCGACACCACCCAGACATGATCGTTGGACGGATCGACCGCGATCCCCGCGGGATCGCCCATGACCATGTTGCCGGGGAATTGCTTCGGCCAGTTGAGATCGATCTGGTGGATCGGATACGGCCGCTTTTTCGCCGCCGGCGCATCGGCCGCGAGTGAAGCGAACCCCGCCAATGAAAATGCGGACGCGAGAACGGCAGCAATGAGCTTTTTCATGAACTCCTCCCCAGAAGCACGGAGGAAACATTAGCGCGCGACGCCCCGGGGTTCGAGAGCCAATCAGACGCGCACCCCCCGGGGTTTTGCTTGCGAAAAGGGCGGCGCTCGGGGAATTTGGGCGCATGATCCCCGACGCTTCCCCCTCGCCCGCCGCCTGGACCCCGCGCCGCATCCTGTTCCTGGGCGTCGTCGGCGCCGTCCTCGCCGTCAGCCTCACCGCGGGTGTGCGGCTGATGAACGCGCGCGTGGCCGAGGGCGACGCCCCGGCGCGCGACGAGAAACGCTTTGCCGACCTGCAGGTGATCGTCGCCCGCGCACAGGAGGTCTATGCCGCCCACAAGACCTTGCCGCGGACCCTCGATGAGATCCAGCAGAAGTCGGACGGCCCGATGTCCGTCGCCGATCCGCAGACGTTCGAGGTCTACGAGTACAACGTGCTGGGGGCGTCCCGCTTCGAAGTCTGCGCGCGGTTCGAGGAAGCATCGGCCGGCCCAGCCGAGCACCGCGCCGGGCGGAGTTGCTTTCAGGTGCAAGTGGAGTGAACGAGACTCACTTATACAACCAGCGCAGAGTTAACCCCGTCACCATAATGTCCGCTTCGGCACAGCTGCCACGGTCTTGCCGCGGGAGCATGGTTCTCTGTGTTAATGTCTCGCGTGACATCTCAGCACCGCAGCTCTCCCCTTGGCCTGATCGCGAGCGTCGCCGCACATGGCGCCGCCCTGGCAGCGTTGATCTGGCTTAGCGCAGGCCTCGTGCGTCCCGCGCGCGAATCGTCCGACATGATCATCAGCGTGACGGAATTGCCGGGTCCGGAAGGTCCGCCGGGGCCTGCCGACGAACGTCCCGGCGATTCCGGCGCCGCGCAAGACAGCGCCGCCGTCCCGGAGTTCCCCGCGCCGCCCCCGCCCGATCTCGCCGCCCTGCCCGCGCCGGATTTCGTCATGCCGGCGGTGCCCGACTTCACCACGGCCCGCCGCGAGGAAGAACAAGAAGAAGCCCGCGCGCCCGACAATTCCGACATCCTGAGCGACTCCCAGCTTATCGGCGCAGTCAGCGCCGACGCCGTGGGCAGCGGCGCGGGTGGAGGCGGTGCGGGCGGCGGCGGCTGCGACATCGCGCGCGTCGTGCAGCGCTCACTGCAGCGCAGTGCGCTGGTGCGTCGGGCGGTGATCAACGCCGAACGTTCAGGCAAAGCGGTGATGTTGTGGAACGGCGACTGGGTGCGGTCGGGCGCGCAGGACGGCAAGGGGCTGTCCGGAGTGCGCGAGGCGATCATATGGGAAGTGGCTTTCGCGCCGGAAGCCTGCCGCCGCCAGCGGATGCAAGGCGTGGTGCTCCTCTCCCTCGGCGACGGCACGCGCTTTGCGATCGGTTCGGCGCAGTGGCGCTGGTCGGATCTCCTCGGCGTGCCGCAGCCTTAAGGAAGGCCGCACCTCAGCGCACGCGTGCGGACAGTTTTGGAGCGCACCCCTTCACTGAGGCAGCTTTCTCCCGCCCACGCCATGTAACAGAGAAAACGTCCGCCGCGCGCGACATTGTGGCGGAGGAGCGGAATTTTACGCTGTGCCAATTATTTGCGCGCCGTCCGGTCGCGCGACATTTCACGCGACATTACGCGACATCGCGCGACATTGTGGCAAAGAGGAAAATGAGGACTGTGTCCTACGGCCGTCACCCGGCTCGGAAGATGCACCGGGGAGAGGACCGTGGCCGGCCGACCGGCCTTGGCGCGCAGACGCCAGCCCATCGGGCCGGCTATGAAACGGCAATGCAGGGTGCCCCTTTTATGGGGACGATGTCAAGGAAAAAGGGATCTGCCCCCTGCCCGCGGGGCGGCGGAGGGGCCGTTGACGGTCAGGTCAACGGCCTTTCTTCGTCCTCTTGCCGAGGCGTAACGGTTACGACATCACCATCAGCACGACGCGGCGGTTCTCCGACCGGCCGGTGCGGGTCTTGTTGTCGGCGACCGGCGCCTTCTCGCCGTAGGAGATGGTGCCGATGCGGTTGAGCGGCACGCCGTGCTGGTTCATGAACTTGCGCACCGCTTCGGCGCGCTCTTCACCGAGGCGGTCGTTGACGGTGTCGGGACCGGTGGAATCCGTGTGACCCTGGATCTCGAGATAGATGTTCTTGTTCTCAGTCTTCAGCTTCTCCACGAACGCCGTCAGACGTTCCTCCGCTTCCGGCGACAGCTCCGAGCTGTCGAGCGGGAACTTGATCGAATCGTCGGACAGGACCATCGAGTAAAGGAACTTGCCTTCCGCCAGCTTGCCTGCGTCCGTCGCGCGCTTGAGCGCGTCCTGGGCGGTCTTGTCGAGCTGCGCGATCTGGCCTTGCTGCTGATCGAGGCGCTGCTGCGCGGTGGTCAGCTTGCTGTCGACCAATGCGACGTTTTCATTGACATACTTTTTGGTGGCGCAGCCGCCGAGCGCGAGCGCGGCAACGGCAGCGACGAGGATCGCGGGTCTTAGTCTTTGCATCGATGTTCCTTCCTGTGCTTCCGGCAACATGGATTGGTTTTCCCCCGTGATTCAGGAATACCGTGCAAATGCGGTGATTTTTTGTCGCTCGCGTTGCGAGCTTGTGATGTCGGGGCGGCAACGAGGGGGTGTGGAAAGGCGCGCGGCCTTCCGGACAGCCGCTTCCGCGCTACCCGCATGCACACGCTGTCGCTGAAGCCGCGCGCCTCGGATTGTCCTCGCTACTCGACGACCACGCGCGGAAAATAAAAGCTCACGATCCAGTTCGGCATATCGACGATCTCCGATATCCGCAGGTCGCCGCACACCGAGCAGAGCATGTAGGCGTCCGGCGCCGAGAAGCCGTGCTGCGCGATAAGAAGATCGATCATGTTCGACACCGCGGCGCGGGCGGCCTGCATCAGGTCAGGTCCGACGCCGGTGGTGACGTCGTAGCCTTTCTTGTCGAGATGGCTCGTCACCGGCCCGGGTGTGGTGAACCGGGGCGAAGCAAGTTTCTCGCCCTTCACCAGCTCCAGCTTCACCGCGACGTTCATCGGACTCTCGATCGCCGTGCCGCACACTTCCCCGTCGCCCTGCGCGGCGTGGGTGTCGCCGATGGACAGGAGCCCGCCCTTCACCTCGACCGGCAGGTACAGCGACGCGCCGACATTGAGATCGCGGATGTCCATATTGCCGCCCACATTGCGCGGCGGCACGACCGAGTGCAGTCCTTTTTCACGCGGCGCCAGGCCGATCGTGCCGGCGAAAGGCTTCAGCGGCACGCGGGCGTTCTTGCCGAACAGCACAGGCGCCAAAGATGCGGAGTCATATTTCCACACATGCAACTCGGGCTCGGGGAACTGGTCGGTGAGCAAGCCGAAGCCGGGGATCAGCGCGGTCCAGCCCCAGCCCGACGGCTCGAAGCCGAGCAGCGTGATCTTCAGCACATCGCCCGGCTGCGCGCCGTCGACGGCGATGGGCCCCGTGACGGGATTCACCTTGCCGAAGTCGAGGGCCGCGAGCGCAGCCGCCGTGCTGGCGGGCGAGAACTGCCCCGCGCTGGAGTCCGTGCACTCGAGAAAGACCGTTTCGCCGGGTGCGACGGTCTTCACCGGCGCGAGCGCGTTGTTCCAGCCGAAATGATGGTGGTGCCGGTGGATGGTGTGGTTGCAGTTGGTAAAAGTCACCCGAGCCCCCTAAGCGACATGAATAACAGGAACCTTACACCAAACATGGATTCCCGCTTTCGCGGGAATGACGAAAGAGGTGAGGAAAGCGCGGTGGACCCGACTTCGCCGAGATGAACAACGGAAACCTTAAAACGTGGATTCCCGCTTTCGCGGGAATGACGAAGAAGTGGGGATTCCCGCTTTCGCGGGAATGACGAAGAAAGGAAGCGGAATGACGAAGACAGGAAGCGGAATGACGAAACCAAAAAACGCCGCCCCTACTGCTCCGCCACGCACTCGGGGCCGTCGACCGTCGCCCAGTCGAGCGCGGCGCTGCACCACACCTGGCGCTTGGGTTTCAGCTCCCGCCGTTGCCTCAACGCGCCGGCCCGCAGCGTGATCTGCGGCGGCGCCGGCTCCACGCTGCCGGAGTAAATGCGCGTCGCGCACACCGGGCAGAAGGCGTGAGCGCGGTGCCGGCCGCTGGCCGCCGTCTTCTTGATGTAGATCGTCGGCAGACCGGTGGTGAAATTCACCTTGCCGTCCACCGTCCGAACATTGAAGGAGAAGGCCGAACCGGCCGTGATCTGGCAGTCATTGCAGTGACAAAGACTGACGGCGGCGGGGTCGACCTCCGCCGTGTAGGTGATGGCCCCGCAGTGGCAGCTTCCGTCGACCTTCATTGGTTACCTCCCAATTGGAACTATTCTAAGCGGCCGGACGGCCCCATAAAGGCAACTTTATGGCGACTTCGGCCGGGATGCTCCAAAAATTCTGAAAGCCGACTTGCGAAATTCTCCACCCACAATCGGAGGACGCGGTGATACCTTGGGCTCAGGTGATGGGGAAAAAACCCATTTTTAGAGAAAGACACTTCGATGCTGAGAACCACACGCAAGTTGCCGATCATCGCCCTGGCCGGGACGATCTCATTCCTCGCGAACATCGCGACCTTCGCCGTCATGACTTCGCCCGCGAAGGCGCAGGAGGCGCCGCTCCCGATCGCGGAGCCGATCCCCGTCGACTTCCCGCCGTATATCGGCTTCACCGATCCCTACGCCAAGACGCCGATCCTCGGGTATACGCCCGGTGTCTCGCTGATCCGTCTCGCCAATCTGCGCGACGAAGGGATCGTCACCAACACCATCACCATCTACGGCCTGGACGAGAAGAACGTCCTCGGCACGGTGCAAGTGGACGTTCCTGCGAAAGCGTCCGTCAGCGTCGAGCCGCACCTCATGCTGGAGACCTTCGCGCCGGTGAACTGGCGTCAGCCGATCGTGCTCTACGTCGAAAACGGCCGCGACAAGCAGCTGTGGCAGCATGTGAAGTACGACTGGCGCTCCGGACAGCTGGAAGACGCCAGCGTCTGCACCAACGCGCCGCACGCCGATTACATTCCCGTGCGCCACGTCGCGCTCAATGTCTATAAGAGCTTCGCCGAGCCGTTCAACTCGCGGATCACTGTGCACAACTTCTCCGACGTCGAGGGTACCTTCACGGCCTACGTTTATGATGCCGGCAGCGGCGGGCACGCCGGCCAGCTCGACATCACCGTGCCGCCGCACGGCTCGCTGACGCAGACCGGGCGGTGGTACTGGAACAACAGCGCCGAGGTGCGGGTCGCCGCCGAGCTGCCGGGCACCATCAACATCGAGTTCGTACCGAAGGCGCCGGATTCCGGCGCGCGCCTCGCCGTCCAACACGTAGTCGTCGAGCGCATGACGGGGACGACCGCCAATCTCTCCAATCCCTGCCCCATCCACGGCGGAACCATCACCATCCCGCCTCTCCCGAACCCTCAGTAGTAAGCGGACAGGTCTCGGGCCCGCGATCCGACAAGGACTTGCGCTGCTTCCCGCCGCCCAAAGGGCAGCGGGTCCATTTTACGAAGAGGGTGGCGCCTCCTTTGCCGGCGCCGACGCCAGGCGCTGCGCGACGTCGTGCTTCAGTTCGGTGAACGTCTTGAACCGGCCCGGGTCGTAGAACACGTAGACCGGCGTGGTTCCGCTGTTGAAATCGGCAAGCCCAAGCCGCTTGGCACGATAACCGTCCGCGCGGATGCGATCTTCCAGCGCATAGAGGACGTCGACGATCGCCAGGTTCCGACGCCGGCAATGCTCCAGGATCTCCAGACCGTCGAGGGTATCGACGATGAATCCCTCCTCGTTCAAGCGCTGCGCAAGGTGCGTATAGAACCCGATCACGATGCCCTCGCCGGCCCGGTGGTGTTGTTTCCACGCCATTTCGATGGCCGCCAGTACGGACTCGGCCTTGTCGCATTCGAGTTTCGCGGTGTGCGCATGCGCTGCCGGACCGAACATACGTCCTCCTGGGCCAAAGGCGGTTGCGGGAGAAGACCCCTGTGCTCGAAACGCGCGCCGATCTTAAAAGTTCTACGTGTTGCGCTCGCATCTCGCGATTCGGCTCGAGATTGTGTTTTGCGGCGGCCGCCCCTTCTTAGTGTTTTCTGGGCTACACTGCCCCTCATGTCATCGCCGTTCTCCCTGCGCCCCGCCGCGCCGTTCGATGCCGAGAGCATCGCGCGGATCCATGTGCAGTCGTGGCGCGAGAGCTATCCCGGCATCATCCCCGACAACGAGCTGGCGGGACTGTCGGTGTTCGAGCGCGCAACCCGGTGGCGCCACATCCTGACTTTACCCGCCGCCGATCAAGGCACCTTCGTTGCCGCCCGCGACGGCGCGCTGCTCGGCTTCGGCGACTGCGGACGGCAACGCTCGCAGGTGCTTCCTTTTGTCGGCGAGGTGAACGCGCTGTATGTGCTGAAGGACAGCCAGCGCGCCGGCGTCGGCCGCGCGCTGATGGCGGTGATGGCCGAGCATCTGCTCGCGTGCCGGATCAATTCGGCCTCGCTGTGGGTGATCAAGGAGAATGCGCCGGCGCGCAAATTCTACGAGGCATTGGGCGGCCGCGCCGTGGCCGAAAAGGACGACCGGCGCACCGGCTATACGCTGCGGGAAGTCGCGTACGGATGGGAGGACGTAAGGGCGCTCCTCGTCTAGCGGCTAGTCCTTGCCGCCGCCGAGCGCGATATCCGGGATATCGAAGCTGTCCTCGTCCTCGTACATCGCACGCAGACGGACCGGGACTTGCGGCTTGCGGGTCTGGGACCGGAGCGACGGATGCGTCTTACGGGCCTGGCGATTAAGGTCTCGGGCGCGACCTGCGTTCGATCCGGCGGGGTGACTCTTGCTCATCTTTCTCGCTCCGTGTGCCTACGTCCAATTTGCCCCCGGATTTCCCCCGCCGCTGCGGCCCCCTCACCGCCCCCTTGTCGTGGTCGCTTGCCTTCATCTGCGCTTCAGCCTTGGCCAGCGCGATCTCTTCCAGACGCGCCGCCAACTTCTCGAACATCGGCGCGATCTTCCGATCGTTCACGCCGCGGCCCAGCCCCCGGATATGCGCCGCACACTCGAGCCACTTCGTCGGATCGGACTTCGCCACTTGTCCTCGCCTTCGCGGTCCCAACGACCGCGATGCGTTGCTACGTTTTTCTTCGTAAAATACAGCGCCGATTATAGCGCCTGGGCGGAGTCGGACCCTTGCGGAATCTGCAAGGGCACGCGCTTTTCGTCGCGCGAAAACGCACGCCTGTGGATAAGTTTTTGAGACTTTCGCCGGAACTTTCCCGAAACGGCGTCCGGGAAAAACCTACGGTTTCAGCTCGGACCAACCCGGCGGAATCTTGGTTTCCTGACCGAGGGCCTGGGCGACGTTCTGGTAAACCGGCTTACCCTTGTAAACCCATTGCATATAGCCGTTGCCGCGGTCGAACAGCGTCCATTCGCCTTCGGCCTTGGCGTCCTTGCGCGCGCGCACCGGCGACCATTCTTCCTTGCACTCCTCGGTGCATGTCGACTTGTTCGGCTCGTCCTTGTCGCGGGTATAGAACGGATGGCCATTGTCGGTGGCGAACTTGTAGAATTTCTTGCCCGATGCATCGCGGTCCTCGAACAGGCTGATCTCCACAGGGATGAAACTGGGGAGACCGTCCTGTGCATAAGCAATGGAACCAGCAGTCGTGGCGGCGGCGGCCGCCGCTAAGGCAATGTAATTCATGGGGCTAATGTAGAGAGCGGGGCTGTGGCCGTCCAGGGGCCGAGGCCGGCTTTCGCAACTTTAGCGCGCGTCCTCGCGGGAGTTTGAAAAGATCATCCTGGGCGAAGTTGGCGGGACGGTTCCCCCTATAAGTGCTATGATTCTCCGTCTTTGGGGGGCAAACGGCCGGCGTATCGGCCGCGGGGACAAGATATGAGCGAGCTGGATTCGGCGCCGGAGGACACGCCCGGCCGCGACCTCTTCGCCGCATACCGTGAACGCATCATGCGATTGATGGCGATCGCGGGCGTCATCTTCCTGACGCCGTTTGCCGTCAACGACCTCCTCCGGGGCCGCATCGCCCTCGGCTGCGCCATCCTCGCGGTGGTCGCGATCCTTGCCGTCGACGTGATCGCGATCCAGAGAAAGAAGCGGCCGCCGATTCC
The DNA here is from genome assembly GCA_050250575.1 of Rhodospirillaceae bacterium. Classification (GTDB taxonomy): domain Bacteria; phylum Pseudomonadota; class Alphaproteobacteria; order Rhodospirillales; family Rhodospirillaceae; genus SHVO01. The sequence continues at coordinate 95,006 of JBFWOJ010000008.1, read as the reverse complement.
CTTCGGCCTGCTCTTGATTCCCATGGCCGCGAGCATCGCCCTCTCCCTGATGCAGCAGGGATTCTACGGGGCGCTGTGGACGTACCCTGCGGTGCTGTTCTGCTACTTCGTGCTGCCGCGCAGAATGGCCAACACCGGCAGCCTGTTGCTCGCTGTGCTGGCCTCCGTCATGGCCTATCTCTACGTCGACAATGGTCCGGAGGTCACCGTGCGCTTCGTGGTGACGCTCGCGCTCACCATCGTCATCGTCAACATCATCCTCAATATCGTGGGGCAGCTGCAGCAGGAGCTTACCGATCAAGCCCTGACCGACCCGCTCACCGGCGCGTTCAACCGCCGTCAGATGGACCAGTCGCTCGCCGAAGCGATCGAGCGCAACCGCCGCTCCGGTGCGCCGGTGTCGCTGCTGATCATCGACATCGACCACTTCAAGCGGGTCAACGACGACTTCGGCCACCACATCGGCGACAAAGTGTTGAAAGGCATGGTGGCGCTGATCAAGGGACGCAGCCGCAAGCTCGACCGCCTGTTCCGTCTGGGCGGCGAAGAGTTCGTCCTGCTGCTGCCCGATACCCGCGCCAATGCCGCGATGAAGCAGGCGGAAGCGTTGCGCAAGCTGATGAGCGAGTCCAAGCTGATCGAGCAGCGGCCGGTGACCATCTCCATCGGTGTCGCGGAATATTGGGCGGAACAGTCGCAGGAAGCCTGGATGCAGGCCGCCGACGATGCGCTCTATCAGGCCAAGCACGCCGGCCGAAACATGGTCGTGCTCGGCTCGGCGGATTCCGATTCCATTCCCGGGCTCGCCGAAGGCGGCGAGAAACGCTACAGCCGCGCGCGGTAATTTCTGGCTGCGGGATGGATGACGGCGGCGCCAAGCGCCGCAAACCCGCCACACTTATCTCCCGAAACTCAACACATTCGCACGCGATGATTGTCGCCATCAAAACACCGGTCACGGTGGGGGGCTGGCATGCGCAATCGTGTATTTCGGGCCTTACTCCTCGGCAGCGCCATCGCGCTTGCCTCCTGCGAAGCTCCGCCTGCTCCGCCGCCCGCGCCGCCGGCGGCCGCGGCCGATCCGTATTTAGAGGAATTGCGGGCCCAGAACGACCTTCTGCGCCGACAGCTCAGCGACGCCGAACAGCGCACCCGCGCCGCGGCGGCGGAGCGCAAGCGCGAAGAACAGGCTCGCGCGGCACGGGAGGAGCAATAGCGCCTCGCGGCCGCGCGGGAAGCAGAGCAGCGCGCGGACGAAGAACAGTCCCGCGCCCGCGCCGAAGCCGAGAGGTTCGACGATATGGAGCGGCGGACCCTGGCGATCGAAGACTCGCTCGCTGCCGCGCGGGCGCGCGGCACAGTCTTGGAAGCGGAGCTCGAAGCCCAGCGCAGAGCCGCGAACAGACCCTCGCGCATCGTCGTCGTACCCGCCCCGCCGCGTTACGAGGGTCCTACCTATCAGCCTCCACGCCATGATCAGCCGCGGTACGATCGTCCTCAGCCGCCGCGACCGCGGATACCCGTTGCTGATCCGCCGGCCCGACCGCCGGAAAGGCCGTTCAATCCGCCGCGCGGCCCTCGGCCCATGCCACCATCGCCGCCACTTCCGCCGCCTGCGGAACCCGCGCCAACGCCCGAACCTCCGCCGGCCGATGAACTTCCACCAACACCGGCGGAACTGCGCCAACGCCGGAGCCATCGCCGCCCGCGTACGAGCCTCCCGCACCGCAGCCGGAGCCCACGCCGGTCCCCGAGACACCTCCAGCGACATACGAACCGCAGCCGCCGCCCGATCCCACTGCTCCGCGCGAGGAAACGGATCCCGAGGGCCGGCGAAACGGAACCTTCGCGCCGCCGGGCGAAACACCCGGTCAGGTGATCTGACGGAAGGGTCTTGCGATCACGCCGCGAGGCCGCGCGCCAATCCCCAGACCGCAAGCCCGGCCATGAGAAGATAGGTGCCTGTGGCGCCGCCGGCGCGGAACAGGTTCGGCGCCGGACGCGGCATTCCGATCATGTGCGAGATGCGCGAGAGCACCAGGATCGCGCCCGCAGCGATCAGGATGCTCCGGTCCGCACCCGTAAGCTCGAGCAGCGCCATCAGGATCAGAACGAAGGGAACGAACTCGACGAAGTTGCCGTGGATGCGCATGCGCACCAGAAGCTCTTCGTTGCCGCGGTCGCCGAGGCTGATGCGGTGCTTGAGACGCGCGCCGCTGACGCGGGCGGCGAGCAGAAGGCACATCAGAGCCAGGATCGATGCCGTGACGAGCGTCACGGGTAGCGCAATGGTGTCCATGCAAGCCTCCCCAGGCTGTGAGCCGGAGAAGCGTGCGCCGCTTGAAAGTGAAGATCAAGCGGCGCTTGGGCAGCTTATTCGCCGATCAGCTCCCGGCCGGCGGACGGAGCGGCGGCATGGTGGATCACGGAGCGTACGCGCACGGAGTCCAGCGAGCGCGCCGAGTCCAGCTCCTGGTAGGACCGCCACAGCTCGGCGATGACCAGGATCGCAAAGGCGCCGATAACGACCATCAACGGGAGCGAAACAACGAGAGGCAAGGTGGCAAGGCTGATCAGACCACCGAGCAAGACCAACAGAAACACGACTAAGGTAATCATAGCGACCGTTTCACATACTTGAGTTTCAACACCGGCGGCGCTCTTACCGCCGTTTTTCTCCCATCATCTCTTCGACTTTTTTCTACCCCGGGCCGCCGGCATCATTAGCCGGCGGCCCTGGCAGAAAACGCGCTCACTAGTTCACGACCAGATCGTTGTCGACACGGCGCACGCCGATCACAGAGGCGGCGATGTCCTCGGCGATGTAGGCATCGCGAAGGGATTCCACCGCTCCGGTGAGCTGGACGATGTTGCCGTATGTGGCGACACGGATGGTCGAGTCACGCAAGCGCGGCTCGTCGAGGATGGCGGCCGCGACTTTGGAGGTCAGAGCCGCATCCTCAAGATATTCGCCCCGGCTGTCGTAGTAGTCGGCCCGGGTGCGTTCATAGGTGGTTGGAGAGCTGCTGCACGCAACCAGCACCAGCGGCGCGAGCGCCGTTGCCAGGAGCATGTGGACTCTCGGGTGGCCAAGCATCTTCAGCGTTTCTCCATTGATGAATTCGCGACGTGTCACGAATGTGCCTGGACAACGCAAGGTGCAAGGAAATGGTTCCGACCTGCAGCACGCGGCGCGTGTGCGAGGTTGTTGATTCAGGTGTATTGTTCGCGCGACCGCGAAACGCACAGCGGGATCGCGTCAAATCACGCCGGCCTTCTTCAGGGCGGTGCTCATCACCGGCATGGACCCCAGAATCTTCAGGTCCTTGTTGCCGCCCTTATCCGCTTCACTCTTGATGAAGTAGTGCACGTCAAAGTCGATGGTCACCTCGCGGCCAGCCTTGGTGCGGTATGCGCGGCGCCAGTGGACCGTCGCCACGCTGTGGTCGTCCGTGATCGGCGTTGAGTCCGCACCCGTCACATTCTCGCTTTCGTGCCGATGGACCGGTCATAGGCGCAGCCTTTCTCGAGGATCCGGAGGAACTCCGGCCCGTCCTTCCCGCACGTGACCCCGCCTGCACGGGATTCGATGAAACAGCCGGTGAAATGGGCGGCGACGGCCGTCAGGTCCGGTTCGCCCGCGAGCGCACGATTGAACGCCCCGGCGTAGGAGCTGAAGAACCGGCCGATGTCGTCGGGGCCGATCTGACCTTCGGGAGGCATTGCGAGAGGTAGAAACGGCGGGTACCTTCGTATAGTTCCGGTTGAGGGAGCTTTGCGATGCGCTTCGAGTACACCGGCCTTTTCGGCCTGATTGTCCTGATCGCCGACATCTGGGCGATCGTAAATGTCCTGGGCAGCGATGCGACCAACGGCAAGAAAGTCGTCTGGACGGTGCTGATCATCCTGCTGCCGATCCTCGGCTTCATCATCTGGTATTTCGCCGGGCCGCGCTCGCGAAAGGCCTAGGGGCGGAGGGCCTGTGGCCAAGCGCATGCCCTGCATCCTGGTCGTCGAAGACGACCGCGCGGTGCGCGATCTGATCGTCGCGTTCCTCAGCAAGGGCGGCCACGAGAGAATCATCACGGCGGGCAATGCCGAGGAAGCCCTGTTTTACGTCTACAAGGACCCCGGCCTCGAGATCCGCCTGGCCCTGGTCGACCTGGTGCTGCCCAACGCCAGCGGCCTTACCCTCATCCGCAAGATCCGGGCGGCGAAATCCCCTTACCGGCGGAGCATCCCCGTCGTCGTATTGACCAGCCGCACCGACACCGAGACCTACAAGATGGCCGCCCGCCGCGGCATTCAGGGCTATCTCATGAAGCCGGTGTCAGCCCAGCTCCTGCTCAGCACCGTCGCCGATGTGCTCGCAGGCCGTAAACCCGGCACAAGCTCCGCCCCCGAGGAAAATCAGGCGGATTCACATCCCGCTCCACTGCCTGCGGACCGTTAGACCGCGCGGTCCAGGGCGTAAGTAGAATCCCCAATTTTCCCGCTGCCCTGATTTCGGCACGTTCCGCCCGCGCTTCCGTGCGCCTCCCGAAAGCTGGGGGATTTAAACAGCGGTGGGACTTCGGTGATGCCGTGCGGAAGCGCCCACCTTAAGGAGGCGAGCGCAATGAACAAGAAACCGACCGACGGGCACGTATTGTCCTGGAGAGAGTGCCTGACGTTCTCCGTCATGAGCGAGGACGAGATGATCGCGCTGCAGGCGCGTCAGTTCGACTTCGTGGCCGCGCACATCGAGCCCTACCTGATCACTTCACCCGACGGCCGCCTATCGCTCCGGATCGCCCTCGCCGACGATATCTGCGAAGCGATCGCCGCGGGGGATACACACCGCAGCGCCAGCCTCAAGCGCGTGCTCTTGCATTTCATGCAGCTCAACACCGCGCGCGCGGCCTAGGAGGAAGTGATGTCGCTCCCGTTCAAATCACGCCGTGGGACGGCGCAACGCCGTCCGAAAGCCATGTCCGCCGCGGCGCGCCGCGTGTTCCGGGCGTCGCCGCGTGCGTCATCGAGAAAAGAAGAAACACCGATCTCGGCGCTGGCCTTCGTCCGCCCGCGCGTCGAAAAACCGTGCTGACTTATCTTTCGAGACTGCGCTTCAGAGCAGAAAGCTCATCATCCACGCGACGCATGGCCGCGCTGAACTCCGCGTCCGGCACCATGGTCGGCTTGGTATAGGTCACGATATAGACGGCGCCGCCGCCCGCAGCCACGACGCGGGCGGCTACCGTCCAATGATGCCCAGCGGCGTCGATGAGGGTGTGGTCGATCACACCCGTGGCCGCATCGCTGCGGCTGATGCTTCGTCCCGATCTCGCTTCCATCAGGTGTTTGAACACGGCGGACGGAGCGGCGGCGATGGCGATAGATTTCGTCACGGAAGGCGCAAGCCGCACCGCGCCCAGCCTGGTTCCGCTGTCGCCGGCCTCGTAGTTTTCCCGGATATCGTAGCGCATCAGCGCATCGTCCATGGTCTTGGCGGCGAGCGCGCGCCAGAAGCCGAGGGCTTCGCTTTGCTCGAACGGACCATAGACTTCGAGCTCGGCGCCCGAAGCCAGCCGCGTGAAGGACGAGTCCGCGTATTCGCCGCCGACCACCCAGAAGTTCTTGCGGGTGGCGGCGCCCGGTTCATCCGACGAGATGAAATAGCGCACCATCGCATTGTCGATGCTTTGGCCGGTGAGCTCGCGCCAGCGCAGCTTCGCTTCGCGCTCGGTCGCGAAGGGGCCGTAAGTCTCAAGCTTGGTGCCGGGATAAGGTTCGCGGAAGGACGTGTCGGCGTATTCGCCGCCAATCACATAGAATTTCTGTTCGGACATTCTCTTGCTTCAGGCGCGTGGCGAAGGAGGCGGACCATACACCCCATTTTTGGCTCGTGGAAGTTATCCGTTTTGGGCATATGTTAGGCCCATGAGCGTCGAAAAACCCATTCATATCATCGGCGGCGGGCTTGCCGGCAGCGAGGCGGCCTGGCAGATCGCGAAGGCCGGCCGGCCGGTCGTCATCCACGAAATGCGCCCGCAGCGCACGACCGACGCCCACAAGACCGACTTCCTTGCGGAGCTGGTATGCTCGAACTCCTTCCGCTCCGACGATGCGGACTACAACGCGGTCGGCCTGTTGCATGCCGAGATGCGCCGCATGGGGTCGCTCATCATGAGCGCCGCCGACGCGCACCGCGTGCCCGCGGGCTCGGCGCTCGCCGTCGATCGCGACGGTTTCTCCGCCGCGGTCCAGGAAAAGCTCCTCGCCCATCCGAACGTGAGCCTTTCCCGCGAGGAAGTCGCCGGCCTGCCGCCGCAAGACTGGGACAGCGTGATTATCGCGACCGGCCCCCTCACCTCGCCGGCCTTGAGCGCGGCGATCGGCGAACTCACCGGTGAGGACGCCCTCGCCTTCTTCGACGCGATTGCGCCGATCGTGCACACGGAGTCCATAAATATGGACATCGCGTGGTTTCAGTCGCGCTACGACAAAGGCGCGGAAGTCGAAGGCGGCGGCGCCGACTACATCAACTGTCCCCTGACCAAGAATGAGTACGAAGCCTTCGTCGGCGAACTCCTGCGCGGCGAAAAGACCGAATTCAAACAGTGGGAAAAAGACACGCCGTACTTCGACGGCTGCCTGCCCATCGAAGTCATGGCCGAACGCGGCGTGAATACACTCGCCTTCGGGCCCATGAAGCCGATCGGTTTATGCGATCCGCGCAAGGGTCACCGTCCGTGGGCGGTGGTGCAGCTGCGCCAGGACAATGCCCTCGGCACGTTGTTCAACATGGTCGGCTTCCAGACGAAGCTGAAGCACGGCGAGCAGGTGCGGATCTTCCGCATGATCCCCGGCCTCGAGAACGCGGAGTTCGCGCGCCTCGGCGGTATCCACCGCAATACCTTCATCAATTCGCCGCGGTTGCTGGACGGGACGCTGCGGCTGAAAGCGATGCCGCGGCTGCGTTTCGCCGGCCAGATCACGGGCTGCGAAGGCTATGTGGAAAGCGCCGCCGTCGGGCTGATGGCCGGACGGTTCGCCGCCGCCGAACGCAGCGGCAGCGCGCCCGCGCTGCCGCCAGCGACCACTGCCCTGGGCGCCCTGCTCCGCCACATCACCGGCGGCGCGATGGCGTCGACCTTCCAGCCGATGAACATCAACTTCGGTCTGTTCCCCGACATCGACGCAAAGGACGCGAAAGGACGGCCTATCAAGGGCCGCGACCGCAAAAAGGCGGTGTCCGAACGCGCACGCGCCGATCTCGACGCCTGGCTCGGCGCAAAGCTGGCGGCGGAATGAGCGCCTATTTCGGGTATCTCATCCGCACCTTCTATTTCCGCGCGCTGCTCGCGGCCTACGCCTTCTTCGTCTTCTTCGGCGTGATGCCGAAGGCGCCGCCGCGCTCGCCGTTCCAAAGCCAATTCGAATATATGTTCGACACCGTCAGCCGGTCGCTGGCCGGCTTCGCCGCGCTCGCCGTGCTGCTCGCGATCGTTTGCGGACTGTGGGCGGCGATCGCCGCCGTGCGCGGCCTAAAACCGCCGCCGCCATCCGTTCCAGATCAGGCGAGCGACGGCCGGCCGCTGTAGGGCGTGACGCGGATCGAAGACGTCGTACCTCCGGCGCTCCAGGCCCTTGAGATAAGATTCCGCCAGCGTCGCCGGCAGCAACGCGGGAATGGCGCGCGCATCGACCTGATGCGTGCGCGCCTTGTCGATATGAGCCCGGGCCACCTGCGCGACGTGCGCGATCACGGCGGCGAGGCGCGCCGCATTGCGCTGCTCCTGCACGTCATGGGCCGTCAAGGCGGCGCCGGTCAGGAGGTCCAGCGGCAACGGCACGCGGTTGGCCCGCGCATGGAACAACACGGCACGCATCAAGCCGGTGAGCGACCAGGCGATTCCCACGTGACGGCCGGCGGCGCGGCTCGCCTCGTCCCGCACGCCCAGTATCTGCAACGCCAATGAGGTCAGGCGCGCCGAGGTGCCATCGGCATAGCTCTCGAGGTCCATGACGTCGGCAAATGCGTCGTCGCCTACATCGCGCTCGCGGGTGTCGAGCAGCGTGTCGAAGTCGATGCGGTCGAGCGAGTGACGGGAAATGATCTCGGCGAGCGCCGTGACCACCGGATGACCCTTGGGCACGTTGCCGTTCTCATAAACGGCTGCGATCACGTCGCGCCACCACTGCAGCTTCATGCGCCCAATCAACTGCTCGGTGACGCTGTCGCGCACCTTCGCCACTTCGGCATTGAAGGCGTACAGCGCGAACAGGTCCTCGCGCACGAGCGCCGGCGCAAAAAGCGCGCAGAGATAGCGGTCGTGGTCGTCGCGCCTCACCTGATCGGCGAGATAGCTCATGTTAAGGATTTGAGTTCATTTGCGTTTCTTGCACGGTGCGGGAAATGGAGTAACATGGCAACCCTCGCGTGGGGCGGTCGGGAGGACTCGTGATTGGCCCGCCTCGCGGCCGTAATCCACAAGAAGGGAAATCCCATGGCAGCCATTCTCACAAACCTCCGGAACACCGTCATCGCCGGTATTGTCCTCGCGATCATCGTCTTCCTCATCATCGGTCTCAACCGAACCAGTTTCGATATCAATTTCTGGAATTGGCTCTTCCGCTACTTCCACGTCGCGGCCGGCGTCATGTGGATCGGCCTGCTCTGGTACTTCAACTTCGTGCAGATCCCGAACATGCCGAAGATCCCCGACGAGCAGAAGCCCGCTATCGGCAAGGTGATCGCGCCCGCGGCCCTCTTCTACTTCCGCTGGGCCGCGATGGTGACCCTGATCACCGGTCTGATCGTGGCACACCTGCAAGGCTACCTCGTCGATGCGCTGATGCTCGGGCAGCAGACCGGCCAGGCCACCATCATCGGCGTCGGCATGTGGCTGGCCATCATCATGTGGTTCAATGTGTGGTTCGTGATCTGGCCGAACCAGAAGAAAGCCCTCGGCATCGTCACCGTGGAAGCGGACGCGAAAGCCAAGGCCGCGCGCACGGCGATGCTGTTCTCGCGCATCAACACCCTGCTCTCGATCCCGATGCTGCTGGCCATGACGGCTCAAATGCACCTGGCCTAAACGGATTTGAATGCCGGCAAGCGGGGCGCTTCGGCGCCCCGCTTTTTTATTTGGCCCGCCAGCGCGCCGAAGCTCTTGCAACGGCATCGATCACGTTGCCCTGAACGAGGGCGAGATCGAGCATGTGCAAGTTGACCGGACTTTCGCCGTAGGGCGCAAGGAAGCGCCGCAGCTTCTCGGCATGCGGCCCTTCACGCACGCTGAGCCGCAGGACGTGGCCGTGAGAATCGATCGCGCACACCACCGACATCTGTTGATCGACCTTGATGAACGGCGTCGGCGCCTCCTGCACCGCAAGAGCGGCCCTGTGCGAACTGTGGAAATAGGCGATCGCGTTGCCGGCGCCGCTGCCGATATCCGCCGGGCTCACGCAGGCGCCCACATGCCCCGCCTTGTCGTGATTGCCGAACGCCCGAGGCCCTTCATAGTTCGCCGCATAGCTGGACCAGGCGATGATGCAACCCGCTTCTCCCGGCAGGCGGCACATGGGCAGGCTTTCGAAGGTGCCGCCGCGGGTGCGGCCGCGCGGGGCCACCGTCATGCTCCCGCCGGCGCCGAACATGTCGTCGCCGTTGCCGGCAAGGACGGCGAGCACGAGCTGCTTTTGCAGCGGCTTTCCCTCGACGAACTCCTTGATCAGCGCCGTGATCATGCGCGCGCCCTGGCTGTGGCCGACGAACACGACGCCGCGGCCCTTGTTGTCGTGCGCCAGGTAATGCGCGAACGCGGCGCGGACGTCGCGCCAGTTCCGGTCGTCGCGCAAGAACCCGTTGCGCGAGGACCAGCTCAGTCCGGCGAGCGTGAGCTGGCGGTAGACCGGCGCGTAGACGTTGCACAAAGTGCTGAAGCGCGCCGCCTGGCCCGCGGCGATGTCGCGATGGACCTCTTCGATCGCGAGATCGCTGAAATAGCCCGATTGACCGGAGACCGTCGGATAGACGTAGAAGCAATCCACCGGCGCGGACGCCGGAAGCGGCGTGTGCTCGAGGTCCGTCCCGTCATCGCCGAGGACGACCGCATCGAGCGCAATCCGGCACGGATTGTCGGCCTTATCCGGCCGGCAGAGCCAATGGTCGGCGCGGCTGTAATCCGTCGGCGCATCGGGAAGCAACGCCGGCTGCACCGCCGGCACAGACGGCAAGGATCCATCCGGAACCTGCGCCCGCGCGCTCGCGACACCAAGAAGCAGGATCAGAACCAGGCTGCGCATCCGCGCCCTCCCCGGGATCGCGTGAGTGTGGCGAGGAGCCTACACCGCAATCAGCGCCGCGGCGACCGCGCGCCCTTCGCCGGCCAGCACATTATAAGTGCGGCAGGCCGCCCCCGTATCCATGGGATCGGCAGGCAAACCCGCTTCTTTCAGCTTCGCGCGCAGGGCCAGCGGCAGCGGACGGAGGCTCGCCCCGCAGCCGACAAGACAGACATCGACCCGGCCGGCGAGCGCGAGCACCGGCGCCAGCGCTTCCAGCGTCACGTCCGCAAATGCCGTGACGGGCCAGGCCGTCACGCCGGCGGGGTGAACGATGATCGAGCCCTGATAGGTCTCGCCCGCAACCCGGAAGCCGCCGCCGCCATACTTCTGAATCTGCGGCTGCGAGCCCGTGGTCTGGCGCGTCAGGTTTACCGAAATCGGACTTACTCGGCCGGCGACGGGGTGCGCTCATACTCCGGCACCGGCGTCGAACCGGTGCCGACGGCGTCGTCGCGGCGCACGTCGAGATAGACCAGCATCGGCAGCGCCACGTAGATGGTCGAATAGGAACCGACGATCATGCCCCACGTCAGGGCGATCGAGAACCCGCGCAGCACCTCGCCGCCGCCGATCAGCAGCGCAATCACGGCAAGGCCGGCCGTGAGGTTCGTAACCAAGGTGCGCGCCAGGACCTTGTTGATGGCGAAGTTGAGGAGGTCGGCGAGCGGCATCTTGCGGTACTTGCGCAAGGTCTCGCGGACGCGGTCGTAGACCACCACCGTGTCGTTCACCGACAGGCCCGCGATGGTCAGCACGGCCGCCACGGTATTGAGGTCGAACTGGAGCTGGAAGATCGAGAAGATCCCCAGCGTCGTGATGACGTCGTGGGTCAGCGAAAGCACCGCGCCCAGGGCGAACTGCCACTCGAAGCGCAGCCAGACGTAAACCATGATCCCGATCAGCGCCAAGGCAATGGCGAGCGCGCCGCCGACCATGAGCTCGGCGCCCACCTTCGGACCGACGACCTCGGTGCGCAGCACGGTGAAGCCGGGCCCCAAGGCTTCCTGCACGCGCTTCAGCGCCGCGGTCTGGGCCTGATCTCCGCCTTCCTGCTGCGGGACGCGGATGGCGACCGTATTGCCCTCCGAGCCGAAGGTGCTGATGGTGACGTCGCCCAGGTTCAGCGCATTGATGTCGTTCCGCAGCTCGGCTACGTCGATCCGCTTTTCGTGGCGCACTTCGACCAGCACGCCGCCGGCAAAGTCGATGCCGAAGTTGAACCCCTGGATCGCGATCGACAATAGCGAAGCGACGACCATGAAGGCCGACAAGGTCATCGCGTAGAAGCGCGGACCGATGAAGTCGACCTTAAACTCCTTGAGCGCGTAGCGCATGATCGGCTGAAGAGCCATGGCGTGCCTCCTCTAGATCGGAAGTTCTTGTCGTTTGCCGGCGCGGTACCACAGGATCACGAGCATGCGCGTGACCATGATGGTGGCAAACAACGAGGTGAAGACGCCGAGCGACAAGGTAACGGCGAAGCCGCGCACCGGTCCCGAGCCCAGGAAGAACAGAAGGATACCCGAGATCAACTGGGTGATGTTGGAATCCACGATGGCGGTGAAAGCGCCGCCGAAGCCGGAGCCGAGCGAATTGAGGAGCGTGCGGCCCGCGCGCCATTCCTCGCGCATGCGCTCGTATATGAGGACGTTGGAGTCCACGCTCATGCCGAGGGTGAGCACGATTCCGGCGATCCCCGGCAGGGTCAGCGTGGCGCCGATCACGCTCAACGCGGCCATCAGCAGGACGACGTTGATGACCATCGCGATGACCGCCAGCAGACCGAACATGAAGTAGGAGAGGATCATGAAGCCGGCGATCAAGATGCCGCCGACGATGGTGGCGTTCTTGCCGTCTTCGATCGAATCCGCCCCGAGGCTCGGACCCACGGTGCGCTCTTCGAGCATGATCAGAGGCGCGGGCAATGCACCGGCGCGCAGCAGCAGCGCAAGGTCCTGCGCCGCCTTGATGTCGCCGACTCCTTCAATAATCCCCGAGCCGCCGACGATGGCGCTTTTGATCGTCGGCGCGCTGATCACCTTGTTGTCGAGCACGATGGCCAGATTCTGACCGACGGCGGCGCTGGTGACCCGCCCGAACGCCATGCCTCCGGCGGTATCGAAGCGGAAGCTGACGACCGGCAGGCCGTTCTGATAGGTCGCCTGGGCATCGACGAGGCGGTCGCCCTCCACTTCCACGCGGCGCCGGACGACGAAATTGTAGTTCGGGTCCTGCGTCGACGGCAGCAGCATGGTCCCCGCCGGAAGCTCGCGGCCAGCGGCGGCGCCGGGCTCGACCAGGTGAAACGTGAGCTTCGCGGTCTGGCCGATCAGCGCCTTGATGCGCTCCGGTTCGTCGACGCCCGGAAGCTCGACGATGATGCGGTCACGTCCCTGACGCTGGATATTCGGCTCGCTGGTGCCGAATTCATCGACGCGGCGGCGCACGATCTCCAGCGACTGGCTGACCGCCGAGAGCTCACGCTCCCGCTGCAGGGCTTCAGGCACCGAGATGCGGATGCGCTCGGCGTCGGGGCTTTCGACCGTCATGCCGGGGGCGGCGTTTGCGATCGCGGTGCGCGCCGGCGCGGCGTCTTCCGGCCGCACGAGCGTCACGTAGACGCCGTCGTCGGTGGCCCTCAAGGTGCGGTACCCGATCCGCGCCTCGCGCAACGCCGCACGGGCGATTTCGGTCAGGTTGTTGAGCTGCTCCTTGCCGACGGCGGCGACATCGACTTCCATCAATAGATATGAGCCGCCGCGCAGGTCGAGGCCGAGCGACATGGGCTTCATCCACGACGGCAAGGCGGCGCGCACGTTCGCCGGAAGCACGTTCGGCATCGCGAAGGCGATGCCGATCAGCGTCACCAAGGTGACGAGGATCATCTTGAAGGTGCCGTACTGCAGGGTATTCATCGCTTACACCTTCGCTTCGGCTGGAAACGCCGTCCTTATTTCTCGTCTTTCTTGTCGCCGTCGGCCTTGTCGCCCACAGGTTCGGTCTTGCTGACGACGCTCGCGACCATGTCCCGGGCCACATGGACCCGCACCCCGTCGGCGATCTCGACGATCAGCTCCCGGTCTTCAACCTTGGTGACCAGGCCGATGATCCCGCCGTTGGTGACGATGCGGTCGCCGCGGCGCAGCGCGGTCAGCATTGCGCGGTGCTCTTTCAGCTTCTTCTGCTGCGGACGGATGAGAAGGAAGTAGAAGACGACGAAGATGAGGAGCAGCGGCAGGAATGACATGAAGGCATTCGGCTGTCCTGCAGCGCCGGCGGCCTGTGCAAAGGCCGGTGAAATCCACATTTCCGCAACTCCCTCAATGAAGTAGGCCCCATTTTGGGAGCCAAGACGGGCGGAATATACCCACCCGGGCACGCCTTGCAAACGATATCCACCCCAGATTCCCAAGCCGGAAGGCGTACCGGCGAGATAGGCACGCGTTACGATTTCTGCAAGGCGGCCAAGGCGTTAATTCGGCGCGTGGAGGTAACGGCTAGCGCGCGGCCAGGAATTCGACCGGGTTCATGGCCTGCGTCCCTTTCCTCACCTCAAAATGGAGCTGAGGGGAGTCCACGTTCCCCGTGCGCCCGACGGTGGCGATCACCTGGCCTTGGGTCACCGCATCGCCGCGTTTCACCAGGAGCTTCTCGTTGTGAGCGTAGGCAGTGGTCCAACCGTCGGCATGTTTGATGAGAAGCAGGTTCCCAAAACCGCGGAGCTCGTTGCCGGCGTAGGCGATCACGCCGTTGTCGGCGGCGCGCACCTCGGTCCCAAGCGGGGCGGCGATGTTGATGCCGTCGTTATGGAGCCCGCCGCCGGCGGGACCGAAATTCGCAATGACTTTGCCCGAGATCGGCCGGGCAAAACGCGCGGCGGCGCGCGGCGCGGGATCGGGCAGCTGGGACGGCGGGACGACGGCGACCTGCGTCTCTTCCGTCGAAGGTTCGTCCGGCGCATCGACCGGCGCCGGTCCCGGCTGGGCGCGCGGCGTCGGTTTCGGGGACGGAGCCGAGGCGGGCGGCGGCAGCGGCGCCGGCGTGTTCTCGATCGCAGGCGCGCCGGGCGGCGGCGGCAAGGATTCCGCCTTGATGCCCGAACGCACCGGCGGCGGGACCGCGACCTCGGCCACGTCGATATCGCCGCGCTCGTTGCGCGTCGGTTGCGCCGCTTGGGTGAAAGGATCGGGGATCCACAGCTCCTGACCCGGGCGCAGCACAAAAGGCTCGCGCAGATCGTTGGTCGCCGCGATCAGACCAAGATCGACGTCGTAGATGTTGGCAATGGCGTTCAAGGTCTGGCCGGCGGTGACCGTATGACGCCGGGCGGGATCGAGGATCAGCGTCTGACCGACCGTCAGCGCATAAGGCGGGGAGAGGCCATTGCGCGCCGCGATGGCCTTGGTCGGCGCATCGTAGCGCCGGGAAATCGTGTAGAGCGTGTCGCCCGGCTGCACCACGGCCGTCCGGCTCTTGTCGGAGTTCCACAAGAACCCGCCGACGTAGCCCGGCGGCGGATCGAACTTCGGTGCGCAGGCGGCCAGCGCGATACAAACCGCGGCGAAAAACGAGCGTGTCATTTGCGCGCCGCCTCCGGAACGCCCTGCACGAGCGGCACAAACCGCACCGGGAAAAGACGCTCGCTGGTGTATTGTTTTCCGTTTTTGCGCACGCGAATCACTTCCTGATTCAAACCGGCAACATCGCCCACCGGCAACACCATGATTCCCCCCTCGTCCGAAAGCTGCGCCACGAGATCGGGCGGAACGATGCGCGCAGCGGCGGTGACAAGGATGCGGTCGAACGGCTGCTGTCCCGGCCAGCCCTTATATCCGTCGCCCACCATTGTGGTGATATTGTGAAGGTTCAGGATCTTGAAACGTTGTTCGGCTTCCGCCAGCAGGTCGCGATGCCGTTCGATGGTGTAAACGCGCCGCGCGAGCTTGGACAGGATGGCCGCCTGGTAACCGGACCCGGTGCCGATCTCGAGCACCTTGTGCCGATCGCCGATCTCCAGGGCCTGGCTCATCAATCCGACCACGAGCGGCTGGCTGATGGTCTGTCCGCAATTGATCGGCAGCGCCTGATTGGCGTAGGCCTGATCGAGAAAGGTCTCCTCGACGAAGGCTTCACGGGGCGTGAGCTCGATGGCGGACAAGACGCGCGTGTCCGTGACCCCGCCGTTGCGGAGGTCCATCAGCAGACGGATCTTGCGGCTCTCGGTGCTCACAGGACCTTGCGCAGGATGTCCATCGCCGGGCGGTCGGTCCAATCGATATTGAGCGGCGTGACCGAAACGAAACCGTCGTACACGGCCTTGAAGTCGCTGTCTTCGGCAAAGGATTCCGCTTCCATGCGCTCGCCGATCCAGAGGTAAGGCCGCCCGCGCGGATCCTCGCGGGCGATCAGATTGTCGCCCACCTTGTTTTTTCCTTGCGTGGTGACCTTCACGCCGAACACATCTTCCGGCCGCCGCGGCGGGAAGTTCACATTGACCAAGACGTTCTTCGGGCATTCGGCGGCGCAGATCTTGCGAATGAGATCGGGGGCGAAGGCTTCGGCGGTTGCCCAAGGAACATCGGCGCGGTCGGTGAACACCTGGGACAAGGCGATCGACCGGACGCCGAGCAGCACGCCCTCCAGCGCACCGGCGACGGTGCCCGAATAATGGACGTCTTCGCCGAGGTTGGACCCGTGATTGATGCCCGACAAGATCAGGTCCGGCGGCGTTCCCTTCATCAGGTGGTGGACGGCGACCATCACGGTATCGGTGGGCGTGCCTGTCACGCTGTAACGGCGCTCGTCGATTTTGATCGGACGCAGAGGATGATGGATGGTGAGCGAGTGCCCTGCACCGCTTTGCTCGAGTGTCGGCGCCACCACCCACACATCATTGGACAAAGAGCGCGCGATCTCTTCGAGCACCTTCAGTCCGTGCGCCGCGATACCGTCATCGTTGCACAGAAGAATGCGGCACTTCGACAGGTCCGGCAGCGGCGCAAACATCGCTATTTCTTTACAGCGGAGATGACCTCGAGGCCGCCCATGTACGGCTTCAGCGCCGCCGGCACGCGAACCGAACCGTCGGCCTCCTGATAATTCTCAAGCACGGCGACGAGCGTGCGGCCGACCGCAAGGCCGGAGCCGTTCAGCGTATGCACGAAGCGCGTGCCTTTGCTCTCGCCGGCGGGGCGGAACCTCGCATTCATCCGCCGGGCCTGGAAGTCTCCGGTATTGGAGCAGCTGGAGATTTCCCGGAAGGTGTTCTGTCCCGGCAGCCACACCTCGATATCGTAGGTGCGGTTGGACCCGAAGCCGATATCGCCGGCGCACAGCGCCATCACGCGATAGGGCAGCTCGAGCTTCTCGAGGACGCCGGTCGCGCACTTCGTCATGCGCTCCAGTTCGGCTTCGGAGTCTTCCGGCGCGACGATGCTCACGAGCTCGACTTTCTCGAACTGGTGATTGCGGATCATGCCCTTGGTGTCCTTGCCCGCGGCGCCGGCTTCGGAACGGAAGCAGGGCGTGAACGCCGTAAGGCGCATCGGCAGTTCGCCGCCGTCGAGGATGCGTTCCGCAACGAGGTTCGTCAGCGGCACCTCGGAGGTCGAGATCAGATAGAGGCCGGACGTGGTCTTGAACAGGTCTTCCTCGAATTTCGGCAGCTGGCCGGTGCCGTACAACGCTTCCGGTTTGACCAGGAGCGGCACGTTCATCTCCGTATAGCCGTTCTCGCGGGTATGCGTGTCGAGCATGAGCTGGGCGATGGCGCGCTCCAGGCGCGCCAGCGCGCCCTTCAGGACGACAAAGCGCGCGCCGGAGATGACCGCCGCTTGCGTGAAATCCATCAGCCCCAGCGCGGCGCCGAGGTCGGCGTGATCCTTGGCCTGGAAACCGAACGTCCGCGGCGTGCCCCAGGCGCGGACCTGGACGTTGCCCGTCTCATCCTTGCCGTCGGGGACATCCTTATGCAGGACGTTTGGGATCGTCAGAAGAACGCCTTTTACCTCTTCGCCGATCTTCTTCTCTTCGGCTTCCAGGGCGCTCATCCGGTCTTTGATCGACGCGACCTCCGCCATGAGGGGAGCGGCGTCCCCGCCTTTTCCCTTCACCTGGCCGATCTGCTTCGAGACATCGTTGCGGCGGCTCTGAAGGCTCTGGAGTTCGGTGATGGTTTCGCGGTGGCGCTTGTCCAGGGCGACGATCGACGCCGCCATGGGCGCCGCGCCGCGGCGTGCGAGGGCGGCGTCGAGGGCGTCGGGGTTTTCCCGGATCCATTTCAAGTCGAGCATGGGATGGGCTTATACGGGGAGAGCCTAGCGGCGTCCACACGGATGACTATTTTTCAAAGGCTTCCGCAATAAAATCGGTTGTGTGGGCCGGGCGGAGTGCGAAAATCCGACGTGAAATTCCATGCGCATGGGACCGAGATGCCGAAGGCGACCGCCCGGTTATCCACATTAACGCTTTTGCTGGGCTTTGCCGCCGCGCCCGCCGCTGCGCTCGAGAGCCGTACCTTCGCGGTGTCCTGGGTCGCCCCGGCGACTCATTCGCAAGATGGCGATTGTGATCCGGGCGGCGTCAACATCCCCTGGAAGGAACAGCGCTACCGCAACCTTGCCGATCTCGGGTTCACCTCCGCGCAGATCGCGGAAATGAAGAAGAAGGAAGCCGAAGGTTCACGCGAAATCGACGAACTCATGGGCATGCGCGGCCGGTTGAACGGCGAGCCGGTCAATCCGGTCGCCTATCCGGCCACGGTCAAAGACCCCAAACTGAACCATGTGACCGGAAAATCCGCCTACGGCTTCGATCTCGACGGAAAGTCGGGCCCATGGTCGTTCCAGGATCCGGAGACCAAGGCCGGCGGAATCGACAACCAGCTCATTCGCGCGCTCGGCTGCTCGCGCGGTTTCCGCGGCACCCTCGACAATCAACCGACCTATTGGGTGTATATCTGGGGCCAGCTCCAGGACTCCCAGCCGGCGTGGCTTGTCACCTTGACTGGCGATGACCTTTCCAAGGACGGCGAGGTCAGGATCGTCTTCGACCGCGCACTCGAGCGCCTGCGCTACAATGTCGACGGATCGCCGCGCACCGAAGTGACGTACCGCATCGATCCCGACCCGCGCTCGCACAACGAATTCGAGGGCACCCTCAAAGACGGCGTGGTCACCTTGAAGCAGCCGGGCAAGGATCGCTTCCGGATGCTCCTTAATCCCCTGCTCATCCCGGAGATCAATCTGCACACCGTGCATTTGCGCCTGCGCTTGAACCGCAGCGGCACCATGGATGCGATGCTCGGCGGCTATCAGCCCTGGGGCGAAGTCTACTGGGCCTTTGCGGCGCCGGGACAATCGGGCGAGCCCGAGGTCTTCGGCGATCTCGTGGGACTTTATTATTTGTTCCGGCGGTTCGCCGATGCCGACCCGGATCCTGTCACCGGCCAGAATGCCGGCATATCGGCGACATATCACCTGCAAGGCGTGCCGGCGTTCGCAGTGACGGCGCCCGGCGCCGCGGGAGCCGATCGATGACGCGCACAAAGCCGGTCTTCGCCGCAGCCCTGGCCGCGCTTCTCCTGGGCGGCGCTTCGCCGGCGGCCCCGGAGCAGGCCTCCGGCGACGTCCGCCGCCTGACGAATGATCAGTACGCCGCGATCATCCGCGACGTGTTCGGCGCGTCCATCGAACTCGGGGGCCGCTTCGAACCGGAACTGCGCGTCAACGGCTTGCTCGCAGCCGGATCGAGCCACGTCAGCATGACGCCGGCCGGAATGGAACAGTACGACGCCATGGCGCGCATGATCGCCTTCCAGGTCGTCAGCGGGAAGTATCGCAGCTTGATCCCCTGCATGCCGGCGAGCGCATCGCGCCCGGACGACGCCTGCGCAGGAACTTTCCTGGAAAATGTCGGCCTTCTCCTCTATCGCCGCCCGCTGACGGCCGTGGAACGGAAGACCTATGTCGGCGCCGCGCGCCTGGCCTCCGAGACGACGGCGGATTTCTACCAAGGCCTGTCCATCAGCCTGGCGGCGATGCTGTCGTCGCCCAAATTCCTGTTCCGCGAGACGGAGACACAAGGCGACGACTACGCGCGCGCTTCCCGCCTGAGTTTCTTCCTCTGGAATGCCGGGCCCGATGCCGCCTTGCTAGAGGCCGCACGCAAGCGCGAACTCTCCGACCGGAAAACGCTTGGCCGGCATGTCGAGCGCATGATCGCAAGCCCTCGCCTCAAGGACGGCGTGCGCGCGTTCTTCACCGACACCCTGGGCTTCGACGGCTTCGCCGACCTGACGAAAGACACGGCGCTGTTCCCGAAATTCAGCGCCCAGGCGGCGGCCGATGCGCAAGAACAGACGCTCCGCACCATCACCGATCACCTTCTCGCGCGGAACGGCGACTACCGCGATCTTTTCACCACGCGCAGGACGTTCCTGACCGCCGAGCTCGCATCGATTTACGGCGTTCCCCTTCTCACCAACGAGCCCAACGGCGCGCCCGACACGTGGGAGCCGTATGAATTCGCCGCCAGCGACCCGCGCGCGGGCATCCTCACGCACCTCGCGTTCACGGCGCTCCATTCGCCGCCGGGACGCGGCTCGCCGACGCTGCGCGGCAAGGCGTTGCGGGAAGTGATCATGTGTCAGAAGGTGCCGGCACCGCCCGGGGACGTGAACTTCACGCTGGTGACGGACACCGGAAATCCGGCGCACCGCACCGCCCGCGACCGGCTGAAAGCTCACGCGACCGAGGCCGTCTGCACCGGCTGTCACAAGATCATCGATCCCATCGGCCTTGCGCTCGAGAATTTCGACGGGTCGGGCGTGTATCGGAAAGTCGAGAACGGCGCGGCGATCGATACGACGGGCACGCTCGACGGCGTGAATTTCGACGGCGCTGCTGGCCTCGGGCAGGTGCTGCATGATCATCCGGCCGTGACGTCATGCCTCGTCAATCGCCTTTCGGGATACGCGGTCGGGCGCTCACCCGCTGCGCCGGGCTGGAGACGCAAACTCGAAGCCAAGTTCAGGGCGGATGGGCATAGGCTGCCGGCGCTCATGCGCGAGATCGCGCTCAGTGATGAATTCTACGGGAAGGACGGACGATGAACCATCGCATGGAGCGCCGCAGACTCCTCAGAGGCGCGATGGGGATTACCGTCGGCCTGCCGTTCCTCGACTGCATGCTCGATGACAACGGCACCGCGCTCGCGGCGACCGGAGCGCCGCTCCCGGTGTGTTTCGGCACTTGGTGGCAAGGCCTTGGCCTCACGCCGGGCCGCTGGGTGCCCGACAAAGTCGGCACAGCCTACGAAAATAAGGCCGAGCTCAAGCCGCTCGATCCCTTCAAGTCCAAGACGAACATCATCAGCGGCATGAAATATTTCCTCGATGGGCGTCCGCTGGAGACTCACATCACGGGATTCCAGATCGCGTCCATGGGACGCATCCCGGCCAGCGTGAACTCCGGACCGTCTATCGACAGCACGATCGCGGACGTCATCGGCACGCGCACGCGCTTTCGCTCCATCGAGGTCGCCCTCGCGGGCGGCGGACGGCTCTACAGCAAGCGTCAGGGCAGCGCCAACAATCCCGCCGAGGGCTCGCCCGCCACCCTCTACAAACGCATCTTCGGCCCCGAATTCAAGGATCCGAACGCGGCCGACTTCACCCCAGACGCGTCGGTCCTCGCGCGGCGCAGCGTGCTTTCCTATGTGCGAGAAGAAAGGGCGGACGTGATGAAGAACCTTGGCGCCGCCGACAGGGCGCGCCTTGAGGATTATTTCGCCTCCGTCCGTCAGTTGGAGCAGCAACTCGATATCGAATTGCAAAAACCCGCGCCGCTCGAAGCCTGCACGGTGCCGGATGCGACGGAAGAAACAGCGGTGGGCCGCGACATCGTGCAGGCCGGAACCAACGGGCGGCTGTTCGGCGGCCTGATCGCCCACGCCATCGCTTGCGGCCAAACCCGCGTGTTCAACGTTGATGTCGGCGCGCAAGGCCTGCGAAAGGCCGGCGCCACCCAAGGTTGGCACACCCTCACCCACGAGGAGCCGGTCGATGCGAAGCTCGGCTATCAGCCGGAAACGACATCGTTCATCGAATGGGCCAACAGCGTCTTCGCCGGGTTCCTCGGCGATCTCGACGGCATCAAGGAAGGTTCCGGAACCGTCCTCGACCGCATGGTCATCCTGTGGCAGTCGGACCATGGTTACGCCCGCACGCACACCATGGACAATCTCCCCATCCTCACCGTCGGATCCGCCGGCGGGCGTCTGAAGACCGGGCTCCACATCGCAGGCGCCGGCGATCCGGCGACGCGCGTCGGGCTGACGCTACAGCAGGCCCTCGGCGTGCCGATCAACGCGTGGGGCGGCCTCTCCAACGAGACAAATAAGACGGTCACTGAACTTCTGGCCTAGGAACGCCGCCATGCGGAAGCTCGCCTCGCTGATCTCTCTCACGGCTCTCGGCATTGCCTTCGCTTCGGACGCAGCTTCGCGCATGGATTGGGCGCCGATGGCGACGCCCGGCGGGATCACGATGGAGGTCCTCGGCAAAGGCCAAGGCGTCGACCTGGGCAAGACCACCGCCAGCGTGGTATTGCGCGAGGAAATCGCCTTCGCCGATCCGCGCGGCATGACGCTCTATATCTACGCCGATGATCCTCTTGGGAAGTCGAGCTGTGAGGACGTGTGCGCGAAGGCGTGGCCACCGGCGTTGGCGCCGGCCGGAGCAAAGCCGTTCGGGCCATGGTCGCTCGTGAGACGCGCTGACGGCGCCGCGCAGTGGGCGCTGAACGGCAAGCCGCTTTACACCTCCGTGCGCGATGTCGATCCCGGCTCGGTCTACGGCGACAGTCCCTTGCGTCTTGGCGCGCGCCGCATGAACGGCGCGGGGCAGATGGTCGGCGGCGGCATTCGCGGCTCGGGTGCGAAAGACGCCGCAGCGGTGGAGAAGTTGCCCGAAAAGTGGAGCGTTGCGCTCGCCTTCCCCATGCACGACCTGCCCGTTCCGCCCGACATCGCGGTGAAGGAAGTCCCTGATGCGCTCGGGTTCGTTCTCGTGAATCACAAGAACCGCACGCTGTACGCCGCGAACGGAGATACGGAAGCTTGTGGGCTCGATTGTCCCTTTGAGCCGGTCGCCGCACCGCAGCTTGCGATCGCCATCGGAGATTTCACGCCGATCGTACGCACCGACGGTGTCAAGCAGTGGGCTTACAAGGGGCGCGGTCTTTACACCTATACGCGCGACTTCGCCGAAGGCGATGCCAACGGCGTCGGCGTGGATCCGCGCTGGGACGTGGCCGCCGTGCTCTCCTTCTGGCGTCCCGACGGCGTCGGCGTGCTCAAGACGCCGGGCCAGGGCAAGGTCCTGACGACGGCGAGCGGACAGACACTATACCGGCGCGACGGTTATATCTTCCAGTCCGGCGGCGGCCATTCCCTGCGCCGCGGCCAGCCCGCGCGCCCGGCGGTCGGGCGCGACATCGGTATCAATGCGCGCTGCGAGGATGCCTGCGCTAAAGCCTGGCATCCCTTCCGCGCGCCCGGCGACGCTGCGCCGAACGGCTTCTGGAGCGTGGCGGTACGTCCCGACGGCACGAAGCAGTGGGTTTATCAGGGCTACGCGCTGTGGACTTACGACGGCGATAAGAAGCCCGGCGACATCAACGGCCACGACGAATTCACGACCGCCTTCGCAGACGAAGCCGGCACGCCGAGAACGGCGTCGCGGAAGGAAATGATCGAGATCGGCACGCCGATGGACGGCGCACCGGGTCTCTATTGGGCCATCGCGGTGCCATAGGAGACATGCTTCTTTTCGGCGTCGACTTCACCAGCGCGCCCTCGCCGCGAAAGCCGATCGTCGTCGCCGCCGGCACCGTGAAGGCCAAGCGCCTCAGGGTCGACTCCCTCACCGCGCTGACCAGCCACGAACGCTTTCGCGCGTTCCTGCAAAGTCCCGGTCCCTGGGTCGGCGGTTTCGATTTTCCTTTCGGATTGAGCCGGCGTTTCATCGAGACGGCGCAGCTGCCGCCGGCGTGGCGCGACTATGCGGGCGAACTCTGCGGCCTCCCGCGCGCGGGCTTCATTGCCCGTCTTAAAGCGTACCGTGCGACGCGCGCGCCGGGCGACAAAGAGCACCGCCGTCCCACCGACCGGATCGCCGGGTCCGTAAGCCCGCAAAAGCTCGAGAACCCGCCGGTCGGGCTCATGTTTTATGAGGGCATCCGGGCGTTGCTCGAAAGCGGCGCGACCATCGTTCCGATGCACGCCGGCGATCCCACGAAAATCGCGCTCGAAGCCTATCCCGGCGCCCTGGGCCGCCGCCTCATCGGCCGCGCGCCTTACAAGAGCGACGACCGATCGAAACAGTCGCCGGAGCGCGACGAGGCACGGCGTGAACTGCTGAAGCGCGTGCAATCGCGCGACTGCCGGAAGCTTCACGGTCTTACTCTGGACCTGCCCAAACCCCTAGCGCGCGAGCTGCAGGCCGACAAGTTGGGCGACAAGATCGATGCGGTGCTGTGCCTGATTCAAGCGGCCTGGGCTTTAGGCGAAAAGCATTACGGCGTTCCAGCCGATGCAGAGCCAAGCGAAGGCTGGATCATTGCCGCCGACAAGTATCTTGAACCTCTGAGGTCTGAACGCCGCTAAAGCCGTAGGCATCGCTGAGCGGATTTGCAACCGCGGCGGGATGAATAAACGCCCGCACATTCGAAACAATTTACATCTTCGTCAGGTCGCAGGGAACCGGCTGCATCGGCCGCGCGTCTTCTATAGGGCATCTCCTGCGACTTGTGCGCGGAAGGCTGCTCCGAGCGCTTAAGGCTGGACCCGAGGACCATGGAAGCATCGATCGTGCGCGCGGCGAAGGCCGCGCTTTTTTGTGCAGTACTTTTGGGCGCCGGCGCGTCGCCACGCGATGCCGAAGCCAAGTGGCTCAAATTCGAAAGCCCGCAGTTCGTGGTCTATACGGAAGGCGGCGAGAAAGAAGCACGGCAGTTCATTCGCGACCTGCATGAATACGACGGCCTCCTGCGGATGTTCACCGGCAACAACATGCCGCCCTCCGCGGCGAAGCTGCCGATCTACCTGGTGCGCGACAACGATGAGATCCGGGAAATCCAGCCGGACCTCGGCAAGACGGTCGGCGGTTTCTTCCGCGCATCTCCCCTCGGCGCGATCGCGGTGTCTCAACGTGAGAGCGACGAAGCCAACTCGGCGCGTAGCGTGCTTTTGCACGAGTATGCCCACTATTACATGATGCAATACTATCCGGCGTCCTATCCGGCTTGGTACATCGAAGGCTTCGCGGAATATTTCGGAATGACCGGCTTCAGGCCGGACACGATGAATGTCGGGGCGGCGTCGCTGGGCCGCGCCTATGGTCTCGTGACCAATCCGTGGGATCCGATCAAGAACATCCTCGCCCCTGCCTATGGCGAGGCACAAAGCAAGATGTTCTACGAAGAGAGCTGGCTGTTCGTGAACTATATGATGGCCGACACAGCCCGGCGCAGCCAGCTGACAAAGTATCTCGTGGCGCTGACGCAAGGCGCGGATCCGGAAGAGGCGCTTCGGGCGGCAACGGGCATGGATTTCGCCGCGCTCGATGAGGCGTTGAAGGCCTATTTGAAGCGCGGCCGCCTGCCGGGCTTCGCCGTGAAGCGCGATAAGACCCTTACGGTCGACATTACCATGGCCGCGCTCCCGCCCGCGGCGGACGAACTGATGTTCCTGCACGCACGGCTGATCAACAAAGGCCGCGCCTCGGAGCACGTGCCCAACGCCGGAGAAGTCCGCCGCCGTGCGGCGAAGTTCCCCAACGATCCGTTCGCGCTGGCGACAGTCGTGCTCGCGGAGACTGCCGCCAAGGAATATGCGAACGCCGACGTAGCACTGAAGACATTGACCGAGATTGCGCCGGACGACATCAATACCCATTACCTTCACGCCCTCAGGTATTTCCGCGAGGGCCTTTCCGATCCGGAGCGGCGCGACGAGCATTGGGCTCTCGCCCGTCCCCACACCATGAAGGCGTTCAAGGCCGATCCTACGCACTATCAATCGCTTTATATGTATGGGTTGACCACGCTGTTGCGCGAAGAGGAAATCACTGAAAACACGTTGAACGCCCTCCTCGAGGCTCAGCATTTGGCAGCCTCGGTCGACGAATTCCGCGTCGAAGCGGCTATCGCTCTGTCGCGCTTTGGAAGGACCAAGGAGGCGATGACGATGCTCGCGCCTCTGGTCAACTCGCCCCACGCCGCCGACGGCGGCTTCGCGATCCGCAAGTTGATCGAAAACATTGGAGGGGGCCGGACCATCGACCAGCCGATGGGCCGCTTCGGAGAGCCCGAGTAGAGAGCTCTAAGCCTCGTTGAAGTCGGTGTCTTCGCCGCCGGCCGCGCTGCCGTCGGCGTCCGCGTCCTCAGGCTTCTTCTCCACCAACTTCGCGCCGAGGATCGAGAGTTCGTAAAGCAGTATCATCGGCATAGCGAGCCCCAGCTGGCTGATGACATCGGGCGGCGTCACCACCGCCGCAAAGACGAATATGCCGATGATCGCGTAACGGCGCTTCTCCTTCAGCCCGGCCGAACTGATGATTCCGACCTTGGCCAGAAGCACGAGCAAGACAGGCATCTGGAACGCGATCCCGAACGCAAGGATCAGCGACATGACCAACGAGAGGTAATCCCCGATCGCCGCTTCAAGCTCGATGGGGAGCGCGGTCTGAGCGCCGGTCGTCTGGAAGCCCAGAAGGAACTTCCACGCCAGAGGAATGACGAAGTAGTAGACCAGCGCCGCGCCAAGCACGAACAGGATCGGGCTCGCGATCAGAAACGGAAGGATGGCGCGCTTCTCGTGCTTGTAGAGACCGGGGGCGACGAAGGCCCACATCTGGTTCGCAAACACGGGGAAGGTCACGAAGATCGCGGTGAAAAACCCGACCTTCAGCTGAACGAGGAACCCTTCCGCAAGATGGGTGTAGATCATGCGCTGGGTGCCGCCGTGTTCCTTCATGGCGACGGCATAGGGCTCCATCAGGAAATCATAGATGTAAGTGGCAACCGCCATGCCGCCGAAGAAAGCCACCAACAACGCGATCACCGAATAGAGCAGCCGCTTGCGCAGCTCCATCAGGTGATCGAGCAGCGGCATCGTATGGCTGTCGGGATCGTCGGGCGGGCTGGGCGAAGCCTGCTTGGCGGGAAGCTGCTGGTTCATGTGCTCGCCGAAGGCTTGTTTTCGGCGGGAGTCGGCTCTGCGGCGGGCGGCTCGGCCGCAGCTACGTCAGGAGCACCCGGCGTTGCCACGGCCGGCGCCGCACTGCCGTCCATCCCCGGCTCGGGCGCGGGCAGAGGTTTCGCGTCGGGATCGGCCAGGCTGCCCTCGACTTCCTTGGCGATCTCGCCCTTGGGATCGACCATGTGGGTCACGTGATCGACAAGACTGGTCTTGGAGAACTTCTGGACCTGCTTGCGCACTTCCTCGAGCTCGGCGTCGCGGACCAATTCATTGATGTGGCCCTGAAATTCGTTGCCGAGGCTCCGAATCTTGCGGATGGCCTTTGCGAACGTGCGCATCGCCTGGGGCAATTCCTTCGGCCCTAGCACCAGGACGGCGACTAAGCCGACGACGAACAATTCGGACCAAGCCAGATCAAACATAGAAGAGGTCCGTTCCTTCCAGCGCGACCGCCCGAATCCTTATGGGCCGGCCACGGTGACTCCCGTTAAACGGTGTCTTTTTCCTTGGCGTTGCCCTCGATGGTCGTGCGGGCCTGAGGCGGCTTTTCGTCCTCGCCCTCCTCCTTCATGCCCTTCTTGAAAGCCTTAATGCCCTTCGCCACGTCCCCCATGATTCCGGAGATCTTGCCGCTGCCGAACAGGAGCAGGACGACCACCAGGACAATGACCCAATGCCAGATGCTACCAAAACCCATGGTTCAAGAACTCCAATGGCTTAGCGAGGAAAGCTCACCTTGCATCATCGCAAAAAGGGCCCCCACCCGCAACGTTCAGGACTGAACTCGTTTTCCCTATCTAAGAGGGCGGCGAGGCGATTGCCACACTTTTACGCGGTTTTATCTCCGGCATCGGCCGCTTCGTCTGCTTCCTCGGCGTCTTCGCCGCCCACGAGAGGCTCCAGCGCCTCGTCGGATTCGTCGGTGTCGAAGAGCAAGGTTTCGCCGCCGCGGGTCGCGTAGGCCGACACACCGCGGCTGTCGAGGAGGCCCGCCGCGCGCAGCTCGTCGATTCCCGGCAGGTCCTGGATGGATTCGAGGCCGAAATGATCGAGGAAGGCGTTCGAGGTTCCCCACATCACCGGCCGGCCCGGCACCTGCTTACGGCCGCGGGGCTTGATCCAACCTTCTTCAAGCAGGATGTCGACCGTGCCGGTCGAAACCACGACGCCGCGGATTTCTTCGATCTCCGCGCGGGTCACCGGTTGGTGATAGGCGACGATCGCCAGCGTCTCGATGGCAGCGCGCGACAGCTTGCGCGGCACCAGCTTCTCGAGGCGCAGTTTCTCGGTCACATCGGGCGCGGTGCGGAACGACCAGCGGCCGTTCGCCTGAAGGACTTCAACCCCCCGCCCCTGATACAAGCGTTTCAGATCCTCCAGCAGCGCCGGAATGTCGGCGCCCTCGCCCAGGCGTTCGGCGATCACGCGCTCACTCACGGGCTCGGACGAGGCGAACAGCAGCGCTTCCAGGACACGTAAATCCTCCGCCACGCGAACCTGACGCTCAGCGTCCTGTTCGGCGACCTGTTCGGCGACCGACTCCGGCATGGCCGGCAACTCGTCGTCGCGCACGGGAGGAGAAGAGGTGTTTTCGGTGTCAGTGTTAGTCATTGACTGAAGGCCGGTCCGCGGGTTTGACGAAAATGGGTGAGAACGCGCCGCCGTCCTGACGGACGTCGGCTTTGCCCTGACGCACGAGCTCGAGCACGGCGATAAGGGTGGTGGAAATGGCCGAGCGTTTCATCAGCGGCTGGCGCACGCCTTGGGGAAGGAACGCCTTGAGATCGGTCCAGTCGGGCACGCCGGGGAGAATCTCCCTGAGGCGCGCGATGGCTTCATCGATCGAATAGAGGTCGAACGGCTCGATCTCCAGCGCCTTGATGTTCTTCTCGCGGTGTTGGGCCCCGTACGCGCGCAACAGGTCGTAAAGCGTGACGTCGTAGACGGTGCGGTAGGTGATCGGCAGGCCTTCCGAAGTTCCGCGTGGGAAGAAGTCGATGCCGCGGCGCGGCAGCTCGAACAGCTTGCGGCCGGCTTCCTGCATCGCTTCCAGCCGGCGCATCTGGAACTTGAGGGCTTCGGCCATCTCCTCGGCGCTGGGCTCACCGCCAGTCTCTTCCTTGGGCAGAAGGAGTTTCGACTTCAGGAAAGCCAGCCACGCCGCCATGACCAGATAATCGGCGGCCAACTCGAGCTGGTGTTCGCGCGCCGTTTCAATGAACAGCAGGTACTGTTCGGCCAGCGCCAGGATGGAAATGTGCATGAGGTCGACCTTCTGGTCGCGCGCGAGCACGAGCAGGACGTCGATCGGTCCTTCGAAGCTGCCCAAGGAGAGCACGAGCTGCGACAACGGGTCGCCGGAACCGGCAGGACTAGGGTCTTCTTCGAAAACCGGGAGTTCGGACGGCGCGTCGGACATACAAACTTCTAACCCAAAAGCCCGGTGGCGGCCGCGATCCAATTCACCACGGCGTCCGTGAGAGGGATGAGGGTCCACGCGAGAATGTTCAAATCGGCACCAATGGTCGAACCCAGCCACGGCAGGAGAACAACAGCACCGAGGATGATGAACATGCCGTAGTTTTCCAGGCGCGCCAAGGCCCGCGCGGCCGGCAGCGGCAACAATCCGACGGCGACGCGCCCGCCGTCCATGGGCGGGATCGGAATCATATTAAAAAGGCCGAGAATCACGTTGAATCTCATGCTCTGGACAAGCATGTCGACGAGCCATTGCTGCGACGGCTGCGGGGCAAGAAAAGCCAGGTGAATAAAGAGGGCCGATACAATCGCAAGCAGGAGATTGGTGCCCGGCCCCGCGATCGCGACTAGCACCATGTCCTGGCGCGGATTCCGCAACCGCGAAAAATCCACAGGCACCGGCTTTGCCCAACCGAACAGGAAGGGCGCGCCGGTCGCGATCAGAAAGCCGGGAAGCAGGACCGTCCCGACCGGA
The DNA here is from genome assembly GCA_050250575.1 of Rhodospirillaceae bacterium. GTDB lineage: Bacteria > Pseudomonadota > Alphaproteobacteria > Rhodospirillales > Rhodospirillaceae > SHVO01. The sequence continues at coordinate 65,461 of JBFWOJ010000008.1, read as the reverse complement.
TCGACATGCCGGACGGGATTGAGGGTCAAGCGGCCCGCTTCCTTCGCGGTCGGATCGCCCCGAAAAAGAGCCGCGTACCCGTGAGCCGCCTCGTGCAAGGTAATGGCAAGGATCGCCGGGATCGCGAAAACCACGACCGAAGCGATCTGCGTCAGAAGTTCCTCATCCACGGCGCAGGGCGTCCATGATCCGGAAGTCCGCAGCCAAGAGATTCCCGGCCTCCTTGCGCGGCTTGCGGCGAATGGCGGCGGCGTCGGCCACCGCCTTTAGGCCACGCGCCCCCAGCGGCGGAGTGCCGCGGGCGACCGCCTCCATGTCGGCCATGTTACCGTCGCAGTGGAGCACAACGTCGCATCCCGCCGCGAAGGACCGTGCCGCACGCTCATCGAACGGACCGGTCAGCGCCTTCATGCCGAGATCGTCGCTCATCAAAAGACCGTCGAAGCCGATTTCACCGCGAATGATGTCCTCGATCACCGTGCGTGAGGTTGTGGCGGGCAGTTCGGGGTCGATGGCGCTATAAACCACGTGGGCGGTCATGCCGAAGGCGACAGGCCTGTCGGACGCGCGACAGAAAGCTCGGAACGGCGCGAAATCGGTGCCGCGCAGTGTGGCGAGGTCGGCACTGACGCGCGGAAGCTCGAGGTGGCTGTCGCTCATCGCCCGTCCATGCCCGGGAATATGCTTGATGACCGGCACCACGCCCGCATCGATCAGCCCCTCGCAGACCTGGCGCGCGAGTTCATAAACGGTGGTCGGATCGGCCCCGTAGGCGCGATCGCCGATGACATCATGAGCGCCTGCGACAGGTACATCCATCACCGGTGCGCAGTCGACATCGATTCCGAGGGCGCGCAGCTCCTCGCCAATGATCTGGAAGTTGACACGCAACAGGCGCGCGGCCAGGTCGGGATCGCGTTCGTACAAACCGGCGAATTCCGCACCGGCCGGGGCGTGGCGCCAGTACGGCGGCTTCAAACGCTGGACGCGCCCACCCTCCTGGTCGATCAGGATCACCGGATCGTGGTCGGGCACGAGCGCTCGCAAATCGTTCACGAGACCAAGCACTTGCGCCGGTTTTTCGATGTTGCGCGCGAACAGGATATAGCCGAGCGGACGAACCCGCTGGAAGAACGCGCGTTCCTCGTCGCTTAAGGTCAATCCGGCGAAGCCGAAGATGGCGGCAAGGGGCGCCGCGGCGGGAGAATTCATAAGGATTAAGGCCGGACGACGATGCAGCCGACATTCTGCGCGCTCAAGGCGGCGCACAGATTATCCGCCGCCGCGCGGTCGGCGAGCGGGCCGGCGCGCAAGCGAAAAAATACGCCTTTATCGCCGAGATCGACGCGCGCGACGGTCGGCGTGAGACCGGACAGCGCCTCCTTGTTCTTGGCGATAATGCGATTCCATTCCCCCATCGCGCCCTGCTCGGACCGCGCTGAGGCAAGTTGAATTTGGAACCCGCCGGCCATGGCCGCGGCGGGAGGAGCCGGAGCCGGCTCCACCACTGGCGCGTCGACGGGCGGAGGCGCCTCGGCCACCTGAGGTTCTGTCGGCTTCGCCGCTGCGGGCGGCGGCTCTTGATTGCGCGGCACGGGCTTGGTTGTCAGCGGCCCGGTCGCAGCCTCGCGTCCGCCCGTCGCCTTGGCCACAAGGGCGGCAAGATCGTCTTGCTCTTGGACGTTCGGCTCAGCCGGCTTCGCGGGTTCCGCCTTTGCTACTTCTTTCGGCGGCTCCGGCTTCGCCGGTTCGACTTTCGCAGGCTCGGGCTTTGCGACCTCGGGCTTTGCGGCCTCGGGCTTAGGCGTTTCGGGCACGGGCGCCGCCGGTTCGACTTTCGCGGCTTCAAGGGGCGGCGCGACGGGTTGGGCGGCTTCCGGCGCGGATGGCGCCGGTTTAGGCGGCGCCTTCGGCTCTTCCGGCCCCGGTAATAGGTTCTCGACCCGGGGCGGCGCGTCGCCCTTGGCGACGCGGTCGTAGACCAGCTTGTCCTGGTTCTCGACCTTCATACCGCCCGGATTCTCGGGCTTAATTTTGTAAGGCTCGGGATTGGCCTTCACCAGCTGCGGCGCGCCGCCCGGACCATCCATGGTGATGGCGCCGCTCGACCACATGTACCAGCCGATACCGGCGACGGCGGCGATACCGATCACAAGACCGGCGATCAGCCCGACGGAGGACGTCGGTTCCTTGCGGCGGGCCTGATACTCGTTGAAATGATCGTCGGCGAACGGCTGAACACGCAAGGCCTCAGCGGACCGGGTCTCGGGAGGCGGGCTCCCCGACCGGCGCAACGGCGGATCTGTATCGCGCCCACCTCGAAACTCTGGGGGCATCAGCGCATTTCCTCCACGGGCTCCACCCCGAAGACCGCAAGACCCGAGGCTATCACCAGCCCGACGCCGCGAACAAGCGCGAGGCGCGCGAGCGACACCGCTTGATCGTCCGGCTGAAGGAAGCGGAGCTCGGCCGCTTCGTTTCCCTTATTCCACAACGCGTGGAACGCCGAAGCCAGATCGTACATGTAGAACGCGAGGCGGTGCGGCTCGTGCGCGAGCGCGGCGCTTTCCACCGTGCGCGGCCAGGACGCGAGCGCGCGAAGAACGCCGATCTCGTCGGAATCCTGCAGACGCGAAAGATCGGCTTGAGAGAGTCCCTTATCCGAAAGGTCCGCCCCCGGAAACAACTCGGCGGCGTGGCGGAAGACGCTTCGGCCCCGCGCATGGGCGTACTGAACGTAAAACACCGGGTTTTCCCGGGACTTCTCGGTCACCTTGGCGTAGTCGAAATCCAGCGGCGCATCGTTCTTGCGCGTCAGCATGATGAAGCGGACCACGTCGCGCCCGACTTCTTCGATCAGGTCGCGCATGGTGATGAAGGTCCCAGCCCGTTTGGACATGCGGACAAGCTCGCCGTTATTCAGCACGCGCACCATCTGGCACAAGAGAACGTCGAGCTCACCTTTGCCGTCCGTCAGCGCCTTCAACGCCGCATCGACGCGTTTGACGTAACCGCCGTGGTCGGCGCCCCAGATGTTGATCAGAGTGTTGAAGCCGCGGTCGACCTTGTCCTTGTGATAGGCGATATCGGCCGCGAAGTAGGTCCACGCGCCCGAGGACTTCTTCAAAGGACGGTCGATCTCGTCGCCGAACTGTGTCGCCTTGAAGAGGAGCTGCGGCCGCGGCTCGTAGTCGTCGGGGGTTTTTCCCTTGGGCGGCTCGAGGACGCCGGTATAGGTGAGCCCCTTGCCTTCAAGAAATGCAAGCGCCTCTTCGACCTTCCCGGCCTCCGTCAGCCTTTTCTCCGACGTGAAGACATCGTGCCGAATGCCCATGTCGGCGAGGTCCTGCTTCACGATCTTCATCATGAATTCGACGGTGAAGTCGCGCAGCGGCGGAATCCACACCGACTCATCGTTCACGCCGGCCCACTTGTCGCCGTCGCGCGCGGCCAAAGCTTCGGCGCACGGGATGAGGTACTCGCCGCCGTACTGGATTTCCTTGCGCTCGAGCGCGCTTTGAACGTCTTCGGCGGAAATGCGCCCAAGGACCTGCAAATAGCGCATGCGCAGGGCGCGGGCGACATTGTCCACCTGCCCGCCGGCATCGTTGATGTAATACTCCTTGGTGACCTTGAACCCGGCCTTGGCGAGCAGATTGGCCAGCGCATCGCCGACCACGGCGCCGCGGGCATGACCGACGTGCATCGGTCCCGTGGGATTGGCCGAAACGTACTCCACATTGATCGGCTCGCCCTTGCCGATGGAGGAGTTACCGTAAGCCACACCCTCGTTCAGCACGTCGCGCAAGGCGCCGCGCCAACGATCGTCGTTGATCTTGAGGTTGATGAAACCGGGTCCGGCGACCGAGGCTTCGATCACGTCGGGAAGTTTCTTCAAGCGTTCGACCAGCATCTCGGCGAGCGCGCGCGGCGGCTTGCCGGAGGGTTTCGCGAGGATCATCGCTGCGTTGGTGGCGATGTCGCCGTGGGCGGCTTCGCGCGGCGGCTCGGCGGCCACCCGCGCGAGATCAAGGCCCGCGGGCAGCGCGCCTTCGGCGATGAGTTCGCCCACCACGGAATCGATGCGCGCTTTGAAGGTCGAGAAGATATTCATGGAGATCTCCGGGGCCGGCCATAGTGGCCGCTGCGGGTGGCTAAGGGACTGATTTCAATAGCAATACGCGACGAGATCCCCTCCTCGTCGGTTCCCACCCCAAAGAATGCCGTCCGGCGCTTGCGTCATGGCGCCCTCAATAGCGCAAGGCCGCGCGTTTGCAATGGAAATTCAAGAGCCGCGGCTCCGAAACGCCGCGTCCTCGCGGCGGGTATCGGAGGGTCAATCTCAAGATATTTCCGTTCTCGCTAAACTATGTAATTCGCGATTCGACGATTTGGCTGATCGCCGTTGCTCACAACCGACGCCTACCGAACTACCGGCACGAACGATTGCGGACTGACGGCCTGCAAGAGCAGGTGGCTGAATTTGTTACGGCTCCGCCTCATAGGGCGCCGCCGCCTTAACGCATACGCCTCCGCAGCGACTCAAAGAACAACTCGGATTGCAGACGTTCCTGCGCGCCTTGCGCGGCCACATGCCCGGCGAGGTTCGCCGAGACCGGGGCCAGAGGGGCGCCCGACGACGCCGCAATGATCTGCGTCATGCAGGCGCGCTCGAGATAGTAAAGATCATTGTAGGTGTAATCGAGGCGCTGGCCGCAGACGATAACGCCGTGGTTGGCGAGGAACACGATATCGGCCCCGTTCATCGCGCGCGCGATGCGTTCGCCTTCGCTGACGTCCAGCGCAAGCCCGTTGTAGTTCCCATCGACGGCGACGCGGCCGTGGAAGAACATGGCGGTCTGCGACAAGCCAGTCTCGAAAGGGACGCCTTTCAAGCATCCGAGCGCCGTGGCGTAAGGCATGTGGGTGTGCATCACGCAGGCTTTGCGTGCGACGCGATGCACGGCGGCGTGGATGTACATCGCGGTCGGCTCGACCTCATGGCGCCCGGCGAGCTTGTTGCCGCCGGCGTCGACCATGACGATGTCGTCGGCGCCGACCTCGCTCCAGTGCAGACCGCGCGGATTGATCAGGAACCGGTCGCTGCCGTCGGGCAATTCGACGCTGAAGTGATTACATATCCCTTCGGAGAGCCCGTGGTGATCGGCCGCGCGCAAGGCCACGGCGAGGTCGCTGCGCAGCGCGCGGACGGTGGGCGAAGCGAAGTCGGCGGCGTGTTCCATGGCCGGAAAAGTACCGCAGCGGGTGAGTCAGCCGCCACGGAAATATCCGCCGAAGCTTGCAAACCGTCGTCAGGCGGACGGGGAACGTGCCCGCGTCCGGCAGACGTTCCATAGCGAGGTGAAGCGGCGCGCTACACCCCGCTGGAACGTTGCCCGGTCGACGGCATCGAGATCGGCGGTTGGCGCCTGCTCTCTCGCTAAGCCTTGTCGGCGTTGTACTTCTGATGGATCTCCGCCCACATCTTCGCATCCTGGATCGCGAGCGAGACATCACGCGGCAAGGACGGCAGTCCAGCGGCGATCTTTCCATCCTTCAGAAGCTGCTGCATCGCCTGGTGGGCGGCGCCGAGGGCGTAGCCTTCCACGGCGAAGGCGGCAACCTTGACACCGTTGGCGGCCTCTTCACTCACCGTGGCGGGGCCGCCGGTGCTGAACAGCGGCTTGCCCGTGACCTGGGCGGCGCGTTTCTTTTGCTCGAGGTTTGCACCGGATACGAAGATCAGCTCGGCGCCCGCGTCGGAGTAGGCTTTGACGCGCGCCAGCACCTGGTCGAAGGGCTCCTGCTTCGCAAGCCCGTCGCAGCGCGCGAGCACGACAGGACCGCCAGGGCCGCCGGCGTCCAGCGCCGCCTTGATCTTGTCCACGTGCACGGCTTGCGGAACCATCTGGCCTTCGGGACGGCCGGGAACATGTTTCGCGCCGGTGAGGTCCTCCAGCAGCATGCAGGCGACACCGCCTTTGGCATAGCGCTTCATCGCCCGATAGACGTTCATCGGGTTGCCGCCGCCATCGTCGGCATCGGCGATCAGGGGCACTTCCAGCGCCTGCGCCATACGCACGGCGAGTTCGATCAGTTCGGAGATGGTGGCCATGCCGTAGTCACCCATGCCGAACATGCCGCTCGAGGTGGCGCTGCCGCCGATGGTGATGACTTTGAATCCCATATATTGCGCGAGCTTGGCCGAAGCCACGTCGTAGACGATGGGTGCGGCGACCGCCGGTCCCTTCAGCAAGGCGCGCAACTTGTCGCCCTGCGAAGTTGCGGCAGGCGGCGCTGCGGCCGCCGCCGCCGCTTGCGGTGTCGCCGCCGCGGCGACGAATGCGCCCGTGGCCGCCGTGAAAAAATCGCGGCGCGACGCGCCGGAATCCCGTTCAGACATTGTGCCCTCCCCTGAGCCTGTGGTCCTAACTTAGATGCTTTGCCGCGCTTTATCCGTCCTAGCGCCCGCCTGCATTATCAAAAAAGTCGTCGCGCAGCCAGAAAGCCCGGAAGCCGTTGCGCCCGCCGCCGAATTCACCGTTGGCGTTGCCGCTCGTATCGCCGGGCTTCTTGTCGCGAGAGTGCGTGTAGACCGGGACGCCCCGGTACGCCCATACCCGCAGCGCGCCCGCCTGCCCGTCCTCGGCAAAATGACCGGTCATCGGATCTATCGACACCACCGTCCAGGTGCGGTTCGGGCTCTTAGCGTCGGCCGCCGCCCGCACATACGGCCAATCGGCCAGGCAGCGTTCCACCTTGCCGCCGCCGCAGATCGCGAGACGGTAGGACTGCGGCGCGTCGGGATGCGAGCAATCCAACTGGTCGGCCGAATCGTCGCCGCAATGATAGGTGTAGATGGTTTTTCCATTCGAATCGGCCAGAACGATGCCGCTGTCCGTATCCTGCTCGGTGAACCCTTTCGGATAGGCGGGCGCCGGCTGTGTGTAGACCACGTTCCAGCCGGGCTCGTCGCCGCCTTGAAGGCTGCTGGTCTCCGTATCGTGCACATAAGTATAGAGCGGCGCCTTCCGGAACGCCCATTGACGCACGCCGGGGGAACGCTCGAAGACCGTCCATTCGCCCTGCGATACCGCCGACTGCGGCGCGATCACCGGCTTCCAGGTCTTGAGGCAGGTGGCGTCGCAGTTCGATTTGTTGGGGCCGTCCCGATCCGAGCTGTAGACCGACAGATATTTGTCGGTGAGCAGCTGACGTCCTGTGGCGACGGTGTTGATTGCGAACCCGGGCGGAACGGCAGGCGGCGGCGTCGCAACACGGCGCAGCGCCGGCACTTCGGCCGCCCCGCCCATGTCGCGGGTCGTCGCGCCGAGCACGTCGCCCGGAAGCTTGTCGCGGATGGACGTGTACAGCGCGTGCTCGTCATAGGCCCACTGCTTGCGCCCGTCCTTGAGGGTGATGACAGTGAAGGCACCGACCGGCTTCGCGTCGGCGGCGGCGATGGCTGGCGGCCACACTTCGGCGCACGACAGGCGCTTGTCGAGTTCCGGCAATTCGAGCCCCGGCGGATACGGGCTCATCAGCCCCGCCGTGTGCGTGGTCTTTTCGTTGGTGCAGGCGGACGTGTTGGCGGCATCTCCCGTGACGCCGTTGCGCATGGTGCGGTGCGGCCAGTAGTAAAGCGTCATGCCGCGGGCATCGGCGAACACCGGCCCCTCGACTTCGCTGTGCTCGATGCGAAAGCCCGGCGGCATCGGCACATTGGAATGCGCCTCGCGCACGGCTTCGGCGGCGAAGGCCGCGCCTGTCAGGCCCAGGCCAAAGGAAATGCCAAGGGAGATGCTGAGGGAAATAATGCCAAGACGTCGTTTCTGCATGACTCGCACTTTCGGTCGGAGTTCCAAAGGCAAGTCTACACGAAAAGACGCCCCCCGGCCCAGGGTCCGCAAACGGCGAGAAATCCTGCCTTAAGTCCCGCAAAAGGTCTGGCGGACGATCTGTTCAGGGCGCGGAGGAAGGGCATACATCTCCCACCCCGGCCGGTCCTCGAAAGGCCGCGTGACGACGTCGAGCAGCCGCTCGAACGGCGCGAAGTCGGCGGACGCGGCCGCAGCGTTGAGCGCGTCTTCCACGAGGTGATTGCGAGGAATGAAAGCGGGGTTGACCGCGCGCATGGTTTGAGCCGCGTCCGGCTGAAGGCGGGAACGCCACGCCGTTAGCCACTGATCCAATGTCTCGGGCGCGCGAAACAGTTCACGAAAGGAGGGTTCTTTCGTTGGATCCGCGGCGGCATCCGTCAGACGCCGGAATGTCAGTGTGAAGTCGGCGTTGTTCTCAGCCATGAGGCGAAGCAGGTCTTGCGCGAGGCCCACGTCTTCCTCTTCCGACCGGAGACCGGCCTTACGCGTCAATCCCGTCAGATAAGCCGCCTCGAAACGCGGCCCAAACGCCGCCATGGCCTCTTCGGCCTCACCAACCGCCGCTTCCTCGGTCTCCGCGAGCAGTGGGATCAAGGCCTGAGCGAGGCAAACGAGATTCCAGTGGGCGATCTTCGGCTGGTTGGCGTAAGCGTAGCGGCCATAGGTGTCGATCGAGCTGTACACCTGCTTCGGATCGTAAAAATCCATGAACGCACACGGGCCGAAATCGATGGTCTCGCCTGAGACCGTCATGTTGTCCGTGTTCATCACCCCGTGGATGAAGCCGACCAGCAGCCACTTCGCGATCAGCTCGGCCTGGGCCGCGATCACGGCATCGAAAAAAGCGCGGATCGGATGCGCCGCGCCCGCGCACGCGGGATAATGGCGGGCAATGGCGTAGCCGGCGAGAATGCGCAAACCCTCTACGTCGCCCCGCGTCGCGAAATATTCGAACGTCCCGACGCGGATGTGGCTAGCCGCGATTCGCGCCAAAACGGCGCCCGGCTGCGGTGTCTCGCGGAACACCTGTTCGCCGGTCGTCACCACGGCGAGCGCACGCGTGGCCGGAACTCCAAGGGCCGCCATGGCTTCGCTGATGATGTACTCGCGCAGGACCGGGCCCAACGCGGCGCGTCCGTCGCCGCGCCTGGAAAACCTCGTCTGTCCGGCGCCCTTCAAGTGCAGGTCGCGGCCGGCGATCTCTCCGAGCAGGATGGCGCGTCCGTCGCCGAGTTGCGGCACAAAATTGCCGAACTGGTGGCCGGCGTAAGCCATCGCAATCGGCACTGATGTCGGCGCGATCGCGTTGCCGGCGAGGATCGCTATGCCTTCGGTCGATTCCAATGCGGCCGGATCGAGACCCAGCTCCCGCGCCAGCGGCGCATTCACCCGTACGAGCTTTGGCGCAGCGACCGGCGTGGGATCGATGCGCTGATAGAAGCGCTCCGGCAGGCGGGCGTAGCTGTTCTCGAAATGAAAGATCGCCCCGGCGTCGCGTGGGTTCATGGGCAACTCCTTAACACGCGAACGCCCGCCGCGCCCAATCCCATGGGAAGGCAAACCTCTCCAAGGGCGAGAACATCCCACCATCTGCGGCCGGCAAGACCCTCCGGCGGCGCGAATTCAAATGCCTGGGCGGCGACCCCGGCGCGCGCCGGAAAGCGCGCCGCCAGGACCATCAATGCTTCTTCCCCGTCAACGCGCGCGAACGCGATGACGCGGTCTGCATCGCCCCCCGTGACGATGAGGGGGATATAGCTGCCTTTATCGAACAGGCACGGCGATTGCTTGCGGCAATCGAGCAGCCGCATGATGGCGGCCATCTTGAATCGGCCATCGTGCCAGCTCCCTAAATAATCGCCCAGCGGCCGCGGGTGGGCCTCGATGTCCTTCAGCAGCTCAAGGCGCGCGGCGAAGTCCACGGGCCGGCGGTTGTCGGGATCGACCATGGAAAGATCCCAAAGCTCGCACCCCTGGTATATGTCCGGAACCCCGGGAAGGGTGAGTTTCAAAACCGTCTGGACCAGCGTGTTCTGCGCTCCCGCGCGCGCGACTTCCGCGACAAATGGAAGAAAAACGTCGCGAAAGCCGCCACCCTGATTCGGATCCAGGGCATCTGCGATAAATGCGGTGAGGGCATTTTCGTAGTCCGGATTCGGCTGCACCCACGTCGAATGGATTTTGGCCTCGCGGACGCCCTTGATCATCGCCGCCGTCAAGCGTTGCGTGTACGCGGCAAGGGGCGCGGAATCCCATGTGTCGAGAAGCTCGACCGGCCAGGTCGCGACAAGCATCTGATAGAGGGCATATTCGTCCCGCCGGTCCGGCGGCGCCGCGCCCTCGACATCGCCGCGCCGCGCGCGCAAGACCCGGCTCCACACCGTGACCTGTTTGATCCATTCGTCGGGCATCTCGGAAAGGACCGCGAGACGCGCTCTTGCGTCCTCGCCGCGCTTGGTGTCGTGCGTCGAAGTGGCGAGCATGGAGCGCGGCCAGGATTCGGCGCGCAACTGATTGAACTTATGGAACGCGGATACGGTGACGCCGAACTGTTCCGGGTCCCCGCCGACTTCGTTGAGCGCCAGGAACGCCGTGTGGCGGTAAAAAGCGGTGTCTTCGAGAGCCTTGGCCATCACCGGGCCGCTGTACTGCTGCACCTTCATCGCGCACCGCAGCGCCGCGGAGGTGTGCACGTCGCCAAGCTCGCCCAGCAGCAGACGTTGCAGGAAGTCGAAGATCGATGGATCCAGCGCTGTCTCTTTCTTCCGCGCAACGGACACGGCCCAGGCGATGTCTCTGCGGTCGGCCTCCGTCGCCTGCGCTTCTTCATCGAGATAAGTCCGATACACCGGAAAGCAGGCGAGCACTTCCTTCAGCGCGCGCTGGACGAGGTTGCGGGTAAAGTCGACGGTCTTCGGATTCTGCGCGGCGATCGCGGCAACCTCTCGGGAGAGCATGTGCAGCTCACTCGCGAGCTCGTTCTCCATGATCCGATGCTTCGACGCGCGCGCGGTCTCCGCGAACGGAGCAGCGTCGCCCGTGAAAGACTTATAGAAGGACCGCAGCGGTTCTGCGCCGGCCGGGTCGACCAGCACGCCGAGTGCAAGGTTGGCAAATTCATATCCTGTGGTGCCGTCGACCGGCCAATCCGTGCGCAGGGTTTCATGGATCGCCAGGATCTTTTCGATGACCAGATACGCGCCGTCCGGCAGACGCTTGCGCAGACGGCTCAAATACGCCTTGGGATCCAGCAGGCCGTCGACATGGTCGATCCGCAAGCCGGACACGCGGGCCTCGTCGACGAGCGAAAAGATAAGCCGGTGCGTCGCCTCGAACACCTCTTGGCGCTCCATGCGCACGCCCGCCAGTTCATTGATGTTGAAGAAGCGGCGATAGTTGATGTCGTCGGCGGCGGCGCGGAAGTGCGCCGCCCGCCAATGCTGACGCGCGATCAGCTCCGCAAGGCGAGACCAGGTTCCGAGATCGCCCTCCACGCCATTGAGCGCGGCCGTTCGCTGTTCGATCTGTTCGCGCACGTCCGGATGCGTCGCCAGAGCCGCAAGGCGCCGCTTCAGCTCCGCCGCGCGCTGTTCCAAAGGCGGCTTGATCCCGGCGAAAAGATCCGCGAGCTCGCGGACCGGGCCGGTGCAGGCGACGAGGATATCGCGATAATGCAAGGGACAGACCGGCAGTTTGTGCGCATCGTACGCCCACACCGCGAACGAGCCTTCCTCAGCGTCGAATTTTATGCGCAGCTTCCCGCTTTCGAGCGCGACACCGAACTGGTCGCCGAGCACCGGCACGAGCAGTTTGCCGCGCAGGTAAGGACAATCGGGATTCCAATCGATATCAAACCAGCCGGCGTGCGCGGCGCGCGCACCCCATTCCAGAACGTTGAGCCATGCCGGATTGTCCGCGCCGGCGACACCCATGTGGTTGGGGACGACGTCCACAATGAGCCCCATCCCTGCGGCTTTGAGCGCCCGCGACAGGGCCTCGAACGCTTCCTTTCCGCCGAGCTCGGGGTTGAGCGTCGAATGGTCGACGATATCGTACCCGTGCGCGCTTCCGGGCCGGGCCCTGAGGATCGGCGAGGTATATAGGTCGCTGATCCCCAAGCGCTTCAAATAATCGACGACGGCAGCGGCATCGCTGAAGGTGAACTCCTTGCGGAGCTGCAGCCGGTACGTCGCGCGCGGGACGCTCATACGGCCGTGACCGACCAGCGCACCGTCCACGAGCCGTAGCGGCCGTCCTGCGCACTCCCCTCGGTCCATATGACGTGCGCTCCGTCCTCGGGAAAGCCATCGACCTCCTGCGCCGACAGATTGGCTGCAAGCATCAGAATGGCCCGGCCCGCGACCGCCCAGCGCACGACCACGGCCCCCTCGCCGATGATCTCGTACTGACCGGCGGCCGAAAGGTCCTTGAGCAGCGGAAGGATCGACGTGCGGCGCACATGCAGGATGCGGCGATACCAGGAGAGCCAGTCGGCGTGCGCCCCGTGCGCGCGTTGCGGCCAATCCAGCTTCGCGGCTTGGAACGTCGCCTGGTCGAGAGGATCAGGCGGCTCGCCGGTCAAGCGGTCGGGACACTTCTTCAGCTCTTCGCGCCGGCCGGTGCGGACAGCTTCCGCGAGGTCGCCGGTGAAATCGCAGAAAAATGGAAAGGGTTGCCGTGCGCCCCACTCTTCGCCCTGGAAAAGCATCGGAATCTGCGGCAGCAGCAGATAGGTCGCCGCGGCAGCGCGTAAGGCTTCCGTGCTCGCCTGCGATATGAGGCGCTCGCCCATCGGACGATTGCCGATCTGATCGTGATTTTGGAGAAACGCGACAAATGCCGTCGGCGGCAAGCTCGTGCTCGCCTCGCCGCGCTTGGAACCGCGGAACGGCATCACCTCTCCCTGATACGCAAATCCTTCCGCGAGTGCGCGGCCCAGCTTGTGGGTATCACCGACATAATCGGCGTAGTAGGAGGACCGCTCCCCGGTCAGGGCGACGTGCAGCACATGATGTACATCGTCGTTCCATTGCGCTGTGTAGAGGCCAAGCGGCGCGAGCCGCGTCGCCTCGTTCTCTTCATTCTCTAAAATCAGATGGACGGGCCGGTCGCCGATCCCGCCGCGCACACGTCCAGCCAGCTCCGATAGGAAATGACGAGAACTTTCGTCGCGAATGGCGTGCACAGCGTCCAGGCGCAGGCCGTCGATGCGAAACTCCTCGATCCAGTACAGCGCGTTCTGCACGAAGAACTCACGTACGCCCCATGCCATCGGGCCGTCGGTGTTGATGGCTTTGCCCCAGGGCGTCTGCCGCCGGTCGGTGAACATCTCGGGCGCGACGGCGTGGACATATGCGCCGTCGGGACCGAAGTGGTTATAGACAACATCGAGGATGACCATCAGGCCGCGCCGGTGCGCGGCATCGATCAAGGCTTTGAAGTCGTCCGGCCGTCCGTAGGCGGAGTCGGGCGCGTAAGGCAACACGCCGTCGTAACCCCAATTCCACCGGCCGGAGAAGTCGGCGATGGGCATGATCTCGATCGCCGTCACACCGAGGCCGGCAAGGTGATCCAGCTTTTCGATCGCCCCGCGGAACGTCCCTGCTTCTGAAAACGTACCGATGTGCAGTTCGTACAGCACCGCTTCATACCAGGGACGCCCGCGCCAGTTTTCAGTCGTCCATTGATAGGAATAGGGATCGACGACCTCGCTGAAGCCATGAACGTCGTCCGGTTGAAAACGCGAGGCGGGATCGATGACGCACCGGCCATCGGGAAGAACGAAGCGATATCTCGTCCCTGCGCCCGCTCGCGGCAGAAGGGTTTCATGCCAGCCGTCGGCGCGCACTGCCATACGGACAGGCGGCCGGTTTTCAATTTCCAGTTCGACCGAAGCATGCGACGGCGCCCACAGGCGGAAAACGACGCCGTCCGCCGTCAGAAGCGGTCCGAAGTCCAGGGACTCTGCACGTGGGGCGCGGATTTGAGCCGGAATTTTCACAACCGATGAAACAAGCGGAAGCGTCCTTGCGTTCCCCGGTGCATGAATTATTCCCCCGCTGCCGCCCCGGCCCCCGCAACCCGCCCCGCCCCTGCGCGCCGATCACGCATTCGCGAGGGCCGGCCGTTTCCGCTTGGCGCGACGTGGGATGGGCTGGGCGTCAACTTCGCCCTCTTCTCCGCTAACGCAGCGCGGGTGGAATTGTGCCTGTTCGACAACGAAGGCAACGAGATCGAGCGCATCGACCTGCCTGAGTTCACCGATGAGGTCTGGCACGGCTACCTCCCCGATGCGCGGCCCGGAACGATCTACGGATACCGCGTTCACGGGCCATATGCGCCGGCGGAAGGACACCGCTTCAATGCCAATAAACTGCTGCTCGATCCTTATGCCAAAGCAGTGGTGGGCAAGCTGCAGTGGAACCCCGCAGTCTTCGGATACAACCTCGAAAGCGGCGACGATCTCACCTTCGATGACCGCGACAGCGCGCCCTTCGTACCCAAAGCGCGGGTGATCGATCCCGCTTTTACCTGGGGCGGTGATCGCCCGCCGCACACACCCTGGGAACGCACCGTGGTCTACGAACTGCACGCGCGCGGCTTTACCATGCGCCACCCCGGTCTGGAGGAAGAACTGCGGGGCACGTTCCGGGCTCTCGGCGATCCTGATGTCGTCGACTACATCCGCAAACTCGGCGTGACGGCGGTGGAACTTCTGCCGGTCCATGGTTTCGTCGACGACAGTCACCTGCTCGACAAAGGATTGGTGAACTATTGGGGCTACAACTCGCTCTCGTTCTTTGCGCCGGCCCGGCGCTATGCCCATTCCGCCGAACAGGCGGTGCAAGAGTTCAAGGAGATGGTGGCGGCGATGCACGCCGCCGGCCTCGAGGTCATCCTCGATGTCGTCTACAACCACACCGCCGAAGGCAATGAGCGCGGGCCGACCCTCTCGTTCAAGGGGATCGATAACGCCTCCTACTATCGCCTCCTGCCGGAGAAGCGTTACTACATCAATGACACCGGCACCGGAAACACGCTGAACCTGTCTCATCCACGGGTGCTGCAAATGGTGACGGACTCGCTGCGCTATTGGGCGCAGGAAATGCACGTCGATGGATTCCGCTTCGATCTGGCGACCATCCTTGGCCGCGAGGCGCATGGGTTCGACGAAGGCGGCGGGTTCCTCGACTCCTGTCGGCAGGACCCCGTCCTGTCCTCGGTGAAACTCATCGCCGAACCGTGGGATTGCGGTCCGGGGGGATACCAGGTCGGCGGATTCCCTCCCGGCTGGGCGGAATGGAACGATCGCTTCCGCGACACCGTCCGTTCCTTCTGGAAAGGAGACGACCACACGCTCGCCGATCTCGCCACCCGGATCACTGGATCATCCGACCTGTTCAACCGTCGCGGCCGCAAGCCCTGGTCGAGCGTGAATTTCATCACGGCGCACGACGGCTTCACGCTGCACGATCTTGTCTCGTACAACGACAAGCACAATGAGGCCAACGGCGAGGACAACCGCGACGGCCACGCCGACAACCGATCCTGGAATCACGGCGCTGAAGGCGCGACCAAAGACCCAAGGATCATCGCTCTGCGCGAGCGCCAGAAGCGCAACATGCTCGCCACCCTGTTTCTCGCCCAGGGCACACCGATGCTCGTCGCCGGCGATGAACGTGGGCGGACGCAACGCGGCAACAACAACAGCTATTGCCAGGACAACGAGATCTCCTGGCTCGATTGGACGGAAACGCCCGAGAGCAGATCGTTGACCGCCTTCGTGCGTCGCCTGATCGGGCTTCGCACCGAGTATCCCGTGCTGCGCCAGGGTCGCTATTTGACGGCGGTCTTCAATGAAGAGATCGGGGTCAAAGATTCCTCATGGTACGCGCCTGACGCCACCGAGATGACGCACGAACAATGGTGCGACGGCAAAGCAAGATGCGTCGGTGTGCTGCTCGACGGCCGCGCCCAGCCGAGCGGGATCCGCAAACAAGGGGCCGAGGCCACGCTGTTGTGGATTCTCAATGCGCACCACGACGTCGTCCTCTTCACCTTGCCGGAGGCCCCTGGAGGCGCAGGCTGGAAGTTGCTGCTTGATACCAACCAGGTTGAAACGACCCGCGGCGGCACCTTCACCTTTGGCCACGTCTACGAAGTGACGCCGCGTTCCACGCTTCTCTTGCAGTTGCAGGCGCAGGACGCCGGCACGCCGTGAACGCCTCCGCGTAGTCCCGGGCCGTCGCGCACGTTTCGGACGAATCGCCGTCGCGGATTTCGCAATTTCTGCGCCCCGCGCCGAAACATAAGGGATTTGCCTACGTTGGCCGTCTAAACGCAGGACATCCCACGTGGCGCAGGTCACACGGCACGTCATCGATACCCAACGGCAGTCCGATTGCACGCGGCAATTTGAATCCGACCTATCGTCGCTGGCGCCAACCGCGCGCGCCACCGTGTTTGCAGCCCGCGCACACGAGCTCCGCAACATGGCCGCACAATGCTGGCAGAGCGCCGCCCGGATCGAGATGTTGCGCGCTGCCTACGAATGGCAAGCTGCGGCTGATCGGCTGCTGTTCCCGGACAAATAAGCGGATCGCGCCCGGACGCGAACCGCGAGCCTTCAATGCTTATGCTGGCGCCTGGCGCTCTTTTCCGCGCGCGCCGCGGCAATGGCGTTTCGCACATCCCGCTTCTCTTCGGGCGGCGGCAGGATCGCGGTGAAGCCCAGCGCCTGGAGATGAAGCTCCCGGCCCCACCCTTTGGAATGATAGAGGTGCTCGTCCTCCTCGTCCTCGACTTCGTCGTGCGCCAACTTGAGCGCGCCAGCGATCTCCTTGTCGGATTGCTCCATCGCCGACACGCACCCGCCGATCAGCTGCCAGTTGGCATGGTCCTTGGTCTCGGCGAGCACGACGCAGTCGCATGCCACGAGTTCGGCGGCCATCGGGTCGCCGGCCTTGCGCGCCATCTCCATCGCTTCCACCAGCGCCTTGCCCAGGTGGCGAACGACCTCGCAGCCGGGCGTCATCTCCGTGGGATCCAGATTGAGCGCCCGGCACGTGCGCTCCAGCACTTCGACGTGGTTCGTGGTCTGCTCCAGATACTCTTCCCACTCCTTGCGAAGTTCATCTTCGCGCACGCACTCCAGCGCCGTGCGGCACACCAGAACGCCGCCGCGCTCATGTTCGAGGGCTTGCAGAAGCAGTTCCTTCATCTGGGCCGAGATCATTCCCTTTCCTCCGCATGAAGATGAAATACCCCGGCGCCGTGGGCCTGGGTCTTGAAGGGGTAACCGAAGCACGTAGTGAAGGTTCCGTAGGCCGGGCGGCCTACCACGAAGATAGGACAGGCGTCGGACAGGAGCCGTGAAATGCCCACCCCCACAAAGAATAAGCCCCTCCGGGGGGAACGGAGGGGCTTCGTGGTCCTGCACTTGTTGGCTGGGGGGCTGGGGGCGCAGGACCTAAACATAACGTGCCCTCTAAAAGGATGTTCCAAGGTTCCGAAAAAAGTTTTGAAAAATGCAGCCCAAACGTGCAGTGGCCCTCAACCTCTATTTTCCATTAAATTAGAATAACTTAGTTCCTGCGGACGGGCGTGACCCGACGGCGTCATCATCAAAATGAGCAACTTTTTTTGTCCCTTGGGCAACGAAAGCGTCCTGCGATCATTCAGCCCTAGGGAATTACATCCTTGAGGCGAAGCAGTCCTTGCGATTGCCCCCGGGATTCGACACATTCTTCCGGCCAAGCCTTTGAAACGTAAGAGTAAGGTGATGGATGAGCTGCCGCGTCCTGGTCGTTGAAGACGAAGCGATTATCGCTATGGACCTGGAAATGATGCTCCAGGACGAGGGTTGCGACGTGGTGGCCACCGTTTCCTCCGTCAAGGCCGGGCTCGACGCCATTGCCAAACACGAGATCGATGTCGCCTTCCTCGACATCAATCTGGGCCATGAGCAGGTTTTTCCGGTGGCCGATGAGCTGGCGCGCAAGGGTGTGCCGTTTGCCCTCCTCTCCGGACATACCAAGGCCGTGGTCCCCGCGGCCCATCTGGGACGTCCGGCCCTTCCCAAGCCCTATCTGAAGAAGGACGTGCTCAAGATTCTCGAGCAGCTCCGCGCCGCCAAGGCGGCGGGCTAAGAGCAAAAGAAAAAGGCGGTCCTTCCGGACCGCCCTTCTCCGTTTCTGCAAGCGAATGTTAGCGGTTGCGCCGCGAGCGTCCGCTTTGCATGCCGCGTCCGCCTCGGCTGCCGTAATCTTCGTCGTCATCGGAGCCGTATTGGCTCATTTGACTTTGACGGCCGCGCCCACCGCTCCGGCTGCGCGAAGAACTGCCGCCGTAGTCTTCGTCACTTTCATAACGGTTGGATTGGCTCTGCTGATTGTAACCTTCATCGTCGAAGTCTTGGCTCCGGCCGTAACGGCCCGACGTGGACTCATCGTCGAAGTCTTCATCTTCGGTGCCGTATTGCGACCCGCCGCCGAAGCCCTGTGAACGGTACTGCGAGCCCGTCCCGCGGCCGCCTTGCGACATGCCCTCGTCCTCATCCCAGCGGCCCTGACCGTGTGACCGGCCTTGGCTCTGCTGACGGCCCTGTCCTTGACCGCGTCCGCCCTGCGCGCGGCCTTGGCTCTGCTGACGACCCGAATAGAAATCGTCTTCGTCATCGTAGGACTCGTATGCACCGCGGCTGCCGCGCGAACCTTGGCTGGATTGAGAGCCACGTCCGCCCTGGCTCTGCTGACCGTAGCCGCCCTGACCATAGCCGCCTTGGCTCCGGCCGCCCTGGCCTTGTTCGCCGTAGCCGCCCTGGGTGCGGCCGGAACGGCCCTGGCTCTGCTGTCCACCGAAGTCTTCGTCGTCGTCCATATCCATATATTGCTGACCGCGACGGCTGCCCTGGCGATTGAAATCGTCCTGGTCATCCATGTCGAAGCGGCCTTGGCTCTGCTGCCCGCGGCCACGTCCGTATTGACCCGACTGCTGCTGGCGGCCACGGCCTGAAGAACCCGAGCGATCGTCGTCATCGTCCCAATTCTGTTGGCTCTGCTGACGGCCTTGACCCCAGTTGCCTTGGCTCTGCTGATTGCGGTTACGATTCATGCTGCTTCCCTTGTTGCGTGATTGTTTTTGCGTCGAGGATTGCGTGCGACCGCGCGACTGCGTCTTCGTGCGGGCTTTCGTGCTGCTGGTTTCGTCTTCGCTACTTGATTGGGATTGCTGCTTTTGCCCGCGGCCGGACTGGCCACGACGTCCGCCGCGCGCGTTTGCACGGCTTCGGGTCTGGCCTTTCGCGCCACGCGAAGAAGTGCGGGAGCGCGCGCCGGCCTTTCGGCTCTTTGCCATCATCTCCTCCTGGATGTGAGTTCGAAGCATTTCAGAGAGGCCCGCAGACTCGGCGCTGGCCCCGGATGCTCAACGATTCGATTTCAGAACAGTTTCCGGTGGCGAACATTTTTTCGCCGTGATTCGCCACGGCGCTGTCACAGATCAATGTTCATGCACGCCGATCGTGTACTTGTGCATTGCGCCTGCGCGCGACGCCTGAGGTGCAATGCGATAGGAGAAGCAGCGTGCCTGCGAGAAACAGAACAAAGGAGGAAGGCGCGCGGACCTCCGCATCGGCGCGTGTCAGCGCGGTTCCCCACACCACATCGTTGCCGCAGTCGCCCGTCGCCCAGAACAGGTCCATCGCCGAGAACAGGTGTGAATCGCCCGTGACCGCGACGATGAGGTCGGTATATCCTCCAGCCGCGGCCAGGGTTGAAATCACAACACTGAATGCGTCGATGCGCGTGCCCGACGTCACGCGGACGGGATTCTCCACCGCCATGGTTGCCGCGTAGTCCGGTGATGTCGGCTTGAACTGGCTGTAGCCCCCATAGACGTAACCCGCGCGCTCGCCCCAAACGTCGTTCGACGTCGCGCGTCCCGAAACACTATATACGCCGGTCGGCAAAGTCTGGCCGCCGAGCGCGATGGCGTAATTGAAGCCGTCCAGCGTACCGGGTGTAGCGGTGTCGATGAACAGATCCGCGTACCGCGCGCCGAGGTCGTTGCCGTTGAACATCGTACGGATCGTGAAAGTGATCGCGTTCGCAGCACGGTCCACCGCGATCTGGGAGGTATCGAAGCGGTGGCCCGGGCTGAACAATTCGTCGCCCCAGTGCCGGCCGCCGGCGGCGCGGTTGACGAAATTCGATGACGCATATCCGCCATAGTCGCCGCGCCGGTAGGTCGCGGAACTATCCATTGTGTCGGTGATGACGACCGGGCCTGCGGAAGCGGTCATAGGGAGGAGGACGAGCGAAAAACCGGCGAACATGCGCCGCAGGAAGGCTGTCGACATGTCTGGTGCTCCTTACGCGCTCAGGATGTGCAGCACGCACCCTCCGCAACGTATGGCTAATGCAGAGGTTCCCGCCTGCGGCGCGGTTTGACGTCGCTCTCGCGCGCCGCCTGACGCGCCTCTTCGGCGAGGCCATAGTAGTAGCGCTGCCGTTCCTGAAGTTCTTCTTCGTTCAGCTTTTCGAGATCGATGGCGTCGTTGTGCGCGCCTTTGACGGAGCGGATGATTTCATCGAGCTTGAGGTGCATCGCGGTCGTATCGTGGGCCTGGGCATGTTGCAGGAGGAAAATCATAAGGAAGGTCACGACAGTGGTGCCGGTGTTGATGATCAGCTGCCATGTAGTGCCCCAGTCGAAGAAGGGGCCCGACAAAACCCACAGCACGACCACGGTGCAGGACGCGATGAAAGCGGCGGGGCGGGAAGCAAGATAACTCGCTCGGCAGGCCGCGCGCGAAAACAAATGATTGAGCCAACTCGAACGATAGGCTGGATCAGGTGATGGCTTGGTCACGCGGCGCACACTGCAACATCGCACTGCAATATCGAACGGTTCACATCCTTTGAAACGGACGGAACCTTCGCAATGTTGCGCGTGCCCTCCGGCTGCGCGGTTGTACTGCTTCCGCCGGACACCACTGCAAGCTTCGGTCCGGGCCATAAAATCGCCGCCAAGCGAGGGCAGAAAGCGGCGAGACCAACCGTCCCTCTCGCCGTTGTGGTGGAATGCGCTTCATTTTGTTCCTGTTGACGTGCCTCGCGAGTGTGGCGCTGGCCCGCGGCGCCGCTGCGTCCGCCGTCTATGCCTGGGTACCGGTCGATCCCACCGGCTGCTGTCGAGGCATTCTCGAGCTAAGCGACGACGCCTATCGCGCGGGAGTGGCATCCTTTACGCCCGACATGTCGCCCGACCTGAATCCCGTCGCGCGATTTCATTTCGAAGGCCGGTTCAAGGTCGCCGACCTGCAGCCCATTGCGGCGGGACCGGAGCAGGAGGTCGAGCTCAATGTCATGGCGAGGCCCGGGTTGCCGGGGTGCTGCGCCTGGGAGATTCAGCTGCAGATCGACGGCAAACAGTTGAAGGGCCGGCTTCGCGTGACGGCGCCGAATGACGACGTCATCCTCTCCAGCAGCGGGAACGGCTGGCGCATCGAACGTGCCGGCAGCGATGCGGTCTCTTCGGGCGTTATTTGCGGCAGCGGCGCTGCCCATCCCTGCAACGGCGATCGCGGACAATGGGTCCTGGTCACGGCGCCCGGCGGCGTGCAGAAAACCGGCCAGGCGCGCGAGGGCGACGGGTCGCCCGGCACTTTTCCCTTGAGGTAACGGCGGACGGCGCTCCATTCTCATCCGGCAGCGCATTTCGGAATCGCTTCTTCCTCCCCTGCGCGGGGAGGTCAGGCGGGGGTCTTTCCCGCTGCCGACGCAAACGGCCCCTCCCTAATTCTTCCTTCGATCGGAAGGAATAAATCGAGAAGCAGTTCCGGTATCAGCAAAGGCTGTGGCGCAATGCTGCGAATTTTCTTCGTTTCGGTCATGGTGCTTTCCGTCGCGTGCATCAACGCGGGCGGCGCCTTCGCCAAGGCCGTCTATGCCTGGGTCCCCGACGACCGCGCGGGCTGCTGCCGCGGCGTTCTGGAAGTCAGCGACGAGGCGTACTATGCGGCCCAGGCAGCGTGGCAACATGACAGGCCCGTCCCGATGCCTGCGATCGAACGGTTCTTCTTCGAGGGCCGCTTCACGGTCTTGGACGAACTCAAACGCAATCCCGAAAACCCAACCTTGGACGTCACGGTCAGCACCAATCTCACCGCCCAACCGGAATCCGAGCGCTGCTGCGAGTGGGATATTCAGCTCAAGATCACCGAAACCGGTCTCGAAGGTCGCATCCGACTGAAAACAAGGTCCGACGAGGTGGTGATGTCCGGGGCCGTCGACCAATGGGGACTGGATCGCGCGCGCAGCGATGTCATTCCGTCGGGTATTGTCTGCGGTATCGCCCCGAAGACGACATGCTCCCGCGCAACAGGGCGCTGGATGCTGGTGTCGGCGCCGGCGCCGAAGAAGTAGGTCTTTTATCCACAGACCGGCTCCAGCCGTCGTCGGGAATGTTCCAGCACGGCGCGCAAATTTTCCGTGCGCCAACGCCGGTTTTTTCCCGGACCGACGGGGAACCACCTCCTAAGGCCGACGTTGTGTCTGTGTTCCAGCGCCCGAAGCCCCCTCCCCCCACGATATCCCCAGGGCGCAGAACAGCTTTCAAGGCCCGCGGTTCCCCCCACCGCGGGCCTTCACATTTCTTATAATGGCGAGGTGAGCCATAAGCGGGGGAGCCCCATGCTGAAAGAATTTCGAACCTTTGCGCTGCGCGGCAACGTCATCGATCTCGCGGTGGGCGTCATCATCGGCGCGGCCTTCGGCAAGATCACGACCTCGTTGGTCAACGACGTGATCATGCCGCCGATCGGGCTGCTTCTGGGCCGTGTGGACTTTTCCGATCTCTTCGTCGACCTCTCCAACAGCGGTCATCCGAGCCTTGCCACCGCCAAGGAAGCGGGCGCCCCGATCATCGCCTACGGCTCCTTTATCAACACCATCATAGAATTCGCGATCATCGCCTTCGCGGTATTCATTCTGGTGCGGCAGATCAATCGCATCCGCGAGCGGTTTCACCATGAGCCCACGGCGCCGGCGGAGAAGAACTGTCCGCGATGTCTATCGGCGATTCCGGTCGCGGCCAGCAAATGCAAGTTCTGTACGGTCGATTTGGAAGCGTCTAAGGCTTGACCGCCGGATCGAACAATCGCGAGTGCTCGTCGAGCGCAAAGCGGTCGGTCATGCCTGCGATGTAATCGGCCACCCGGCGGGCCGTACGCACGCTTCCGGCCATCTCGCTGCCGTCGCGCCAGTCGTCGGGCAGCAGTTGCGGCTCGGCATGCAGCAATGTGAACAGGTCCTTCACCACGCGGCGCGCCTTGCTGGTCATGCGATTGACTCGCGTGTGGCGGTACATGCGCGAGAACAGGAAGGACCGTATCGCCTTTTCCGCCTCGCCGACCTCGTCGGAAAAACCCACCAGCGGCCTGCCTAGCGCCCGGATCTCGGCCGCGGTACCCACCTTTGCCGCCGAGCACCGCCGATGCGTCTCGAGGATAACGTCGTCGACCATCGCCGCAATGAGCCGGCGCAAGGATTCGTGGATCAACCGGGTTCGGTCGATCCCGGCGTGACGGTCCATCACGGACTTGAAGATCGGTCCTACGAGGGGAAGCGCGATCACTTCATCGAGCGGAAAGAGACCTGCGCGCAAACCATCGTCGAAGTCGTGGGCGTTATAGGCAATGTCGTCGGCGAAGGCCGCGACCTGCGCCTCCGCCCCCGGCCAGGTGGCAAGTTCCAGGTCGTGCCCTGCATTGTACTCCGTGATCGCGAGGGGTACGGGCGCGCCGGCGCGCTTCTTGTCCGCCGCCGGTCCCACGACCGGACCGTTGTGCTTGACCAAGCCTTCCAGCGCTTCCCAGGTTAGGTTGAGCCCGTCGAAGGCGGCATAGCGGTGTTCGAGCTTCGTGACGATGCGCAGCGACTGCGCGTTGTGATCGAAGCCGTTGAACGAGGTCATGCACTCCTGCAGCGCCTCCTCGCCCGCATGGCCGAAGCAGGTGTGGCCGAGGTCGTGCGCCAGCGCAAGAGCCTCGCCCAGGTCCTCGTTAAGGCCCATGAAACGGCACAGCGACCGCGCGATTTGAGCTACTTCAAGGCTGTGCGTCAGTCGCGTACGGTAATTCTCGCCCTCGCTATAAACGAAGACCTGCGTCTTGTACTTCAGACGGCGAAACGCGCCGCAATGGATGATCCGGTCCCTGTCGCGCTGAAAGGCGGTGCGCGTCTCCGACTCCTCCTCGGCATGAAGACGCCCGCGGGTGCGCGCAGGATCACACGCCGCCGGCGCCAAAAACGATTGAAGTCTTGCAACAGCCCCCATGGCCGGAAAAGTAACGGGCCGGGCAGTGAAGAGCAATCATCTCGGTGCGCGATCCGGAAACGTCCAATCCGGAGACCAAGGTCAGAGGTCGCCGCCGAGCTTCAATGGACCGACATCGGCGGGGTCGGACAGTGAGCACCCTCGCCGGCCTCGTTTCTTTTTCCCTCTTCTTCCATCAGCGTCTTGTGAACTTCAGTGAAGACCGCGATCCAGCGCGCGCGTTCATCCTCACTGAGTTGATCCCATGAATTGAATACATGGGCGGTGCCGAGGTGGAACCGCTTCACCATTTCGCCGTATGCCAGATGGGCCAGGCTTTCTGCATCTCTCATAAGACTCTCCTTCAATGCCGGCGAATCCACGGCAATTCCTGTTGGACACCGGTGCCGCTGATACCGTCTCCGCCGAGACTGTCCATGGCCTCGCGGCAGGCGTCGGCGCACGTGCGGCACGCTTCCGCGCACACACGGCAATGTTCATGGTGCTCCGCATGACGCTTGCATTCTTCATTGCAGATCTCGCACGCGGTAGCGCAGAACTCGAGCGCCGCGCGCAACAGATCTTCATTCGATCCGGTACGGCGAGAAGCCAGAGCGGCGGTCGTGCGACAGACGTCGGCGCAGTCGAGATCGACGCGGATGCATTGACGCAAGCGCTCGACGTCCTGTTCGGCAAGACAGGCGTCGGCGCAGGAGGTACACGCCTGGACGCATGCATGACATTCGTCAATACATTTTATCAGACTCGCAAGAGCACCGTTCTCCGCCTTGGGATGAAAACTCATCACATGTTGCGTATGCATGGCTCGCTCCATGGTTCCATCCCAAAAAACGTGCCGCGTCCACGGTTGGTTCCGATTTCTCGCTTAACAGGCGCGCGTGCGAGGGTCATTTCAAATGCACGCACGCAAGAGTAGCGCGTGCGGACATAATCGGAACAAAGCCTAACACCACACGTTGCCTCAATGACGGCCCCCTCCTCACCGCCGTCTCATCGCACTCAAAAATCGGGAGAATTTTAAATGGCGCAGAACCAAGGTAACCAGAATCAAGGTCAACAGAATCAAGGTCAGCAGAATCAAGGCCAGAAGCAACAGAGCCAATCCGGTCAGAATCAAGGACAGGAACAACAGCGTCAGCAGAGCCAGCAGGGCTCGCGCGACATGTCTGGTGATTCGGAAAGCAATTCTAACCAGATGAGCGGCTCGAACCGTCAGCAAGGTCAGCACAGCCAGCAAGGCCAGCAGGGCCAACAGGGTTCGCAGCGTTCGGGCTCCCAACAGGGCCAACAGAGCCAGCAAGGGTCGCAGCGGTCCGACTCGCAGCAGAGTCAGGGTTCGCAAGACCAGAATCGCCGCCAGCAGGGCAGCTCGATGGACGACGACGATGACACCCGTGGCTCAGGCCAGAACCGCTAATTAAGAAATCGATAGGGGGTGTGCAGCGCACACCCCCTTTTTCTTTCTCTTCCCAGGATCAAGACATGGCCACGAAATCGAAAGCCAAACCTCGCAGAAAGACCGCCGGCCGGAAGGCACCATCCCGCCGAACGGCGGCGGCGCGTAAGGCGTCTTCAGGACGCGCGTCGGATCTCAGGCAAATCACCGAAATGCTCGAAGACGACCACGCCAAGGTCAAGAAGCTTTTTAAACGCTATGAGAAGATGAAAGACGATGAGGATAAAAAGCGTTTTCAGCTCGCCACTGAAATCTGCACGATGCTGAAGGTCCATGCGACGATCGAAGAGGAGCTCTTTTATCCGGCCGCCCGTGACGTCCTCGAGGACGAGGACGACCTGGTCGACGAAGCGGAGGTCGAACACGCGTCGGCAAAGCAGTTGATCGCGGACATCGAGCGCATGGAGACCAGCGACCCGATGTACGACGCCAAGGTGAAGGTACTCGGCGAGTACATCGAACACCACGCGGACGAAGAAGAAGACGAGATGTTTCCGAAGCTCAAGAAGAAAGCGGAAGAGCAGTTCGAGGGTATGTTCGGTCAAATGAGAGAGATGCGCCAGTCGCTCGAACAGGACTTGAGCACCGAAGGCAAGAAGTCCAGACCGGCAAGGAGCGCGGCTTCCGAAAGGAAGTCGGCTGAACTCCCATGAAACCCTCCCAGGACCAACGTTGCGAGCGCACGAAGGCCAGCAATGTCCTCGACGAGGCGCTGGAGGAAACCTTTCCGGCTAGCGATCCCATTGCGTGCGCCCCGAAGCGCGGCGGTAAGGACGATAAACGGGCCGATGTCACCGTACAGCCGGACACGGAGATCGAAACGACCGATGAAAAGACGCCGGCGAACATGGCGCGCTTTCATAAAGTATTCGAGCGCCGGCGGCGCTGAAAATCAGTTCAGTCATGCAAACGGCGGTCTCGCGAGAGACCGCCGTCCGCATTTCGGAGAATATCGAGTAAACGGATTAGACCTGCAGCAGCCGACCGCTTCCGCCGTTTTGGCATCCGCGGCCGTAACACAGTTCAAAAAAACGTTCGGTAGACTTAAACATCCAGCAATCCCAAAAGCTCGCTGCCGCACCCGGGACCTGGATACGTGCGCTGGCCCGGGCACCTCACTTCATTGCAAAAGCTTTGCCAACTTAGGGAAGCCCTGTGTTTGCGGGCTTTTGTGACAATCGCACTGCGCGAGGCGTAAAGCCCACCGACACTCCTGGCGTGCCTTGCAGGGAGGCCGACGCGCGCTTACATTCCAATCACGCGCACCGAGAGAACTTAGGACCTGCCTTGAACCAGATTAGCGAATCTCCGCCCCTGACCATGACTCCCGCGGCCGCGGCCCGGGTGCAGGAATTGGTGCGTGAGGAGAACAGGCCGGATCTGATGCTACGCCTCGCGATCTCGGGCGGGGGATGCTCCGGCTTTTCCTATGGCTTCAGCCTCGACGCCGACCGGACCGCCGATGACCGCGTGTTCGAGTTCCACGGCGCCAAGCTGGTGGTCGATGAAACGTCCTTGGACCTCCTGAAGGGCGCGCAGATCGATTTCGTAGACGACTTGATGGCCAAGTCGTTTCGCATCACCAATCCGAACGCCCAGTCGACTTGCGGCTGCGGGACTTCATTTTCAGTCTAGCTTCTTCTTCTCGGCCCGCCTCCGATATTGCGGTTGAGGCAAATGGTTCGCCCGCGCGAGGCGGGGCGATGACCGCACGGCGTCACCGCCCCTGCCCATCCCAGTTCCTGCACAGCGCCGTTGTCGCACGATAATTCGACGGCGTGTCAATGATAGCGCTCCGCGCGCCGTGCATTTCGTTGAATTCGAGAAGCAATCCCTCGAGCTCTGCTTTGATCGGCGCCAGCGCCTGATCGACGCTTCCCTCTCCCGCGCCCGGAATCGGGCGGCTCTTGGCCATGACCTGTTCGACCCGCGCCCGGGCGATAGGGGAGAATTCCTTAAGAGCGGAGCGGATGATCGAGACGTGTTGGTTCTCGTGGTCCATCACCGCGCGATATTCGCAAGAGGCTTGGTGATATTCGCTCGGAATGAACACCTGCATATTATCCCAACCGAAATTCACATCGACGGACGCAAGATAGGAACACCAGGTTTGGCCACGTCTCACAATCGATGTCGCGCCTTTCAATTCGAACATCGTGCTCACACTTGTGAGACCCACCGGCCTGGAAGAGGCCTCGGTGCGCGCGCCGGGGGACCGCGATCGTGCCGCAATGCCGTTGAGATTGAGCCGGTGGCTATAAGTCGGCGTCGGCGCCAAGGTCTTGAAATTCAGCTTGATCGGCGAGCGTGAGGGCGGGCAGGCGCTTTGCTGTGCCGTCGCCGGGCTGCTGAGAATTGCGGCGGCGAGGACGAACGCGATCCGGCCGGCGCGCTTGCTGCGCCGGGAGCCTCGTGCCAGCATGGCCGCCCCTTCAATAGTCACGCCCAAGGCTCCTGTGAACGCCATTTCCCCACCCAAACGTACGATAAAGATCGCGACCTGGAATGTGAATTCCTTGAAGGCGCGGCTACCCAATGTGCTCGGCTGGTTGAAAGAAGAGGCGCCCGACGTCGTCCTGATGCAGGAAATCAAATGCATGGACAACGCGTTCCCCTGCCTTGAGCTCGAAGAGGCCGGTTACAATATCGCCAGCCACGGACAAAAGACTTACAACGGCGTCGCCATTCTCTCGAAATCGCAGATCGAGGATGTAAGCCGCGGGCTCCCCGGGGGCGACGGCGACGAACAGGCGCGGTATGTCGAAGGGACCGTATTCGGGAAAGTGCGCGTTGCTTCGATCTACCTTCCCAACGGCAATCCGATCGGCACGGAAAAATTCAGTTATAAGCTCGCCTGGATGGACCGGCTGAAGACCCATCTCGGCAAGACGGTGATCGATGACGAAATTCGCGTCTATGGAGGCGACTACAACGTCATCCCGACCGACGACGATGTCTACAGCCCGCGGGCATTCGCCAACGACGCTCTGTTGCAGCCGGAAAGCCGGGCGCGGTTTCGCTCGCTGCTGCACATGGGATTTACCGATGCATTCCGGGTGTTCAACACGCTCCCTCACCAATATTCATTCTGGGATTATCAGGCGGGCGCATGGCAGAAGGACCACGGATTGCTGATCGATTTTCTGTTGCTGTCCCCCAAAGCCGCCGATGTCCTCACCGCGAGCGGCATCGACAAGAAACCGCGGGGCAAGGAGAAGGCGTCCGACCATACGCCGGTGTGGTGTTGCCTCGAGATTTAAGGCCCCCATTCCAAGATGGAAACGCCGTAACTAGGCGGTGTACGGCCGATCGGCCAGTGTGAAGCGGATTCCATTGTCCCTGAGGCCTCGATGCGCGCCCTCGCCGCTGTCCTTGTGACCTTAACGATGCCGGCCCTCGCGGCGGAGTATCTCCAGCCCAAAGGCGCGCCGGAGCTTTTCGTCCCGATCCACAACGTCACGATCTCCGTCTTCGCCGTTCAGACTCCGGTCGGACATGGGATCGGCATTTTCGAGAAACGCGGTGATGAATGGTATCTGTGCGGACAGTGCCTGGTCTCGCCGGAAGTCCCGACGATGGACGCGGCCGTGAAAGCAGCCGGCGGCCCAGAGGCCTATGTCGTCTCGAAACGCGCCGCCATCAACGCTGTGCTGGCGACGCGCTATCCCGCCAAAGGCGTTAAGCGATCTGACGCAACGATCGCAGACGTCAATGAGGCTCTCGTGGAAGATTCCGTCTTGAAGCTGGTCGATGGCGTTCCGCAGCTTGGTCCTCGTTAGCCTGCTTCTGGCGGGCTGTGCGACGGCGCCCGCGGGTTCGGTCCAAACCGCGGGACAGCCCCGCGTCCTCGTCGCGGTCAATGCCGCGCTGTCCGACAGAGTGCTCGTGATGGAAAGCGAAACTCCAGTGCTCAAATAGTGCATTTGTTCCTCGCGCACGCTTAATCAGCGGCCGCGTTTGCGGCTCAGCGGAGAACTGGACGCAGGAGCGCCCTCGCCCGGCCCCGTGCAAGCGTGTGCTACAATGCCGAACACACGCTTCGTCCGAGCTGCCTTCGACTCTTTCGTCCGTTTTTGCGCGAGGCTCGCGCATCTCACATTCAGCGGTGAGCAACCATCGCTTTCTCTCGGCGCTTTTTTACAACGCGCCTCCGGTTATCCTGCGATAACAACGCGATCGCCACTGGCACGCTTCTTGCTCTCCTTCAGGATGTACGCGGCACAGGGCCGCTACGATTAAGGAGTCTGGTTAAAATGTTGGATAAAATTCTCCGCTCATGGAGGAATCTCGTCGTGGCGGTCGGCGCCCTCGGGGCGGCTTTCACTGCCACTGCGTCGGCCGAAGCGGCGACGATCAACTTCGCGTCTTTCGGCGTCGGCGGCGCCTTCAATCTTCCGGCCGGCAGCCACCTCGGCAATACCAATTCGATTTTCATCGGTAACGGCGGCAACATCTTTGTCACGCAAGGCGATATCGGCGATCTCGACCATCTGATCAACTTCGGCGATCTCGGCAAGCTCAAGGACATCCCGAGCCTGTCCTCGTTCACGCCGATCGGCGGCTACCTCACCCTGAACAGCGGCGTAACGGTGGACCTGAATACGCTGAACATCGGTGATCGCGGCGGTCCGACGCCGGGCTTCATCGATCTCTACGGAAACGCCACGGTGCATGCGCCTGGATTTGACGCCACCGAAGCCAAGTACAGCTTCAGCGGTACGACCTCCGATAACGTCGGTTTCGTCCTTGCGATGCACACCTCGGTCCCGGAGCCCCTGCCGGTCGCCCTGCTTGGCCTTGGACTCGTGGGCTTGTTCGTCAGCCGCCGTTATACGGCCCGCACGAACGTTGCCGCGGCTGCATAACCAAGACATCCACCGGCCGGGTGCCCTATGCCCTGGCAGGAATTGCAGAGCCGATCCACAAAGGTCGGCTCTGCTTGGTGTTGGAGAGCTGACGTCCTCTTATTTGCCCGCGCTCATCGCCGCCGCACTATATTCAGGGCCGGCCGTGACGTGCGACGACGGCGGACGCTAACTTGTCGCAGGCCGCTTCCAGAGCGCGGGATCGGTGGAAACCTGTATCCGCGACGGCGCGCTCGCCACCCGGGCCGATGAGACCTGCTCACCCTTGAAGTACGCGCGCGCGAGCCGCTCGAACGCCGCGAAGGCTTCCGCATCGGCGAATGCCCGCGCCGGCACGAGATGCGCAAGATAGGGAGAGATCCAGAACGCAAGATAAGGCCCGCGGCGCGTGATGCGGAAAATCGCAGGCCAGCGTGTCAGGGAGTCCGTAACCGGCGTGACGTCCCGCAGCCCTTCCGGCAGCACTTGGATCTCATGCGGTCCGATAACGCCGGCGCTGTGCCGCACCATGAGGATCGCATTCAACGTCCCGACGATGAGGAAAAGAACGAAGAACGCGACCGCGAAGACGACGCCGCCGGCGATGTAGATCATCCACGCCCGCCGGTCGGCGGGCAGGCCGAGGTCGTTCACCAGGTACAGGCCGTAGGCTATCGCGACCAGGATGCATACGACGTAGCGCGCCCGGTTCGCGAAATAGTTCCGTACGCTGACCGAAATGATGTCCGACACCCTAAGATCCGTTGTGATTTTCATAAGCGCCCGATCAATGACTGACGAGACACACTAACACGAAGCTTGCAGGAATGGAGGTCGCGCCCCTCTCGGGGCGACTATTCTGACGCTTTGAACAAATGGAGTTCGGTCCCAAGGCCGTCGGCCCCGACGACGCGACAACCGGTAGGGTCAGCCGCCCATTCAAATATCCGCATATACATGGGTTTCGGCCTTTGCGCCCGGATGCGTCACCGCTCCGTCGCAAGCGTCGCCGACCAGTTGGGCGTACTTCCACAGGATGCCGGACTGATATTCGTTCTTGCGCGGCGTCCACGCGGCTCGGCGGCGATCAAGCTCTTCCTTGGACACTTCCAAGTCGATGGTCCCCTTCTCCGCATCGATCGCGATGATGTCCCCGTCCCTCACCAGCGCGATGGGGCCGCCGACGGCGGCCTCCGGGCCGACATGGCCGATGCACAACCCGCGTGTCGCGCCGGAAAAACGGCCGTCGGTCACGAGGGCGACCTTATCGCCCATTCCCTGCCCCGAGATGGCGCCGGTGGTCGCGAGGGTCTCGCGCATACCGGGCCCCCCGCGCGGGCCTTCGTAGCGGATGACGATGACGTCGCCTTCCTTATACTTGCGCGCCTGCACGGCGGCGAAGGCGGCCTCCTCGCTGTCGAAGCAGCGCGCCGGTCCGCGGAACTGCAGCTTTTCCATATGCGCGATCTTGACGATCGAGCCCTGCGGCGCGAGGGAACCTTTCAGCCCCGTCACACCGCCGCGCGGCGACATGGCCCGTGAGGTCGGGTACACCACATCCTGGTCGGTGGGAAACACGACGCCCTTCATATTCTCTTCCAGCGTCTTGCCCGTCACGGTGATGCAGTCGCCGTGCAGGTAGCCTCCGTCGAGCAGCGCCTTGATGAGAACCGGAATGCCGCCCACGCGATAGAGATCGGCGGCGACATATTTCCCGGCCGGTTTCATATCGGCGATGTAGGGCGTTTCGTTGAAGATCCTGCAGACCTCATCGAGCGAGAATTTGATGCCGCATTCGTGGGCCATGGCCGGCAGATGCAAACCCGCGTTGGTCGACCCGCCCGAGGCGGCCACGACGCGCGCCGCATTTTCAAACGCCTTCTTGGTGCAGATGTCGCGCGGGCGGATGCCAAGGCGCAGGAGGTTCATCACCGCCGCGCCGGCTTCGCGCGCGTAATGGTCCCGGGCCTCGCGGATCGTCGCCGGAACGCTGCCGGACACCGGGATCGCGAGCCCAATCGCCTCGCTCACCGTGGCCATGGTGTTGGCCGTGAACTGGCCGCCGCACGCGCCGGCCGACGGACAGGCGACGCACTCGAGGTCGTGCAAATCCTTGTCCGACATATCGCCCGCGGCATGTTTGCCGACCGCTTCGAACACATCAGCGATGGTGACGTCCTTACCCTTGAAGTGGCCGGGCATGATCGCCCCGCCGTACAGGAACACGCTCGGGATGTTCAGGCGCAGCATCGCCATCATCATTCCCGGCAGAGACTTGTCGCAGCCGGCGAGCCCCACGAGAGCGTCATAGGAATGGCCGCGCACGGTGAGCTCGACGGAGTCCGTGATCCAGTCGCGCGACGCCAGCGAGAACTTCATGCCCTGATGGCCCATGGCGATCCCGTCGGTGACCGTGATCGTCGTGAACTCCCGCGGCGTGCCGCCGCCGCTCTTCACGCCCTCCTTCACGAACTGCGCCTGGCGCGTGAGGTCGATGTTGCAGGGGGCGGCTTCGTTCCAGCACGTGGCCACACCGATCAGCGGCGCGTGGATCTCCTCCTCCGTAAGACCCATGGCGTGGTACATGGCGCGGTGCGGGGCGCGCGCCGGACCCTCGGTGGTGTGCCGGCTGGGCAGTTTGGACTTGTCGAACTTGGCCGGCCGCTTCGCGTCATCAGGCATGGTGTACCCCGCTTCCTATTCAAGGACCAGAAATCCTATAGGATTGAAGCTAGCGGTTCGGCTGCCGGATCGGGAGTCCTTTGTCGGAGGCGCCGACCGAGGTCTGGAGCCCGCGTTAGTCGCTGATCCGCGAGAGAGCGTCCTTGAACTTCGCGCGCGCGGCCTCATCGGCGGCGATGCGCTCGCGGTTTTCCTCCACCACCTCGGGCGGCGCCTTCGCCACAAAAGCTTCGTTCGCGAGCTTCCTTTGGATACCGGCGATATTGGCCTCGAGTTTTGCGATCTCCTTTTTGAGGCGTTCCCGTTCTTTCGCGAAATCGATCACGCCTTCGAGCGGCAGCAGGACCGTGGCTTCGCCCACAACGACCTGCGCCGAACTCGGCGGCACTTTGTCCGTCGCGGCAATCGATGCCAGACGTGCGTTGGCACAGATCAGCGCATTATGGGTGTTAAGCCGCGCCGCGGTGTCGGGGTTTGCGTCCTTCACCAGCGCCGTGATCTGCGAACCGGCCGGGACATTCATCTCCGAGCGCACCGAGCGGATCGCGGTGATTATGTTCACCACCCAGTCCATCTCCGCCTGCGCGTCGGGCGCGGCAAGGCCTTCGTACTGCGGCCACTGCGTGGTCATCAGGCTCGCCGCGCGCTTGATTCCGGCCGCGTCGGCCAACCTCTCCCACAACGTCTCGGTCACGAACGGGATCAACGGATGGCCGATGATCAGGATCTGGTCGAGCACCCAGGCCGCCGTGGCGCGCGTTTCGGCTTTCGCTCTTTCGTCCGCGCCCTGGAACACGGGCTTTGCGAACTCCAGGAACCAGTCGCAGAAGGTGCCCCACGTGAACTGGTAGAGACCGTTGGCTGCTTCGTTGAAGCGATAACCGATGATGGCGGCGGAGACTTCGCGTGCCGCTTCCGCCGCCTTCGAGACAATCCACTTGTTGAGCGTCGAATTCACCGACTTCGGGTCGAAGTCCGGCACGATCACGCATTCGTTCATCTGACAGAAGCGCGCCGCGTTCCAAATCTTCGTGATGAAATTGCGATAGCCGGCGATGCGGCCTTCGGCGAGCTTGATGTCCCTGCCCTGCGCCGCCATGGCGGCCAAGGTGAAGCGCACCGCATCTGTGCCGTAGGTGTTGCAGAGGTCCAAGGGGTCCATGACGTTCCCTTTGGACTTGGACATCTTCTGGCCCTTTTCGTCGCGGACCAGCGCGTGGATGTAGACGTCGCGGAACGGAACATCGCCCATGAAATGATGACCCATCATCATCATGCGAGCGACCCAGAAGAAGATGATGTCGAAACCGGTGACGAGCACGTCGCCCGGATAATATCTCCGGAGTTCAGGCGTCTTCTCCGGCCACCCCAGGGTCGAGAACGGCCACAGCGCCGATGAGAACCAGGTGTCGAGCACGTCGTCGTCGCGCACCAACTTGACGTCCTTGCCGAAGTGTTTTTTGGCGAGCGCGTGCGCTTCGGCTTCGTCGTATGCGACGAATGGATGCCCGTCCGGCGCATACCAGGCGGGGATCTGGTGTCCCCACCACAGCTGGCGCGAGATGCACCACGGCTGGATGTTGCGCATCCATTCGAAGAACGTGTTTTCCCACGTCTTCGGCACGAAGCGCGTGCGCCCCGTTTCGACGGCCTCGATGCAAGGCTTCGCCAGTGTCTTTGCGTCCGCGTACCATTGATCCGTCAGCCACGGTTCGATCACGACGCCCGAGCGGTCGCCGTAGGGAATCTGCATGACATTGTCTTCGACCTTCTCCAGCAGCTCGAGCAGCTGCATGTCGGCGACCACCATGTCGCGCACCTTGAAGCGATCGAGGCCGCGGTATTTCTCCGGCGCCTCCTCGCTGAGTTTCGCGTCGCGGTCGAACACGTTGACCATCGCCAGCTTGTGACGCTTGCCGACTGCAAAATCGTTGAAGTCGTGGCCCGGTGTGATCTTCACCGCGCCCGTACCCTTCTCGGGATCGGCGTATTCGTCGGCGACGATCGGCAGCCGCCGCTGGGTCAGCGGCTGAATGCAGTTCTTTCCGACAAGATCCTTGTAACGCGCGTCGTCGGGATGCACAGCGACGCCGGTATCGCCAAGCATTGTTTCCGGACGCGTGGTGCCGACCGTAATGAACGCGCCGTCGGCGCCCTCAACCGGGTACTTGAAGTACCACATCTTCCCCTTCACCTCGCGGTTCTCGACTTCCAGGTCCGAGATCGCGGTGTGCAGCTTCGGATCCCAGTTCACGAGGCGCTTGTCGCGGTAGATCAGGCCTTCGCGATAGAGCTCGACGAACACTTTCGTCACCGCGCGCGAGAGCCCCTCGTCCATGGTGAAGCGTTCGCGCTTCCAATCCGGCGAGGCGCCCAGGCGACGCAGTTGGTGCGTGATGATGCCTCCGGACTGTTCCTTCCATGTCCAAACGCGGCGGACGAACTCGTCGCGGCCCAAGGCGCGGCGGTTCGTGCCGGACTGCTCCAGTTGTCGCTCCACCACCATCTGCGTCGCGATGCCGGCATGGTCGGTGCCCGGCTGCCACAGCGCATCGCGCCCCGCCATACGGTGGTAGCGGATAAGCACGTCCTGCAGCGTGAAGGTCAGCGCGTGGCCGATGTGAAGGCTGCCGGTAACGTTCGGCGGCGGCATCATGATGGTATAGGGCCGCATCGAGGACGAAGGATCGGCGGCGAAATCGCCGGTCTTTTCCCAGCGCGCGTACAGCGCCTCCTCGACCTCTTGGGGATTGTAGGTTTTATCGAGCATCAGCCGGACCCAGCCTTCAAAAGAGAAGGCAAAGGGTTTACCCGCCCGACGCGCAGGGTGCAACGCCGACTGAAATACAGACCAACGTCAGGAAATTGCGCCGGTTTTGCGCGTGTTAGGAGCGTTCCGCCCGGCTCGCGATCCGCTCGACTTCCTGCTTCACGATCCGCTCGACGATGTAGGGCAGATTGGTGTCGAGCCAGTGCTTCAGGATCGGCGTGCAGATTTCGCGCACGAGTTCCTCGAGCGTAAGGCCGTGGTTACCGAGGGAGACCGCGCGCTCCCGAGCCACGGCGTGGGCCAACTGCGCGATCGACGCGCCTGATGCCGCCGCGACCGCCTGGGATACCAGCCCGTCGCTATAGTCGTACGGCTGATGGAACTGAGGCGCCGGTTCGGGCTGGCTGTAGTCGTGATGCTGCTGCATCTCCTCGACCATCATTGAGTCGGTGAGCTGCAAGGGCATGTCCGGTTCCGGTTCCGGATTGTAGATCGGCTCTTCTTCGGGCGGCGCATCGAAGATGGAGGCCACTGGCTCTTCCATCGCCGGCTCTTCCATCACCATCGGCTCGGGTTCGGGCGGAGGTGGGGGAGGAGGTGGCGGCGGCGGAGGCGGAGGGGGTGGCGGAGGCGCAGCCTTCGGCGGCTCGGGCTTTGCGGCCTCACCGTCGTCCTCGGACAAAATCTTTCGAATGGAGGCGAGAATGTCCTCCATCGAGGGTTCTTGTTGGCCTTCCGCGCTCATGAGTCCTAGCCGCTCCCCACCGGTTTTTCCCGGTTATTCAGGGGTACCGTAGTTCAATTGGTTAAAGAATTCTATAACACGGCCAAAGATTTAGGGGCAGTCCAAATTACCGGTGGACCGCCCCTGCCCTTCACAAAGGTAAATTTCGCCGAATAGCTGCGGCTACTGGCGCTTGTCCGCGCCCGCCGCAGCATCGCTGCCGAACGCCTGATATTCGACGTCGTCGAAGTGCGCGGCGGGATCGTAGATCTGCGTCTCGAGCATGAGATCGGCGCCCGTCAACTGGCCGACGGCGGAGAGGATCTGGTGCGCAGCGACCAGTTGGTCGCGCTGCGCGCGGATCAGACTGACCTGAGCGGCAAGATAGGCCTGCTCGGCGTTCAAGACATCGAGCACGGTGCGAGAGCCGACCTCCGCCTCACGCCGCACACCTTCAAGGGCTATTTCGTTGGCCGAGATCGCGGCGCGATAGCTCTCGATGCTCGCCGTCGCCGACTGGTAATTCTCCCACGCCGCGGTGGCGGTATTGCGGGCATCGAGACGGGCCTGATCGGCCAGCAGGCTTTGCTGGCCGGACTGGTGTTTGGCCTGCCGCAGCCGCGCATATTCGGCGCCCTGCTGATACAACGGCACGATGACCTGGGCGCTGGCGATGGCGCTTTCGTTGCGCGATCTGTCGGCGAGTGTGTTCCATCCCCGTTGATAGGTCGCATTCAGGTTAACGGTCGGCAGAAGCTCACCCTGGATCACGGTAACGTTATCTTCTGCGGCCCTGGCGTTGTAGTCCGCGGCGACGAAATTGGGATTGGCTTCCATCGCAACGGCGATCGCCGCTTCCAGGGTCGCCGGCAGATTAGCCGGCAGCATCGGTTGCACGAGGCCTTCCGGAACCTTCCCGACGACGTTCAAGTACGCCGACCGCGCAAGCTGAAGCGAGCTCTCCGCCTGGACCAGGGACGCACGCGAAGCCGCAAGAACGGCCTCGGACTGGGCCACGTCGGTGCGCGTGATTTCACCGACGCGGAAACGGTCGTTGGTGGCGTCGAGCTGACGCGTCAGGACCTGAACGTTATTGCGCTGGACTTCCACGACGGCCTGGTACTGCAGAACGTCGAGGTAAGCCGTCGCCACTTGAAGCAGCACCTGCGCTTCGGTCGCTTCGAGGCGCGCGCGTTGCGCCATCACCTGATTGCGCGCCTGCGACGTGCCGGCGACGGTACGGAAGCCGCGGAACAGGGGCTGGGAGAGCTGGGCGTTGACGGTCTGCTGCGTGCGCAGGGTCATGCCCGACTGGTTCACCGGGCCGCCGGTCGAGCCTTGGCTGATGATCTCGCTTTCGTTTCGGTTACGGGACGCGTTGCCCGTCACCTGGAGGCTGGGACGCCAGCCGGAAAGCGCGATGGGAACGGTCTCGTCTACGGCCCGCAGCTGGGCGCGGGCGGCGCGAAGGTTAGGATTGCCCTCGTAGGCGAGGGCCATAGCTTCGCGGAGGGTTTCCGCAGCGGCGGGTTGCGCGAGCAGCACGACGGCGGCGCTGCCCAAGAGCAGCTGTCTCAGGTTGATAGTCATATGGCTTTGCCCCACTAAATATATTGCCAGCCATCGCGTCTTTCCCACACGCGCTCGAACCTCTATCCGAAGAAAGTGGGTAATGCCACCGGTTTTGCGTATCGAAAATGCAACATCACGGAGAAGTAAGGCGCGAATACGCCTAACGACCGTATAGCCTGCTATTTAAATCAGGGCTCAGAAAACAAACTTCGGCTGAGGCGCAAATTCCGGCAGGAACGGCGTGATGAGATCGAATTCCGTGCGGCTGCCGAAGGCATCGCCGACCCGGGTGACCAATGTCGCGCGCCCGACGGGACCGGAGCGCACGACGGCAACGAGACGGCCACCGTCGGTGAGTTGCGCCTTGAGGGCGGCGGGAATTTCGCTCACCGCGCCGTCGATCAGGATCACGTCGAACGGCGCCTTCGCCGGCACGCCTGCGGAAAGATCGCCGCGCACGACCGTGACGTTTGGGATCACCAGCTCGGTCATGATCTTGCTGGCCTTCTCGGCAAAGCCATTGTCGTTCTCAAGCACCACGACGGACCGGGCAATGCGGGCCAGCACGGCGGCGCTATAGCCGGTGCCGGCGCCGACGACGAGCGCTTTGTCTTCGGGTTGGACGTCAGCGAGCTGCAACAGGCGTGCGAGCGCCATCGGCTCCATAATGTACCGGCCATTGCCGAGCGGAAGGTCTTCATCGAGATAGGCTACCCCCCGGCGCTCGGCGGGGACAAAGTATTCCCGCGGCACCTGCTCCATCGCTCCGCTGACCAGCGGATCGGTCACTTTGTTGGTGCGGACCTGGCTGGCCACCATTTTGCGGCGCGCGGCGGCGAAGTCCATTGAAAGCCCCCAAATTGCTAAGCGAGATTGGAGCAGCTTATACGCGGCCCAACAGAAATTCACAACGCCGGCCAACCACTTCCGGCAATTGGAAAAAAGCCAACTCTCGTGCTTGACCCCGGCGGAGCTGGCCATCTATATAGCGCTTCCTTCGACGGA
The DNA here is from genome assembly GCA_050250575.1 of Rhodospirillaceae bacterium. Classification (GTDB taxonomy): domain Bacteria; phylum Pseudomonadota; class Alphaproteobacteria; order Rhodospirillales; family Rhodospirillaceae; genus SHVO01. The sequence continues at coordinate 26,190 of JBFWOJ010000008.1, read as the reverse complement.
CCCATTGTCATGCAATGTTCGTTGAGGGGGATGGCGGCACGGGGCCTGACCCCGTGGGCCGTGAACGGCCGAGTGGCAGAGTGGCCATGCAGGGGACTGCAAATCCCCGTACGTCGGTTCGATTCCGGCCTCGGCCTCCAATTGCGTATGTGTTCCGGCGTAGCTCAATGGTAGAGCACGCGGCTGTTAACCGCGGGGTTACAGGTTCGAGCCCTGTCGCCGGAGCCATTTTTCGCGAAGCCCAGCTTCGCGAATGACCCTGGGATCTATTCCCGGGCCCCAGGTCACGAGCTCAACCTCATGTCTGCGCGTCTCGAAATCCACGATCTCGCTCCGCTGGGTGACGGCATCCATCGGGCCGCGCGCGAACGCATCTATGTGGACCGCACGCTTCCCGGCGATGTCGTCGAGGCAAAAATCCAAAAACCAGCGGGCGGCATCCAACGCGCGGAACTCCTGCGCGTCGTCGAACCTTCCCAGCACCGCGTTCCAGCCCCCTGCGCGCACTATGACGTCTGCGGCGGCTGCACGTTGCAACACGCAAGCCAGGCGTTCTATCGCGACTGGAAGGTTGAAACCGTACGCACCGCTCTCCGCCGGCAGGACGTCGAACCCGAAGCGTGGCTCGATCCCGTCTTTATTTCCGGCGCCACGCGGCGACGCGCGACTTTCGCCGCATTCAAGAAGAACAACAAAGTCACGCTCGGCTACTTCCAGCGGCGCTCCCATGCCGTCACCGAAATCGCGAAGTGCCTGGTGGCCGACCCTGCCATCCTTGACGTGCGTGTGAAGCTCGGAGGCGCCCTCGTCCCGATCCTGCAGGAGGGAAAGGCCGCCGATATTTTTATCCAAACGGTCAATGGTCAGTTCGACGTCGTCGTTACCGGACCCGTCGGCAAGAAAAGCCGACCCGACCTCCATGTGTACGAGGCGGCCGCTCAAGCCGCGGAAACGCTTGGGGTGAATCGACTGGACTGGCGGGCGCGCGATTTCGACGAGCCCGAAGTGATGGTCGAACGCGCACCTCTAGTCGCGAGATTCGGTGTGCTCGACGTCGCGCTTCCACCGCTGGCCTTCCTTCAGCCCACCAAGGCGGGAGAGGATGCTCTTGTTGCCGCGGTGATGAGCGCCCTGCCGGCCAGCGGCGTCGTTGCCGATCTCTTTTCCGGCTGCGGCACCTTTGCCGGCGCCATGCTCCAACGCGGGCGCGTGGATGCGTTCGAGAGCGCAGAATCTGCCGTGCGCGCCCTCGATAAAGCCAAGGGAGCGAAGCCATTGCGCGCCGTGCGCCGCGATCTTTTCCGTGCGCCCCTCGACGCCGACGAGATCAAGCCATTCGACGCGGTCGTGTTTGACCCGCCCCGGGCCGGCGCCGAAGCACAAGCCCGCGCCATGGCGTCGAGCAAAGTGCAGCGGCTCGTCGGCGTTTCCTGCAATCCCGTCACCTTCGCACGCGACGCCCGCATTCTTGCGCAAGGCGGGTACACGCTGGAGTCCGTTAAGGTCGTCGACCAGTTCACCTGGTCGCATCACGTCGAACTGGTGGGCGTTTTCACGAAGCGATAGACTTGTCCGCATGGCCGCGCAGCTCAATCACACCATCGTCTGGTGCCGCGACAACGAGCGCTCCGCCGGGTTTCTCGCGGAACTGTTGGATCGTCCCGCGCCCCGGCCTTTCGGGCCTTTCATGATCGTCGATTTCGACAACGGCGTGTCGCTGGACTACTACGCGGTCGATTTCGCACTCAACATTCAGCACTACGCCTTCCTCGTGAGCGACGAGGAGTTCGACCGCTTCTTCGCCCGTATTCAGGTGCGCAAGATCACTTACTGGGCCGATCCCGGAAAACAGCAGCCCGGCAAGATCAATCACTTCTTCGGGGGGCGCGGAGTCTACTTCGACGACCCCGACGGCCATCTCCTTGAGCTGATCACCAGGCCTTACGGAACCGAATTCCCTACGGCGGGCTGAGGGCTTTCGGCCCGCTGACGAAGGGATTCCCCTTCACATAGAATCGCAACAGCGGCTCGGCGTTCTTGGTGATGCCGATGCGCTTGCTCTTGCCGATTGCCCCCACCTTATGACCGTCCTTGCCCAGCCACAAGGGACCACGACGACACAGGTCGTGACCCTGAAGCGAAAGGTCGACGGCGAGCGCTTGCGCGAGACGTCCGGGACCGCGCGTGAGATCGAGACGCTTGCTGAGCCCCCTGTTCTTCTCCATCAGCTCAATACCGGTCACGGGATCGAGGGCACGAATTAAGACACCTGTGCCGACGCCTTCCTTCCCGGCGCTGACGTTGAGCATCATCGAGACGCCGTAGGCGATGTAAACGTAGGCGTGGCCTTTCTCGAGAAACAGCGATCGGTTGCGCGGCGTCATCCCGCGGAAGGAATGCGCCGCCGCATCGTTGTGAAGATAGGCTTCGGTCTCGACGATGCGGCCGATCATCACGCCGCCCGCCGTATGTCGAACGACGAGTTTGCCCAGCAGCCACTTGGCCTGCACGATTGCAGTGGCCGGGTATTCGTCCCGGCGGATCAGTTCTGGCAATGACAAGGGATCAACTAACCGCCGGCAACGAGAATCATTTGTTCGCGCGCCACGACACTGCCCGACCACTCCTTGCGCGCATCCATCTCCACCTGACGCATGAAGTCGTCATTATGATCAGGATCGTGATGGAAAATGGCGAGCTGGCGGGCGCCGGCCATCTTGCATAGACGGATGCCTTCCTGCCACGTGGAGTGGCCCCAACCGATTTTTGCCTTGAACTCGGCGTCGGTGTAGGTGCAGTCATAGACGACGATGTCGGCGCCTTCGATCAGCTTCAGGATCGTCTGATCGGGCTTGCCGATGACGTGTTCGGTATCGGTGACATAACAGATGGCTTTGCCGCCGTGCTCGATGCGATAACCGGTCGCGCCGTTCGGATGATTGAGCGGCGCGGTGACGATCCTCACGCCGCCGTCGAGCGCCCAGCTTTCGCCGGCCTTGAAATCTTCAAACGTCAGCGCCGCCTGCAACGCTTCGAGAGGAACCGGAAACGTCGGATTGGCCATTTGGCTTGCGAGCACGTTCTCGATGCCCCCGGCGTTGTAGAGATGGCCGGCTGCGATCGTGAAGCGGCTCTGCGACATGAACGCCGGTCCGAAGAACGGAAAGCCGTTGATGTGGTCCCAATGGGAGTGCGTGAGCAGCAGCGTGCCCTTTTTCACGCCGTCCTTGATGAAATCCTGGCCGAGATTGCGGATGCCGGTACCGGCATCCATAATAATCCGCTCGTCGCCCGCAAATATTTCGAGGCAACTGGTATTGCCGCCATAGACAACATGGTCCGGCGACGGGCACGCAATACTGCCGCGGACGCCCCAGAATTTGACCGCTAACGTCAACCGCCAGCCCTCTCAAAACCCGCTGGAATAGCTTGTAACACCCCTGGCAAACTTGGGAAAAGATAATCTACGCTAGGGATAAATCAACAAATCTACCGCAAGTTGCTCATCACAGGACTTTGCTCATGACCGACAGGCCCCTGGTCGCGATCACGCGCCGCTTGGTTAAAGCCGCCGAGGATCGGGTCGCTGAACGATATGCGGTCAAGCTTGGCGACGATTCAGCCACATACACGCCGGAATCTTTGGCCGCGCACTGCGCCGGAGCCGTGGGCCTTCTCATCACACCGACGGAACCCTTCGGCGCCGAGACCATAAAGCGTCTCGATGATTCGGTGCGCGTCATCTCGACGGTATCGGTCGGCTTCGAGCACATCGATCTTAACGCCGCCAAGGCGCGCGGCATCCGCGTCGGACACACGCCCGGCGTTCTTACCGACGCCACTGCCGACACCGCCGCGCTTTTGATCCTCGGCGCCACGCGGCGCGCAAGCGACGGTGAACGTCTGCTGCGTTCCGGCGCATGGATCGGCATCCGCCCGACCCAGCATCTCGGCATGCAAATCACCGGCAAGAGTCTCGGGATCTATGGCTTGGGGCGCATCGGTTTCGCGGTCGCGCAGCGCATGCGGGCCTTCGGCATGAAAATCATCTACCACGATGAACAGCGCGTACCCCACGACGTCCAGGTCGGCGCGACCTTCGTGCCCGATCTCGACGATATGCTCGCCCAGAGCGACGTCGTCTCGCTGCATGCGCCGCTGACGCCTCAGACCAAAGGAATCATGAATGCCGCGCGCATTGCGCGGATGAAGGACGGCGCCGTCCTCGTCAACACGGCTCGCGGGCCGCTTGTCGATGACGACGCGGTGATCGCGGCGGTGAAAAGCGGGAAACTGTTTGCCATCGGCCTCGACGTCTATGCGGGCGAGCCCGCGATCGATCCCCGTTACAAGACGCTGGAGAACGCCTTCCTCTTTCCGCATCTCGGTACCGCCACCTTGGAAACGCGCAGCGCCATGATGATGCTCGCGATCGACAACTTGGAAGCGGTGCTTGATGGCAAGGAACCGCGCTTCTCCGCCGGCTAGGCCGGTTTACGGCTCGACAGAAACTCGCCCATGCGCTCAAGGGCCTTTTTGATGTTTTCCATCGAGTTGGCGTAGGACAGCCGAATGTAGCCTTCGCCGTAGACACCGAAGTCCGGCCCGCCGATCGTCGCCACTCCCGCCTCCTCGAGCATCGCCGAACTGAGCGCCTTGGCTTTCCAGCCGGTCTTGGAAATGTTGGGAAAGGCGTAGAAGGCCCCGCGCGGCGCGATTGCGGAGACACCCGGCAAACGATTGAGACCCTCCGTCACCACTTGGCGCCGACGATCGAACTCGGCGAGCATCGCCTTCACGGAGTCCTGCGGCCCCGTGAGCGCAGCAAGGCCCGCGTACTGCGCGCTCGCATTGACGCAGGAGTACGAATTGACCGCGAGTTTGCGCGCTGCGGTGTAAAGCGACTTCGGCCATACGGAATAACCCATTCGCCATCCGGTCATGGCGTAGGTCTTGGACCACCCATCGAGCAGGATGAGACGGTCGCGCAGCTGCGGGTACGCCAGCAGCGTCTGGTGCACGAAGCCGTCATAAGTCATCTGCCCGTAGATCTCGTCGGACATGATGGCGACGTCGGGATGCTTTTCGAGCCCGGCCGCGAGCCTGTCGATTTCGCTCTTGGGCGTCACGCCGCCGGTCGGATTGGCCGGCGAATTCAGGATCAACAGCCGCGTCTTGCGCGTGATCAATGCAAGCGTCTCGTCGGCGGAGAAGGCAAAACCGTTCTCCTCGCGCATGTGCGACGGGATTGGCGTCGCCCCCGTGAATTCGATCATCGAGCGGTAGATCGGAAAGCCGGGGTCGGGGTAGATGATCTCGGCGCCCGGTTCGCCGAACATCAGGATGGCCATGAACATCGTGACCTTGCCGCCAGGTACGATGAGCACCAGGTCCGGCGAGACCTCGACACCCAAACGGCGGTGCAGATCGGCCGCTACCGCTTCACGGAGCGGCCGGATGCCAGTCGCCGGCGTATAACCGTGATGCCCATCGCGCAGCGCCTTGATCGCCGCCTCGACAACATGGTCCGGCGTACGGAAATCGGGCTGCCCAATCCCGAGACTGATGATGCTCCTGCCTTGGAGCTCGAGTTCGCTTGCGCGCGCCAATACGGCGAAGGCGTTTTCCTCGCCGATGCGGCTGAAGGATTCGACGGGATGCAGCACGGCCGTGGGCTCCAATCTGTGTCTAGGTCGGAATGGCGTATGTGAGTGTTGCTTGGGCGACGAGATCGTCTTCGGCGTCCTGCCAGATGCGCGCATCGACGCTGGCGATGCGCCGTCCGAGTCTGAGGATCCGCGCATCGACGAACATCGTCGCCGCCTTGCACGCCCGGAGGAAGTTCACCGACAGGGTCGAAGTCACGGCCATCTCAACCGCGCCGATGTGCGCGAGAATGACGGCATAGGCGGCGACATCGATCAGCGCGACCTGCGCCGGGCCGGAGACGATGCCGCCCGGGCGCAACATTACAGGCGCGGGCTCAAGCTGCATGCGGACATGCCCCGGAGCGACGGATACGAGCTCGCCCAGCAGCGGGCGCGCGCCGGCCGGAAACGCCCTATCGAGAGCCTCGGAGAGTTCGTCCTTGGAGAGGCGGAGACTCCTCTCCGCCATTACGCCGCGTCTTCACTGCGCGAGGACTTGCTGGAACCGACGTAGGCGACGGCGCAGTGTTCGGAGCAATACGGTTTCCCGGCGTGCACCGGCTTGCCGCAGAAGCGGAAGTCCTCGTGCTTCGGATCGCCGATCGGCCAGCGGCAGGTCTGCGCCGACAGGTCCGTGAGGGTGAAGACCCGCGTTTCCTTTTTCGCTTCGACCGGCTTGTTCGGCTGACGCTTGATGGGCGACGGGCGGCCCTTGAGACCGAGGCGATGGGCCTTGCCGACCACGGCGTTCTTGGAAACGCCGAGGCGCTTTCCGATTTCGCCGGTCGTCAGGCCCTCGGACCACAGCTTCTTCAGCCGTGTAATTTTCTCGTCGTTCCACATCGCGGCTTGGTCGGCCGCGCCCGCCGCCGGCGGAACCTTGGCCGCCTCTGCGCTAGGAGAAACCTGGGCGCCTTTGTTTTTCGGTTGTTTGTCAGACATCGAGAATTGGTCCGTCTAAAGTGAATTGAGCCTTCGGGTCTTCGATTTCAAGCACCCACAGATCCGGGTCGTATTTAGCCTGGCGGGCAAGATACGCATCTGCGTCCTTTTCGGGAATGGGCTTCGGGCCGCTGGCCCTCAACCAGGCCTCACCGCCGTCGGGCGCGCTGACGCCCGAGAAGACTTCGCATCCGGCGGCAAACCGATTGACCTTGAGCATAACGGCCCCCGCCTCCACATCGCCTTTCCGCGCCACCGTCGCCATTAACCCCTGCGCCGCGCAGCGCCGGACCCACGCCTGTACACGTATCTCGCTCTTTACCCGCTGCATTCTAGTGGCTTTATACCCTTCCGATTAAACCTTTTAATAACGATTCGTGCTAGGGTGCCCCCTTGGATTTGTGGGGTTAGCGCCGTTTTTGGCCGCTCAGGGGATCAGGGGCTTCTTTCGCCATGGTTGGAATCGTCGGGATTGTTTTCGTTTTCGTGATGGTGTTTGGCGGCTTCATCCTTCACGGCGGCAGTATGTCCGTGATCTTCGCCGCTCTTCCGACCGAACTCATGACCATCTTCGGCGGCGCGATCGGCGCGATGATCGTCGGTAATTCCGTCGACACCCTGAAGGGTGTGGGCAAAGGCATCAAGCAGGTCTTTTCCGGCCCGCACTGGAAGGAACAAGATTTCAAGGACATGCTGTGCCTCTTGTTCACGATCACCAAGATGATCAAGTCCAAGGGCATCCTGGTGATCGAAAGTCACATCGAAAAACCCGAGGAAAGCACGATCTTCCAGAAGTACCCGCGCATCCTGAACGACCATTTCGCGGTCGACTTCATCTGCGACACCCTGCGCATGCTGTCGATGAATCTCGACGATCCGCATCAGGTGTTCGACGCCATGGAGTCCCAGCTCGAGAAGCACCACCACGAGAAGTTGCTGCCGCAGCAGGCCCTGCAGACCATGGCCGACGGTCTGCCGGCGATCGGGATCGTGGCCGCCGTGCTAGGGGTCATCAACACGATGCAGTCCGTGACCGAACCCCCGGAAGTGCTCGGCGGAATGATCGGATCGGCCCTGGTCGGAACATTCCTCGGCGTGTTCCTCGCCTACACCGTGGTCGGACCCTTTGCCGTGCGTCTCAACCAGGTCATGGGCGAAGAGCATCAGTTCTATCTGATTATCCGCGACGTCCTTGTCGCGCACCTGAACGGCAACGCGCCGCAGGTTTCCGTGGAGATCGGCCGCGGCAATGTCCCGACAAAGGTGCAGCCATCCTTCTTCGAGCTTGAGGAAGCGCTGAATTCCACGAGCGACAGCTAAGACTTAACCTCCCGTTACGCGGGACTAACACGGGATTAACTGCTCCCCGATACCTTTAGGCTGCGCGGGCGCGTGATATAGTTGCGATTCCGTACTTGCCTGTATAGAAGGGTCGCCTTTGTATATACCTATGCACGCAACGGAGCGTTCACTCGCTCGTTGGTGTATAGAGGTTTGCACGGTACAACCCGGGCATAGCCCCGTGGCGCGGAACAAATGACAAACCCAATTGTGGACAGTGATATTGATTCGCTGTTCATTTTGCCCCTCAGAATAATTCCGTTTAAGACCGAGGGGCTTGCGCGTTCCCGCCTCGTGAAGAACAGCCACCTCGAAGGCGTGCTGGAGCTTTACGCGGAGCGCGAAACCGGAAGCGGCCAGATTGCAATCCGCGACCTGCCCCAACATTTCAAATGGCGCGAAGGCGCCGGGCACCCGGATCTTTCGATCCTGCACTCCCTCGCCCCGCTCCCGAGCTTCGATGTTTACAGCCTGCGTCGGACGCTGCGCGAACGCGGCATCCCGGTGAACAATTACGACGACCTTCGGCTGTCGGACGAGAAGAACAAGCAGCTCACCGGTTACATGTCGCGCTTTACGCTTCCGCTGATCAAGGAGATCTACGGCGACGACAGCAAAGGCATCTCGCGGTTCGAGGACATCATCGCCCTGTTCAAGGATCCGGACGTCAAGAAGGCCCTGGCGCGGCTCAAGCAGATGGCGGAGAAGCTGAAGATCTCTATCGACCAGATTCCCAGGTTCCTGGAGAACTACGGCGACATCTTCATGTCGCTGTCCTACTACAATCAGTGCCTCGATCGCTTAGGGCCGCTCCTGGAAGCCTTCATCTACGCCATGAAAGACATGCGCAAGAGTATGCAGGTGCGCAACGACCGTCCGCTGATGGCCGAGATGGACAAGGTCGAAAAACTGATCCAGGGACTCGTCAACTTCCTCAAGCGCACCTTCCAGGATTTCGGAACCATGTCGCAGGACATGTGGAATAACCTCACCGCTGCAAAGTTCGAGCAGGTGAAGGCCTATATCGAAGATACGCAAGTGAAGGTGGGAAGCGTTCTCTGCGGTCTCACGGTGAAAATGAATGCCTGGGTCATCCGATTCCCAAATCCGAAGTCCGGCGGTCCGGGCGCCAAGGGGGAGTTCATTATGACCGACATGCGCCAGGGCCTCGCGGAGATCGTATCGATCGCCCGGGGTCAGGCCTGGTCGCCGGATGCTGCGGACGCCACCGCCTAGCCGGCCGCGGCGCGGTTGTCCGCACCGGCGACAATTTCTCGCGCACCGTGAAACTTGCCATTATTGCGCGGCGTTATCAGATAACCGAAACTGCCGCCGGTAACGTCTCCAATGCCCCCGCCCAATTCAAAGCCGCTGAGCCCCGCTCTAAACGCCGTACAACAAGCGGTCTTGCGTACGCGCGGATTACGCGCAAACCCCGTCAAAGGGTTTTCAGCGGCGCTCGTCGTTATCGCGATCACCCTCGGCATCAGGCTCGCGCTCGGGGATCTGATCGAAGGCGTGCCGTTTCTGCTTTTCTTTCCAGGCATCATCCTCGCGACGTTCTTCGGCGGGATTGGAGCAGGCATTTTTGCCGTCGTCTCCAGTGCATTCGCCGCCTGGTATTTGCTCATTCCGCCGGTCATGGGCCTGAATCTGACGCCGCGCGTCATGCTCGCCGTCGGTATTTATATCGCGACCGGTTCGCTCGGAGCAGTCATGGTCGGCTGGCTGATGCGGATTGCGGAGCACGTCGCGGACTTTGAGGAGCATGAAAAGGAATTGCTGCGCGAACTGCAGCACCGCGTGAAGAACCACGTGCAGATCGTCTCGTCACTCTTGCAGATCCAAGCGCGGCGCGCCGACGCCACTACGCAGGCGGCCCTCAACGAAGCCGGCCGCCGCCTCGCGACAATCTCAACGGTGTATGGAAGCCTCTATCGTTCCGGGCACGAGATCGACTTTAAAACGCATTTGGAAGACTTGTGTCACGTCACCAATCGCGCCGCTCCCGACGCTTCGTGCGCGTTCAAAGTCGACGCCGAGCGCGTGTCGTGGGGAATGGATCTCGTCATGCCGCTGTCGCTGATCGCGGGCGAATTGATCGCAAACGCGATCCAGCATGGTTGCGCCGGGCAAGGTGGGCGGGTCGATGTCGTGCTCAGGCGCCATAAAGGCGACGTCACGCTGATCGTCTCGGACACGGGAGCGCGACTGCCCGACGGTTTCGACGTCGAAAAGACGAAAGGCCTCGGCCTTCAATTGGTGCGTACGCTGTCGCGCCAGATCCAGGGAAAGATCTCGGCCAGGAAAGATACGATGACGCACTTCATCGTGGAGTTTCCCGAAGCGCCCAAGGATCCGCACTAGGCGCAGATCCTCGGGCCTCAAGCGGCATCACTTCTTCGTGCGATAGACGACCAGAGTCGACTGGTTCGGATCAGGATTCTGGATGAGGTCCGCGGTACCGGGATAGATCGTACCGTCCGCGCCGACTTCGGTTTCATGCGACATCATCTCGAGCCGGCCTTCGACGGCGCCGGTCTTGGTATTGATCTTGAAGATATTCGCGTCGGTATCGAGCGACGGCCCGCCCTTGGCGGCGACACCGACATAGACGCCGTCCGGCGCCGGGGCGACGCTGTAAAGACGCCCGCCGATCAGCTTCTCGCCGAGGTATTTATTGCTCGCGTCGAACCATTGCACGCGGCCGTTCTCGCGGTCGGCGACGAAGATCGTTCCGCCGGCCCCGACGGTGACGTCATGCGGAAGTGTGAATTCGCCTTGCCCTTTGCCCTTCGCGCCCCATTCCTTCACGCGCTTGCCGTCCTGCGTGTATTCGAGAATGCGCGCGTTGCAGTAGCCGTCGGAGATCAGGACGTTCCCGTTTGCGGGAAACGCAATCCCCGTCACGCTGCAGAACGGGCGCTTGGGATCGGGGATTTCACCCACGGTGATCTCCAAGAGCTGTTTGCCTTCCGGCGAATACTTGTGGACCTTCGAGGTATTGGCGTCCGTGGTCCAGACATTGCCCTGCGGATCGATGTGGATGCTGTGCGGGATGGTGTAGTTGCCCTTGCCGAAGCTGCGCAGGATCTTTCCGTTCCTGTCCACGACGACGATCGGATCGCCCTCCTTCGGGCGGTGCAGGATGTAGATGTTCCCGGCCTTGTCGCCCGTCATGGCGCTGATCATGGCAAGTTTCATCGGAACCTTGATCTCGACGCGTTCCATCGAAGAGAGGATCGGCACCGTCTTGATCATCCCGCTCAGGCTGGCATTGAGGGCCTTATCCTCTGCGGAAAGTTCGCGGCGCTGTTGCCCCGCCGGCGCGGCGGCTTGCGCAAGCGCTTCTGCGGCAAGCGACATGGCAACGAACGCGGCGGCAAGTGGCAGAATACGCATGATCAGATCCTCCCCTGGGCGCTCAAAGGCGCGATGTTACGCGGGCGCAAGGTCAATAAACACACCGTGATGCCTCCGCCCTGAATGATTGGATGTTCGGCGCACGATGTTCCGCCATCATACCCAAGTTTCGCTGGGTCCGTAGGCCCTCCGTTGCCGGCTCGCAACTATTTGATTGATCGTGGTTTACGCGGCGTTTTCCGCCTGCTCGAGCTCGGTTTCCAAGCCCATCCACACTTCCTCCGCCGCCGCGAGCTCACGCTCGATGCGGCCGAGGTCCCGCTGAACCTCCAGGGCTTTCGCACTATTGCCGTAGAGTTCCGGATCGGCGAGCTTGGCCGCGAGGCGGGCTTTTTCCGCCTCCAGTTTGGTCACCGCCGCGGCCGCCTGTTCGACCTTTTTCTTGAGCGGCGCCAGCGACTGCCTGCGCTCGGCTGATCGCTGACGCTGAACCTTGCGATCGTCCTCGCCCGACTTTGCCGGCGCTTCTGCGGCGTCGCCGTCCCGTGCCTTCAGAGTCCGCTGACGATAGTCTTCGAGATCACCTTCATAGCTGGAGACGCGGCCGTTCTCGACAAGCCAGAGGCGATCGGCGGTCATCTCGATGACGGCCGGATCGTGGCTAATGATCACGACGGCGCCCTCGAACGCATTGATCGCGGCGGCGAGAGATTCACGGGAATCCATGTCGAGATGGTTCGTCGGTTCGTCGAGAAGAAGGATATGCGGTTTCGACAAGGTCATGAGCGCAAAAAGAAGGCGCGCCTTTTCGCCCCCTGAAAGGTTGGCGATCGTCGTCTGCGAGCGCTGCTGTGTGAAACCGAAGCGGCCGAGATGGTTGCGGACCTGTTGCTCGGACGCCTTCTCGAGACGCCGGCTCATTTCAACGATCGGCGTCGCCGCGAGGTCGAGCTCATCGGCTTGATGCTGCGCAAAATAGCCGACCCGCAGTTTCGAAGAGCGAGAGACTTCGCCGTCCAGCGGTGCCAGCCTGCCCGCGAGAAGCTTGACCAGCGTGGACTTGCCGTTGCCGTTGGCGCCGAGGATGCCGATCCGGTCCTCGTTGTCCAGGCGCAAGGAAACGTTCGAGAGCACGGGTCTGCCGTTATAACCGACGGCGACGCGGTCGAGCGCATATAGGGGCGGCGCGAGCATGTCGATTTCAGGGAAGCTGAAGTCGATGGACGCCTCTTCGTGATGTTCTGCGATCGGCTGCATGCGCTCGAGCATCTTGATTCGCGACTGCGCTTGTTTCGCCTTCGACGCCTTGGCGCGGAAACGATTGATGAAGCCTTCGAGCTGCGCACGCCGCGCCATCTGCTTTGCGCGCAGTTTCTCATTCTGCTCGAGTTGCATCCGCCGCGTCGCTTCAAAGCGATCGTAGTTGCCTTGATAAAGGGTGAGCTTGGCGTTTTCGAGATGGAGGACGGCATTCACCGCACGGTTGAGCAGATCGCGGTCGTGGCTGACCATCAGGATCGTGCCGGGATAGTGCAGGAGATATTCCTCGAGCCAGAGCGTCGCCTCGAGGTCGAGATGGTTGGTAGGCTCGTCGAGAAGCAGAAGTTCAGGCTGGGTGAACAGGAGGCCCGCGAGCGCCACCCGCATCCGCCAGCCCCCTGAATAGGAGCTGCAGGACCGCTGCTGGGCCGCTTCGTCGAAGCCGAGCCCGGCGAGAATGGCAGCCGCGCGCGCCGGTGCGCTATAGGCGTCCTTGTCGGCGAGCCGGGTGTGGATCTCCGCGATGCGGAAAGGATCGGTCGCCGTTTCGCTCTCGCTCATCAACGAGGTCAGCTCGGGATCGAAGGCGAGCACGGTATCGATCAAGCTCTTGTCGCCGCCGGGGGCTTCCTGGCGGGTGATCCCGACGCGCCAGCGGCGCGGCACCTCGATCCCGCCGCTCTCCGGGCCGGCGTCGCCGGAGATCAAGCGCAGCAGCGTGGTCTTGCCCGTGCCGTTCCGGCCCACCAGCCCGACGCGGTCGCCGGCATTGATGGAAGCATTGACCCCTTCAAGAAGGAGCCGCGGCCCGATACGGTAAGTAAGATTGTCGATACGCAACATGGGCGCGCCGTTTACCATAGGAGCGCGGGTCAAACGTAAGGAGATTTTAGGATGTTGCGCTGGGCTCTGCTTGCGATGACCGTCGCGCTGCCGCTTTCAGCCGCTGAACCGGGTATAAAGATCGAGGATCCCTGGGTCCGGGTGACCTTCGGACAATCCCGGGCGACCGCTGGCTACATGGCGCTGGTCGATCAATCCGGCAAAGGAAACACCCTCGTCGCCCTGGAGATGGCCGACGGGGCAAAAGCCGAAATCCATGAAACCGTGACGGAGGGGGATATCGTCAAAATGCGCATGGTGAAATCCGTGCCGATCCCGGCGGGCGGGAGGGCCGAGCTGACCCCAGCCGGCGGTCACATCATGATCATGGGCCTGAAGGCGCCCCTTAAAGTGGGGGAGACCGTGCCTATGAAGCTGAAGTTCGCCGACGGCTCGGAAATGATGGCCTATTTTGCAGTCCGGACGAACTGATTCGGCACCGATTTCGCCTTTGTTAACCTTTTAGTCCCTAGGGTGGCGCCTCTCAAAAGTCCAAAGGACAGAGGTCATGGGACTAGCGTTTGTCAGCGCCGACGCGCCGCACCTTAACCCGGTTATGCAGGCGGCGGAGCATTCGCTCTCGTTCCTCATGGAAGACCTGCAAACGCGCCGTCAAGCGTGTCTGATCGGCAAGTCTGGGGCCGACCTCGAAGACTGGGTCAACGCGCTACAGCGCCAAGGCCAACCCCTCGTGGCCTCAACACAGGGCCGCGCCAATCTCGAAGCCTGGCTGGCCCTGGTCGAAGGCTGATCGTTATTCTTCTTTCTTGATCGTCGCGTCGATGTTGACGTCGGGCTTGTCGGGAACGACGCGCTCGATCGTCGTCGTCGAGCTCCCGCTCGGACCGTCGCCCGCGCCGAAGTAGAGGAACGCGCCGAGGCCGACAACCACGACCAACGCGCCGACGATGAACGCAAGGCCGCTCGTGCCGCCGTCACCGCTGCTATTGTTGTTAACAGTCATCTCAGACTCCCTTATCGTTAAGGCCGGAGTCTAAATGCGCGTGTGGCGGAGCAAGTTCCGGCGGCCCTGCATTCGCAATCATCGAACGAGATCGTCGTCGAACTCATCGCGCGCGCGAGAACGCGGGCCTCGGGTCGCTTCCATTGATCTGCTGCGGCTGCCGTAGCCCTGATGGCTCATGCTGCCGCGCGTATAAGTATCATCTTCCAGATAATGCGACGTCTCCGGGCCTCTGCTCTCGCGTGCAGAACCGCGCTCGTCGGCAATCCGGCCATAGTTGCGGTTCGGCATCTCTTCATCGCGCCGCGGGCGGCGCATGCCGCGGCTCGTTTCCGGGCCGAAACCGTGTCCGCGGCCGAGCATCGAGTTGTCGTCGTAGCCCGTCTTGCGATTTGAACGGCCGCGCGTGCGTTCTTCGTTGCCGTCGATGTTGCGTCTCATGTCTATTTCTCCTCTCACGTAATGAAGAGAAAACGCGCGGCATCCTTATATGTCACGCTTTCCCGCGAGCCAGCGCAGCGCGCCCTCACCGGCAGCGCGCCCGGTCGCAAGACAAGCGGTGAGCAAATAGCCGCCCGTGGGCGCATCCCAATCGAGCATTTCGCCGGCGGCAAAGACTCCCGGCATGTCGCGCAACATGAGGTCGTCATCGAGGGCTTCGAAGAGAATGCCGCCGGCGCTGCTGATCGCCTCCTCGATTGGTCGGGCGGCGCGCAGCGGAATTGCCAACGACTTGATGGCGGCGGCGAGCGTGTACGGATCGGCGCGCTCCGTTTCCGGGATCAATTCGCGCACGAGACCTGCTTTCACGCCTTCCAATCCGGCGGCTTTGCGCAGATAGGTCGCAAACGAGGCGCGGCCGCGCGGCCGCGAAAGCGATCGACGAAGCTGTTCCTCGCTGCGATCGGGCCGCAGGTCGACGCACAGAGTCGAAGCGCCCTTGGTTTCGATTTCAGCCCGCGCCGCCGAAGACAGACCGTACACGAGACCGCCTTCAACACCGCCGGCCGTGACAATGAACTCGCCCTGACGGCCGTTGACGGCCACGGGTTTCACGGGAGCGCCGGCGAAACGCATGCGGAAGTGATCGGACCAGCCGACATCGAAACCGCAATTGGAAGGCTTGAACGACGCTGAGGGGACGCCTTTCTCCGCCAGAAGTCCCGCCCAGGCGCCATCCGAGCCGAGTTGCGGCCAGGAGGCGCCGCCGAGTGCGAGGACGATTACATCCGCGCGTACCGACGTCCCGCCCGTGGGCGTGTCGAACTGCAAGCGCCCGTCGGACGTCCAGCCGCGCCAACGATGTCTCATGTGCAAACGCACGCCCTGGGCACGCAAGCGCCGAAGCCAAGCGCGCAACAGCGGCGCGGCTTTCATCTCGCGTGGGAAAACGCGTCCCGAGGTACCGACAAAAGTCTCGATGCCGAGTTCATGAATCCATGCGCGGATTGCATCGGGCCCGAATGCGTCGATGAAAGGCTTGAGGCTTTCGCCGCGGCTGCCGTAGCGGGCAATAAACGCCCCGCCTGTTTCGGTGTGGGTGATGTTGAGGCCGCCCTTGCCGGCCATGAGAAATTTCCGGCCAGCCGATGGCATTGCATCGTAAACTTCGGCGGCAACACCGCCGGACGCCAGCCTCTCCGCGGCCATGAGGCCGGCGGGACCCGCACCGATGACGGCCGCGGACGCGGTTCGTGAGCCTGGCTCTCGCATCGCCGACTTCTAGGCAAATTTCGCTGCCCGTGGAAGCCCTTACGGTCCGCGGCAAGCGGGGTTAATTTCATGTCAGCCCTGCCCGTCGGGCATGGCTGTCCTGTTGCACCGCCGGGCCATATTTCATATCACTTTGCGCAAAGTTAAGCCGACATTTAGGGAGATTTTCTGCGATGCCTGATACTCATCAAGACCGTCCCGCGCCCAGCGAAGCGGCCCTCGAGATCGCCGGTTTGGTCGCACGCTCGCGCAAGGCTCAGCAGCAGATCGAGAACTATACCCAAGAGCAGGTGAACGAACTGATCCGCGCGATGGTGTGGTCGGTCGCCCGCCCCGACGTCGCGGAAAAGATCGCGAAGTTCACGGTCGAGGAAACCCAGCTCGGCAACTACGAAGGCAAATACCTAAAGATCTTCCGCAAGACCCGCGCCACCCTCATGGACATCATCGACGACAAGTCCGTCGGCGTGATCGAGGAAGACAAGGCGCGCAATATCGTGAAGATCGCCAAGCCTGTTGGCGTGATCGGGGCCCTCGCGCCCTCGACAAATCCGGAAGCGACGCCGGTGATCAAGGCGATTTCGGCCGTGAAGGGCCGCAACTCGATCATCGTCGCGCCGCATCCTCGCGCGAAACTCACCAACAAGATGATCGTCGACCTGATGCGCGAAGCCCTGGTGGCCTACGGCGCCCCGGCGGACCTCGTCATCGCGATCGAGACGCCGTCGATGGACAAGGTGAACGAGCTGCTCAAGCAGTGCGATCGCATCCTCGCCACGGGCGGCGGCGCGATGGTGAAAGCCGCCTACTCCAGCGGCACGCCCGCGCTCGGTGTCGGGGTCGGCAACGCGGTGATCACCGTCGACGATACGGCCGACCTCAAGGACGCCGCCACCAAGATCCGCATCTCCAAGACGCTCGACCTCGCGGCTTCGTGCTCGGCGGACAACTCGGTCATCCTGCTCGAGAAGATCTACGACGAGATGCTGGAGAAGCTTCAGGCCGAAGGCGGCTACCTCGTCAGCCCTGAGGAGAAGAAGAAGCTTCAGGCGACCTTGTGGGTCGACGGACATCTCAACACCGCTATCGTCGCGCAGCCGGCGGAAAAGATCGCCGCCATGGCGGGCATCAATCTGCCCGCAGGCAAGCTGTTCTTCATCGTTCCGGAGACTGGCTACGGTCCGGAGCATCCGTTCTCGGGCGAGAAGCTCTCGGTGGTGATGGCGGTGTACAAAGCCAAGGACATCGACGAAGCCATCAAACTGACCAACAACATCCAGGCTTATCAGGGCCAGGGGCATTCGTGCGGCATCTACTCGACGAGCGATGCCAACATCATGAAGCTCGCCAACGCCACGAAGACCAGCCGCGTGATGGTCAACCAGCCGCAGGCGCCTTCGAACTCCGGCAACCTGTGGAACGGCATGCGCCAGACCTTCTCGCTGGGTTGCGGTTCATGGGGCGGCAACAGCACCAACAACAACATCACCTGGCGGGATCTGATCAACGAGACCTGGATTTCGAAGCCGCTGGCGAAAGCGAAGGAGCTGCCGTCGGACGAAGTGCTGTTTGGCGAAGCCATGAAGCGTCTGAAGTAGCAAGTAAAGCGTGTCAACGCGAACGCGCCGCGGCCTTGCGGCGCGATCCTTGCTTCCGCCGGCATGACGCCGCAATCCAAATAAAAAGGCCCGCATGCGAGTGCGGGCCTTTTTTTGTATTTATGAAAAGGGTCTCAGTTCTTAAGGCTGATCTCGCTCTCGCTGACGACACGCTCCTGCGCCGTCGAGGCGTTTTTCACGCGGTAAAGAAAATCCGGGCCCTGCTCGGGCAGGAGGCGCGTGATTTCGAATTCATTGGTATTGGTCTCTTCGACCTTCCGCGGCAACCGCGGACCGGCGACCTTCAGCAAGGTGACCGTCTGGCCGATGGCGTACTTGTGGCGGCGGCTCAACGCCTGCGTCCGCATGGCCGGCTGAGTCTTGTAGATGCGTCCTGCGATTTTTGTCATCGCGTTCTCCTCGTTTTTATAAGTGGGCCCCAAAAGGGCGGATCTCGATGAACCTAGAAGGCTAGTAGCGACGTTGCGGACGGCGCTGTTGGCCGCCGCGTGGCGGTCCACCGCCCTGCTCGCCGCCGCCGCTCGGGGTGTCCTTGTGACGGAACACGAGGCGTCCCTTATGCAAGTCATACGGCGATACTTCGACGGTGACGCGATCGCCGGCCAAGGTGCGGATGCGGTTCTTCTTCATGCGGCCGGCGGTATAGGCGATGATCTCATGATCGTTGCTGAGACGGACGCGATAGCGCGCCTCCGGCAAAATTTCCGTTACGACGCCCTCGAACTCGAGCAACTCTTCTTTAGCCATTGGCAGTAACTCCGTGATGCGCTGTCCTGGAGCGCATAAATGACGCGAGGCGACAGAACGCCGTCCTGTCGCCGGATACTGACAAAAAAGAGGGGGCGACCGAAGCCGCCCCCGACTCAACTAATCTTAGAGGGCCTTGAGGTTGCCGGCCGCGGATTTGCCGCGCTCGGTCACCACATCATAGCTCACCCGCTGACCTTCGTTGAGACGCTGGATCCCAGCGCGCTCGACAGCGGAAATATGAACGAATACGTCTTTAGAGCCGTCTTCCGGCTGAATGAAGCCATAACCCTTAGTCGCGTTGAACCACTTCACGGTTCCGGTAGCCATTAGCACTTTCTCCAAACAAGATGACCGCCCTGCTCATGCAAGGCGGGCCTGAACTTCAGAACGGGTGGGACCTTCCGAGCTCTCCTGGAGAGTGCGTATTCGGGGACAACCCATCGAGTAGACCGTTGGAATATATGATCCAAAGGCCTTTTTCGCAATGGCGGAAGTGCCGCTCCGGCACCGGCTGCACGCGAAAGGCGCATGAACCGGCCCCATATCACGTGCAAACGGGCAAAATCCGCTCCGGGACGGGCCTCAAACCTTGGAAGCGTGGGCATCCTTGGATAAAAGAACCTCCGTCCAGCCCTTTTTCCGGTCCGCGGCGCCGCGGCGATAGGTTCTGCTTTCCGATGATTCGCAAGCTTTACGACTGGACGATGGGCCTCGCCGCCCGTCCCCGCGCCCTCCACGCGCTCGGCGGCGTCTCCTTCGCGGAGAGCTCGTTCTTCCCGGTCCCCCCGGACGTGCTTCTCATTCCCATGGTGCTTGCCCGGCCCGAGCGCGCCTACACCATCGCCATGGTCTGCACCGTAACTTCTGTGCTTGGCGGAATCCTCGGCTATGCCATCGGCTACTATCTCTATGCCACGGTCGGCCAAGCCGTGATCGATTTCTATGGTCTGCAAGAAACCGCGATCAGGTTTCAGCAGTGGTACCGCGACTTCGGTCTCTGGGTGATCCTGGCCAAGGGCCTGACGCCGATCCCCTACAAGATCGTGACCATCATGAGCGGCGCCGCCTCGTTCGATATCGGCGTCTTCATCGCCGCCTCGGTCCTCACGCGGGGCCTGCGCTTCTTCATCGTCGCCGGGCTGCTGCGTCAGTTCGGCGAGCCGATCCGTGAGTTCATCGAGAAGCGGCTGACACTTCTGTTCTTTCTTTTCCTGATCTTCCTGATCGGCGGCTTCGTCGCGCTCAAATACATCTAGACCCCTGGCTTGCGCGCTTCGATCTGCGCCTCCATTTCCAGCTGCTCGTCGGGCTTCAACGTATGGAGCGGACCGATCCTCAGCAGCACCGGCCAGATCACGGCAACTGCTATGACGACGAGGATGGAACCGATGCCGCCGCCCGCGACGGCCAGCACGGGCCCGAACAGCGTTGCCGTCGTCCCACCCCAGAAGGACCCGAATTCGTTGGAAAAGCCGATGAAGACGTAGCCGATGGCGCTGACGCGCCCACGCAATTCGTCCGGGGTAACAACCTGCTCGAGGGTGGCACGGATGACGACGCTGACCGAGTCGAAGACCCCGGTGAGGAAAAGACAGAAGAGCGACAGATAAAAGCTTTCCGAAAGGCCGAAGCCGATCGTAGCCACTCCGAAACCGGCAACGGTGATCAGAAGTACCCGCCCCGGCCGCTGCCATGGCTTCAGCCGGGTCTGGATCAAGGCCATGCCCATGCTGCCGACCGAAGGCGCGGCGCGCAGCCATCCCAGCCCCTCCGGACCGACGTGGAGGATGTCCTTGGCGAAGAGCGGCAGCAGCGCCATGCCTCCGCTGAACAGCACCGCGAACATGTCCAGCGTGATCGCGGCGAGAAAAATCTTGCTCTTGCGAATGAAACTTAAGCCCGCGAAGAGTTCGGCCGTTGTGCGCTTTTCGGCGTGTCCGGCGGGCTTGATCGCCGGCAGGCCGAAGATGAGGAAGATGAACGCCAGTTCCATGGCCGCGGCCACTATATAGCCGGCGGCAGCACCGCCGGTCCAAGCAATGACGAAACCGCCGAGAGCCGGCCCCGCGACCGAGGCGAGCTGGAAGGTCGACGACATCCACGCATTCGCGTTGACGAACTCATGCTTGGGAAGGATTTGCGGCAGAATGGTTGAGCTCGCCGCCTGCGAGAAGGTACGGGCGACGCCGACCAGCACCAGGAACGCATAAATCGCTTCCACCGGGCCGCGGCCATACGACAGCAATCCCAAGCCCAACGCGGCAAGCACGAAAAGCGCCTGAGCGCACATGACGATATTTCGCCGCGGATAGCGGTCCGCCACATTGCCCGCAGGGATCGTCAGAAACAGAACGGGCGCGAGCTCGAAAAGTCCGATCAGGCCCAGCGCCCAGGCGCTGCCGGTACGCTCGTAAAGCTCCCAGCCCACCGTGACGTTGAGGATCTGCGCGCCCGTTACGCCGCAGAGGCGTGCGGAAACAAGGCGGCGCACATGCGGATTGCGGAGCGCAGAAAAGGCGTCGACGTGCGTTGACATTGCTTTCGGGGGGACGATAACCGGCGCGACTATAGCACTAGCTCGTCCGCGCCGCCGCGCGCAGCTCGGCGCTCATCGTCTCGACGGCTTCTGGCCGGCCATGGAATGCGGCAGGTGTGTTCTGGAAAAGGCAGACTTTCCACGCACCATCGATTCGCCTCGCCACCAGAGACTGGACGGTGTTAAGCGCAGGGTTGATGTCGTTCTTGCCGGCCGGGATCATTCCGGCGTCCGCACGGAGCAATCCAACCGACGGGGAAAGCTCGCGCACGTCGCGCACGATGGACACAAATCGCCCTGTCGGATGGTCGGTGAAGATTGGTGCGAGGTGCGCCTCGATGGCCGCAGCGCCGCTCGTGTGGCTTCCGTCAAAACCGATCTGCATGCCGTCCGGCGCAAAGCACCGTGCCATGCCGGCGGCGTCCCTCCGATTCCACGCTTCGAGCAGCGTTTGATGCAACGCGCGGACTCCCCTTTCAAGATCGTTCATGGCGATCTCCAAAATGGAAATTAAATAAATCACTTACATCGAATTTTTCAACCAAAACCAGAACGCAAAAAACCAGCGGGGCGCAGCCGGAAAGCTGCCGTCAACCCGGTCAAAGGCCATGGCGAAAAGAATAAGCGGAAAACCGCTGATTTTTTTAGCGATTCCAGAACTTGCACGGAGCGTTGGTGCCGTGGCCAGATGGCTTCGATGAGGGCGAGGCGCCGCACTGGGGAACGGCTGGCGTCTCGAGGTCGTGGGGGTACTTTGCGTTTCGTAAAATATATTCCGGCTCTAGCCGCCTTTGTCCTGGGCGCGGCAGAGACAAGACCGGCTTTGGCGCAACGTGCCGGCGAGAACGTACTGACATCGGCGGAGGACGCCTTCGGCACCACCGTCGGCAACGAAACCATCGGGCTTTACAGTGCGGGCAACGCGCGTGGGTTCAGCCCCGTGCGCGCGGGCAACGTTCGCCTGGAAGGACTTTATTTCGACACCCGCGGCGGCGGTGGCGGGCAGGTCCGCATGTCCCCGCGCATCATCGGACAAGCCACGGTGCGTGTCGGATTATCCGCGCAATCCTATCCGTTCATCGCTCCCACCGGCGTCGCCGACTATACGCTCCGGGTGCCCGGGGACGACTATAGGATATCGACCGTCTTCCGCGTCGCCTATCCGGAAGCCGAATCAATCGAGGTCGACGCGCAAATTCCGGTCACGCAGACCTTCAGCTTAGGCATCGGCGTGAGCGGGGAACGCGCCTCCACCGATTATGGGGAAACGTTCTACTCCCTCGACGGCGCCGTCATCGGCCGCTGGAACATCGGCGATTTCGGCCAGGTCATCCCATTCTGGAGCCGGAGCCGCAACTTCGAGAACGAATGGGCGCCGCTTGTCTTCCTGGCGGGCACGCAGTTGCCGCCCAAATTCGACCGCGACCTTTCGTTCACGCAGGACTGGGCGTACTACAACACCGACGACACGAATTACGGCGGTGTCTTTAAAGCAAGCTGGGACGAATGGCGCCTGGGGATAGCGCTTTTCCGCTCGGTCGCCTGGCGCCTCCAGGACTCAAGCCAGGCGCACTACCGCAATGTCCAGCCGGACGGCTCGGCCCAACTTCTCTATACGCGGCTTGGGCGATGGCCCCTGCCCCACTCCAGCAAGTCCGGAGAGATCCGCCTGTCACGCGTGATGTCGGAAGGCGAGCGCCGGCACACGCTGCACTTCAACGTCAGAGGCAAGGCGTCGGGCACGGGCAACGGCGGCAACACCTCGATGGCCGCGGGTCCCATTCACTATGGGACGCCGATCGAACTTCCGCGCCCGACTTTTGCCGCCGGCGTACGTGGACGCGAATACGTGCGGCAGGCGACGGTCGGCGCGAGCTATGGCATTCTGTGGAAGGACGTCGGCGAATTCTCTGCCGGGTTGCAGCGCACGTTCTATAAGCGGTTTACCGTGCCTGTTCCCCAGCGCAGCTCGACACAGGAATGGCTCTATAACGCGACGGCCTCGGTCTACGTCTCCGATCGCCTTGTCCTCTACAGTGGTTACACACGTGGTCTCGAAGATGCACCGCGTGCTCCGCCTTATGCCGCGAACGGCGGCGCTGGCGCGGCGGCTACCTTTACGCAACAGATGGACGGCGGATTCCGGTACACCTTGATGCCCGGCGTACGCCTGGTCGCAGGCGTCTTTGAAGTAAAGAAGCCGCTGTTCGATCTTGATCAGTCGCAGTTCTTCCGCGAACTGGGGAATGTGCGCCACCGCGGTGTCGAAGTTTCATTGAGTGGAAGCCCGGCGCCGGGTCTCACGGTGGTCGCGGGCGTCGTTGGGCTTCAAGCGCGGCTGTCGGGGCCGATGGTCGACAACGGGACCATGGGAGCGATTCCACCGGAGACCATTCCGCTCAACGGCATCCTCAATGTTCAGTACGGCCCCGCAGCCTGGAATGGTTTTTCTGTCGACGCCCGGGTGTCTTACAACGACTCCTACATGGCGAACGTCGAGAACTCCTTCAAATCCGCCGCCATCACCATGGTCGATCTCGGCGCCCGCTACCGGTTCAAGCTCGCAGAACAGCAAGCGCTGTTGCGCTTCCAAGTGACCAACGTGTTCGACGTTTGGGAATGGAAGGTGACCGGCACCCAGAAGCAAATCGAGCCGACGCCGCAGCGGAAGATTTCGCTTCAGCTTACCGTTGACTATTGAAAAATAAGGAGTTTTTTGAGCCCGCGGATTGCGACTTAGGGCTAGTCCAGGCTTGCTCCGGCTCCGCCACCATGGCCATATGGGCCATCGCGAAGATGGGGGACCGCGCGATCGACGGCGATATTGGCGCGTTATGAGGGGGTCCGTGCGTACTTATAAGCTGGCTTTCCTGGTGACCGCTGCCGTGGCGAGCGTCTGCGGCGTCCGCCCGGCGGCTGCCCAACGCGCGGACGAAAACGCGCTGACCTCGGCGGAAGACGCCTTCGGGACCACGGTCGGCGGCGAGACGATCGGGCTTTACAGCGCCACGAGCGCGCGTGGTTTCAGCCCGATCCGTGCGGGCAATCTTCGCCTCGAGGGCTTGTTCTTTGACGCCCGCGGCGGCGGCGGCGGCTTCGTCCGGCTATCAAACCGACTGGTCGGTCAAAACACCATCCGCGTCGGCCTTTCGGCGCAATCCTATCCGTTCCCCGCGCCCACCGGCATCGCGGACTTCACCATCCGCATCCCGGGCGACAAACATACGCTGAGCACCGTCTTTCGCGCCGCTTACCCAGAAGCCGAAGTGTTCGAACTTGATACGCAGATCCCGGTCAGTGACCGCTTCAGTGTCGGCGGCGGCTTCAGCATCGAGCGTACGACGTCCGATTGGGCGCTCATCAACTACAGTCTCGACGGCGCGATCATCGGGCGCTGGAAAGTAACCGACAATTTTCAGCTGATGCCCTTTTACAGCCGCACGCGGCAATTGGAGGGCAGATGGGGAGCATTCCTCTTCGCCGCCGGCGCGGACCTTCCGCCCAGGTACGACCGCAGCCAAACCCTCACTCAAGAATGGGCCGCGTTCGATAACGACGACGCCAACTTCGGCATGATCTCGCGGGGCAATTGGGGCGACTGGAATCTCGCTATCGGTGTTTTTCGGTCCATCTCGTGGCGGCGCGGGGGCGAGAACACCCAGCCTCACTATCGCAACATCCGCTCGAACGGCGACGCGGAGCTCTATTACGTCCGCCTCGCCGCGCAGACCAATCCCAATGAAAGCTCGTCCGGTGAAGCTCGTCTGACGCGCTCGTTCATCGAGGGCGACCGGCGGCACACATTCGTTTTCAACACCCGCGCCAAGCGCGTCCAGAATGGTTACGGCGGCAACGTCACGCGCTTCTTCGGGACGGGAAACATCTTGCGCCCCTTCGCATGGCCGACGCCGAACTACAACGCCGGAGAGCGCGGCCGTGAGTATGTGCGGCAGTACTCCGGTGGCGTCAGCTATCAGGTACTGTGGCGGGGTATCGGAGAATTCAGCGCCGGGCTGCAGCGCACCCGGTACACGCGTTTCACACGCTTCGTCGATCCTACGCCGGCGGAAACGACGAATGAGTGGCTGTATAACGCCACGCTCGCCGCCTACCTGTCCGACAGCCTCGTCGTCTACAGCGGCTATACCCGGGGTCTCGAGGACTCTCCTCGCGCCCCACCGTTCGCCGTCAACGCCGGCGCCAGTGCATCGGCCACGATCACGCAGCAGATCGACGGCGGACTGCGCTACACCGTTCTTCCGGGCCTCACACTCGTTGCGGGTGTGTTCCAGGTCGAAAAACCGTTCTTTGACTTGGACACCGCAGGCTTTTTCGGCCGCCTGGGGGACGTGCGCCACCGCGGATACGAATTCTCCTTGAGCGGCAGCCCCCTTCCCGGCCTCACCATCGTCACGGGCGTGGTGGGCTTGGAACCGCGCCTGTCCGGCGTCTTGGTCGACGCCGGCGTCATGGGTCCCATCCCACCCGATACAGTGCCCGTGACCTCTCTGTTCAGCGCGCAATATGGACCGAAGGAGTGGAACGGATTCTCGGTGGACGGCCGCATCAGCTACAATGCGCCCTATACCGCCGATGTGTTGAACACGTTCAAGTCGGCGGCCGTGACGACGATCGATATCGGCGCCCGATATCGCTTTCAGCTCGCCGGCAATTCCGCGCTGCTGCGACTCCAGGTGCAAAATCTGTTCGACGTCTGGCAATGGAACGTGCAAGGCACGCAACGCGAATTGCGCGCAACGCCGCGGCGAAAAGTGCAGCTTCAGCTGACCGTCGACTATTAGAAACCGGCCGGTGCCTGCGGGATGGCCCAGCCACCCCGCAGGGGAACGAGATCGTTACGTGGGCGAGCTGACCAGCGCGGTCTTGAAAATCGCGAGCATCCGGCCCCACGCCTTTTCGGCCTGCGCCTGGTCGTAGACCGCCGCGTCGGGCGGGCACCATCCATGCTGCGCCGGATAGACTTCGATTTCCGCCTTCAGTTTATGCTTGGCGAATTCATCCCGCAGAATGGTCTTGGCGTCGGGCTGTTTCTCCTCGTCGTTCTGCGCGACGGCGAACAGATAGGAGGCCTTCATCTTCGGCACGAGCAGATGCGGGCTGTTCGGTTCGTTGGTCACACGGCCACCGCCTTGGATCGTCGCGGCGCCGCCG
>JBFWOJ010000007.1:0-181875 GCA_050250575.1 Rhodospirillaceae bacterium | reverse complement strand
AGAGGTAAACAAAGGATGCTGGTCATGCGGTTTGGATTTAAGTTCCGGATGGAACTGAACGCCGACAAACCATGGGTGATCGGGATATTCCACCATCTCCGGTAGCACGCCATCGGGAGACATCCCGCAAAACACCAAGCCGGCGTCTTCGAGCTGCTTCTTATAATTGATGTTCACTTCGTAGCGGTGACGATGGCGCTCCACGATGCTGCGCGCGCCGTAGACCTGTTCCACGCGCGTGCCGGGCTTCAGCGAACAGGGATAAGCGCCGAGGCGCATGGTGCCGCCCTTGTCGCCGGCTTCAGTGCGCCGCTGGACCTCGTTGCCCTTGAGCCACTCGGTCATCAGACCGACCACGGGATGCTTCGCCGGACCGAACTCGGTCGAACTCGCCCCCTCAAGGCCGACGATGTGGCGCGCCGCCTCGATCACGGCCATCTGCATGCCGAAACAGATACCGAAATACGGCACCTTGCGCTCCCGCGCGAATTTCGCGGCCTGGATCTTCCCTTCCGCGCCGCGTTCGCCGAAGCCGCCCGGCACGAGGATGCCGTGCACATGCTCAAGATGATTGACCGCGTCTTCGCGCTCGAAGATCTCGGAATCGATCCAATCGAGCTTCACATGGACGTTGTTGGCAATGCCGCCATGCTCGAGCGCTTCCGACAGCGACTTGTAGGCGTCCTTGAGCTGGATGTATTTGCCGACAATGGCGATGGTGACTTCACCTTCGGGCCGGCGCACGCGCTCGACGATGTCGTACCAGCGCGTAAGGTCGGGCTCCTTGCCGACCGGCAGCTTGAAGTGCTTGCACACTTCCCGATCGAGACCTTCATCGTGATACGAAATCGGCACCTGGTAGATGGTGTCCACATCCATGGCCGGAATGACCTTCTCCTCGCGCACGTTGCAGAACAGCGCGATCTTGCGGCGGTCGGATGCAGGCAGCGGCCGGTCGATGCGGCACATGAGGATGTCGGGCTGAATTCCAAGACCCAGAAGCTCCTTCACGGAATGCTGCGTCGGTTTGGTCTTCAGCTCACCAGCCGCGGAGATGAAGGGAATCAGCGTGAGGTGCATGAAGAGCGAACGTTCCGGGCCCAGCTCGTTGCCGAGCTGACGTATGGCTTCGAGGAACGGCAAGCTCTCGATATCGCCGACCGTGCCGCCGATTTCGCACAGGATGAAATCTTCCCCGTTTATGTCGGACTGGATGAATTCTTTGATCGCATCGGTAACGTGCGGAATGACCTGGACGGTTCCGCCGAGATAGTCGCCGCGGCGTTCCTTTGCGATCACGTTCGAGTAGATGCGCCCGGTCGTGACGCTGTCGGATTGGCGCGAGGCCACGCCCGTGAACCGCTCGTAGTGTCCAAGATCGAGATCGGTTTCGGCGCCGTCGTCCGTGACGTAGACCTCGCCATGCTGATACGGGCTCATGGTGCCCGGGTCCACATTCAAGTACGGGTCGAGCTTGCGCAGCCGCACCTTATAGCCGCGCGCCTGCAGCAGCGCCCCGAGGGATGCTGAACAGAGACCTTTACCGAGAGAGGAGACCACGCCGCCGGTGATAAAAATGAAACGCGTCATGGGCGGCTAATGTAACTCATGTTGCGCGCGCGACAAGCGCCGCGCGTTCACGGGAAGAAGAAAGTTGTGGAGGACGCCGGCTGTTTGAGTGGGCCGGCGCCATTCGTTAATTTGGCGCCGTCGGTGCCGCGGGCGCGGCCGGAGCCGCGGGCGGCGCCGCTTCGGGGACCGACGGTGTCGCCGCAGCCGGAGCATCGGCGTTCGGAACCGCCGGGGTTTCGAGCACGCTTTCGCTTACTTTAGGCACGGCGCCGCCGCTGCTGGTGGCCGCCGGTGCGAGGATCGACGTCGGCGGCGCTTGGTTCTTGGCAAGCAGCGCGAGCGCAATGCTGGTGCCGAAGAAAGTGACCGCAAGGATGGCTGTCGCGCGCGTCAGCGCGTTCGGGCGCGAGCGCGGCTGCATCATGGCGCTCAGAGAGACGCCGCCGCCAAAGCCGCCGCCGGCCGCGCTTCCCTCGGTCTTCTGCAGCAGAATGAGAAAGATCAGGACGGCGGTAACGATCAGGTGGAGCGCAAGAACGACGGTGGTCATGAATCCTCGGGAATCAAAAGCAGGCGTCTTTTAGTCTTTTCAGCCTGTTATGGCTAGTCGCGTTTCAGATAGGCGTACCACGGGCCAAACGCCAGGCTTCGGCGAATTTATCTATGTATTTCAGCGAGGTGTTTGTCCCTAGACAGGACAGCTCTCGATGATCCGCCAGAATTCCCCCGCGTCCAGGCTGGCGCCGCCCACCAGCGCCCCGCGAACATTGGCGGTGGCGAGGATGTCCTTCGCGTTCGCCGCCTTGACCGACCCGCCGTAAAGAATTCTTAAGCCGGTTGCACCGCCATGACGCGCGCCAAACAATTCGGCGATCTGTGCATGCACCGCGGCGATGTCTGCCGTGGTCGCGGTCTTTCCGGTCCCGATCGCCCAGACGGGTTCATAGGCGATCACTGTGTTCGAAGCATGCGCTGCCGCGGGAATCGAGCCTTCGATCTGACGGGCGATGATGCGTGACGTCTCGCCGCGTTCGCGCTCGGCTTCGGTTTCGCCGACGCATATTATCGGCGTAAGGCCTGCCTTCAGCGCCGCCTCCGCCTTCGCCTTTACCAGCGCGTCTGTTTCGCCGTGATCGCTGCGGCGCTCCGAATGGCCGACAATAACGGTCTTGCAGCCGAGTTCGGCGAGGAGGACGGCACTGGTATCGCCTGTATGGGCGCCTTTCTCTTTGGCATGACAATCCTGTCCGCCGACCATGATCGGCGTGCCGCGCGTCACGCCGAGCACGGCGGGGATCAGCGGCGCCGGCGGACACAACGCGATCTCGGGCAGCGGCTGCGGCGCGCCGCGCAGCCTTGCAATGAGGTCGGCCGCCAAGGCCTCGGCCGAAGCCGGCGAGCCGTTCATCTTCCAGTTTCCGGCGATCAAATAACTCATGGACCCTCCGCTTTGGGTAGCTTCCTACCCCGGCCGGCAGGCCTCGCGCAATCTCTCTAACTCTTCACGTTCATTGAGAAAATCGCCGTCCGGCCGTGCTTGCCGGGCCACCCCTCGCCACCTATGATGCGGCCAATTCCGCCGCCCCGCGCGGCCCGTTGCTTAAGGTCAGCCGGCCATGTTCGACAAAATCCGTGAATCCGTAAAAGACAGTTGGCTCATCAAGATCCTGCTCGGAGCCTTGATCATCAGCTTCGGCGTGTTCGGCATCGGCGACTTCATCGGCGTCGGCGGCCTCGATCCGAACATGGCGGTCCGCGTCGGCGACCGCGATCTCAACGTCGTCGAACTGCAGCAGCGCTACGACCGTTCGTACCAGAACTACAAGGAAGCGATCGGCAACCAGATTCCCGACAGCCCGGCGCTTCGCCGCTCGGTCATGGATAGCGTGATCGAAGAAACGAAGAACAGCTTGCTGCTGGAAAACGCCGCGGACGAAGCCGGCGTCGTCGTCACCGACGAACAGCTTCGCTTGATCGTCCGCGAGATCGACGCTTTCAAGGATACAACCGGCAACTTCAGCCAGATCACCTTCAATGAGGTCCTAAGGGCCAACAACCTGACCGAACCGCAGTTCCTGGACCAGATGCGCGCGGAAATCAGCCGCAACACGATGTTGCGCCCGCTGGCTGCCGCCCGGGGCCCGGGCTTCCTCACCGACAGTCTGTTCACCTACCGCATGGAAGGGCGCACGGCGGACACACTGCTCGTCTCGGCCAAAGCCATCGGCGCCACGGCGAAAGCCACCGACGACGAACTCAAGAAGATCTACGATCAGAATGTCGCGACGTTCATGCGTCCAGAGTACCGCAAGGTATCGTTCCTGACCTTGAAAGCGAGCGAACTTGTCAAGCCGGAGTCCTTCGCCGAAGAAGAAGTGAAGGCGTACTATGACCAAAATTCTTCGCGCTATCGCACACCGGAGAAACGCCGCGTCGCGCAATTCGTGTTCGACAGCAAGGAGGAAGCGGAGAAGGTGCGCGCCCTCGCCGCGCCCGGCGATACGCTCGCTGCTCTCGCCGCAAAAGCCAACTTGGGCGAACCCGTTGATCTCGGCGAACAGGACCGGGAGTCGGTGATCGGCAAGATCATGGGCCCAGCCTATGAGTTGCCGGTCAATGAGATCAGCGCGCCGGTCCAGAGCGACCTCGGCTGGCATTTGTTTGCAACGACCGCGATCACGCCCGGCGCGACCCAGGCCTACGAACAAGTGATTCCCGATATCCGCCGCGCATTGGCGGAAGACCGCGGCCTCGATGCGGTCTACAAGGCGTCGACGGAAGTTCAGGATGCGCTGGCCGCCGGCACGCCCGTCGCCGAGATCGCAAAGAACCTCGGCATCTCCCACGTCGAGATAGAGGCCATTGACCAGACCGGTCACGATCCGAAAGGGGCCGAGGTGCCGGGCCTCATCGACCGCGAGGGGTTCCTGTCGACGGTCTTTTCGCTTCCGGCAAACGGCGATACGGGCCTCAAGGATCTTCCCGACCGCGACGGCTACTATGTCGCCAAGGTCGAGAGTATCACGCCGCCGGCGCCGCGGCCGTTC
Source organism: Rhodospirillaceae bacterium (assembly GCA_050250575.1). Lineage (GTDB taxonomy): Bacteria > Pseudomonadota > Alphaproteobacteria > Rhodospirillales > Rhodospirillaceae > SHVO01. The sequence goes on along the minus strand of JBFWOJ010000007.1, from coordinate 177,256 downwards.
GATGAAGTCCGGAACGAGGTGACCGCCATTTGGCAGCGCGAAGGCGCCATGACCGAAGCGCGTAAAATCGCGGACGGCCTCGCCGCCGAAATCGGCGCAGCGACCGTAATGTCGAATCTCGAAACCAAGGACGGGAAGGTGAGCTATGGTCTGATCGGACCGATCACGCGCTTCGGCCAGGCGCTCGACCGTTTCCACCTGGTCGACACCGGCCGTCTCAGCGCGCAGATGCTGTCCAAGCTGTTCACCGCCAAGCCGGGCGAAGTCTTCACCGCCGACGTCCCCGAGGGCGTCGTCGTCGCGCGGCTCAAGGACGCCACCATACCTCAGCCGGTCGGTCAGCTCGCGGCCAACCGCGACCAGATCAACCAGTCTTTGCGCAATGCCGTGGCGGGCGACCTGATGGAGCAGCTGAATGCGGAGTTCTTGCGGCGCTATCCGCCGGAAGTGAATCAATCCGTCATCGACACTATGGTCGGGACTGCGCGCTAATCACGATGGATATCTCGCCCGGCCGCACTGCGTTCGACGAAGCCTATGCGGCCGGCCGGTCCCAGGTGGTTTGGACCGAACTCCCCGCGGACATCGATACGCCGGTTTCGGTGATGCTGAAGCTCGGTCAGGAGCGGCGGTTCACCGCGCTTCTGGAATCCGTGCAGGGCGGCACCACCCGCGGGCGGTACTCATTCATCGCCCTCGATCCCGACGTGGTCTGGCGTTGCAACGGCGATACCGCCGAGATTTGCCGCGAAGTCCGCGAGGGCCCGCTGCGCTATACGCGCGAGCCCGTAGGCGCCCTCGCCTCGCTCCGCGCCCTGCTCAAGGACTCCCGTATCGACATGCCCCCGCACCTGCCGCCCAACTCGGCGGGGCTGATGGGCTATATGGGTTACGACACCGTCCGACTGGTCGAGAAAATCCCCAATAAGAACCCGGACACCTTGGGGATTCCCGATGGAATGTTCATGCGCCCGACGGTCAGCGTCATCTTCGACAATGTCGACGATGTCATGACGATCGTCGTTCCGGTCTATCCCAGAGCGGACATGAACGCCGCCCTCGCTCATGAGATCGCGACCAAACGCATTCACAACGTGGTCGCACGCCTCAGTTCGCCGATCCCCCACACCATACCGACGTCCGCGCCGCGCTTCGATGCGCCGATCTCGAATATCGGCCGCGAGGGCTATCACGGCATGGTCGAGCGCGCGAAGGAGTACATTCGCGCGGGCGACATTTTCCAGGTCGTGCCGTCGCAGCGTTTCCGCCTGCCGTTCGCGCTGCCGTCGTTCGCGCTTTACCGCTCACTGCGGCGCACGAACCCCTCGCCCTTCCTCTTTCACCTTAATCTGGACGGCTTCGCCATCGTCGGCTCGAGCCCCGAGATCCTCGTGCGGCTGCGGGACGGCATCGTCACCATCCGTCCCATCGCCGGCACCCGGCCGCGCGGCAAGACCAAAGCCGAGGACGACGCCCTTGCCGCCGACCTGCTCGCCGATCCAAAGGAGCTTGCCGAGCATCTGATGCTGCTCGACCTCGGACGAAACGACGTTGGCCGCGTGTGCAAAAGCGGCACTGTGAACGTCACCGAGCAGATGGTGATCGAATACTACAGCCACGTGATGCACATCGTCTCGAACGTCGAAGGCGAAATCGATCCGCGCTATGACGCCATGGATGCGCTGATGGCCGGCTTCCCCGCGGGCACCGTATCGGGCGCGCCGAAAATCCGCGCCATGGAAATCATCGACGAGCTCGAGACCGAACGCCGCGGTTTCTACGGCGGAGCCATCGGCTATCTGTCGGTCAACGGTGAAATGGATACCTGCATCGCCCTGCGGACGGCACTGGTAAAGGATGGCGAGATCGTCATTCAAGCCGGCGGCGGCGTCGTCGCCGACAGCGATCCGGAAGCCGAATTCCAGGAAAGTAACAACAAGGCTCGCGCCCTCGTCCGCGCCGCCGAAGAAGCGGTACGTTTCTTCGCCGGCGGCAATACGTAACCACTTCATTCGTTGCGGACTGTTACTCTCGCCCTGTTGTCGGGCGGGCGGTCCTGACTTATGTGTGGCTCCGGATCCAACCGGAGAAGCTCCCCATGAAGTGCCCTGTCGACAACGAAACCCTCGTCATGACCGACCGCAGCGGGGTCGAGATCGACTATTGCCCAAAGTGCCGGGGCGTCTGGCTTGACCGGGGTGAGCTCGACAAGATCATCGAGCGCGGGGCCGCGCAACCGCAGCCGCCGCAGCAACAGCCTCTTCCGCCGCAGCAGCCGCAGGCCCAACACTACCAGCACGGCTATGGCCAGAAGCCCTACTATAAAAAGCGTGAGTCCTTCCTCAGCGATCTCTTCGACTTCTAAGTCGTTCTCGATATTATAGGGGACGGTCTAACTAGATTTCCCCTTATGCTTATCGCAATTCCTGATGTGCTGACACCTGCACAGGCGGCCGACGCCCGCGAGATCCTGGATGCCGCCGAATGGGTGGATGGCAGGGTGACCGCCGGCCATCAGGGCGCCCTAGTGAAGAATAACGAGCAACTGCCCGCGGGCAGCGCCGCCGGCCGGCAAGTGGGGGAGACGATCAACAAGGCGCTCGCGGCGAACAAGCTGTTCATGTCCGCGGCGCTGCCGCTTCATGTGCTACCACCGACCTTCAACCGGTATGCAGGCGGCCAGACGTTCGGCACCCATATCGACGGCGCCATCCGGGCACTGCCCAGCGGTCAGCGCATCCGTACCGACCTTTCCTGCACCCTTTTTCTGAGCGCGCCCGAAGATTACGACGGCGGCGAACTGGTGATCGAAGACACCTACGGAGCCAAGAGCGTCAAGCTGCCTGCGGGACACCTTATCCTCTATCCGTCGACCAGCCTGCACCACGTCAGGCCGGTTACCCGCGGCAAACGCGTTTCCTCTTTTTTCTGGTTGCAGAGCATGATCCGCGACAACACGCATCGCGCATTGCTCTATGACATGGATGTCGCCATTCAACGGTTAAGCGCTGAGTCGCCCACCCACCCGTCCGTCATTTCCCTGACGGGGATCTATCACAATCTTCTCCGGCAATGGGCCGAACTCTAGGCTTTCAAAAACCCCGCTAAAACGCGGCACAGCGCCGTTGGTTGCGCCGGATATATAATTCTGCCGGCCAGCGTTGCGCGAATAACACCTCCCGGCTGAATAGCGCGAATCCCGGAACAAACATACCTCAAGAGCGTCTTTCCGGAAGATCACCCGCCGCGAACACTCCTTGTTACGTGCGACCTTCGCACGAGCAATTTCGCGCGAAACTGGAACCGCTGTTATGTTTACCTTTCGGGCGCCGGTCAGGCTTGGTTACGTCGGGTGGGGCGTCATCGGCCTCCTGCTTGTCGGGGGCGGCTTTGCCGCACTCGAAAGTCGCGCCTCCTATGTCCAAGCGAGCGTACTGACCAACTGGGCGCAGAGCATGGCCTATGCGGTTCAACCAGGCCCCGCCTCGGACGCCCAGTTCCCCCAAGCGGGCCCATACGACGAGCGGCTCGGTTATACGCAGATCCCTGCATTCGTCGAACGGCTCACGGCCAAGGGATTTGCCGTGGAACATCAGGCTGCGCCCTCCGCCGAGATGCGCGCGTTCGTCGCCGACGGGGGCTATGCGCTTTACCGGGAAAAAAATCAGGCCGGCCTTAAAGTGCTCGACCGCACCGGCGAGCGGATTTTCGAAAAGTCGTTTCCGCAGTGGATCTACACCGAATTCGCCGAAGTACCGTCTTTGATGACGGACACGCTTCTTTTCATCGAAGATCGTCAGCTGTTGGACGAGACCTTCAGCCGCCGCAATCCGGCCGTCGCCTGGGATAGATTCGCAGCCGCCGCGGTCGGACGCATTCCCGGGATGTCCGAGATCGTTCCCGTGCGGGGGGGCGCGAGCACACTCGCCACGCAGATCGAGAAATTCCGCCACTCGCCGGGCGGACGTACGGCAAGTGCCGACGAAAAATTGAAGCAGATGCTCAGCGCCAGCATGCGCGCTTACCTGGACGGTCCGGACACCAAGGCTGCGCGCCAGCGCATCCTTGTCACCTACCTGAATGCGACACCGCTCGGCTCGCGTCCGGGTTACGGGGAAATCATCGGCATCGCCGACGGTTTAGCCGCGTGGTTCGCGACCGACTTCAATCAAGCAAACCGAATCCTCGCCGAAAAGCCGCGTGACGCCGCGGCGCTCGCGCGAAAAGGCGAGATCTACAAACAGGTCCTCAGCCTGCTTCTTGCCCAACGCCGTCCAGCCTATTACCTGGGCGCGGACCACGCGCCGCTGGAAGAGCTTACCAATCGCTACCTCGGCGCCCTGAGGATTTCCGGGCTGATCGACGCCAGGCTCTATGAGGCAGCGCGGGCAGCAAAGCTCAGGTTCAGCGCGACCCCACCCTCGCCGATGCCGGTCAACTTCACCGAGCGCAAGGCGGCCGACCTGGTGCGTACCGACCTCTTGAACACCTTGCGTGTCCCGGGCCTGTACAGCTTGGACCGCATGGATGTCAGCGTGCAGTCGACCATCGATCGCGACGCGCAGCGCAATATCGTGCGTATCCTGCAACGCCTGGGCGATCGTGACTACGTGAAAACCCTCGGGATGGTGGGGCATAATCTTCTCGGTGAAGAAGATCCATCGAAGGTCGCCTATAGCGTCGTACTCTACGAGCGGGGCGAGAATCACCACACGGTGCGCGTCCATGCCGACAGCCTGGATAAGCCATTCAACCTGAACACCGGCGCCAAGCTCATTCTGGGATCGACGGCAAAGCTTCGCACGACGGCCACCTACCTCAACATCATTGCTTCGCTTCACGAACGTTACGCCAGCCTCCCGCGGGCCGATCTCGCAGCGAAGGCTCGCGATGCGCAGGATCCATTGACCTCGTGGTCGATCGACTATCTGCTCACCGCCCGCGACCGGTCCCTGCAAGCGATGCTCGATGCGGCCATGCAGCGGACCTATTCGGCCAGTCCCTATGAAACTTTCTTCACGGGCGGCGGCCAGCATCGCTTCAATAATTTCAACAAGGACGATAACGACAAGGTCCCGACGCTCGAATACGCGTTGCGTCATTCGATCAACCTGCCCTTCATCCGGCTGATGCGCGATATCACCCGGCATCATCTCGCCATGGACCGGGAGGAGTTCGACGAGAATGACCCTGAACGTGGACGTGAAGCGTATCTGCGGCGCTTTGCCGATCGCGAAGGCCGCGAGTACCTGAGTCGGTTCCACGAAGATTACCGCGACCTTTCGCCGCAGCAGGCGCTTGAAACCCTGGCCGGCCGCGTACCCGCAAAGCCTCATGCGCTGGCTGTCGTTTTCCGCTCCGTGCGCCCCTCCGCCCCGCTCAGCGAGTTCGAAGAGTTCCTGCGCACGCGCGCAACCAAACCCCTGGATGCGAAAGACGTCAAAGCGCTTTACAAGAAGTACGCTGCTGAGAATTACTCGCTTCAGGACCGCGGTTACATCGCCGGCGTGCACCCGCTCGAGATTTGGATGGTTTACTACATGCAAAGCCATCCGAAGCCCAGCTGGTCCGAACTCACGATTGCCAGCGCCTACCAGCGCCAAGAGGTCTACAGCTGGCTTCTCAAGACGCGCAATAAACATCGCCAGGATTTCCGCATCCGGATCCTGAAGGAAGAGGAAGCCTTCAATCGCGTGCTGAAGGACTGGCGGGCACAAGGTTATCCGTTCGCCCAGATCATCCCATCCTACGCCACCGCGATCGGCAGCTCGGGGGATCGGCCCGACGCGCTCGCGCGTCTGATGGGAATTATCATCAACGACGGCGTCGACGTTCCGATCACGAATATCGAGCGTGTTGCCTTTGCCGCTCAGACTCCCTTCGAGACCGAGCTTGCCTACTCTTCGCCCCGGGCGCCGGTGCGCGTGTTTGCGCCTGAAGTCGCACGCACGCTGAAGCGTGCGTTGACCAGCGTGGTGGAAGGCGGCACGGCGGTGCGGCTCAACAACGCCTTCAAGGGGCCCAACGGGGACCCGCTCATGATGGGCGGCAAGACCGGCACGGGCGACAACCGCTTTAAGACGTTCGACGCGGCCGGCAACGTCATCGACTCACGTGCTGTCGACCGCACGTCTACTTTCGTCTTTTTCCTGGGTGACCGCTTCTTCGGCACCATCACGGCCTACGTTCCTGGCGAGGACGCCGACCGGTACAGCTTCACGAGTTCGCTCGCCCTTCAATTACTGAAAAGCCTTGCCCCGACCATTCAGGGGCTCATCGACGAACCTTCAGCGATCGATCCGATGGCTAGTCATTCCGATTATCCGATCCAGCAGGCGCGCGTGACCACCCCGCTGCAGGGCGTTTCGGTGACACCGTAATCATAAAAGCGCATACGGCGTGCTCACCCGCTCGATTTACGCAAGGGCGCATGCTAAAGGTCGCCGCCGGTAAGCCGCGTCACCAGACGGGAGCTACGTAAGTGTTTCCCGTATCCGCGCTTGTAAGGACTTCCGTTAGCCTCTTGCCGGGCCGTTCCTTGGGTTGTGGACCTATGTTGCCTACGCGTGCGCAAAATGCGACTTCAGGCAGATGGGATATCTAACGTGACGGAAGCAGTCGCGCCAAGCTTGCGCGATGCGGGCCTTATCGCAGCGAAATGGACGTGGCTCGCGGCGGCGTTCTTGTTCGCCGGGCTGATCGCGCTCGATCGCCTGACGTTTCTCGCACCCATCCACGTGGCCCCGATAACACCATGGAATCCGCTGCTTGGCGTATGCGTTGCCGTCGCAATGCGCCATCGCAGGCTTGGAGTTGCGCTTGCCTTTACGAGCGCCACTGCCAGCGGCCTAATCGCTGCGCCTGGGGTGATGCCCGGCACACTCGCCCTGCTCGAAGGCTTCCTTGTCGCGATTCAGACGGCGGCTATCGCCGATTTCGCGCGGCGGCTCAGCCGGCGTTCGACACACTACCTCACCAAGAACCGCCTCGTCAGCGTGCTCCTCGTTGCTCCACTGGTAGTCGCCGCCGCCGGCTTCGTCTACGTCGCTTTCCTCGCAGGCCTCGGCGTCTTCGGCTTCGCAGAAGCTCCTCTGCAATTCACACGCTTGTGGGTAGGCAGCCTGATCGGCATCGTCATCTTCGCACCGCTCTTCGCCATCCATCTGGTTCCCGGGCCGAGGCTCGCGTTCAATTTTCCCCTCATCCTGGAAGCGCTGGCCCAAGCGGTCATCGTGATTGGAATTGTTTGGGTCGCTTTCGGTGAGTATCCACAAACCGCGAGCCGCTACCTCTTCGTAGTGTTTCTGCCGATGATCTGGATTGTCCTGCGGTTCGGGGTCCGCGGCGCTATCGCCATGAACGCGGTGGTACAGGCCAGCATGATCGGGGCTCTTGTTCTTGCCGGCCACGTTGAGGTCAACGTCACGCTCTTTCAAGCGCTCGTCCTCGTCCTGTCGATACTGGCGTTCATTTTCGGGCTGGCTGTGGATCAAAGCAAAGCGGCGACGCTCCAGCTTCGTGCGAGAGAGGAAGAGCTCTCCGCGAGCCTGCGGATCGCCGCGACCGGCGAGCTCGCGGGCACCCTGGCCCACGAGCTCGGCCATCCGCTCGGCGCCATTTCCAATTACGCTTCTGCTCTCAACCACGTGCTGCGCAAGGTGGCGCCCGACAATACCGAGGCCGCCGCGATCGGCGCGAAGCTCATCCAAGAGGTCGTGCGCGCAACCGACACGCTCCACCGCATGCGCGACTTCTTCCGCACCGGATCGCTGACGGTCGAACGGGCGGATATCGGCGCAATCGTCAAGGAAGCCGTTTTGCTGCTCAAGGATCGGCTCGGCCACAATGCCATCAGCCCTTACATCGTCGTACAAGGCGGCGCGCCTATCGTCCTCGGCGACTGCGTGCAGATTCGTGCCGTTGTCTACAATCTTCTGGTCAACGCCATTGATGCTCTCAAACCAATCGGCCCGGACTCCCGCGCGCTGGCCGTGACGGTGCGCCGGACGCCGGAGTGGGTCACGCTTGAGGTAGAGGATTCAGGCCCAGGTGTGGCAACCGACGTCCGCAGCGATATTTTTGAACCACTTGTGACGACGAAAAAGGACGGTCTCGGTCTCGGGCTTTCGATGAGCCGGTCCGTCATTCATGCGCACGGCGGAACTATCGTTCTCGCCGATTCAAAACTGGGCGGCGCCAGGTTCATCGTGACGCTGCCGGCGGAGTAGGAGAAAGTAATCATGGCAGCCGGACGGACCATTGGAATCATCGACGACGATGCGGGCCTTCGGGACTCTCTCGCCCTCGTACTGAGGTTTCGCGACTATGACGTCGTCGAATTCGGCAGCGGTGAAGAACTGCTCGCCTCCCCGGCGCTGCCGAGGCTGGACTGCATGATCCTCGACCTCCGGATGCCCGGGGTTGGCGGGTTGGAGGTGGTCGAGGCCTGCTGCGCCCGCGGTATCAGCGCACCAATCATCGTCGTCACCGCCTTCGGCAGTATCGCGTCAGCCACGCAAGCGCTGAAGTCCGGGGCTTTCGATTTCCTTGAAAAACCGGTGCATGAAGAACAGATGATGCGCGTCGTCGAGGATGCGCTTTCGCGCTCGGACCGCGCAGCGGCCCTGCGCGCCGAACGCCATCATCTCGAAGAGCGTTTGGCGACGCTGTCGGGCCGCGAACGTCAGGTGCTCGATGCCGTTCTCGACGGCCGCCATAACCGGGAGATCGCCGCCAGCCTGAAACTCAGCGTTCGTACGATCGAGGTCTATAAAGCCCGCGTGATGGAAAAGATGAGGGTCTCGCGCCTGGCGGAATTGATCCGCCTGTTTGCGCGCCACGAAACGGCGGCGCACTAAGCCGGACCTCTACAAGAACTTGGGGCGCACCCTACAGGATGCGCCCCCATTCTTCTCAGCCTCGCGACAGCGATTAGCGGGTCGCGGTCTTCTTGGTGTCCGCAGCCGCCTGGAGCGACGCCATCTTGGCTTCGGCTTCCTGCAGCGCGCGCTTGGCCATCGCCGCATCGCGGCCGAGCTGATCGGTCTTGGCCAGGAGCGAATCGCGCTCCGCCTTCAGCGCGGCATGCGCTGAACGATAATCTTCAACCTTCTGGTGCTGGCTGAAGCCGTAATAGCCCGTCACGCCGAGCGCGATGATGGCTCCGAAAAGCACAGGTTTGATGATAGCAGCAGACATTTAAGCAAAGCCTCTCACTGTTGTTGTATGGAGGGCCCCAACGCCGGTCGTGTTCGGTTTGACTTGCCCGGACGCGCATGTTGCATATTTATCCGCCCGTTGAAAGTGAAAATTCCTCGGGGTTAAACGCTTCTAATCCAGTTGGACGGGGATGCGACGCGAGTTTTTGGCACACATCACGTCGGCGTCGCCACTTTCATCAGCGCCAACCCGGCAACGATCAAGACCGCGGCGCCGATGCGCATTGCATTTGCAGGCTCGCCCAAAACGATGACGCCGACCAAGAATGCACCCAGTGCTCCGATTCCGGTCCACACGGCGTAGGCAGTGCCCAAAGGCAATGTCTTCATGGAAATGGAAAGCAATCCGAAACTGATGAACATCATCAGGAACGTCAGCACCGTCGGCCACAGCCGCGTAAAACCATGCGATTGCTTCATGAAGTAGGCCCACACCACTTCAAAAATTCCGGCGACGACGAGGATGATCCAGGCCATGGCGGCCCTCCTTGTGACTTGAGAGCGAGCCAATCCAGGGACTTCCGATCGGCTGCACCAGGACTTCGGCTCATGACCCGTCGAGAAATCACGGGCAGCACATGGTCTCGCGGCGGAGTTGATACCTACTCCCGGTTCGAACCTCAATCCCCCGAAAATGAAGGCAAGAAACGCCGAGGCGATGTCTGCCCGAGCTATGCCCGCCCGTCCTCGGGGACCATCTGACGGAGCAGGCGCGTGCCATTCCTCACCGTCCCGCACCGTCGAGCCGACGGCTGTGGCTGCAGGAATGCCTGCGACGGGCGCTGTTTGCCTACGTCAGCGGCTTGCGGAAATAAACAACACGTTCCGTCTCGGCGAACCCCCAGCTCCGGTGCGCCTTATGAGAAATTTCGTTTTCGATCAGCGCATCGGAGCAGAGCTCGCTGAAACCTTTTGACCGCAGCACCGCGGCAACATGCGCGATCAGCTGCTCTCCGACACCGCGGCCGCGCACCGCCGGGTTCACCCAGATACCTTCGAGAAAAGGAACGGGGCTGTCTTCACAGCCATTGGCGTAACGCCTCAGCGACACCTCTGCAAAGCCTGCCGGTGCACCGCCGTCGTGCAGCGCAATGAATCCCCACATATCCGCAGCGTCAATGATGTCCGCGATATCCTTCCGGTTTTCCTCACCGGTCGTGAGCGGCCACAGCGCCTTGCGCATCGCCGCCCATGCTGGTGCATCCGCCGACGCCATTTCGCGAATCGCGATCTTCACACCGTCACCCCGGGAACACGAGCGATGATTTTGGACGCCGACGGATCCATTTTGCCCACTCTCAGCGCTTACACGTCAGGGGCCGGCCGTCCGCCGCCGGAGGATTTCTGTTACCGGCACGAGGGCGATGCGGTCGCGGACCGAGGGCAGCCAGCGCTGCAAGGCTGCCAGCGTGGCATCGTGCGGATGACCGATGGCGATCGCCGTGCCGCGCGCGAGAGCGATCTTCTCGGCCTCTGCGAGCTGAGCCAACACCGCCTCGACGGTCTGCTCATTGTCGATGAAGACATCGCGCTCCACGAAAGGCACGCCGGCCGCCTGGGCGGCCGCAGTTCCCGACGAGCCGGGCACGGTCTTAGAATCAAGCCACAGCAGTCCTCGCGATTTCAGTTCCGCCATCACCACGTCCATGCGCGTGCGGTCCCCGGTGAATTTGCTTCCCATATGATTGTTGATGCCGACGTAACCGCTCCACGCATCGAGGTCGGCGGCCAGCGTGGCGCGGATCGCGGCTTCGTCCATGCCGACCATGAGCGCGCCGCGGCCGGGGTTCTCCGCCGGATCCAAAGGTTCCATCGGGAGATGCGCCATGACCTCGTGACCTGCACGGCGCGCCCGCGCGGCGAGGTCTGGCAGCCGATCGGCATAAGTCATCAGTGACAACGTCAACGGCCCTTCGAGATCGATCATGCGCAGGGACCGCGCCCGGTCGACTCCCATGTCGTCGATCACCACGGCAATGGCAGGACGATCGGCGGGCGCCCGCGATGCGACCGCAAAGGTCACCATAGGGAGGTTCGGGGCGGGCACGTCAGGCGCCCAAGCACGCACCGGCTCGCCGGCGAGGCGCTCGGGCCGGCTCCCGGCCTCCTCGACGGGGGACGAAAGCGCTTGCGTCCGCGCCTGCTGGCCCCCCGAATTCATGCGGGACGCCGGACGATCATTGGAGCGGATCGCGAGATCGACCGCTATACCGCTGATGACCCCGAAAAATACCAGTGCGACGCCTATCGCGACGAAGAAGATCGGTCGGACGGCCTTGCGCTTCGGCTTCGCTGGAAAATCGTTCATTGAGGCAGATTAGCCTCGTTCGCGCGCCCGCCTCAAGCTGCGCAACAATTCTTCGGTGAACGGCGCGATGTTGAACAGAAACGATGCGCCGAACCAAGCGATGACATAACCGGCAGGCAAGGCGGGATCTTTCCACCGCAGCGAAAAGTCGGCAGATGAATCACCAAGACCAAAAAGCGCCGCCGATTGGTCGGTGTGCGTCGCCATGACCAGCAGGAGTCCGGCAAGCGGAATGGCGGTCAGGAAGTTATGAGTCCGCACCTCTAACGTGGTGAACGCCCGCGCCGGGACCGCCATGTGGACATCGAGGTTCGTCGAAAGTTCATGAGCCACGAACATCACGATCATCAAGGCGATGATCGCTGCATTGATCTCCAGGAACAGCGCCGGAACAATGGCCACCGCCGCCTGGGCCGAGAGGACGAGATGGAGAATCGACTCCTTCGGCCCGACGGTATCTTCGATGCGGGAGATGCGGTGGCACCACCAGTCGATGAGACCGGCCACCAGCCAAGCCGGCAAAAGCACGAGGAGGAGGAAAGTATTGACGAGGCCGGTGTCCATCCGGCCAAAACGAGCGCCACCGACCGGGAGTTCCCCGGCCGGCGGGCATCTCGTCCTCTCAGCTTGGTCGATCAGTCGCGATCGCGCCAGCCACGACGCGCCGCCTGCGAATGGCCGCGCGAATCTCCGAACCAGCCACCGTGACCGTGGCCGCCGCGACCGCGGCTGCCCTTCCCGCGTCCACCTTGGCTACCGCCGCGGGAGCGTCCGCCGCGATCATCGTCTTCATCATCGTCGAAATTCGACTGGCCCTGCTGACGGGCTTGGGAATGGCCCTCAGAGTCACCGAACCAGCCGCCGCGTCCGTGACCGCGTCCGCTGCCGCCGCGGGAACGACCGCCGCGATCGTCGTCCTCATCGTCGTCCATCGTCGAGCGCGAGGAACGGCTCGAGCCGCGCTGGCGAGCGGCCTGCGCATGGCCCTCGGAATCGCCGAACCATCCGCCCTGCCCATGTCCGCGACCCCGACCACTGCTGCTGCGGCTACGTCCGCCGTCATCATCCTCGTCATCGTCGCTCATGAAACGGCCTTGGTCGTCGCGATCCATGTTTGATCGGCCGCGACTGCTGCGGCCGCGACCGCCGCGATCGTCATCGTCGTCGCTCATGAAGCGACCCTGATCATCGCGCTCTATGTCGGACCGACCGCGACCCTGGCGGCTGCGGCCGCCGCGATCGTCGTCTTCGTCCTCGTCGTAACGCGAGCGAGAAGAGCGGCCGCGGGAGGATCCACCCTCATCGTCGTCGCTCATGAACCTGCCCTGATCGTCGCGGTCCATGTTGGAGCGTCCTCGCCCGCCGCCACGGCTTTGCGATGAACGATAGTCGTCTTCATCATCTTCGTACCTGCTTTGTCTCGGCATCTGCGTCTCCTCCGAATACGTATTGATGTTATTGAGCTGGAGTGAGGGCGCTTCTAGCGGAGCAGCAGCTACGGCGTCGCCCTCGGCCGTTAGTTCCTCTTTCATCGACTTAAGCTCCGTGCCGAGCTCTTCCAAGTCCAGGCTGGCTTGCCTGGCCTTTGAGAATATCCCGTCTGCTTTTTCCTCCTCGTTCACGTGATGCCGGATGTATTCCTTCAGCACTTTCACTTTTGCATCGTAATAAGGATCGTCGGGCGAACCCTCCAAGAGTTCACCGATCATCACTTTCGCGCCGTCGTGTTCAACCTGCGCTTCATCGAGCGCGTCGTCCTCCACGCCGTTCTCCCGGCATGCCGGATAGAAGATCTCTTCTTCGAGATGCGCGTGGATAATCAGTTCCATGCAAATCTGCTGTGCGAGCTCTTCCTTCGCGTTTGTGCTCTGTGCCGCTTCATAAGCGCTGAAAAGCTGTTCGACCGTGCGATGATCGCGCTGCAGCAGGGCGATCGCGTCTTCCTGCGTCGTGGCTTGCTGCGAAGCTCTCTGCGTGCCGCGGCCGGCCGGACGACCGGGCTTACCCGCGGTCTTCTTTGCTTCCGGTGCGCGGGTGGACGCTGCGGCCGATTGCCCCTTCTTCGGTTTCAGCGGCGCTCCTGCCGTCTTGCGATTCTGATCAGCACCCGGGCGCGGGCGACCGGCGTGTGCGGTCTGTGGTTCCTTGCCGTCCGACTGCGCTTTCGCGCGACGGCGGCCGCTCTTTGGCGTAGATTCTTCCGAGCTCGCGCGCCCGCTCATCGTCAGCGCGGCGCCTGAAGTTGAAGCGATGGACTTCGCGGACATACCCGATTGCGCAGACGCGTTTGCGTCAGCGGCATTCGCCGCCTTTTGCTGCTGCATGATTAATCTCCGTCGATGCTTTTCGATGAATGCCCGGCCAAGGACTGACCGGCGTTCACCCACCACCTTCGCAAAACGAGCCGGAATTGTGACTGTTCCCCGGCGGCGCGGAATTAAAGCCCTTGCAACAACCGGTTTTGGACAGACGACTCGCGATACCGCCGTGCCGTTGTGAATGCCCGCGCGCGCGGCGAGGAAACCCGCACACAACGCACGGCGTTGTACCCGCATGAATTTTATCGAGCACGGATTGACCGTGGTGATCCGGGCGCTGTCATGGGCGCCGAACTGGGCCATCGGGCTTGTCATCGCGGCCCTGGCTGCCACCCTCGCGATCGGTATTTACAGTCTCGTCGAGCGGACCGCGCTGAAGCTGCTGAAGAAGCGCAAGGAATTCTGGGGCCCTTTCATTACCCGGGTCCGGGCTGTCGTTCGCGCAGCGTTTGTACTCATAGCCATCAACCTCGCGCTGCAATCCCCGCTGTTTCCGGAAGGAATGAAAGAGATATCCGCCCAAATCTTCTGGGTGGGGCTTGTTCTTCTCGTGGGATGGACATGCTTAGTCGCGGTCGACGTCGGGGCCGCACTGCACATCCGCCACTACCGCATCGATGTCGCCGACAACCTGCTCGCCCGCAAGCACCTCACCCAGATCAAGATCCTCAAGCGGACCGTGAACGTCCTGATCTACATCGTCACGCTTGCCACGGCGATGATGGCTTTCGACACCGTACGCCAGTTCGGCGTCAGTTTGTTTGCGTCGGCCGGTGTCGCGGGGATTGCCATCGGACTTGCCGCGCGTCCCGTTCTTTCCAACATCATCGCCGGCTTGCAGATCGCCATCACCCAGCCGATCCGTATCGACGACGTCGTGGTCGTCGAGAACGAGTTCGGAAACGTGGAGGATATCGGGGGCGCCTTCGTGGTCATCCGTTTGTGGGACCTCCGGCGCTTGGTCGTGCCGCTATCCTATTTCATCGAAAAGCCCTTCCAGAATTACACCCGGGCCGAAGCCGCGCTGCTCGCCCCCGTGACTTTCGAACTGGATCCGCGGATTCCGGTGCAGGCCTTCCGGGCCAAAGCCGAGGAGATCGTGAAAGCCGCGCCGCTCTGGGACGGCAAGACATTCAGCGTCCAGGTCACCGAGATGAAAGACGAGGTCGTCGAACTCCGCATCCTTGTCAGTGCTCGAAACTCGGGCGCGGCCTGGGACCTGCGGTGCAATGTCCGCGAAAAGATGCTGACGTGGCTGCAGCAAGAAATGCCTTGGAGCTTCCCGCACCGCCGGCAAGAAGTGCTACAAAGCCTTCCGCCCGCGGCGCTTCCACCGCCGGCGGGCGAACCCGCATCGCTCAAGCATTAAGGATCCGGAACAGTCCTGATTCCGCTTCGTTGGCCCTACTCAGGGTCCACGAACCACGAGCATCATGGCGAACACGTTTGCAATCGTGACGGACGCATCGGCGGGCATCGGGCTGGAACTCGCGTATGCTGCGCACGCGACGGCCCAATGCTCTGCGACAAATTCAAGAAGTAGAAGGACGGCTGCATCAAATGCGTGATGACGCCTCATGGGTAATCCGCGCCCCTGCTCTGCACGAGGCCACCCGCGCATTCCATGCAGCGTGACCTTTTCAACGAATACACTCTTCCCCGAGGCTTCCTGTATCGGCCGGAAGTCCTGACCCCTCAGGAAGGGCAGAGTCTCGTCGCACAGTTCGGCCATCTCCCGTTCAAGCCGTTCGAATTTCACGGCTACCTGGGACATCGCCGCATCGTTTCCTACGGGCTGCGCTACGACTATGCGAAGCGGCGCGTCGAGCCCGCCGAGCCTCTGCCGGATTTCCTTTTCGGCCTCCGCGACCGCGCCGCGGCGGCGCTCGACGTCCCATCCGAGCGCATCGCCCACGGCATGGTCACCGAGTACACCCCCGGCGCCGGCATCGGCTGGCATCTCGACAAGCCGGAATTCGAAGAGGTGATTGCGTTCTCGTTGCTGGCCCCCTGCCGGCTGAGGTTCCGCCGCAAGATGGGCGACGGATGGGAACGCCGCGCCGCCGAGATCGCGCCGCATTCACTCTACGCCCTGCGCGGTGAATCGCGGTGGGCCTGGCAGCACAGCATCGCGCCGATGGACCGGTTGCGGTATTCTGTCACCTTTAGAACATCACGCTAAATCAAACAGTTAAATCATATCGTTCTCGTTGTGTTCCCGCCGGAGGCAAGATATCAATTCCCCTATGTCTCGCCGCTCAGGCTCCGCTGATCTTCCGCTTCACAACGGCCGCGTTCCAGCCTGGCTGGCCACGCGCATGGCGCGGCTCGGCACGATCATCACCGAAGCCATCATTCTGGAATATGGCCGCGATGATTTCCTGGCTCGCCTGGCCAATCCGTTTTGGTTTCAGTGTTTCGGGTCGGTCATGGGGATGGATTGGCACTCGTCGGGAATCACGACGAGCGTCCTCGGCGCCTTGAAGCGCGGCCTCGCGCCGCGCGCGAAGGAACTTGGTCTCCATGTTTGCGGCGGCCGCGGCAAACATTCACGCGCGACACCGCACGAACTGCGAGCGACGGCCGAGCGGGTGGGATTCGACGGCGATCTTCTTGCGCGCACGAGCCGTCTGATCGCAAAGGTCGACAGCGCCGCGGTGCAGGACGGCTTCGATCTTTATCTCCATGGCTTCATCGTCGCCGACGACGGACGTTGGACGGTGGTCCAACAAGGTATGAACGGCGGTCGAGGGCTCGCGCGCCGTTATCACTGGCAATCCGAAGGACTGAAGAGTTTTCTCGACGATCCCCACAGCGCGATCGAAGGTCAGGGGGTCGGCATGATCGTCAATCTCGCTGATCAGCGCGCCCAAGCTTCCCGCCATGCGCAGCTCGATCTCCTTGGTTCCCTAGGTCCCGACAAGATCGCGCTTGAATTATCGAAACTCGGCGGCGCGGGCGTACCACCGGCCGCACAACCGATTCTTCCCCATCTCGTGATGCCCGCACATCACGACGTCCGGGCAAAGGACGTGATCGGCCGCCGGTTGCACGGCGCACTCCTCGCCGCGGCCGAACGCGCCCCGCAGGATTTTCCCGATCTTCTCCTCACGCCGGGTGTGGGCGCCCGGACCGTCGAGGCGCTCGCCCTCGTCGCCGAAGTCGTGCACGGCGCGCCGTGCCGATTCACCGATCCCGCGCGCTTCGCTTTTGCGCATGGCGGCAAGGACCGCCATCCCTTCCCCGTTCCGATCAAGGTGTATGACCAGACCATCCATGTGCTGAAGTCGGCGGTACAAAAAGCAAAGCTGGGCCGCGATGACGAAATGGCGGCGCTGAAACGCCTCGACGATCAATCGCGTCTCCTGGAGCGCTCCGCGGAAGGCCCGGCGGTCGAACGATTGATCGCGCAGGAGCGCTGGAAATCGGCGAGTTTCGGGGGACGCAGCGTTTTCGGCTGGGAGGCGGCGCCAGGATCCGAAAACGGCGAGAATTTAGCTGGAATTGCGCACTGAACTGTGGACGAATAGCTCCATTGCTCTCAGATTCGATTCGACCAAGGGGAACTCCACACATGGCTTTCAACATGTACACCGCTTCGGTGCCGGTGCTCGTGCGCTACCTCAAGAACACTTCGAACCTGCTCGATAAGGGCGCGGCGTTCTGCGCGGCGAAGAAGATCGATCCGTCCGTGCTCCTCAGCTACCGTCTCGCGCCCGACATGTTTCCGCTCTCGCGCCAGATCCAGATCCTGAGCGATGCGGCCAAGGGCGCCGGTGCGCGGCTCGCTGGAGTCGAAGTGCCGTCGTTCCCGGATACGGAGACCACTGTCGACGACCTGAAGGCGCGCATCGCAAAAACCGTGTCCTTCCTTGAAGGCTTGAAAGAAAGCCAGTTCAGCGGTGCGGAAAACCGCGACATCTCGTTCAAGGCCGGCCCGAACGACATCAAATTCAGGGGCGACGACTATCTGTCTTCTTGGGTATTCCCCAACTTCTTCTTCCATGTCACCGCCGCCTACTCGATCATGCGGCACATGGGCGTCGAGCTCGGCAAACGCGACTATCTGGGAATGTAAGGACAAGAGGTCGCGGGCTTTCCGCCCGCGACCGATTTCCCATGGGAGCGGGATCCCTCCTCCTCAATCTCATTTGGCTGATCTTCGGCGGCTTCGCGATGGCGCTCGGATGGGCGATCGCGGCCGTGATCATGGCCATCACCATCATTTGCATCCCGTGGGTGCCGGCCGCTTTCCGCATCGCCTTTTACACCCTTATTCCCTTCGGCCAGACCGTAGAGGAGCACAAGGACGCGGGCGTGTTCAGCGCGATCGGCAATGTCATCTGGTTCATCCTCGCCGGGTGGTGGCTTGCGCTCGGCCACCTGTTCTGGGCCCTTTTATTGGCCATCACCATCATCGGCCTCCCGTTCGCCTGGGCGCATCTCAAGCTCGCAAAGCTCAGTCTTCTTCCCGTGGGAACAGTCATCGTCCGCACGAGTTAAGGGTAGGCCTCTCTACCCTTAGCGGGAGCGATCGCCATGGAAGGCCGGGCCGTACCGGACGTCGTATTCAAATGCCGCGTACGCGATGAAAGCGTCGGCGGCGACAACCCCTTTCGCTGGCAAGATATGACCACGAAGGATTTTTTCGGCGGCAAGCGTGTCGTCGTGTTCTCGCTCCCGGGCGCGTTCACACCCACGTGCTCGAATAAACAGTGCCCTTCGTTCGATCAGGCTTTTAACGAAATCTGCAAATACAACGTCGACGACGTCTATTGCATCAGCGTCAACGATGCCTTCGTGATGTATCAATGGTCCAAGACTCTCGGCGTCAAGAACGTGAAGATGATCCCCGACGGATCCGGCCACTTCACCCGCCGCATGGGCATGCTCGTCAACAAGGAGCATCTCGGCTTCGGCTACCGCAGTTGGCGCTACGCCATGGTGGTGAACGACGGCGTGATCGAGAAGTGGTTCGAAGAGCCCGGCATCAACGACACGGGCGAGGATGACGACCCTTACGAGGCGACCGATCCCGATACCATGATCGATTATCTCAAGACGGCCGCGCAGCCGCGTCGCGCGAAGGCCGGGTAGAGGATTTCCGGGGCGCCTTCTTCGCCCCCTTTGCAGCGTTCGTGCGGCGCGGTTCCGCCGCGAGGCTCTTGCGCAGCGCATCTTTCAAAGAGGTCGGCCGTCCGTGCTTTTTGAGCAGGTCGGTAAATGCCTCGTCCGCGAGCTCCTGAAGCGAGTTCATCCGATCGCGCGACAGCAGCACAAGCGCATCGTAGGTTTCGGCGTCGAATTCAATCAGTTTGCGCATGCGGCGCTCCTTCCGTGTGTATTCGTGCACTAAATCAACGGGAACGCCGCGGGTCGGTTCCGGGCGGAAACACGGGGCTTTTCTGGTTTACTCACGGCGGGCACATCGTCCCAAGGAGACGCGCAATGAGAGCCCACATCATTGGTGCCGTACTCGTTTCTTTCGCCAGATTTCCGGCGTATGCGCAAAACGTCACGCCTGAGCAATTCTGCAACGATGCACGGCTGAAGCCTCTCGAGAGCCGCGACTATCATGAAGAAATGCGGCGCGCCAAGTCGGACCGCGAGCGGCAGAGGATCATGGCGCAACGACCTCCGTTCCGAGGAAGCGGCGGTCAAAGCCACCCGCCGCCGATAACCGCGATCTGTGTCATTTCCGCGAACAGCGGCCGTACTTGTCACGCGGGGCTTGAAGTATGTGCGTGTAGGCGGACGGCGGACACCGCAAGAGTTGAAGTTCCGCACAAAAACCCACGGAATCCCGAACAATCACCATAATTCGGAGGTTAACTCTCCAGTGTGGTCCCTGCGGCCGCATCGAAGAAGAACAATAAGGAGAAACTCCATGAAGAAACTTTTCATTGGTGCGTTACTCGCCTCCGCAGCGTTCACCGCTCCGGTCATCGCAGCCGACACCAAAGTCATGACCACTGCTGAATTCTGCGCCAGCCAGCGCCTCTCGGCGGACGCCGAAGCCACCTGCCTCGCCGACCTCGCGGCGGCGACGACGGACGCGGAAAAGGCGCGCGTGATGGATGCCTATGAACGCCGGGCGAGCTCGACCAGCCCGCCGCTGCGGAACGATCTCAAGGCCAACGACGCCGGCGTCAAGCGCGCCGAACAGTCCACCGAGCCGCGCCGCGTTGAAAGCACCGGCGTCACGGTCGCTCCGTCCGGATCATCCAGCACGACGGTCGTGACGCCGTCGCGTTCTTCGTCCTCGACGACGGTCACCGTCGAACCGCGCGCCGGTGCCTCCGCCACGACGGGCTCGGCCGTGATTGTGGAAGAGCCCGCGCCGTCCACCACGCCGCTGCGGAACGACCTTCGTTCCAATGAAGCCGGCGTGAAGAACGCGGACCAGCCGACGAAACCGGCTCTGCCGAACTAATCGGCAAAGCCAAAGAAAGAGCGGGACGCTACCAGCGTCCCGCTTTTTTTATTTCACCTCACCGAAAGGCTAGGTTTCGCCTTTGATGTCCTCATTGGTGCTGTGATGGCTATCGGGCTCGCCGCCCCCGCCCGAGACGCGGCTGTGTTTGCCCTGGTGCGAATGCAGATCAGACGGCGAGACTTTCGGGTTAAGGGTGGGATCAGGAAGATCTTCGCGCTGGTGGCTCGACCCCGGACCGCCGTGATGGCGATTCGTGTTCGGGTGTTTAGACGATGTCATGTGATCACCTGTCCTGCTGATAGCCTTGGTTGCGGGTGTTCTGCGCAATGTTGGCCTGGCGGCCTTGCTGCTCCTGATTGCGGATCCGCTTGTCGGTTTCCGTCACATGCGCCTCTTCCGCGCCGTCCTGCATGTCCGCGCGAGTCGGACCTTTCGTGCTGCGCCCGGCCGGGGGCATCGGTGGCATTTGTTTGGTCATGTCATCTCCTGTGAAGCAATTGACGCTCAGGAGATAACGCGGTGCAGGCGGCGCGGTTACGCGGCGCCTCGGCGTCGTGCTACTGGACGCGCGTGTGGACGCGCGCGGGGGTTGTCCCCATCTCTTCGATCGCTTGAGCGATGCGGTTGCAAAGATCGGCCGCATTGCTGTTACCGGCGCGCGCGGCTGCCACCGCCAGATCGGACGCAATGAACCAAGCTTCGCTGCCATAGGCGGCGATCAGGCGCTGTCCGGCAAGCCGGATATCGGTTTCGGAAAGGATCATAAAATGCCCCGAAATGCGAACGCACGCGCGGCAGCCACTCCGCGCATTCTCGTTTCTACAAATTCAATGAGGCAAAAATTTGAACGCGTAATGCGTGCGCCAGCTCAGATTCTCGCCGCATCCGCCAACAACGGATAGAGCGAGGCCACGAGCAAGGTCGCCATGGCGACGTTGAACGCCCGCAGAGGGGCCGGGGCGCTGAGCAATTTCTTGAGGCTTACGCCGAACGCCATCCAAGTCAGCGAGCAAGGCAGTCCCACGGCAAACAGAAGCAACGTGAGGGTGCCGATGTGCCAAACCGTCGGATCGGGGGGTGCAAAGGTCGTGATGGCGCTTACGATCATGCTCCAGGCTTTGGGATTGACCCACTGAAAGGCCACCGCCTGCCAGAAACTCACGGGCCGCCCTGACACGTCCGCCGAACCGAGACCCTTCGCGGTCGCGATTTTGCAAGCAAGGAACACGAGGTACGCCGCACCGGCCCAGCGCAGGATCTGATATAGCCACGGCGCCGCCGCAAAAATCCCGGCGAGGCCAAGGCCGACCAGGATCACCATCGCCGCGAAGCCAAGCGACACGCCGGCGAGATGGGGCAGCGTCGAACGGAAACCGAAATTGGCGCCCGACGCCATGAGCATGACGTTGTTCGGTCCCGGTGTGATCGATTGCACCAGGGCGAAGGTCAGAAAGCTAACAAGAAGCGTCGTGGACATGAAGAGCATGGCTCTTCATCTATCGAGCCCTAAAAAAATCCGCCAGCGCACGGCCCGCATAGGAGCCATGCGCCGGCGAAGGAAAAATACGAAATATTAAGTCGCGTCGCGGCGGCGGACCGAGCCCGAGCCGCTAATGGACGTATCGATATCCTTCGGTTGGCTGAGATAGCGCACGCTGCCCGAGCCGCTCACGCGAACGTCGAGCGAATCGCGCACATCCAGAACGGCGGACCCTGATCCCGAGATCGCAACTTGGGCGTCTCCCACGACCAGCTTCTCCATCTTCGCGCTGCCCGAGCCGCTGATGGATACGCCGAGTTTATCGACCTTGCCGTCGGCTTCGACATTACCGCTTCCCGAGATGCTGAGATCGGTTTTACCGCCATTAAGGCCGGCGACCTTCAGATCGCCCGAGCCGCTGACGCGCGCCAGCTTGAGTTCCGGCACGGTGACATAGGCGGTGACGTCGCCGCGATGGCCCCAGTCGTCGTCGCCGCGGCGGCGGATGCGCAGGACGCCGCCGGCATCGACTTCAGTCCGCGTGCGGCTGAGGGTCTGCGCATCGGCTTCGAGCACGAGCGAGGCTTTCGGTCCGACCGTGATGAAGACTTTGCCGGAGCCGCCAAAGGACACGCCGGTGAAGTCCCCGACCGTGCGCGATTCCTTGGTCACAGGCCCTGGCGCTTCGGCGGCGGCGAGCTGCGTGCGGCGGGCGCGTTCGGCCCGCTCGGCGGCACGCTCCTGTGCTCGCTGTTGCGCCCGCTCCATTTGCGCTTGCGCGCGTTCGGCGGCAGCTTCGAGCTGTTCGGCAACGCGCACCGAGATATTGTCGCCTGACGCTTTGGCTTCCGCGACGGCGCGGCGCAGTTCTTCCATCTCCGCGTCGAACTCGGAGCGATCCGCGGCGGCCATTTCAAATTCGCCCGGGATATCGACACGCACGGGCGGTACCTCCACGTGGATGGGGGGAACCCATACGTGGTGGCCGTGCGTGTCGAATACCGCCGGCGGAACAGGTGAAACGGGAGGAGCGACCAGCGCCGCAGCCGGCGCAGGATCCGGCCGTGCCGCCGCAACCGGAGCGGCAGCCGGCAGCGGTGCTTCCTTGATGCCCGTCGCGGCCGCGGCCGGCATGCGCACGATGCTGACGGCAACCGCGCACGCCGCAACGATCACGATTCCCGCAGTGGCGGCACGCGCGCCGCGGCTGACGGCCTGCGGAAGCTTCTTTTCAAGCACGCGCTCGATGCGCCGCCGCACGGTCGCGGGTCTGGCCATCGCAACACCGATGGGAGCGAATTTTAGGCGCGGCGCAGCCGGCATCTGCGCGAAGTCGAGCAGAACCGCGGCATAGTCGGCGCGATAGGCGAGTCCGGCAGCGGCCTCCGCGTCGCTGGCGTCTTCGGCCAGTTCGGCAAGCCGGTCATGCAGCCACCAGGCCAGCGGCGAGAACCAGAACACGGCGCGGTGCAGCGCAGCCAGGATCTGGACATAGAAGTCGCCGCGCGTCACGTGCGCGCGCTCGTGCAGCAGGACGGCTTGGCGCTTTTCCCCCGACCAGCCTTCGAAATCGGCCGGCAGAAGGATTGTCGATCCCACGGTCACGGGCGCACTGATCGCCCGGCTGATACGGATGTCCGCATCGCCGGTCCATGGGGCACATAGGCGCTCGGCCGCGGCGCGCAAGCGAGCGGTCAGAACAAGGCCGATGGCGAGGCGCAGCAGGAGAACTCCGGCAACGCCGACATATAAAACGATCGCGATCGTCGCCCAATCCCACGCGGACGCAGTCTCGAGTGTACCGTCGATCCGCGGTTCGCTCGCCGCGGCGCCCGTCGCGGCGTCGGCGGCAAGAACCGTGAGCGGTTCGGCGATGGTTCCGGCCGGCACGACGATTTCCTCCGCCGGAACAGTGACCACCATCCACGCCATAAGCAGCGGCATGGCGAGTGCGCTCGCCAAGACCGCGGTCCACGCGGTCAGTTGATAGTGCGGGTTGCGCACGCGCAGCAAAGTCAGCCCCGCGCCGACGACAAGAGCCAGCGCGAGGGCGCGCAGAGCAGCCTGCACCAGTGTGGAGTCCAGAAGCGCCATGTCGAACATTATTTCCTTCCTCCCGTGGCCTTGTTGTCACCCTTTTCCGCGCGCGCCTTCTCGATCTTCTTAGCGAGCGCCTGAAGCTGTTTCTGGTCGAGCATCTTGGAATCGACCATGCCCACCAGGACCTCTTCGACCGATCCGTTGCAGAACCAGTCGACAATCCGCTTCACCGCCTTGGCGGCCACTTTCCCCCGCGCCTCCGAGGCGCGATAGATAAAGGTACGGGCTTCGACTTCGTGAGTGAGGAACCCCTTCTCCTCCAGACGCCGCAGCACAGTGCGGATGGTGGATTCCTTCAACGGGCGCCCCAGGTTTTCACGCACCGCCTCGGCGGTCATTTCGCCGTGGGTCCAGATCAATTGCATGACCGCGCGCTCGAGATCGCCGAGATCCTTGGCTTCGTCGGTTGTTGAGTCGCTCATAAACCGCTACTCCATGTAATGCTACGAGTCGTAGCATATTGAAGGTGGTGCCGCAAGCGCCTCTAGAAGTCGGCGGCGAGATTGAAGGTGTACCGGCGTCCATTGCGCGGGAACCACGCGCCCGCGCCGCCGATATTCCAGTCATAGGCATTGGTGATGTTGTAGACGTTCATGCGCAGGGACGCCGGCGCGTTGCCAATCTTGAAATAGTACCGGATGCCGGCGTTGGCCTGCCGGTAGCCGTCGGTCTTCAGGGCATTGTCGGCCGTGGTGCGCTGGCCCCCGCCTTCGTAGAACGAAAGGTCGATGCCAAAACCGTTCCAGGCCGCCGGCTGATACTGCACCGAGATGAACGAGTTGCGAGGGAACACGCCAACCGGGATTTCTCCGATCAGACCGCGGTCGACGGCATCACCGCGTACGCGCGCTTCCAGCATGAGGATTCCGGCGACGACGTTCAGGCCTTCCATCGGACGTCCCGCAAGGGAGGCCTCGATGCCGCGATGACGCACTTCGCCGAACGGGCCCCAGACATTGGCGCTGTCGAGATTGAAGTACGGCTTTTTCACTTCGAACACGCCTGCAATCAGGTTCGTGCCCGGCATGAGAGTGTAGCGTAATCCCGCGTCGATCTGCTTCGTGATCGCCGCCGGCATCGGCTCGTTCGGATTGGCGGCGATGTCCGGCGCGTTGCCGGTCTCTTCGAGACCCCGGGTATAACCGGCATAAGCAGCCAGCTTCTCCGTGATGAAGCCATTAAGCCCGGCGTTGTAAAGCCACGGCTTGTCGGTCGCCCGCGTCAGCGCTTGGCCAGGCACGATGGTGTCGCGGCGGTAGTCCATCTTCGAGACCCCGAGCGTCATTCCACCGACGCCGGCCCACTGCCCGAAATAAGAAACACCGGCTGCCATCTGTTTGGTCTCGTTCTGGGTCTGCGGCGTGAATGTCCACATCGGTTCCGGATACCCGATCTGCACGCCAATGCGGCCCTGGCCGACATATTCCGTGTCGCCGCCGCCAAAGAGGCGGTCGACGTCGCGGCCCCGGACGGACAAATCGATCGTGTGGCGGAACGCGCCCTGGGTGATCACTTTCGTCAGCCGCACTTCGCCTGAATAGGAGATGAATTCGGAGCGCGGCTGCTTGGTGAAATAGTGTTGGCCCGTTCCGTCCGGCTGCACATCGCGCATGAAGTCGCCGTAGGTGAAGTGGCTCACGTTGGAAGAACGAAAGATCCCGGCCCGCAGACTCCAGTCGCCGCCAAAGTTATAGCGCCCGAGGAAGCCACCGTTGGTCTGTCGACAGTGGCCGGAACTCCAACCCTGGCCGAAGAAAGTGCGGCGACGCACCTTCGGCGGCTCCCACGCGCCTCCGGGAATGATGCGGACCTGCTGCTCGTTGTGACAGTCGTCAAGCTCGCTCCAGAACCCGGACAACTCGCTCGCATCATCGGGGCGCAGACGAAAGATCGTGCCGTAGGTCCACTGTACGTTCTTGCTGGCGTCCTGGTTATCGATGCGGACGACGCCGGCCCCCGCGCCGACAGAGAGTTTGGTGGAGATGGGCGTTTGACCGTCCACTTCCACGACCCAGGTGTCATATTGGCCGCCGCCCACCATCGCGCTGACGATGGTGGAATCCCCGGGGAGACGGAGATTGAAGTCCGCGACCCCCGTCGGCGCCGGAAAAGCATAAGACTGCGCGCTAATGCCGACGCGGACCGTATTGCCGCGTCCAACGTGACTGTTCAGCTGGGACTGCTGGTCGAAATAAAGACCATCGATGCGCACGTTGCCCGCCTCGACCGGACTGAAACCGCGTGCTTCGTACGGATTGTAGAGTCCGACCTGCTCGTTGCCGACCGTGGTGCCGAAGGCATCGTCGGCGGCCTTCACCGCGTTGTCGGCCACACGCTGCGCCTGGGCTTGGCTCGAGCAGACGCCGAGCACCGCGGCGGCCCACATTAGCTTCCTCACCAGCATCCTCCCGTCTGCGACGTTATGTAGTGCTACGTCGTGTAGCATTCGCGCCTGCCGGTCGCAAGAGCCTAAAATCGAGTGCGAGATTCGTCAGCCAGGTAAGCGGTTGGCGCGGGAACCACTGACCCGACTGGTTCACGTTCCAATCGTAGGCATTGAAGACATTCAGCACGCGAAATCGAAACGAGGCCGGCACGCCGAAAAGCGTCCAGTTCCGGCGAACGCCCAGATTCAATTGTTTGTAGCCATCGGTCTTAAAGGAGTTGTCGGCAGTCGTTCGCTGACCGCCGCCGTCGAAGAAATAGACCTCGAGCGCGAATCCGTTCCACGCGGCGGGCGCATAGTTGATCTGGACGATGGAGCTGCGCGGAAATACGCCCACGGGGATCTTGCCGATCACGCCGCGGTCGACGGCATCGCCGGAGACGCGCGGTTCGAGTGCGACCAGGCCGGCGACAATATTGAATCCCTCGAACAGTTGGCCGGCGAGCGAAGCCTCGATGCCGCGATGGCGGATCGCGCCGAACGGCCCGAACACGTTGTTGCGGTCCAGCGTGAAATAAGGCTTCCGCACCTCGAACACGCCGGCGACGAGATTCAAACCGGGCTTCAGCGTGAAACGCAGGCCGGCGTCGACCTGTTTGGTAATGGCGGTCGGCATCGGCTCACCCCGATTGAAGGCGCTGTCGGGTGCGGTGGGAGTTTCTTCAAGCCCTCGGGTATAACTCGAGTAAGCGGCAAGCCACGGCGTGACGAAGATATTGATCGCCGCGTTGTACAGCCACGGCTGCGATTCCGCACGCGCCGCCGGCAGATTTGGCGCGAACGTGTCGCGGCGGTAGTCGACTTTCTGCAAGCCAAGCGTCAGCGCGCCGTGCTGCGCCCATTGGCCTAGATACGACACTCCGACAGCGGCTTGCTTCGTCTCGTTGTTGGTTTGGGGATTGAACGTGAAGTCCATTTCGGACAGCCACGTCTGCTCGCCGATCCGCCCCGGGCCGAGCGCGACGGTATGGGCGCCACCGAACACGCGCTCCACGTCGCGCCCGCGCGCCGACATATCGATCGTATGGCGGAAGACGTTGTGGCTGATCGTCTTTGTCAGCCGCACCTCGCCCGAATAGGACGTGGATGCGGAGCGCGGGGCACGCTGGATAAAATGTTGGCCCGAGCCGTCGGGCTGCACATTGCGCATGAAGTCGCCGAACACGCGCTTCTGGATGGTCTCGGAGCGAAAGATGCCCGCCCTCAAGCGCCAGGTGTCACTGATGTTCCAGCGCGCGAGGAAGCCACCGTTGCTGTCGCGACAATCGCCGCGCGTCCAATGCTGGCCGTAAAAGACGTGGCGCTTTACCCGGGGCGGCGACCACGGCCCCCCGGGAATGATGCGCATCTGCTGGCCGTAATGGCAGTCCTCGAGCACGCCCACAAAACCCGAGACTTCCGTGGCATCGCTCGGCGTCAGACGAAACAGCGCGCCGGCATTCCATTCATTGTTCTTGCTGGCGTCCTGATTGTCGTAGCGGATGAAGCCAGCTCCGGCGCCGACGGCAAACTTGTCGGTGACGGGTGTCTGCATGTCGAGTTCGGTAACAATGCTGTCGAACGGGCCGCCCCCGATCATGTAGCTGACGATGGTCGAATTGCCCGGGAGGCGGAGATTGAAGTCCGCCACCCCGGTGGGCGCCGGGAACGCATAGGACTGCGCGCTGATCCCCACGCGCACCGTGTTACCGCGGCTGACGCGCGCGTTGAGCTGCGTCTGCTGGTCGAAGTACAGGCCTTCGATGCGGACGTTGCCGGCATCGACAGGGCTGAAGCCGCGCGCCTCGAACGGATTGTAAAGGCCGGTTCGTTCGTTTCCGACCGCGGTGCCGAATGCATCATCGGCGGCCTTCACCGCGTTGTCGGCAACGCGTTGCGCCTTCGCCTCAACCGCACAAAATAAAAGCGCCGCAACGAGAGCCGTGCAGCGCATCCTCCCCACCCGCATCACCGACCGAACCCCTGACACCATAAAGTGCTACAATCTGTAGCACTTTTACGCCTCCCCAAGAAGACTACGTGGTTCGCATTCAACTGGCCATTGTGGCCCACATTACAGCTTGCTTATAAAGTCCGCCGTTCATCGCGTGCTTATGATGAGAGCGGGTTTTCATGAGGATGGTATGCGGATTCTTTTTATCGTCGCGGCACTGCTGTGCGGGCCTGTCGCCGTGAGCGCGGCGCAACTTCCCCAAGCGCCGCAGTTGAGCGCGGCGGCCGCGCAACGCATCGCACCTTTGATCGAAGCCTATAGGAAACTCGACCAGGACCTCGCGACCCTGCCCGCGCCCAAAGACGACGCCGAGCGTCTGCTGCGCCTCAAGCGCCGCGATGAACTTGGCCGCGTGCTCTATCGCCAGATTGATTTTGTAAGCCTTCCCCTCGAAGAAGGCCGGGCCGCCGTCCAGGCCGCACAGCTCGAGATCGAGCGCAACGACATCGAGAACCAAAAGCAATTGAAAGCGATGCTGCCGCAGCGCGGCTGGTTCCTCAAAAGCGAGGTCGGCGCCGAAGCCGTGGCGGCGGCTTGGCTCATTGTTCAGCACGCCATCAATTCGGATATCGCCCTCGTACGCCATGTGCTCGCCAGCATGAAGGCCCTGCTTCCGACCGGCGAGGTCGAAAAGGGCGACTACGCGATGCTCGCCGACCGCGTGTCCGTGGTCGACGGTGTGCGCCAGACCTATGGCACGCAAATGATCTGCAACGAGTTCAAATGGGTGCTTTATCCGGTGGAAGACGAGGCCGGTGTAGACGCAAGGCGCAAGGAGATGGGCATCGAGGTCACGCTCGCCGACCAGCTCGCGCAGTTCGCGACCCGCTCCTGCCCGATCGCGAAATATGCCGGTCCCATACCAAAGTAGCGAAAAAACCATAATCGCACGGACATGATGGCGGGCCGGTAAGCGCTCTGTAACCCTCGGCGGGAAAAGTCACGCCGGTGTGACCGTCGTTGGTTTACGGCCGACCTATAATTCGGCTAGAAGGTCACCCAATTCGAACGAGGTTGCAGAGGAGAAAGAGATGCGTTTGCTGACGGGTCTGTGTGCAAGTGTTCTGGCGGCATCGATTGCGGCGCCCGCGGTGGCGCAGCAGCGCGATGAGGACGTCATCGCCTACCGCCAGGAGATCATGAAAACCATGGGCGCACAGTCGACCATGATCGGCATGGTCCTGGCCGGCATGGTACCCGACAAGCTGCTGTCCACGCACTTCGAGGTGCTGCTGCATTCGATCCGCCAAGCCAAGCTCGCGTTCGAGCCGAAGGTCGTCGGCGGCAATGCGCTGCCGGCCATCTGGGAAAAACACGCGGATTTCATGGCAAAGCTCAACGAAGCCGAAGCCAACACCATCAAGGCGATCGAGATCGCCAAGAAGGACGGCGCCGGCGGCCAGTCCGGCGAAGCGGCGGTGGGCGCGCTGTCGTGCAAAGGCTGCCACGACCTCTATAAGAAGCCGTAAGGCCACGCTATCGCACCAACGGCACGGCACGCCTCTGCCGAGGCGTGCCGTTTGCTTTTATAGTTCGAACCGGAGGGGTGGCGATGCTGTTCCGGGCCATCTCGATCGTCCTTCTTTTCCTGGCGCCGTTCGCCCAGGCGCAAGAACGGACCCTCGCCCTTGTCGGCGCGACCATCTTCCCCACGCCCAACCCCGAACCGATCCGCGACGGCGTCGTGCTCATTGAAGGCGGCAGGATCGCGGCCGTCGGACCGCGGGCGAGCGTAAAGATTCCCGCCGCGCGACCAGTCTTGCGCAACTGCGGGCTTGGCGCGCGCAACAAGGAAACCCGGGCCGGCGGAGGACTACGCCTTGATGAGCGCGGCGGGCATGGACTCCGCGCCGTTCTCGCCGCGCTCACGAACGCACCCGCCAAGCGCTTCGGCCGCGGTCAAGACCTCGGCGCCGTCGCGCCCGGCTTCAGCGCCGATCTTGTGGTGCTGAAGGAGGACCCCTCGGCCGATCCGAGCAAGCTGGCGGGCGCCACCTTACACTTCGCGACGGCAAGGTGATCTATCGCGCGCCTCAGTGAATCCGAGCGAAGGTACGCTCGGGTCTGAACATCTCGCGCCAACCCGCCCACGACCACAGAATGATGTCGGCCCTCCCGATCAGGTTGGCCGCCGGAACGTACCCCAAGCCCTGAGGCGGCAGCCACCGGCTGTCGGCGGAGTTGTCCCGGTTGTCGCCCATCGCAAAATAGTGGCCGGGCGGAACCGTGAACTGGCCGCGATCATCTCCGGCGCTGTCGAACCTGTCGAAGGTCATATAGCTGCGCCCTTCGGGCAGGGTTTCCCGGAACTCATGGCGGCCGATCTGCTCGCGCCGCACCGCCACGCCGTTGATGGATAACACGCCGTCGCGCACGGCGATGACATCGCCGGGAAGGCCGACGATGCGCTTGACGTAGGTGATCATCTCGCCGCCGTTGGGCATATGGAAGACGGCGACGTCGCCGCGGGCGGCCGGACGTTCGAGGATACGGCCTTCGAAAAGATCGGGGGCGCCCACAATGGAATGGTTGCTGTAGCCATAGGCGAACTTGCTCACCACCAGCCGGTCGCCAACCAGAAGGTTCGGCGTCATGGATTCCGACGGAATGTAGTAGTTGCCGAATGCCGCGGTGTTGATGAGCAGGACCGCCACGATCCAAAACAAGAGCTCGCGAACGGCCGACAACAGATTAGGCAAGGGATGGTCTCCTCTCTACCGATCTCGCGATCTTAGTGCGGCGCTGACCGGGACCGCACGTTTCAGATCTGTCGGAATTCGCGCAACTCTTATGTGTTTTGTCTAGCCATAAAGGATAGATCGGGCATTATGCAGGTTCGCGGCTAAGTGTGGATGCTCCTGTTATGTCGTCTTATTCGGCTTGGGATGAGAAACACGCAGCGGAGATCATCGACGGCCTTGCGTCGATGGACGGCGCGACCCTGCCGATCCTCCAGGCGCTCCAAGACACCTTCGGATTCATCGCCGAGCGGGCGATCGATATGGTCGCCGAGGCGCTCAATCTTTCGCGCGCCGAAGTCTACGGCGTCGTCTCCTTCTATCACGACTTCCGGCGCAAACTGCCCGGCCGCCATGTGCTGAAGCTCTGCCGCGCCGAGGCCTGTCAGGCGGTCGGCGCGGACAATTTGGCGGCGCGCGTGCAGAGCCGGCTCGGCATCGGCTGGAACGAGACCACCTCCGATGGCCGCGTGACCCTCGAACCGGTGTTTTGCCTCGGCCTTTGCTCGTGCGGCCCCGCGGCCATGCTCGACGGAAAACTCCTCGGCCGCACGACCGATGAAGCTTTCATCAAGGCGGGCGCATGAGGATCCACGTTCCGCTCGACTCTGCCGCGGTGGCCCTGGGCGCCGATGAAGTCGCCGCCGCCTTCGCGTCCGAAGCCGCTCGGCGCAACGTCAAAGCCAATATCGTTCGTACCGGTTCTTACGGGATGCACTGGCTCGAACCGCTCATCGAAGTCGATGGGGTCGGATTCGGACCCGTCACGGCGGCCGATGTGCCCTCGCTGATGGAGGCGAACTTCGGGGCGCACCCGCTGAACATCGGCCGCATCCTCGATCATCCCTTCATGAAGGCGCAGACGCGCCTGACCTTCGCGCGGTGCGGCCGCATCGACCCGTTATCGCTGGCGGAGTATCAAACCGCCGGCGGGCTCAAGGGCATCGGTCAGGCAGTCGCTCTCGGTCCGGCGAAGACGCTTGAAACCGTGACGCAGTCCGGCCTGCGCGGCCGGGGCGGTGCGGGATTCCCCACCGGCATCAAGTGGAAGACCGTCGCCGACGCGACAGCGGACATCAAATATGTCGTCTGCAACGCCGACGAAGGCGATTCCGGCACTTTTTCCGATCGCATGATCATGGAAGGCGATCCCTTCGCGGTGATCGAGGGCATGGCGATCGCCGGCGTCGCGACCGGCGCGACGCGCGGCTACATCTATATCCGCTCCGAGTATCCCGTCGCCATTCAGGTCATGACCCAGGCGTTGCGCCATGCGCGCGCCGGCAAGATGCTGGGTGCGAATATTCTTGGATCGACCCACAGCTTTGACATCGAGCTGCGTGTCGGAGCCGGGGCTTACGTGTGCGGCGAAGAAACCTCGCTGCTCGAAAGCCTCGAGGGCAAGCGTGGCCAGGTGCGCGCCAAGCCGCCCCTGCCCGCGATCCATGGCCTCTTTGGAAAACCGACGGCCGTCAACAACGTCATCAGCCTGGCTTCAGTGCCGACCATTCTTGCGGACGGCGCCGGCGCCTATAAGAGTCTGGGGA
Organism: Rhodospirillaceae bacterium; assembly: GCA_050250575.1. Taxonomy (GTDB): domain Bacteria; phylum Pseudomonadota; class Alphaproteobacteria; order Rhodospirillales; family Rhodospirillaceae; genus SHVO01. The sequence goes on along the minus strand of JBFWOJ010000007.1, from coordinate 144,672 downwards.
CGGGCCGGTCACTGGGCACAATTCCGATCCAGCTCGCCGGCAACGTAAAATACGCCGGGCTGTTCGAAGCGCCCTTCGGCATGACACTCGGCGACCTCGTGATGAAGATCGGCGGCGGCACGCGTTCCGGCTGTCCGGTGCGCGCGGTGCAGGTCGGCGGGCCGCTGGGCGCTTACTTCCCCACCAGCCTGTTCGGTACGCCTTTCGACTACGAAGCGTTCACCGCCAAGGGCGGCCTCGTCGGCCACGCCGGCATCGTCGTTTTTGACGATACCGTCGATCTCGCCCGCCAGGCCCGCTTCGCGATGGAATTCTGCGCCATTGAGTCCTGCGGCAAATGCACGCCGTGCCGCATAGGGTCTGTGCGCGGCGTCGAAGTCATAGACCGGATTTTCGCTGGAAATTCAGTGGAGCAGCACCTGAAGCTGCTCGACGACTTATGTAGTACAATGCGCCAAGGCTCGCTTTGCGCCCTCGGCGGTTTCGTGCCCTTCCCGGTGATGAGCGCCATGACGCACTTTCCCGAGGACTTTACGAAGAAAGTCGCATGAACCTGATTGTTGAGAAAGATTTCGGCACCCCCGAATCAAAGGCGACGAACACGGTTCGGCTGACCATCGACGGTGTGCCCGTCACCGTTCCGGCCGGCACCTCGATCATGCGCGCGGCTGCCGAGACCGGCGTCTCGGTCCCCAAGCTTTGCGCCACCGACAGTCTGCAGGCATTCGGTTCCTGTCGTATGTGCCTGGTCGAGATCGAGGGCCGTAATGGCACGCCGGCTTCCTGCACCACGCCGGTCGCCGCGGGCATGGTGGTCCACACCCAGACGCCGAACCTCAAGAAGCTCCGCCGCAACATGATGGAGCTTTATATCTCCGATCATCCGCTGGATTGCCTGACCTGCGCGGCCAACGGTGACTGTGAACTCCAGGATATGGCGGGCGCCGTCGGCTTGCGCGAAGTCCGCTACGGCTACGCCGGCGAAAACCATATCCACGATACCAAGGATACGTCGAACCCCTATTTCGATTACGATCCCTCGAAGTGCATCGTCTGCTCACGCTGCGTACGGGCCTGCGAAGAAGTCCAAGGCACTTACGCGCTCACCATCGCAGGCCGCGGATTCAATTCCCGCGTTGCATCAGGACCCACCAATTTCCTGGATTCCGAATGCGTATCGTGCGGCGCCTGCGTCCAGGCCTGCCCGACCGCCACGCTGATCGAGAAGTCGGTGGTCGCTATCGGCCAGCCGGAGCATTCCGTCGTCACCACCTGCGCCTATTGCGGCGTCGGCTGTGCCTTCAAGGCCGAGATGCGCGGCACAGAAGTCGTGCGCATGGTCCCCTACAAGGACGGCAAAGCCAATCACGGGCATTCGTGTGTAAAGGGCCGCTTTGCCTGGGGCTACGCCACGCACCGCGACCGCATCAAGAAGCCCATGATCCGCGCAAAGGTCTCCGATCCTTGGCGCGAGGTCAGTTGGGACGAAGCCATTCAACATGTCGCGTCCGAGTTCAAGCGCATCCAGAAGACGTACGGCAAGGGCGCCATCGGCGGCATCACCTCATCACGCTGCACGAACGAGGAGACCTATCTCGTCCAGAAGCTGGTGCGCGCGGGCTTCGGCAACAACAATGTCGACACATGCGCCCGCGTCTGCCACTCACCTACCGGGTATGGATTGAAGACCACGTTCGGCACCTCGGCCGGCACCCAGGATTTCGATTCCGTGGAAGACGCGGACGTCATCGTGGTGATCGGGGCCAATCCGACCGACGGCCATCCGGTGTTCGCCTCGCGCATGAAGAAGCGGTTGCGTGAGGGCGCGAAGCTCATCGTGCTCGACCCCCGGCGCATCGATCTCGTGCGTTCGCCGCATGTCGAAGCGCAGGTGCATCTGCCCCTGCGCCCGGGAACCAATGTCGCCGTCGCCAACGCCATCGCCCACGTCATCGTCACGGAAGGCCTCGCGAACGAGGCATTCGTGCGCGAACGTTGCGACTGGAGCGAATTCCAGCATTGGGCCGAGTTCATCGCTGAAGAGCGCAACAGCCCCGAAGTCGTCGGTCCGATCGCCGGCGTGAAGCCTGAAGACATCCGCACCGCAGCACGTCTCTATGCGACCGGCGGCAACGGCGCAATCTATTACGGTCTCGGCGTCACCGAGCACAGCCAAGGCACGACCATGGTGATGGCCCTCGCCAATCTCGCCATGGCCACCGGCAACATCGGCCGCCGCGGCGTGGGCGTGAATCCGCTGCGCGGGCAGAACAACGTGCAGGGCTCGTGCGACATGGGCTCGTTCCCCCATGAGTACTCGGGCTATCGTCACGTGAGCGACGACGCCACGCGCACCATGTTCGAGACCTTGTGGGGCGTCGCGCTCGAAAAGGAACCGGGTCTGCGCATCCCCAATATGCTGGATGCCGCTATCGACGGCACCTTCAAGGGACTTTATGTCCAGGGCGAAGACATCGTTCAATCCGATCCGAACACGTGCCACGTGGTCGCCGGTTTCAGCGCGATGGAATGCGTGGTCGTGCACGACCTGTTCCTGAACGAGACCGCGAAGTTTGCCCATGTCTTCCTGCCCGCCGCGAGCTTCCTGGAGAAGGACGGCACCTTCACCAACGCCGAGCGCCGCATCAGCCGGGTGCGCAAGGTGATGCCGCCCCTTTGCGGCATGGCCGACTGGGAAGCCACGACGGCGATCGCCAATGCCATGGGCTATGCGATGACCTACAATCATCCGTCCGACATCATGGATGAGATTGCCCGCGCGACGCCGACCTTTGCCGGCGTCTCCTATGCCAAGATCGACGAGCTTGGCTCGGTGCAATGGCCCTGCAACGAAAAAGCGCCCGACGGCACGCCGGTCATGCACATGAACGGCTTCGTGCGCGGCAAGGGCAAGTTCATCATCACCGAATACGTCCCCACCGATGAACGCACGGGACCGCGGTATCCGCTGCTGCTTACCACCGGTCGCATCCTCTCGCAGTACAATGTGGGCGCGCAGACGCGACGCACCGAGAACGTGGTTTGGCACCACGAAGACCGCCTCGAGATCAATCCGTTCGATGCCGAGAACCGCGGCGTGCGTGACGGCGATTATGTGAAGGTGCAAAGCCGCGCGGGCGCGACGACCTTACGCGCCTTGATCACCGATCGAGTGGCGCCGGGCGTCGTGTACACTACCTTCCATCACCCCGATACGCAGATCAACGTCGTCACCACCGAATATTCCGACTGGGCCACCAACTGCCCCGAGTACAAGGTCACCGCGGTCCAGGTGGTTCTGTCGAACGGTCCGTCCGAGTGGCAGGAGCGCTACCAGGCCCTTTCCAAGACCAATACCCGGATGGCCGCGCCGAGCGCGGCCGAGTAACCCCGATGCCAGTGCCGGAGCCCATCGTCGAAGCGCGCTACGCCGGCTTGCGGAACGGAGTCACCCGCAACGGCGTGCGGTCCGTGCCCGAGGAAACCGCCATCGCCTTCACCTATAACCGCGCGTCATACGCGGTCATGATGGCAACGCCCGCGGACCTCGAGGATTTCGCGGTGGGATTCTCGCTGGCCGAAGGCATCGTCGCGAGCGCTGCCGAAATCTCGTCTCTGGACGTGATCCCCGGCGAACTCGGCGTCGAATTGCGCATGGAGCTGACCGGCGCCGTCGCCGACAAGTTCAGCGAGCGCCGGCGCCTCATGGCGGGGCCGGTCGGCTGCGGCCTATGCGGCATCGAAAGCCTCACGGAAGCCATGCGTCCGTTACCCGTACTCACGAGCGGGATGCGCATCGATGCGGACCTCGTCCAGCGCGCGCTGGCCGACACGCACCGCAAGCAGGCCATGAGCCAACTCACGCGCGCGGTGCACGGCGCCGCCTTCTGGACTCCGGCGAAGGGCCTTGTCGCGCTGCGCGAGGACGTCGGCCGCCATAACGCCCTCGACAAGCTTGCAGGCGCCCTCGCCCGGCTGGACACGGTCGCCGCCGGGGGACTTGTCGTCATCTCGAGCCGCGTGTCCGTCGAAATGGTGCAGAAGGCGGCGATGATGGGCGCGCCATTCCTCATCGCAGTGTCGGCGCCGACGGCCCTTGCCGTCCGGACCGCGGAGAAGGCCGGCATCACCCTGATCGCGGTCGCCCGCGACGACGGCTTCGAAGTCTTCACCCACCGGGATCGCGTCAGCTTCGCCGCGTTGGAACATGTCATCAGATAAATTGGTCTATATGGCCAACCAGATCGGCGCTTTCTTCAATCATCAGGAAGAGAGCGCGGCCGTCGCGGCCATCGCGCACCACATCAAGAGCTTCTGGGATCCGCGCATGCGCGCGAAGATTCTGGAACATGAGAAGGCCGGCGGCGCCGGTCTTCAGCCGCGCGTCCTGCAGGCGATACGGACGCTTCAAACCACCTAGAGCAAAAACAAAACGGGGGACGATCGCTCGTCCCCCGCCTGTTCGAATGAAGTCGTTCGGCTTAAGGCGCCGGAGCCGGCTTTGCCTTGGCCTTGGCTTTGGCCTTGGCGGTCGGCTTCATGCGGCCGGCGTCGACCAGGAGATCCTCGACGCTGCCCACACGCGAGCCGTGGCCGCCTGCGACCTTGGTCACGTCGACCGCACCGGTCCGCTCCATATTCTCGATCAAGGCAACGGCGCCGGGGATCGGCGCTTCCGGCGGCGGCGCGTCGGCCGGCGACGGCGCATAGACGTCGGACACGAAGATCACCTTCTCCGTCGGCAGATGAGTCATCAGCATGGAGTCGGTGTGATTCAGCCCGCGCATCGCATAGACGTCGATCGAGCGCTTGCCGTCCGAGAGCGTGTACTTGTCGCCCACCGCCTGGAACTTCGGCGCCGCCTTAGCCTTGGCCATCGCGTCCGGGTTCATGGTGCGGGGATTAGCCCATGCCTTCTTATAGTACTCCTCGTTCACCGCGTTGGTGACGATGGTGGCGCCTTCGGCCACGTACGCACGCAGCCCGCCCGAGTGATCGAAGTGGGTGTGCGTATTGATCACGAAGCGGATCGGCTTGTTCGGAACGAGTTCCTTGGCCTTGGCGATCACGGCCTGGGACCGCGCTTCATGCTGCGGGGCTTCCACGATCACCAGATGATCCAACTGATCGATCAGAAGGCTGTGGTGAGATCCGCCGCGCAGGTGCCACACGCCCGGCGCCAGCAGCTCTTCGGCAACCGTGATGGGAGGCGCCTGATAGTTCTTCACTTCTTCCGGCACCGTGACGGCGGCCGGAACGTTGGCGCTGACCCCCGTGACGGTCAAACGCAGCGCCGGATGTTCGCCGACGATGCGGGTGATGCGGCTCGGGTAACGAACGCCGCCGTAGATCTTGTAGTCCTGGAAGGTGGTCTGCACCAGCGTGTCGCCGAGCACCGGATTGTCGATCCAGGTCTGGACCAGCTCGAGGTCGCCTTGCGTATTGAAGCGGCCGTAGAACTTCTGGTTTCCGACCGTGAAAGTGGTGTCGCCGCCGCGGCGAGTCTCGCGGAACTGCGCTTTGTTTTCGAGCGCGAGCTTGATGAAACCGTGCGGCGTCGAGTGCACGGCGGCGGCGCGTTCGGCCACCGCGGCCGGCTGCACCTGAGCAGGGTTCGTTTCGGTCGCGTTCCAGGCGGCGGTGCCGCTGAAATACTCATCCGCCTTCGGACCGAGGAAAGCAAAGTACTCCTTGCGGAAGGCGGTGTTCGGGATCTTGTCGGCGTCCGACGGCTCAGCCCGCGTCATCTGCACGTGGCTCGCACCCGTCGTGTAATCCACGGTCATCGTGTAGTTCGTGACCGGGATCTGGGCCCAAGCGCCCGAGTTGCTGAACTGCTGCCCGACCATGCCCCAGGTGCCGTTTCCGACAAGGCGGATGGAATTGGTGCCGGCGACATTCATTTGCTTGGCGGCGACGTCCATCGGAGTCTCGCTCTCACAAGACGAGAGCGCGAGGGCGGCAGCTAGGAAAGCGCCGCGTAGCAAGACCTTATTCATTGGAACTCCTCCCCTACTCAAGAAGACAAGCTTAACCCGCGATTGCGGTCGGTTCCAAGGCCCTTCGCGACGGTTAAGCCCTTGCTTGACAAGGGCTAAAAGTACCAATGTTGTCGCATGCCCGGTCCAGGAGACCGGCGCCGAGATGATCAGGGGGGCCGGCATGACGCGTTTCCTTTGGTTCGTTTTACTTGCGGTTTTTCCCGCCTTTTGGCCGCATTTCGCACGCGCACAGGCGCAGAAACCAACCGACCCGGCCGTGTTCCTGTCCGGGGGCACTCTCGTAGATGTGATCCGCGGCGAGGTATATCCGGACGTCGGCGTCGTGGCCGAAGGCGGCAAGATCACCGGCCTTTTCTTCGATTTTCCCTACAATACGGAGCGAATCCCGGCAAACGCAGTGCGCGTGGACGTGCGCGGCAAATATCTATTGCCCGGCATGATGGACCTGCATGCTCATGCCAACTCCACCTACAAAGGCGTGAAGATCGACCTCCCGCACATGATGAAGATCTTCCTCGTCGGCGGCGTGACGACCATCCGCGCGATGGGCGACGGCGACGACAACCTCGTGCACCTCAAGAACGACATCGACATGGGGCGCACCGCGGGGCCCAACATCGTCATCGGCTCGTTCCCGCCCTTCGAGCAGGCGCCCGGGTTTCCGCGGCTCGAGCGCACCGACATCGTCAACACACCGCTCGAAGCCCGCGCCTTCACGCGCGATCACATCTTCAAGGGCGCGACATGGGTCAAGTTCTATAACTATGGCGACAGCGACATCGTGCGCGCGGTGGTGGACGAAGCGCACAAGCACGGCGCCAAGGTCTTCGGCCATTTCACCATGCTGGGGGCCGACGACGCCGCCCGCGCCGGCGTCGACAGCCTCGAGCACACCACATCGCTGATCCAGAAGTCGCTCGATTACAACGAGCAGATCGGCATGACCGATATCGGCTACTACCGCTACTTCGTGCTGTGGACGAAGCTGGATCAGAAGAAACTCGATGAGACCTTCAAGGTGATGATCGAGCACAAGACCGCCCTCGTCCCGACCCTGGCGATCCAATACGTCGGCGCCGACCCCAATTACCTTCCCAAGGTCAGCGGCGAATGGTTCGACTTGTATCAGAAGGAGCTCTACGCCGCCTACCTCAAGGATCCGCTGCGCGTGCCCGCCGTCTATAACTTCCGGCCGCACGAGGAACAGTGGAAGCAAAGCATCCTCGCCCAGGCACGCCATGTGGCGCGCTTCGTAAAAATGGGCGGCAAGGTCGGCACCGGGTCCGACCTCAGTCCCGCGCCGCCGCTCGTGCCCGGCCTCAGCATCCGGCAGGAACTGGAACTCTTCGTGCAAGGCGGCATGACGCCGCTTGAGGCGGTGCGCACGGCGACCATCGGCGCCGCCGAGATCCTCGGTTGGCAAGAGCGGTTCGGCTCCATCGAGGTAGGCAAGCAAGCCGACGTGGTGGTGCTCAACGCCAATCCTCTCGCCGACATCCGCGCGGTCGGCAATATCGACAGCGTCATGCAGGCGGGCAAGGTCTACCGGATCAATGAGCTGACGACGGAGCTGAGAAAAGCGCCGTAGAAAGCTAGGTCGCGGGCTGCAGGCACCGGTCCACCGCCGACAGCAACGCCTCGAGCCGGAAGGGCTTGGCCAGCACTTCGCGGGCGCCGACCTGCTTCGCCGCGACGAGGAAAACGGCGTTGCCTGTGCGTCCGCCGCCGGAGACCGCCAGGATGGGCAGGCCAGGTCTCATGGTCAGCAGTTTTTGAATTGTCTCGATACCGTCCTGCTCGGGCATGACGATATCGGTAATAACGAGATCAGGGTGTTCGGCGGCGAAAGCTTCCAGGCCCACGGCGCCATTCTTCGCACGCACGACCGTATGGCCGCCGCGCTGGAGCATCTTCTCCGTCGTCTCGGCAAGAAGCCTGTCGTCGTCGATGAGAAGAATTTTGGCCATTTCGATCTGTGCAGAAAACCCGAGCGTTTCAATACAGCAAGATCGCGTCTCTATCTAGCTTCGCGCTGTCGTCGGCGCTCGAAACTTCATCGCCGCAACGCCTTTGCGCAGTTTCGCCGCGCCTGCCCCGGGCGGCAATGTGACTCCCGGTTTGCGAAGCCCGGCAATGTCACCTGCAAGCACCAGAGCATTGCGCGCCGTGCCCGGTTCATCGAGCAGTTTCACCGGCCAGCCCCGCGCCTTGAACCCGCGTGCGATCTCGTCCGCCAGCGGATCCTTGCGATCGTGCAGACAAACGTTAACCAGGACCATCCCCGCGCGCTTCACACACTTACGCGCGGACTCGTAGAAGGTTGCGCCGGTAAAGTGATCGGGAATGGCTTCGCCGATGAAGGCATCGAGAATCAGCGCATCGTATTTCACACGGGATTTCCGGAGGAACGCGAGCCCGTCGCCGACATGGCAGGCGACCTCCGGCGCGAGATGGAAATAGCGCTGGGCGAGTTTGAACGCCGCGGGATCGATATCGACCAGAGTCACATCCCTGCCCGCCCGCGCCAGCATGGTGGCAAGGCTTCCGGAGGCGCAGCCGATGATCAGGATCTTTTGCGCGCGCTGGAGCGCCAGTCCGTACAACGCATGAATATAGATCTCCAGACTGACTCCCTGCGCGTCGGTCGAACCTTGATTGCCGCCTTTCAGTTCATAGTTTCGCGTTCCGTCCCGGTACGAACGGACGGTCACGGTCCCGAATTTGCCAGGGTGGCGTAAAATCCACTCAGCACGTGAGCTGGGCATAATCTTCCTGAGCGTCGACGCTCTTCACTTCGAGGCCGGCGCGGTCCTTGAGCCCATTGCGCGCGACGATATCGCATAATGGCGCGCGGACGTCGGCGGCGGCCACGCCGCGCGGCAGGCGGATCTGGAAGGCGCGCCGGCGATCGCTGACATAGACATCGCCGCGAAAGCCCCCGGTATAAAGCCGGTCGAGCATCGCCGTGATTTCGCTGTTTGCCTTCGGCCAATCGACCGGCGCGGGGCACGCGCCCTCGCCCAGAGATTTGAGATGATCGATCATGCGGCGGTTATAGTCTTCCGCGAACGACTTCGCTCTTTTCTTGAGATCGCTGTGCCGCTCCGACTGCACGGCCTCGGTCGTCTTATCCACGACCACCACTTCGACATCCGGATGACACATGCGCACGGCGACGTCGCTGACGCCGACGACGCCGCAGCCCAGGCTGCAAACGCTGAGAAAACGATACTGCTTTAACGAAGCGTCTTGCGCGGCGCGGGTCGGCGCGTCCGCGCCCTCGACCCAGCCCAGCTCGCGGTTCAGCCAGCGGTCGGCATCTTCGGCGGCCTGGTGCTGCGGCGGCGTCTGCTCCTTGCAGCCCGAAACCGCCGTCATAAGCATCAAAGGAATGAGAAACCGCCACATGGCGGCAGCATAACGCGAGGCTTTGCGCGGTCAAGAATACGGCCGTGCGCACATGAGTGAGGGCATGCGGGCACGGCCGTTTCTTCAGGCGGCGATTAGAACGCGAAACGCAGCGCAGTCTTGAAGGTCCAAGCCGTAAAGTCCGAACCGTTCATATCCACCCAGGAGTAACGCACGCCCGGCGCGATCGACAGGCGCTCGGTGACGGGAATTGAAACACCCGCCTCGCCGAACGCGGAGAAGTCGGTGTCGCGCCCGCCGGTCAGGTTGACCGCGCCGACGCTGGCCGCGTCGTAGTCCGTACGCGTGAGACCGAGGCCGGCGCCGATGTACGGCGCGAAGCCGCCGACGGCGAAGTCATAGTAGCCGGCCGCATGCAACGTCAACTGATCGACATCGCCGCCGGCAATGCGCGTGCTGGCGGTCGTCGTGCGGAACGTCTTGAGATCGCTGTCGTTGAAGCCGAATTCGAGTTCCGTGCGCAGGCCGGTGCCGAAATCATAGCCCAGCGCGCCCTGGAAGGACGTGCCCGTACCGAACTTCGCGCTGCCGTTCGCCGTACCGACGGTGACGTCCTGTTTCTCGGGGAGAAACACGCCGGCGCCGACGGAGGCGTAGGTTTGCGCCTGAGACTGCGACGCCGCGACCATGGCAACTGCAGCGACTGCACCGATCTTGAGGAGGGAGTTCATCAGTTTGTAATTCCTTTTTTGTTTTTCGAACTCGCCGCGAGAGATCCCGCGTCGAGGGAGGCGGAACTTAAGGACGGTTTGGGGCATGTCCAGGGCGGCGCGCACATGTGCGCACGAATTCGCGCGCAGCGTTGCAGCGACGACACGCTTCACCGCCGTTTGTGCAAGGTCGATATGCGCAATTGTTTGAAGCGCGACCACGCGCGGACAGGAACTGCGCACTTCGCCCCGATTTTGCCATCGGCGTTAACGTGCGTGCTCGCAACATAAGCACAGTCGATACTGCCCGCGGCCAGCGGAATCAACGAGCTCACGTTCAAGATATGCTGCGTGCAGCTGGGCGAAGGCCGCGCAAATGAAACGCCGCAGGGCATGCGCCCTGGGTCTGCATGTCACGACGAGGTGTGCGGCAGGAGCGACAAGGCGAGCGAACCGAACGAGGCCCTGGAAGACCAGCAGCCGCCGGCCGCGGCAAAGAGGGCAGCATCCCGTTGAGTGGTGACACTGGCGACTGGCGACACTTCGCAAAAAAACGCGCGCCGCTCACTGGGTTGGAATCATTCCGGCGCGCGGTGACAGGTGGTGACACCTGGTGACGCTTCCGGGCCATGGGATGCCCTCGCATCACCCGCTAGCCCTCTTGACCGGCTTCAGATCATCGCGAGCGACCGCCGCACGATGACCGTGTCTCAAAAAAGGGGCTTTCCACTACCGCACCTCATGTAACGAAAAAATCGTCCGCCGCGCGCGACATTGTGGCGGAGGAGCGAAGTTTCGCGACCTGCCAAGGATTTGCGCGCCGCCTGATCGCGCGACATTTCACGCGACATTACGCGACATCGCGCGACATTGTGGCAAAGAGGAAAATAAGGACTGTGTCCTACGGCCGTCACCCGGCTCGGTACATGCACCGGGGAGAGGACCGTGGCCGGCCCAACCGGCCATGGCGCACGGACGCCGAACCCGAGGGCCGGCTATGAGAGCCCTCGCACCATGCTCCGTTCTGGAAACGTTGTCAAGGAAAAAGGGACACCCTGCGGCAAGGCCTTTCTAAGTTCATTATGCTAGCCAGGTGAGATGCCACGCAGTCGCGCCGACTGAGCGACGCCGAGCCCTTTTCTTGCCGAGCAAGCCCAGAAGTTCTAATCGCCCAGTGGCGTCCCCACGGATACAAAGCCGTTAACCCCATGTGGCTGCGGCTATCAGTCAAAAACTGCGTGGATAGAGCCAGTTAGTGCCCTAGCCGACTCAAACTAGGAAAATGCTCGGGAGGGAAAGGACTCGGCGTCGCTGTCAAGAATGATCGCGGTCCTGTGCCTAGTAACGTTGATGGTCTCTGTCCACTTCACTTCGCTTACTTGCTTACTTTGCGGTCGCGCCTCGCATCAGCGCCCACAACTCGCACTAGATTATTTTACTTATTTCCCTCGAGGGCAACTCGGACTATTGTCAGCATCAGCATTGGGCTGGCGCGGGATGTTGCGTTCATGGGGAGAGCGAAGCTTCTACGGTAAGGACCCTTTTGGAAATCGCGTTTGCTTCGTCGAAAGGGGATCCACTTTCTTGGGGCAGTTTTTCGTCGGCTGACTTCACAGAAGACCGGTTCCTTTCCTCGGGTCGGTGACGTTGACCTGCCCCGGATATTTCGGCCCACGGGCCATGTGAGAAACTGGCCTCGTTGGAGAAGGAGGCCCGTTGCACCACAGACGCAGCAACCGGGGCCGCCTTTTCGTCTTAAATCTGGTCCGCAAAATCAAGGCAGGTCACTCTAACTGAAGCAGTGTCCAGGGAGGTTTATTGGACAAAAGTTGGATACGGCAATTGGGAATGCACCTAACTGCTTAGCTCTATTGATATTTCCGAAAGTCGGTCATCGCCTTGGCACAGCGGTAACCGGCAACATTTGTAGCAACATCGCTACAAATTCTACATGAGCAAAATAGAAAAATGTAGTATTGTAGGCTCAAGCAATATTTTTGGAGAATGGCGATGAAAGTCACGAAGCTCTCAAGCCGCGAATTCAATCAAGATGTGAGCCGGGCAAAGCGCGCCGCCAATAAGGGGCCGGTCATCATCACCGATAGAGGTGAGCCGGCTTATGTGCTGATGCGCCACGACGCCTATAAGCGCCTTGCCGGCAGCGACGAGAGTCTGCTTGAGCTGCTCTACTACCCCGGCGCGGATCAAGTCGACTTCGATCCGCCGCGGCTCGTAGACGGCAACTTTCGGCCGATCGATCTATCGTAATGTACCTTCTCGATACAAACGTGCTGTCGGAGCTCCGGCGCCACAGTCACGCGCATCCCAACGTAGTAGCCTGGGCAAGCAAGCTTCACCCGTCCGAGCTCTTCTTGTCTGCGATTACGATCCTTGAGATCGAACGCGGCATACTGCTCCGGGAGCGCCAGGACAAAGCCCAGGGCGCAGTGCTTCGAGCATGGCTGGACGAGCGTGTTTTGCCCCGGTTCGAAGGTCGCATTCTATCAATTGATACGGAGATCGCCAGGCGATGTGCCATGCTTCACGTGCCTAATCCGCGCCCGCATAGCGACGCTTTGGTTGCTGCGACCGGGCTCGTTCATAGCCTTAAGTTGGTAACGCGGAATGTCGCCGATTTTGAAGGCTTGGGACTCGAATTGATCAATCCGTGGGAATGAACCGCAAACACTGGGGGATTACATGGCAACAACGATGTGTGTTGGGAGTAAGTCAGCCCACTATCAGCCGCATGGTGCCTAAAATCGCACCCAAAAAGGTTTAACGCTTCGACGGACGCGCGCAAAAGGGACAGTGGCATCGTCCACTGACCAGCTTTCATCCGGAACCAGGTGCGTTCCGAAATTCCTCCCAAGAGCGCGCGAGCGTCTGCATCTTTCAGGCGCCACAGTTCCGTGATTTTGGCGCAAGAGATGGCGCCCCATTGGTGACCAAAGGACGAACCGTTTTTCGCTCACGGTGGTGCTACGGCCCTAACGGCGTGCCAACTGGCGTCGAAATGAGAACGACGAAAGTGAAGACCTGTCTGCAGTGCGCTTCGGGTTCGCGTTCGGCATCGTGATGACCGTCGCAGTCCTGGCCGCGTGGGTGCGTTTTTCCGGGCGCAGGTCCTGGCCGCCGTGCTTAAGGCAGCCTAGGGCCAGCGACCTTGTCGGGCGGCTGAACATCGGCGTGGCGATTTTCGATGGCGAAGGCCGTTTGCTTGACGCCAACAGTGCTTTCGCCGGTTTCACGGGGCATGAAAATGCGTCGGACATGGTCGGCCGCCGAGGCCACGAATGGTTAGACCCCGCCATGCACAAGCGTTTCGATGCATTCCTAGGCCTGGAGCCCGCCGGGCCCCAACGTACCAATGAGGCGAGCTACGTGCTCCGTGATGGCGCCCGCCGGGTCGTCGAGGTCCAGTATGAAGCCTTCAAGCAGCGCGGCAAAAAGCGCATTGTCGTCGCTTGCCGCGATATCGCCCAAGAGAAAGACGGCGCGACTCAAATGCGCCTGCTCAAACGCGCGCTGGACACGAGCCATGACGGCATCGCCCTCTCGCGCCTGGTTGGGCGCGAGAACCGGTTCGTTTATGTCAACACCGCATTCGAACAACTCTTCGGCTATTCGGCCGAAGAGATCATAGATCAAAGTCCTCGCATCCTATTCGAGGAGTCATCCGACAATCAGGCGGAATTCAGCAAGATTCAGGAGGAAGTGCTGCGGGAGCGGCCGATGGAGCACCGGCACCTCGCGCGCAGAAAGGATGGCTCGAAATTCCTGCGGCAGATCAGCATTACGCCGTTCCGGGATATTGAATCTGGCGACTCTTACGCGGTTTCCATACACAAGGACGTCACCGAAGGCGCGGCCCTCGCGCGGCGATTGGAGTTGAAACGCCGCGCCATTCAGGCCTCGCAAAGCGGCATCGCTATCGCCACCTTTGTCGACGGGAGTCCGACGATTGTCTTTGCCAACAAGGCGATCTCGAAGATTACGGGCTATGGTATCGATGAGCTTCACGGGCGTTCGCCCGACTTCCTGCTGGCCGGCTGCGATGCGTCGCACGGCGCGTTGGCATTCCGGGAATTAGCGTCCACCCCGCGATCGATCCATACCACCTACGAGAGCCGGCGGAGGGACGGCACGCCGTATTGGAGCGAGATCTTCGTCGATCCCGTGGCGGACGACAGTGGGTCGATCGCTCACTGCATTGTCATGGTCAATGACGTAACCGAACGAAAGAAAATCGAGGAGCGGCTGAACCTGTCGCAGCGTGTCGAGGCGCTCGGGCAACTCACGGGCGGCGTTGCCCACGACTTCAACAATCTGCTTACGGTCATCATCAGCAGCATCCGTCTGATGCAGCAGCCCGGCGCTGATCCGGCGGCACAGGAAAATCGTTTAAAACTCGCGCTGGAAGCGGCGAAGCGCGGCGCCAACTTCACGCAGCGCTTGTTGGCTTTTGCCCGTCGGCAGGTGCTGCGCAGCGAAGTGCACTCGATCAACGACATCGTGTGCGACATGGTGCCCCTGCTGAACCGCACATTGGGCGAGACCATACAGGTCCAAACCGCACTGGATCCGGGGATCCTCAATTGCAGACTTGATCGCGCACAGCTGGAGGGCGCGCTGATCAATCTTGCCATCAACGCACGCGACGCCATGCCCAACAGGGGCCGCCTCATCATCACCACCGCCGAGCAGGTCGTCGACGGCAGCGGTTCCCTGCCCTTGAAACCCGGCCGTTACGCGAAGGTCACGGTCACCGATACCGGTTGCGGCATGCCGAGGGAGGTGCGCGAGCGGGCCTTCGAACCGTTTTTCACCACCAAGGATGTGGGCCAGGGCACGGGCCTTGGTCTCAGTTCCGTTTTGGGCTTTGTGCAGCAATCCGGCGGACATGCACACATCAATAGCGAGCCCGGCCGCGGCACCTCCGTCAAGATCTACCTCCCGCGCACAGAGGAGCAGGTGCTGAACGTTGTGAAAAGCGCTGGCGCCCTGATGCGGTCTCGCGGTCGCGGCCAGAAAATTCTCGTCGTCGAGGACGATGAACTCGTCTGGGCGGCCACGGCTTCCCTCCTCACGAAAACAAATTACTCGCCTATTCAAGCCGGAGACGCCACCGAGGCTCTCGGCATCCTTGAGCGGGGCGACGATATCAGCCTCGTCTTCTCCGACGTCGTCATGCCCGGAGGGATCAGCGGCATTGATCTCTTTCGTACGCTGAAAAAGATGTCACCCGGTTTGCCGGTGCTGCTCGCGTCAGGCTATCCGCGTGAAGCTCTTCATGATCTCGCAGGGATCAGCGATCAACCTGACTTCCTCCCCAAGCCATACGAACCCAACGATCTTCTTGCAAAAATCGATAAGCTTCTGACATCGGCGCACGACGCGGATGGCGCTGCGGATAGGACGGCGGCGGGCCGACCCGAGGCCCCTCCAAAACCGTGTCGGAACGCGGACCCCGGTGAATACCCGGTTCAGACAAGGCAATAGGAACTCTTGGAGAAATAGAGCCATGACCGGCGCAGAAAAACTCTCGGCAAAGGCAAAGCGGATACTCGTCGTCGACGATGACCATCTTGTTCGCGCCTCAATACTCGATGGGCTCGCAACGGCCGGCTTCGAAATCCTTGAAGCCGACAATGGACAGGACTGTATCCGGATTCTGAGTCGTGAATTCGTCGACGCCATAGTCCTGGACATCATCATGCCGGAAATGGAGGGCCTGGAAGTCATAACGAGGCTGCGTAAGACGCACCCCAATCTCAAGATTGTGGCCGTTTCCGGCGGTGGGCGGACACGTAACACGGATATCTTGAAGGCCGCCAACAAACTTGGCGCCGATGTCACTCTCAACAAACCCTTCGATCCAATTCAGTTGATTGGGACCGTGCGCTCGCTTCTCGGGTTGGCCGCGCCGTCCGACGGCCTAGACCTCTTCCCCACCAAGGGAGGCTTCGCCCTGTGACCGAGAAATCCTTGCCGATCGCCGAAGCCCTTGCCGCTGCATCGGGCGGAAAGGCCGAACTTGGCACAACGTCCGATGTGCACGGCGACAAATCGAAGCTCACCGTTCACGTGATTCGTGTGGACAATCTAATCGTCCACCGCTTCGAAAAAATGGACGTGCTGCTGCGCCGCGCCGACCAGATCGCCCAGGAGCACATAAACGCGGAACTACGCCCCGGCGAGTACAGCCAACGTGTGAAACCAGGCATCTTTCGGATCTATCTCCCCAAGCTGACTCCTGAGGCAGGACAGCTTCGCACCGCCGTTATCGCCGACAACATCAGCCGGGAGATCCGGCGCATCAATCCGGGAAACGTGGGGCTGCCCGAAGACGCCGACACGCTTGTGGAAAAACGCGAGCAGGCTCGTGCCGAACTTGGTCTGAGCGGTGTGCGCCGGGCGGGGTCAAAAAGCCGCGACCTGTCGCTGCCCACTAATGACGAAATGCGGCGCCAGGCCACGGGCGCCGTGCAGTTGATGCTTCAGGGCAACTATCTCACGCTTGAAGAACTCGTCGGCGGAGCCTTCGTCGACCCCGCCTGCAATCCGGCGCTTTCCTTCGAACCTATCTGGCAGTCGGGGCGTCATGTCGTGTCCGCGTTCCGGTGCGCATTGGTGGAAACACGAGGCGACTCTGACTCGGCCGGAGTAGGAATACATGATCTCGCGGGTATGGCCGATGCTCAAAAGGATACGCTGACACTCCTGTGGGCGCGCCCCATAATTCAGTCAATTCTCGAGGCAGGCATAACTTGTTTGCTCGTTATCCCCGTGCACTTTTCGATACTGGACAGCGGCGCACAGCGTCCCGCGTATCTGGAGGCTCTGGCCCGAATTCCTGAGGCGCACCGCCAGTTTTTCGTGCTGGAATTGATTGGAGTACCGGCCGACGTTTCCCATTACCGGCTGCGAGAGATGTTGAGATACCTGCGCGGGCGATGCCGCAGCGCGCTGTGCCGGATCGATCTTCGGACCATCGATTTCGACCGGTTCAAGGACTTGGGTTTATTCGCCGTAGGCGCCGAGATGGACAGTCGGCTGCCCGATCGCCAACAACTCGCGATCATGGAGAAGTTCGCCGCGGGCGCCGAGAGTCGCGGCCTGCGGACTTACCTCTGCGGCATTTCCAAAAAGCCGGTGCTCACGGCTGCCATCGGGTCGGGGTTCAGACTTCTGTCGGGACCTGCTGTGATAGGGGAAGTGGCCAGCCCCTTCGGCGTGCAGCGCACCGAGCTTGATACATTCTTTCGTACCGACGGCTACGGCGTGCGGCAGGGCTAAGCGAGGCCTGACTCCGCCTGAATGAGCCTTACCCGGGCATGCGAGGCGATTTCAGCATCCAGAACCTCGTGGATGCTGTCGAAGGATCATCGATACGGTCGCCGTATCGTATTAGGCGCTGTCCGTGAACGAAGAAGTGCGCCCGGGCGGGGCGGATGCATATTCGCCACAGCATTTGCCCTGCATGTCATCAGTCGAAGATCGCTGTACCCCAACGCTCCTTCCGTTTGAAGCGGCGGCAAGGCGAACCGCATTTCACCTGACGAATTGCAGATCAGGGTGATACTGTGAAAGAGAATATGGGGCGGATCGTCTGCAGACTTTCGGCCGTTTGCGTCTCTGCAGCTTAAGGCTTGTGTCGCGGGCGTCAGGGTGACCGATGAAGGCGACAACACGGGCGTGGGGCACGACTGAGAGCAAAGATCTTTCACAGGTGTACCCGGATGTGCGCCGAAAGGCGCGACGCGCAGCCGCCATCTATTTCATGGTTTGCAGCGTCTACATCATCGTATCAAGTGCTCTCATATTTTATGTCGATACTGAAATCGATACGCGGGCCATCGAGATCGCGAAGGGTCTGACGTTCGTCGTCATTACCTCTGCGATATTGTATATTTTGCTGCACCGCCTACTCTTGAAATCTGCACAGTCGACCCTGCGGCTCCGTCGAATCATCGACAGCATGCATGACGTGGTGCTGATCCTCGATTGGAATTCCCGCCGGATTCTCGACTGCAATCCCGCTGTGGAGCGTGTCATCGGCTACAAGCCGTCCGAACTCATCGGCGGCACGACACAGTTACTCCACATTGACCCGGAACACTTCGAAGCTTTTGGCCGAATCTCCAACTCAGTGATGTCTGGGGAAGGCCGCTATCTCGGCGAATTTCAGTTGCGCAGGCGTAACGGTGAAGCTTTCGCCGCAGGGCTCAGTATTGGCACATTCGTCGATGACTCGGGCAAGACGATCGGTATCGCGCTTATCCGAGACATTTCGGAACAGAAACAGCTGGAAGAGAAACTTCGTGTTTCTCAACGACTCAAGGCCATCGGACAAATAACGGCGGGCGTCGCACACGATTTCAACAATCATCTGACGGTGATTCTGTCCAGCCTTTCGCTGGCGGATGACAGCCCGGCGTTGACTGGAGACAGCAGGAGCCGGGTGGAAGTCTCGTTGCAAGCCGCGAGGCGCGCGGCCCAACTGGCTACGACTTTGTCCACCTCGGCTCGGAACAACACTCGCACACCCGTCGTAACGAATCTCAGGGACGCCGTGATGAAAACGATGGCGCTCCTGGAGCGCACCGTTGCCGCCAACATCAAACTCGTGACGGAGGATGATTCCTCCCTGGTCTCTGTCCTGCTTGATCCCGGGCTGCTCGAAGATGCAGTTCTCAACCTTGCCATCAATGCTTGCGACGCCATGCCTGACGGAGGAACGCTGACCATTAGCGTGCGGAAACAAGAACTGAATGGTGACCCCGTCGCCGGCGTGGATGGCCCGATCACGTCCGGGACCTATGGCGTCCTGGCCGTCTCGGACACCGGCGTCGGCATCCCGCCGGAGTATCTGGAGGCGGTAATCGAGCCTTTTTTCACGACGAAAGGTCCTGGCGAAGGAACCGGATTAGGACTCAGCATGATTCACGAGTTCATGCGCAAGTCAAAAGGCTACATGCGAATCCGATCGACCGTCGGCGAAGGAACGACCGTGGAACTGTTCTTCCCCATCACGCCCTCGTAGCACCACGCGAGTTACGGATACCTGAGGGGGATTGTCACTCCATCCAAACGCAATCAGCGTCGAACCGCCATGATCCAGTGAAGCTGTCAGTGTATAATCACGACCGTACGGTCGAGCTACGCGGCCCGGCTGTAAATCACCATATATATGGGCACCGGAAACCATGATGGCCTGCCTGGTTACCGCCGAGGACGGGCGCCGCTCAGGAGCACGTCCGTACGGACTCGGTGCATTGAACGAGCTCGGGATCGGCGTTCCAACCGCCGGACCGATGTCGATTCTTTCCGGGATCGCCGCGCCAGCGAGTCCGTGATGAACGCCAGCGCAGAATAACGCCCGCAGCCCTTCTCCTACTGCGCCAAGAACCCGCCATCGACGGCGAGGACATGCCCCGTGACCATGCTCGCGGCGTTACTGGCGAGGAACACGGCGGCGCCCGCGATCTCCTCCGGCTCGGCAAGCCGTCCGATCGGCACCATTTCCTTGATGCGGGCGATGACATCCGGCTTGTCGCGCAAGCCTTCGATGAACGGCGTGTTCACCCATTGCGGCGCGATGGCGTTCACGCGCACGCCCTGCTTGGCCCATTCCACCGCCAGGGCGCGGGTCATGTTCACAACCGCGCCTTTGCTCGTCTGGTAGGAGATATTGGGATAGATGCCGCCGCCTGAGAATCCCATGATCGACGCGACGTTGATGATGCAGCCGCCCTTGCCGGCGGCCAGCATCGCGCGCGCCGCGTGCCGGCTCGCAAGGAAGGTGCCGGTGACATTCACGGCGATCACCTTGTCCCAGTCGGCGAGCGGCAGTTCGACGCTCGGCTTGCGGATGGCGGCGCCGGCGCTGTTGACGAGGATATCGAGTCCGCCGAACTCGCCCAGCACCGCGGCAACGGCGCGTTCGACGTCAGCTTCGCTGCTCACGTCGGCGGCCACCGCGAAACTCTGCTGACCGATCTTGACGATCTCGCGCGCGACGGCGACCGCTTTCATTTCGTCGCGGTCCAGAACACCGACCCAGGCGCCGGCGTGAGCGAAGGCGAGCGCGATGGCGCGGCCGATGCCGCTGCCGCCGCCGGTCACCAGCGCGACTTTGCCGTCGAGGCGAAAGGAAACTGCGTCTTTGAGGTCCATATCCCAGCCTTTACCCGGTCCCGCCGCGTGGCAAGGACGAATTCACCTAGAAGACGACGGTTTTCGCTTTGAGCAGGCTCCGGCCGGAGCTATGGCGGGTCGCGAGGAAGCGATAGGTCGTGCGGGCGGTATTGAGGTAGGCCACCGCATTGTCCGGCGTGCAATTGCGCCACTGCACCACGGTGTCCCGCCAGATCAGCGTCAGGTGATGCAGCTTGTCGCGCGCCTCGCGCACCGTGCCGACCTTCTCGTGGATCGACGAGAGAGCCGAAACCACGTCGGAGGACATGGCGTCGACCATCGTGAAAATGTCGCGGTATTCCCGAGCCACCGGCATGAACAGCGAGCGCATCTGCGAGACCTCGCCGGTCACGCGCCGGTCGCCGTCGTAGGCTTTACCGACCCATTGGATCTTCTTCAGGATGGCGCCGACCTGCAGGAACCACTCGCGCAACGCCTCGATGTAGGCAAGCTCGCGCGCGAACGTGGTCAGCTTATCGAGCACGTAGGCGTAATCGTCCTCTTTGCGCCCCATGGCTTTGGCGGCGCCGCGGAAGGCTTCACGCAGCTTGGCCTTGTTCTCCGGCTGCTCGAGATAGGCCGTGATTTCCCTGGTATCGCGCAACTTCACTTCTTTGGAATCCACCGTCGCGAGCAGCTGCATCTCGAGGCGCCGGCGCGCGACTTCCGTATGGCGCGAGTCGATCGACCATGAGGCACGGCCGGTGAGGATCTCGTTCGGGACGTTATCGCCGGGACGAATCTCGGTCACGTATCTGAGGCTTCGTACCGCGAGGTCGATCATCTTGTCGTCGGCACTGCCGGGCGGGATCTTGAACTGATTCTTCATCGCCCGGATGCCAAGCAGCCCTTTGGTATCGCCGAGATCGACCGCGAACATCGGCGTCCGCTCGCCGCCCGCGCCGACGAAACGCGCGCCGGGCGTCTTAAAAAGAATGTGCGAGAAAACGAAGGTGGTGGTTTTGCCGTCGGCCAGCGCCGGTGCGGCGCTGTTTTCCTGGGCAACGGCGGCCGGGCCGGTATCGGGAGGCGCAGTCATCTCGAACAACTACCAATGCGAACGCGCGGCGCTCCCTTCTGGACCGCCCGCTTTACGTTAAGCCGCCTTGATACGCGTGAAATTAGTAGCCGGTCGACGAAATTTTGAGTCGCTCAGATGTAACTGTCCACAGGCCCAAACCCTGCGGGAAACCGCAGCTCCGCGGGCCAAAGTTTTCCACAGGGCTGTGGATATCGCTTTTCCCGGAGATCGGATGGGTCCGGCGCCGCGTCGAATCGACGGGCGCCCTAGTAAACGAGCTCGCCGTCCTCGCCGCCTTCGGACAGGACGATGTCGCCTTTGGCCGAGAGCTCCTTGGTCAGCGTGACCACCGCGACCTGGGCTTCCTCTACATCCTTGAGGCGGACGGGCCCGAGCGCTTCCATATCTTCCTTGAGCATCTTGGCCGCGCGCGCCGACATATTGGCGGTGAACAGCTGCATGATGTTCTCCGAGGCGCCCTTGAGCGCGAGCGCCAGCTGATCCTTCTCGACATGGCGCAGCAGCACCTGCGCGCCGGCGGCGTCGAGGCGCACCAGGTCTTCGAAGGTGAACATCAGCTGTTTGATCTTGTCGGCGGACTCGCGGTTGCGCTCTTCGAGCGCCGTCATGAAGCGCCCTTCGGTCGCGCGATCGAAGCTGTTGAAGATTTCGGCCATCATTTCATGGCTGTCGACACGCGCCGTCTTGGCGAGGTTGGACATGAACTCGACACGCAGCGTCTTTTCCATGCTTTCGAGGACTTCTTTCTGCACCGCTTCCATGTGGAGCATGCGCATGATGACCTCCATCGCGAAGCCTTCCGGCAGGATGGCGAGCACCCGGCTGGCGTGGTCCTCCTTGATCTTCGACAGCACGACGGCGACGGTCTGGGGATATTCATTCTTCAAATAGTTCGCGAGCACCTGCTCGTGCACGTTGCCCAGCTTGTCCCACATGGTACGGCCGGCAGGTCCGCGGATTTCCTCCATGATCAGGGCCACGCGGTCCTTGTCGAGGCCCTTCAGCAGAAGGCGTTCGGTGGTCGCGAAAGACCCGGTCAGCGAGCCCGTGTTGGAAATGGCATCGGCGAAATCGACGAACAGGCGTTCGATCATGCTGGAGCTGATGGTGCCGAGATTGGCCATCGTCTGCGACAGCTCGCGGATCTCGTCGTCTTCCATCATCGCCAGGAGCCTGGCGGACTGCTCGGCCCCGATCGACATCATCATCATGGCCGCTTTCTGCGGACCCGTCAGACTTCTGTAGTCTTCCTTGATGCGCGCCACTCAGGCACTCCATTCGCGGTATCGGGGAACCAAGCGGTCCGGAACGCACTAGAGGCCGGCAGATTTCGCCGGTTATGACATTACCGGAGGGCGCTGAAGAATCGGTTAACGCCGGGTCTGGACCTGCCTGCGGCATCGCGAAAGCGGGGATCCCGAGGCGAAAGCGGGACTGACGGCCGCCACTTCTTGTCATCCCCCGCGCAAGCGGGGATGACGAAGACTAATATGGCGCGTTTCTCAGGGCCCATGGATCCCCGCTTGCGCGGGGATGACGAAGACCGATGCTTTCGCGGATGACGCCGACGTGGCGAGCGCGGAAGCCTACGTCTTCTTCGCCGTCGAGATGAGCGCCTCGAGCATGGCGTAGATGCGGTCGGCGGGATTGGTCTCGCAGACGCTTTGATTGCAGATGCGCGCGCCTTCCATGGTGAGGAAGAGCGCATCGCCGAGTTTTTCCGGCTCGGCGATGCCGGCGTCGCGCGCCAGTCCGATCAACGCATCGCGATGGGCCCGCTTGCTCGCCTCGATCACGCGCCGCGCCGGGTGATCGGCGTTCGGCAGTTCCACAGCGGCATTGGCCATGAAACATCCGCGCTCTTCGCTGGTCACGCATTCGGCCATGCCGCGACACCAAGCGCGCAGCGCGGCGAGCGGATCGCCGGAATGAGCGGCGACATTCTCATTCCACTCGTCTTCCCATTCCTGTGCGCACCGACGCGCACATTCGGCAACGAGCTCGTCCTTTGATTTGAAGTGGCGATAGAGCGTCATTTTGTTCGACGCCGCCGCTTCGGCGATCTGGTCGACGCTCACGACGTGGATGCCGTGCTTATAAAAAAGACCATGCGCGGCGGCGAGGATGCGCTCGCGCGGCGGAGGCTCCTTCCGGCTGTCCGGAGCCGATTGAGAGCCCTGCAAAATTTTTTCAGAGACTACAGTGACCATAGGCTTGACATGTTACTGACCAGTAAGTAGTAAACGAGTGACTTACTAGTAACACACTTTAGTGGAGTCCGACAGAATTTGCTCCAAGGTCGCACAAAGGAAACGCGTACGTGCCGGTCGCAGGCTGTAAGTCCCTCAGAGTAAATGCATTTCGCCCTCTGATCAACGCCCCCGGCGGCTTGGAGCCTCCCTCCCGTCCGCCAATCCATGCCGGCTCAAAGCCCGGCATGGCGCGGGTCCCCGAGCCCCTCCCCCAACCCCGTCGGGGACCCGCCCCATCCCGTCCTTACCCGGAGATTTCCCATGCCCGCCGCGCACATCGAAAATGAAGGCCTCGCGCCGCGCCGTGCGGCTTCCGTCGCCTCCGGTGGAAAAGGCCTGACCATCGCGGTCGCAGTCGTCACCGCCGGACTGATCGGCTTCGTGCTGGCCGCGCCCGGCCGCGTTTCCGCCCCGCAGACGCCGGCCCCGGCGGTGAGCGCCGCCACGCAATAGGCCGGCTTGATCTCGATGTGAGCAAAGTGCGTTCGCCGATCGAGGCAGGATCCGGCACCATCCGAGATTTAAGGCCGGCACCGTGGAAGAGGCCTGTCGGCGCCCTTGGCGAGGACATGCAGCTTTTGCGTTCCGCGCCAGACTTCCACCCGGTTATGGGAACTCACTCTTAAAAACGTTCCAGCTTCCGCGCAGGCCGTTGCGTCGTCACGATAGCGGATCTGGAGCACCGCCGCGGGCTCGGGGTGAGCATCATCGAAAAAGACAAACCGATAGCCCCGTGGGAGCATCACCGTTCCTCAAGCTTCGGTTGCGTCTCTTCCATAACCGTTGCTTCTCGAGTTCGTTCCGGCCGGCCCTCGCAAATCGGAGCGCGGCGGAACATTCGAGGTACCGCCCGGTTTTATCGGCGCCTCCAACAGCTTCGGGAGCTTCCCATGAACGGCATCATCTACCTCGTCGGCCTTGTTGTTGTGGTTCTGTTTATCCTGTCCTTCCTCGGCTTGCGCTAACCGGTATAGGGAGGACACCACATGGCTCTTCAGCCAGTCAGCGTCGCCACCGACACCGGCCACGGCTATGTCGATTGGTGCGCCATCGCCGCCGGCGCCATGATGGCGACCGCGGTCTCCATCATCCTCTTTACCTTCGGCACCGCGATCGGACTGTCGATGGTCTCGCCCTACGAAGGCGAGGGCGTTTCGCGCGCGGCCTACTTCGCCACGCTCGGCCTTTGGACACTCTGGGTCATCGTGTCGAGCTTCATGGCCGGCGGATATCTCGCCGGACGCTTGCGGCGCCGGGTCGGGGACGCCAACGAACATGAAGTCGACGTCCGCGACGGCGCCCACGGCCTCCTGGTGTGGGCGACCGGTGTCGTGCTCGCGTCTCTGCTTCTCGTGCTCGGCGTCACCGGCGCCGTGGGGACGGCGGTCAAGGCCGGCGCACCGGCCGCGGCGGAAGCCGCCGACAACGCCGACGGCGGCGGCGGGATGACCGCTTACACGGTCGACTCCTTGTTCCGCGCGACAACCACGACGGCTCCGGCCCAGCCGGCGACGGACCCGGCCACCGGCGCAGCCATGCCCGCAACTCCGCCGGACGACGGCCGCGCCGACCGCGAAGAAGTCACGCGCATCTTCGCGCACGGTGTGACCGACGGTGAACTCGGCGCCGAGGACAAAGCCCATGCGGCCAGCTTGATTTCCCGCCGCACCGGAATCTCGGAAGCGGAAGCGCAGAAGCGGATCGACACCGCGCTCGCCAAAGCCAAGGAAGCCGCGGATGCCGCACGCAAGATCGGGCTTATCGTCGGCTTCCTGACGGCGGCCGCTCTCCTCGTCGGCGCGGCGGCCGCAGCATGGGCGGCCGCCCTCGGCGGCCGTCACCGCGACCAAAACACCGACACCACCGCCTTCTGGCGTTGGGTCTGATCACATAGAGAGATCAACATGAAATCGCTTCTCCTGTGGGCCATCGGCGTTCCCATCCCGATCATCATCCTGATCGCGATCCTGACCTGACCTTCCATGAGGACCACGTGCGCCGCCGCGCTGATGACCAGCGCGGCGGCGAACGCGTGTGCACCGCGTGCATCGACAGGCAATTCGCGGAACGGTGGCCGGCGCCGGCGCGCCGGAACATTTGAACAATCGGCCGGGTTTATTGGTCACGTATCCGAGGTAACGAGGAACCTATGAATAGCGTCATCTATCTTGTCGGCCTGGTCGTCGTCGTCGTGTTCATCCTCTCGTTCCTAGGTCTGACCTGACGTCTTCGCATCCTCCGCCGCCCTTCGCCAGCACACCAGGCTGACGGCGAAAAGCCCCAGGGCGAGCCACGCCGCTTCGGCGGCGACGGATTGCACGATGACATCCACCACATTCCGAGTCCCAAAGAGACGCTCGGAGATCCAGCCCGCGGCCGCCACGGCGGCAAATGAAGCGCCGCCAATCCTGACAGCGCGATAGGCGCCGCTCCGGCTGAGCAGGACGAGCGACGGCATCACCGCGGCGATGACGACAAGCTGCATCGCCTCGATGCCGAGATTGAAACCCAACAGTCCGGCGAGACGCGCCGACGCCGTCAAATCCATGATCCGGATGGTGCTTGCGAACGCGAGCCCGTGGATCAGCCCGAAAAAGACCGCGACGAAGGCCTCCTTCCCCGGAAAGGCAGGCCGGATCGCGTGGACAGCCGACACAAGGATCGAAACAGCGATCAAGACCTCGACTGGCCGGCTGGGGACGGTCACCAGACCGAGCGCCGCCAGCGCCAGCGTCAGCGAATGGCCGAGCGTGAAAGCCGTGACCACTTTCACGATCTGCACGAAGCCCTGCCCCGCGCCCGCCGTTCCGGACCAGCGCCGGCCTGCCGCGACCAGCGGCGCGGGCAGGAGCAGGACCAGAAGGAAGAGCAGATGGTCAGTGCCCTCGGCGATGTGATCCATGCCCAGGTGCAACATGGCGGAGAAATTGCCGAAGTCCACGTCATGCGCAGGCGTGTCAGCGTAGGCATAGGCAAGCCGCAGCGTGGATCCGTCGTCGCTGCGCTCCTGCGATAGTAGCTGCACGTCACCCTCCGGCGCGGCCGCCGTCACCACATAGACAGAGAGATCCGCCGCATGGCCATTGCGGAACGAAAGGCGCCGTTCGCCCGCAACGGCGGGAAGCCGTGCGCTGAAGGTGATACTGATGGTGCCGCGCGCGTCTTCGACCTCGGCGAAAGGCGAGAGCGTGACGGAGGTAACCTCCGGGTCGATCAGCGCGCCGTCGATGAGCAGCGCGAGGTCGCCCATGACACGCCCTGCGTAACCCTCGCCCTCGGCGGCGGAGAAAATGCGGTCGCCGTCGGCGTCGATGAGCGCGATGACCCGGTCCGCAACGCCATTGCCCGGATGAAGCTGCAGCGCGCCGTCAAGGCGGCCGGCGTGCAGCGAGAGCTGTGCCGATTGCAGGTACTCATCGAAATTGTGCGCGCGCGCCGATGCCGTCAGCACCAGCGCGAGCACCAGCAGGGTCCCCAGCATCCTCATGGAAAAAAACTACCCTTTTTCCTTCCCTGCCTTCCACCAAGTCCTTTAGATTTTCCCCGCCGCGATGGGGGGAGTCGTCTTTGTACAAACGTTTATTACTGGCCGGCGCCTGCCTGCTCGCCTCCACTCCTGCCCTCGCCCAACGCGCCGACGAGAATGCAATCAAGGCCGCCGAGGACGCCTTCGGCACGCAAGTCGGCAACGAGAGCATCGGTTTATACAATGCAGGCGACGTCCGCGGCTTCTCGCCGACCGAAGCCGGCAACTTGCGCCTCGAAGGCCTCTACTTCGACCGCCAGGGCGATACCACCAGCCGCATTGTTTCAGGCTCGACTGTCCGCGTCGGACTTTCGGCGCAGTCCTACCCTTTCATGGCGCCCACGGGCGTCGTCGACTATCGCCTGCGCAGGCCGGGCGAACGGGCGATCACCAGCCTCGTCGCCACCTTCGGCCCCTTCGACGCGATGAGCCTCGAAGCGGACACGCAGCTTCCGCTCGGCGACAAACTTTCGATCGGCGCCGGCATCGCCGGCGTGAAGGAAAAAAGCCCGAGCGATACGCGCTCGTGGGTCACCAACGTCGGCGCCATCTTCCGCTGGCGGCCGAACGACAATGTCGAGATCGTTCCCTTCGGCGCCATCAACTTCCGTTGGGACCGGGAGTCCGGCCATACCATCACCACCGCCGGCCCGTTCCTGCCGCCGGAAGTCGACCGCGATGTCTTCTACGGCCAGTATTGGATTCCCTTCGCCTCGCAGCAAAGCGCGTGGGGTTTCATCGCCACGGCGAATCTCGGCGACGACTGGACCTTTCGCACCGGATGGTTCCGGTCGCTGAACTGGCGCGTCAAACAGGGTGAAGCGTTGTTCCGCAACACCCAGCCCGACGGCCGCACGGACCGCTTCGCCGTCATCATCCCCGGGAACATCCTCGGCTCATGGTCCGGCGAGGCGCGGCTCTCGAAAATCGTTTACGAAGGCCCGCGCCGCCACACGTTGCACGGCGCGTTCCGCGGACGCTTCAAGACCCGCACTTTCGGCGGCACGACCACCATCCCGCTCGGTCCAGGCGTCATTGGCGTGCCGGATTTCGAGCCGGAGCCGACCTGGACGCTGGGCGCGCAGAACACGGCGCGAGTGCGCCAAGGCACCGGCGGACTCGCCTACGAAGGGCTGTGGCCGCGCGTGGGCGAGGTAAGTTTCGGCGTGCAGAAAACATTCTACCGCCGCGCCAGCGAAGGGCCCGGCGTTCCTACCGTCGTCTCGAAGGACAGTCCGTGGCTGTTCAACGGCACGGTTGCCGCTTATCTCAGCGACGCGCTGGCTCTCTACGGGAGCTGGGCGCGCGGCCTCGAGGAATCCGGGGAAGCGCCGCAGACCGCGGTCAACCGCGGCGAGTCGGTGCCGGCCACGCGAACGGCGCAGATCGACGCGGGTTTCCGCTACACCATCCGGCCGGGCTTGCGCTTCGTCGCGGGGGTGTTCGAGATCAAGAAGCCGTTCTTCAACCTCGACACCACAAATCTCTTCACCCGCGTGGGGGACGTGCGCCATCGCGGCGTCGAGCTGTCGCTCACCGGCCAGATGACTCCGGGGCTCACCGTCGTCGCCGGCGCGGTGCTGCTGCAGGCGCGCACCGCCGGTCTGTTCGTCGACACCGGCCGCATCGGCGTCGTTCCGCTGGGACGCGATCCGGCCAGCTTCCGGCTCAACGTCCAATACGGACCGAAGGCGTGGAACGGGTTTTCGCTCGACACGCAGATCGCATACTTCTCCTCACGCTATGCCGATCTCATGAACACCGTGCGCGCCCCGGCTTCCCACACCATCAACGTCGGCGGGCGCTATGCTTTCCGCGTCGGCGACACCGCCGCGACGCTGCGCGCCCAGGTCCTGAACCTCACCGATGAGTTTGCGTGGAACATCAGCCCGACCGCCAATTTCTCTCCCATCGATCAACGGCGTTTCATGATCAGCCTGTCCGCGGACTTCTAGCGCGGATAAATTCAATCATCCGCGGAAACAATTGCCTCGAACGTTGTGACTTCCAAAAGGTCCACACGTTAGGAAGGAATGGATCCTCCGCGCAAGACCATCTCGCTCCTGTGTCCCAAGTGCAATGGGAGAGGAAAGGCGACCTGGGCCAGCGACGGCGACGGACCCGGCGATCGCCATCAAGGAACCGAACGCCTCTCGCTGGGATTCCGCTTCGTCGATCGGGGCGAGAAAGACGGCGCCCATTTCGAATGCTCGCGCTGCCGGGTTCGAGCGAAAGAATTCTAAAAAGATTCCGCCGCCAGATTGAACGTGCGACGCGAAAATATCTCGCGCGAAAAAAGCTTTTACATGCGCACGCGGCCGATCAGGAATTCCCCTGAAAAACCAGCGTCGCCGGCCTTGGCACAAGAATTGCTGATATCCCCGGACTTATAGCGTGTTCCGTGTATGTCAGGAGATCGCCGATGTTTTTTCCCGTTAGAGTGCTTGCGCGCATCGTTTTTTATTCGGCGACGCTCGCCGCTCTATTCATTCCTCGGCTGCTCCAGGCTGCGCCACTTTCCGAAGGCTCGTTCGGCCTCGCCGGCGCGTTCAGCTTCTCCACCGGCGCGACGCTGTCGACCACCGACGCCGTCATCGTCGGCAATGGCGGTCGATTTCTGGTCACCAGCCCAGGCACCTTCGATCTCGCACCCATCGGCGGGTATGGCGCGACCGTGACGCTGCGCGACATTCCCAGCCTCTCGTCCTTCACGCCGGTGACGGCTTTCGCAACGGCGGCGAACGGCACCACGGTCAAC
Source organism: Rhodospirillaceae bacterium (assembly GCA_050250575.1). GTDB lineage: Bacteria > Pseudomonadota > Alphaproteobacteria > Rhodospirillales > Rhodospirillaceae > SHVO01. The sequence continues at coordinate 114,813 of JBFWOJ010000007.1, read as the reverse complement.
CTGCGCAGCTTCGACGTCGCCTTGCAGAACGCGCACTTCCTGCACTTCACCGGCGACATCGATCTCATCGCGCCGGGATTCGATCCGACGCCCGGCGTCATGACCGGCGCGGCCACCAGCCTCGGCAACAGCATGGCCGTGCTGGCCGTCACCTTCGCCGCGCGCCCTGTCCTTCCCCCGCAAAGCGGCGGCGAGACCGGCCAAGAGCAAGGCGGTGACGATGGCGGAACCGGAAACGAAGAGCCCGCCACGGAACACGAGTCCGGCGGCGCGGCGACGCCCGTGCCGGAGCCTTGGTCGGCGGCCTTGCTCGGCCTCGGTCTCGCAGCCGCCGGCGCCGCGCACCGGCGACGTCAGAAACCGTAGACCAGCGAGAACCTGCTGGCCGTGTCGGTCGCCTTGCGGCCGGCGAGCGGGTTGTTCTCATGGATGATGTCGAACGAGGCGCGGGCAGATAGCGCTTCGCTCATGGCAAAGGTCAGCGCGGTCGTCGACGTCCATTGGCTGCCGAGCAGGATCGCCGCCTTCTCGGAGAAAGCGAGATCGTCGGTGATCTTCCAGCCGAAGTCGGCAGCGGCGCGCGCCGTCGTGTCGTTGTCCTTGAGGCCGGTCACATAACGCGTCTGCTGGAACGCGGGGCCCGCGGTCAGGTCCAGGAACATGACGTCCGTCTTGAACACGGAATAGCCGACGCCGACGGATTCGGTGAAGCGGCGCGTGAATCCGGCGAAGGCGTTGCGTTCCCACCCGCCCAGGCCATAGGCGTAAAGTTGATCGGTGAACTTGTAGTTCAGCTCGTAGCCTGCGAGGGCGCGATTGCTGGTGAGCACGCCGTTCGTCTTGCGCCGGTCGATGAGCCCGTTCAGCTTGTGGCGCAGGACAAGACCGTCCTTGGTCAGGCCGATTCCCGCCATAACCCCGAAGTCCCTGGTGTTGCCCGTCGTATAATTGACGCCGATCTCGCCGCTGCCGGTCCATTCATCGAAAAAACTCGCGCGCGCCAGCCGCTGTTCGCGTTCGGCTTCCCGCTGTGCCGCAAGGCCGGCGACGAGGGCGTCGATCTCGGCGGCGGAGTTCGGGTGGGCGGTCTTGGCCACCTTCACCACCGTCTCCAGGTCCTTGCCGGCGGCGCGGATCATGGCATCGACCGCGGGCGGCACAGGTTCAGCCAAAGCAGGAAAAGCAAAGGCGGCCGCGACCGCGGCGCCCAGAATTATCTTCTTCATCTTCCATCCCCGGATATGAGTGACGCGCCTTCAACGGCGCGGCACGCAGCGAGTTCCATCGCTGCTTGCGTCGCCCCGGCCGCAGCGACACTATGCCCGCAGTGGATGATTTCCGGATTCGAGATGCGCTTTATTTTCGCCCTGATGGCATTGTTCGCCTGGCCCGCGGCAGCGGCGGATCCACCTGCCGCTCCGGACAACACGGTCTATCTCGATCTCGCGTACGGCCGCGTCGTGATCCATATGCGCCCCGACCTCGCCCCGCGCCATGTCGCGCGGCTCAAGCATCTCATTCGCGGGGGCTACTACGACGGCATGGTCTTCTATCGGGTGCTCGACACATTCGCCGCCCAAACCGGCGACATCAAGGGCGACGGAACCGGCGCCGGCACCGGCCGCACGCTCAATGCCGAATTCTCACGCACGCCCCAGGTGCGCGGCACCGTGTCCATGGCCCGCACCTCCCGCCGCAACAGCGCCGACGCCGAGTGGTTCATCGTCCTCGACGATAATTCCAACACCCGATCCTCGCTCGACGGCAAATACACCGTTTGGGGCCAGGTCTCCTCCGGCATGGAGTTCGTCGATCAGATCCCGAAGGGCGATCCCGCCAAGGACGGCCGCGGCATCGCCGCGCCGGCGCAGATCGTGAGGATGCAGATTGCGGCCGACGCCGATGCGTCTTCGAAACTGGACGTCGCCGCCCTTCTGAAGCGCCCCGACGCCGCCGAGACCGCCCGCGATTTCAGCGCTGCAGATTTCAGATGCTCCGGCCTGGTTCACGGCCGGGGCGTCACGAGCCAGTCGGCTCTGGCGCAGCTTTGGACACACGGCTACCTCGCCGGCCGGTACGCCGCGGGCAACGCGCTCAGCCTGATACCCGGGGAGGCAGGCGAACTCGGCGCGCTCATCGAGGCTTGCGCGGCTCAACCCCTCGCCTTCCTCACGGCCGCAGGGCACGAACTCGCGAAGACTCCGCGCCCGCTTCCCGCGACGACCCCGGTTCTCGATCTTGAAACCGCGACGTGCCGCCAGTTCGCCGATTCCCGGAAAGCCAAGACCGGCGAAGCGGACCTGGCCGGGCTTTGGACCTTCGGATTCATCGAAGGCTATAAAAGCGTGAGTCAACCGGAGATGGGAATCCCCTGGGACGCGCGCCCGCGGCTCCTCGACGCCATGGCCACCGCCTGCGCTAAATTCCCTGACCGGAAGTTCTTCGATCTCGCGACCGCCGTCGCGGCGAAAGTGCGCATCAAATGACAAATTACATGAGAATATTTTTCATATAAATCAAACAACTGATAAACATTCTTACTTTTTTACATGAATTTCGCCGCCGCACGCCCCACAAAGATGTAATGGGCGCCCCGGCTTTCAACACTTAAATGACCCATATCCGCCCGTCGCGCCGGCGGAAATCGATTTCAGCGTGCATCTGAGAATGTTGAGAATTGTGGGCCGGCCCTGGGGCCGGGCGCGGTCGCTTTTTGCGCCGCGTCGAGGAGGACTTGTGACACTTTGTTACCCCACACTTATATACGGGTGGGCTCGAAAATATTACCATCCGGAAGCTACAGGTGCGCTCGCGGCGGTGCGGGCGCCGGCTGCCGGGTTTGCAAGCACCGCAGTGTATTGAGTTTCCTATACGTTCGCCTGTGTGGAGGAGATCGCTCGTGTCGTTGAACAGTCAAAAAGTGATGATGATGGGCGCGGCTTTCGCCGCCGCCTTCGCCGCAACCAGCCCCGCTTCTGCTCTCGAGAGCAAGAGTTACGTCGTCGGCTGGTTCTCGCACGCCACCAACAACACGCCGGAAGATTGCGGTCCCGGCGGTCCGAACCCGACGGTTCAAGACCAATACATCAAGGACCTCAAGGACCTCGGCATGTCCGGCGAGGAAATCGAAGCGCTCATCAAGGAGCGCGACAGCAACGAAGAAGGCCCGAACAGGATGGCCGAGATCATCCGCACGCGCGGTCGTATCGACGGCAAGCCGACCAATCCGTACATGTATCCCTCGACGGTGAAAGATCCGGAGTGGAAGTCGCTGCACGGCGGCCTGGCCTACGGCTTCGACCTCGACGGCAAAGGCCCGAACCAGCCCGACAGCTTCACCCACGTCGACACCAAGCAGAAAGGCATCGATCACAAGCTCTACACCGCGCTCGGCTGTTCGCGGCCGTTCCGCGGCTCGCTTGAAGGCCGGCCGACTTATTGGGATTGGCTCTGGGGTCAGCTGAAGGACTCCCAGCCCGCGTGGATCATCACCATCACCGGCGAAGACCTGTCCAAGGACGGTGAAGTCACCGTGACCTTCGACCGCGCCCTCGAATACCTGCAATCGAACGTCGACGGCTCGCCGCGCGCCGACGTCACCTATCGCATCGATGCGGATCCCCGCTCGCACAACGTCATGAAGGGCAAGATCGAGAACGGCGTCGTCACCGCGTCCCTGACCCAAGGCTCGACGCCGGACGGCCTGTTCCGCATGTTCCAGAATCCGCTCGGCATGCCCGAGTTCCGCCTGCACGACGCGAAGTTCGATTTCAAGATCCGCCGTGACGGCACCGCGGACGGCTTCCTCGGCGGCTACCAGCCCTGGGCCGACCTCTATTTCGCGTTTGCTTCGGGTGGCCAGTCGATCGAGCAGTGCATCGTCGGCGACATCCCCGGCCTCTATTATCTTCTGAAGAAGAACGCCGACGCGAAGCCGGATCCGAAGACCGGCGTCAACAGCGCCATCTCGGCAGCCTATTACATCGAGACCGTGCCGGCCTTCGCCGTGCCGGCCGATAAGGCCAAGTACGACGCCGTCGCCAGCAACCGTTAGCCTGTCAGGTATTTGAAAGATGACTTCACTTCTCTCCTCCCGGCTCAAGTGCAGTGTCGCCGGCGTTGCGATCGGCGTGATCGCGCTCGGCGCCTGCTCGCCCGCCGGACGGCAGGACACCAAGGTCGCCACCGTCGCTGCGCCCGCGGAGCTTGCTGCCCCCTCGCAGCTCGTCATGCGCCGCCTGACCGGCGAGCAGTATCAGAACATCATTACCGACGTGTTCGGACCGACGATCGACTTCGGCGGCCGCTTCGAGCCCGACATGCGCACCGACGGCCTGCTCGCCATCGGCGCCAGCCACGTCGGCATCACCGCCGCGGGCATGGAGCAGTACGACGCCATGTCGCGCACCATCGCCCGGCAGATCGTCGACGAAAGTCATCGCGACATGATGCTTTCGTGCAAGCCCAAGGACGTGAAGGCCGCCGACGATGCCTGCGTGCGCCAGATCGTGGGCGAAGTCGGTCCCCTGCTGTATCGCCGCCCGCTCACCAACGAGGAAGCCGGCGCCTTCGTCACCGCCGCGCGCCTGGCGACCGAAAAAACCGGTGACTTCTATACCGGGCTCTCGCTCAGCCTCGCCTCGATGCTCAGCTCGCCGAAATTCCTGTTCCGCCATGAGACGGCGGTCACGAACCGCGGCCAGACCCGGCTCGATCCCTATTCCACCGCCTCGCGCCTGTCGTTCTTCCTGTGGAACTCGGGCCCGGATGCGCAGCTGATGCAGGCCGCGGCCAAGGGGGAGCTCAACAATCCCAAGGGCCTCGCCAAGCAGGTCGACCGCATGATCGCGAGCCCGCGCCTGGAATCCGGCGTGCGCGCCTTCTTCATCGACTTCCTCGGCTTCGACGAATTCGAGAACGTGACCAAGGACACGGCGCTGTTCCCGAAGTTTTCGGCCCAGGCCGCCCAGGACGCGCAGGAGCAAACCCTGCGCACCGTCATCGACGTGGTCCTGACCAACAAGGGCGACTATCGCGACATCTTCACGACGCGCAAGACGTTCCTCACCAAAGAACTGGGTGCGATCTACCAAGTGCCGATCGTGAGCTATCTGCCCAACGGCTCACCGGACACCTGGCATCCGTATGAATTCACCGCCGAGGACAACCGCGCCGGCATCATGACCCACATGAGCTTCACCGCCCTGCACTCGCCGTCCGGCCGCGGCTCGGCCGTGCTGCGCGGCAAGGCCGTGCGTGAAGTCCTGCTGTGTCAGAAGGTGCCCGCGCCTCCCGGCGACGTGAACTTCGACCTCATCAACGACACCACCAACTATCGGACCGCCAAGGACCGTCTTGCCGCCCATACCCGCGAGCCGATGTGCGCGGGCTGCCACAAGATCACCGATCCGCTCGGCCTCGCACTCGAGAACTTCGACGCGGCCGGCGCATGGCGCACCACTGAAGGCGGCGTCAAGCTCGATGTCAGCGGCGTTGTCGACGGCAAGAAGTTCGAAGGCCCGGCCGATCTCGGCAAGGTCGTCGCCGCAATGCCGGCGGCGACGAGCTGCGTCGCCAACCGCATGCTCGGCTATGCCCTGGGCCGCGCGCCCGCGCGCGAGCAGGTCGCCGCGCTCGAGCAGAGCTTTGCCGCCAGCGGCTACCGCATCCCGGACTTGATGAAGCTGATCGCGACCAGCGAAAGCTTCTACACCGTATCACCTGAATCGGCGCCGACGCAGACTGCGTCGGCCGCAAACTAGGAGGACCCCCAAATGACCCGTTTGGTAAATCGCCGGAATGTACTCAAAGGAACGCTGGGCGGCGCAGCCGTCACGGTGGGCCTCCCGTTCCTCGATTGTTTCCTGAACACCAACGGCACGGCGCTTGCCGCGACCGGCAAGGAGCTGCCGGTATGCTTCGGCACCTGGTACCAGGGACTCGGTTTCGATCCCGGCCAGTGGATTCCGGAAAAGATCGGCACCGGCTACACCAACAAGCATCAGCTCCGCATGTTCGAGCCGCTGAAGCACAAGATCAACATCATCAGCGGCATGAAGTATTTCATGGACGGCCGCCCGCTCGAGACCCACACCTCGGGCTATCAGATCTCCTCGACCGGCGCGTTGCGCAGCGGCGTGGTCTACGGCGCTTCGCTCGACCAGCACATCGCCGACGTGATCGGCAAGCGCACGCGCTTCCGCTCGCTCGAGATCTCCATCGGCGGCGGACGCCGCAGCTTCTCCAAGGGCGTGGGCGCCAACACCAACCCCGCGGAGCCGTCGCCGAAGGGCCTCTACACCCGCGTCTTCGGTCCGGAATTCGTCGACCCGAACGCGGCGGACTTCAAGCCCGATCCGATGGTGATGGCGCGTCAAAGCGTGCTCTCGGCCGTGAAGGACGAGCGCCTGGCGATGATGCAGCAGGTCGGCGCCGCCGACCGTGCCCGCCTCGAGCAGTATTTCACCTCGCTGCGCGACATCGAGAACCAGCTCGCGATCGAAATGCAGAAGCCCGATCCGCTTCCATCCTGCACGCTGCCGGAGGAAGCCGAAGCCGGCAACGTCGGCGACAGCGTCGTCGATGCCGAAAAGAACGGCACGATCATGGGCAAGCTGCTGGCGCACGCCATCGCCTGCGGCCAGACCCGCGTCATCAACGTGGTTCTGAACTCCAACGGCTTGCGTAAGCCGGGCGGCACCCTGTCGTGGCACGTACTCACGCACGAAGAGCCGGTGGACGACACCGTGGGCTATCAGAAGGAAGTCGGCTGGTTCGTCGAATGGGCCAACAGCCGCTTCTTCGATTTCATCAAGGCGATGGACGATATGAAGGAAGGCGACCACACGGTTCTCGACCGTATCGCCATCCTTTGGCAGACCGACCACGGCTATGCGCGTACGCATACCATGGACGATCTTGCCACCCTCACCGTCGGCAGCGCAGCCGGCCGCATCAAGACCGGCGTGCACATCCGCGCGGCGGGCGACCCGCAGACCCGCGTCGGCCTCACCCTGCAGCAAGTCATGGGCGTGCCGGTCAATACGTGGGGCGGCGGCTCGAACCAGACTTCAAAGACGATGACCGAACTCCTGGCCTAACAGCTGGGCAAACTGAACGCGCAAAATTTGGGAGCAGCGCAAAATGAAGATCAGTGGCAAGTTTTGGGTAGCAGGTGTTTCGGCGGTGGCGATGGCGCTCGCGGTCGGTTCCGCGGAAGCCGCCAGGACCGCAAAGGTCAATGACGACAGCAAGACGGCATGGACGCCGCCGGGCATCACCTTGCAGCCGTTGGGCAAGGCCCAGGGCTACGATCTCGGCAAGCAGACCGCCGCGTTCCTGGGCCGCGATGAAATCGTCTTCGCCAACAATAAAGGCCTGACGCTTTACACCTACGAACTCGATGTCCCCGGCTCGGGCAAGTCGACCTGTGTCGCCGAGTGCGCCGAGAAGTGGCGTCCCTATGCCGTCCCGGCCGGCGTCAAGCCGACGGGCGTCTGGGGATCGATCACGCGCGAAGACGGCACGAAGCAGTGGACCCTTCAGGGTAAGCCGCTCTACACCTTCGTGAACGATGTCGATCCGGGCTCCGTGCACGGCAACAGCCCGGCCAAGACCGGCTCTCGCCGCATCGACGGCGCCGGCCGCGTCGTCGGCGGCGGCAACCGTGGTTCGGGCGTGCGCGGCGCAGCGCCTGACGTACCGCTGCCGAAGGAGTGGAAGACGGCCAACGCTTTCCCGATCGCCGGCCTCGAAACCCCGAGCGGCATCCAGGTGCGCGAAGTGCCCGATGCCACCGCGGTCGTGCTGGTGAACCACGAAGGCCGCACGCTCTATGCCTTCAAGGGCAGCGCGAAGAAGGCGCCGACCAACGGCGCATTCAAAGCGGCACCGGCCCCGCAGTTCGCCAAAGCGGTCGGCGATTTCAACTTCATCACCCGACCGGACGGCATCAAGCAGTGGACCTACAAGGGCCAGCCTCTTTACACCTATGAGGCGGACGTCGCCTCCGGCGACGCCTACGGAATCGGCCAGGACCAGCAGTTCGACGTCGCCGCCGTGACGCGTTATTACATGCCCTCGGGCGTGCGGGTGCAGCACACCGCCGGTCAAGGCAAGGTGCTCGCCACCGCCGAAGGCATGACGCTCTATCGCCGCGACGGTCACATCCTGCAGTCCGGCGGCGGCCGTTCGCTCCGCCGGGGCAACCCGGCTCGTCCGGCCGTCGGCCGCGACATCGGCACCGATCCGCGCTGCTCGGCCGAGTGCCTCGCGGTGTGGAAGCCGTTCCTGGCGCCGGCGGATGCCGTGCCGCAAGGCTTCTGGGATGTCGCCACGCGCGCCGACGGTCAGAAGCAGTGGGTCTACCAGGGCTACGCCATGTGGACCTACAGCGGTGACCGCAAGCCGGGCGATATGAACGGCAACGACGACTTCCAATACGCCTTCTCGGACCTGCCCAACCAAGCCAGCGACGCGCCGAAACCGATCTACGACTTCGGCACCTGGATGGACGGCGCTCCGGCCATGTACTGGGTCATCGCGACGCCGTAAGGCATCGTGCCTAAAACCCCCAAGAAAGGCCCGCGCCTCGTCGCGGGCCTTTTCTTGTGCGCGCTGGCCGCGCCCGCGACAGCCGCGTGCGATCCCGCGAAGCCCGTCGAAAAGCCCACCGACCAGTATGAGATCCAGGGCAACCGGGTTTACGACAAGAAGAGCCGCCTCACCTGGCAGCGCTGCAGTGTCGGTCAGACCCTGAATGCCAATGGGGGCGGCGGTCAGATTTGCGATGGTCCGGTGACGGCCTTCAGCATGGCTGAAGCGGCGCTTTATGCAGAGGAAGGCTGGCGCATCCCGACCCAGAATGAGCTCGCCACCCTCGTCTCGCCGAGCTGCTTCGATCCTGCGATCAACGAGGAGGTGTTTCCGAACATGGATCCCGATGTGCTCGGCTACTGGAGCCGCACCTTCGATAAGCAAAAGCGGGTCTGGTACATCAACTTCGTCGACGGCTCGTTCCGCACTTACAGCGGAACCACGCTCCGCCACGCCTTGCGGTTGGTGAAAGACTAAGCGGTGAACGGCTCTCTCGCCGTCATCCTTCGCCCGTTAGACGCCATAGCGCTTGAGCGCCGCCGCAATCTCGGCGCTGTTCCGCACATGCTCCGCCTGCAGCCCCGCCGCCCGCGCGCCGGCGACATTGTCCTTTGAATCATCGAAGAACAGAACCGCCCCCGCTGGCATACCGATCTCCGCGACGACGTGATCGAACGCGGGTTTGTCCGGTTTACGCAGGCCGATGCTCGAGGACAGGAACACCTTGTTGAAGTGGCTCAGCACAGGTGCGAAGCGCGGGGTGAAATGATCGACGTGGGCCTGATTGGTGTTCGAAAAGGCAAACAGCGGGATGCGCGGTCTCAACTGGGCAAGCACATCGCCGATGCCCGCCATCTCACCTACGAAAATCTCGTTCCAGCCCGCCAGCAGCTCCGCATCCGAGAGCGTGATTCCCAATGCCTTGCGCAGCTCGCCGAAGAATTCCTCGAGGGCGATGGCACCGCATTCGTAACGTAGATACGGTTCGAACATTCCAACCGGGCGGCGGATCGCATCGGCGCGGCAGCGGGCGTCCCTCGCCCATCTCTGCCACACGCGATCGAGATCGATCTCGATGACGACGCCGCCGAGATCGAACAGCAGGGCTTCGATCTTCATGACGCGGCTATGCGCCCGCCGACCTGCCGGCTTCCCGCCGGTTGTGCCGCACCGACCACCACCACGACAGGCCGATCAGGATGGCGCCGATAAGTCCCGTGAACACTTCCGGGATATGATAGCGCGCACCGAGGAGCATGATCGCGGCGAGTGCGAGGATGGCCCAAAAAGCGCCGTGCTCCAGGAACCTGAACTCGGTGAGCGTTCCCTTATCGACGAGGTGTATGGTCATGGAGCGCACGAAGATCGCGCCGATCCCAAGTCCCAATCCGATGATCACCAGGTTATTGGAGAGAGCAAACGCCCCGATGACGCCATCGAAGGAGAACGACGCGTCCAACACCTGGAGATACATGAAACCGGCCAAGCCCGAGCGATGCACGGCATCGACTTGCTCGCTCGAGGCTTCAAGTCCCGTCCCCATCGCCTCCACGCCGATGTAGGTGAGGATGCCGAAAATGCCGGACACCACCATTGTATACGCGTCGGCGGGCGGCAGCAGTTTGGATACGCCATAGAGGCTGAGCAGCACGACGCCGATTTCCACCGCCTGCACCACGGCGATCTTGGACAGGCGGCGCTCGATAAACCCGATCCAGTGAACCTGCTTGTCGGCGTCGAAGAAAAATTTGAGGCCCACCATGGCGAGGAACGCGCCGCCGAAACCCGAGATACCGACCTTGGCGCCGGTCACCAGTTCTTCATAGCGCTCCGGTTCGGTGATCGAGAGTTTCAGCGCCTCGATCGGATTGAGTTGGCCCGCGATCGCCACGACAGCCAACGGGAAGATGATGCGCATCCCGAAAACAGCGATGATAATCCCCCACGTCAGGAACCGCGCGCGCCAGACCCGATCCATGTCCTTCAGCACGGTGGCGTTGACGACCGCGTTGTCGAAAGAGAGCGAAACTTCCAGGATCGAGAGGACGAAGATGATCCACAGCACCGACGCGACGCCCTGAATCCCGCCGATGGAAAAGCCGTAGAAGGCGCCGATCGCCAGGCACACGGCGGTGAAGATCAAAGAGCCCCAATAATATTTCAGCATGCGCCCGCTTTCGGAGTGGTTGAACTATCCATAAACGGGCGCCCTGGCCCGCTCAAATAAAAAGGGGGCCTTTCGCCCCCTTTTTGAGCGGGCCGTTCGACGGTTACCTCTCGAAACGCTCGCCCGTACGGAAGACACGGCCTTGGCAGTCCGAACCGTTACCGCATTCGCCGCGCAGCGAGAAGAAGGGGCTGCCGCCGGGTCCCGGAAAATTGCGCGCCGGATCGGCGTTGAAGACATCCTGGACGTCGAGGAAGGCTTCGATGCCGAACCTCCCTCCTCGAAGCTCCGCAGATCATAGGCGAACGAAACGTCCGTATAGAACGTCGCGTCGCGATAATTCTGGTTGATCGTGATGTTCGTGACGTTCGATACGGGGCACCCGCTCGTGCATTCGACCCAAGCGGTGTTTTGCTTGCCGGAACTGCGACCGCGGAACGCCAAGCTGACCGTGTATGGTTCCATACTGCAGCGGATCGACGCGTTGTATTTCCATTTCGGCGATTGTGCGCCGGCTCTCGCTTCCGGAGGATTGACGCGGTTATCGCGGTAATCGCGCAGGGTACGCGTCGCGAACCCGCGAATCGTGAGGTCGCCCGCCCAACCGTCGATCAGGTCCGCCATGTCGATTTGGTAAACCGCTTCGACGTCGTAACCGCGGGAAATCAGCGCCGACGTATTGAACGGTGAGATGCGGATGCGCGCGCATGCGAGTCCCGTACAGGACTCACCGCTCTCTAAACTCGATAAGAGATCCCCTGTCCCACTTTCGTCCCCCGCACGGCAGTCGCCATGGTCGTTGGAGCATCAAATAGTGAGGAAAACGGTCTGGATTCAACATGTTGCAGAAATGCCGCAGCCACACTGAAGATGAAAGGCGGCCTCCCCTGGCAAAGGGGAAGCCGCCTTCAAAATCAGCCGTGTCGGTCGGTTACATTCTGAACCGCAGGCCCGCACGATAGGTGCGGCCCAGCGTGTCATAGGCTTCCGGGATCGTACCATTGTTGATGAAATTGAGCGCGCCGCCCGCGTAAACGATGCCGGCATCGCGGTTCCACAGGTTATCGACGTTGGCGAAGAACTCGAGCTCGGTGCCTTCGGTGGGCCGCCATTTATACTGTGTCGACAAGCTCATGTAGAAAGCGCTCGGCGTCGTGTTGTTGTCGATGGTCAGGAACGGAGCGACCGAAGCCGGACAACCGGACTGGCACTCGACCCAGTTGCCGTCGAGCACGCCTTTCGAGATGTAGCGGCCGACCACGCTGAAGCTGAGCGGATCGAAGTCGAAGGAGACCTGTCCGCGCAAACGCCAGCGGCGATTCCCGCTTTCGCCGGTGTCATCGGAAAGGGTCGTGCCATCGAACGTCGTGCTTTCGATCAGGCGGGTTGCCAATAAACGGAGAGTCACGTTTCCGTCCGTCCCCTCGCTGATCTGTGCGAGATCGAAGCGGTAAGCGGCTTCGAAATCGAACCCACGGTCGGTGGATCTCACATAGTTCGTCGGACGCACCGTCAGGCGGAAGATCTGCCCGGCGGCATTCCGTTCGATCTGAGAGCAGAGCGCCGTGTTGCCGGCGAAGCAACGGTCCGCCACTTCCTGGTTTTGCAACACCGCGATACGGTCTTTCATGGCGATGTTGTAGTAATCGAATGACGCCGTAAATCCGGGCACGAAGGACGGCGAGATCACAACGCCGATCCCGGTCGTGTTCGCTTTCTCGGGACTCAGCGTCGGGTTGCCCACCTGCGGCCGCAAAATGATGACTTCTTCGTTGTTGCGGAACGGATCGCGCACGGTTTGTGTGTTCACCTGCCCTGCAAGGAAGAGGTCGTTGAGGCTGCCCGCACGAATGTCGCGCGAACGCGTGACGCGGAACCGGATGTCGTCGATCGGCGTCCAGCTCGCGCCCAGCTTCCAGGTCGTGACGTAACCCGATGTCGAGTAATCCGTCGCGCGCACGGCACCCTGAAGTTCCAGCGACTGCGCCCATGCCTCGTTCGCGGCCAGGGGCACCACCGTTTCCAGGAACGCTTCCTTCACGTTGTAGGCGCCGTTGGTCGGCTTGAAGTTCGCCGCAAACCATTGATCGGCGACGCCTTGCGGATTGACGGACGGATCGTGCGAGCGAATGCCTTCCTTGCGATATTCGCCGCCCACCGCGACCGAGACGGGGCCCGCCCAGGTATCGAAGGGATCGCCCGCAAAGCTGATGGCCGCGACATCCTGCACGAACCTCTGCCAGATGCTCGACGTGCCCAGTACGTAACGTTTCGCTTCTTCAGAGGCCACGCCCCATCCGACGACATTGAGAGGCACGCAACCGGGATCCTGGAACGGCGCCGGATTATTGTTCAGCACAGAGCGGCAGACGATCTGCCCTGTGGCCGGATTGCGCACGGCGTCGATCGCGGCGAAGTAATTCGGCCTCAGGTACTGATACACGTGATTGGCCGTGCGGCTGATGCCGCGCTGCGCGTAAGCGTTCCACGTCCATTCCGCACCCGCGGCGTCGAAAGCGCCGTCGATCCCGAAGCTATACACGCGTCCACCACGCTCGCCTTCGGTGCTGATGGGGCCGAGGTCGCGGTTGAACGTTCCGCCCGACAGTACCGTAACGCCTGCGGCGATCATGCGGTCCACGACGTTTTGCGGCAGGAAGGCGTTGTCGCGCTGGATGGTGATCTGGTTGAGGTTGAAGTGCGCGCAACAGGTCGTACGCGTGTGGCTGAAGGAATGGCTGTATTCCGCCCAGACATTCACGTTATCGGAAATATCGTAGCTGGCGCGCAGGAAACCCATGTAGCGGCCGAGATAGGCATCGAGCGACTGATAGTCGCCCATGATGTTGCGTTCGCCGCCCACCATCAGGTTGCCGGACACGAGGCCATAGTTGAATTGGCGCTGCGTCCCGCCCTCGTCGAAGATCAAGCCTTTCAACGGGCCCGAGGTCACGAGGAAGCCCGCCGACCCCGTGGCGATATTGGCGCCGTCGACCGCCAATTGGCGCGGCAGCGCGGCGCCCGGCCCGGTCGCCGTCCACGCCGGATTGTTGATCACGCGCGCGAACTGGCCTTGCGCATACCAAGGCCGCACGAATTCGCGATCCTGCAGCGCGCGCGATTCCGGATATATGTCGGTCTGACCTTTGATCATCGCGTTGTTCGCGTAGTCCATCGCCGCGAGGAAGTGGCCTCGACCGCCGGCGAAGGGCGTACCGAATGTCAGCGCCGTCTTGATGCGCTCACCGTCACCATAGTGAGTGATGCTGCCGGTGATATCGCCTTTGACGCCCGTGAAGTCCTTATCGAGAACGAAGTTCACCACGCCCGCGACGGCATCCGAGCCGTAGGCCGCCGAAGCGCCCCCCGTCACCACGTCGACGCGCTGGATGAGGTTATCGGGGAATTGGTTGACGTCAGGACTGCCGCCCAGGGTCGCCGGCACGACGCGCCGGCCGTCCCACAGCACCAGCGTACGGCTTGCGCTCATGTTGCGCAGATTTATGGTGCTGATGCCCGCGACCCCGGCGGACACCCCGGTGTGACCGGTCTGCGGCGTGGTGCTGCCGGCCAGTGTCGGCAATTGCGTCACCATGTCCATCACGTGAGTCGGAGAGATACGAGCAATTTCCTCGGCGCTCATCACACTCACGGGAGTCGGCGCCTGGAATCCGTCGCGCACGATGCGTGAACCGGTGACCACGATTTCGTCAATGCTGGTTTCTTCATCCTGCGCTTGCGGCTGAGCCGGCGCGGTCTGTGCCTGGGCCGGCGCGATCACAAGAGCCGTCAAAAGCGCAGTCGTGCTGACGGACGCGAGCACACGGCGCTTGGCCGCGGTTCCAACCGAAGCCGCAAATGTCATTTCCGATATCATTAGTCCCTCCCTTATCGATGGACAGCGGTGCCGTCCGGTTTAAGCAAGCTTCCCTGCATCCTCCATGAGGCCGCGGCGCTGCATGCGACGCGAACCGTCATTCGTGAAATGACATGACGGACGCTGCGCCCGCCCTTGAACTCCTCGGCCCGTCCCTGACATAAACGTCAGAACATGACCGATACGACCGATACTCCGCAGGCCTTGTTCGCGGCCGCGACGGCGGCGCATCAGGCCGGCAACCTCGAGAACGCCGCGGCTCTGTATCGCCGGATCCTTGCCAAGAGCCGCCGCTACCCCGACGTGCTGCATCAGCTTGGTCTCATCGAGTACCAGTCCGGCAACCACGCGCAGGCGGTAGCGCTGATTCGTGAAGCGATCGTGCTTGAAGGGAAGCAGCCGGTTTATTTCAACAACCTCGCCTCCGGGCTGATCGAACTCGGTGACTTCACCGCCGCGCGAAAAGAAGCCGAGCGTGCGATCGCGCTGAACCCCGGCTACGCGCAGGCCTACGCCAACCTGGGTACTGCCCTCCTGCGCGCCGGCGACCTCGCCGCGGCGGGCGATGCCTTCGGACGCGCCGCCCAGCTCGCGCCGGACAACGCCATCGCTCATTACTGGCTGGCCCGCGCGCTCCAGGATCAGGAACGTTACGCCGAGGCCGCGGCCAGCTATCGCAAGGTCGTCGCCCTCGCGCCGGGCTTCGCCGATGCCCATTGCAATCTCGGTTTTGTTCTGGTGATGACCGGCCAGGCGGTGGATGCGGCGCGTGCTTGCCGCGCGGCGATCGCGCTCAGTCCGACCTACGCCGATGCCCACAACAACCTTGGCTATATCCTTCAAGCGGCGGGCGATCTCGATGGCGCGCGGCGGAGTTACGAGGCCGCCCTCAAATTTGAACCGGAGTACGCCGCGGCCTACAACAATCTCGGCAATCTCGAAAAGGACCTCGGCCACACCGAAGCTGCCCTCGCCGCCTATCGGAAGGCGCTCGCGATCCAGCCCCACTATGCGCGGGCTCTTTTCAATATCACCGACCTCAAGACCTTCCGCGACCGCGATGAGGATTTTGCCGCCATCGAGGCCCAGCTCGCCCGTCCCGATCTTCCACCCGCCCAGGCGCGGTATCTTCATTTCGCCAAGGCAAAGGCGCTCGACGACCTTGGCGCCGTAAACGAGGCCTTCGCACATTTTCGCATCGGCAATGCTCTGAAGCGGGCGAGCATATCCTACGACGAGAAATCCCTGCTCGGCTATCTGGACGACATTGCGCGGCTCTACAGCGCCGATGTCATGGCACGTTTCGAAGGTGCCGGCGTCGAATCCCAAATCCCGATTTTCATTGTCGGCATGCCGCGCTCCGGCACCACCCTTGTCGAACAAATCCTGGCCTCTCACGCACGCGTCCTCGGCGGCGGCGAGCGGAGCGATTTCGACACGGCCATCGCCAATGTGCTGCCGCCGGGCACTGCGGAAGAAAGAGCAAAGGCGCTCACGGAGGCTCAATTGCGTGCGCTCGGCGCCGATTATCTCGCGCGTCTGCCGGCGCTTCCTTCCGGGCGCAGCCACGTCACCGACAAAATGCCCGCGAATTTCATGCACGCCGGCCTCATTCGCCTCGCCTTGCCGAACGCCAGGATCGTGCACGTCGTTCGCGACGCCGCCGACACCTGCGTGTCCTGCTACCTCAAGCTTTTCGAGACGGGTCAGGAGTTCACGTACGACATGGACGAACTCGCGCGTTATTACCACGCCTATGCCCGCCTGATGGAACATTGGCGCGCCGTGCTGCCCGGAGCAATATATGAGCTTTCCTACGAACGCCTGATCGCGGACATGGAGGCGGAAAGCCGCAGGCTGCTCGATTTTTGCGGGCTTGGGTGGGATCCCGCCTGTCTCGACTTCCACAAGACGACGCGAGCGGTCCAGACCGCGAGTGCAACGCAAGTGCGTAAGCCTCTGTATTCCAGCGCGATCGGGCGGTGGAAGCGCTACGAACGGCACGTCGCTCCCCTCCTCACCGCCCTTGGCAAACGGTAAGATGCTACAATGCGTTTCCTCATCCTGACAGCGGCTTTTTTGCTGGCCGGCGCCGGGCCCGGTCATAGCGCCGCGGTTGCCGATCACAGGGCGGACGTGTCCGTGGCCGTGCCCGCCTTTCCCAAGGATACGGGCCCGCTCGTCGCCATCGACGGCGGCCACGGGAACTACCACACCATCGAAGGCCGGTTCGCGCCGTTTGCCAAACTTCTGTCCAACGACGGGTTCCGGGTCATGCCGATCACCGGCCCATTCGCGGCCGAGGCGTTGACGGGCGTGACGATTCTTGTGATCGCAAATGCGCTCAATCCCGTGAATGCGACCCAGTGGTCCCTGCCGACGCCGTCCGCCTTTACAAGCGACGAGATCGCCGCCGTGAAGGATTTCGTCGAGCGGGGTGGATCCTTGCTCCTGATCGCCGATCACATGCCATTTGCCGGCGCGGCGGCCGATCTCGCCAAGGCGTTCGAGGTCACGTTCTTCAATGGTTTTGCCTTCCGCATGCCCGAGCCGCGGACCGTGGACTTCTTTTTGCAGGCCGACGGCACTCTGGGCCACGACCTCATCACGCTCGGCCGCACGGCGCAAAGCAATGTCAGCCGTATCGGCACCTTTGCGGGATCGGCGTTCCGCGCCCCGGAGACGGCCCGCAAGCTCTTGATCCTGCCGAACGACTTTCAGGTGATCATGCCGCAGACCGCATGGGTGTTCACGCCGGAAACGCCGCGGGTTCCGGGCGGCGGCATGCTGCAGGGCGCAGCGCTGTTGCGGGGCCGCGGACGGCTCGCGGTATTCGGCGAGGCCGGCATGTTCACCGCGCAAGTCGATGACGCCGATCCCAATGTGCGCCTGGGGTTCACCGTGCCGGGCGCGGAGCACAACAAGCAGTTCGTGCTCAATATCTCCCACTGGCTCGCAGGCCTGCTCGGTCCGTAGCTCGGCCCTCAAGGAAAACGGGGTCAGACCCTTATTCCGCCGATCGGAAGCGGAGTTGGGGCCTGACCGCTTTTTCAAGAGCGGCTGAGCTGCCAGCTGCCTAGTTCCCTGCGCTTGCCGGCCCGACCCGCTCCAGTTTACCGGCGTTGACGTGCTGGTACATCGCGTTCGCGACACCATTCGCGTCCACCGCAAACACATAGCGGTTCGACTGGCCGAAGCCGGCTTCCAACTCGATCGGCCGATCGAGCGTGAAGGTATGCGGCCCCGAAGGACGATACACACCGCGGCCGTCGATGATGAGGCCGCCGTCGCCGCTCGCCTTCACTTCGGTCAGATTCGCCTGCTGGTTCGGATTGTTGTTGCGCGCGATGCTTCCGTACTGACCGACATATTTCGTCACATCGACCTTTGCGTCCTTTTGGAACGGCAAGGGCCCGAGGAAGTGGCTGAGCACGAGGTCGCGGATGCCGGTATGCGACATTTGCGGCAGGACCTTCCCTTCCACTTTCACGCCCGTCTGTGGAATTTCCATGTTCGGCCGCGGCCCGCCGCCGCCGATCAGGGTGACGAAAATCCCGACTTTCGAATCCCGCAGCAGATAGAACTTCGAGTAGTGCTGCAAGCTGCCGTATTGCTCCAGCATCTGCTCGCCGTTCCAGTCATAGGTGAAGTAGTGCATGCCGAAGCCGCTGGTGCCCGGATGGTTCTGGCGGTACTGCGTATGCACGAGATCCCACGACTTCTGATTCAACAGCGCCTTGCCGGGCCCGCCGCCTTCGGTGATGTTGGCGATCAACCACTTCGACATGTCGGCGACGGTGGAGATGTTCGATCCCGCGGCCGCGAGATGCGGCGAGAGCGTCGGGTACGGCAGCGGAATGGCGACGCCGCCTTCCTGGAACGCGTACTGAACGGCCATGTTAGCCGACGGTTTATCGTCCACGGCCAGCATCGTATTGCTCATGCCGAGCGGCTTATAGATATTGTCGCGAAGATAATCAGGCAGCCCCTGGCCGGTGACGTCTTCGATCATGAAGCCAAGGATGGCGCTGCAGATGTTGCAGTAGACCGATACGGTGTCGCGCTTGCGCGCGTAATCGGGCAGCGATGCTTTGATAATATCGGCCGCGAGCGGCGTTTTGACGGTCTCGGGCGTGATATCGAGGTTCTTGCCGTTGCCGGCGAACCCGCCGCGGTGCGTCAACAGATCCCAGATCAGCACGTCCTCGCCGTTGTTCTTCGGCAGCTGGATGCGCTTCAAGTACTTGTTCACGGGATCATTGAGGGAGGCGATCTTGCCGCGCTCCAGCAGTTGCGCAACCGAAACACCAATGAACTGCTTGGTGGTCGAGGCGATGCGCGTCTGGGTGACGTTCGGATCGAACGGCTTCTTGGTCGCGTAATCCTGGTAGCCGTAGCCCTTGGTGAACAGGACTTTGTCGCCCTGAATGACGGTAATGCCCACACCGGAGACGCGATGGTCGGCGACGATCTTGCTGAACGTTTCGTCCGCCCATTTCTGGATCGCGGCGGACTGCAGCTTCGCCGCCGGGACCTCGGCGAACGACGCCGCGGCACTGCCGGCCACGAAAGCGAACGCTAGAACAAAGCGCCGTAGGAGCATTGAGTGACGTGCCATGAGCTCTTCTCCCTCGCCTGTTATGTGAAAGGCGGTCCGGGTTTTCCGGACCGCCGTCGTGCGTCTTACATCCTAAAGTTAATGCCGGCGCGGAACACGCGGCCCAAGCAGTCGTAGAGACTTGGGTTACATGAGTTGGTGGCGAACGCGACGCCGGCCGGACCCTGGGCGGTGACGGCGGGATCCTTGTCCATCAGATTGCGGACGTTGAAGAATATGTCCGCCTCACCTGCGTCGTTCTGCAAGAAATTGTAGCGCAGCGTAAGATCGAAGTACGTCGCGCCGGGCTGATAGTTTGTATTGATCGTGGTGTTCGCGGCGGTGGAGACCGGACACCCGGTGAGGCATTCGATCTGATTCACGTTGTATACGCCATCAGTGAAGCCGCGCGCCGTCAGATTCAGACGGAACGGATCGGCATCATAGATGAACGAGAGCGTGTATTTCCAATCTCTCACCGTCGTGCCGACGGTATTGACGACGCCTACGCCGGTGCCGTCGTCCTGAAGCTGTTTGATGTAGCGAGTAACGAGCGCCCGGAGAGTGATGTCGCCGCCCAAACTCTCGAAGATGGAGTCGAGTGACGTACGGTAGCTTGCCTCGAAGTCGATGCCGCGGTTGACGCGCTGGATGAAGTTCTCCGGTACGATGTTGACGCGCGAGAGAACCCGCTCGCCATTGACGGTCGTGAACTCCAGACGCGAACACCAGATCGTTTCACCGGCGAAGCAGCGGTCGGGAATGGCCTGACGGCCGACCGAGCCGATCACGCCCGCGATGTCGATATTGAAGTAATCCGCGGACGCCTGGAAGCCGGGCAGGAACGTCGGCTGCAATACGACGCCTATGCCGGTCGTATCGGCTTTCTCCGGAACGAGGTCGGGATTGCCGCTGGTGCATCCTTGGACGTTGGTGGGCACACCATTTCGGAACGGGTCGTTGACCAGGTTGCCGACGCAGATGGCGTTGGCGAACAGTTCGACGTTGTGCGGGGCACGGATATCGCGCGACTGGGTGAAGCGGAAACGGATGTCGTCCACCGGACTATAGGTCAGCCCCGCCTTCCAGGTCGTCACGTAACCCGACGTCGAGTAACTGGTGGCGCGGATGGCGCCGTTGAAATCCAGAGCCTGCGCCCAAGACTCACCGGCGGCCAGCGGCACGACGACTTCGACGAACCCTTCCGTGACCGAGTACTTGCCCTGGGTCGGCGGCGAGTTGCCGACGAAGGAATCGTTGATGGCGTTGTGCGGCCCGTGGATGCCCCCCACCTTCTCGATGCGGTGTTCTGCTCCGAACGCCAGCGAAACCGGGCCGGCCCAGAGATCGAACGGTTCGCCCGTGACCGATCCGGCCATCACCTGCTGGCGATACGCTTCATACGCGTAGGACCAGCCGGCGACGTAATCGGCAGCGGCGGAGCTGTTCACGCCGAGGCCGAATGGATTCCACGGCACGCAGCCGTTGCCGGGATTGGTGAGCGTCGAGCGGCAGACAACGGCGCCCGTTGCGGGATTGCGCACGGCGTCGAGCGCCAGACGGTAGGTGGAGTTCCAGCGGTCATAGAAGCTCTTGCGGTGGCCGGTCGAGCCGAGCTGGTAGTAGGCGTCCCAGTTCCATTCGCTGCCGCCGGCATCGAAACTTCCGTTCGCCCCTACGACGTAGCGCCGGACGGTGCGCCGCGCGTCTTGCACCAGCGGATGGGGCAGATCGAAATACATGCTGCCCATCGGGAAAGACGTGATCGCGGTTCCGGCTGCCTGCAGCTGTGTGATGCGATCGCGCACCTGCTGGGGAATGAAGGCGTTATCGACGCTGATCGTCAGGTCGCCGGATGCGAAGTGCTGCGCCGCCGCCGTATAGCTCTTGGAGAATGCGTAGCCGAACTGAGCGAAGATCTCGACGTTGTCGCTGATGTCGTAGCTGGCGCGCGTGAAGAAGTTGTGGCGATAGTCCTCGGGATCCAGGTCGGCGCTGCCTTCGCGCCACGCCACGTTGTTGGCTTCCCACTCCCCGCCGCCCGCCATCCAGGGGTTCAGGACGATAGGTCCGTATTGGAAGTTGTAGGGCGTGCCGCCGGGACCGAAGGCGATACCCTTCAGCGGCCCGCCGCTGATGATGCCTCCCGGCGTCATCGAGATCACGGATGCCTTGTCGGTCACCAGGCGCTGCGGCACGCTCGTCGTCTGCCCGGGGCCGGTGCCGTACGCCGGGTTGTTGATGATGTGCCACCCCTGTTTCGCCCAGGCGCGGGGCGCGCCATGGATGCCGTAGTTATTGGCAATCTCGCCCGAAATCAGGAGATGCCCGCGGCCCGCGGCGAATGGGAAGCCGCCCGAGAGCGCTGCATTCCAGTTCGGTCCGTCGCCGCGCGCCGTGATCCCGCCCTGGAGCTCACCTTTGATGCCCGTGAATTCGCGGTCGAGCACGAAATTGATGACGCCGGCAAGGGCGTCCGAGCCATAGGCGGCCGAGGCGCCGCCGGTCACTACGTCGACGCGCGCGACGAGCTGCTGCGGGAACGTGTTGATGTCCACCTGGCCGGTGGGCTGCGATCCCACCGTGCGCTGGCCATCGAGAAGGATCAAGGTGCGCTCGCTGCCGAGGTTGCGCGCCTGCGGCGTGGAAAGTCCGACGCCGCCCGCCGTCATGCTTGTGCGGGCGGTCTGCGAAGTGGTGTTGCCGACCAGGGCCGGCAAGGTGACGACGAATTCCTGCAGATTGCCGCCGGCGGCATCCTCGATTTCCTCGACACCGATGACCGAGACCGGGGTCGGCGCTTCGTAGCCGTCGCGCACGACGCGGGTTCCCGTCACCACGATCTCGTCAACGGCATCGGGCGCCGCCGCGGGCGCGGCCTGGGCGAGCTGAATCGGCGCAACGTCGGTAGAGGCGGCCGCGATTTGCGTAAAGAGGCCTCGGCGTTGCGCGCGGTCGCGCAGCACGATCACTTCGCCGTTGTCGGAGGCGACTTCGAGGTTCGTGCCTTGCAGGAGTATCCCGAGCGCATCGCGTACGTCGTGCGAACCGTTCAACGCCGGCATGCGCACACCCTTGAGCCTGCCGGCCGGAGCGACCACCTGGAGGCCGGCTTGCTGCGCAAACGCAGGGATCGCACGCACGGCGTCTTGCGCGAGCAGATCGAATTGGACTTCTTCGGCCCCCGCGCGTTGCGCGAAGCCTGCGGTGAGTGTCAGTGCAGCAAAGGCGGCAGAGCAGCGAAGGCTAGCTTTGTATGACGAGCGGATCATGTGGTGTCCCCCGATTTTGTCTGGCGCGCCGATCCCCACGACCGGCACGCACCCCTCTGGTAGATGTGCGGCGCAAAATAATCCGCCGCCAGGTTATCCAGTCTCCGGAAATGTTATTGCATAAAGGGGGCGCAAGCCCAGAGCTTTGAGCGGACGCCGAACAGGAGAATTACTTAGCTGCTGCAACAACCTATTCAGCCAAACTAAAGCTGCTGGTGCGCTGCACCCTAATGCTGCACCCTAATAATGACATCAAGTCGCACTGAAGCGCGCGCTGCAATGCGCGCACCAGCGACTCGTATTTGTCCTCTGCTCGGTCGCCTTCCGATTCGCGAAAGTTGGCGAGGGGCTATTGGGGCCCCTCGCCTCCTCGCGTTACATCTGGAAGCGGATGCCGGCCCTGAAGAACCGGCCGAGCGTATCGTAAAGACCGCGGTTCACCGCACTGTCGGCGTACGGGAAGCCGCCCGGACCCGAGGCGACGATCGGAGGGTCCTTGTTCAGAAGGTTGCTGACCGACAGATAAGCGGTCGCTTCTGTGCCGTCGTCGGTCTCCATGAATTTGTAGCTCACGCTGCCGTCGAGATAGAAGGCGCCCTTGATGCGGTTTTCGTTGATCGTCGGCGCGGACGTGGTCGAAATGGGGCATCCGGTGTCGCACATGATGTAACGGTAGCTGCCCGACGCGTAGTAGCCCTTCGAAATCGCTTTGCCCGACAAGCTCATGGTGATCGGGTCAAGCGAGTAGGTGATTGACGGCGTGTAGATGTACCTCGGCGGGCCGTTACCGCTGTTGTTACCCACCGTATCGAACGCGGGATTGATGCCGTCGTTCGAATAGTTCTCGAGATATCGCGTCATCAGGAAACGCAAGGTCAGATCACCGTCGAGACCGTCCGAGAAATCGGAGAGATTGCGGCGATAGCTCGCCTCGATGTCGAGGCCGCGCGACTGCTGCTGGGCGAAGTTGAAGGGCTGGTTGCGGATCTGCAGGATCACATTCGCGCCGGTCGCATTCTGGCCGCGGATGATCGCGGGGCAGTATTGCGTCTGGCCCTGGAAGCAGAAGTCAACGATCGACTGCGCGCCGAGGTTCTGGATCCCGCCCTTGATCTTGATGTCGTAGTAGTCGACCGAGGCCGTGAAGCCTTCCAGGAATGAGGGCGCGACGACAAAGCCTACGCCGGTGGTGTCGGCCTTTTCGGGCTGAAGCGCGGGGTTGCCGACGGCGAGACCTTGATAGGTCGTCACGACGTTGTTGTTGAACGGATCGGTGACGTTCGAGGTGTTCGCCGTGCCCGCCTGATAAAGGTCGTTCAGGTTCGGTGCACGGATGTCGCGGGATCTCGTCAGCCGGAACCGGATATCGCTCATCGGCTGCCAGGTCAGACCCACCTTCCAGGTCGTCACATACCCCGAGGTCGAATAGTCGGTCGCGCGCACGGCGCCGTTGAGGTCGAGGGAGTCGGCGAAACCCACGTCCTTGGCCAGCGGAATCACGGTTTCGAGGAAGGCTTCGCTGACGCTGTACTCGCCGAACGTCGGCAGGTAGTTGCCGGCGAACCAGCCGTTGATCAGCGAGTTCGAATCCGCGCGTCCGGCGACCTTCTCCTTGCGATGCTCGGCGCCCACAGCGATGGAGACCGGGCCCGCCCACATGTCGAACGGCTCGCCGTTCATCGTCGCAGCAAGCACGTCCTGGGTGAAGTGCTGATTGCGCTGCGGATGGCCCGGGCGCGCCATGATGTATTCGATCGCCGCAGGCGTGTTCACGCCGATCCCGAAGACGTTGTACGGCACGCAGCCGGGCAGGTCGTTCGACGGGTTCGCGTCGACGTTCACCCGGCAGACGATCGTTCCATTGGTGGGATGGCGCACGGCGTCGACCGCGGCGCCGAACTCGACCTTCGAGGTCACGTGGTGACCGTTCTCCGACGTGCGCGAGATGCCTTTTTGGAAATACGCGTCCCAGGACCAGTCGGTGCCTCCGGCCTCGAACGTACCGTTGGCGCCGATGACGTAGCGGTCGACACGGCGCTTATTGTCGAACACGATCGTCGGCGTGTCGATGTTGTTGGTCCCGAGGGTGAACTGGGAAATGTTCAACGCCTGCGCCCGCGCCGCCACCGAGGCCGGGATGAATGCGTTATCGGCGCGTATGATCAGGTTGCCGATATTGAACTGTTTCAGCGCAAGGCCCTTCGAGCGGGCATGACCCCACTGCCACTGCGCGTAGACCGTCACGTAATCGGCAAGATCGTAACTCGCGCGCGCGAATACGCCATTACGGGTGATGCGCTGATCGAGCGTGCTGAACTCGGTCATCCACGTCGACTCCGCGTCGCCGCCAACCATGAATGGATCGTTGACGAGGCTGCCGTAATTGAAGGTCGCCGGCACACCACCGGGCCCGAAGTACGTGCCGCGCAATGCCGTGTTGACGATGATCCCGCCCGGCGTTGCGGTCGAAAGGCCTGCGTTCCCCACGAGCAGACGCTGCGGCACCGTGCGTGTCTGCCCCGCGCCCGTGCCGTAAGCCGGGTTGTTCATGATCACCCAGCGCTCATCGTTCCATTTGCGCGGAACGGGTTCCCAGATGCCGTGGCGATAGCTGCTCTCGCCCGAGAGCAGGAGATGGCCGCGGTCGTTGGCGAAGGGCACGCCGGCCGACAGCGAGATCTTGCCGAAGGGATCGTCGCCATAGGTCGTGATCCCGCTCGAGATTTCACCCTTGATGCCGGTGAACTCTTTGTTCAGCACGAAGTTGACCACGCCCGACAGCGCGTCCGAACCATAAGCGGCGCTGGCGCCGCCGGTCACGACGTCGACCCGGCTGATGAGCTGCTGCGGGAAATCGTTGACGTCGACCAGGCCCGTGATGGTCGACGGCACCGAGCGCTGTCCGTCGAGCAGCACCAGGGTACGGTTGCCGCCGATGTTGCGCAGATTGAGGGTATTGAGACCCGCCTGCCCGTTGGAGAACGAGAGGTTCGAAGTTTGCGGCGTCGCACTGCCCACCATGGAGGGAAGATCGTTGACCAGGTCGGCGATGTTTTCCGGCGCAAGCGCCTGCAGTTGTTCTTCGCCCAGCACGGTCAGCGGTGTGGGGGCTTCGTAGCCATCGCGCACGATGCGCGTGCCGGTGACGACAATCTCGTCCACCGCTTCGCTCTGCGCCGCCTGCGACTGCGGTGCCTGCTGCGCGCTCGTCTGAGAGCTCATCGCCGCGAGCGCAAGAACCGTTAGCGCAGCGCCACCGCGCAGCTGCATTTTGAACGATGCATAAGACATTGGAATCTCCCCCAAAAAAGTCAGCTTGGCGGCGCCACCTCCCGGGTTCGCCGTCCAAGCCCTGTTGTCACCCTTCGCCGTCCGCCCTTGAAAAGGTCCCTAACGGCGGCCGCTTGCATTCTAGATGCATTAGCGGTGCAATTCCGCTGGATAAATTGAACGTCCGGTCAATTTGCCCATTTTGCGCTGCAACATGTGGCGAAACCGCCACGCCCCACACTATTTGCTCGCACTCTATAATACATAACGAAATCTCATTCCGCATAGACCCGCACGTAACCGGGACCGGTTTCGGCCTTCAGGCCAAGACTCCCGGCCACCGCCTCCGAGAACCCCACGGGATTGGTGGCCTGGAACAGCCCGCTGACGGTCGTGCGCGCGATCGTAACATCGTCGATCACGATACGCGTGTCCGAGTAACGCGAGAATTCCTCGGCCGCGGTTTCGAGGCTCACACCTTCGAAGGCGATCATGCCTCGGCGCCAAGCGGTCTCGCGCACCACAGTCGCCGCGCTCACCGCGGTCTTGATCAGCGCACCGCTGTTTCCAGCCGTCACGCGGGTATTGGCCCCGGCGCGCAGAAGCGA
The DNA here is from genome assembly GCA_050250575.1 of Rhodospirillaceae bacterium. Lineage (GTDB taxonomy): Bacteria > Pseudomonadota > Alphaproteobacteria > Rhodospirillales > Rhodospirillaceae > SHVO01. The sequence continues at coordinate 88,427 of JBFWOJ010000007.1, read as the reverse complement.
TTCCGGCCGCCCGGGCACCACTACGTCGACCACGCCCTCCTGCACCAGCACCTCCGGCGCGCCTCCTTCGATGCGCCGCACCATGAAGGAGGTGCCCACAGCACGCACTTCAATCTCCCCAGCGATCACAGAGAAGGGCCGCGCCATGTCCTTCGCCACGGTGAACATCACTTCGCCCTCGCTCAGGGCGACACTGCGCCGCTCGCTGGTGTAGTCGACGGTGACCTGCGAGGTCGTGTTCAGCGTGAGCACGGACTTATCGGCGAGCGAGACAAGCTTGATCTCGCCCTTATGGGACGCATAACGCTGCGGGTGCGTGCTCGGGAAAAAGCGGTCCATCAAACCGGGGCCGAAGACCAGGACGCCGGCAAGGCCCGCCGCCGCCGCGGCACCGGCAAACAATGCGCGGCGCGAGGGTCCCATCGCCTGGACCGCCGCCGTCCGCGGCGTCCATAACGCCGGCCCTTCTCCGGTGAAGTGGGTGCCGAGGGCTTTTGCGCGGTCCAGCGTGGCGTAGGCGGCCTGCGCCCGCGCAAAGGCGCCTCGATGGCGCACATCAGCGGCCAGCCACTCGGACAGGCGCGACTCCTCGTCCGCGGACAGACCGCGATCTCCGCGCGCCACCCAATCCGCCGCGTCGCGGTCGATGGAAGTGTCCAAAATCTCCGGCGTGTCGGTTTCAGGCGTCACAAGCGTCTCTCAAGAATATGTCGAGGCGGCCGCCTACTCGCGGTCCTGATCCGTCCGGCGCGGCGCCGCCTTTTCGCACTCCTCTAGAGAGTTGGCGGCGCGTTTTCCGTCGCGTCCAAACGCCGCCAGCAGCACCCGGATGCCCTGAGACACCCGCTTTTCGACCGAATTCTCGCTGATTCCCAGGCGTTCGGCCGTCTCCCGCTGCGACAGACCGTGCACCCGGCGCAAGACAAAAACCTCGCGCACCTTGGGCGGCAGGTCCTCCAACGCCCGGACAACATTTGCCAGCTCATCCCTATCCTGCGCCACCCTTTCCGGCGACGGCGCATCGGCGAGCGCGCTTGCGATCTCGAGATCGGACGCCGAGCGGATCGAAACGATCTTCGATCGCCGGAGGTGTGCCAGGATCAAGGAGTGGGCCGTCTGGAACGCGTAGTTGCGCGGGCTTCTGATGTTGTCGACGCTGTCGAGTCCGGCGAGGATGGCATAGGTCTCCTGCACCACGTCGTCGACCTCGAGGCCGAGGGCGTACTTCTGCCGCAACCAGGCGCGCAGTGCGGCCTCGTGCGGCAGTACGTGGCGCGCCAGCCACGCCGCGCGGTCATGGGTTACGGCGACCATGCGACGTTCACCCCGGCACCCCCGCGCCAATATCGAGCCACTTGTCCAGCTTCATGTCCTGCACGAGATGCGCCTTATCGTCGATCTCCCGGGCGCTCGCGATCACCGAGCGCGAATAATTCACCACCCCACGGACGCTAGACGTCGGTATGTCGATCGGCAGCCCGCAGCTGGGATGCACGTCCACGAAACCGGTGCGGCCGACGATCTTGCGGTGGGAAAGATAACCGACCGGGCGCGTCACCGCTTCCCACAACAGGCGATGCACGGCCGGCCGCAGCTTCTCGGCATACAGGTCGCCCACCGTCATGCCGGTTGGGTCGAAGGCGGCGCGGTCGACGAGCTGGGTCCCGAAAAAGCGGATCGACGCATCCTCGGGCCCGCGCACATCGACGATGGCGAGGAACGGCGCCAGCTCAGGCGGCACCCGGTCGAGGAAGTCGGCAAGCGTGGGAAGCAGATGCGTCTTCGGCAACGCGCGCCAGAAATCGAAGAACGCCCGCAGCGGCCCCTTGAGTTCTTGTGGCGCAGACACAGCGTTCATGACCCTCCCCGCCCCCGCAAGAAGACCATTTTTCGGCGCATGGTCCTACCGAAAGACCGTTAACATCCGCATTTTTTGAGGCCGTGATGTCAAAATATCACGGGTCTCGGCGCGGCGATTTCAAGTATCCTGCGCGACCCTCAAGAACGCCCCTCCCCCATGACCACAGCCTCACCCCCGCCGGTTTTCACCCGATACGAGAAGCTCGTGGTGGCCATGCTGACCTTCCTCCAATTCACCATCATCCTCGACTTCATGATCCTCTCGCCGCTCGGCGCGTTCGTCATGCCGGCGCTCGAGATCACGCCCCAGCAATTCGGCATCGTCGTTTCCGCCTACGCCTTTGCCGCCGGCGTCTCGAACTTTCTCGCCGCGGGTTTTGCCGACCGGTTCGACCGGAAGCGGATGCTGCTGTTCTTCTACACCGGCTTCATGCTTGGAACCCTCGCCTGCGGTCTTGCACAGAATTTCGAGACTCTGCTCGCCGCGCGCATCGTCGCGGGAATCTTCGGCGGGGTCATCGGCGGCGTTGTCATGGCCATCGCCACCGATCTATTTCCGCCCGAGAAACGGGGCCGCGTCATGGGCCTGCTCGGCACCGCCTTCGCAGCCTCGCAGGTGCTCGGCCTGCCGCTCGGTCTTTATTTCAACAACCTGATGGACTGGCACGCGCCGTTCCTGATGATCGTGGCCATCGGCGTGATCGCGGGGGTGACGATCGCGCTCGCCATGCGTCCGGTGGACAAACACCTGGAGTACACGACGGAGGGGAGCGCCTTCGCTCACCTGCTCGCTACCATCACCGAGCCCAAGCACTTCCTCGCCTTCGGCGCCCTCACGCTGCTGGCCACCGGCGGCTTCATGCTCATGCCCTTCGGCGCCGCTTTCACCATCAACAACCTCGCCGTCGACGAGACCGATCTTCCGCTCATCTATTTCGTCACCGGGCTGTTCATGATCTTCATGGGCCCGCTCGCGGGCCGCGCCGCCGACAAATACGGAAAGTATCCGGTGTTCCTGACGGGCACCGTGATCACCGTCGCGACCGTTCTGTATTACACCCGGCTTGGGGCAACACCGGTGGCCGCCGTGATCGTGATCAATGTCGTGCTGTTCTCAGGGATTTTCATGCGCATCGCGTCATCGCAGGCGTTGATCATGAGTGTGCCGGACCCGGCCAAGCGCGGCGCGTTCAGCGCCGTCAGCGGCTCCCTGCAGCAGCTTTCGGGCGCCATCTGCGCCGCCCTCGCCGGCGCTATCGTCGTCCAGTCTTCCGACGGGCATCTCGAGCGCTATCCCGTGATCGGCTACGTCGTCACGATCGCCGCATTGATCACCCTGTACTTCATGTGGCGCATCAATCGTCAGGTCCTGAGGCGATAGAAGAATTTTCGCGAACACTCGCGCCTCTTTCTCGCTTCTCACAAGCATCGGAACTTCATAGATATCATTGCGTTCACCGTTCGACGGCGCGCGCTCCAGCGCTGGCGCCACGCAACGGGAGATTTCAATGGCAATGCAAGATACAGCCGCGCAGGGCAACGGCGCAGACTCCGGCGCCAGAGCGGGCGACGGACAGGATTTCGACGAGATCAAAGACACCGCGCTCCGCTCCGCCCGCGGCCTTTCCACGGAGCTCAAGCGCGAAGGTCAGCGCTTGATGAAGGACGCGGGCGAAAGCGCGGTTTCGCTCGCCAATGAAAAGAAAACCGTCGCCGCGGACTACCTGCGCGCGGTCGCCGACGCCGCAAACGCCAGCTGCCAAGTCTTGGAGCAGCGCGGCTACGCCGGCAGCTCGCGGTTCCTGAACCACGCCGTGCGAAGCATCGGCGAGTTCACCGACAACCTTGCGACCCGCGAGCCGAACGAGCTGCTGGACGAGGCTGTCAGCTACGCCCGCCGCAACCCCGTGGTGTTCCTGGGTGCGGCGCTTTTCGCCGGCTTCGGCCTCGCCCGCCTGTTCGAGGCCTCCGCCGCGGCTCAAGACGATCTCGGGGAGGACGAGGATACGGACGAGAACCAGGATTTCCACGAGACCATGGACGACGGCGGCGGCGAGATGGACGATGCCGGCGCCGTGGAGGAGACGATCGATGCACCATAACGATCCCTCCATCCGCGAGCTCCTGGGCTCCGTCATCGACGGAACGACCACGCTGGTCCGTCAGGAGTTGCGCCTGGCACAAGCCGAGGCGGCGCAGAAGATGCACCACGCCAAGGTGCAGTTGATCTCGCTGATGATCGGCCTTTTGCTGGCCTTCTGCGCACTGTTGATCCTCCTGCAGGCGCTGGTGGTCAGCCTTGCCCTCGTCGTGCCCGCCTGGCTCGCCTCGGTCATCGTCGGGCTTGTCCTCGTCGGCCTCGCGGTGGCGTTCATCAGCTACGGCCAGAAAGATCTGACCCACGACCTGAAGCCGACGCGCACGCTGCGATCGGTCCGTAAAGACAAAGAGATGGTGATGGAGAAAGTCCGATGACCCGCGAGATTGAAGACCTGGAACGCGAGATCGCGGAAACCCGCGCCGATCTCGACGACGCCCTCGATATGCTGCAAGCCAAGATGACGCCCTCGGCGCTCCTCAACCAGGCTTTCGGCCATGTGCACAACAACCCTTCGGCGCTCTCCTCCAGCATAGGGCCGATGTACGCGCACAAGCCTTTCACCGCCCTTCTCCTGACGGCGGGTCTCAACTGGTTTCTCGGCAAGCGCGCGGAGAAGCGCGCCCGCGAAGAGGACCGCGAATGGCAGGCTTATCACCCGAACGAGCGCCATCGGGTGCGTGAGCTGGCCGGCCGCGCCAAGGCGCGGGTGAAGGCAAGCGCGGCGCGCGTGCGCGACCGCGCAGCCGACCTCACTCACCGCGCGCATGAGCGCGCCGACCATGCCCGCGATGAGGTCCACCACCTGACGGACAGCGCCCGCGAACGCATGCACACTATGAGCGACGGCACGCGTGAACGTATGCATGAGATGCGTGAGCGCGGCACCGAGCGCATTCACAGCCTGCGTGAACGCGGGTCGGAGCGTGTCCATGGAATGATGGACTCCACCCGCGAACGCTCGCATCGTCTTTCCGAAAAGGCCCGCGAAAAAATGCGCACCAACAAGGCCCGCGCCACCAGCTTCATCGACAAGCAGCCGCTGCTTGCCGGCGCCATCGCCCTGATTGCCGGCGCCGCCATCGCCTCGATGGTACCGCCCACCGAGCCAGAACGCCGCGCCGCGAAACCGCTGGCCGCCAAGACCAAACGCCTCAAGGCGCGCGCAAAAGCGAAGATCGTCGACGGCCTGGAACGCGGCACCACCATGGCAACCGAAGCCATCGACAACGCGACCACGAAGATCGAAGAGGCGATGCCGGGACGACAGATTCACTGAGCCTTCGAGCTCTCGCCGTCATGGCGTGGCCTCACCGGCCATGACGGCGAGGGTTCAGGTCGCCCTCGTCCGTGGCCAAGACCTGACCGCCAAAATCACCGCGAGCCCCGCGCCGTGCGCATAAGCCAGCGCCGGATCGAACGCCGTGAACGCCCAGTGCGCAAGGGTCAGGACAGCGGCGGCGTAGACCCAGCGGTGCAAAGTCTTCCATCGGCGGCCCATGGCCCGCACGGCGGCATTGGTGCTGGTCGCAGCAAGCGGAATGAAAATCGCGAACGCGATCCAGCCCGCGAGCATCCCCCGCTCCAGCGCCTCGCCCGTCACCCTTGCCCACGGTTGGCGCATCAGGTACGCGGCGGTATGCACCGCTGCGTAAGCGAACGACGCCACTCCGACATACCGGCGTCTTTGTAACAGCCACGTGGGCCAGCGGCGGCCGGGAAAGAGCCGCTTCAGCGGCGTCAGCGCAAGTGTGAACATGAGCAGCCACGCGGCGACATCCCCGGTCCAATGGATGAAAGCGCCGTAGACCATCTCGCCGCGGGCGTACGCCAGCAGCATGTAACAGGCGGGCAACGCCAGCACCAACCATAGGAGGGCCCGGGCAGAGATAGCGGCGCGCACGCCCATGCTTTAAGGTCCCCTCCGGCGGATGTTCATCACACAAAGGATAATGGCATGGCCCCCAAAGTCATCTCTCTTCTCGTCGCGCTCCTCCTCATCGGGGCTCCGGCTGCTGCGCAGGTTGGACGCAACACGGGCAATCTCGTCTACCTCGATGTCGCGAGCGAAGCGGAGCTTTCGAAGCTCCCACACGTCACGCCCGCACTCGCCAAAGAGATCGTCGCCAAGCGTCCCTTCAAGGATGCGAGCGCCCTCGACGCCGCGCTCACCGGCCTTACTGCGGACCAGAAGAAAGAGCTGTACGGAAAAGCCTTCCTTCCCATCAATCTGAACACCGCCAGCGAAGCCGAGATCCTGCTCATCCCGGGCATGAACAAGCGCATGGCGCATGAGTTCGAGGAATACCGGCCCTACACCTCCCTCGAGCAGTTCCGCAAAGAGATCGGTAAATACGTCGATCAGAAAGAGGTCGCCCGGCTCGAGAGCTATGTCTTCATCCCGATGAACCTCAACACCGCGAGCGAAGAGGCATTCGCCACCATTCCCGGCATGACCAAGCGCATGGTTCACGAATTCGAGGAATACCGCCCGTATCAGAACATCGAGCAGTTCCGCAAAGAGATCGGCAAGTATGTCGATAAGAATGAAGTGGCGCGGTACGAGCGCTACGTCGTCCTGAAGTAGAACGCATCGGCAGACTGGCTGCACCAAGCGTGGCGGCGGCGGCCTGCTACCCCAGTCCCAGCCGCCTCGCCCTCTCGCGGAACGCCGCCTCGCCGCCTTCGAGGATATCGCACACCATCTTGCGGACCTCGGCTGCGTCCAGGCCACCCGTGCGATATGTGATCGGCGGCAGCCCATGACCGGGATTGCTGCCGATCGCCGCCACGATCACCTGATCGGCCTCGGTATTCACGACGAGGTTGGCGTTGTGGGTGACGAGGATCACCTGGCGCCTGCGCTTCGCCTGGACGAACAGGCCGACGAGCTCGTCGTAGACCGACTTGGGATCAAGGTTCTCCTCCGGCTGATCGATGATCAGCGGGCGGTCGTCATCCTGATCGAAACCGAGGTAGAGGAGCAAGAGGACGATGCCGCGCGTGCCAGGCGAGAGATGGCGGATGTCGATGCCGTCGTAGGCGATGGTATAACACACCGCGATGTGCGCGGCGCCGGTCAGCCAGGCGTTCAGGCGTTGCATCCAAGCCCGATAGTCCACGCTCGCGCTATCGCCTACCGGCGCATGGGCCCGCAGCGCGTCCAAATGCGTCTCGCGAAAAGCGGTCATCGCCGCTGCGGCGATTTCGGCGCCGCCGGTTTCCCAGGCGTCTTTGAGCGGCGCGGCAGCGCGCGCGAGCGCCCCGGGGGCCGCGAAGGGACCGGGGCGGCGAAGATCGAGCAGCCCCTCGCCGCGCGCGATCCAGGCGGCGAGATCGGCAGTGCGTTTTACCGAGAAGGAGAGCTTGCGCAGACTGCCGCCCGCCGTGTGCAGGCGCGCCGCGATCGGCGCGTAAAGGTCGCCGAAGACCTGCTGCTCCGCAAGAATGGCCTCGAACAATCGCACAGAAGCCGCGCCCCGCTCCGCCTCGAGTTGAGCGCCCCGTGCGCCCGCGCCTTCGGCATCTTCAAACCGCTCCTTCAGCTGCGCGAGAAGGTCGGTTTCGGCGACGATGCGGCGCGACAGCGCGGCGAAACGTTCGGACGTCTCGCGGTCGAGACTGACGAGACGGCTGAGGCGGGCGATCTCGGCTTCCAACACCGACAGCGGGACCTTCTCGAGATCCATCATCGGATGGATGAGCGCGGTGTCGGGGGCGGGGTCCGGCAGCGGCCGGCCGCGCCAGCTGGCGCTGCTGCGCTGGGCGCGGGCGATCTGACCATCGAGAATGCGCTCCACCGGGCCGGCATAATCGAGGGCGAAGGCCGTCCACAGATCTCCCTTGATGCCGGTCCCGGCATATTTGCGCTGCAGGACGCGTAAGGCGTCGGGCGCTGTCCGCGTGCGAAAACTCTCGACTTCGTCTTTCAAGGCGAGCAGCTGCTGCTCCTGGAGATCGAAGAAACGCACGAAGGACCGCACGCGCTCGGCCGCATGCGTCAGCGACGTCAGGCGGGCGATACGATCGCCGCTGCCGGGCGCTGCCAGCTTGTCCCGGGCTTCCGCGAGGCGCGCCAGCAGCGCCGCCTTCTCGGCGATCTGCGCCTTGAGGACCGCGACTTGACTGCGCTTCTGTTCTTCGACGGCGATACGCTCGGCGATGACGCCGAGCGCGGCTTCTTCGCGCGCGCGTGCCTCGCGCGGACGTGCGGCGCGGACCGCCAGCAGCTCCTGGAAGTCGACGGCCCCGTGACGATCGCCGACATCGTGGGATTCGAACACGATACGCTCGATCTCACGCACAAGGCCGCTGGTGATGCCATCGGACGCGCAGAGCTCTTCGACGAACTGCTGCGAAAGATATCGGGCGCGTGGGCCGCGGGGGCGCTCATCGTCCGCCCGCGCACCGACTCCCACCTCGGAGACGTTGCGGGTGACGGTTTGGTCCGCGCCCCACTTTAGCGTTACGGCCGCGTCTTTAAGGAAGGTTCGCGCCCGGTAGAGGAAAGAGCGCGTGTTGACAGCGGACGGAACCGCATCGCAACCGGCGGCGATCAATTCCGCAAGGGCGGTTTTGCCCGAACCGCGGGCTCCTATGATCGCGATGAGACCGGGATCCAGTGCAAGGCGCGGCGTCTGAAGCCAGGGCGCGCCCGCGACCGCAATCTCGGTGACGGTCTGGGAGGTCGAGCCGGACGCGATGGGGTGCGCGCGCGGCGCATTGCCCGCCGTCCATTCCGGCTCCCCTTCCCGCGACTGATCCATGTGTCCTTCCCGTATCCGTAGGCCCTAAAGAACGCTTGAGCGACCACTTTGACCGCCCAAATGTGGTGGCAATTTGATGCGCTTGGCTGGCCGAGGTCCTTTTTTCTTGACGAGAAATAGCGAAAGGCGCAGGCTCAAATTCTACCGTCGCGTTTTTGCGACCACAGCGCCCCGCCGTCCGCGGGGCGTTTTGTTTTTCAGCCCCTCGTCATCCCAAGAGACCCTCTTAACCTTCGCAGCAAGGAACGCACTGCCATGCCTAGACTCCCGCATTGGACTCTTTCTCATGAATCACGCACCCGCATGACTGAACTGCTCAAGACCGCCACGGCGCTTGGCCTCGATCCCGAAGCCGTGGCCGCCGGCGGTCTTGTTGCAATTCGCGCGCTGATCGCGCTGAAGCGAGCAAGCGAGACAGGGCAAGGCGCGCCTCGCGCTGCGCTCCTTGTCCGCGTACAAGACGCGTTACGCGCGCTAGATCCCGCCGTCCACAGCGACCTCGTGAATCAAGTGCAAGCCCGTGTCGTCGCGCTCCAAGGACGCAGTGGCGATACTGAGATTGCTCACGTAACGCCAGGTGAAATCGTGCTGCCGAAGGAACTCCAGACTTCGGCCGTGCTCGGGGCGCTGCGTCGGGCGGCAGAAGACGCGGGCGTCCCATTGGACCGACTGCGCGTCGGCTCCGGCGAGAACAAGGTCAATCCGGAGACTAGGGCGGCGGAGTTCGCAGAAGAGGACGCTCCAGAAATCAGAATCGAGGCAAGGCGGCCCGAAGTGGACCACGAGCGCGATGTTCGCGACCTTTCTCTCCTTATTTTCGGCGAAGGAGCTTCAGAGTGGGACAAGGAGGGGGTCATGGAGCACATTGGGTGGACGGCGGTAAATCGCGTCGGGGCCCCCAGTTTTAAGAATAGCATTCCCGCGGTAATACGGATGGCCAACGCGTACTACGCCTATAATGGGCCGCTTTGGCGCAAAGCTGAAACAGCGCCGGACAAGCTCGAACCATTGAACGCAAAGGCTTTCCAACGGGCACAAGCCGTAGCGCGTGGAATTTTAGAAGGGAGAATTCCCGACCCGACAGGAGGAGCGCAGTACTTTTACACCGGCAAAACGCCAGAGTGGTTCGCCAAGAGGATGGCAAGCGGCCGACTGTCGCCAATAGAGCGAAAATTTGATAATCTCACCGTCCTACGGGACACCAACCCACCGCGACGGAGATGAATATGCGATTCACGACGTGTGTTGTCGCCGCGTTCGTTGCCATCGGCACCTCTATCGGTAACGCTGAGGAATTCTGCAGGGCCGCTGCTGAGGTTAAAGGTAGCTGCTTTCCAGTTCGTGGGCACGTGAGAATCACAAACGGTCCAGGTGTCGTGCTCTATCCCGCTGACACGCCCGATCTTTCCTATCGCGTGCTCGACATGACCCCACCTGTGTTCGACACGGTAGATTTATACCGTGTAATCATCGGCAATTACGTCATTTGTCCCTTGGGAGATGAACCGAACCCTGCGACATTCGAGATCGTGTGGCACAACGTCTGCATTGAGTCCGGCGAGAACATGGTCGTTGTGGATGGTGGTTCCCCGGGAGAAACCGAGTTCTGCGCCGCGAATCAGGGCCGCGATACGGCGGGCCTCTGCGAATCACAAGCTGGTGACGCAAAGGGTAGGTAACCTCAAACGCCCGCACGGAGCTGCTGTTCAAACCGGGTCTCGCAAGTTCGGCATCTCCGCCGATGGAGCGATCTGCAGCAGGAACCCAGAGCCGGTGTCGCGCTGTGGCAGCTGCGCCGAACAGATAAGCCATCGCTGCACGTCTAGTGACCGGCACTGCGGTAAGCGGTGTTGCATGCCGACCGGCCCGCTGGGCACGGTACGTACCGACGCAAAACGTTGTGCGGAGTCCTACGTCTTCGCAACCGTGGTCCGCGATCCAGGCCACGGCGTTTTTTGCATTCTGCCGAGGGACATGAGAAACTTGCGCAAGGATCACACCATGCGCCGTATCATCAAACTGATCACCACGTTCGCGCTGCTATCCGGCACCTGCGCCGCCGGCGAAGCTGCGCCACAACGGTGTCAGGGCGCCATCAGCTCGTGCTTCCGCATCGACGGTTCGCTCAGCATGCTGACAAACGTCGGCTTCGTGCTCGACATCGAGGGCTCACGCAACTTCGTGATGAGCCGCCATCCGCCGCCGCGCACCATCGCCGAGATCATTGGCCTTGACCTCAGCGCAAAGATCGACGCGACTTACAACGTCTGCCCCATGCGCCACGACACCAACCAGCTCGGCCACCGGCATATCTACTGCATCGAGAGCTTCGAGAATCTGGTGGTCCGTCCCAGCAGTTCCGCCAAGCCGTCGCTGTGCCAGACCCACACATGCAAAAAGTAGGACGCCTTCTCGCGGCCGGCGGTGCGGCGCTCGTCCTCGTCACCGCGGCTTCCGCGACCGCGCACGAGGGCATGCTGTTGTCCTTGCGCAATCTTGCCCCTCGCCCGGATGAAGGCATTGCCTGGTTCCAGATCGAAATGGACGAACCCGCAGCCATCACTTACCGCTGCCAGGCGATCTCGTTCTGGACCATCAACACGGCGCAGACCGATTTCGAAGGACACAAAGTGGTTCTCGAGGGCTGGACCGACAGCCCCGCGGCCCGCCTCGGGGCGAACCAGACGGGGCGACTGAACAACCTGCTCGTGCTCATGCGCTTCGAGGACGAGCCGGAGCCGATGCGCCTCACCGGGCGCATCCAATATTGGCGGCGCGACGACAAAGGCATCATGCGGATCCGCGAGGAAGAGCTGAAGCCGGATCAGATCGTGCTCGAGCCGCGACCGGTATGCCCGGCGCAGCCGTAGTGGCTCGCGACCGCTAAATCGGGCGTTTATTAACCCGCGACAAATACAAGCGCCGACCGTATCGCTATATTTCGTGGCATGACGCTGTTGGAATGTAAGAAGCGCCGCGCGGTAAGCGCGCACGAAGGGCGCGCGCCGCGGATACGAGCCTCAACCCATGCCCGAAAATAGCTCTCGCGTCGTGTCGCTGCTGGCCGCGACGGATGAAAGAATCGCCGCTCAGGAAGCGCGGATCGCCGAGCTGGAACGGCGCGGAATGGATAGTGAGAGTTCCAAAGACCTGCTCAAGCTGCTGCAGGCCAACCGTGAGCAGATGAGAGCGCGTCTCAGACACTTGGACATGGAAAGGGAGCGTCTCAACACATCCGTCGCACCCCCGGCCCCCGCGCGTGATGAGTAGCCGCACCCACGCCCTCGGATGCGGACGTTTTGCAAGACCGCAATCCGCCGCTCCCAGAAACCGTCCAAATCCTGCCATTTTCGTGCAGTACTTCGCGATGATGGACGCGACCGACAAGCCCATTGAATCACGCGAAGTCCGCGCCGCGCGATATCGCGCGAAGGCCGCTGAGTTGCGATTGGCTGCGACGAAGCTGGACAATCAGGAGCTGCGAGACGAACTGTTGAGCGGGGCGCGCGACTGGGACGAGCTCGCGGCGTTCGCCGGCAAAGGCATCCCCAGCTGATCAGCGGTCCGCCGCAGCGGCTCGGGCTTTCGCCCGCCCAGCGCTGGGTGCCCGCCGCCGCGTCTTTGCCAGGGAAGCGCGTTCTTTCCGCTGCTGCACATAAGCCGCGAACGCCCTGCGATCGAGCGCGTTGAGCACTCCCTCGCGCGGGACGCCGCCTTTGCGCGCCATCGATATGCCCCAGCGCACATTGTCGATTTCCCGGGTCGAATGCGCGTCGGGATTGACGCTGAACATGCACCCCAGCGCGAGGCCGCGGGCACACCACCGCCAGTCGACATCCAGACGCCAGGGGTGGGCGTTGATCTCCAACGCAACTCCGTGTTTCGCACAGGCTTCGAGAACAGCTTCCATATCCACTTCATATCCCGGCCGCCTCAAGAGCTGCCGGCCGGTGACATGACCGATGACGGTTGTATATGGATTGGCGATGGCCGTCAGGATGCGCTGGGTTTGCTCGCGCGCGCTTAATTTGAATTTGCTGTGCACGCTCGCAATGATGAAGTCGAAGGTCTTCAGCACATCCTCGGGATAATCGAGCGATCCGTCACCGAGGATATCGGACTCGATGCCTTTGAAGACGTGAAACGAAGCCCCCAGCTTCTTGTTCAGCTTGTCAATCTTGCGCTGCTGGCTTTCGACCTCCGCCGGCGTTAGACCTCCGGCGTAGGCCGCCGACTGCGAATGTTCGGTTAACCCCAGGTATTGATAGCCGCGTTTGCGCGCGGCGGCCGCCATATCCTCGAGCGTGTCCGCGCCATCGGATTCGACCGTGTGAGCGTGAAGCACGCCGCGCAGGTCCTCGTGCGTGACCAGCGGCGGCAGCTTACCGAGGCGGGCGAGTTCGACCTCCGCACCGCTTTCGCGCAACTCCGGAGCGATATAAGGAAGATCGAGCGCGCCGTAGATCTCTTCTTCCGTCGCGCTTGCGATAATTGTGCGGCCACGCCGCAAGCCATTCTCATCGAGCGCGAGGCCCTTCTTCTCCGCGAGCGCGCGAAGCGCCGCGACGTGCCTGTCGGAACCCGTCGAGAGCAAGAGCGAGATGCCGAAGTGATCCTCGTCGGTAGAAATCACATCCACGTCCGCCGATGTCGGCGCGCGCGATCTCGCGTCGGATGGCACAACGGCGAGCAAGGACACGCGGCCCACGAGCTCGCTCGCGCGCCGTATCTCCCCGGTCGGCACGACGCGCGTGACGGCCGGATCGCGGCCGAGCTGCTTGATCGCCGTGTCCGCGGCCGCAGCGGCGCGGTGGATGTGGCGGCGCTCGGGGCCGCTTATCATCTCGAGCCCCTGCAGCACTTTGGTTTGAAAGGCGGGGCCGAAACCTTTGGTATTCTTCAGCACATCGGTCTTGGCCGCTTTTTCCAGATCCGCGAGCGATGAAATCCCAAGCACCTCATGGAGCTTTTTCACGCGGTCGCCCCTCAGGCCGGGGATTTTTAGGAGTTCGAGCAGCCCGGCCGGCGCATCCTCGCGCATGGCCAGCAATTTCTTCGACTGACCGGTATTGAAGATGTCGACGATGACGCCCGCCAGCGCTTCGCCGATACCGGGGATCTCGGTCAGGCGGCCGGCAGCAATGAGTTCATCGACCGGCGCCGTACTGAGGGCAAGATTCTCAGCAGCGCGGATATAGGCCTTGGCGCGATAGGGGTTACCGCGCTCAAGCGCGAGCCGCTCCCCCATTTCACGGAGTTGGGCGGCGATATCGCGGGCCGAGACTTTTCCCATAACAGGGAAATCCACGTCGGCCGGGAGGAGTTCCCCAGACGACGGATGCGTTGCGCCGGACCTGTATATTTCCTCCCCTCCAAGGGGAGGACCTGGATCGTCTCTCTGTCCCTCGCGGCGGAATAGAAAACGTGGCCTCCCGCTCCCCCCTCAGGGGAGGGAGAAAGGCGCACGCTCAGTGACCGATAGATTCCGTCGGCAGCTCGAGACCGCTGGCTTGGAGCTGCCCGGCGAGCTCGGCTTTAAGCTTCTCGAGGGCGGTGTCGTCCGCCGCTTCGGCGCGGGCGACGAGGACCGCCTGGGTGTTCGACGCCCGCAGCAGCCACCAGCCGCCATTGGAGTTGACCCGTACGCCATCGATGTCCGAGACGCTGGCGCCGGACTTCTGCAGCCGCGCCTTCACTTCATCGATGACCGCGAACTTGCGCTGATCATCACAAGGGAATCGCAGCTCCGGCGTGTTGACCATGATCGGCATGGCGTCGTAACGGCAAATGAGATCGAACTTCTCATCGCGCGCCATGATCGACAGGAAGCGCACGGCGGCGTACACGGCGTCGTCGAAGCCGTAATATTTGTCGGCGAAGAAGATATGCCCGCTCATCTCGCCGGCGAGCGGCGCCTTCGTCTCGGCCATCTTGTTCTTGATCAACGAGTGGCCGGTCTTCCACATCAAGGGTTTGCCGCCCATGCGGCCAACTTCGTCGAACAGGGCCTGGCTCGCCTTCACATCGGCGATGATGGTGGCGCCGTGGGTCTCATGCAGCACGTCCTCGGCCAGCACCTGCAGGATCTGATCGCCCCACAGGATACGTCCCTTCCCGTCCACCACACCGATGCGATCCGCATCGCCGTCGAAGGCAAAACCGACGTCGGCCTTCTCCTTTTTTACCGTTTCGATCAGTTGCTCGAGATTCTTCGGCACCGTCGGATCGGGATGATGCGCCGGGAATGTGCCGTCGATGTCGCCGTTTAGAACGATGTGCCTGCCCGGGAGCTTCTTGACCAGCGCGGTGACGACTTCGCCGCCGGCGCCGTTCCCGGGATCCCATACAGCCGTCAGCGCCCGCGTGCCTTTGAAATCCTTCAGCAGACGATTGACGTAATCGTCGAATACCGGCGTTTCCTTGACGCTGCCTTCCGCGCCGTCGATCTCGCCGCGCACGGCCATCTCGCCGAGCTTCTTGATGTCGGCGCCGAAGAACGGCTTTTTGTTAAGCATCATCTTGAAGCCGTTGTGCGTCGGCGGATTGTGCGAACCGGTGACCATGATGCCGCCGTCCGCGCCGCGCTCGACGGTCGCGAAGTACAGCATGGGGGTCGGGCCGCGGCCGATGCGTTCGACATCGATGCCGACCGACTTCAGGCCTTCGACGAGCGCCGCTTCCATGGATGGAGAGCTGACGCGCCCGTCGTAGCCGACGCAGACACGCTTTCCGCCGGCCCGGCGCACAAGAGTGCCGAATACCCGGCCGACCGCCTCGGCATCCTTGGGCGACAGCGTTTCGCCGACGATTCCCCGGATGTCGTATTCGCGAAGGACGGTGGGATGGAAAACGTGCTTGAAGCTCATGGTCTCACGGTACTCACATTGATATCGCCGGCAATCGCAGTCCTGGCTTGGCTGGTGGGCCCCGAACCGAGGCCGGTCGCGGCTTTGACCACCGCCAGCGGATCGGAGCCCTTGTTAGGGATGGTGATGGCCTCCGGCTGGGCCGGCCGTTCTTCCGGGCGCCCGATGCTGGTGTAGCGGAAGCCCGCGGCCTTGATGTCGGCCGGCGTGTAGACATTGCGCAGGTCGACAAGCACGGGATTCCTGAGCAACGACTTGGCGCGCGCGAGATCGAGATTGCGGAACTGGTTCCACTCGGTGAGCAGCACGAGGACATCGGCGTCCTTCATGGTCTCGTAGGCGTCGTTGCAGTAAACGACATTCGGCAGCATTTTTCTGGCTTCGTGCATGCCCTCCGGATCGTAGCCGCGCACGCTGGCGCCGGCTTGTTCGAGAACCGGAATGATCGAGAGGCTGGGCGCATCGCGCATGTCGTCCGTGTTCGGCTTGAAGGTCAGACCGAGCACGGCGATCGTCTTGCCCTGCACATTGCCGCCGCAGGCGGCAATGATCTTGTCGGCCATGCGGCGCTTGCGCTTCTCGTTGACGTCGACGACGGTTTCGACGATGCGTAGCGGCGCGCCGTAGTCCTGCGCCGTCTTGACCAGCGCGAGCGTGTCCTTCGGGAAGCAGGAGCCGCCGTAGCCAGGGCCGGCATGAAGGAACTTCTTGCCGATGCGCCCGTCGAGACCGATCCCCTTGGCGACGTCGTGCACGTTGGCGCCGACCTTTTCACAGAGGTCCGCAATCTCGTTGATGAAGGTGATCTTGGTCGCCAGGAACGTGTTGGCGGCGTACTTGATCAGCTCTGAGGTTTCGAGCGAGGTGAACATGATCGGCGTTTCGATCAGGTACAGCACGCGGTAGAGCTGACGCATGACTTTCTGCGCGCGCTCGCTCTCGGCGCCGATGACCACGCGGTCCGGGCGCATGAAGTCGTTGATGGCCGAACCCTCGCGCAGGAATTCGGGGTTCGAGGCGACGTCGAACTCGAGCTCGGGGCGGGCGGCGCGGATGATGCGCTCGACCTGGCGGCCGGTGCCCACAGGAACGGTCGATTTCGTGACGACCACCGCATAGCCGGTGAGGTTGGCGGCGATGTCCATGGCCGCGCCGTAGACATAAGAGAGGTCGGCATGACCGTCGCCGCGGCGGGAGGGCGTACCGACGGCGATGAAGACCGCATCGGCGCCGGCGACGGCCGACTTGATGTCGGTGGTGAAGGTCAAGCGGCCCGCGGCGGTGTTGTCGGCGACAAGATTGTCGAGACCCGGCTCATAGATCGGGATCTCACCCTTCTTGAGCCGCGCGATCTTGGCTTCGTCCTTGTCGACGCAAACCACGTCGACGCCGAATTCGGAAAAGCAAGCTCCGGACACCAGGCCGACATAGCCCGTACCGATCACCGCGATGCGCATTTGAATCTCCTAAAGGTCAAAAAAACGCCCCCCTTTAATCGGCGTCAGCCGCCATAAGTCTCGTCAGCAGCGGCTTCAGGCGCGGCGCGAGCTCGGGATTGGCCAGCGCGAATGCAACGTTCGCTTCGACAAATCCGACTCTCGTTCCGCAGTCATAGCGTTTCCCCTCGAAGCGAAGCCCGTGAAAGGCAACACGCGGCATGGTGTTGTTGAGTCCATCGGTGAGCTGAATTTCGTTGCCGGCACCGCGTGTGTGTTTGTCCAGCTCATCGAAGACGGAAGGATCAAGGACGTAGCGCCCGATGATGGCCAAGGTCGACGGCGCCTTGTCGGGCTGCGGCTTTTCCACCAAACCGCGAGCCTTCGCGAGCTTACCGTCGTCGGACGCGACATCTAAAATGCCGTAGCGGCTGGTGTGTTCCCGAGGCACGTCTTCAACCGCGACCACATGACCGCCGACCTTGGCATGCGCATCGATCAGCTGCTTCATGCAGGAGGTTTGCGAGAGCACCATGTCGTCCGGGAGAATGACGGCAAAAGGCTCCGGCCCCACCAGTTCCTTGGCACACCAGACGGCATGGCCCAGGCCAAGGGGCTCATGTTGGATGACGATCTTTACGTTGCCCTCGGGAAGAGTGGCGTCGCGGACGAGCTGGAGCTCGGCGGACTTATTCTTCGCTGCGAGCGCCTTTTCCAGCACCGGATGGGCGGAAAAATGGGCGGCAATGGACTCTTTGCCCTCGGCGCTGACGAAGACGAACTCCTCAATGCCGGCGGCGCGCGCTTCCTCGATCGCATACTGGACCACGGGCTTGTCCACGACCGGGATCATTTCTTTAGGGATGACCTTGGTGGCGGGAAGGAAACGGGTGCCGAGGCCGGCGACAGGCAAGACCGCCTTGCGCACGCGTTGAGCCATAGAAGATCCTTATCGTGACAATGAGAGCGGAACGGTTGCTGACAGGACAGCGGTTTCCCCAAAATCGGTTTGTGGCACGCTATCAAGGGATGATGCAATGCAACCTTTCAATTAGGAAACTGTTCCTTTCAGGAGAAAATCTTTTGCCTGGTTCACCTTAGCGGCCAAATAGTCGCTGCCGCCCTTATCCGGATGAAGCTGGCCCATCAGTTTCCGGTAGGCCGCTTTAACGTCGGCGACGGTCGCGCCGTCTTGAAGACCGAGGATCCGCAGCGCCTCTTCCCGGGACATGCCGGCCGCCGCGGGTGGCGGCGCGCTCGGACCCGCACCGGTTGTTTCACGCCAGTCAGGGTGCGCGCGGTCGAGGTACGCCTCCAGGAGACGGGCGGAATCCACGTCGGCCGCGACCTCATTCAAAAGCGCGAGCAGATCGTCGAGCGGCATCCCACTGAGCCGGCGCCCCTGCGCGCGTCCCGCGGTCACCTCCCCATCCATGGCGCCGGTGCCGAGATCCAAAGTCATGTCGAGATAGGCGCTGGTGACGCGCGAGTCGCTGGCCGGTCCGGCGCCGAACCCCTGGCCAAATCCAAACGAGCGAAACATGCCGGTGAAGTGCCGCGCGGCGTTCACCATGTGGAAGACTCGCCAAGCCCACGCGAAGAAAGCCATCAACAGACCGAACGCGGCTCCGAGGCGGCCGGTCGCGGCGAGGATGCCGATGCCGAGAATAAGAATCGTCGCGCCGATCCACTTGGCCGACGACTTGATCTGTTTAACGCTGGCTTCGGAATACCACTTCAAAAGGAAATAGATCGCAACGACGACCGCGGCGCCGAGCAAAAGCGGCGTCATGGCGCGCCACCGCCGACTTGATGGGTCAGGCGCAGCGCCGCGCCGCCGGTCTTCTGACCGTAGTGCTCGAGCGCTTTGCGACCGCCGGCGGCGTACACCGCCACCGCCTTCAAGAGATCGCGCAGCTGTTGGGCGCTGTTTGCGTCGAAAGCCGAATAGGCTCCCCGGGTAATGCGCGCAATCTGACGGAAAACGCTGCCCGCCGGCTCGCCTCCGCCTTCGTGGAAAACGAACACCGGCACGCCCGCGAGGCCGAGCTGGCCCGCGGCTTCGGCGATGGCGTCATGCGCTTCTTCGACAGCATCGCCGATGAACACGACGGCATTCACTTTCGCCTGTTTTGATTCGGCAACGGCATGGCGCAGCACACGCACGATTTGGGTGATGCCGCCCTCCACATGGACGGTGCGCATCAGGTTTGCAACGCGCGTGGGATCACCCAACCAGGGACTCGCGCCGAAATCCATGAAACCGCGGTAGTAGACCAGCTGAACATCCAGGCCGCCGACGGTACCTGCTTCCTTGAACATGTCGCTCTGGATCTCCATGGCCTGCGCCCAGGTCGGGCCGCGGCTCGCCGTCGCGTCCATCGCGAAGATCAGGCGCCCGTTCTTGCCGTCCGGCGCGCGCATGGGAGTCTTGGCCGCCCGGTTCAAGAAGGCGGCGACGTCGTTGGAGGACGATCGCGTCGTTGGCGTTTTGTTACTGGGCATCAGCCTTTTCTATTTTCGGACCATGTTCCTGTCGCACAGCGCTCACACTTTTCCGGACCATGCCCTCAAGCGCTAATCCGAGCGTTATCCAGTGTGTCCTTGAGGCCCAGAGAAATCATCAGGGCCCGCAATTCCTGCCGCGCGGCTACATGGGACATAGCGAGCGCGCCGTCCTTTGCAAGGGCGGCCAGGTCCTCGACCGTGAGGCCGTCCAGGAAAAGCTCGCGGTAGACGACGCGTTCGGCGATCCCGTCGACGAGGCGAAAACCAATGCGTTTGGACAGATCCGCGAGCAATTTTGCCACGAGCCGTTTGTTGCGCGCCTCGAGCTGGCCGAGACGGTTGCGCAAGACCACCCAATCAATCGAGCCGCCGTCGCGTTTAGCGCGCAGCTGCTTGGCGCGCCAGACCCGCTCGGCATAGTGGCTGGGGCGGACGATGGTTTGCTTCTGCGGATCGACATCGGACATGACATCGAGATCGATCAGGCTGTCGTTCATGGGCGTGACAATGACGTCGGCGTAGGAATGGCCGAGCTGCGAGAGCGTCGTATCGAAGCCGGGGGTGTCGACGACCACGATATCGTGGCCGCCGGTTTCGGCGAGCACACGCGGCAGCTCGAGCTCATAGCCGGACTCGTCGGTCTTCGAGGTGATGGCGTGATGGGCCGGCAACGGAATGGGATGCCCGGTGCGCTCCTGGTAACGCTTGCGATTGGCGACGTATTTCGAGAGCGTGCCCTGGCGCGCGTCGAGATCGACCGTGGCGACGGACAGGCGGCGGTTCATGAGGGCCACGGCGAGGTGCATGGCCAAAGTGGACTTGCCGGTGCCGCCCTTTTCATTCCCGAAAACGACGATCCGCGGCGTGGATGAGGGACGCATTCTGCCTACCGATAATATGTTCTGCGGAATCTTAATCCGCGCGCGGAAGGACCGCAACTTGACCGAGCGCGGGCGCGCGGGCGAGACTTCGCGCGCGGAGCGGGCGCGATGCCTCATCATTCTGCGGCTGTCGTCCCGGCGAAAGCCGGGAACCATCCTTCAGCGCACCCTCTGATGACTGGGGCCCGGCCTTCGCCGCGGCGATGAAAAAGGGCCGGCGGGGCACGTGGGGACACGCGACATGGAATCAGTCGACTGTATCGTCATCGGCGCGGGCGTCGTCGGGCTGGCGGTCGCGCGGGCGATGGCGCGCAAGGGCCGTGAGGTGATCATCCTCGAGAAGGCGGACGCCTTCGGCACGGAAACCAGCTCGCGTAACAGCGAGGTGATCCACGCCGGCGTGTTCTACGTGCACGGCAGCCTCAAAGAGAAGCTGTGCATCGAGGGCCGCGACAAGATGTACTCCTTCTGCGACGCTTACGGCGTGACCTACAAGCGCACCACCAAACTCATCTATGCCGCCGACGACGCCGAGCTCGATGGTCTAAAGGCCTTGCAGAAGCACGCCGCCGATAGCGGCGTTCACATGACTTGGCTCAGCGGGAAAGAAGCCAGGGGTCTTGAACCCGAGCTGCACTGTGCCGCGGCGCTCCATTCCCCTCTCAGCGGGATCGTCGACAGCCATGCTTTGATGCTCGCCTTTCTGGGCGATGCCGAAGCGCATGGCGCCTCGATCGCGTACAACAGTCCCGTCACCGGCGGCCGCGGCACGGACGATGGGGTCGAGGTCGAAACCGGCGGACCAGACGCCATGGCCCTCAGAGCCAAAACGGTGATCAATTGCGCCGGGCTCGGCGCCCAGGCGGTGGGCCGGGCGATCAGGGGCGTGCGGCCGGGCAGCATCCCTCCGCAGCACTATGCAAAAGGCAGCTATTTCTACCTGTCCGGGAGAGCACCCTTCACGCGGCTTATTTACCCTCTGCCCGGCAGGGCCAGCCTTGGTCTGCACTATACCCGAGACCTTTCCGGGCAGGGCCGGTTCGGCCCGGATATCGAATGGGTCTCTACCGTCGATTACCAGGTGCAGGAGGAGCGCCAGAGCCTCTTCTATCAGGCTATCCGCCGCTATTGGCCGGGACTGCCCGACGGCGCCCTGCGCCCCGGCTATAGCGGGGTGAGACCCAAGATCCAGGGCCCCGGCGAGCTCGCCAAAGACTTTTTGATACAGGGCCCGGCCGAGACCGGCGTTAACGGTTTCGTTGCCCTTTACGGCATAGAGTCGCCCGGTTTGACCTCATGTCTCGCCATTGCCGATTGGGTGGCGGAGCGGGTGACGTGACTTTTCGCATTCTCGCGCCTCTGTTAGCGACGACCTGTCTGTTCTCCGTCTGGGGAACCGCGGTTGCGCAGGAACGCCGGCTCGGCCCGCCGGCAGGCATCGGCGCCGGACTTGAAGGCTCGGACACCGAAGCGCCGGAGACGGCGCCGGAAGACATCGTCGTGCCGATCCCGGCACCGGCCGCCAAGCCCGGGCCGGCTTCCAGCCAACCGCAGCTTCTCGACCGCACCCGCACCTTGCTCGGCGAGCTGGAAGTGCTCGACATCCCGCTGCAGGACATCCCGAACTATCGCGCCTTCATGCGCGACATGGTCGAGGAGCTGGCAACGTACGCGGAAAAGCGCGATCCCAATTTTGTGATCGTCACGCGTCCCGGGTTCGACCTGCTTACCTGGAGCCGGCGGGAATTCGACCTCGCCGAAATCAAGCGCGATCCGACCGCGCGGGTCCCCTCCGACGCCATTATTCAGGCCGGCACGCCCATGCGGCGCTACATCCAGAGCATCGATGCCTTTCTGCTCAACGGACAGTTCTGCGCGCCGCTGCGGGTGCCCGGCGCCGACCTTCAGGCGATGTTGAAGCAAGGCTTGAAGGCGATGACCGTCGAGCACTGCCGGACGCCGGAGATGGCGACGGCGGCGTTGCAGACCGCGGTGAAGATGGGCGTCGTTTCGCATATCGATCTCGATGACACTGACGATTTCGCCCGCATCCCGACGCGGCGCCCCTCGCCCGAGAATGCGCGCAATGTCGAAACCATCCTGGGCGCCCGAAACATGGTCATGCTGCTGGACAGCCGCGAATTCGAGACGCGCGACGAATGGCTGGCCGCAATGGCGGCGACGAACTACGACGTGCTGGTCACAGACGCCTTCTACAAAGGCAACCGGTCGCTGACCAAAGAAGAGGTTCACCGCCTCAAGTTCAAGGAAATGGGCGCGCGCCGTCTCGTGCTGGCGCGCATTTCGATCGGCTATGCCGAAGACGACCGGTTCTACTGGGAGCGCGACTGGCAAATCGGCACGCCGACCTGGGTGCAGGCTCTGGGACCGGATCGGCCCGGCCAATATGTGGTCGAATATTGGAATCCGGCGTGGAAGGCCATTGTCGGCCGCTATTTCGCCGGCGTGATGGATCTCGGCTTCGACGGCGTCGTGCTCGACGGCGTGGAGGCGTACCGGCGCTGGGAATTCATGACGCCGCTCGATCCGGTGCAGGCGACGCAGCGCACCAACGATCAGCAGCCGTAAACCCTCTAAGCGGTCGCGGCTTCCCCGCCGCCGGTCATCTTTTTAATCACCAGCGCGAGCCCGGCGACAATCTTCTGTCCCATCGGACCGCCGTCGCCTTCCATCTTCTGCTGCATGATCAGGCGCAGCGTTTCGACGTGCACTTTGACGCCTTCCATCTGCGCGTCTGTGAGAGTTTCGCCGCAGTCCTCGATGAATCGGGCGAGCTGCGCCCCGACATTGGAGATCAAAGGATAGCCAAAGCTCGCGCCCTGCCCCTTGATGGTCTGGACGATGGCATAAAGCTCCTGAATGCGTTCGACACGGCCCGCCGGATCCCTGAGGGCCGCGTCATAAGCCGCTTGCAAACGGCCCAGATCCTCGCCCACGGCTTCCAGATAATCGAATTTGGCATTGCCCATCGACTTCTCGGCCGCGTCGAGCCAGACGCCGTCGATAGTGCCGGTGACGCCGGCCAGCTTCTGTTTCTGTCTGAGATTAACCGGAGGGGTAATGTATTTAACTTCTGAACCCGACATCGGCGCCCCTTCATTTCCGCAGCAGAAGTGTACCCGTCCCGCCGCCCGTTGAGTAGAGCTAAAGCAGGACCCAGGTCGCAAGGCCGAGGAAGGTGAAAAAGCCCACAATATCCGTCACAGTTGTGAGGAATACGCCGGCCGAAGCGGCGGGATCGGTGCCAAATTTGTCGAGGGCGAGCGGAATTAGAATCCCGGCCAATCCCGCAACGGTCAGATTGGTGAGCATGGCCGCCGCGATGACCAGCCCCAGCATGATGTCCTCGAACCAGAACGTCGCGACCGCCCCCACCAGGACTGCAAACAAGAGCCCATTGATGAGGCCGACGAAAAGTTCCTTTCCCACGACGCGCAGGGCGTTGCTGGCGTCGAGTTCACGGGTGGCCAGGGCCCGCACGACCGTCGCGAGGGTCTGCGTGCCCGCGTTGCCGCCCATTCCGGCGACGATCGGCATCAATACGGCCAAGGCCGCGAGGCGTTCGATAGACTCGGTGTAAAGGCCGACCACGTACGACGCCATGAAGGCGGTCAGGAGATTGAGCGCGAGCCATGTGAAGCGCGACTGAGCCGTCGCTACGACGGCGGTATAGAGGCTCGAGTGTTCGACCTCGGACACACCGGCCAGCTTGAGGATGTCGGCGCCGGCTTCTTCGTCGATGACGTCGACGATGTCGTCGATGGTGATCTGGCCGATCAGGCGCCCTGACTTGTCCACCACCGGGGCCGCGGCGAGGTCGCGCTGGCGGAACAGGAAGGCGACCTCTTCCCGGTCCATGTCGGTGGGAATGATGTCCATGTCGGGGCTGATCAGGTCCTGCATCCGCGTGGGGCGCTTGGACGTCAGCACGCGGTGCAGTTCCACCACGCCCTGCGGGCGGTGCCGGGAATCGACCACGAACACCGCATAGAATTTGTCCGGGACGTTGCGGGTCGAGCGCAGGTAGTCGATGGTCTCGCCGACCGTCCAATAATACGGAACGGCCACGAGCTCGCGCTGCATCAGGCGGCCCGCGGAGTCCTCGGCATAGGCCAGCCCCTGCTCGATCAGCTCGCGCTTGTCGTCCGGCATACGCTCGAGGATCTTGGCCCGTTCCTCGGCCTCCAATTTGCCCGCCACGTAGACGGCATCGTCGGAATCGAGTTCCGCCAGCGCGACCGCGAAATCCTCGAAGCCCAGGGCGTCCATCACCTCGTACCGGACTTCCGCGTCGAGCTCCGGGAGAACATCGGCCTGGAAGCCGTCGCGGATCGCCTCGATCAGGAGGCGGCGGTCCTCGCTGTCCAGGCGTTCGAGCAGGTCGGCCATGTCGGCGTAGTGGAGGTCCTGCACCGCAGCCCGCGCCTGGTCACGGTCATTGGCGCGAAGGGCCGCCGCCACGTCCTCGACGAACGCGGGATCGAGCTCGAAAGACTCATCGAGCGCGTCCCCGACCGTACGCCTAGCGGGCGCGTGCGGCGGAGGCGGGGTTGGCGTTTCGGCCACGGCGACACCAGAACGACGAAATGTGAGATGAGCGAGCCTTGTGCCCGAGGCACTGAGGCAGATCAAGTAAAAGGGGACGATCTGACAAGAACTTAGCGTTTCTTGCATGCCTCAAATCAATCTGGTATTCCACCGCCTCCTTTCCGGGGCCGGGTTCTTCCGGCCCTTGCGATGTGCGGTCGTGGCGGAATTGGTAGACGCGCAGCGTTGAGGTCGCTGTGGGGCAACCCGTGGAAGTTCGAGTCTTCTCGACCGCACCATCCTGCTTCCCTTTTGGGGATCCAGGAGTTAACGCGAAGCGCGTATGGATCAGGCTCTGACCTCCGCTCCACAAGAAACCCGCACGGCCGGCGGACCGGTGGAATTCCGGACGTCCGAAGGCCTCGTTCCCTATCCCGAGGCCGTGGCGTTCATGGAGGAACGCGTGAAAGCCATTCGCGCGGGGACGGCGCCCGAATGCGTGTGGTTCCTGGAGCACCCGCCGCTCTATACCGCCGGCACCAGCTCCAAGCCAGCCGACCTGCTCGCCCCAAACCGCTTTCCGGTTTTCCCGACCGGGCGTGGCGGCGAGTACACTTATCATGGGCCTGGGCAACGCGTGGCTTATGTCATGCTCGATCTCAACCGCGCCGGCTGGAGCGGCGGCGGACCGGATGTGCGGCGGTTTGTGTTCAACCTGGAAGCCTGGCTGATCAAAGCGCTCGACCGGCTCGGCGTGACCGGCGAACGCCGCGCCGGACGCATCGGAATCTGGGTCGACCGCGGCGGCGGCCGCGAGGACAAGATCGCCGCTCTCGGCATTCGCGTGCGCCACTGGATCACTTTCCATGGCATCGCCCTCAACGTCGCCCCTGAGCTTGAGCATTTCTCCGGCATCGTGCCTTGCGGCATTTCCGGCCATGGCGTGACCTCCTTGCGGGAGTTGGGATTGCCGACAACCATGGGGGAGGCCGATGATGCATTGCGGGCATCATTCCGCGATGTTTTTAACGTAAGTATCTGAGTTTGCCCGCTGGGCGCGACAAAGCGCCGAAACATCGCCTCTTTTCTCGACGTTGAATCCCCTGAGCGCTCTGCAAGCGAGCGACGTGAGCGCCAGGCAGTAAACAACAAAGAGGAGAGCGTGATGAAATCCCGGCTTATTGCCTCCGTCGTACTTGCGGCGAGCGTTTTCGCGGCGGGTGCGGCCGCTGCGCGTCCCGGCTATCTAATCAACAACTTCAACATCTTCACCGGCCCAGGTCGCGACTACGAACGACTCGCGCGTGTTCCTGAGAATGCCCGTGTCGAAGTCCACAGCTGCCTGCCGTCTTACGATTGGTGTCAGGTCAGCTGGCGCGGCGTACGCGGCTGGATGGATGCCAATGGTATCGAGGTCCGGCACGCCGGCGCGATGGTGTCGCTCCACGACTTCGGTCCCCGCACCGGCGTCCCTTCCTTTGCGGATTTCGACGATGAGGACGACGACTATTTCGAACGGCGCCCGTCGCGCCTCGATTGGGACGATCAGGACTTCGACAATGACGGCGTGCCGAACGCGGTCGACCGCGACCGCGACGGTGACGGCGTCCGCAACGACGATGATCGTTATCCGGGCGACCCCCGGCGCGACTAACCACCGCCGCTTTGTAGACACCGCGCCGGAGGCGCTTCAAGCTTCCGGCGCGGTCCTTACTCAAGGAGATGCGTCATGCAAGTGGGCGATCTGATGAGCCGTGCGGTTGAGCTGATCTCCCCCGACGAAAGCATCCACGACGCCGCCAGGAAAATGGCGGACGAGGACTTTGGAGTGCTGCCGGTCACCGAATTCGATCGGCTCATCGGCATGATCACCGACCGCGATATCGTCACGCGCGCGGTGGCCCGCGGCCGCGACCCTATCGCGACCCGCGTGCGCGAGGTCATGACGACCGACGTCAAATATGTCTATGAAGACGATAGCAGCGACGACGCGGCGCGGCATATGGCACGCCTTCAGGTCAAGCGCTTGCCGGTCCTCAACCGGCAAAAGCGCCTCGTCGGCATTTTGTCGCTGGGCGACATGGCAACGACGCGTCTGACGACCGACCAGGCGGGTGAAGCGCTGAGCGCGATTTCACGCCCCAACCAGAACACGCAATCTCATATCTGAGTCATTCCGTCGGACGTTGACGGAACTCCGAGTAGATTTCGCCATCCAAGACCGTTTCGCTGTCGACTTGCGTGACGCGCGCCAGCGGCGGACCAGCGTGACATGCGGCAATCAACGCCTGGATGTCCTCGCCCCTGCCCTGCGCGAGGCACTCAACGGTTCCGTCCGCGAGATTGCGCACCCATCCGGTGAGCCCGAGTTTCTTGGCCCGCTGCGCGGTCCACGCTCGATAGCCCACGCCTTGCACCCGGCCTAAAATCCGCAGGCGAACCGTCTTGCGTTCCGCTTCCGCGGGCATCGGTTCAGCCGAACTCGAGGATCATCTGGTCGACGGCCAACGAGGCGCCGGGCTTTTCGTGGATTTTCTTGATGGTCGCGTCGCGCTCCGCCTTGAGCACGTTTTCCATCTTCATCGCTTCGACGACCGCGAGTGTTTCGCCGGCCTTCACTTCCTGGCCCTCCTTGACCGCAAGCGAGACCAGAAGGCCCGGCATCGGCGAAAGCAGGAACTTCGAAAGATCGGGCGGCGGTTTGTTTGGCATCAGACGCGCGAGCTCCGCTTCGCGCGCTGTGTACACCAGAACGTCAAGCTGACTGCCGGCATGGAACAGGCGGTAGCCGATGCCGCGGCGGTCCACCTGGATGGTGACAGGCTTCTTGTCGACGACGGCGGTGAACAACGGGTTTCCGGGCAGCCAGTCGGTGGTCACTTCGACCGTCTTCCGGCCGATGGTTACGGTTCCGCTACTGCCCTCAATTGCGTTCACCGTGACTTCAGTCTCAACCGGCTTGCCGTCGGCCTTGGTAACAACGATCCAACTGCGCGGCAGCTTGCGTCCGTGGCCCGGGATCTGGCCGCTGATGGAGGCGGCGCGCCGGGCATAAGTGTTGTGGACCAGCGCCGCAACGGCGAGAAGCTTGGAAGGCTCTTCCGCGGGCAGGTCTTTGTCGGAGAAGCCTTGCGGATATTCCTCGGCGATGAAGTTGGTGGAGAGCTCGCCGCTTTCGAACTTCTTCTTGCCGAGGACGGAGGCAAGGAAGGGTATGTTGTGCGAGACGCCGCGGATGTAATAGGCATCGAGCGCGGCGCGCATGTGGGCGATCGCTTCCTTCCTATCCTTCCCGTAGCTGCAAAGCTTCGCGATCATCGGGTCGTAGAACACGCTGATCTCGCCGCCTTCGTAGACGCCGGTGTCAACACGGACGTTGGCGTTTTCGGCGGGAGGGATGTAGCGCGTGAGGCGGCCCGTGGACGGGAGGAAGTTGCGGTATGGATCCTCGGCGTAGACGCGCGATTCAATCGCCCAGCCGTTGATCTTCACATCGGATTGAGTGATCGGCAGCTTTTCGCCGGCGGCGACGCGGATCATCAGCTCGACCAGATCGAGGCCGGTGATCAGCTCGGTGACCGGATGCTCGACCTGGAGGCGGGTGTTCATCTCGAGGAAGTAGAAGTTGCGCTTGGTATCAACGATGAATTCGACCGTGCCGGCGGAAACGTAGTTCACAGCCTTGGCCAGTGCGACGGCCTGCTCGCCCATGGCTTTGCGGGTCTTGTCGTCCAGGAACGGGCTCGGCGCCTCTTCGATCACCTTCTGGTGGCGACGTTGGATCGAACACTCGCGTTCGTTCAGATAAAGCGTGTTGCCGTGGCGATCGGCGATGACCTGAATCTCGATATGGCGCGGCTGCTCGATGTACTTCTCGATGAACATCCGGTCATCGCCGAAAGAAGACTTGGCTTCCGACTGGGAGCGCTCGAAGCCTTCCTGCACTTCCGATTCATTGCGCGCGATGCGCATGCCCTTGCCGCCGCCGCCCGCGGAGGCCTTGAGCATGACAGGGTAGCCGACTTCCTTGGCGATCTGCTTGGCATGGGCGACGTCCTTGATGACACCGAGGAAGCCAGGAACGGTGGAGACCTTGGCCTTGTCCGCGAGCTTCTTGGACTCGATCTTGTCGCCCATGGCCTCGATGGCGTAAGCGTCAGGGCCGATGAAAGTGATCTTGGCGGCGGCAAGCGCCTCCTGGAACTTCTTGTTCTCGGAAAGGAACCCATAACCCGGGTGCACGCCCTCGGCGCCGGTGTCCTTGCACGCCTGCACGATGCGGTCGATGACGAGATAGCTTTTGGCGGTTGGAGATTCGCCGATGTGCACGGCCTCGTCGGCCATCTCGACATGCAGCGCGTTGCGGTCGGCGTCGGAGTAGACCGCGACGGTCTTGATGCCCATCTTCCTGCAGGTCTTGATCACCCGGCAGGCGATCTCGCCGCGGTTCGCTATAAGGATCTTCTTGAACATGCGGCCGAGCCCCTAGAGCGGAATGTTGTCGTGCTTCTTCCAAGGATTGGAACAGTCCTTGGTTTTCAGCATGGCAAGGGAGCGGCAGATGCGCCGGCGGGTGCCGTGCGGCATGATCACGTCGTCAATGAAGCCGAGGTTGGCGGCACGGAACGGATTGGCGAAACGCGACTCATACTCCTTGGTGCGGTCGGCGATCTTCTTCGGGTCGCCGATGTCCTGGCGGAAAATGATCTCCACCGCGCCCTTGGCGCCCATGACCGCGATCTCGGCCGTGGGCCAGGCGAAGTTGACGTCGCCGCGGATGTGCTTGGAGCTCATGACGTCGTAGGCGCCGCCGTAGGCCTTGCGTGTGATGACAGTGACTTTCGGGACCGTGGCCTCGGCGAAGGCGAACAAGAGCTTGGCGCCATGTTTGATAATGCCGTTGAACTCCTGGTTGGTGCCCGGCAGGAAGCCCGGCACGTCGACGAAAGTGACAATCGGGATGTTGAAGCAATCACAAAAACGGACGAAGCGGGCGGCCTTACGGCTGGAATCGATGTCGAGACAGCCGGCCAGCACCATGGGCTGGTTGGCGACAATGCCGACGGTCGAACCTTCCATCCGGCCGAAGCCGACGATCATGTTCTTGGCGAAATGCTCGCCGATCTCAAAGAAGTCGCCTTCGTCCACGACCTTCAGGATCAGCTCCTTCATGTCATAAGGTTTGTTCGGATTGTCGGGGATCAGCGTGTCGAGGGAGTAGTCGTCCCGATCCGGCGGATCGATGCACGCCATGACCGGCGGCTTCTCCTTATTATTCAGCGGCAGGAAATCCATCAGCCGGCGGAGCTGGAGCAGCGCTTCGATGTCGTTCTCGAAAGCGCCGTCGGCGACACCGGACTTCGCCGCATGGGTCATGGCGCCGCCGAGCTGTTCCTGCGTGACCGTCTCATGGGTCACGGTCTTCACCACGTCCGGTCCCGTCACGAACATGTAGGAGCTGTCCTTCACCATGAAGATGAAATCGGTCATCGCCGGCGAATAGACCGCCCCACCGGCGCACGGCCCCATCACCAGGCTGATCTGAGGCACGACGCCCGAGGCGAGCACGTTTTGGAGGAACACATCGGCGTAGCCGGCCAGAGAGGCCACACCTTCCTGAATGCGCGCGCCGCCGGAATCATTGAGACCGATCACGGGCGCGCCGACCTGCACCGCCTTCTCCATCACCTTGAGAATCTTTTTGGCGTGGCTTTCCGACAACGAGCCGCCGAAGACGGTAAAGTCCTGGCTGAACACGAACATCGGGCGGCCGTTGATGGTGCCGTATCCGGTGACCACCCCGTCACCCGGCACGCGCTGCTCGCCCATGCCGAAGTCCTCGCAGCGGTGCTCGACGAACATGTCCCATTCCTCGAACGAGCCTTCGTCGAACAGAACCGAGATGCGTTCGCGGGCCGAAAGCTTGCCCTTGCTATGCTGCACGTCGATCCGCTTCTGTCCGCCGCCGAGCCGGGCGGCCGCGCGTTTGTTTTCAAGCTGCTGGACGATCTCGTGCATGTGAATTCCGGAGCTGGAACGTTGCGAAGGTCATGCCCTTCGGACGAAGGGAACGGAAGGCCACAGCCATAGCATAGGCGGCGGGGACTTTCACAAAAACTACACTCAGGAAGCGGACCGTAAACCCCTGAAATCGGGCAAGAAACCCCGGTCTGAGTCTGGCGAGCGGGGAGTATGTCCCTTATAACCTCCGGCCATGACCGAGCAGCCCGCCAAACCTCCCGTCAATCACTACCTCAAGTTCGCCCTCGAGATGGGCCCGCTGATCGTGTTCTTCATCGTCAACAACCGCGCGGGCATTTTTGTCGGGACTGCGTCCTTCATGGCGGCGACCGTGGTCGCGCTGGCCGCCTCTTATGTCCTGATGCGCACGATTCCCGTCATGCCGTTGGTGACGGCCGTGTTCGTGCTGATTTTCGGCGGGCTGACCTTATGGCTCGCCGATGAATTATTCATCAAGCTGAAGCCGACCATCATCAACCTCTTGTTCGCCGCCATCCTGTTCTTCGGGCTCATCACCAACCGCCTTCTCATCAAGCTGGTCCTTGAGGGCGCGCTGCACCTCACCGACCGCGGCTGGCGAATCATCACGTGGGCGTGGATCGGGTTCTTCATTTTCCTCGCCGCGCTCAATGAAGTGGTCTGGCGCCACACATCGACGGATTTTTGGGTGAGTTTCAAGGTGTTCGGCGTCATGCCGCTGACGATCGCCTTCAGCTTCGCGATGATCCCGATCATCATGCGGCACGCGATTGAACCTCAAACCACCGCGCCCGACGAAAAGGTGGACAATAAATAGCTTTCGCTATGTAATGCCGCCGCCGGAATCGTCCGGTTTCACGTTCACCAGAGGATGATTGTGGCCACCAAAAAATCCGCCGCCAAGAGAAATGCCCGGAGCACGTCCAAGAAAGCACGTCCGAAGGCCGCGGCCCCTAATGTCAAAGTCGTGCGCCCGGTGATTTCGCGCTCCCGAGGCCGCTAGACCAAGGACAGATACCTTTCGATCGCGGCGAGGTCGGCGGCCATGCGCCGCCTGCGATCGCCGGCTTCCTTGTCTTCACCCCACCGCTCGGACTGGTAGAGTTCGTCGAGAAATGCAGCGCCGAAAACATCGGCGGCGCTGAGGTGGCCATGCACGAGCGCCAAAGATAGCGCAAGCGAGGTCGTTAGTGCCGCAGCCGCCTGGAAGGCCGTAAGCCGAGCATCGCCAAGCGCTGCGAGCGCCTCACGCATGCGCGCGACTGCCGCCGGAGCCTGCGAGATCGGCATCGCGCCGTCGACCGCGGTCAGCGCGATCCCGTGCGCCGTGGCGAGCCAATCGAGCACCGGCTGCCATCTGGCCTGCTGACGTGCGCGCAAGTCCGCCGGATGCGCGGCGCGGTAACAGAGCGCGTCGGTATCGACATAGGACATGAGGCTCGCGATCACGGCGTCACGCAGGGGCGTCACGCGGTCGATCTCCGTGGCGAGAAGCCGTGTGAGCGGCATGGTTTCCGGATCCACATGCGGATCCTGCGCATCCCATTCGGCGGCAACGGCGGCCGCCAGCGCGTGCGATTTCGAGGCGAGCGGCGCACGTAGCGGCGTGAGCGCCGGTTTGCCATCCAAGAGCACCGAAAACGAGCCGCCGCCCTCGCGGACGGCCACCGCCTTATACACGCGGCGCGGTTTCGGGGGTGCGCTTTCGCGCACCGGCAGCGGTCTATTCTTGTCCATCGAGACTATCGGTCAGCTTCTGCGCCAGGCGCGCGCCCGGGCGCAAAGATCTCCGGTTGGGGCCGCCGACGTCGCGGACGAGCCCGTCTTTGGCCCCAGCCCGAACAGCGCGCCGAGCCCGCCGAGGCCTTGTCCACCGCCGTTAGCGAGAGCCGAACCGAGGCCGGCGACACCCTTCACGACACCCGCCTGATCGAGGCCGACGCTGGGAGAGGAAAGCGAGCCAGTCACTCTTACGGCCTGCGCGAGCTGGCCAAGTCCGCCGGCGATGCCGCTGGCGCCTTGCGCGCGCACATTGAGGTCGATGCGCTCGTTGCGCAGGTCGACCGTGCCGCTCGACGTGAGCGACATCTTATCCGTGACCATGGCAACGCCCTGGTTGGTCTGGGCGATGCCGTCCGCGATCTGGAAATTCGCGACAGCGCACCTCGCAACCGTGTAGGGGTCCTTGTTGGCGAACGGATTGGCAAGATCGAGCACCTGCAGGATCGCGCCGGCGCCGGGCACGTTGAGCGCATCATTGCGGATGCGGCTTTCGCCCATCCCCGCAATCACGGACCCATCCAGCGAGGCCATGATCTCGCGCACCGACGTTCCGGCGCCGCGCACATTGACGTTGAGGTCGATCGGGCCTTGGGTCATGAGATCGCCTTTGTTGAATGACTTGGCGAGACCTTCGGCCGAGAATCCTTTTCCCTGCGCCTTTATGGCCACCGACCTGTCGCCGGCATTGAGCGCGACATCTCCACCAATGGTCCCGCCCGCAACCGCCAAGGAAATCGGCGCCGCATTGAAACGTCCGGCGGCGGCTTTCACCGGGACCGAGATATTGCTCACCGTCAGACCGGTCGTGGTCGTGAGTTTTGCGATGGTGATGTTGAGATCGGCATCCGTGCCGCTGATCATATCCCAGGGTAACGGATCGGCGGGGAACAGGCGGCCGTCGGCCTGAGTCGCGGGCGCGCTCGCGAACTTCGACATGTCGATCTCCGGAATGGAAATCGTGCCCTTCGCCAGTGGGCGGCCGTTTACGATCTCCACCACCACATCTGAAGTGGCCTTAATGCCGAACCCCTCGACCTCGACTTTGGCAGGGAAAGCCTTGTCCATCGCGATCAAGGTCGCGATCGGCGCGATCTTGCCGTTGACCTTCAGCGCTTCGCCCGAAACTTTACCGTCAAGGTTGATCTTACCTTCGCGATCCAAGGTCAGGGTTTCAACGGCGAACGCAAGCGGCGCGCCGGTCGTCTTGTAGGCCACGGTCACGTCTTTCGTTTCGAAAGACGAGATATTCATTTCCTGGAGCGCGCCGCTGATGGCAACGGTGACCGCCTTCGCGGCGATATCGGCCGAGCTTCCTCCTTGGCCGTCGCGGTACCCGAGCTTCAACCCATTGACCGTGATGTCACTGACATTGAGCGGTGTAGAGGCGCCGTCACGCGCGACGTCGAACTGCCAGTTGCCGCGGCCCTGTTTGTCGATCTCGAGGAGAATGTCGGGGTTCTCGGCATTTATTTCAGTAAGATTGATGGTTCCGAACAGGAGCGGGATGAGCTGCGTGTGCACTTCGAGCCGCGGCAAGATCATCATTTCCGGGCGGCTGCCCCAGGCGGCATTGGCGACCTTGACGTCGGTCAGTACGATCGCGGGCGCGAGTCCGACAGAGAGATCGATGTCACCAATCGTCACCTCGCGACCGGTCGCCGCCTTCGCCTGCGCTTCGATCGTGCCCTTGTATTGATCGACGTTCACCGTCATCAGAAGAATGACGACACCGACGGCGAGAACCGCGACGACCGCAGCGGCGATTTTGAGGGCTTTCATCGCGCGCTCCTTGCGAGATCGGGAGACGGTGTGGATTCGGTGAGGTGAGCAATAGCGTGCATCAGGTCGCCGAGGCGATCGACCAGGCGATGTGCGCCCGCCGCGTGCAATTCCGGTGCGGGATGGTTGCCCCAAGATACACCGAGCGCCGAAACGCCCGCATTGCGGGCCATGAGCATGTCGAAACTCGTGTCGCCGACCATAACCGTGTGACCCGGCGCGGCGCCGGTCTCCGCCATCGCCCTGTAAATCATCTCCGGATGTGGTTTGCCCGGCGCATGCTCAGGGGTCTGGATGGTGACAAAACGCTTTAAGAGCCCGTGTCGTTCCAGGACGTGACGTACGCCGCGCATGGCCTTGCCGGTGGCAATGCCCAGCAGCACGCCGTCCGCATCCAAAGCATCGAGCACTTCGTGCGTACCATCGAACAAGGGCTCGTCGAAGTCGGGCTCGGTGCGAAAGCGCACGAAACAGTCGCGGTAGGCTTGATCCAGCTCAAGCAGGCGCGGCTGTTCAAGCGCCGGAAAGAGCCGACCAAGCGCCTCGGTCAGTGAAAGGCCGATGACCCTTGGAATTTCCTTGGCCGCCGGCGCTTCGACTTTCATCAATGCAGCCGCCTCGCGCACGGCGCGCACGATGTTCGCGGTACTGTTGACCAGGGTTCCATCGAGGTCGAAGACCGCGAGGCGGATCGGAGATGCGACGCTCATCGTGCCTCGCTCTGGTCAAACCCCAAGTCGTCAAAAGCATCCGCCATATGCTTCGGCAGCGGCGCAGTAACGGTAAGCGGTTTGCGGCCTTGGCGGGGAATCGTGAGCGCGCGGGCGTGCAGACACATGCGGTCAGCCACCTCGGCGAGCAAGCCTTCGTGCAGGTCGACGCGCTGATCCGGATCGGGGTTTGTGACGGCGTATTTGGCGTCACCGACGATCGGCGTGCCGATCAATTTGCAATGCGCCCGCAACTGGTGGGTGCGGCCGGTGTGCGGCATCAGCTCGAGCCAGCTGATCTTGCGGGCGGCGGTGGCAACGACACGGTAGTCGGTCACGGCCGACTGGCCCTCTTCGTCGTCCCATTCCATGCGCTCGTTGCCGCGGCCGCCGGTTTTGGCTAGGGCGGCGGAGATCGTGCCGGCATCGTGCTCGGGATGGCCGATCACGAGGGCCCAGTAGATCTTTTCCATGTCCCGGCTCTGGAACGCCTTGGCCAGGGCCGCGGCGGACTTGGCCGAGCGCGCCAGCACGAGAACGCCCGAGGTATCGCGATCGAGGCGATGGACCAGGCGTGGACGCTCCTCGCGGTCGAACTTGAGGCCGTCGAGCATGCCGTCGATATGGCGGGTGGTCTTCGTTCCACCCTGTACAGCGATCCCGTGCGGCTTGTTGAGGACAATCAGGTCCTCATCCTTGTAGATGACCATGCGCTGGATCTCGGCGGCATCGCGGGGCGAGAGGGGCGCGGCTTTCTTCCGTTCGGCGGCGCCGTCGGAGGCGGAACCGAGCGGCGGGACGCGCACCACCTGGCCCGCTTGAAGGCGCTGGTTCGCCTTCGCCCGCCCGCCGTCGACGCGCACCTGCCCGGTCCGTAAAAGTTTCTCCAGGCGGCCATGGGTGAGCGCCGGAAAGCGGCGCTTGAACCAGCGATCTAGCCGCTGTTCCCCCTCCTCATCGCCCACTTCAATCTGTTGTACGCCGCTCATGGCCCGCCGGACTTGGTTTCTTCTGTGTGCGCGCCTTCGCGCGCGGCGCGCAGCTTCTGCCAGTATGCGAGGCGTTTGGCTACCTCGCGTTCAAACCCGCGCTCGACGGGACGGTAGAATTGCTCGCGCGCCATACCGTCCGGAAAGTAGTTTTGCCCGGAAAAGGCCTCATCCTGATCATGATCATAAGCATAGCCCTTACCGTACCCGAGATCCTTCATGAGCGTCGTCGGCGCGTTGAGGATGTGCTTCGGGGGCATCAAAGAGCCCGTGGCACGGGCCGATGCGCGCGCTTCGCCATAGGCGACATAGGCCGCGTTCGATTTGGGCGCAGTGCCGAGATAGATGACCAACATCGCGATGGCGAGTTCGCCTTCCGGTGAGCCCAGGCGGTCGTAGGTTTCCCAGGCGGAGATCGCGATCGGCAGCGCCTGCGGATCGGCCATGCCGATGTCTTCGGCGGCGAACCGCGTAAGCCGGCGCAGGATGTAGATCGGGTCCTCGCCGCCATCGAGCATGCGGGACACCCAATAGAGCGCCGCGTCGGGATCAGAGCCGCGCAGCGATTTATGCACGGCGCTGATGAGGTTGTAGTGCCCTTCCCGGTCCTTGTCGTAGACCGGCGCCCGGCGCTGAACGACCTTGGCCAAACCGGCAGCGTCCAGGGGGTCGGACGGCGCCGGCGTAAGAGCGAACAAATCCTCGGCGAGGGTCAGGATGTGGCGGCCATCGCCGTCGGCCATGGCGCGCAGCGCTGCGCGGCCTTCTTCGGTCACGGGCAAGCTCCGGCCGGCGTCCTGTTCCGCCCGCTTCAAGAGCCGGTCCAGCGCGGCATCGTCGAGGCGCCGCAGCACCATCACCTGGCACCGCGACAAGAGCGCGGCATTCAGCTCGAAGGACGGGTTTTCCGTCGTCGCTCCGACCAGAATGATCGTTCCGTCTTCGACGTAGGGAAGAAACCCGTCCTGCTGCGAGCGGTTGAAACGGTGGATCTCGTCGACGAACAACAGGGTGCCCTGCCCCATCTGGCGGCGCTTCGCCGCGGCCTCGAAAATCTTGCGAAGGTCCGCAACGCCCGAGAACACCGCCGATAGCGGCTGGAAGTAGAGGTCCGTGCCCTTGGCGAGCAAGCGAGCGATCGTCGTCTTGCCGACACCGGGCGGCCCCCACAGGATCATGGAGGTCACCCGCCTGGCGGCGACCATGCGCCCGATCGGTCCTTCGCGCCCGAGAAGATGCTCCTGGCCGACGACGTCCTCGAGGCCCGCGGGCCGCAGCCGGTCCGCCAGGGGCTGGCCGACCTTCGGGCCACTCCTGGCTCCTGATTGCGGCGGCTCGTGGCCCGCGAACAGGTCGTTCATCCACCCACCTGGAACTTCACCGTCTGGCCGCCGCGGTTGATGGTGACCACCCAACCGGCCGCCGCCGCCGCCAGCGAACGCTGGAGATCGGCGACGCTGCGGGTGGGCGCATCGTTGATGGCAAGGATCATGTCGCCAGGACGCAGACCCAGGCGCGCGGCGATGGAGTTGCCCGACATATCAAGAATGATCACCCCAGGCCCCTCATACTCGCGGCCCAATTCTTCGGCGAGCGCCGGATTCAGATTGGCAACCGTCGCACCGGAGAACGGCTGCTGGCCGGAAAGAAGGGTCTCCTGCCGCGCCGGAGTGTTCGGCGGCGCTTGCAGCGAAATTTGGATCGTCTGCTCTGCATTGTCCCGTTGAACCCCGAGCCGCGCCGTACCGCCGACAGGGAGCGTGGCAATCATGTAGCGTAGCTCCTCGAGGTCCTGGACGTCGCGGCCGTTGACGGAGCGTACGATGTCGCCGGGCTGAAGGCCGCCGCGGGCAGCGGGACTGCCCGCGGTGACGCGCTCGACCAACACCCCCACGGGGCGGGGCAGCGACAATGAGCGCGCAAGATCAGCGGTGATGGTCTTCCCGGAGGCGCCGAACCAGGCGCGCACCGCCCGGCCCTCTTTAAGTATGCTCGTAACAACGGTCCGTACCATATTGGCAGGAATCGCAAATCCGATTCCGTTGCTGCCGCCGTCGCGGGAGTAGATGGCGGTGTTGATGCCGACGAGACGGCCGTCGGACGTGATCAAGGCCCCGCCGGAATTGCCCGGGTTCACGGCCGCGTCGGTCTGAATGAAGGACCGAAAGTCGGTAATGCCGACCGTCGTCCGGGCCAGTGCGGAGATGATACCCGAGGTGACGGTCTGGCCGACGCCGAAGGGATTGCCGATCGCCAGCACCAGATCCCCCACCTCGAGATCATCGGAATCGGCGAGATCCAAAGCCGGCAATGTGCCGGTCAGGTTCTGGAGCTGGAGAACCGCAAGGTCGGAGCGCGGGTCCTTGCCGACCACCTTGGCTTCGAACTCGCGGCGGTCGTTGAGGATGACCGTAATCTCATCGGCCTCGCCGATGACGTGGTTGTTGGTGATGACGACACCGCTCCCGCGGACGATCACGCCCGAACCAAGAGAACTTTCCACCCGTTCGCGGGGCACGGCGGCGAACTGGTCGCCGAAGAACTGACGGAAGAAAGGATCGTTGAAGAGCGGCGAGACCTGCTGCTTCAAGACCCGGCGCGTGTAGATATTTACGACGGCCGGAGAAGCCCTCTTCACGATCGGCGCGAAGGTCAGGGAGACCTGCTCTCGCGAGGTCGGAACGGCGCTTTGCGCACCGATGGCCGGATTCATCAACGCCGGGAACGCGGCGATCATCAGGGCAGCGAAAATCTTGTTCACGTGTGACATGAGCTGGCGAATTCTCATTGAATGTCAAAACGATAAACGGGGAAGCTGAGATTCAACTGAGGCAAATCTAAGGTGGCGCACGAGCATTTTCATCCCCCCTTCGAAAAGCCGGAAGCGAAAACGGCAGCCTAGGTTTCCCCAGGCTGCCGTTCGATGGCTTACGCGGTATTCGTCCGCGCTTGGCGGCTTTAGACCGCGGCTTCTTCGGCGGCCGGAGCGGCGTTCTGCGGCGGACCGGAGTCCTGGCCCTTGGCTTCGGTGTCACGGTCGACGAGCTCGATCACGGCCATCGGCGCGGAATCACCGTGGCGGAAGCCCGCCTTGATGACGCGGGTGTAGCCGCCGTTGCGGTCCTTGTAACGAGGCCCCAGGGTCTCGAACAATTTCGCAACGATGCTTTCGTCGCGCAGACGCCCGGCGGCGAGGCGGCGGGCGGCGAGCGTGCCGCGCTTGCCCAAGGTGATCATGCGCTCGACGTACGGGCGCAGGTCCTTCGCCTTCGGGAGCGTGGTCGTGATCTGCTCGTGCTTGAGCAGAGCGTTCGCCAGGTTGGCCATCAGGGCCCGGCGGTGGCCTTTGGTCCGGTTGAACTTGCGGCCGCTTAGTCCGTGACGCATAGCGTAGTCCTTTCTTCACCTTGTGGCCTCGCGCGCGAGACCGATGACGTTGACCGTGCGCCGCATCCCTCCTGGGACATGAACTCACGGGGCGGGCCGGAACGGCCCTGGTCGCTAAAGCCGTCTTAAAACGGCTCTTCGAGCTTCTTGGCCAGCTCTTCGATGTTCTCAGGCGGCCAATTGGGGATTTCCATGCCGAGATGCAGTCCCATCTGCGCGAGGACTTCCTTGATCTCGTTGAGCGACTTGCGGCCGAAGTTCGGGGTGCGGAGCATCTCCGCTTCCGTCTTCTGCACCAGGTCGCCGATGTAGATGATGTTGTCGTTCTTGAGGCAGTTGGCCGAACGGACCGACAGCTCAAGCTCGTCCACCTTGCGCAGGAGGTTCTTGTTGAACGGCAGTTCGTCCTCGACGCGCTCGGCAATGGCGTGCTGGGGCTCTTCGAAATTGATGAAGAGCTTGAGCTGGTCCTGGAGGATGCGCGCGGCGAGCGCAACGGCATCTTCCGGCTTCACGGCACCGTTGGTCTCGACGGTCATCGAGAGCTTGTCGTAGTCGGTCTGCTGGCCGACGCGGGTGTTGTCGACCTTGTAGGAGACGCGGCGGACCGGGGAAAAGATCGAATCCACGGGAACGACGCCGATGGGATCGTCTTCCTTGCGGTTCAGGTGGGCCGCCACGTAGCCCTTGCCCGTGTTGACTTCGAGTTCGATGTTGAGGTTCGCGCCATCGTCGAGGTGACAGATGACGAGATCCGGATTCATGATCTCAATGTCGGCGGTCGCCTGGATCTGGCTGGCGGTCACTTCACCCGGGCCCTTGGCCTTCAGGGTCATGCGCTTCGGGCCATCACCATGCATGGTGAGCGCGAGCTGCTTGATGTTGAGGATGAGGTCGGTGACGTCTTCGCGCACGCCCGGCACGCTGGAGAATTCGTGCAGCACGCCGTCGATGCGGATCGAGGTGACCGCCGCGCCTTGCAGCGAGGACAGCAGGACGCGGCGCAGGGCGTTGCCCAGCGTGACACCGAAGCCGCGCTCGAGCGGCTCGGCGACGATGGTCGCGATCCGGCGCTGGTCGTCGCCCGTTTCGATGTTGAGCTTCGACGGTTTAATCAGTTCTTGCCAATTTTTCTGTATCACGGCTCAGTTCCACACGTGAGGTTGATCCCGCTGTGAACTTGGGGCTGCGCAAAAAACGCGCCCCGCATGCAACACCGCCGGTGGGAGACACCCGGCGGCGATAAAAGTCCTTAGACGCGACGCCGCTTGCGCGGCCGGCAACCGTTGTGCGGCACCGGGGTTACGTCCTGAATTGACGTTATGGTGAAACCGACCGCCTGCAGCGCGCGCAGCGCGGATTCACGGCCGGTTCCGGGGCCTTTCACGAACACCGACAGCACTTTCATACCGTGTTCCATTGCCTTGCGGCCGCAGTTCTCCGCTGCCACCTGCGCGGCATACGGAGTGGACTTGCGCGAGCCCTTGAAGCCCTGTGCGCCGGCCGACGACCAAGCAATGGTATTGCCTTGGACGTCGGAGATGGTGATCATGGTGTTGTTGAACGTCGCATTGACGTGGGCAATACCCGAGCTGATGTTCTTGCGTTCGCGCTTGCGGGCGCGAGGCGTGCCTGCAGCTGCAGGAGCATTGGCTGCGGGGGCGGCTGATTCTGGCTTGGCCATCGTGTGATCTTCTTCTGTCCGTAGAAACGCAGACCGCGGCGCGCGCGCCGCGAAAAAACGTCCTGATTACTTCGTTACTTTCTTCTTGCCTGCGATCGGCTTCGACGGGCCTTTGCGCGTGCGAGCGTTGGTGTGCGTACGCTGACCGCGGACCGGCAGACCTTTGCGATGACGCAGGCCGCGATAGCAGCCGAGGTCCATCAAACGTTTGATGTTCATCGCCTGCTCACGGCGCAGATCGCCCTCGACCGTGTAGTCGCGGTCAATGGTGTCGCGGATGCGAAGGACTTCGTCCTCCGTCAGTTGGTTAACACGACGGTTCGGCGCGATGCCGACACGTTCACAGATATCCACAGCATTGGACGGACCAATGCCGAAGATGTAACGCAGGGCGATAACGACCCGCTTGTTGGTTGGTAAGTTGACCCCAGCAATACGCGCCAAAGCCCGTACTCCTTCTTTAATTTCAAACTGTTATGAGCGCCGCGCGCAACCCGAAAAGCGGGGCATTATAGGCAGTTAGCCCCTCGTGTCAACACGCCGCTCAGGCTCCTAAAACACGCTCCAAATCACGCGAAACGGCGTCGATATCCCGGTCGCCGTCGATCACTTCCAGGGTCCCTTTCGCCCGGTAGTAGGGCATCAGGGGGGATGTCTGGTCATGGTAGGCTTTCAGCCGGGCGCCCACGGTCTCTGCCTTGTCGTCCGCCCGGCGGGTAAAGCTGGTCCCGCCACAGGCGTCGCAGACTCCGGGTCGCTTCGGCTGCTTAAACTTGTCGTGATACCCCTCACCGCAGGCCGAACAGGTGAACCGCCCGGTGATCCGTTCGATGAGGCGCTCGTCGGGGACCGTGACTTCGATCACTTTGTCGAGCTTAATCCCTTTTTGATTCAATAGCTTATCGAGAGCTTCGGCCTGCGCGATGGTGCGCGGGAAGCCGTCGAGAATGAAGCCATTGGCGCAATCCGGCTGGTCGATGCGCTCCGAGATCAGACCGATCATGATGTCGTCGGACACAAGCTTTCCGGCATCCATGACCGCCTTGGCCTGTTGTCCCACAGGGGTCCCCGCCTTTACGGCCGCGCGCAACATATCGCCCGTCGACAGCTGGACGATGCCGTAACGCTCCTGCAGGCGCTTGGCTTGGGTACCTTTACCGCCGCCCGGCGGTCCCATGAGGATGAGGCGCTTGCCTGCCATGGACCTACCGCTTGCCGCGCAAACGGGACTTCTTCAGCAATCCCTCATACTGGTGCGCCAAAAGGTGCGCTTGGACCTGCTGCATGGTGTTCAAGGTCACATTGACCACGATCATCATGCTGGTGCCGCCGAGCGCGAAGGGCGTGCTCATCCGCGAGACCAGATACTCGGGCACCAAGCAAACGGCGACCAGGTAGAGACCGCCAACGACGGTCAGGCGCGTCAGGACGAAATCGAGATAGTCGGCGGTGTTCTTGCCCGGACGGATGCCCGGCACGAAACCGCCGTACTTGCGCAGGTTCTCGGCCGTGTCGGCGGGATTGAACACGACCGCGGTGTAGAAGAACGCAAAGAAGATGATGAGTACGGCGTAAAGGAACAGATAGAGCGGCTGACCGCGGCCCAGCAACGCGCCCATGGTGTTGAGAAAGCCTTCGCCGCCCGGGGCCGCCACGGGAACGCCGTTCGGACCCATCACCATCGTGCCCTGGAATCCGGAGATCGTGAGGGGCAGCAGCAGGAGCGAGCTGGCAAAGATCGGCGGAATGACGCCCGAGGTGTTGAGCTTCAGCGGAATATGCGACGCCTCGCCGCCGAACACCTTATTGCCCTGCTGTCGTTTGGGGTACTGCACCAAGATCCGACGCTGCGCCTGCTCGAAGAACACGATCATTGCAACGAGCCCGATGGCGCCGACGACAATGAGGCCGATGGTGATGGGCGACATTGCCCCGGTACGGCCGAGCTCGAGGGTGCTAGCGACCGCGCCCGGAAGGCCGGCGACGATGCCGGCGAAGATGAGCAGGGAGATCCCTTGGCCGATGCCGCGTTCGCTGATTTGCTCGCCCAGCCACACCAGGAACATGGTGCCGCCCACGAGCGTGATCACCGTGGTGGCGATGAAGAACGGCCCCGGGTTCGTTACGACCGGCATTCCGTTCGAAGCAAGCGAGCCCTGAAGGCCGTTGGCGATGCCGATGGCCTGGAGGCCCGTAATCGCAACGGTCAGGTATCGCGTGTACTGGTTCATCTTGATGCGGCCGGTGACGCCCTCTTTCTTGAGGGCTTCGAGCGCAGGGCTGACGGCGGCAAGCAGCTGAATGATGATCGCCGCGGAGATGTACGGCATGATGTTGAGCGCAAAGATGCTCATGCGCGACAGCGCACCGCCGGCGAACACATCGAACAGGCCGAGCACGCCGCCCGCCTGCACGCGCATCACGTCCTGCATCGCAACCGAATCGATGCCGGGAAGAGTGATGAAGGTGCCGAGGCGATAGACGATCAGAGCCCCGAGCGCGAACCAGATTCGCCGCTTGAGCTCGGTTGCCTTCGAAAAGACACCTAAGTTGATATTGGCAGCGATTTGGTCAGCCGCAGACGCCATTTCAAACTCCGGTTAAGGCGACGCGCGCCTTCCGTGACACCGGCAAACTACTTCTTTGCCTTCGAAGGCTTGTCGGCCTTCGCCGAAGCCGCGGCCTTCTTGGCGCGCGCGGACTTGTCGCCCTTCTTTGCCTTCGGATTCGCATCGGCGCGCTTGGGAAGCTTGCGCACCTTCTTGTCTTCCGCCACCGGCGCGGGGCGCGTCATCGCCACCGAGCCGCCAGCCTTCTCGACTGCCGCGCGGGCAGACTCGGAAGCATACACGGCTTCGATGGTGAGCTTCGCCTTAAGTTCGCCGTCGCCGAGGAGGCGCAGGCCATCGTGCGAGCGGCGCACGACGCCGGCCTTCACGAGCGAATCGATGGTCACCGTTTCCTTCGGATCGAGACGGCCGGCATCAACGGCTTCCTGCAGACGGCCGATGTTCACCGGCACGTACTTGGCGGTGCTGTAAGAGGTGAATCCGCGCTTCGGCAAGCGGCGAAACAGCGGCATCTGGCCACCTTCGAAGCCTTTGATGGCCACGCCGGTGCGTGCCTTCTGACCCTTCACGCCACGGCCGGACGTCTTGCCGAGGCCCGAGCCGATACCGCGGCCGAGGACCTTGCGAGCATGGGTCGAACCCGGGCGGTTACGCAGTTCATTAAGTTTCATTGGTCTTATCCTTTGACGCCGGCTTTGAGATAGGAGGCCGATCAGCCTTCGTCCACCCGTACCAGGTGTTTAACTTTGTTGATCATGCCGCGGACCGCCGGGGTGTCTTCCAGGGTCGAGGAGCGGCGGATTTTGTTGAGGCGCAGACCGATCAGCGTCTGGCGCTGGTCCGCATAGCGGCCGGCGGCGCTGTGGATCTGGGTGATGGTTACCGTCTTCTTCTTCTCAGCCATGATTAGGCTTCCTTCGCCACTTCTTTACCGGCGTCCTCGCGGCGGCCGATGATGTCCGCGACCTTCTTGCCGCGC
Organism: Rhodospirillaceae bacterium; assembly: GCA_050250575.1. Lineage (GTDB taxonomy): Bacteria > Pseudomonadota > Alphaproteobacteria > Rhodospirillales > Rhodospirillaceae > SHVO01. Next base: position 43,584 of record JBFWOJ010000007.1, on the reverse strand, counting down.
TTGGCGGCAACGTTGCGCGGGCTGGTCATCGACTGAAGCGCCGTGAAGGTCGCCTTGACCATGTTATGCGGATTGTTGGATCCGACGCTCTTCGCGACGATGTCCTGAATGCCCATGGTTTCGAACACGGCGCGCATCGGGCCGCCGGCGATGATGCCGGTCCCCGCGGGCGCCGCGCGCAGGATCACCTTACCTGCGCCGAAACGGCCGTAGAGATCGTGATGCAGCGTGCGGCCTTCGCGCAGCGGCACCTTGATCATGTGGCGCTTCGCCGCATCCGTCGCCTTGCGGATGGCTTCCGGCACTTCGCGCGCCTTGCCCGAACCGTAACCGACCTTGCCCTTGGCATCGCCGACGACCACCAGAGCGGCAAATGCGAAGCGGCGTCCGCCTTTCACGACCTTGGCGACACGGTTGATGTGCACCAGCTTGTCGACAAATTCGTCGTCACGCTCGCGATCGCGGTCGCCGCGTCCACCGCCTTCGCGCTCGCGATCTCCGCCGCGCTCCCGGCGGCCGCCGCGTTCACCGCGCTCACCGCGATCACCGCCTCTGCCCTGGCGTTCGCCCCGTTCAGAGGCTCCTGATGGTGTCCGTGCCATATCCTACTTCCCTTACCTGACCGGCCTTAGAACGACAGACCGGCTTCACGCGCCGCGTCAGCGAGCGCTTTCACGCGACCGTGGAACATGTACCCGCCGCGATCGAAAACCACTTCCTTCACGCCGGCCTTCACCGCGCGCTCGGCGAGCAGCTTGCCCACCTCGGCGGCCGCTTCCTTCGAGGCCCCGACCTTCAGCTTGCCCTTCAGATCCGTATCGATGCTCGAAGCGGCGGCAAGCGTGCGGCCGTCCTCGTCCGTGATGATCTGCGCATAGATGTGACGGCCCGACCGGTGCACGGAAAGACGCGGACGGCCGTGGGCCGTGGCCTTGATCGCAAAGCGCGTACGCTGCTTGCGACGCTGGGTCCGAATGTTGCTGCTGCTCATCTCTTAATCCTCTGTCCCGCGCCTTACTTCTTCTTACCTTCTTTGCGAAGGATGAATTCGTCGGAGTACTTGATCCCCTTGCCCTTGTACGGCTCGGGCGGCTTGTAGCCGCGGATCTCGGCGGCCACCTGGCCGACTTTCTGGCGGTCCGCGCCCGAGATCTCGATTTGCGTCGGCTGCGGCGTCTTCACTTCGATGCCGGCCGGCACGTCGTAGATGACGTCGTGCGAGAAGCCGAGCGACAGGTTGAGCTTCTTGCCCTGAGCGGCGGCCTTGAAGCCGACGCCGTTGATGTCGAGGGTCTTCTTGTAGCCCTGCGAAACGCCGCGGACCATGTTGTTGATGGTGGCGCGGGTCGTACCCCACTGGGCGCGGGCGCGCTTGCTCTCGCCCTTCACCTTCACCCACACCTTGCCGTCGGTGACGCTGGTTTCAACATCATCGCTGGTGTTGAGCTTCAGTTCGCCGAGCTTGCCCTTCACCGTGACGAGCCTGCCCGCCATGGTGACGGTAACGCCCGAGGGGATGGCCACCGGATATTTGCCTACACGAGACATCGTACGCTTCCTTCAATCCGTGTTCGTTAGAACACGCGTTCGTTAGAACACCTGACAGAGCACTTCGCCGCCGACATTGGCCTGGCGCGCTTCCGAGTCAGACATGACGCCCCGCGGCGTCGAGAGAATGGAGATGCCAAGGCCGTTGTAGACCTTCTGCAAGTCCTTGATCTTCGCGTAAACCCGGCGGCCGGGCTTCGACACGCGTTCGATCTTGTTAATCACCGGCTCGCCCTCGTTGTACTTGAGCTCGATGTTGAGCTCTTCGATGCCGGCGCGGATGCTCACGCGCTTGAAACCGCGGATGTAACCTTCGCGCTCCAGGACGCTCAGCACGCTTTCGCGCAGCTTCGAGGCCGGGGCAGTGATCGACGATTTGTTCGCCCGCTGTCCGTTACGGATGCGGGTCAGCAAATCACCAACTGGATCGGTCATTGACACGTGTGACGCTCCTTACCAGCTTGACTTGACCATGCCGGGGATCTGGCCCTTCGAAGCCAGTTCACGCAGCTTGTTGCGGGCCATCTTGAACTTGCGATAGGTCGCGCGCGGGCGGCCCGTGAGGTCGCAGCGATTACGGATGCGGACCTTCGAGGAATTGCGCGGAACCTGCGCGAGCTTCAAGACCGCCGCAAAGCGGTCTTCATCGTTTGTGTTGCGATTCATGATGATCGCTTTCAGCTTCTTGCGCTTGTTGCCAAGCGACTTCGCCATACGGCGGCGCTTCTGATCGCGTTCAACAGTGCTCGTCTTCGCCATTTGGTCCCTCGCCTATTTCTGGAACGGCAGTTCGAAACCTTCGAGCAGCGCAAGCGCCTCCTCGTCGGTACGAGCCGTCGTGCAGATGGTGATGTTCATGCCGCGAACCTTGTCGATCTTGTCATAATCGATTTCCGGGAACACGATCTGTTCCTTGAGGCCCATGTTGTAATTGCCGGCGCCGTCGAAGCTCTTGGCATTGAGGCCGCGGAAGTCGCGTACGCGCGGAAGCGCAACGTTCACCAGGCGGTCCAGGAATTCGTACATCCGCGTCTTGCGCAAGGTGACGCTGCAGCCGACCATCTGGCCTTCGCGGAGCTTGAAGTTCGCGATCGCCTTGCGCGACTTCGTGACGTTCGGCTTCTGGCCGGCGATCGCCGTCAGATTGTCGACCGCGCCTTCGATCTTCTTCTTGTCCTGAGAAGCTTCGCTCACGCCCATGTTGATGACGATCTTGGTGATCTTCGGAATCGCCATCGGGTTCTCGTAGCCGAACTTCTCGGACATCTTCTTGCGCACCACTTCTTCGTAGTGCTTACGCAAACGCGCTGTAGCAGCCATAGCTTTCGTCCTTCCTAGTCGATGACTTCGCCGGACCGCCGAGCGATGCGGACCTTGCTCTTGTCATCGAGCGTCTTGAAGCCGACCCGGGTCGACTTGCTCTCCTTCGGGTCGACGTGCGCCACGTTGGAGACGTGGATCGACACTTCCTTTTCGATGATGCCGCCGCCGTCCTGCGCCGTCTGGCGCTGGTGACGCTTGGCGATATTGATGCCCTGCACGATGACGCGTGATTCGCTCGGCAGCGCCTTCAGCACGGTGCCGGTCTTGCCCTTGTCGCGGCCGGTGAGGACGATGACGTTGTCGCCCTTCTTGATCTTCATCTTGGCCATCTAGAGAACCTCCGGCGCCAGCGAAACGATCTTCATGAACTTCTTCGAGCGCAGTTCACGGGTCACCGGCCCGAAGATACGGGTGCCGATGGGTTCGCCCTGTTTATTGATGAGCACGGCGGCATTGCGATCGAAGCGGATCGCGGTGCCGTCGGTGCGACGGAGTTCCTTCGCGGTGCGAACGATGACGGCGCGGTGAACGTCGCCCTTCTTCACGCGTCCACGCGGGATAGCGTCCTTCACCGAGACGACGATCACGTCACCGATGGCTGCGTACTTACGCTTGGAGCCGCCCAGCACCTTAATGCACATGACGCGCTTGGCGCCCGAGTTGTCGGCGACGTCCAAATTGGTTTGCATCTGAATCATGACTACGGTCCTTAAGTCTGGAGACGCCGACTACTCAGCTTTATCCAGGACAAGCTCCCACTTCTTGGTCTTCGAGATCGGTGCGCATTCGCGGATACGCACGACATCACCGATCTTCCCGACGTTGTTCTCATCGTGCGCAGCGAACTTTTTGCTGCGGCGGATGAACTTCTTGTAGATCGGGTGCATCATGCGGCGCTCGACCCGCACGATCACGGTCTTGTCCTGCTTATCGCTGACGACCACGCCCTGGAGAATTCGTCTCGGCATATTCCTCTTCCTCTCGCCCGCTTACGACGCAGCGTTCTGGCTGCTGCGTTCCCGCAGAATTGTCTTGATCCGCGCGATCTCGCGGCGGACGCGCCCGAATTGGGCGGTGTTGGTCAGCTGGCCGGACGCCTTCTGGAAGCGCAGGTTGAACTGCTCCTTCTTGAGGTCCGAAAGACGGCCCTGAAGCTCTTCCGCGTTCTTGCCGCGCAGATCCTTTGCAGTGTCGGTCATCTTCTAAGCTCCAATACGCGAGACCATCTTGGTCTTGATCGGCAGCTTCGCAGCCGCCAGGGCAAAACCTTCACGGGCCATTTCCGCAGACACGCCGTCGACTTCGAACATGATGCGGCCCGGCTTGATCCGGCACACCCAGAACTCCGGTGTTCCCTTACCCTTACCTTGCCGGACTTCGGCGGGCTTCTTCGACACCGGCACGTCCGGGAAGATGCGGATCCACACGCGGCCCTGGCGCTTCATGAAGCGCGTGAGGGCACGGCGCGCCGCTTCGATCTGGCGCGCGGTGACGCGTTCCGGCGTCATCGCCTTGAGGCCGTACGACCCGAAGTTCAGGCTCGAGCCGCCCTTGGCGACGCCGTGGATGCGGCCCTTGAAGGCCTTGCGGAATTTTGTGCGTTTCGGTTGCAACATGACGACGTATTTCCGTTCCTAATGCCTTAGCCGCGCGCTTCGCCGCGCGCGCCTTCGCGCGGGCTTTGAGCGTCGCCGCTGGCGCGCTTGTCCTGCGCCATCGGATCGTGTTCGAGAATCTCGCCCTTGAAGATCCACACCTTCACGCCGCAGGTTCCGTACGTGGTCTTCGCGGTACCTTCGCCGTAATCGACGTCGGCGCGCAGGGTGTGCAACGGCACGCGGCCTTCGCGGTACCATTCCACGCGCGCGATTTCAGCGCCGCCGAGACGGCCCGAGCAGGTGATGCGGATGCCGCCGGCGCCCAGACGCATGGCGGCCTGCACGGCGCGCTTCATGGCGCGCCGGAACGCCACGCGGCGCTCGAGCTGCTGGGCGATGTTTTCGGCGACGAGCTGAGCGTCGATTTCCGGCTTGCGGATTTCAACGATGTTCAAATGAACTTCGCTGCCGGTCATCTTCTGCAGATCCTTGCGGATCACTTCGATGTCGGCGCCCTTCTTGCCGATGACCACGCCCGGACGGGCGGTGTGGATCGTGATGCGGGCCTTCTTCGCCGGGCGCTCGATAATCACGCGCGCGACGCCGGCCTGGGCCAGGCGCTGCTTCAGATAGTCGCGGATCTCGATGTCCTGGTGCAGCAGCTGGGCGTAAGCGCCGCGGTTCGCGTACCAGCGCGAGTCCCACGTGCGATTGATGCCGAGACGCAGCCCGACCGGATTGACTTTTTGACCCATTAGGCGGTCTCCCTCTTCTCACGCACGACAATCGTGAGATTGCTGAACGGCTTGGTGATATGGCCGACGCGGCCACGGGCGCGCGGGCTCCAACGCTTCATGACGATCGACTTGCCGACGTAGGCCTGCGCAACGAACAGCTGATCGACGTCGAGCTGATGATTGTTCTCCGCGTTTGCGATCGCCGACTCGAGCACGGTCTTCACTTCCTGCGCGATCCGGCGCTTGTTGAAGGTGAGCTCGGCCAGCGCCGCTTCGGCGGTCTTGCCGCGGATAAGCTGCGCCATCAGGTTCAGTTTGCGCGGGCTGACGCGGATCGAGCGCGAGAAGGCCCTGGCTTCGTTTTCGCCGACGCGGGGTGGTGCGCTTTTCTTGCTCATGACCTAGTCCTTCTTGGACGCAGCAGCCGGGGCGGAACCGGGCGCGGCAGCCTTTTTGTCGCCGGTGTGGCCGTAGAACGTACGGGTCGGCGCGAACTCGCCGAACTTGTGGCCGATCATGTTCTCGGTCACGAGGACCGGAACATGCTTATGACCGTTGTGCACGCCGAACGTCAGGCCGACGAACTGCGGCAGGATCGTCGAACGGCGAGACCACGTCTTGATCACTTCGTTGCGGCCGGAGCCACGCACCGTCTCGGCTTTCTTCAAGAGATAGCCGTCGACGAAAGGACCTTTCCAAACTGAACGTGCCACGTTCGCTCTCCTTAAGCTTTCTTCGCCAGGTGGCGGCTACGCATGATCAAGTGCTGCGTCCGCTTGTTGTTGCGCGTGCGCTTGCCCTTGGTCGGCTTGCCCCACGGGGTGACCGGATGACGGCCGCCCGAGGTCTTGCCCTCACCGCCGCCGAGCGGATGGTCGACCGGGTTCATCGCGACGCCGCGGTTATGCGACCGGAAACCCAGCCAGCGCATACGTCCGGCCTTGCCATAGTTGATGTTCTGATTGTCCGGATTGGACACCGCGCCGACGGTCGCCATGCATTCGGCGCGCACCATGCGCAGTTCGCCCGACGACAGGCGCAGCTGAGCATAACCGGCGTCCTTACCGATGAGCTGGGCGTAGCAGCCCGCCGAACGGGCCATCTGGCCGCCGCGGCCGAGCTTGAGCTCGACGTTGTGAACGATGGTGCCGACCGGCATGTTCTTGAGCGGCATCGCGTTGCCCGGTTTGATGTCGGCGCTTTCGGACGCGACGATCTTGTCGCCGGCCTTCAGGCGCTGCGGCGCGAGGATGTAAGCCTGCTCGCCGTCTTCATAGCGGATGAGCGCGATGAAAGCCGTGCGATACGGATCGTATTCCAGGCGCTCGACGGTCGCGAACACGTCGCGCTTCTTGCGCTTGAAGTCGACCAGGCGATAGCGGCGCTTATGACCGCCGCCCATGAAGCGGCTGGTGATACGGCCCGAGTGATTGCGTCCACCCGTCGAGTGCATGCCCTCGGTCAATTCCTTGACCGGCTTGCCTTTGTGCAGGTCGGAGCGATCGACGAGCACGGTGCCGCGCAGCGACGGCGTTACTGGATTATATGTCTTCAAAGCCATGGCTTAGAGTCCCGTGGTCACGTCGATGGACTGGCCGGCGGCCAGGGTCACGACGGCTTTCTTCACATCGCTGCGGCGGCCCGGACGGCCGCGAAAGCGTTTCAGCTTGCCCTTCGAGATCAAGGTATTCACCGCGGTGACCTGCACCTTGAACAGGCTTTCGATCGCCTGCTTGATCTCCGGCTTCGAGGCGTCGAGCGGCACGCGGAACACAAACTGATTGTGCTCGGAGGCCATCGTCGCCTTTTCGGTGATCAGCGGCGCGCGAATGAAATCGTAGAGCGCGGCGGCGTCGGCGGCCTTCGGGGCCGCTTTCTTGGCGGCCTTTTTAGCCGGCTTCTTCTCTGCGGGGCTCATTTCAAGCGCTCCTCAAGCTTCTCGAGCGCCGCCTTGGTGAGCACCAGGGTGTCACGGCGCAGGATGTCGTAAACGTTGGCGCCCTGGCTGGGCAGCACATCGATGCCGGGGATGTTGCGGGCGGCGCGGGCAAATCCCTCGTCCACCTGCGATCCGTCGATGATCAGCGCCGAGGTCCAGCCAAGCTTCTTGAACTGCGCGTCGAGCTTCTTGGTCTTTGCGTCCTTGCCGCCGGCGGCGGCTTCGATCACCACGAGCTTGCCGTCTTTTGCTTTCGCAGAAAGGGCGCTCTTGAGGCCGAGGGCGCGGATCTTCTTCGGCAGGCTGAAGGCGTGGCTGCGCACGACCGGTCCGAAGATCACGCCGCCGCCGCGCATCTGGGCGGAACGGAGCGAACCCTGACGGGCCGAACCCGTGCCCTTCTGCTTGTACGGCTTCTTGGTGGTACCGCTGACTTCGCTGATGACCTTGGTCTTATGCGTACCGGCCTGACGCTTGGCGAGCTGCCAGCGCACGACGCGGTGCATGATGTCGCCGCGCACTTCGACGCCGAAAATGGCATCGGAGACGTCCACGGAGCCGACGTTCTTCTTGTCGAGATTGATGATGTCCAGCTTCATGGCCGTTAGTCCTTCTTGGCCTTAAGGCCGGCGGGCAACGGAAGGTCCTTCGGCAGCTTGCGCTTCACCGCATCCTTCACGAGCACGTAACCGCCCGGGTTTCCGGGGACCGCGCCTTTCACAAAAATGAATCCCTTGGCCTCGTCGATCTGCACGACCTGAAGGTTCTGGGTGGTGACACGCTCGACGCCGAGGTGGCCGGCCATCTTCTTGCCCTTCCACACCTTACCCGGGTCCTGACGCTGACCGGTCGAACCGTGGGAGCGGTGCGAGATCGACACACCGTGCGAAGCTTCGAGACCGGCGAAGTTCCAGCGCTTCATCGGACCCTGGAAGCCCTTACCGACCGTCGTGCCCGTCACGTCGACGAACTGGCCTGCGACGAAATGCGCGGCCGAGATCTCGGCGCCCACGTCGATCATCTTGTCGGCGTCGACGCGGAATTCGACGAGACGGCGCTTCGGCTCGATGTTCGCCTTGGCGAAATGACCGCGCGTCGCCTTGTTGACGCGATTGGCCTTCTTATTGCCGATGCCGAGTTGAACGGCCGTGTAGCCGTCCTTCTCCTTGGTGCGCTGGGCGATCACCTGCACGCCGTCGACCTTAAGCACGGTCACGGGCACGTGATTCCCTTCCGCGGTGAATAGGCGGGTCATACCCACCTTCTGTGCAACTAAACCGGAACGCATTTGTCCCACCTTCGAGCGAATCGTTCTTAGAGCTTGATCTCGACGTCGACGCCGGCGGCGAGGTCGAGCTTCATCAGCGCGTCCACCGTCTGCGGAGTCGGATCGACAATGTCGAGCAGCCGGCGATGAGTCCGAATTTCGAACTGTTCGCGCGACTTCTTGTCGACGTGCGGCGAGCGGTTCACGGTGAACTTCTCGATCCGCGTCGGCAGCGGGATAGGCCCACGCACTTGCGCGCCCGTACGCTTGGCGGTGCTGACGATCTCCTTGGTGGATTGATCGAGCACGCGATGATCAAACGCCTTGAGGCGAATGCGAATATTTTGACTGTCAATCATGGCCTATACCCAAAAGTGAGCGGCATCCACCGAACGGCGGATGCCGCCGATCTTCATTACTCGACGATTTTAGCGACGACGCCCGAACCGACGGTGCGTCCGCCTTCACGGATGGCGAAGCGCAGACCTTCGTCCATCGCGATCGGGGCGATCAGGTTGACCTGCATCTCGATATTGTCGCCCGGCATCACCATTTCCGTGCCCGCCGGCAGTTCGATCGTGCCGGTGACGTCGGTGGTGCGGAAGTAGAACTGCGGACGATAGTTCGAGAAGAACGGCGTATGACGCCCGCCTTCGTCCTTGGTCAGGATGTAGCAGCTGCACTTGAACTTGGTGTGCGGCGTGATCGAGCCCGGCGCCGCCAGAACCTGGCCGCGCTCGACTTCTTCACGCTTGGTGCCGCGCAGCAGCGCGCCGATGTTGTCGCCCGCCTCACCCTGGTCGAGCAGCTTGCGGAACATTTCCACACCCGTGACCACCGTCTTGGTCGTCGGACGCAGACCGACGATCTCGATTTCCTCACCGACCTTCACGATGCCGCGCTCGACACGACCCGTCACAACCGTGCCGCGGCCCGAGATCGAGAACACGTCTTCGATCGGCATCAGGAACGGCTTGTCCTTCGGACGCGCCGGCTGCGGGATCGACGTGTCGACCGCCTTCATCAGCTCGAGGATCGCTTCCTTGCCCAGCTTGTCGTTGGTGCCCTCCAGCGCCGCCAGCGCCGAGCCGCGCACGATCGGGATCTTGTCGCCCGGGAATTCGTACTTGGACAGAAGCTCGCGCACTTCCAGCTCGACCAGATCCAAAAGCTCGGGATCGTCGACCATGTCGCACTTGTTCAGAAACACAACGATCGCCGGCACGCCGACCTGACGGGCCAGCAGGATGTGCTCGCGGGTCTGCGGCATCGGGCCGTCGGCCGCCGACACAACAAGGATCGCCCCGTCCATCTGCGCCGCGCCCGTGATCATGTTCTTCACATAGTCCGCGTGGCCAGGGCAGTCGACGTGCGCGTAGTGACGCGCGTCCGTCGTGTACTCGACGTGCGCCGTCGAAATCGTGATCCCGCGCGCCTTCTCTTCCGGCGCCTTGTCGATCTGGTCGTACGCCGTGAACGTCGCCCCGCCCTTCTCGGCCAAAATCTTCGTAATCGCCGCCGTCAGGCTCGTCTTGCCGTGGTCAACGTGACCAATCGTTCCGACGTTGCAGTGCGGCTTCGTCCGCTGGAATTTCTCTTTAGACATGGCTCACTCCGTTCCTCTGGACTGAAATTAACCGGCCAACTTGGCCTTGATTTCGTCCGACACGTTACTGGGCACCTGCTCATAATGGTCGAACGTCATCGTGAACTGGGCGCGGCCCTGGCTCATGGACCGCAAGGTGTTTACGTAACCAAACATGTTGGCGAGCGGCACCATCGCGGTGATCACGCGCGCATTGCCGCGGCTGTCCATGCCGGACACCTGGCCGCGACGGCTGTTCAGGTCGCCGATGACGTCGCCCATGTAGTCTTCCGGGGTCACCACTTCGACGCTCATGATCGGCTCGAGCAGCTTCGGACCGGCGTGCGGGATGCCTTCACGAAAGGCGGCGCGCGCCGCGATTTCGAACGCAAGAGCCGAAGAGTCGACGTCGTGGTAGGCGCCGTCGAACAGCGTTGCCTTGAGGTCGGTGCAGGGGAAGCCGGCGATCACGCCCGTCTCGATCGAGGACGCAAGGCCCTTGATCACGCCCGGGACGTATTCTTTCGGCACCGAGCCACCGATGACTTCGTTCTCGAACTGATAGCCCGAACCCGGCGGCAGCGGCTCGAAGCGGATCTTGACGCGGGCGTACTGGCCCGAACCGCCCGACTGCTTCTTGTGCGTATAGTCTTCTTCGTACACGCGGCTGATGGTTTCGCGGTACGCAACCTGCGGCGCGCCGACGTTGGCTTCGACCTTGAATTCGCGCTTCATGCGGTCGACGATGATTTCGAGGTGCAGTTCGCCCATCCCCTTGAGAATGGTCTGGCCGCTTTCCTGATCGCTGGTCACGCGCAGCGACGGGTCTTCGGCCGCCAAACGAGACAGAGCGACGCCCATCTTCTCGACGTCGGCCTTCGACTTCGGCTCGACGGCGACTTCGATCACGGGCTCCGGGAACACCATCCGCTCGAGGATGACCGGATTGTTGGGATCGCACAGCGTATCGCCGGTCGTCGTGTCCTTCATGCCCACGAGCGCCACGATGTCGCCCGCCGAGGCGGACTTGATCTCTTCGCGGTTATTGGCGTGCATCAGGAGCATGCGCCCGACGCGTTCCTTGCGGTCCTTCACCGAGTTCAATACGCCCGAACCGCTTTCCAGCTTGCCCGAGTAAATGCGCACGAAGGTGAGTGTGCCGACGAACGGGTCGTTCATGATCTTGAAGGCAAGGCCCGAGAACGGCTCTTCGGGGAGGCGCTTGCGGATGACTTCGACTTCTTCCTTGCCGGGGACGGTGCCCTTCACGCTCGGCAGATCGAGCGGAGACGGCAGGTACTGGATGACGCAATCGAGGAGGACTTGGACGGCTTTGTTCTTGAACGCCGAGCCGCACATGACGGGAACGAACGCCTGAGAGATCGTGCCCTTGCGGATACACTTGTGGAGCGTCGCTTCATCCGGCTCGTTGCCGTTGAGGTAAGCTTCCATCGCCGCGTCGTCGAGCTCGACGGCGGTTTCGACGAGCTTCGTGCGGTACTCGGCGGCCTGTTCCTTAAGATCGGCCGGGATCTCCACTTCGTCGAACTTCGCGCCGAGGTCTTCACCCTTCCAGATCAGGGCCTTCATCTTGACGAGGTCGACGACGCCGGTGAACTCCGCTTCGACGCCGATCGGCAGCGTGAGCACGAGCGGCTTCGCGCCGAGGCGGTCGATGATCATCTGGACGCAGCGATAGAAGTTCGCGCCCATGCGGTCCATCTTGTTGACGAAGCACATGCGCGGAACGTTGTACTTGTCGGCCTGGCGCCAGACGGTTTCGGACTGCGGCTCGACGCCGGCGACGCCGTCGAACACGGTGCAGGCGCCGTCAAGCACGCGCAAGCTGCGCTCGACCTCGATGGTGAAGTCGACGTGGCCGGGAGTATCGATGATGTTGATGCGGTGATCTTTCCAGAAGCACGTCGTGGCCGCGGACGTGATCGTGATGCCGCGCTCCTGCTCCTGCTCCATCCAGTCCATCGTGGCCATGCCGTCGTGGACTTCCCCGATCTTATGCGAACGACCGGTGTAATAGAGGATGCGCTCCGTCGTCGTGGTCTTGCCGGCATCGATGTGGGCCATGATGCCGATGTTGCGGTAGCGATCGATAGGAGTGTTGGTGCCAGACATTTTCTGTTCTTCTGTACGGATCTAAGGCGCGCTTACCAGCGATAGTGCGAGAACGCGCGGTTGGCTTCCGCCATGCGATGCGTGTCTTCGCGCTTCTTCACGGCGCCGCCGCGATTGGCGGCCGCGTCCATCAGCTCGTTCGACAGCCGGTCGATCATGGTCTTCTCGTTGCGGCCGCGGGCATTGGAGACGATCCAGCGGAAGGCCAGGGCCTGGCGCCGCTCAGGACGGACTTCGACGGGCACCTGATAGGTGGCGCCGCCAACGCGGCGGGAGCGCACTTCCACCGTCGGCTTCACGTTCTCGATGGCGTCGTGGAACACCTTCACCGCGTCCTGGCTGACCTTCTTGCCGATGCGGTCGAGAGCGCCATAGACGATACGCTCGGCAACGCCCTTTTTGCCCTCTTCCATCACGGAGTTGATGAACTTCGCAATGACGAGGTCGCCGAACTTTGCGTCCGGATTGATCTCACGCTTATCTGCTGCGCGACGACGAGACATAGTGATTCCCTCTTACTTCGGACGCTTGGCGCCGTACTTCGAGCGGCGCTGACGGCGGTCGTTGACGCCCTGCGTATCGAGCGTGCCGCGAATGATGTGATAGCGAACGCCCGGAAGGTCCTTCACGCGGCCGCCGCGGATCATGACGACGGAGTGCTCCTGAAGGTTGTGGCCTTCGCCGGGGATGTAGCAGATGGCTTCGAACTGGTTCGTCAGACGAACGCGCGCGACCTTACGCAGCGCCGAGTTCGGCTTCTTCGGCGTCGTCGTGTAGACACGCGTGCAAACGCCGCGCTTTTGCGGGCAGCTCGCGAGCGCCGGGACCTTATTGCGTGCCACCGGAGTCTGGCGGCCCTTGCGAATCATCTGATTGATAGTAGGCATCGTGCTGCAGCCTCGATTTCCCTGGAACTTTTTCGTTCGCTAACGTTGTCTTCAAACTCGTTTGTCGCCCCGGCACGGTCCTGCACTGAGAAAGTCAGTGCGACCCACCCGAGACGTGAAACAGGAACACCAGTCCCTTGCGGGCCTTGTTCGTTCCCATTCGAAAAAAACTGCCCAAACAAAGGGCTATGTCGGTTTCTTTGGCTTGTTCGACTGCTATCTGCGTTTAGATCGCCAAGCCGGATCTACCACCAGACGCCTTCAAGAACGGCGCGGAACATATAGACGGGGCCCCACAGCGTCAAGCGTAGAATAGCCCTGATTCTCATGCATTTTTGCGGGTATGGCGATGTTGTCACGCCCGCACTGCATGCGTGCAGCGCTTGCATCCGCAGATAAAAAAAGAGGGGGCCAAAAGGCCCCCTCTTCCATCTCCGACCACTATATCTAGTGGCTATTCCGCAGCTGGAGCCCTCGCCCCCGCCTTGGCGGCCGCATCGGCGGCCGGCGGCAGCGCGGCGGCGGGTTCGGCCTGGGTCTGAAGCTCCTTGTCGCGGGTCGCGGCAATGGACTTCAGGCGGTTCATGAGAGCGCCCGTACCGGCCGGGATCAGGCGGCCGACGATGACGTTCTCCTTGAGCCCGACGAGGCTGTCCACCTTGCCGGTGACCGCCGCTTCGGTGAGGACGCGGGTGGTCTCCTGGAAGGAGGCCGCCGAGACGAAGGACTGGGTCTGGAGCGAAGCTTTGGTGATGCCCTGGAGCACCGGCAAAGCGCGCGCCGGACGGCCGCCTTCGGCTTTCACCTTCTCGTTCTCGGCGTCGAACTCGAGCTTATCGGGGAGTTCGCCGACCAGGAACGTAGTGTCGCCCGGCTCCACGACTTCGACCTTCTGCAGCATCTGACGCACGATCACTTCAATGTGCTTGTCGTTGATCGGCACGCCCTGCAGGCGGTAGACGTCCTGGATCTCCTTGATCAGGTAGGACGCGAGCGCCTCGACACCCATGACGCGCAGGATGTCGTGCGGCACCGGATTGCCGTCCATCAGCGGGTCGCCCTTGCGGACGTAGTCGCCTTCCTGGACGGCGAGGTGCTTGCCCTTCGGCACCAGGTACTCGACCGGGTTGCCCTTCTCCGGCTTCACGATGACGCGGCGCTTGGACTTGTAGTCCTTGCCGAACTCCACGCGACCTTCGATGTCGGCGATGATCGCGTGATCCTTCGGCTTGCGCGCTTCGAACAGTTCGGCGACGCGCGGCAGACCGCCGGTGATGTCGCGGGTCTTCGAGCTCTCGCGCGGGATACGCGCGAGGATGTCGCCGGCGTGTACCTTCTGACCGTTGTCCACCGACAGGATCGAGTCGACCGACAGGAAGTAACGCGCTTCCATGCCGTTATCGAGCGTGATGACCTTGCCGCCCTGTTCGATCGGCTTGTCGCGCAGCGTCACGCGCGGCTTCAGGTCCGAGCCCTTCGGCTGCTGCTTCCAGTCGATGACGACCTTCGAGGCGATACCGGTGGCCTCGTCCAGCGTCTCGCGCATCGAGATGCCTTCCACCAGGTCCATATAGTGAATGACGCCGGACTTCTCCGTGATGATGGGAAGCGTATACGGATCCCATTCGGCCATCTTCTGGCCTTTCTTCACCATGTCCTTGTCGTCGACAAACAGCTTGGCGCCGTAGGGCACGCGGTGGCGCGCTTTCTCGCGCCCCTGCGCGTCTTCCAGCACCAGCTCGCAGTTGCGCGACATGAGGACGCTGATCTTCTCGCTGTTCTTCACGATCGAGCGGTTGATCATCTTCACCTTGCCGTCGAACGCGGCTTCGATGCTCGATTGTTCGGCACCGCGCTGCGCCGCACCGCCGATGTGGAAGGTACGCATCGTGAGCTGCGTTCCCGGCTCGCCGATCGACTGCGCCGCGATCACACCGACCGCTTCGCCGACGTTGACGATCGTGCCGCGTGCGAGGTCGCGCCCGTAGCACTTGGCGCACACGCCGCCGACGGTTGAGCAGGTCAGCGGCGAGCGGATCTTCAGCTTCTGCAGACCGAGCTTCTCGATCTTCTCGATCTCGGCTTCGGCCAGCAGGAAGCCCTTCTTGATCAGGGTCTTGCCGGATTCCGGATCCACCACGTCTTCGTTGGTGACGCGGCCGAGGACGCGGTCGCCGAGCGACAGCACCACCTGGCCGCCTTCGACCAGCGGTGCAGCGGTGACGCCGTCGTGGGTTTCGCAATCTTCCTCGATGATGATCGCGTCCTGGGCGACGTCGACCAGACGGCGCGTCAGGTAACCCGAGTTCGCGGTCTTCAAGGCCGTGTCGGCGAGGCCCTTACGGGCACCGTGGGTGGAGTTGAAGTACTCCAGCACGTTCAAGCCTTCCTTGAAGTTCGAGATGATCGGCGTCTCGATGATTTCGCCCGACGGCTTGGCCATCAGTCCGCGCATGCCGGCAAGCTGCTTCATCTGCGCCGCCGAGCCGCGGGCGCCGGAGTGGGCCATCATGTAGACCGAGTTCACGGCCTTGCCCGTCTCCTGCTTCTGAATCTCCTTCATCATCGCGTCGGCGACTTCTTCGGTGCAGTGCGACCAGGCGTCGACCACCTTGTTGTACTTTTCGCCCTGGGTGATCAGGCCGTCCTGGTACTGCTGTTCGAATTCCTTCACCTGCGCTTCGGTGCGCTTGACCATGCTCTCCTTCGACTTCGGGATGATCAGGTCATCCTTTCCGAACGAGATGCCGGCCTTCGCCGAGAAGCGGAAGCCGAGCGCCATGATGTGGTCACAGAAGATCACCGTCTCCTTCTGACCGCAGTGGCGGTAGACGATGTCGATGACTTCGGTGATCTCCTTCTTACGAAGGAGGCGGTTGATGAGCGAGAACGGAACGTTCGGGTGACGCGGCAGCTCTTCGGCCAGCAGCATGCGGCCCGGCGTCGTGTTGACGACGATGGTCGCCGGTTTGCCGGTCTCGTCGACCGTGTGATAGCGCGCCTTGATCTTGGCGTGGATCGAGACCGATTTGCTTTGGAGGGCGTGTTCGATTTCGGCAACGTCGCCGAACATCATGCCTTCGCCCTTCTCGCCGTCACGATCCATGGTCGCGTAGTAGAGTCCGAGAATCATGTCCTGCGTCGGCACGATGATCGGCTTACCGTTGGCGGGGCTGAGGATGTTGTTGGTGGACATCATCAGCACGCGCGCTTCGAGCTGGGCTTCGAGCGACAGCGGCACGTGCACGGCCATCTGGTCGCCGTCGAAGTCGGCGTTGAAGGCGGTGCAAACCAGCGGATGGAGCTGGATCGCCTTGCCTTCGATCAGGACCGGTTCGAATGCCTGGATGCCGAGGCGGTGCAGCGTCGGCGCACGATTCAGAAGCACCGGATGCTCGCGGATCACCTCTTCGAGGATGTCCCACACTTCCGGACGCTCTTTTTCGACCATGCGCTTGGCGGCCTTGATGGTGGTGGCCATGCCGTAGAGCTCGAGCTTCGAGTAGACGAACGGCTTGAACAGTTCGAGCGCCATCTTCTTCGGAATGCCGCACTGGTGCAGCTTGAGCTCCGGACCGACGACGATCACCGAGCGGCCGGAGTAGTCGACGCGCTTGCCGAGCAGGTTCTGGCGGAAGCGGCCCTGCTTGCCCTTGAGCATATCGGACAGCGACTTCAGCGGACGCTTGTTGGCGCCGGTGATGGCGCGGCCGCGGCGGCCGTTGTCGAACAACGCGTCGACCGATTCCTGGAGCATGCGCTTTTCGTTGCGGATGATGATTTCCGGCGCACGCAGCTCGATCAGGCGCTTCAAACGGTTGTTACGGTTGATGACGCGGCGATAGAGGTCGTTCAGGTCCGAAGTCGCGAAACGACCGCCGTCGAGCGGGACGAGCGGCCGCAGCTCGGGCGGGATGACCGGAATGACTTCCATGATCATCCACTCGGGGCGCGCGCCCGAGGCCATGAAGCTCTCCACGAGCTTCAGGCGCTTGACGAGCTTCTTGCGCTTGGCTTCCGAGCCGGTTTCCTTGAGCTCGACGCGCATCTCGTTGCGCAGCTCCTCGAGGTTGATCGACGTAAGGATCTCGCGGATGGCTTCGGCGCCGATGCCGTAACGGAACGAGTCCTCGCCGTAGGTCTCGACGGCGTTCTGGTACTGATCTTCCGTCAGCAGCTCTTTCGGCTGCAGCGGCGTCATGCCCGGCTCAATGACGACATAGTTCTCGAAGTACAGGACGCGCTCGAGATCCTTCAGCGTCATGTCGAGCAGAAGGCCAATGCGGCTCGGCAGCGACTTCATGAACCAGATGTGAGCGACGGGCGCGGCCAGCTCGATGTGGCCCATGCGCTCGCGGCGCACCTTCGAGAGCGTGACTTCGACGCCGCACTTCTCGCAGATGATGCCCTTGTACTTCATGCGCTTGTACTTGCCGCACAAGCATTCGTAGTCCTTGATGGGTCCGAAAATACGCGCGCAGAACAGGCCGTCGCGCTCGGGCTTGAAGGTACGGTAGTTGATGGTCTCGGGCTTCTTGATTTCGCCGTAGGACCAGGAGCGGATCTTTTCCGGGCTCGCGATCGAGATGCGGATCTGGTCGAAGGACTCAGTGCCGGTGACCTGGCCGAAGATCTTGGTAAGTTCGTTCATACCCAATTCTCCTTAAGGAGCTTTTCTGACGTGGGCGGGGCGGCGCTAGCGCCGGCCCTCGCCCGCTTTATCCAATTCGCGCCTACTGCTCGCTGTGGGACAGTTCCACATCGAGGCCAAGCGAGCGCATTTCCTTGACCAGCACGTTGAAGGACTCCGGAATGCCCGCTTCGAACGTGTCGTCGCCGCGCACGATCGCTTCGTAGACCTTGGTACGGCCCGAAACGTCGTCCGACTTGACGGTGAGCATTTCCTGGAGCGTGTAGGCCGCGCCGTAAGCTTCGAGCGCCCACACTTCCATTTCCCCAAAGCGCTGACCGCCGAACTGCGCCTTGCCGCCCAGCGGCTGCTGGGTGACGAGCGAGTAAGGACCGATCGAACGCGCGTGGATCTTGTCGTCCACGAGGTGGTGGAGCTTCAGCATGTAGATGTAGCCGACCGTGACCTTGCGATCGAAAGCTTCGCCGGTCGAGCCATCGTACAGCGTGACCTGGCCCGAGCCGTCGAGACCGGCCTTTTCCAGCATCTCGACGATGTCCGCTTCGCGGGCGCCGTCGAACACGGGGGTGGCGATCGGAATCCCGCGGCGCAAGTTGTCCGAAAGATCGGCCAGCTGGTCGTCCGTGAGGTCCTGGAACTCGGTACGATACGCTTTCTCGCCGTAGATCTTCTTGAGCAGCGAGCGCAGATCGCGGTCCGAGCGTCCGGCGCGGTGATTGTCGAGCATCGTTCCGACCTGCTGGCCGAGAGCGCGGCACGCCCAGCCGAGGTGCGTCTCGAGAATCTGACCGACGTTCATGCGCGAGGGCACGCCGAGCGGGTTGAGCACGATGTCGACGTGCGTGCCGTCGGCGAGATACGGCATGTCCTCGATCGGCAGGATCTTGGAGATGACGCCCTTGTTGCCGTGACGGCCGGCCATCTTATCGCCGGGCTGGAGCTTGCGCTTCACCGCCACGAACACCTTCACCATCTTCAGCACGCCCGGCGGCAGTTCGTCGCCGCGCTGCAGTTTCTCGACCTTGTTCTCAAAGCGCTGGTCGATGAGCTTGGTGCTCTCCTCGAGCGACTTCTTCATCGCCTCGATGTCTTCCATCACCTTGTCGTTGGCGACGGTGATCTGGCGCCATTGACCCGGCGTGTACTCGGCAAGCAGCTCGTCGGTGACCTTGCCGCCGGCCTTGAAGCCTTTCGGGCCCGAGACGGTCTTGCGCCCCATGAGCTGGCTCTTGAGCTGTTCGTTGAACGAACGCTCCAGAATGGCTTTTTCGTCGTCCCGGTCCTTGGCGAGGCTTTCGATTTCCGCGCGCTCGATCGCAAGAGCGCGCTCGTCCTTGTCGACGCCGCGGCGGTTGAAAACGCGTACTTCGACGATGGTCCCCTGGGCGCCCGGCGGCACGCGCAAGCTGGTGTCGCGCACGTCCGAGGCCTTTTCACCGAAGATCGCGCGCAGGAGCTTTTCTTCCGGCGTGACCGGAGATTCGCCCTTCGGCGTCACCTTGCCGACGAGGATGTCGCCCGCCTTCACTTCGGCGCCGACGTAAACGATGCCGGCTTCGTCGAGGTTCTTGAGGGCTTCTTCGCCGACGTTGGGGATGTCGCGGGTGATTTCTTCCTGGCCGAGCTTGGTGTCGCGGGCCATGACTTCGAACTCCTCGATGTGGATCGAGGTGAACACGTCATCGCGCACGATCCGCTCGGAGATCAGGATCGAGTCTTCGAAGTTGTAGCCGTTCCACGGCATGAACGCGACCAGCACGTTCCGGCCGAGCGCGAGCTCGCCCAGCTCCGTCGACGGGCCGTCGGCGATGATGTCGCCTTTTGCCACCACGTCACCGACTTTGATCAGCGGACGCTGATTGATGCAGGTGTTCTGGTTGGAGCGCTGGAACTTCAAGAGACGGTAGATGTCCACGCCCGGCTGGGTCGCCGACATGTCTTCGGTCGCGCGGATCACGATACGTTCCGCGTCCACCTGCTGCACGATCCCCGCACGCCGCGCCACGGTGGCGGCGCCGGAATCGCGGGCAACGGCCTCTTCGACGCCGGTGCCGACGAGCGGCGCTTCGGCGCGCAGAAGCGGCACCGCCTGACGCTGCATGTTCGAGCCCATCAGCGCGCGGTTGGCGTCGTCGTTCTCGAGGAACGGGATCAGCGCCGCAGCCACGGAGACGAGCTGCTTCGGCGAGACGTCCATATACTGGATCTCGCTCGGCGCCAGGAGGAGCGCGTTACCGGCCTTGCGGCAGGAGACGAGCTCGTTGACGAGCTTGCCCTTGGCGTCCACTTCCTCGTTGGCCTGAGCGATGTTGTAGCGCCCTTCTTCCATCGCCGAGAGATAGACCACCTCGTTCGAGACGCGGCCGTCTTCGACGCGGCGGTACGGGCTCTCGATGAAGCCGTACTGGTTGACGCGCGCGTAGGTCGCCAGCGAGTTGATCAGACCGATGTTCGGACCTTCCGGCGTCTCGATCGGGCAGATGCGGCCGTAATGGGTCGGGTGAACGTCGCGCACTTCGAAGCCCGCGCGCTCGCGGGTCAGACCGCCCGGTCCCAGTGCCGACAGGCGGCGCTTGTGAGTGATCTCCGACAGCGGGTTGGTCTGGTCCATGAACTGCGAGAGCTGCGAGGAACCGAAGAACTCGCGCACCGCGGCGGCGGCCGGCTTCGCGTTGATGAGGTCGTGCGGCATCACGGTGTCGATATCCACCGAGCTCATGCGTTCGCGGATGGCGCGCTCCATGCGCAGCAGACCGACGCGGTACTGGTTCTCCATCAGCTCGCCGACCGAGCGGACCCGGCGGTTGCCGAGGTGGTCGATGTCGTCGATTTCGCCGCGTCCGTCCTTCAGTTCAACCAGCACCTTGATGATGCGCAGGATGTCGTCCTTGCGCAGGTGACGGATGGTATCCGGCACGTCGTCATTGGTGAGGTTGAGGCGCGCGTTCATCTTCACGCGGCCCACGGCCGACAGATCGTAGCGCTCCGGATCGAAGAACAGGCCCTGGAACAGCGCTTCGGCCGTCTCGAGCGTGGGCGGCTCGCCCGGACGCATGACGCGGTAGATATCGACCAGCGCTTCGTCCCGGTTGGTGTTCTTGTCGAGCGCGAGGGTATTGCGGATGTACGGACCGACGTTCATGCCGTCGATGAACAGCGTCTTGATCTCGTCGATCTCGGCTTCCTCGAAGGCCTTCAGCGTATCGGCGGTGATCTCTTCGCCGGCCTCGATGTAGATCTCGCCCGTCTTCGTGTTGACCACGTCCTCGGCGATGAACTTGCCCACCAGCTCTTCCGGCGTGATGCGCAGTTCCTTGAGGCCGTCCTTCTCGAGCTTCATGGCGATACGGGGGCTGAGCTTGCCGCCCGCTTCGAGCTTCACCCGGCCGGTCTTGGCGTCGACCAGGTCGAAGTTGAGCTTCATGCCGCGCATCTTCTGCGCGTCGAACGTGGTGTGCCAACCCTTCTTCTCGCGCACGAAGGTCTGGGTCTCGTAGAAGTAATTGAGGATTTCCTCGGCGGTCATGCCGTGGACTTCGTGCGGATCGACCGGCTTCTCTTCCTTGCGGCGCTTCGTACGCAGCTTTTCCGTGGCAATGGAATCGAGCGCGTAAAGCAGCGTCGTCACCGGCAGCTTGCGGCGGCGATCGATACGCACATAGACGAGGTCCTTGGCGTCGAATTCGAAATCGAGCCACGAGCCGCGGTACGGAATCACGCGCGCGGCGAACAGGTACTTGCCCGAGGAGTGGGTCTTGCCCTTGTCGTGGTCGAAGAACACGCCCGGCGAACGATGCATCTGGGAGACGATGACGCGCTCGGTGCCGTTGATGATGAAGGTGCCGTGATCGGTCATGAGCGGCATGTCGCCCATGTAGACGTCCTGTTCCTTGATGTCGCGCACGGAGCGCGCGCCGGTGTCTTCGTCGATATCCCACACCACGAGGCGCAAGGTCACTTTCAGGGGAGCGGAGAAGGTCATGCCGCGCTGTTGGCATTCTTCCACGTCGTACTTCGGCGCTTCGAGTTCGTAGGAGACAAACTCGAGTTCGCCCTTGCCGGCGAAATCCTTGATCGGGAACACGGACTTGAACACGTCCCAGAGGCCGGACTTCTGCCGCACGTCGAGCGGCGAATTCGCCTGAAGGAATTTGTCGTATGAGCTCTTCTGGACTTCGATCAAGTTCGGCATCGGCGCAACCACCGGGATGCGACCGAAGTCCTTCCGTACACGTTTCCGACCATTGAGGGATTTGGCCATAACCATTCCTCGTCCTTTTCGACGCGGCGCCGGCAGGGCTCCGGCGCGCCATTTGAACCAGACCATCCGCTTTCGCCCCGCCTGAAAGGGCTGCGCTGCGATGGTCCTGTGAACTATCGCGAGGAGCGGCTCACCGCTCCTCGCGATAGTTCAAACTGAAACGACGGCGAGATCGGCGCACCGAACTTCGATGCGCCGATCCCGACCGCGACCTCTAACGTACAGACCTTATTTGATCTGCACTTTGGCGCCGGCGTCCTCGAGCTTCTTCTTGATCTGCTCGGCTTCGTCCTTGTTGACGCCTTCCTTTACGGCCTTCGGCGCGCCCTCGACGAGGTCCTTGGCTTCCTTGAGGCCGAGGTTCGTCACCGCACGCACTTCCTTGATCACGTTGATCTTGTTGGCGCCCGCGTCGGCCAGGATCACGTCGAACGTGTCCTTGGCTTCAGCGGCCGGAGCGGCGGCGGCGCCACCGCCGGCGGCGGCAACGGCAACCGGAGCAGCGGCGGAAACGCCCCACTTCTCTTCAAGCATCTTGGAAAGCTCGGCCGCTTCGAGAACGGTCAGCTTCGAAAGGTCATCTACGAGTCTGGCAAGATCGGCCATTTGAAAGTCTCCTGATCTAGGTTCTATTCGGTTGTTTGCAATGGTACGGGCGGCTTATGCGGCTTCACCCTGCTTGGCACGCGCTGCGAGAACACGAGCAAGCTGGCCAGCCGGAGCTTGCAGCACGCCGGCGATCTTGGTCGCGGGCGCCTGGATAAGTCCGATGATCTTGCCGCGCAATTCGTCCAGCGAAGGCAGAGTGGCCAGGGTTTCAACCCCGGCGACGTCCAGCTTCTGGCCGTTCAAATTGCCGCCAACGATCTCCAGCTTCTTGTTGTCCTTCGCGAACTTCGCGCAAACCTTCGCGGCTGCCACGGGGTCCGTCGAGTAGGCGATACCCGTCGGGCCCTTGAGCAGTTCACTCAGGTTTTCGAACTTCGTGCCGGCAAGAGCGAGACGCGCGAGCCGATTTTTAGCAACTTTGTAGCCGGCGCCCGCCGCCCGCATCTGCTTCCGCAGCGCTTGTGCTTCAGCCACCGTCATCCCTTTGTTGAGGGTGATGGCGATGAAGGACTGCTGCGTCAGCGTAGCGTTGAGCGAACTCACCAGCTCCTGCTTTTGCTGTCGGTCCATATCGTCTCCGCTTACTGAGGCTCACTCCGCCATGGCCACGTGGCCACTTGGGAGAGAACCGGTTGCACATTCCGTCGGGCCTGTACGAACCAAACCCGCCGGTTCCAGACCTGCCCCAGAAGCTCAAGTCGCCCTGCCCGCTTCATCGCGCGCGATGCGCTAGAACCGAACAAACTTCTTGCACTCCCGTCTGTGATGGCGATTGCTCTTTACGCGTCGGCTGCGAAGCAGCGTCGGCACCATCAGTCTTGGACAGGATCTCCGGCGACGATCGGCTTTCGCCTTTCTTCGCCGGTTCCCGCGCCGCCCCCGGAGAGACGGCGCGAAATCCCTTAGCCCGCCTTGGCTACCGCGTCGGCGGAATTCACTTTGATCCCCGGGCCCATGGTCGAGCTGACGGAGATCTTCTTGATGTACGTGCCCTTCGCGCCGGTCGGCTTCGCCTTCACGATGGCGTCGACGAACGCCTTGATGTTGTCGGCGAGCTGCTCGGCGGTGAAGCTCGCCTTGCCGATGCCGGCGTGCACGATGCCCGCCTTCTCGACACGGAACTGAACTTCGCCGGCCTTGGCGTTCTTCACGGCCGTCTTCACGTCCATGGTGACCGTGCCCAACTTCGGATTCGGCATCAGGCCGCGGGGGCCGAGCACCTTACCGAGCTTACCGACGACGCCCATCATGTCGGGGGTCGCGATCACGCGGTCGAAACCCATTTCGCCGCCGTTGATCTTCTCGGCCAGGTCTTCCGCGCCGACGAGCTCTGCGCCCGCCGCCTGGGCTTCCTTCGCCTTGTCGCCCTTGGCGAACACGGCAACCCGCATCGTCTTACCCGAACCGTGCGGCAGCGCGACCACGCCGCGCACCATCTGGTCGGCGTGCTTGGGATCGACGCCGAGGTTCATCGCCACTTCGACGGTCTCGTCGAACTTGGCCTTGGCATGGGTCTTCAGGAGCTTCACCGCATCGGCCACCGAGTAGGTGCTGTTGCGGTCGACCGCGGCGAGACCTGCCTTCAAACGCTTTCCAACTTTCGCCATGGCTTACTTCTCCACCACTTCAAGGCCCATCGCACGCGCCGAACCGACAACCTGCGCCATCGCCGATTCAATGGTGGCGCTGTTGAGGTCCGGCATCTTCTTCTGCGCGATTTCGCGGATCTGGGTCATGGTCACCTTGCCGACGGAACCGCGGCCGGTCGTGCCCGAACCCTTCTCGATCTTCGCAGCGCGCTTCAGGAAGAAGCTCGTCGGCGGGGTCTTGGTGACGAACGTGAACGAGCGGTCCGAATAGACCGTGATGACCACGGGTGTCGGAACGCCGATCTCGCCGCCCTGGGTCGCTGCATTGAACTCCTTGCAGAACGCCATGATGTTGACGCCGCGCTGACCCAGCGCGGGGCCGATCGGCGGAGAAGGATTAGCCTTCCCGGCCGGAATCTCGAGTTTGACGTAACCTTCAATCTTCTTTGCCATAGTATCCCTCAATACTCACCGGATGCCCTCCGGTGCTTGGGGTCCGTGGTGCGGCGGCCCTTGGACTTTTGGACCGAACCTCCCACAGAGTTTATGCGGAACGCCTTTTAGGGCGTCCGCTACGCAGCCGGGCGTTAAAGCTTCTCCACCTGGCTGTATTCGAGCTCGACCGGCGTAGAGCGGCCGAAAATCGAGACCGAAACCTTGAGACGGGCCTTTTCCTCGTCGACGTCTTCGACGACGCCGTTGAACGAGGTGAATGGACCATCGGAAACGCGGACCTGTTCGCCCACTTCGAAGATCACCGAGGGCTTCGGACGCTCGATACCTTCCTGCACCTGTTTCTGGATGCGCTCGGCTTCGGCGTCCGACATCGGGCGCGGCTTGTTGCCGCCGAGGAAGTTCGTGACCTTGGGCGTGTTCTTGACGATGTGCCAGGCTTCGTCCGTGAGATCCATTTTGATCAGGACGTAGCCAGGGAAGAATTTACGCTCGGCGTCGACCTTCGTGCCGCGGCGCACTTCGGCGACCTTCTCCATCGGCACGATCACTTCCTGGATCTTGTCGGTCATGCCGTGCGAGGCGGCCTGCTCGCGGATCGACTGAGCAACCTTGTTCTCGAAGCCCGAATAAACGTGGAGCACGTACCACTTGGCAGCCATGGTCTCGCCCCTTTAGCCGAAAATCTGACGCATGCCCCAACCGAGGACGGCGTCCACGGCGAGGAAGTACAACGCGAGCATGGTGCTGAACACGAACACCAGGATGACCGAAACCGTCGTCTCCCGGCGCGACGGCCAGGTGACCTTGGACATTTCTTGCCGCACTTGGCGGACGAAGAGGCCGGGTGAAGTCTTGGTGGTCATTTAGAATTACGCCTCGCGGATAACACTCTTACTCTTGCGGCTCGGCTCTTCAGGTCCTCGCAAGCGCCTCGGAAGGCGCTGCAAATCCCGGAGGAACTCTCTTGCGGTGGCCGCCGACCCCAGGTGGCAGGGGCGATAGGGCTCGAACCTACAACCCCCGGTTTTGGAGACCGGTGCTCTACCAGTTGAGCTACACCCCTATGACCTGCTTTCGTTTTCGGAGCGTTCAGGAAACCGAGGTAGCCCAAAATCCTGAGCTGTCGGCGCCTGAATGTCCGCCATCGCCGCGCGCTGCCGTTAGGCAACACAAAACTACCGGTCGATACGGGTGTTTCGACCGGCGCGGACGGTTTCTACCCGCGCCGCAACCCCGAATCAAGTGGATTTATATCCCTTCAAAAAAGCTCAGGGACCGCGAAAAATCGCGGTCCCTGAGCCTGTTAGCTTACTCTTACTCGACGATTTTAGCGACGACGCCCGAACCGACGGTGCGTCCGCCTTCACGGATGGCGAAGCGCAGACCTTCGTCCATCGCGATCGGGGCGATCAGGTTGACCTGCATCTCGATATTGTCGCCCGGCATCACCATTTCCGTGCCCGCCGGCAGTTCGATCGTGCCGGTGACGTCGGTGGTGCGGAAGTAGAACTGCGGACGATAGTTCGAGAAGAACGGCGTATGACGCCCGCCTTCGTCCTTGGTCAGGATGTAGCAGCTGCACTTGAACTTGGTGTGCGGCGTGATCGAGCCCGGCGCCGCCAGAACCTGGCCGCGCTCGACTTCTTCACGCTTGGTGCCGCGCAGCAGCGCGCCGATGTTGTCGCCCGCCTCACCCTGGTCGAGCAGCTTGCGGAACATTTCCACACCCGTGACCACCGTCTTGGTCGTCGGACGCAGACCGACGATCTCGATTTCCTCACCGACCTTCACGATGCCGCGCTCGACACGACCCGTCACAACCGTGCCGCGGCCCGAGATCGAGAACACGTCTTCGATCGGCATCAGGAACGGCTTGTCCTTCGGACGCGCCGGCTGCGGGATCGACGTGTCGACCGCCTTCATCAGCTCGAGGATCGCTTCCTTGCCCAGCTTGTCGTTGGTGCCCTCCAGCGCCGCCAGCGCCGAGCCGCGCACGATCGGGATCTTGTCGCCCGGGAATTCGTACTTGGACAGAAGCTCGCGCACTTCCAGCTCGACCAGATCCAAAAGCTCGGGATCGTCGACCATGTCGCACTTGTTCAGAAACACAACGATCGCCGGCACGCCGACCTGACGGGCCAGCAGGATGTGCTCGCGGGTCTGCGGCATCGGGCCGTCGGCCGCCGACACAACAAGGATCGCCCCGTCCATCTGCGCCGCGCCCGTGATCATGTTCTTCACATAGTCCGCGTGGCCAGGGCAGTCGACGTGCGCGTAGTGACGCGCGTCCGTCGTGTACTCGACGTGCGCCGTCGAAATCGTGATCCCGCGCGCCTTCTCTTCCGGCGCCTTGTCGATCTGGTCGTACGCCGTGAACGTCGCCCCGCCCTTCTCGGCCAAAATCTTCGTAATCGCCGCCGTCAGGCTCGTCTTGCCGTGGTCAACGTGACCAATCGTTCCGACGTTGCAGTGCGGCTTCGTCCGCTGGAATTTCTCTTTAGACATGGCTTTCCCGTTTCTTTTTAAGGCGTTTAAGGCGAATTCGAGGGCACTGAAATCCTAGAACCGCCCTCAAAGGTCAAGGGGATTCGCGACAGGGCTGGAGCAAGGCGCAAAAGAAACGGCCGCCCTCGTCCAGGAGCGGCCGATTTATGAGGATTCCGGCTGCTTAGGCGAGTTCGATCGCCACGGCCGTCGCTTCGCCGCCGCCGATGCAAAGGCTGGCGACGCCCTTCTTGCCACCGCGAGTCTGCAGAGCGGCGATCAGGGTCGCCATGATGCGGGCGCCGCTGGCGCCGATCGGGTGGCCAAGGGCGCAAGCGCCGCCGTTCACGTTCAGCTTCTCTTCGGGAATCGCGAGTTCGCGCTGCGCCGCCATGGCCACGACCGCAAAGGCCTCGTTCACTTCGAACAGATCAACATCCTCGACCTTCCAGCCGGCTTTCTTGAGGACCTTCTGCATGGCCGGGATCGGCGCCGTGGTGAACTTCGCCGGCTCGTGAGCGTGCGCTGCGTGGGCGACGAGCTTGGCGACGATCGGCATGCCCATCTTCCTGGCGATGCTTTCGCGGGTCATCACCATGGCAGCCGCGCCGTCGGAGATCGACGAGGCGTTCGCCGCCGTGATCGTACCGTCTTTGGCGAAAGCCGGCTTCAGGCTCGGAATTTTGTCGAGCTTCGCCTTGCCCGGCTGTTCGTCGATTTCAATCTTGGTGGCGCCGTCGCGGCCTTGAATGGTCACGGGCACGACTTCCTTCGCGAATGCGCCGCTCTTGATGGCGTCCTGCGCGCGCGTGAGCGAGCGAATCGCATAATTGTCCTGCTGCTCGCGGGTGAATTGATATTCGCGCGCCGTGTCCTCGGCAAATACGCCCATGAGCTTGCCTTGGTCGTAGGCGTCCTCAAGGCCGTCCAAGTACATCGAGTCCTTGATGACATCGTGGCCGATGCGCGCGCCGCCGCGGTGCTTCACCATGAGATACGGCGCATTGGTCATGCTCTCCATGCCGCCGGCGACGATGATGTCGGCGGTGCCGGCCGCGAGCGCATCGTGCGCCATGATCGCCGCCTGCATGCCGCTGCCGCACATCTTATTGATGGTCGAGGCTTCCACCGACTTGGGAAGGCCCGCGCCAAGCGCGGCCTGACGCGCCGGCGCCTGGCCGAGGCCTCCCGGCAGCACACAGCCCATGATGATCTGTTCGACCGCTTCGGGCTTCACCCCCGCCCGTTCGACCGCGGCTTTCACAGCGGTTGCGCCGAGATCGGTCGCCTTCACGCCAGCGAGCGAGCCTTGAAATCCGCCCATCGGTGTACGGGCGTAGGAAGCAATGACGACAGGATCTTTCGACATCTGTTTCTCTCCTTAAAGCGCTCGCGCGATAACCATACGCTGTATATCTGATGTGCCTTCATAAATTTGGCAAACGCGGACGTCGCGGTAAATTTTGGCGACGCCGAATTCTTCGAGATAACCATAACCGCCAAGGGTTTGTATGGAGCCCGAGACCACCGCTTCGGCGGTTTCGGATGCCACCAGCTTCGCCATTGAGGCTTCCCTCAGACATGGCAGGCCCGAGTCCTTTAGACTTGCCGCGTGCAAGACCAGCTGACGCGCCGCTTCGAGCTTGGCGGCGAGATCGGCCAGACGGAATCCGACCGCCTGATGCTCAATGATCAGCTTGCCCATGGATTTGCGCTCTTTCGCATAAGCGACGGCGATCTCCAGGGCGCCTTGCGCCATGCCGACGCATTGCGCCGCAATTCCGATGCGACCCGCTTCGAGGTTCGACAGCGCGATGCGGTACCCCTGCCCGGGCTGACCAAGCATGAGGCTGTCTTCGACGAACATGTCTTCGAAGCGCAAGGCGCAGGTGTCGGACGCGCCCTGGCCTAACTTATGCTCGACCTTGTCTACGAAATACCCTTTGCGATCCGTCGGCACGAGAAACGCGGACATGCCTTTCTTGCCTGCGTCGGGATCGGTCACTGCGATCACGAGGGCAAGCTTTCCGATCTTTCCGGACGTGATGAATTGTTTGGAACCGTTGAGGATCCAGCCGTCGTTGCGTTGGGTGGCGCGTGCTGCACGCGTGCGGATCGCCGACGCGTCAGAGCCGGCGTCGGATTCGGTGAGCGCGAAGGCGCCGATCGTCTTGCCGCCGATCAGGTCGGGCAGGAAACGTCTCTTCTGCTCGGCGCTGCCGTCTTTGAGCAGGGCGGACACGATCAGACTGTTCTGAATGGAAAGAATCGTGGAGAGCGCACCGTCGGCCGCGGCGATCTCGATCAGCGCCAGGGCATAGGACACATAATCGGCGCCGGCACCGCCTACTTCCTCCGGCGCGACCATGCCCATGAGCCCGAGGTCGGCGAGTTCGCCGAACAGCTCCTGAGGATATCCGCCGGCCGCCTCGAACGCCTGCGAGCGTGGGCGCAGCTTTTCCTGCGCATACGCGCGAATGCTTGCCTGAATCGCCGCTTGGGTTTCCGTCAGGATCATCAGAACTCGTCGAAGTGCTGAAAGGACCGGGAATGCCGGCCCGCGGCGCCATTCTAAGGAAATTCCCGATGGGTCTGCCAGGAGAAGTCGGGCAGCACTGCTATGCCCGCCATGCAGGGCTGGGATGACAAATTGGCTTTTCTTTCAGTTGCTTCCGGGCAGCCCCCGGTAGAAAGCCGCCGAGCCGTCACCCAGCCGCCCAAGGCGGCGCGGGGCACCGACGAGGACGGGCTTCTCGCGCCAGAACTCCGGGTAGAGGCGCTTGAACTCGGCGAGCTTCGGCATGTCGTGCACCAAAATGTACGGCTGGCGCGGATTCTTCACCAAATAGTCCTGGTGGTATTCCTCGGCCGGATAAAACGAGCGGTTCTCCTCGACCGTCGTCACCAGAGAGGATGAAAAGACATCCGCCCGGTCGATTTGCGAGATGTAGGCCCGGGCGATCCGCGCCTGCTCGCTGCCCAGCGGAAAGATGGCGGAGCGATACTGGCGTCCGACGTCGGGCCCTTGCCGGTTGAGCTGAGTCGGATCGTGAACGACGGAGAAAAAGATCTCGAGCAGCTTTCCATAGCTGATGGTCGCCGGATCGTAGGTGATCTGCACCGCTTCAGCGTGATTGGTCTTGCCGCTGCTGACGAGACCATACTTGGCGTCCCACTTGTCGCCGCCGGCATAACCCGACACCGCGCCCAGCACGCCCTCCGTCCGCTGATAGACCGCCTGCACGCCCCAGAAGCAACCGCCGGCAAGGATCGCGGTTGCCGCCGGCTGCGCGAACTGCGGCTCATCGTAAACCGCGGGCGGAACTATGCGACCAAGCTCCGCGGCATCAACGCGCGCGCCGAGAAGCGCAAGTCCGGTTGCGAGTAATGATCGGCGAGTGATCATGCCGCGAGCCTAGCAAAATCTAAGGCCGCCGGGGTTGAAAACCCGCCTTGTAAGCCTGGGGCGGAACGCGGCGCTTGCTCGCCTGCTCGTAGTCGTAAGCGTAGGAAATGAGCAGCGCTTCCGACCACGGCGGACCTACCAGCGAGAGGCCGACGGGCATGTCTTCCACAAGTCCCATGGGGACGCTGATGTTCGGGTAACCGGCGATGGCGGCATTGCCGCTGATGGACGGCGGCGTCGTACCCTTTGGCGTTGCTATATTCGACGAGCGTTCGAGGAGCGTACGGTCCGCGACGAGCCGCCCGCCGGGCCCGGCCGTGACGCCAATGACCGCGCTGACACCGAATTCCTTGAAGGCGCGTCCATAACCGTCAGGTCCGGCGCGCCGCTTCGCATAAGCAAGCATGCGCTTGTATTCCTCGTCCTGCCGCCCGCCGCGCGCCTGCGACATCTCCAATGCTTCCTGATCGTGCATATTCTCGCGCGGATCGATGCTGTTGACGGTGATGATCTCGGGGAGCGTCCGGGCGACTTGCGCCGGCGGAGCGCTCGCGAGGTAGGCGGCGATGTCTTCCTTGAATTCAAACGACATGATTCCGAGGGTCTCGGGATTAAGGTCCTCGATGAGATCGTGAGGCAATTCGATCACTTCGGCCCCTTGCGCGCGGATGACTTTGATCGCCTCTTCGAGCAAGGGTTCCGTGAATTCGTCATAACCGCGCGTGCCGCGGACGACGCCCAGGCGCTTGCCCTCGAGCGCCGCATCGTCCAAAGCCTTGGTGTAGTCGCTCTTGTACGTGTCCGCTTCTGACGTGACCACATCGGCGGGATCGGAACCAGCGATCGCCGTGAGCACGGCCGCGAGGTCTGCGACCGAGCGCGCCATAGGCCCGGCGGTGTCCATCGTCAGACTCAAGGGCACGATGCCGCGGCGAGAGATGAGTCCCACGGTAGGCCGCATCCCGACCACACCGTTAACGGACGACGGACCGACAATCGAGCCGGTGGTATCGGTCCCGACGGTCGCCGCGGCAAAGCTGACGGCGGCGGCGATACCGGAGCCGGAGCTGGACCCGGCGGGGGAGCGTTCCAGGTTATACGGATTGTGCGGCGCGTGGCCGACGGTGCTGCCATTGAAGACTGCGACGGAGCGCCAGCCCGCAAACTGCGAGAGGTTCGTCTTGCCGAGAATGATCGCGCCCGCGGCCCGCAGGCGCTTGACCACTTCGGAATCCTGCGCCGCCACGTTGCGCTCGAGCGCGAACGAGCCCGCCGTCGTCGGCAGGCCGGCGATATCAATATTGTCTTTGAAGAGGATTGGAATGCCGTCAAGCCGGCCGAGAGTCTTGCCGTCCTTGCGGCGCGCGTCGGACGCCGCGGCTTGTTGCAATGCGTCGTCTTCGATCGCAATGACCGCGCGCAATGGCGCATCGTAACGATTGATGCGGTCGATATAGCCCTTGGTGACTTCCGCAGCCGTCGTCTTCCCGGAGGCGAGGTCCGCCGCGATCTGGGTGAGTGCGGCTTCTTCGACCTCATATGGTCCTCGCGGCTCTTCGTTGCTGCAGGCGGCGAGCGTCAAAACTCCGATTACGGACAACCAGGAGAGCGCGCGCCGGATCATTCGACCTACTGCAGCGCCTGCGCGAGATCGTTCTGAAGGTCGTCGGCGTCTTCGATGCCCACCGAGAGACGAATCAATCCATCCTTCACGCCGATTTTCTCGCGCACGTCTTTAGGGATCGAGGCGTGGGTCATGATGGCAGGGTGCTCGATCAGGCTCTCGATCCCGCCCAAACTTTCCGCAAGCGTGAAGACGCGCGTGCGCGACAGCGCCTGGCGTGCGTCTTCAAGGCCGCCTTTCATGAACGCGGTGATCATGCCGCCGCCGCCGCGCATCTGTTTCTGCGCCAGCCTGTGTTGCGGATGGCTTGGAAGCCCCGGGTAGATCACGCGTTCGATCTTCGGATGCTTCTCGAGCCAGGTCGCAATCTGCAACGCGTTCTTGTTGTGGCGCTCCATGCGGATACCGAGCGTCTTGAGACCTCGGTGCATGAGAAAACTGTCGAAGGGCCCGGCGATGGACCCGATGGAATTCTGGAGAAAACCCAGATGCTCGGCGAGTTCCGGACTGCGGGTGACGGCCACGCCGCCAATCACGTCTGAATGGCCATTGAGATACTTCGTCGCGGAGTGCACGACGATGTCGGCGCCGAGGGAAAGCGGCTGCTGCGTCCACGGAGAGGCAAAAGTGTTATCGACCACGACAATGACGTCGTGCTTGTGCGCTTCTGCGGCAATCGCCTCGATGTCCGCGAGTTTGAGAAGCGGGTTCGTCGGCGTCTCGATCCAGACGAGTTTCGTATTGTCCCGGACCGCCGCGCGCAGTTTCGCGGTGTCGGTCAGATCGACATAAGAAATGGCGAGTCCGGCCGAGCGCTTGCGCACCCGCTCCATCAAACGGTAGGTGCCGCCGTAAAGATCATCCATGGCGATGATGTGCGAGCCTGAATCGAGGAGATCGAGCACCGTGGCTGTCGCGGCCATGCCGGAAGAGAAGGCAAACCCCGATGTGCCGCCTTCCAGCGCGGCAATCGCCCGCTCAAAGGCATATCGTGTCGGATTGTGGCTGCGGCCGTAGTCGTAGCCTTTATGCACCCCCGGCGATTCCTGCGCGTAGGTGGAAGTCGCGTAGATCGGCGTGATCACCGCATTCGTCGTGGGATCGAAGTGCTGACCGGCGTGAATGGCGCGGGTATCGAAGCCCTTCAACAAATGGTCTTTGTTCGGATCGTTGCTCATGCCCGGCCCGTTCTCTTGCGCAGATAATTGAGGAAGTCAGCCGGCGTGATCAGCCCAAGGAACTCGCCTTTGTCCATGACACACACCGCGTGAGATGTCTCGAATTGTGGAATGAGGTCGTTGATCGGCGTCTTGACGTCCACGGTCTCGAATTCACGGCGCATCACTTTACCGACCGGCGTAGCAAAACCCGCCGGGTCACCGGTCACACGCAACAGGACATCCGCCTCGTCCATCAGGCCGATCAGCTTGCGCTCTTCCATCACAGGAACCTGCGAGATGTCGAACATCCGCATCTTGGCATATACCTGCTGCAGCGTTTCGGTCGGCGAAGCCCATACGACGTCGCCCTGGAAGTACGGCCGCGCGATCAGATCGCGCAGGTCGTGCGTCTCCTGGCGATCGGTAATGCCCTGATCCTGCAGCCAATAAGGATTGTAAATCTTCGAAAGGTACTTATTGCCGCTGTCACAGACGAACGAGACCACACGCTTGGGCTTGGTCTGCTCGCGGCAATACCGCAGCGCCGCGGCGATCAGCGTGCCCGACGAGGAGCCGCACAGAATCCCTTCCTTCTGCAGCACAAGGCGCGAGGTGCTGATCGCTTCGGCGTCGTCGATGGTATAGGCGCTGCCGACCAGATCGAGCTCGCAGTTCTTCGGCACGAAATCTTCGCCGATGCCCTCGACAAGCCAGCTCCCGGGCGTGATCAATTCGCCGGTCTTGACGAGCGGCGCGAGGATCGAGCCCTTGGGGTCGGCCAGCACCATTTCAACATGCGGCGCGGTGCGTTTGAAGAAACGGCCGATGCCCGTGAGCGTACCGCCGCTGCCGACGCCGCAAACGACCGCATCCACGTCCCGGTCCATCTGTTGCCAGATTTCCGGGGCGGTCGTGCTTTCATGGGCGACGGGGTTCGCCGGATTTTCAAATTGATTGACGTAGATCGCGTTGGGCGTCGCGTCGGCAATCGCCTTGGCCTTTTCCTGATAGTACTCGGGATGGCCTTTCTGGACGTCCGAGCGCGTCATCACGACCTGCGCGCCGAGCGCCTTCAGATGGAAGATCTTCTCCTGGCTCATCTTGTCGGGGATGACGAGCACGACCTTGTAGCCTTTTTGTCCGCCGACGAGCGCGAGGGCGAGGCCGGTATTTCCGGCCGTGGCTTCAACCAGAGTCCCGCCTGGCTTGAGGCGTCCATCGCGCTCGGCCGCCTCGATCATCGTCACCGCGATGCGATCCTTGATCGAGCCGCCGGGATTCTGACTCTCAAGTTTCAAATACAATTCGCACGGCCCGACCTCCAAATTACGCGCGCGCACCAGCGGTGTATTGCCGATGAGACCAAGAAGAGAATGCTGCGACGGGATGTGGGGCATGAGCGGGATCCGGAACAGTGCGAGGGAGAAAGCGCTTAAGGCGCGCGGGAGAGTGGCGCAATATCATATATTGCACCACCCACCGGCAACCGCGCTCTACCGAAAATTTCCCTTAAACGGGCAGCGAATCGCCGACTTTCACCGTCAAATCCGGGAGTCCGGCGATCATTCCCACCATGGTATCGCCGACGACGACCGGGCCGACATTCTCCGGGGTGCCGGAGAAAATGATGTCGCCGGCGAACAGCTCGTTCGCGCGGGAAAGTTGCGCGATCTGTTCAGCGACGTTCCAAATCATGTTGGCCAGATCGGAGTTCTGCTTCACGGTTCCGTTCACTGACAGTGCGATGCGGCCTTTCGCCAAGTGTCCCACTTTGTCCGCAAGGTGAATGGGCCCCAGGGGCGCGGACTGATCGAACGCCTTGCCGATCTCCCACGGCTTCTGTTCGGCCTTCATGCGGTCTTGCAGGTCGCGGCGCGTCATGTCGAGGCCAACGCTGTAGCCCAGCACATTATCGAGCGCCTTTTCGACCGGTATGTTGCGCCCGCCGGACTTGAGGAACGCCACGAGTTCGATCTCGTAGTGGAAGTTCTTGGTGAGCGTCGGGTAGGCGATGGTGCCCGTGGCGCCGGGCTGCACGACGACCACGGCGTCCGCCGGCTTCTGGAAGAAAAAAGGCGGTTCCCGGCTGGGGTCCGAACCCATTTCACGGGCGTGGGCTGCGTAGTTGCGCCCGATGCAATAGACCCGGCGCACGGGAAAGACCGCGCTGCCGCCCACCACCGGCACGGTCATTTGCGGGACGGTGAACAAATGTTTGTTCAAAGCTTGTGCTCCATTCGCAGACCCCGCGGCGCCGGCGAGAACACCAAGGCCGGCAGCCCCCGCGGCGACCGCGTCGCGACGCGACATGCGTTCAGTCATGCAATGTGCCTCCCGTACTACTCATGCCTATTCATGGCCGATTCCTTGCCGGTATCGCGCATGAAGACATAGACCAGAAGCGAGGTGGCGATGATGCCGGTGAGGTAATAGTAGAACCACTGTTCGTGGCCGATGGTCTTGAACCAGAGCGCCACCGATTCCGCCGAGCCGCCGAAGATCGAGACCGTCAGCGCATAAGGCAGCCCGACGCCGATGGCGCGCACGGCCGTCGGGAATAGCTCGGCTTTCACCACCGCGTTGATGGAGGTGTAGCCCGAAACGATGATCCAGGCGCAGGCGATCAGGAAGAACGACTGCCACGGGCCGGAAGCGGTCTGAAGGGTGGTCAGGATCGGGATCGTAAACAGCGTTCCGCACACCCCGAAGAAGATCAACAGCGGCCGGCGTCCGATCCTGTCGGAAAGCGCGCCGTACAACGGCTGCAGACAGAGCGCGAACACGAGCGAGCCGGCGGTGACGAAGGTGGTCTGCTCGTCGGTGAGGCCCACCGACAGCTTCAGGTATTTCTGCATGTAGGTGGTGTAGGTGTAAAAGGCCGTCGTACCGCCCATGGTGAGGCCGACGACGATGGCAATTTCCTTCGGGTAGTTGAGCAGCTGGCGGATGCCGCCGATCTTCTTGCCCTTCTTCTCCGCCTCCTTCTTCGCCGCGACGAATTGTTCGGTCTCGTGCAGCTGCTTCTGCATCACCGCAGTGAAGATCGCGAGCGCACCGCCGATATAGAACGGGATGCGCCAGCCCCACTCGCGGATCTCTTCGGTGGTCAGGAACACTTTCTGCAGGATCAGAAGCACGATGATCGCCGTCAGCTGGCCGCCGATCAGGGTCACGTACTGGAAGCTGGAGAAGAAGCCGCGATGCTGCGGGTGCGCAACTTCGGACAGATAAGTGGCACTGGTGCCGTACTGGCCGCCCAGGGAAAGACCCTGAATGACGCGGGCCACGGCAAGGATTACCGGCGCCCAGATGCCGATCTGGGCATAGGTCGGCGAGACCGCAATGATCAGCGAGCCCATGCACATGAGCAGCACCGAGGTCGTCAGCGCGTTGCGCCGGCCGTAGCGATCGGCGAAGTGGCCGAACAGCCAGCCGCCGATGGGCCGGACGATGAAGCCGAAAGCGAACAGAAGCGCGGCCTGCAGCTGCTGCACAACGGGGTCCGTGTTCGGGAAGAACGACGGCGCGAAATACAGCGCAAAGGCCGCATAGGCGTAGAAGTCATACCACTCGACGAGATTCCCCGCCGAGCCAAGGAAGATCATCTTCACCCGCCGCGCCATGTCCGCCGCGGTCATCTTGTCGACTTGCGCCGTTCCCGTTGCTGCGATTTCAGCCATTACCCACGTACCCCCACATTCTCATTTTTAACAGTCATCTTCGCCGTTCCCGAAAGTGACCACAGGTTAACACATTAAAGGACGACCGTACTTTGGCCCCAAGCCCCCGGCAAGCCGCGACGGCGTTACAGAGCCGGCACAGCACACCCCTCTCCCGTAGCATGAGACTATCCGCGTGCAATACCCGGTTTGACTGTGACGCGGGGTCGACCCTCGCTGCCGCGGTGGGATGTCGGATGAATGCCGGCGCAACGTCACCGGCGAGGCCACCGAAACATGATGCGTGCTGTCGCACGTTTAATGTTCGGAAAAGCGATGTCGGCAGGCTTTGTCAGCACCAGTCACGCCTCCTCCGGCGCCGGCCCGCCCCGGCCGGGACGTAACAGGCCGTACTTGGCCATTTTTTCGTTCAAGGTTCGCCGGGGGATGTTGAGGGTGTCGATTACTGCGGCGATCGACCCGGCGTGGTCGCGAAGAGCCGCTTCGATAAGACGCCGCTCGTAAGCCGCGACCCGGTCGGCCAATGCGTGGCCGCCGGTCGATTGGTTCGGTTCTGCGTGCCGCAAGATGTCCTGCACAGTCTGTCCGGCGGCTTTGAGGCCAAGTCCGTAGCGTTCTGCCACCGCCTTGAGCTCGCGCACGTTACCAGGCCATTGATGCATCAGCAGAACTTCGATATCCGACGCCGACAGGGGACGCACCTTCGTACCGGCGATGGCGGCCGCAGCCATCGCGAAGTGTTCGAACAGGAGAAGAATGTCGCCCTCACGCGCGCGCAATGGCGGCAACGGAATCTCGGCGCCCATCAAGCGATAAAAGAGGTCGGCGCGGAAGCGTCCACTGCGGCTCTCCGCTTCGAGATTGCACTTGGTAGCAACGACGACGCGGATATCGATCGGAATACTCCTGTTCGATCCCACGCGCTCGATGGTGCGTTCCTGCAATACACGCAGCAACTTGCTTTGCAGAACGAGCGGCATGCTCTCGATCTCGTCAAGTAGTACCGTGCCGCCGTGGGCGTATTCGAACTTGCCTTCGCGCACGCCGCGCGAACCGGTGAAGGCGCCGGCCTCGTGGCCAAAGAGCTCGCTCTCGAACAATTCGGACGGCACCGCCGCACAGTTGACCGCGACAAACGGCTTTCCCGACCTCGGTCCGAGATCGTGCAGAGCGCGGGCGACAACCTCTTTGCCGGTTCCGGTCTCGCCGGCGACGATGACGTCGCGGTTATGCACCGATAGTTCGGCGACCATGGCGCGCACGCGGGCGATCGCGGCGGATGTACCCATGAGACGCGCTTCCAGACCTTCCCGAGCGGCAACCTTTTGGGAAAGTTCGCGCAGTTGGAGTTTCAACTTGCGCTGCTCGACGGCCCGGGTGATCACGGCGGTGAGATGGTCCGGAGCGTAGGGCTTCTGGAGGAAGTCGTAAGCGCCGTCCCGCATCGCCGCGACGGCCAACTGAACGTCGCCATGCGCCGTTAGAAGGACCACCGGGATATCCGGATCGATCTTGTGCACGTCGTGCATGAGGTCCATTCCCGACTTCTGAGGCATCTTGAAGTCGCTTAAGACGACGGTCGGCATTTTGCGGCGGATCGCGGCAATCGCCTCTTGGACGTTTGCCGCCGCCTCGACGGAGAACCCGCCGAGGCCGAGCCACTGCACGATCGAATGGCGCACCTGCTCCTCGTCATCGACCACCAGCACTCTGGGCGTCATGCGCTGACCTCCGCCGATGATGCCACTTCGGCGGCTCGCGGCAAGGTGACGCGGAACGTCGTGCCGACATTCAGCTCGCTTTCCACGGAAATCTCCCCTCCCATGTCTTTGACGATGCCGTAGGAGATCGACAGACCAAGGCCGAGCCCCTCGCCGACATCCTTGGTCGTGTAAAATGGATCGAACACCGAGCTCAACTGTTCGCGCGCGATGCCGCGCCCCGTATCCGTGACTTCAAGCACCGCCGAGCTGCCGTCGGGAATCAGCTCGACAGTCAAATGGCGATGCGGATGATCGCGCATTGCGTCAAGCGCATTCGAAACCAGATTCACCACCACTTGTTCGAGGCGGATGGTGTTACCGAGGACGTAGACCGGGCGACCGGGAAGGATGACCGAAAGCTGCACGTCGTCCGCCGTGATGCGGTAGTCGATCAATTTCAGGCCATAACGGATCGCAGCGGTAAGATCTGTGGATTGCTTGGCAACTGTTTCCTTACGGGCAAAGCTCTTGAGGTGCTGGGTGAGCTCGCCCATGCGCTCGACGATCGATGAGATCGTGTTCAGGTTGCCGGAGGCGAGTTCCTTGTCGGCGCGGCTGAGGAAAACTTGCGTGCTCGCGATATACGTGCGCAAAGCCGAAAGCGACTGATTGATTTCGTGAGCAACGCCGGCCAGCGCCTGGCCAAGGCTCGCCATCTTGGTTGCGTGGACCAGGTTGTCCTGAGCCCGCCGCAAGTTCTGTTCGATGCGAATGCGCTGGTCGATCTCGACCGACAACTGTGTATTCGCGGCGGTGAGTTCCGCCGTTCGCGCTGCGACGCGCTGCTCGAGCAGCGCGTGGGCATTGAGCTTGGCCCTGGCGATCTGGCGCCTTTGATGACTGACCAGGACGATCAGGAACGCCGCAATCACGGTGACGACGGCGCCGCCGGCGGCGATGCCGGCCTGAAGCTGGACATTTCGCATGTCGCTCAATACCAGGAGCGTCCATCCATACTGCGGCAGCGTGCGCGAGAACGCCACGTACTCATGGCCGGTGACCGAGCCGTCGTCGACATTCTCCACCATCACGCCGTCGACTTCGCGCTCACCGGACAACAGCGGGCTCGCCTTTAAGACCGCGCCGCCGTATTGCTGCGTCTCACGGAACATGCGGATCTGATCGGCGCTCAAGCGCGTCATCGGCCGGTACTGCCAGTCGGGATGGCTGGTGAGGAAAATCACCTCGTTCGCATCGACCATGGCGACGATGTCGCCCGCGCTTTTCCAGTCCTCCTGCAGATGTAGAAGGTCGATCTTCACGACAGCCACGCCGATGGTGCTTCCGTCGGCGTCCGGAACCGCGTGCCAGAGAAAATATCCGGGCTGACCGGTCGTGACGCCGACCGCGTAGTAGCGTCCCTCGCCGGTCGTCAGGGCGTCGGTGAAATAGGGGCGGAACGCATAATTCTGTCCGACGAAGGTGGCTTCACGGTCGAAATTGCTGGCCGCAAGGGCGACGCCGTTGCGATCGACGATGTAAAGGTCGGCCGAGCCCGCGGTTTCGTTCAGTGACTTGAGGTAAAGGTTAGCGTCTCTTATCGCACGCGGATCGGATGGGTTTCGATAGGCCTCGATGATAGGAGCTGCCTGGGACAGCACGTCGGGAAGGTAACTGAACCGGCCGACGGTATAATCGAGCGTGCGCTCGAGCAGACTCAGCCGGTCCTGCGCCGCGCGGCCCAGGTTCCGCAGCGCGGCACGCTCGGCGAGCACATAGCTCAACAGGCCTGCGCCGATCAAAGCCACGGCGCCGAAGGCGGCCGCAAGCGTTCTTCGGGTCATAAGGCTGCGCGGAACGGACATTTCACTGGTCATCCGGGCGATTTTAGAGACGGATGCCGGGTCCATCAAACGACGGGGCGCAGCACATCATGCGCACGCGAGCAGTCGCAGCGCGTGGCGCCGCGTCCGAAAATTTCGCATGAGGATTCTCCGTCGCGAGCAACGCACACCGCGTCCGCACCATCCGCTCCCTGCAGGGCCGCGCGCGGCCCCTCTCCCTGGAGGGCGAAAGCCTGCAAGTGATATGCCAGCTCCACGCTGAAAGGGAGTCGGCGTGTAAATCGCTGATTCCATTCGCGAGTGCACTCCGCGGCACAGGCTTATCGGCGGATTCCGGCCATTGGCGGCAGTCTCATAAGCAAAAACCTGCCGATGGAACCGACCTGGTGGGCGCCTAGGGAAACAGCGGCGGCGGGACCCTCCGCTTTGTGGCCTGCTCAAAGGCATAGCCGATGGCAAGCACACGCGGCTCGCCGCATTCCGGCCCGACGAAACTCACGCCGAACGGGCGATCACGCTCGCCTGTCGGCTTCCCGTCCGGTCCGTTGCCGGGATTGGTGACCATACCAAACGG
Organism: Rhodospirillaceae bacterium; assembly: GCA_050250575.1. Taxonomy (GTDB): domain Bacteria; phylum Pseudomonadota; class Alphaproteobacteria; order Rhodospirillales; family Rhodospirillaceae; genus SHVO01. Next base: position 2,526 of record JBFWOJ010000007.1, on the reverse strand, counting down.
TACCACAAGACCCGGATAACCAGCGCGCGATGCGAACTCGGCGCCGCTCGATCCGGGGAACAGCACGGCGTCGACCTTTTCGCCGACCAGAAGCACGTCGATGCCTTGCGCTCTGCTCATCTCAAGACCGCGCGCGCGGTCGGCGTCGTAACGGGCCTTGTCTTTCACAAGATCGGTGGCGTCCGAGCTGTCGAGACGCGACTGCTTATAGCGCATGGTGTTCCAGTCCGTGTGCGCGAGATTCCATTCACGCAGTTCAGTCAAATTCTTGAAAGGCGCGTTGGGGCCTAGGCTTGCCGCCCAGGCGTTGAAGTCGCGTTTCATCCCGTAATTGAAGATGATCGAGCAGTTCTCATTGACGCCCGAAACGCCGGTTTGACAGACAACATGCAAACCGAAGTTCTTTTTCGGATCCTTCTCAAGAAAGGTCGGAAAGTCCTTTTCGACGATCTCCGCGCCCGCGGCCTTGATCGCAGCGATGGCTTCTTCCATCGCGGCGAGCTCGTCCGGCCGCAGGCCGGGACGTCTGCCGCCGCCCGGCAGGTCGAGCGGCGTAAAGATTCCCGCCCGCGAAACACCGATGCGCGCGCCTTTGAGCGCGTTGGCGTCGAGGAACTGGGTGTAATCGTTGTTCGCCGGGGGCTGGCACTTGGTGGTGGCCGGGTCGTTGGGGTCCGGCTGCTTGCTTTCCATCGCGCCAAGCATGATGGCAACGTCGGTCACGGTTTTTGCCATCGGACCGGACATGTCCTGGTCGAGGCTGACAGGGATGATTCCCCAACGGCTGATGCGTCCGGTGGTCGCGCGAATGCCTGCGAGCATGTTCGCGTTTGTGGGACTCATCACCGAGCCGCCGGTGTCGGTGCCGACGCTCGCGGCCCACATGTTCACCGCCACGCCGATCCCCGAACTGGAACCGCCGGTATTCAATTCCGGCTCCAGGTCCGCCTGCATGCGCGGGTCGTAGGGGTTATAGCTCTGGCCGATGAGGGCGTTGTAGCCGGACTCCATCTGGTTCGGCGGGCCGGCCATCCAGTTCGCGAGCTCGGTCAAGGTCGACTTCGCAATGATGATCGCGCCGGCCTCCTTGAGATTCGTCACCAGCGTCGCGTCATAAGGCGGGTAGTACCCCTTGAACGCGATCGCGCCCCCCGTAGTCGGCATGTCGGTAGCGGTATGGATATTGTCCTTTACCGCAACGGGAATGCCGTGCAGCGGACCACGGACCTTGCCCGCAGCGCGCTCCTTATCCAGGGCGTCGGCCTGCGCAAGGGCATTGGGATTGACGGAAACCGCGGCCTTCAGGCGGTGATCATACATGGCTATGCGGATGAGGTATTGCTCGACCAGTTGGCGCGACGTGACGCGTCCTTCCTGCATGGCCTTCTGCATGTCGGTGATCGAGGCCTCGACGACGCTGAAGGCAGGCTTGGCATCCGCCGGCGCCGGCGCAGTCGCACTTTGCTGGTTGCAGGACGCGAGCGCGAGCGGCGCGGCAAGCGTGGTGGTGGCGAGCAGCGTGCGGATGCGATGTGTCATGCGGTGGTCCCCCGGGGTAGCCGAGACCAAACCTTAGCGCCTCCCTAGACTCAGAGGGAAGTGGGGTTGCCAAGGCAGAGCGCGCAAGCGGCTCGCTTACCACGCCGAAGCGCCAGGGGTCCCGCGAAGGGGAGTTTTCGTAGGTCAGCGAGCGGGGATGGAGCGGGTGAAGGGAATCGAACCCTCGTCGTAAGCTTGGAAGTCGAATCTGGCCTCTTTGAAATCATTTGCGATTCGCCGACATCGAATTTTTTCAGTGTCTTAGAGTGTCGCAGTGAGTCTCTGAGTGTCGCCGAGATTCCAAACTTTTGTGCCAAATTGTGCCAAAAAATATCGCGCGCACTTTCTGACATCGACTGAAGAGTCAAATCTCTTTTCGCATTCATTCGCTGTTATCAATGCAGTCGGACTCTCATGTATTGGTCGCTCTAAAGCAAGTGCGTGTGACTCACTTTCGTCCGTCCTCGATCATGTCCTTGATGTTGAGCCCGCCCAGCGACGGCTTGCCGATCGCGTCGCGAAGTTCCGCGGCGGCCTGCTGCCGGTCCCGTTGACACACGAAATCGACGAGCCCCTGGCAGGCCTCCACCGCCCCGTCGAAGGTCATTTCCTCCCCCGCCGGCGCATAGGAGACCTGGGCAACGAACCTTTCATATTCTTCCCGCCAGAGCTTGTCCGAGCCGATCCGTACGAGCATGGCCCGGGCCAGGACCGTCCCGGTCATTCCTGGAGCCTTGGCGCGGGAGGCATCGGCCTCCAGGTTAAGGGCTGCCAGGTCGGCAAAGGCCGGGTTCCCCTCGGCCTGGGATTTGAGGAGGGCCAGGTCGTGAAGGTGGCGCACGATGGTCGGGTCATCCTTTGGGTCTGAGCGGTCGCGGGCGTGGGTCCGCCAGGCCAGGGCGCTCAATTTGTCAGCCGCCGTCTCCAGGGGGTCCACACATAATAGAGAGTCTACCTCGGGGGCCTCCCGGCGGGCCTGGGCGACCA
>JBFWOJ010000006.1:0-186934 GCA_050250575.1 Rhodospirillaceae bacterium | reverse complement strand
GGTATCTGGTCCCTGTTTTCACAGCGGAGCGCGCACCGCCGACACGACGTCATCCTTGCGGCGCAGCCGCGAGGATCCAGGGGTATCTGGTCACTGTTTTCACAGCGGGGAGCGCGCACCGCCGGCACGACGTCATCCTGGCGCGCGAAGCGCGCGAGGATCCAGGGGTATCTGGTCCCTGTTTTCACAGCGGGGAGCGCGCACCGCCGGCACGGCGTCATCCTTGCGGCGCAGCCGCGAGGACCCAGGGGCATCTGGTCCCTGTTTTCACAGCGGAGCCCACCGCCAATACGACGTCATCCTTGCGGCGCAGCCGCGAGGACCCAGGGGTATCTGGTCCCTGTTTTCACAGCGGAGCCCACCGCCAATACGACGTCATCCTTGCGGCGCAGCCGCGAGGATCCAGGGGTATCTGGTCCCTGTTTTCACCGGTGAGCGCGCACCGCCGGCACGACGTCATCCTTGCGGCGCAGCCGCGAGGATCCAGGGGTATCTGGTATCTGTTTTCACAGCGGAGCGCGCACCGCCGGCACGACGTCATCCTTGCGGCGCAGCCGCGAGGATCCAGGGGGGTATCTGGTCTCTGTTTTCCCAGCGGAGCCGCGCCCCAAAAAAAATCGCGGGGCAGCTCCGTTCCTCGAGCTGCCCCGCAAATCCCATCACTCGCGTAGCTTGGTCTTGCTTCTCTACGCGTGTCCCACTTCGCTGGACAGCCGGTGCGGCGCGACGCCGAGGCGGGCGAGCGCGAGGTCCCACTTGTGGTCGTAACCGTCCGAGAACAGGATCCCGGAATCGGCCGGCACGCACAGCCAGGCATTGCGCTTGATCTCTTCGTCCAGCTGGCTCGGGCCCCAGCCGGAGTAGCCGAGCGCCATCAGGTTGTGGTGCGGGCCGTAGCCTTCCGCGATGTCCTTCAGGATCTCGGTCGTCGCCGACAGCGCGATGTCCTCGTTCACCACCACGGTGCCGGTCTTCTGATAATCGGATGAATGGAGCACGAAGCCGCGCTGCACCTCGACCGGCCCGCCGCGATGCACGTGGATCTGCGAGCAGCTGTTCGAGCGCGGCGTGATCTTCAGCTGGCCCAGGATGTCGGTGAAGCGCAGATCGTTGAGCGGCTTGTTGACGATCAGGCCCATCGCGCCCTCGGCGGAATGCGCGCACACATAGATCACGGTCCGGTGAAAGCGGGGATCAGCCATCGTCGGCATGGCGACAAGAAGCTGTCCGGTGAGATAACCCGAGGTCTGTACAAATGCTCTGCCCATGGCGTCCTCTGATTTTACCAATATGACGTCTAACGCTGAGAGGGGACCCCGGTTCGCAAGCCCACGGAATATCAACATTTTACCTTATTTGGACCGCCATTTGTTCGGAACTTTCAGGGGAATTCGCAAAATCGCGGACTTTAGGCGCGGAATTTCTCCGCTTCCGCGCGCGCGAGCTCGTCGACACGCTCGTTTTCGATGTGACCGGCATGTCCCTTTATCCACATCCACGTCACATTGTGCCCCAATCTCGCCTCATCCAGCGCCTGCCACAGATCGGCGTTCTTCACGGGCTTCTTGTCGGCGGTCTTCCACCCTTTCTTTTTCCACCCGTGGATCCACGCCGTGATCCCCTTCTGCACATACTGGCTGTCGGTGAACACGGTCACGGTGCAGGCGCGCGTTAACGCTTTCAGCCCCTGGATGACCGCCATCAGTTCCATCCGGTTGTTGGTGGTCAGCGCCTTGCCGCCGGCCAGCTCTTTCTCGCTGCCCTTGTAACGCAGCAGCGCCGCCCAGCCGCCCGGGCCCGGGTTGCCGAGGCAGGCGCCGTCGGTGAACAGCGCGACGGTCTGAGGTTCCGCGTCGCCTCGGCGCATCTAGGCGAGCCCATAGGCGGAGATGTCTTTCACACGCCGGTGGAAATTCAGCTTGTGCAGGTACTCGCGCGGATCCTTCGGCTTGACCATCGCGCCCGGCGGCGTGTTCGCCCAGTCGTACAGGCGGGTGAGCATGAAGCGCAGCGCCGAGCCGCGTGCGAACAACGGCAGCGTCTGTTTCTCCAGCGCCGACAGCGGCCGTACGGCTTCATAGGAGGCGAACATGCGTTTCGCCTTGGTGATGTTGAAGGCGCCGTCCGGCTCGAAACACCAGGCGTTCAGGCAAATGGCGACGTCGTACGCCAGGAAGTCGGTGCAGGCGAAATAGAAGTCGATCAGGCCCGAACATTTTCCGTCGAGGAAAAAAACATTGTCCGGGAAAAGGTCGGCGTGGATCACCCCGGACGGCAGCTCCGGTGTCGCGTCCAGCTGCGGCCACGCCGCCGACAGCGCCTCGAGCTCCGTGCGCATCAGCCTCGGCAAGGTGATGTCCACTTTGGCCGCGATCTCCTTGGGGATGCGGCTCGCCAGTTGCTGCCAGCCCTCGACCGAGAGATTGTTGGCCCGGCGGCCGGGATAGCTGAGTCCCGCGTTGTGCAGCTTGGCCATCGCCGTGCCCACCTCGGCGCAATGCTCGGGCGTGATCCGGCGCGGCCAGATGCCGCGCAGGAAACTGATCACGGCGCCCGGCCGGCCGGCGATGGTGCGCAGGGATTGGCCGTCCCGCCCCTTGATCGGCACCGGGCAGGCGACGCAGCCCTTCAAGGACAGGTGCTCCATGAAACCGAGGAAGAACGGCAGGTCCTTCGGATCGACGCGCTTTTCGTAAAGCGTGAGGATGTAAGGCCCGCGTGTGGTCTCGATCAGGAAATTGGAGTTTTCGACCCCTTCGGCGATGCCCTTGCAGCTCACGATCTCGCCGATGTCGTAGGCGTCGGAGAGGGCTTTGAGGTCGTCGTCGGAAACTTCGGTATAGACAGCCATCTTTTCGAACTTTTTCTTTGGATTGTACCGTCAGGTGCAACGGTCCCCCAATCGTTTTCGTGGAGATTGCCGGAAAAGCCCAGTGTTATTCGCCTTCTAGCGCTTGCCTCACGGGTTCGGGCATGCAAGTTTCCCCCGAATTTTGGCGTTAACGATTAGGCCTGCTCTCCGTATGGACAGATTTACCGGCTCGCGCGCACGCGTTCTCTCGGCTGCCGGCGCTGCGGCTCTTGCCGCCGCGCTGCTCGCGTCCTGCGCGCCGGACCGCACCGTGCCCCCGTGCCCGGACGTTCGCGTCGACAGCGCCACCGCCAACGTGACCCAGTTCCGCGAGGGCCCCGGCCGCGAGGTCGGCGACATCGTCTATCAGGCGGAGATCGTCCGCTACGAAGGCTCCTGCACCCAGGACCTCGAGAACGACGAAGGCGAAGCCGAAGTCGAAATGGAGGTCGAATTCGCCCTGGCGACCGGCGCCGCCGCGCCCGCGGGCGAGATTCCGCTCTATTATTTTGTCGCCATTCCGCAGCTCTTCCCGGATCCGGCCGCGAAACAGGTGTTCGAAGTGCGGCGCGACAGCCGCGGCGGCGCCTCGAAGGTCGACCGCTGGACCGAGACCATCAGTCTCACCTTGCCCGTCACCAAGGCGCGCCCTTCGGCGGCTTACGACATCTATGTCGGTTTCCAGCTCACCGATGAGCAGCTCGCGTTCAACCGCACGCGCATCCGTTAGGCTCTGTTGCCGATCCACGCACTCCGCCGCCATCCTTGCGCGCCGCGCGAGGATTCAGAGGTTCCTGGTTCCTGGTCTCGTGGGCGTCGTGAAGCGCTAAAAGCGCCTCACGGGAAGCCTCGCGCGACTTATCCACAGCTGAGTGCATATTTGGTTCCACGGGCGGGCGTTTTCCACAACATTTAGGCGTCGCGGCGTTGACCGCCTTCGGCGAATCAGCCCACACTCTCTGCGCCTTATCCCCCCGTGGAAGAGACCGGCTTTGCACGTTGGCCGGCGCCGAAGGAGCAACCGCCCTCGGAAACTCTCAGGCAAAAGGACCGCGGGGGATTGGCACTCTGGAAAGCAGCCGGCGTCCCGCGCCGTCTCACCGAAGATGTAAGCCGGATCTTTCTGAACGCCGGTGATTCTTTCAGGTTTTCCGACAGAGGAGGGCGCCGCGACAGGGCGAATCTGAGTCCGTCTTGCAGCGCGGCGCGTTGAACCTGTTTTGGAGAACCGCGTGGCCGATCCGTCTGCCCCTCTGAAGCACACGCCGCTGGAGCCGTTGCATCTGTCGCTCGGCGCGAAGATGGTGCCCTTCGCCGGCTACAACATGCCGGTGAACTATCCGCTCGGTGTGCTGAAGGAACATATGCATACCCGCGCCGAGGCGGGACTCTTCGATGTGTCGCACATGGGCCAGGCCGAGCTGAGCGGCGCCGCGGTCGACGCCGCGCTCGAAACGCTCGTGCCCGGCGATCTCAAGGCGCTCAGGCCCGGCCAGATCCGCTACACCCTGCTCCTCAACGACGAGGGCGGCATCCTCGACGATCTCATGGTTACGCGCCCCGCCGAGGCGGGCAAGGAGAATACGCTGTATCTCGTCGTCAACGCCGCCTGCAAGGACCAGGACTTCGCGCACATCGCGGCCAAGCTCAAAGGTAAAGCGATGCTCGTGCGCCATGACGACGCGGCGCTGCTCGCGCTGCAGGGGCCTCTGGCGGCGAAGGTGCTCGCGCGTTTCATCCCCGCCGCGGCGTCCATGTCCTTCATGACCAGCCGCGTCGATTCCTTCGGCGGCGTGCCCGTGCGGCTGTTCCGCTCCGGCTATACCGGCGAGGACGGCTATGAGATTTCCGTTCCCGCCGCCAGGGCCGAGGAGGTCGCGCGCCGTTTGCTCGCCGAGCCGGAAGTCGAAGCCATCGGTCTCGGGGCGCGTGACTCCTTGCGCCTCGAAGCCGGCTTGTGCCTCTACGGCAACGATATCGACACCGCCACCACGCCGGTCGAAGCGGGCCTCGCGTGGGTCATCGGCAAGCGCCGGCGCGAAGAAGGCGGGTTTCCCGGCGCGGCGAAGATTCAACGGCAGCTGAAAGAAGGCCCCGCGCGCAAACGTGTCGGCATCAGGCCGCTCGGCAAAGCGCCTGCGCGCGCCCACACCGAGATCCAGGACGATCGCGGCAACAGGATCGGCGAGATCACCTCGGGCGGCTTCGGCCCGAGCGTGAACGCACCGGTGGCCATGGGCTATGTGGATTCCAAATTCGCGGCGAACGGCACGAAGGTGAACCTCATCGTGCGCGGCCAGGCGCTTCCCGCTGAAGTCGCGCCGCTGCCGTTCGCGCCGCATCGTTATAAGAAAGATTAGGGAGAGAAGGGGAGTTCAATGAGCCTGCGTTTCACCAAGGATCACGAGTGGATCAACTTCGATGGGAAGGTCGGCACCGTCGGGATCACCCAATATGCGCAGGCCCAGCTCGGCGACATTGTCTTTGTGGAAGTGCCCGCGCCGGGCAAGACGCTGAAGGCCGGCGGCGAAGCGGCCGTGGTCGAATCGGTGAAGGCCGCCAGCGAAGTCTATTCCCCCGTCAGCGGAACGGTGAAGGAAGGCAACGCGGCGCTCCCCGACGCGCCGCAGACCGTGAACGAAGACCCTCAAGGGGCCGGCTGGTTCTTCAAGATCGAGCTCTCGAACCCAGCGGAGCTCGACGGCCTGATGGATCAGGCCGCCTACGACAAATATGTGGCCGAGTTGAGTCACTAGCGTCTTTCTTCCTCCCCCTGGCAGGGGAAGGGATAAATCACAAAGCGAGGAACGGCATCCGATGCGTTATCTCCCCTTAAGCGACACCAACCGCCGCGACATGCTCGCCCAGATCGGCGTCGGCTCGGTCGACGAGCTCTTCCGCGATCTGCCGAAGAAGGCGCTCGCCTCCGCGCGCTTCGACCTTCCGAAAACCATGAGCGAGATCGAGGTCGAGCGCGCCCTCGGCGCCATGGCGGCGAAGAACATGAACTGCGCCGCGTCGCCCGCGTTTCTCGGCTGCGGCAACTATCGCCATCACACCCCGGCCTCCCTCGACTACATCATCCAGCGCGGCGAGTTCCTCACCGCCTACACGCCCTATCAGCCCGAGATCAGCCAGGGCACGCTCCAGGCGATCTTCGAGTTCCAGACCCAGGTGGCGCTCATCACCGGCATGGAGGTCGCCAACGCCTCCATGTACGACGGCGCCACCGCCTGCGCCGAAGCCGTCGCCATGGCCTGCCGCGTCACCAAGCGCGGGCACGCGCTGGTTTCGGGGCGCGTGCACCCGCACTACCGCGACGTCACGAAAACGCAGATGAAATTCCTCGACGTCGCGGTCGAATGCCTCGCGCCCGACCCGTACGGCGTCGAGGATCTGATCGGGCGCGTCACGCCCGATCTTGCCTGCGTCGTCGTGCAGACCCCGGGCTTCTTCGGCCAGATCGCCGACTACACGCCGCTCGGGGAAGCGTGCCACAAGGCCGGCGCGCTGCTCGTCGTCTGCGTCACCGAGCCCGTCTCGCTGGGCCTCCTCAAATCCCCGGGCGCCATGGGCGCCGATATCGTCGTCGGCGAGGGGCAGTCGCTGGCCGGTCCGATGTCCTTCGGCGGGCCCGGTGTGGGTCTTTTTGCCACCCGCGAGAAATTCCTCCGCCAGATGCCGGGCCGGCTCTGCGGCGAGACCACCGACGAGGACGGCCGCCGCGGCTGGGTGCTCACGCTCTCGACCCGCGAGCAGCATATCCGCCGGGAGAAGGCGACCTCCAACATCTGCACCAACTCCGGCCTGATCGCGCTCGCCTTCTCGGTGCACATGACGCTGCTCGGCGATGCCGGCTTCCAGCGGCTCGCCGCGCTCAACCACGCCACCGCCTGCGATCTCGCCGATAAGCTCGAGGGCATCAAGGGCGTGAAGCTTCTGCCGTCCGCCTTCTTCAACGAAGTCACCCTCGCCCTGCCGAAGCCCGCCGCGGGCGTGGTCGAAGCCCTCGCCCGGAAAGGCGTGCTCGGCGGCGTGCCCGCCTCGCGCTTCTATCCGACCTACCCCGAGCTCGCGAACCTCCTCATCGTCTGCGCCACCGAAACCAACAGCACGGAGGATCAGGTCAAGCTTGTGAAGGCCCTTACGGAGGTATTGTCATGACCGCTCCCACCACCGCCAGCGGCCACAAGGGCCTGCAGTTCGAGCAGAACCTGATCTTCGAACAGGATACGCCGGGCGCCACCGCGGTCGATCTGCCGGCGCTGCCGACGTCGAAGCAGCGCCTGGGCGATCTCAAGCGCGCGGGCCCCATCGGCCTTCCGGGATTGTCCGAGCCGGAAGTCGTGCGCCATTACACGCGCCTTTCGCAGAAGAATTATTCGATCGATTCCGGTTTCTATCCGCTCGGCTCCTGCACCATGAAGCACAACCCGCGCCTCAACGAGAAGATGGCGCGGCTTCCCGGCTTCGCCGAGATCCATCCCTTCCAGCCGATCTCGACGGCGCAAGGCGCGATGGAGCTGATCGACACCTGCGCCCGCTGGCTCACCGAGCTCACCGGCATGGCGGCGGTCGCCATGTCGCCGGCTGCGGGGGCGCACGGCGAATTCTGCGGCCTGATGTGCATCCACGCCGCGCATGACGCGAACGGCCAGGCGCAGCGCAAGATCATCATCGTTCCGGAATCGGCCCACGGCACCAATCCGGCGACCGCGGCGCTGTGCGGTTATACCGTCGAGGCCATCCCTGCGAACGCTGACGGCCGCGTCGATCTCGCCGTGCTCAAGGCCAAGCTCGCCGAACACGGCGATACGGTCGCGGCGGTGATGATCACCAACCCCAACACCTGCGGGCTGTTCGAAACGGAATGCATCGAGATCGCCGAAGCGGTGCATGCGGCGGGCGCTTACTTCTATATGGACGGCGCCAATTTCAACGCCATCGTCGGGCGCCTGCGCATCGCCGACCTCGGCGTCGACGCCATGCACATCAACCTGCACAAGACCTTCTCCACGCCCCACGGCGGCGGCGGCCCCGGCGCGGGCCCGACCGTGCTCTCGGCCAAGCTCGCGCCCTTCGCGCCGGTGCCGATGGTGGTGAAAGCCGGCGAAGGGTATGAGGTCGAGGAGCACGCCGGACATGGCGCTGCCAGGCAGGCCCTCGGGCGCATGAAGGGCTATCACGGCCAGTTCGGCGTGTTCGTGCGCGCGCTCAGCTACATGATGAGCATGGGGGTCGACGGCCTCCGGCAGGCTTCGGGCGACGCCGTGCTCAACGCCAACTACCTGATGGCGCGGCTCTCGGCCGAGCTCACCCCGGCCTTCGCCGGCCCCTGCATGCACGAATGCGTGTTCGACGACCGCTTCTTGAAGGGCACCGGCGTCACCACCCTCGATATCGCCAAGGCGCTGATCGACGAAGGCTTCCATCCGCCCACCATGTACTTCCCGCTGGTGGTGCACGGCGCGCTCCTGATCGAGCCGACCGAGACCGAAAGCAAGCAGGCGCTCGATCAGTTCGTCACGTCGCTCCTGTCGCTCGCGCGCAAGGCCAAGGAGGGCAAGGCCGCCGAGTTCCAGGCCGCGCCGCAACTCTCCCCGCGCCGCCGCCTCGACGAAACCAAGGCCGCCCGGCGTCCGGTCTTGCGCTGGACTCCGCCTGCGAACGCCGGCGCCAAACAGGCCGCGGAGTAGCTCTCCACATAAAAGAAATGGGGTCAGACCCTAATAAGGAAGAAATAGAAGAAATAGGGTCAGACCCTCATAGAATAAAATCCCCCGTCATCCTTGCGGCCGCCAGGCCGCGAGGATCCAGGGGTATCTGGTATCTGTTTTGGGCAGGGTTCGGACAGCCGCTTGCGTGGATACCGCTCGCGGCGCTCTGCGCGGTGATCGTCGGCACCGGCGGAATGAAGCCCGCAGATACGAAATAACAAAAAAGCCCGCCGTTTCCGGCGGGCCTGTTCGAGGCTGTGTCGCGGGAAGGCTAATGCAGCTTCCCGGCGATTTCACCGATCGCCTTGTCGGTCAGCGCGTCGCGCTTGGCGCCGTCCAGGCTCCGGGTGATCAGGCTTTCCGCCGCCGCCAGCGCCGCATCCACCGCCGTATTGCGCACTTGCGCCACGGCCTGCGCTTCGCTCTGGGCGATGCGTTCCAGGGCCTGCTCCTTGCGCCGGGCGAGCGCATGCTCGAGGTCGGCTTCGGCCTGGGTCCTGAGGCGCGCGGCTTCGGCCTTGGCCGACGAGATGATCTTCTCCGCTTCGGCCATGGCGTCGCGCTGCTTGCGCTGATATTCGGCGAGGAGCGCCTGGGCGTCTTCGCGCAGCTTGCGGGCTTCCTCGATCTGCGTGCGGATCTTGGCCGCGCGCGTATCGAGCCCCGACGTCACGGCCCGGCTCACCTTGCCGAAGGTCAGCGCCACGACCAGCAGGAACGCAAGGCCTACCCAGAATGTAGGATCGGCGAACATCTACTTGGTCTCCTTCAGCGCCGCCGCCACCGCGGCTTCCACGTCCCCTTGCGAGGGCGACAGGTTCGCAAGCTTCGCCACCACGTCCTTGGCGGTCTCGGCGGCGATGCTGCGCAAGGAGGCCATCGCGTCCTCCTTGGCCTTGGCGATGCGCGCTTCGGCCTCGGCCACCTGGGTTGCGACCTGGGTCGCAAGCTCGGTGGTGCGCTTCTCGGCGATCGCCTTGGCTTCGTTGGTCACGGCGCGCATGTGCTCGCCGGCCTGCTCGCGCGCCGCCGCCATGGCCTTCTCATAGGCCGCCACGGCCTGGTCGGTCTCCGCCTTCAGCGCCAGCGCCCGGTCCAGGTCCTCCTGGATCACCCGGGCGCGCTGCTCCAGCACCTCGCCGATGCGCGGCACGGCGATCTTCGCCACGATCCAGTAAAGGACGATGAACGAGATCGCGAGCCAGAACAGCTGCGAGCTGAAGGAGGTAGGGTCGAACTGCGGCATGGCGCCTTCGCCTTCTGCTGGATCCGGCCGGTCCGATTAACCGAACAGGATGATGAGCGCGATCACGAGGGCGAACAGCGAGGTCGCTTCCGAGAGCGCGAAGCCCAGGAACGCCGGGGTGCGCAGCGTGTCCGCCATCGACGGATTGCGCGCGACGGCGTTCATGTACTGTGCCCACACCTGGCCGACGCCGATACCGCCGCCGAGCACGCCGATGGCCGCAAGGCCCGCGCCGATCATTCTTGCTGCTTCTGTTTCCATGTGAGTTCCCCTTTCGTTGGGTGATTTGGAAGTGGTGGAATTAAGGTACGTGAGTGACTGTTAGTGCAGGTGGATCGCGTCGTTCAGGTAGATGCACGCCAGCAGCGCGAACACATAGGCCTGAATCAGGGCCACCAGGATCTCGAGCAGCGTCACGCCGAACACGGCGAGGAACGGCACCCAGCCGAACAGGAGGCCGAGCGAGATCACGAAGCCCGCGAGCACCTTCAGCAGCACGTGGCCGGCCAGCATGTTCGCGAACAGTCGCAGGCTCATGCTCACCGGACGGATGAGGTAGGAGAAGACTTCCAGCGGGACCAGGATGAACGCCATCCACAAGGGCGTGCCCGGCGGCAGGAACAGCGAGAAGAAATGCAGGCCGTGACGGGCGAAGCCGATGATGGTCACGGCGAAGAAGATGAAGAATGCGAGGGCCGCCGTCACCACGATGTGCGAGGTGAAGGTGAAGGCGTACGGCAGAAGTCCGAGCAGGTTGCCGAACAGGATGAACAGGAACAGCGTGAAGATGAAGGGGAAGTACTTCATCCCTTCCTTGCCCGTGTTCGAGATCACCATGTCCTGCACGAACTGGTACAGCACCTCGGCCGTCGACTGCAGCCGGCCCGGCACCATGGTGCGCGCCCGCGTCGCGCCCCAGAACAGGAGCGCCGACAGCGCGATCGCAAAGGTCATGAACAGGGCGGAATTGGTATAGGACAGGTCGAGCCGGCCGACCTGGATCGGGATCAGCGGCTTGATCGTGAACTGTTCCATCGGGCCGTGCTGCTCATGCGCGGCTTCGGCGTGTTCTGCACCGGTCTCGAGATTTTCCTGCGCCATCGTCTCGTCTTCGCCCTAACTCTTATTCGTCGTCGTCGTCCCAGGCATTCGGCGGCGCTTTCGGCGTCTCGTCCTTCTTGCCCGCGGCCTGGTCGGCCGCCTCTTTCTCTCTCACCGCCCGCCCCAGCCCGATGCGTTCATCGAGGCCGCGCGAGACGCGGATCACATTCATCACGCCGGCCGCGAAGCCGATGGAGACGAACGCCAGCGTGAAGATCGGCATCGTCTCCAGCCAGTTGTCGAGCAACAGACCGATCCCGACACCGGCGAGCACGCTGGCCAAAAGCTCGATCCCGATCCGCATGCCAAGCCCGAGACCTTGTCTCTGCTTTGCCTGGCCCGCTTCCTTGGCGGCCTTTTCCGCGCGCTCCTCGCGGACCGCAGCAAGCCTCGCCTCGACACTCTCCAGGCTGGGAGATCCAGGCGTGAGCTTCGGATCGTTCTCCGGCATGAACAGGGTCTTTCGAACAGGGCGGGCGACTTACGTTTGCCCGCGGCCAAACCCCACAAAAACCACGGAAAATCGGCCCTCGCGGCGCGATAAGCGCGCGGAACATATGGGCAGGGGGGAGGGGTGTCAAGGATATAGGTGGCATACCTAACCCCTTGAATTCGCGGGGCTTACGTCGCTTTGCGCGGGCTTTTGCGTCCGCCCGCACGGGCCCGCGCGCATGAATATGTCCCCCCATCCGGCGTGTTCATGCCCTGTTTGCGCCGCGCCCTCCGCCCGGCTGGAAAACGCCGGATCCGGCGCGGCGAGGGTGCGGATCCGGCGCGCGCCGCGATGTACCAGTTATATTGACAGACGTCGCCGCCGTGTGGCAAGGTCTGCGACACGATTCCATAGCCGGGTTTTTCGCTCGGCGTCCGCGCGCCATGGCCGGTTGGGCCGGCCACGGTCCTCTCCCCGGTGCAGCTTCCGAGCCGGGTGACGGCCGTAGGCAAGCGCCGCTTTGCCGGCAACCCTGAACTTTAAGACGCGGCGCCGGTCTCCACGACCACGCACCTTCCATGGTGTCATCCTTGGCGCGAAGCGCCGAGGATCCAGAGGTATTTGTTTTCATGTCCGACGCTGCGCACGGCGCGGTTTGCGTCCACGCCGGCATGGACGAACTTAAGACGTCGCCGGTCACCACGACCACGCACCTTCCATGGTGTCATCCTTGGCGCGAAGCGCCGAGGATCCAGGGGTATTTGTTTTCATGTCCGACGCTGCGCACGGCGCGGTTTGCGTCCACGCCGGCATGGACGAACTTAAGACGGCGCCGGTCTCCACGACCACGCACCCTCCCTTGTGTCATCCTTGGCGCGAAGCGCCGAGGATCCAGGGGTATTTGTTTTCATGTCCGACCGCTGCGCACGGCGCGGTTTGCATCCCCGGAACCTCGTGGCGGACCATTCCGACAAACCCGACGGCCATCACCGCCCGTCACCAGCGCTGATGTCGCGCGATGTCGCGGCATGTCGCAAAGCGCGCAGATCGCTTCTTTCATATTCAGCGCAAGGCATTAGACGCCGCACGTCGCAAGTCGCACATGTCGCGGGCAAACGTCAGGCCTGGGACGTGCGCCCACGTCTTGAAGCCGTTCTCCGGGGGAATCTGCAGCAATCTGCCGCATGACTGCCGCACGGTTTATGCGGCAGCCAACGCGTTGCGCCTCTTGCGGAATCGGGTTTCTGCCGCACGGAATCCGCCGCATGGGGGTGTACGTACGGAACGCCGGCTGTGCATAGGTCCCCGCGCAGGCGGCTACTTCAGGAAATCGAGCACGAGCTTCAGAAACGAATCCGGCGCTTCCAGATAGAGGAGGTGCCCGGCATCGAGCACCATCTGGGACTGCGCGTTGCGCAGGCCTTTCTGGATCGCCGCGGCGACCGCGTGGTTGAACGGATCGTCGGTGGCGCCGACCACAATCAGCGTCGGGGCATAGATCTCGCTCAAGTGCTGCGCCGTGTCGCCGCGGCGGCGCTGGCGCGGATGTTCGCCGAGATCGCCGGGACTGGCTTTGATGATCTCGGCAAGCTTCTCCCGCGCCGCGGTGCTGTGCGGCGCCAGGAAATAGGGATCGGCCGCCATCGCGCTTGCGGTCGCCTCGATATCGCCCTTGCGGATGTGCTCTTCAAGGCCTTGCATGCGCGAGATCATGGACTCGCTCACGCGGAATCCGCTCGCGTTCGGCGTCACCAGCACCAGGCGGTCGGCCATCTCCGGATAGTCGATCACGAAGTCGAGCGCGATGCCCGCGCCGGTGAACGCGCCGATCAGATGTGCATGCTCGAAGCCGACATGGTTCATCAGCCCGGCGAGATCGTCGACCGGCGCGTGGAACTCCTTGGCCGGCGGCGAGCGGCCGTAGCCGCGCCGGTCGTAGCGCACGACCCGGTAATGCGCGCACAGCCCCGGCCACGCCGCATCCCACAGCGCCGCGTTCGCAAGACCGTCGTGCAGCAGCACGACGCCCGGCGCTTTCTCGTCACCGCAGATCTCGTAGGAGATCGGCGCGCCGTTGATGGTGGCGGTCTGCGGCGCGGCAGATACATTTGTCGCGGCGATCACTGCGAAGGCAAAAGCGGCCACCCTTAGGCCGCTCATGACCAAACCACGGAAACTCTTATTTGAGGGCACCAGCCGGAAGTTCCCTTATCGTGTATTTCGTTGGCAATGGCGGCTTGTAACAGTAACGGTGCGGATGAAAATAGGCATCGAGCTGAACGTGAAATCTATCGCCGGAGCGGCGGGTCACCAGCAAATTGGCCTCCCATAATTTTCGCAGTTTGGCGTTCTCCTCAATCCGCCAGGCGTTATCGACGGTGTCGATCGAGACGCCAAATCCTACTTTGGTCCACCAATCGCGCGGATTGTTGGAGATCAGTCGGCTGAGGCTGGTTCTGACGGCCTTATCGTGCCCGAATATGTCGTCGAGCAATCGTACAATTGCTTCCACACGCTCCTTGGTGGAATCCTTTTCTTCAAGATCGACACTCAGGCTGATGCCGCAGACGCCTTCATCTGAATCGAAGTTGATCTTCGCGTGCGTGAAGAGCGAGGCGGCGGCCGGAATCTCGCAGTCGTAATAGAACTCTTGTTTCGCTGGCTTGCAGTAAGGAAGGGTATAAGCGTTCGTCCGGGCCGTGATGCCGAAGAGACTGTCGTCAGGAGCGGCCGCCGCCGCTGACATTGAGCCGAAAACGACAATCCAGCCGTAAAGCCACCGCATCCTGCGCCTCCCTGTGAGGGTGGTGCAGAATAGCATGCAGACCCGTCGGCTATAAATGGGCCCTACGCCGCCTGCTGCTCCGCCATATCCGCCGCGGCCTTGAGGTCCACCGACACCAGGCGTGACACCCCGCGTTCGGCCATGGTCACGCCGAACAGCCGGTCCATGCGCGCCATGGTCATGCGGTGGTGGGTGACGACAAGCACGCGGGTCTCGGTGATCTTGATGATCTCGGAGAGCAGCGTGCAGAAGCGGTCGACGTTCGCATCGTCCAGCGGCGCGTCCGCTTCGTCCAGCACACAAATCGGAGCCGGATTGGTCATGAACACCGCGAACAGAAGCGCGATCGCGGTCAGCGTCTGCTCGCCCCCGCTCATCAGGCCGAGGTTGCCGAGCCGCTTACCCGGCGGGCTCGCCATGATCTCGAGGCCTGCTTCCAGCGGGTCTTCGGCTTCGGTCAGCTCGAGGTGCGCGCGGCCGCCGCCGAACAGTTTGGTGAACAGGTTGCGGAAATGTCCGTCGACTTCCTTGAACGCCTTGGTCAGGCGGTCGCGGCCCTCCTTGTTCAGGGTCGCGATGCCTTCGCGCAGGCGGGCGATGGCGCCGACGAGGTCGTCGCGCTCGGTGACCAGCCCCTGGATCTGCGCGGTCAGCTCTTCGCTCTCCTGTTCGGCGCGCAGGTTGATGGCGCCCAGGTTCTCGCGTTCGGACAGGAGGCGCTGCAGGCGCTTCTCGCCCTGCTCGAGCGTCGGCATCTCGTCGCCCTCGTCGAGCTTGGTGTGGCTGCGCACCTCCGCCGGCTCGCAGTTGATCTTCTCGCGGATGTTCGCATCCACCGTCTCGAGCGTCTGTTCGCCCTGGTGGACGGCGCCTTCGCGGCGCACGCGCTCTTCGCGCGCCGTGTGAAGTGCGTTCTCGGCTTCCTTCAGCGTCTTGTCGGCCTTGGCGAGCGCGTTCTCGCCGATCTGCAAGGCATCGGCCGCTTCACGGCGGGCCGCTTCCGCCGCCTGAAGCTGATCCATCAGCGCATTGCGTTGCTCGGCGATCTCCTCGGGGCGCGCGGCGAGCACCGCGAGCTCTTCTTCCTCGGCGGCCAGGCGCTGACGCAGCGCCGCGTCCTGTTCCGTGGCCTGCTCCTTGCGGCTGTTCCACGACACGGTTTCATTGTTGAGGTGGGTGAGGCGCTTCGCCCGCTCTTCGGCCTGGCGCGCAAGGCTGTCGTACACCGCGCGCGCTTCCATCAGCTCCTGGCGCAGCTGGCCGAGGCCGGCATGTTTGTTCTCCGCCTCCGCGCGCAAGGCGGCGCCGTCCCCGAGTTCGGCGAGTCGTTCCTGCGCGCCCGCCACGTGGGCCGCGGCTTCTTCCTGTTCGCCCTGG
This sequence comes from Rhodospirillaceae bacterium, assembly GCA_050250575.1. GTDB lineage: Bacteria > Pseudomonadota > Alphaproteobacteria > Rhodospirillales > Rhodospirillaceae > SHVO01. The sequence goes on along the minus strand of JBFWOJ010000006.1, from coordinate 171,424 downwards.
AGCTGGGCGCGGTTTTCTTCCAGCGCGTTGAGACGGTTCTGCACCGCCGCCGCCTTCTGACGCAGCTCGCCCACGGCATCGCGCGCCTGGTTGCGCACGCTTTCCGCGCTGCGCACGGCCTGACGGGTCGCCTGCTCGGCGCTTTGCGCCGCGCCGATCGCGTCCTTCGCGGCCGCGGCTGCGGCCTCGGCCTCCCTTGCTGCGGCGCCCGACAGGTCGAGAGCGGACAGGAGTTCCTTGAGGCGGTTCTTCTGGCGCAGGCGCGTGGCCGCCGCCGACGGCGCACCGGCCGCGGCGACGAAACCGTCCCAGCGGTAGAGATCGCCCGCGGCGGTCACCAGGCGCTGACCCGGCTTGAGATCCGCCTGCAGGCGCGCCGCGGTCTCGGCGTCGTCGGCGAGGCCGACCTGCGACAGGCGGCGGGCGAGACGGCCGCTCGCCTTCACGACGTCGGCGAGCGAGCGCACGCCGCCGGGAAGCGCCGAGGGTTCCACGAACGCCGGCAGCGCCATCCAGCGCTTCGGCGACGTGTCGTCGCCGGCCGCGGAAAGGTCGTCGCCCAGCGCGGCGCCGAGGGCGGCTTCGAAGCCCGGCTCGACGGTGACCGTTTCGATGATCGGGCTCCAGTTGCCGGCCTTGGTCGGCTCGGCAAGCAGGTCCTCGAGCGCCGAAGCCTCGGCCTGGAGTTTTGTGTGCTCGGCGTTCTTGGCGTGCAGCAGGTTGCGCGCCGCGTCATGGGCCGACTGCGCTTCGGCGCGGGCGCGCTCGGCTTCTTCCCACGCGGCCCGCGCTTCGGCGAGCGCTTCTTCGGCTTCCGCGTAACGCGCTTCTTCCGCGGCGATCAGCTCGGGCGCCAAGGCTTGCGCCCGGGCCGCATCGAGAAGCTGCATGACGTCGGCCAGGCGCCGCTCGGCGCGCTGGCGGCGCATCTCGCCTTCGTTGAGCTGCTGGCGCGCGGCCGCGCGGCTCGCGTCGGCTTCGGAAAGTTGCTTCTGGAGGAGGGTGAGCTCCTCTTCCACCACTTCCACGGTCTTGGCGGCATTGACGAGAGCGACGCGCGTACGCTCGCGCTCGTCGGCCTCGGCGGCGACGGCCTCGTTGATCTCGCGCTGCTCGTCGGCGATGCGCGTCAGCGCCGCGTCCGCATCGGCCAGGCGCGCCGCTTCCCGGTTCAGGTCTTCGCGGATATGGGCGATGCGCATTTCCGCCGCCTCGCGGGCGCGGGCGATGCGGGCGAGCTCTTCGTCCAACTTATCGCGCGTGATGACGAGGTGCTGCAGCCGCGCCGCGGCTTCGGCTTCGGTCTTGCGCAAGGCCGGCATGGCGCTCGCCGCTTCGACCTGCACGGTCGAGGCGTGCGCCGCCGCGCCGGTCAGCTCATTCACCTGGCCTTCGGTCTCGGCGAGGGACTCGCGGGCGCGGGCGAGGTGGGTGATCGCCTCCTCGCGCTTGATCAAGAGGACGAGCGCTTCGGCGGTGCGGATGCTGTCGGAAATGGTGCGGTAGCGCGCCGCCTGGCGGGCCTGCTTCTTAAGGCCCTCGAGCTGCGCGTCGAGCGCGGTGATGACGTCGTTGAGGCGCGCGAGGTTGGTCTCGGCCGCTTTCAGGCGCAGTTCGGCTTCATGCCGGCGCGAATGCAGGCCGGTGATGCCGGCCGCTTCTTCCAGCAGGTGGCGGCGCTGGGCCGGCTTTCCCTGGATGATCTGCCCGATGCGGCCCTGGCTGACGATCGCCGTCGAGCGGGCGCCGGTGGCGATATCGGCGAACAGAAGCTGCACGTCGCGGGCGCGCACGTCGCGGCCGTTGACGCGGTACAGCGACCCCTTCTCGCGCTCGATGCGGCGCGCCACCTCGATCTCGTCGCTTTCGTTGAACTGCGCGGTGGCCTTGCGCATGCTGTTGTCGAGCTGAAGGGCAACTTCGGCGATGTTGCGGGCGGGCCGGTCGCGGGTGCCGCCGAAGATCACCTCGTCCATCTCCCCGCCGCGCATCTGCTTGGCGGAGGTTTCGCCCATCACCCAGCGCAGGGCTTCCACCAGGTTGGATTTACCGCAGCCGTTCGGACCCACGATCCCGGTGAGGCCGGGCTCGATCTGGAGCTCGGTGGCGTCGACGAACGATTTGAAGCCGGAGAGCCGGAGTTTTGTGAACGTTACCAAGGTGCCCCTCTCGAAACATCCGTGCCCCGCGCACGGTCCTGAAAAACTATCGCGGCGGCCCGCCGGTGCGGCGGGCCGTCACGTCGCAACCTATTTCGCCTCGGCGATCGCTTCGTCGATCACTTTCGACAGCTGATCGTACGCCACCGCGCCTTCGACCTTTTCCTCGTTGACGAAGAAGGTCGGCGTCGACTGCACCTTGTAGGTGTTCGCCGCGGTGTCCATGACCTCGCGGATCTTGTTCATGATCGGCTCGTTCTTCAGGCAGGCGTCCACGTCCGCCGCGCTCATGCCCGCGAGCTGGGCGTAGCCGCGCAAGGGCTCGATCGGCGCCGGCGAGCGCACCCACTCGGTCTGGTTCTTGAACATCAGGTCGATCATCACCTTGCCCTTATCGCCGGGCGCGCAGCGGGCGAGCAGGGCGCCGGCGGCGGCGAGGCCGTCGAGCGGATAATCGCGGTACACGAACCGGATCTTGCCGGTGTCGATGTAGTTCTTCTTCAGCTCCGGATAGGTCGTGTCCTGGAAGGCCTTGCAGTGGCCGCAGGTGAGCGAGGCGTATTCGATCACCGTCACCTTGGCCTTCGGATTGCCCTGAATGAATTCGCGGTAGACCGGCTGGCCCGCCGCGGGCTTGGCCGCCGGCGAAGAAGGCGCGGGGTCGGCGGCGATCGCCGCGACTCCAAAGCCACTGATGGCAACGGCGGCGAACATCAGGGCGATTTGACGTGAAACAGTCACTTTAGGCCTCCCTCACAACATGATGGGGTTGAATACCAATAACGACACTAAATGTGGACGGCTATAAGATTCACAGGCCTAAGTCGCGGGCCCTTAACGATTTTCCGTGAACCATCCACAAGCCCCCCGGACCGGACGAAAGGCCGGCGCCCGGAGACTCGGGATTTTACCTCAAATATTACGGCGTCTCGGAGGCAGGATTCGCGGCGGGCGATCACGCGCCCGTGCGCCGGTAACGCTGTGACAGCGAAGGGTTATTTGGCGCGGGCGAGCGCCTGGTCGATCGCTTGCGACAGGGCTTCGTAGGTCGGCTGGTCGTCGAACATCGATTCGCCGATGAAGAACCGCGGCGTGCCGTCCACTTTGTAGACGGTGCTGGCGGTCTCCTGGACCTCGCGGATCTTGCTCATGATGGCCTGGTTCTTCAGGCAGGCATCGACATCGGCCGAGCTCATGCCCGCCAGCTTGGCGTAGCCGCGCAAGACCTCGAGCGGGTTCTTCGACAGCGCCCACTCCTCCTGGTTCTTGAACATCAGGTCGATCATCGTCTTGCCGCGGTCGCCGGGCGCACAGCGCGCAAGCAGGGCGCCGCCCGCGGCCAAGCCGTCCAGCGGGAAGTCGCGATACACGAACCGGATCTTGCCGGTGTCGATGTAGTTCTTCTTCAGCTGCGGATAGGCCTGCACATGGAAGTCTTTGCAGTGCGGGCAGGTCAGCGAGGCGTATTCGATCACGATCACCTTGGCCTTGGGATCGCCCTCGACGAACTCGCGGTAGACCGGCTGGCTCGCCGGTTTCGCGGCAGGCTCTGCGGCCATCGCGGCGCCGGTCGCGAAGCAAAGGGCCAAACCCAGCGCAATACGGCGTGTCAGGTGCACGGCGTTATTCCTTTTGTCCGCGGCCTTCGGCGCGTCCCGGCGCCTGCGCGAGCAGAGCCTTCAAGCTCGGTTCGTCCAGTTCGATCATGTCCTGGATCAGGCAGCGCTCGGGGATTCCAGGGCCGTTGTCGACCACGACGGCATCCATCGTGCACAGGCGGCGCGAGCCGCTCTTGGATGAGAAACCGACGCCGGTGGCGAAGCGCAGGCCGTGGCAGGGCGGCGTCAGCTGCAGGTGATAGGACTGCGTGCGCGAGGCCCACAGGATCATGTTGGTGTCGTTGATCGGTGTCCAGTCGTAGAGACGCGCAAAGAAAATGCACATCGCCGGCGGCTGATCCTTGGTGATCGCCTCGGGCGTCAATGCGTCCTGGGAGAAGGCAGGCGCGGCCGCACCCGCCACGAAGCCGGCCAGCACGCTCGCGAATGTGAAAGTTCTAACCCGTCGCGTCATACGTACTCACAGTCCCGCCGACCCATCGGAAGGACCATCCCCGTTAATTGCTGTGCGCTCAGAATCGGGCGAATATAGGGCAAGTCCTTTCTGGCACTGCACAATTCGCATTCTAGAAGGAGTACACGACGAAAGCCTGGAAGTACATTTGGTTGGCCGATCCTCTTTGGCTCACCAGGGGGCTGTCCGCGGCATCGCCCACCAGGCGTTTATAGCCGACATTGGCGACGAGGGCCCATTGGGAAGCGGCGATGAAATTGGCGCTCACGTCCGCGCCGAAATCCTTGAAGCCCGAACCTGGGGCGAAGACCGGCAACCCGGAGGCCGCCGACTGCGGCGGTGTGATCCCGAAGTACGAGCGCATGTATTTGGCCGTCGCCCAGGTCGAATAGGCGTTGACGCCTAGGGCCACCGGGGCGGCGCGGAACACGGTGTAAGCCGCATCCAGGCGCAGGGTGCCGCCGCCGTGCCCGCTGATGACGTCGTGACGCGCCCGCGCGCGCAGGCGCATGCGCCCTTGCGTGTAGGCCACGAAGGCGCCGAACTCCAGGCTGGTGTCGACGTCGCCGAGGCCGATGAGATCGGGACTGTCCCCCTCGTCGCGGCCGAAGTCGACCGACAGCGTCGGGCCGATGCGCAGGCTGCCGCTGCCGAGTTCTCCGGCCTCCGCGTTGAACAGGCGGTTGAAGGCGATGATGCGCACTTCGTTGTTGTTCACCTCGATCAGGTCTTCGTAGCGCAGCGACACCGCCGGAATGAGGCTCAGGTTATGTTTGTCGTCGCCTTCATAGTAGGGCGATAGCGACGGTCCGAGACCGAGGCGGATATTCGTGATCTCCTGCGGCAGCAGATCGATCGCGGCCTGCAGCGTGTCGGTCATGCTGGTGGCGAAGTCGTTGACGCTGATGTTTTGAGCGCGCGCCGGAGCGGTCGCGGCGAAAAGCGCGCCGAGCACGAGCGCGAGCCGCGTGGTGATCTTCTTCATAGCCGAATCATCCCCGTTCCCGATGGGCGTACCCGCATCCTAACGTCGCGTCCGCGTACGCTGTTCCACCGCCGCGCGCAATTTGGCCAGCGCATCGGTCAGCGTTGTCGGGGTTTCTTTCGGCTCCACGGGCGGCGCGCGTTTGCGTCCTTTCGGCAGCGGACCTTGCGCCACCTGAATCGACGACACCGCGCCATAGCCGATAAATCCGTTCACCCGCGCAAGAATCGTCGGCGTCTTCATATGGAGAAGGGTTGCCGCCCCGCCGCTCGCGATGCGCAAGTGAAGCGTCGCACCGTCGTTCCGCCCGCGGGGGAATTTGATCTCGAGGGGGCAGGCGAAAGCCGCCAGTTCAGGCCCGACCACGGTCTCCCAGTGCGTCAGGATCTCGGCGGCGGCGAAGCCGCGTTTGCCCAGCGCCGGGCGCGCCGCCCGGCTCGCGAGGCCTGCGATCTTCACGGGACCGCGGGCGAGGCGCGGCGCAGCGTCGGCATCCTTGGCGGAGGGCGTCATGAGCCGAGCATGGGCCAACCCCCATGCGGGCAGCAAGACGCCTTGAACAACCGGCGTGCTCATTTCATGGTGGGGCATGTCTTCTTCCCGCGCTGTTGCTCGAAAGACGCAGGGGCCTGAGCCGGCCGACCTGCTCGCCTGGTACGACCGTCACCGCCGCCGGCTTCCGTGGCGGGCGTTACCCGGTGTCCCGCCCGATCCTTATGCCGTGTGGCTGAGCGAGATCATGCTCCAGCAGACGACGGTGACGGCGGTGAAGCCCTACTTCGAAACCTTCCTCGCCCGCTGGCCGACCGTCGCCGATCTCGCCGCGTCGAACGTCGAAGACGTGATGACCGCGTGGGCGGGCCTTGGCTACTACGCCCGCGCGCGCAACCTTCATAAGTGCGCCCGTGTCGTGGCCGAGGCGCACGGCGGCATCTTCCCCGACACCGAGGAAGGCCTGCGGGATCTTCCCGGTATCGGTCCCTACACCGCTGCGGCGATCGCGGCGATCGCCTTCGGCCGGCGCGCCGTGGTGGTTGACGGCAATGTCGAGCGCGTCATGGCGCGGCTGTTCGGCGTCACGACGCCGCTTCCGAAAGGCAAACCGGAGCTCATCGCCTACGCCGGGGCGCTGACGCCGGCCGCGCGTGCCGGCGACTATGCCCAGGCGGTCATGGACCTCGGCGCGACCATCTGCACGCCGAAGTCCCCGGCCTGCGCGCTCTGTCCGTGGTCTCAGGCTTGCATCGCGCGCGCCCGCGGCATCGCCGAGACGCTTCCCGCAAAGCTCAGGAAGGCGGAGAACCCGACACGTTACGGCATCGCCTTCTGGATGGTGCGCAAGGACGGCGCGGTCCTGCTCCGCAGGCGCGAGGCGAAAGGCTTGCTCGGCGGCATGACCGAGGTGCCTTCGACCGCCTGGCGCCCGGCGAGATGGACAAGCGACGACCTCACCGCGGCGCTGCCTTTCTCGAAAGGCTGGCGCACGCTTCCGGGCGTCGTCACACATACGTTCACCCATTTTCCGCTCGAGTTGACGGTCATGACCGCGGATCTCAACGACGCTCAAGCCGGGAAGCTCGGCAAGGACGCCCTGTGGACGCCGCTCGAACGCCTCGACGACGCCGGCCTTCCCAGCGTCATGCGTAAGGTCGCGCGCCATGCGATGAAGCACATGGCCCCGGCTCATTAGCTCTATTGATCACCCTGGGCTTGGCGCGGGTGACGCTCCCCGTTTTAGAGACTCGCGCTAGTGTTCCAAGCGCATCAGCGCATGGTACGCTGCGTCATTACCGTTTGGGGGAGCACGATGCCCGATACCGGATCGCCGGCGCCGAAGACCGATCTCACGGAAGCGGCGCTGCAGTATCACCGGGAGCCGACGCCCGGAAAATTGTCGGTCGTGGCCAAGAAGCCGCTTGCCAATCAGCGCGACCTCGCGCTCGCCTATTCACCGGGCGTCGCTGCCGCCTGCAACGCCATCGTCGCCGACCCGCGCGAGGTCGACACGGTCACGGGGCGCGCCAATCTCGTCGCCGTCATCACCAACGGCACCGCCGTGCTCGGCCTGGGCGCCATCGGCCCGCTCGCCGCAAAGCCGGTGATGGAAGGCAAGGCGGTTCTTTTCAAGAAGTTCGCCAACATCGACGTGTTCGACATCGAGGTCGCGGAAAAGGATCCGATGAAGCTGGTCGACATCATCGCCAGCCTCGAGCCGACCTTCGGCGCCATCAACCTCGAGGACATCAAGGCGCCCGACTGTTTCATCGTCGAGAGCGAACTGCGCAAGCGCATGAAGATCCCGGTCTTCCACGATGATCAGCATGGCACCGCCATCGTCGTCGCCGCGGCCGTGATCAATGGACTGTCCCTGCTGCACAAGGACATTGCGCAGGTGAAGCTGGTTTCGACCGGCGGCGGCGCGGCCGGCATCGCTTGCCTCAACCAGCTCCTCGACCTCGGCCTGAAACGCGAGAACGTCATCCTCTCCGATCACGTCGGTGTGGTCTACAAAGGCCGCACCAAGGATATGACCGATCAGAAGGCGGCCTACGCCAGCGACACGAAGGCCCGCACGCTGGAGGAAGCGATCGTCGGCGCAGATGTATTCCTCGGCCTCTCGGCGCCGAAGGTGCTGACGCCCGAGATGGTGAAGAAGATGGCGAAGGCGCCGTTCATCCTGGCGCTCGCCAATCCGGAGCCGGAGATCATGCCCGCACTCGCCCGGGAAGCGGCGCCCGATGCGATCATCGCCACGGGCCGCAGCGATTTTCCCAATCAGGTGAACAACGTTCTCTGTTTCCCCTATATCTTCCGCGGCGCGCTCGACGCGGGCGCCACCACGATCAACGATGCGATGAAGGTCGCGACCGTGCACGCCATCGCGCGGCTCGCCCGCGGCGCTTCCAGTGACGTCGTTTCAGCGGCTTACGGCGGGGACCAGATGCGCTTTGGTCCGGAGTATTTGATCCCGAAGCCTTTCGATCCGCGTCTCGTGTCGGAGATCGCGCCGGCGGTGGCGAAAGCCGCCATGGATTCCGGCGTCGCGACGCGTCCGATCGCAAACCTCGAGGCCTACAAGGAAAAGCTCCAGCAGCTCGTCTATCGCTCGGCCTTCGTCATGAAGCCGGTGTTCGACAAGGCCCGCGCCAATCCGAAGCGCGTCGCCTTTGCCGAAGGCGAGGACGAACGCGTCCTGTTTGCCGCCAAGCAGCTCATCGATGACGGCATCGCCAGACCGATCCTCATCGGCCGCCCGGGCGTTATCTCGCACCGCGCGCGCAAGCTTTCGCTGGGACTGATTCCCGGCAAGGATTTCGAAGTCTGCAATCAGGAAGACGACCCGCGCTTCAGCGAATACTGGCGGCACTATCACGGCGTGATGGAGCGCAAGGGCGTCGCTCCCGAAACGGCGAAGACCATCGTGCGCACCAATGCCACCGTGATCGCCGCGCTCATGGTCGCGCGCGGCGATGCCGACGCCATGATCTGCGGCACCTACGGCGAATACCAATGGCACCTGCGCTATCTCTCCGACATCCTTGGCCTCGCCAAGGACGTCCACAAGACGACCGCCCTCAGCCTCCTCATCCTCGACGAGGGGCCGATCTTCATCGCCGACACTTACGTCGCCGAGGACCCCGACGCCGAGGAGATCGCCGATCTCACCTGCCGCGCCGCCGACAAGGTCCGCGATTTCGGGATCGCGCCCAAGATCGCGCTGATCGCCGCCAGCAACTTCGGCGCCCGCTCGACGCCGGCCTCGCGCAAGATGCGCCGGGCGCTGAAACTGATCCTCGCCCACCGGCCCGACCTCGAGGTCGAAGGCGAGATGCAGGCCAACATGGCGCTCAACGATGAATACCGGCACCGCATCTTCCCCAATTCGCGTTTGAAGGGGCGCGCCAACCTCTTGATCCTTCCCACGCTCGAGGCGGCGAACGGCGGCTTCAACATGGTGCGCGCGCTGGGCCACGGGCTGCAGGTCGGCCCGATCCTTCTCGGCATCGGCAAGCCCGCGCATATCGCGACCAATTCGGTGACCGCGCGCGGTCTCGTCAACCTCGCCGCCCTCGCCGTGATCGACGCGCAGGTGGCCGGTTGAGTTTGTTGCGACGTGCGTTCCTGGCTCTCGCCCTTGCCGTAACTTTCGCCTCAACGGCCTCGGCCCAAACCCTGAACCGCGGCGGACGCGGCGAGCCGGGTTCGCTCGATCCGCACAAGGCCAACAGCCAGTACGAACAGGCGCTGGTGCTCGATCTGTTCGAAGGCCTGCTCGCATTCAATGCGGATGGTCAGCCGGTACCCGGCATCGCGGACTCGTGGGCCGTCAGTCCCGACGGCCGGCGCTACGTTTTCAATTTGCGCCCGGGACTCGTCTGGTCCGATGGAACGCCGCTCACGGCAGAGCATGTCGTTGCGTCGTTTCGGCGCCTCTTGGATCCCAAAACCGCGGCGCCGGGGGCAGCGCAGATGTTCGTCATCAAGAATGCGCGGGCGGTGAATACCGGGCAGATGCCGCCTTCTGCGCTCGGTGTGACGGCGGCTGTGGGCACGGTGGCGCTCGAACTCGAAGCGCCCGTGCCCTATCTGCCGTCGCTGCTTGCTGCTTCCTTCGCGGTCGTCGTGCCGCCGCAGGCGCACGCATCTCCCGACAGCTGGACGCGGCCCGGCACTATCGTCGGCAACGGCGCGTTCGTTCTCAGCCAATGGGAGCCGCAAAGCCATATCACGCTCGTGCGCAACGAGAAGTATCGCGACGCCGCCAACGTCAAGCTCGCGCGCGTGATCTATCACCCCGCGCCCGACACGACCGCGGCGGTCGCGCGATTCCGCGCCGGCGACTTCGATATGCTGATGGAGTTTCCATCGGCCGAGACCGACCGGATCCTCGCCGAACTCAAGGATGAGGCGCGTCTCACGCCGGCATTGCTCACCTATTACCTCTCGCTCAACACGCGCGAGCCGAGGCTGCGCGATCGCCGCGTGCGCCGCGCCCTTTCGCTGGCGATTGATCGCGATACCCTCGTGAGCAAGGTTGTGCGCGGCGGCGCGCTGCCGGCGATGAGTTTCGTTCCTCCGGCAACGGCCAACTACACCCCACCCGCACTCGATCTCGATTCTGCGGCCTACGAGATCCGCTTAAGGGAAGCCCGGCGCCTGCTCGCGGAAGCGGGCTACGGACCCGATAACCCCTTGCGTCTCGCCTACGCGCACACGGCCAATCAGGAGCTGCGACGCATCGCCGTCGTCATCGCCGCCATGTGGAAGCGCGCCGGGGTCGAGACCTCGCTGCTGAACACCGAAGGCCGGGTGCATTTTTCGAACCTGCGCCAGGGCGTGTTCGAAGTCGCCTTCGTGGCCTGGCTCGCCGACTTCAACGACGCGGCGAATTTTCTGCAGGTGTTGGATTCGGCAAGCGCGGCTTCCAACTACGCGCGTTATGACAATCCGACCTATGACGGGCTCCTGCGTCAGGCGGCCCAGACGACGGCGATGGGTGAACGGGCGAAGCTTCTTAAAGATGCGGAAGCGATGATGCTGGCCGATCAGCCCGTCATCCCGCTCTACTATGGTGCGACGCGCAACTTGGTCTCGAAACGCATCGCCGGTTGGCGCGGCAATCCGACCGACATCCACCTCAGTCGCTACCTTTCCCTCGCCCCCGCCGCCAATTGAGGCTCAGGCTTCGGCGTCGTCCTCGGACGCCTCCAGCGGCTTCAAGGCGTAGAGAATGATCAGCAATGGCGGCAAAAGCGCGCCGGCGAGCGCCCATCCCCACGCATTGCGGCTGCGGGCGACGGCAAGGCGGCGTCCCAACCATACGAAAACGGTCATAGAGATCACGGTGAGAAGCGGATAAAAGGCCTGCATATGAGTGACTCCCGTGACCCCCGGATTATTTACGTTCTAACTCGCCCCGTGGTTGCCGGTTTAACAACAACACCTCCGACTTATCCGTTGTTTTATTCGCACACGACAGGCCTAATGCATCTCAAGAACGGGCGTGGGAGCGGAAGCGGGGGCCGCAACCGTCGATGAACGAAGCCTTGATGTATGTGCCGCGCACCGTCCGGCATTGGTTCTCGGACGGCATTCTGCGGCGAACTTTCAAGAACGCCGGGATGCTCCTGACGGGCCGCGCCACCAACGGCCTCCTCAGCCTCGCGACGCTCTCGCTCCTGGCGCACTCGCTCGGCATCGATCGCTTCGGCGTGATCGTCCTCGTGCAGACCTACGTGCTCGTTCTCATCGCCTTCGCCACGTTCCAGTCGTGGCAGGCGGTCATCCGCTATGGCGCCATCTGCCTCGAGCGCAAGGACATCCCGGCATTCCAGTCGCTGATCAAGTTCACGTTCTTGCTGGACGTCGTCGGTGTGCTGTTCGGATTCGCCCTCGGCTGGTTCCTCGCGCCGATCGTCGGTCCTTATGTCGATTGGACCCCGGAGGTCGTGCGCTACGCGCAGCTCTACAGCTTCCTCATCCTCTTCACCATGATCGCAACGCCGATGGGAATCCTGAGGCTGTGCGACCGGTTCGATCTCCTCGCCTGGCAGACCGTGCTCACGCCGTTCCTGAGATTGGTGGGCTGCGCGATCGTTGCGCTCGCCGGCGGACCGTTCTGGGCCTATCTCGCGGCGTGGTTCGTCGCCGGCGCGGCCGGCGGCTCGCTGCTCGTGTTCCTCGGCTGGCGGGAAGCGGTGAGGCAAGGATTCCTCAAGGGCTGGACCTGGTCGCTCAAGGGAATCACCAAGGGACATCCGGGTCTGTGGAAATTCTCGATCATCTCCACCTTGCACGCCTCGGTGCAGATGATTCCCTCCCAGCTCTCGACCTTCATCGTCGGCTGGGTTGCCGCGCCCGCGGCTGCGGGTCTTTTCAAGGTCGGCCGCGACGTCGCCACCGCCCTGTCGAAGCCGGCCGAGCTCCTCAATCAGTCGATTTATCCTGAATTCGCTCGTCTGGGCAGCAAGGGCAGCTGGCATGATTTCGCCCGCCTCATCCTGCGCGGCGGGGCCATGGGCGGGGGCGCGGCGGTGCTGTTGCTGGTGATCGCGCTCGCCTTCGGCACCCAGTTCCTCACCGTGTTCTTCGGCGCGGAGTTCGCCGGCGCCTACTGGCCGCTGGTGCTGCTCATTGCCTCGGCCGGGCTGACCATCTGCGGCTTTCCCATGGACCCCGCGCTCTTCGCCATGGGCCGTCCCGGCATCGCCCTGCGCATCGGCACCGTCGTCATCGTCTTCCTCTATCTGCCGATGCTCGTCATCTTGACCCAGTTCTACGGCGCGATCGGCGCCGCGGCGGCGACGCTCGCGGCTGCGCTCTTGACGCTCGTGTCGATGAGCGTCTTTACCGGCGTCCAACTCCGCCATCAGGCGGAATCCTCGCCGGCCATCGGCGAAAAGTGTGAAGCGGTCTTTGCGGCCGATCACGGCCGCATGAAGTGAAAGCCCGCGCGATTCATCGCCCCTTGGGGCGAGGCTTCTGTTCGTGCAACACCGCATTCCGCGCTCTCCTGAGCGGGGCAGGATCCAACTTCCACGCACGATAGCCTTGTTCGACAAGGGTGAAGTAATCGACCGACGGGGGCGCCGCGCCGTCTTGCCTCAGCGCCTCGGTCATCACGTAAGCCATCGCCTCTCGCACCTCGCCGCCGACGTCGACGCGCACCGTGATCTTGCGGTAGAGCCGCGGACAGTCCTCGTAGGCGTCGAGCGCCCGCTCGCAGGCCGGCGTGACCTCATAGACCGCGCCCCACACGACACCGTTTTTTTCCGGCGCGATGTCGACATATCTGCGGAACACGATCTTGTAGCCGTCCAGACGCGCCGCGCCGATCGGCTTCGCCCGCGCGGCGTGACGCTTCATCAGCCGCAAATTCAGATTCGATCCGTAAGCGAAGTAGAGCATCCGCGTTTCATACAAGAAAAGGCGGCGGACTCCGTAGGGAAGTCCGCCGCGTGCGTGATCCCGAAAAGTGTGAAGCGGTTTTCCGAGATCACGCGCGATTAAAAGAAAAACGCGGCCGATCCGTGGGGGATCGGCCGCGAGGTGGCTGGGGTGAATGTGGGGAGGGAGGATGTATGCCCCAGCGGATGGGCGATCCTTGCGCCAGCGCGTTAACGACTGGTGAATCTTGGTTAACGGCGCACGGAAAAAGAGTCTCGCGGGTGCGGCCACAACCTATGAGGTCGGCGGGGCGCGCGCCGGGTAAGGCTTTGGCGGAAAAGAAAAAAGGCCCAGTCTTACGACTGGGCCTGGGCTCCGTTCGATCCTCGCCGCTTATGCCGCGGCTTTGATGTCCAGCGGCAGTTCGAGCTGCGCTTCGTTTCCCTGTCTGCGCAGGATATTCAGGCGAATCGCCATCAGTTCTTCCGCTTCGTCCAGCAGCATCGCCGTGGCGGGCGCACCGGCGCGCTGGGCGCGCAGAAGGGCGGCGTGCGTCTCGTCGGCGAGAAAGCTCAGCAAAGCGTGGCGTTCGGTCATTTTTTTGTTTCCTTCCCTTTGGCGCGGCGGCGCGTGCTGGGCCGGAAGATGCTGCAACGCACGCGGCCGGGCAAATAAGAAGGTTTCATTTCAGCCCTGCGTTTCCTGCATGACAATTACGTGGACAACTCCGCGACGCGCCGCATGTATAGTTTCCCCTATGCGTCAATCATCTAAATCTTGTGGTCCGGTCGTTTTTCCGCGTTGACCGTCCCGCGTTCCCGCATGCACCATATGTCGTAGCGAGGTTGCCTTCGTTCCACTGGATCTAGGGCGCCGAGGGGAAATCAGAAACCGAAACACGGCCAACGGACGGGTGAACCGTCCACCGCTCGAAGCAGTTAAGTCAGGCCCACCAAAGACTTAGCGCCAGAGCCCGGGAGAGGATTCTGTGCCTTCTGGAACCTCGCGAGAGCCATGCGGTGGGGGCTTAGGTCGTACGAGGGGTAGTCATGAACGTCGCTGTTGAAGTCGCTTCCAAAGTTTCCTCCCACCAGTCTTCCCCGGCTCCGGCGCCCAGGTCGAAGGACCTGGCTGCCCTCGAGGTCGTGCCCTCGATCCGGATCGACCGTTCGCGCGATGCGCTCCTCACCGATTTCGGCAAGGCCACGCTGGACGACCGTTATGTCCTGCCCGGCGAGTCTTACCAGGACATGTTCGCGCGAGTCGCCAAAGCCTATTCCGACGATATCGCCCACGCGCAGCGTATTTACGATTACATCTCCAAGCTCTGGTTCATGCCGGCGACGCCGGTTCTGTCCAACGGGGGGGCCGGACGCGGCCTCCCGATTTCCTGCTTCCTGAACACGGTCAACGACAATCTCGACGGCATCGTCGGCACGTGGACCGAGAACGTCTGGCTCGCCTCCAACGGCGGCGGCATCGGCACCTACTGGGGCAAGGTACGCTCCATCGGCGAGAAGGTCCGCAACTGCGGCCAGACCTCAGGCATCATTCCGTTCGTGCGCGTGATGGACTCTCTCACGCTCGCCATTTCGCAGGGCTCGCTCCGCCGCGGCTCGGCCGCGGTCTATCTCGACGTGCATCATCCGGAGATCGAGGAATTCCTCGAGATCCGCAAGCCGTCGGGCGACTTCAACCGCAAGAGCCTCAACCTCCATCACGGTCTCAACATCACCGACGAGTTCATGGAGTGCGTGCGCGACGACAGACCGTTCGGCCTGCGCAGCCCCAAGACGAACGAAGTCCTGAAGATGGTGAACGCCCGCGAGCTGTGGCAGAAGATCCTCGAAACCCGCCTCAACACCGGCGAGCCCTATCTCATCTTCTCCGACACCGTGAACCGCCAGATGCCCAAGCATCAGCGCGATCTCGGGCTCAAGGTCACGACCTCGAACCTGTGCAGCGAGATCATGCTGCACACCGGCCCCGACCATAAGGGCATAGACCGCACGGCCGTCTGCTGCCTGTCCTCGCTCAACGTCGAGACGTGGGACGAGTGGCACACCGACGAGCAGTTCATTCCGGACGTGATGCGCTTCCTCGACAACGTCCTGCAGGACTTCATCGATCGCGCCCCGCCCTCGATGGAACGCGCCATCTACTCGGCCAAGCGCGAACGCTCCGTCGGCCTCGGCATCATGGGCTTCCACTCGTTCCTGCAGCAGAAGGGCATTCCCTTCGAGAGCGCGATGGCGAAGTCGTGGAACCTCAAGATGTTCAAGCATATCCGCCGGCACGCCGACGCGGCCTCGGTCGCCCTTGCCGAAGAGCGCGGTCCGTGTCCGGACGCGGCGGAATCGGGCGTCATGGCGCGCTTCTCACACAAGCTCGCGATCGCGCCGACGGCCTCCATCTCGATCATCTGCGGCGGCACCTCGCCGTGCGTCGAACCGATTCCGGCGAACATCTATACGCATAAGACGCTCTCGGGCTCGTTCGCCGTAAAAAACCCGTACCTGACGAAGCTGCTCGCCGCGAAGGGGCTCGACAATCCGGCGACGTGGAATTCGATCCTCGAGCACGAAGGCTCGGTGCAGCACCTGAATGGCCTCACTCAGGAAGAGAAGGACGTCTACAAGACCGCCTTCGAGATCGATCAGCGCTGGGTGGTGGAATTCTCAGCCGACCGCTCGCCGTTCGTGTGCCAGGGCCAGTCCATCAACCTGTTCCTGCCGTCGGACATCGATAAGTGGGACCTCATGATGCTGCACTGGCGCGCATGGGAGACCGGCGTGAAGAGCCTCTACTACCTCCGCTCCAAGAGCGTGCAGCGTGCGGCGTTCGCCGGCGTCGAAGCCGACAACACGCGCGCGTGGCCGGAAAAGCCCCTGTCGAACGGGCGAACCGACTACGAAGAGTGCCTGGCCTGTCAGTGATCGCTCGCTAACCCTCACCCCGAATCTCCCCGCGGGGGAGAGGAGCCGGTGAGGGGAGAAGAGAACACGACGATCAGGGACCGCCCGCCATGAATCTCATTGCCCCGAAGACGCTTCCCGGCCTCATGACGCCGTCTCACGGTTATAAGCCGTTCCGTTACCCGTGGGCTCACGACTATTGGAAGCGCCAGCAGCAGATCCATTGGATGCCGGAAGAAGTCCCGCTCGGCGAGGATTGCAAGGACTGGGCGACGAAGCTGAGCGACAACGAGCGCAATCTGCTCACGCAGATCTTCCGCTTCTTCACGCAGTCCGACGTGGAAGTGAACGACAACTACATGGAGCGGTATGCGCGCGTGTTCAAGCCGACCGAGATCAAGATGATGCTCGCGGCGTTCTCGAACATGGAAACCATCCACATCGCCGCCTACGCGCTGCTGCTGGAAACCATCGGCATGCCCGAGACCGAGTTCTCGGCGTTCATGCAGTACAAGGCGATGGCCGACAAGCACAGCTACATGCAGAAGTTCGGCGTCGAGACCGAGGGCGACATCGCGCGTACGCTCGCGATGTTCGGCGCGTTCACCGAGGGCCTGCAGCTGTTCGCGTCCTTCGCGATGCTGCTCAACTTCCCTCGCCAGAACAAGATGAAGGGCATGGGCCAGATCGTTTCCTGGTCGGTGCGCGACGAGAGCTTGCACTGCGAAGCCATCATCAAGCTGTTCCATACTTTTGCGCGCGAGACCAACTCGCTTACCAAGTCGGTGAAGGACGACATCGTCGACTGCTGCAAGACCGTCGTCGGCCTCGAAGACAATTTCATCGACCTCGCTTTCGACATGGGCCCGGTCAACGGCATGACGCCGGAGGACATCAAGAACTACATCCGTTATGTCGCCGATTGGCGCCTCGGTCAGCTTGGCCTGCCGGCCATCTACGCGATCAAGGAGCATCCGCTGCCCTGGTTGTCGCAGATCCTCAACGGGGTCGAACACGCCAACTTCTTTGAAGCCCGCGCCACCGAGTATTCCAAGGCCGCCACGCGCGGAGTGTGGCACGGCGCCGAAGGCGTCTGGTCGCATTTCGACAAGATGATGAAGGCGCGCCAGGGCAACGCCGAGATCGTCGCGGCGGAGTAATGAATGCGATCCTTGCTCCCGCGAAATCGTGCGCCGCGAGGGCACCTTCCGAACCGTGATCCCGTTGGTGGGTGAGGGGCTGGGTCGCGGCCGTGGACTACGCGGGTCGTTCCACCGAACGCTAGAGCTGCTCGTCGCAGCCGAATGATGTTTCCGTGACCCGCTGACGACCTCCCGACAAATGTGCCAAACTCGGTTCTCCTCATGGAGGACAAGGACCGGAGACGCATGCTCATTCGAAACACCATCATCGTCGCCGCGCTGATTGCCGCGACCAGCGTCTCCGCCCAGCGCCCCAACGACAAATTTCCGCTGATCATCGGACATCGCGGGGCCAGCGGATCGCTTCCGGACCACACCATCGAGGCTTACGAGCTCGCCGTCGCGCAAGGCGCCGACTATATCGAGCCGGACTTCGTCGCCTCGAAAGACGGTTATCTTTTCGCCCGCCATGAGAACGAGCTCAGCCAGACCACCAACGTCGCCGAGGTGTTCCCTGACAAGAAAACCAAGAAGGTCATCGAGGGGAAGACGGTCGAAGGCTGGTTCAGCGAGGATCTCACGCACGACGAGATCAAGAAGCTTCGCGCCCGCCAGCCTTTCAAGTTCCGCGACCAGAGTCACAACGACAAGTACGACATCCCGACGCTCGCCGAAGTGCTTGCCCTGCGCGCCAGCCTCTCGCGCGAGCACAAGCGCCGCATCGGCGTCTTCCCCGAACTGAAGCACGCCGACTACTACCGCGCCATGAATTACCCGGTGGAGGGCTGGACCGTGCAGATCCTGGAAGCCTGGGCGCTCGATCGCGCCGGCTCGCCGGTCATCGTGCAATCCTTCGACAAGGCCAGCGTGGAAAAGCTGAACGGCATGATGCCGCACATCCCGGCCGTTCAGCTGCTCACCGAGGAGGCCGACGTGTCGGATGCGGCGCTCGCGGCGATCAAGAAGTACGCCGACGGGATAGGTCCGCCGAAGTCGCTCATCGTGCCGGTGAAGAACGGGCAGACGGGGAAGCCCACCGACCTCATACAGCGCGCACACAAGATCGGCCTTGCCGTCTATCCCTACACCTTCCGGCCCGAGAAGCAGTTCCTGCCCGCAAGCTATGGCGGAGACCCCGCGAAGGAATATTGCCTGTTTGCAACCCTTGGCGCGGACGGGCTGTTCACGGACACGCCCGATCGGGCGTTGAAAGCCTTTCACGAATCCTGTCCAATGCCTCGCTAGGCACGCGTCCCGCGGGCATAAACTCAAGAGCATTTTCCTGGGATGGAAATTGCACTCGAAATCGTCTGTTTTGTGATTCACCGCGCCCGTGAACTGGTCGCGGATCTGAATCCCCTGGACGACGAGCCGGGTAAGCGCTCCGCGGACGACACGGCCGACGATCTCCCGGAAGAAGATGCTCAAGGGCTCGCGGACTCGCCCGAGTATGAGGAGCTCAAGGAGTACATCCAAAATCTGAACGAGGATGAGCAGGTCGAGCTGGTCGCCCTCACCTGGATCGGCCGCGGCACGTACACGGCCGACGACTGGGATGAAGCGGTCGACGTCGCGCGCGATGAACACGCCAAGAACGCGGCGCGCTATTTGCTCGGCCAGCCGCTGCTCGCCGACGAGCTGGAAGAGGGCCTCAGCGAGATGGGCCTGTCTTGCGAGGACGTGGACACTTAGCTCCGCGCCGCGCTCACGACGCATTCCGGAGGAAGATCATGGCCCAGCAGATCGTCAACGTCCTTTGGTACCCCGACAAGGTCGAGGAGGCTGCGCGTTTCTACGTTTCGGTATTCCCCAATTCCCGCATCGACAGCGTCAATGTCCTGCCGGGTGATACGCCCGCCGGGCCGGAAGGGGCCGTGATCGTCGTCGAATTCACGCTCAACGGTCAGCAGTTCATGGCCATGCAAGCAGGACCGCTCGACACTTTCAATCACGCCATCTCGCAGATGATCTTGTGCGATACGCAAGCGGAGATCGATCACTATTGGGACAAGCTGGGCGCCGGCGGCACCCATGAGATGTGCGGATGGCTGAAGGATAAGTACGGCGTTTTCTGGCAGGTCACGCCGCGGGCGCTGATGGAAATGGAGAAGGACAAAGACCGCACCAAGGCGCGGCGTGTCGTCGAAGCCATGTTGAAGATGAGGAAGCTGGATATCGCAGCGCTGAAGACGGCGTTTGACGGCTAAATCAGCGCGCCGAGTAATCTATCGAAGTCCGCATCCTTGGCCCGGCGCGGCAGCGTTGCCACCGTCGTCCCGCCCGAAAAGCGCGCGATGCATTCTGCCGTTTCACCTAGCGGCACGGTGCTTCCATCGGACTCATTGACGACGATGCACGCGACGTGAAGTTCGCGCCGCACGACGACGCCGAGCGCCGTCAAGGTATGGCTGATGGTGCCAAGGTAGCTTCCCGTCACGAGGATCAACGGCAGACGTAGCGCGGCCATCCAATCCAATACCGTGTATTTTGCGGTCAGCGGCACCATCACGCCGCCGACCCCTTCGATGAACACGGTTTCCTGGGTGGCAACCGCTTCGCGACAGAAGCCCTCGACGTCGGCGAGATCGATCGTGCGGTTCTCCCGTGCTGCCGCCATGTCGGGGGAAAGCGGCGCGGCAAAGCGCCATGGTGAAATGCGCTCGAGGCTCGTGCTCGGAAGATCCAGCGCTTCCATCAGGGCATAGGAATCGCTGCTTTCCGGCGACAGCGGATCAAAACCGCTGACCACGGGTTTCAGGGCCGAGACCGCGCGGTTCCTGCGCCGGCACGCGCGCACCAGCCCCGCCGTCACATAGGTCTTGCCGATATCCGTGCCCGTGGCCGTGACGAAGAAGCTTGGCATCAGGCGCGCCTCACGTAAGGTTTCAGGGCTTCGGCCAGCCGCTGCACATCATCGCTCGTGTGATTCGCCGTGAAGGCGATGCGTAGCCGCGCCGTATCTCTCGGGATGGTCGGCGGACGGACGGCCACGACGAGAAAGCCCTCGTCCTCCAGCTCCTGCGACGCTTTCAGCGTCTCTTCGGCCGGGCCGATGACGATCGGAACGATCGGGCTTTGCGCTTCCGGAAGTTCGAGCGTGCGGGTGAAGGCGCGGGCGTGGGTGAGGGGGCGGACGATATAGTCGGGATTGGCACCGATGAAGTCGATGGCGGCGATGGCGGCGCCGACCGAAGCCGGCGGCAGGCCGGTGGAATAAATGAATGATGCCGCCTTTGTCTTGACGAGGTCGATCACCGGCTGCGAGGCCGTGAGATACCCCCCGTAACTTCCGAGGGCTTTCGACAGCGTGCCCATCTGCAGCGGCACGTTCGCCCGCTCACCGTGCGCAAACGTCGACCCGCGCCCGCCGCCGACAACACCAATCCCGTGGGCGTCGTCCGCAAGCAACCACGCGTCATGCTCTTCGGCAAGCTTTGCCAGAGCGGACAACGGTGCGAGATCCCCGTCCATGGAGAAAACGCCATCGGTCGCGATCACGGCATTGCGATGCGCGGCGCGCCGGGTCTTGAGGATCGCGCGCGCGTCTTCCACGTCGTTATGGCGGAAAGTCGCGACGCTGGCGCCGCTCATCTCCGCACCGGCCCAAATGCAAGAGTGCGCCAGCTCATCGACGAGGATGAGGTCGGTCCTGCCGGCGAATGTCGGAATGATCCCGATATTGGCGAGATAGCCCGAACCAAAGACGCAAGCCGCCGCCGTGCCTTTTAAAGCAGCGAGGCGCGATTCAAGCTCTGCGAACAACGGATGATTCCCGGTGATCAGCCGCGAGGCCCCGGCGCCGGCGCCATGGGTGCGGATCGCAGCGATCGCAGCTTCTTTCACCGCCGGGTGTTGCGAAAGATTGAGATAGTCGTTGCAGGAGAACGACAGGAGGCGGCGCCCGCCGCGCGTCACCCAAATTCCGTCCTCGCGCGCGGTCTCGACCAGCCGCCGGCGCAGATGCTTATGATCGAGGCGCGCCAGTTTCTCGGCGGCGAAGGTATCCAGGGCAGGCATGTACTTTATATATATAGAGGGAGATGAGGAGCCGGCTTCCACCTTGACCGGGGAAGCCTCTAGCTTTACCCCCAATCAAGACAATGCCCTAATGAAGAGGCCGCGCCCGAATGTCCACCCCGGTTACCACCTTCGCGTCTCGGCCCGCGCCGGCTTCAAAAGCCGTTGCTTTTCAATTGGGTGAGGTTCGGCATGATTGGACGCGCGACGAGGTAGGGGCGATCTACGAACTGCCGCTGCCGGAGCTCATCTTCAAGGCCCAGACCGTGCATCGCATGTACTTCGATCCGACCGAAGTGCAGATCTCGACGTTGCTCTCCATCAAGACCGGCGGTTGCCCGGAAGATTGCGGCTACTGTCCGCAGAGCGCCCACTACGAAACCGGCCTTTCCGCGTCCAAGCTCATGGAGGTCGAGAAGGTGCTCAGCGAGGCGCGCGCCGCCAAGGCCGCCGGGGCGACGCGTTTTTGCATGGGCGCCGCCTGGCGTTCCCCCAAGGATCGCGATCTCGATACCGTCTGCGCCATGATCGAAGGGGTGAAGGCGCTGGGCATGGAATCCTGCGTCACGCTCGGCATGCTTTCCCCCGAGCAGGCGATTCGGCTCAAGAGGTCCGGCCTCGACTATTACAATCACAATGTTGATACCTCGCCCGAGTTCTACGGCAAGATTATCACCACGCGTACTTACGCCGACCGCCTCAACACGCTCGCGAATGTCCGAGAGGCCGGTATCAACGTCTGTTGCGGCGGCATCGTCGGAATGGGCGAAGAGGAAGACGATCGCATAGGCATGATTCAGGCGCTCGCAAGTCTTCCCAGCCATCCGGAAAGCGTGCCGATCAATATGCTGGTGCAGGTCGAAGGCACGCCGCTCAAGAATGTGAAGAAAATCGACCCGGTCGATTTTGTCCGTACGGTGGCCACGGCCCGCATCGCGATGCCGCGCTCCATGGTCCGGCTGTCCGCCGGCCGGGAGGAGATGAGCGACGAGATGCAGGCGATGTGTTTCCTCGCCGGCGCCAACTCGATCTTCTATGGCGAGAAACTCCTCACCACGCCGAATCCCGGCCAGGACCACGATCTCGGCCTCCTGGACCGCCTCGGCATGCGGCCGATGCCCTAGCTCCGATGACGCGGCGCCCCCCGGCCTGGTTCGAGGCGGGTCTGCCGCATATCTGGGCCCCATATACGCAGATGAAGAGCGCCGCGGCTCCGCTTGCGGTCGTGCGTACCGAGGGCGTGCGCATTGCGCTTGCCGACGGCCGCGAGCTGATCGACGGCATCGCATCGTGGTGGACCGCCTGTCACGGCTATAACCATCCGCACATTCGGGCGGCCGTGACGAACCAGCTCGAAGCCATGCCGCATGTGATGTTCGGCGGGCTTGCGCACGAGCCGGCGCTGTCGCTCGCGCGCCGCCTCGCTGCGCTGTTGCCCGGCGACCTCAACCGCGTGTTCTTCAGCGACTCCGGATCCGTCTCCGTCGAAGTCGCCTTGAAGATGGCGGTCCAGTACTGGCTCAATAAGGGCATCAGGGGCCGGACGAAATTCGTCGCTTTCAAAGGGGGCTACCACGGCGATACCACCGGCGCGATGGCGATCAGCGATCCGGACGAAGGCATGCACAAGATGTTCGCCGGCCTCCTGCCCGAGCACCACGTGCTCGAGCTTCCCTGCAATGAAACGTCGGCGCGCGCGCTCGAAGCCTTTGTCGCAAGCCGTGCGGATGAGCTTGCCGGCTTGATCGTCGAGCCGCTTGTCCAGGGCGCGGGCGGGATGATCTTTCATGAACCGGCGGTGCTCCGGCGTCTGCGCAGCATCGCCGACAAACACGAGCTCATCCTTATCTGTGACGAGATCTTCACCGGATTTGGCCGCACCGGCCCGATGTTCGCGAGCGAGTCCGCCGGCATCATCCCGGACATCGTCTGCCTCTCGAAGGCGCTCACCGGCGGCACCATGGCGCTGGCGGCGACCGTAGCGCGCGATCATGTGTTCGACGCTTTCTGGTCGGACGACGCGTCGCACGCACTGATGCACGGACCGACCTTCATGGCCAATCCGCTCGCCTGCGCCGCCGCCAACGCCAGTCTCGACCTCTTTGAAGAAGAGCCCCGGCTCGACCAGATCGCTGCCATTTCCGAAGGCCTGCGCCGCGGCCTCGAACCTTGTCGTACAATCGGCGGCGTCAAGGATGTGCGCGTCCTTGGCGCCATCGGAGTCGTCGAACTTACGGCGATCGGGGATTTGAAGCGGCTGAAGGCGAAGTTCGTAGATGAAGGCGTTTGGGTCCGCCCGTTCGGCAATATCGTTTATCTCACGCCCGCTTTCACGATCTCGGAGAGCGACCTTTCGTCCCTGACCAGCGCGGTTGTGCGCGTCCTCAGTTCTTTATGATTGTCGCGTAGGCGACGTGATAGGTCACCGTGATGCCGCTTTCGAAGCGGCGCAGAAGTTTGCGCATCGCGCCCGGCGTCAACGGCGGGCGGCTGGAATCGGGCACGTGTGTGCCGATTTCCTTCCAGTGGCTGAGGAAGGCGTGGGCGTTGCGATAGTCGCGGCCGATGGCCTCGCTGGCAAGCCACACTCCCATTCCTTTGGGAATCATCCGTGCGATGTCCTTCACCGTCGGGTAGCTGCGCATCGCCGAACGCGTGCCGATTTCCTGATGCGCCGCCCGCCACTCCGGAAAACTCTCCGCAGTGAGGGTGCTGAAGGTCAGGGCTCCGCCGGGTGTGAGGAGGTCGATAAGGGCGCGAATCGATTCCGGGAAATTCTCGAACCATTGGAACACAAGATTTGCACAAATCAGGTCGCAACTTTCCTTGGGAAGCGCCGGCAGCTCGCCGTCCATGACGGCGAAGCCGATCTCGCGTCCAAGATTGAGGCGGGCACGCCGGACCATCCTCTCGGAGAGATCGGAAAGGATCCAGGTCGCGTCGGGCAGGTCGGCGGCGAGGGCCTGAGTCAGGAATCCGGTCCCGCAGCCGATCTCCAGCACACGCGGCTTAGGCGCCAGCACGAGTTCGGAAATCCGGCGCGCAAGACGCGAAGCAACCTCGCGCTGCACGTCGGCGGCGGAGTGGTAGGCGTCGGCGGCGTTGCCGAACGTCGCGGCGAGCGTGCCTTTTAGGCTGGAAAGACGCGTCAAAATGGGGCCAATGTCCGCTACGGAATCCGGCGTCTAACCACCAATTTTTGACCGGCTGTGTCAAGGTGCGATACGCTCGAAAAGGACAGGAGTTCGCGCCATGGCAATCTCGGCGGTCGCCCGGAAATCGCGGGGAAAAATTCCAGATACCATCTCCACGCTGAGAGAGTTCCTGGGCGACCGTCTGTCGACGTCACCCTCCATTCTCGAACGCCACGGCAGCGATCTTTCGTATCACAAGCCCGCGCCGCCCGATGCCGTCGCCTTCGCGCGCTCGCTCGACGACGTCGTGCGCGTCGTCAAGACCTGCGCAGCCAACGGCGTGCCGATCATACCTTACGGCACCGGGACTTCGCTTGAGGGCCATGTCATGGCGGCCGAGGGCGGCATCAGTCTCGACGTCACCCAGATGGACAGGGTCCTCAAGGTCAACACCGAGGACATGGATGCGGTCGTTGAACCGGGTGTCACGCGCAAAGCGTTGAATACGCATATTCACGATACCGGACTCTTCTTTCCCATCGATCCGGGCGCCGACGCGTCATTGGGCGGTATGGCGGCGACCCGCGCCTCGGGCACCAACGCCGTGCGCTACGGCACCATGCGCGAGAACGTCCTCGCGCTCCAGGTGGTGACCGCCAACGGAGACGTGATTCGCACGGGCGGGCGCGCCCGGAAGTCGTCGGCGGGTTATGACCTGACGCGCCTGTTCGTAGGTTCGGAGGGAACGCTGGGCGTGATCACGGAGGCCACCGTACGCCTCCACGGCATTCCCGAGAAAATCGCCGCCGCGGTGTGTTCCTTCGACACGCTGGCGGGCGCCGTGAACACGGTGATCGCGACCATTCAATCCGGCATCCCCATTGCGCGGATCGAGCTCCTCGACGACGTGCAGATGAAATGCGTCAACGCCTATTCGAAGTTGACCTACCCGGAGAAAGACACGCTGTTCATGGAGTTCCACGGCACGAACGCCGGTGTGCAGGAACAGGCGGAACTCGTGCAATCCATCGCCACCGACAACGGCGGCGGCAATTTCTTCTGGACGGCGCAGACCGAGGACCGCGCCAGGCTCTGGCAGGCGCGCCATGATGTCGTGTGGTCCGTCAAGTCCGCGCGGCCGGGCTGGGACCTCTTCATTACCGACGTCTGTGTGCCCATCTCGCATTTGACCGACGTCATCGTCGCGACCAAAGCCGATATCGACCGTGAAGGATTGCTCGCCCCGATCGTCGGACACGTGGGCGACGGCAATTTCCATCTGGCGGTCGCCGTGGACCCGAAAGATCCATCCTGCCTGCCGCGGGTGGAGGCCCTGAGCGACCGTATGGTAGAGCGGACCTTGGCCGCCGGCGGCACTTGCACGGGGGAACACGGCGTCGGCCTTGGGAAAACGAAATTCCTGGCGGCCGAACACGGCCCGGGAGCGGTCGAGGTCATGCACGCGGTCAAACGCGCGCTCGATCCGCATAACCTCATGAATCCCGGGAAGATCTTTGCCGCCAATTAGCCGCCGCCGCTACCGGCGGGTAACGATTTGGCAAGCAGTTAGAAATACTTTCCAATCGGGGCCGTGGCACTTTCACGATTGCCCTGTTCGTTCGTATGAGCCGAGGACGTCGTGAAACGCATTATCGTGACCGGGGGCGCTGGATTCATCGGCTCCCATTTGTGCGAGAAGCTGATTGACCTTGGGCACGAAGTGCTCTGCGTCGACAATTTTTTCACCGGCCGCCGTCAGAACATCGTGCCGCTGCTTTCGAGCCCGTATTTCGAACTCGTCCGCCACGACGTGACCTTCCCGCTCTATGTCGAGACGGACGAGATCTACAATCTCGCCTGCCCGGCCTCGCCGGTGCACTACCAGTTCGATCCCGTCCAGACCACCAAGACCAGTGTGCACGGCGCCATCAACATGCTGGGCCTCGCCAAGCGGACGAAAGCGAAAATCTTTCAGGCCTCCACCAGCGAGGTCTACGGCGATCCGGCCATCCATCCGCAGGTCGAGAGTTACTGGGGCAACGTCAATCCGATCGGCATCCGCGCCTGCTACGACGAAGGCAAACGCTGCGCCGAGACCTTGTTTTTCGACTATTTCCGCCAGCATCGGCTGCGCATAAAGGTGGCGCGCATCTTCAACACCTATGGCCCGCGCATGCTCGCCAACGACGGACGTGTCGTCTCCAATTTCATCGTTCAGGCCATCAAGGGCGAGCCGATCACCATCTACGGCAAAGGCGACCAGACCCGCTCGTTCTGTTTCGTCAGCGACCTTGTCGAGGCCTTTGTCCGCTTGATGGACACCGGCGACGACCTCACCGGCCCGATGAATCTCGGCAATCCCGTGGAATCCACCATCCTCGAACTCGCCGAGAAGATCATCAGCCTGGCGAAGTCGAAGTCCACGATCGTCTACAAGCCTTTGCCGCAAGACGATCCGGTCCGGCGCAAGCCGGACATCTCGTTCGCGCGAAGCGCTCTAAGGTGGGAGCCTAAAGTGCCGCTCGAAGATGGCCTTTTGCAGACCATCGCTTATTTCAGATCCGCCCTTGCCTCCTAGGTTCGAAACCATGAGCGCACTCAAGACACAGCCGCCCAAGAAATTCACGCCTGCTGCGGGCAAGACGGCGACGGCCATTCATGTACCGCCGACGAAGGAAGAAAGCGGAAAGAACCGCGCCGATCGCCGCGCCGAGGCGGGGAAGTTTCCGCCCAAGATTCAGGAATTCATCGATACGTTCAACTTGGGCCTTCAGGCGCAGACGGCGAAGAACCTGCCCCTGGCGGAGCAGTACTATCGCAAGGCGATGGAGATGAATCCGAACGACGCCATGCTGCTCAATAACTTCGGTGTCTGTCAGTACGAGCAGGGCAAAACCGAGGAGGCCGTCGAGATTCACCGCAAGGCGATCAAGCTCGATCCGACCCGGCCCATGGCCTACAACAATCTCGGTGTCGAGTTGAACGCGCTCGAGCGGCACGAAGAGGCGCTTGCCGCGTTCGAGAAGGCGGTTCAAATCCAGCCGATCAATCCCAAGGCGATCAACAACTGGGGCGATTCCCTCACGAAACTCGGCCGCTTTGACGAAGCCCTGGCCATGCTTCAGAAGTCGATCGAACAGGAACCCGATTACGTCGACGCCCACAGCAATATGGGGATGGCGCTGTGGGGTCTCGCGCGTTTCGACGAAGCGATCCAATCGCTGCGGCGCGCGCTGTCTTACAGGATCGATCATCCTTCCGTGCGGAAGAACCTGGGCCTTGTCCTCCTGTTGATGCAGGAGTGGGGCTCGGCCTGGGAAGAATACGAGTGGCGGTGGGTGGCCGACAAACTCGTGCAGCGGTCCAAGCGCCCGCGCTGGTGCGGCGAGGACCTGACCGGCAAGACGATGCTTGTGTGGAGCGAACAAGGCCTCGGCGACGAGGTCTTGCACATGAGCATGGCTGAAGACCTCCTGAAGCGCGGCTGCAAGGTCGTGTGGGAATGCGATTACCGGCTCGTGAAATTGCTCGAGCGAACCTACCCTCAGATGACCGTCGTGCCGCGCAAGGGCCTTGCTCCGCCCCTTCCGGCAACTCAAACCGACGACATCGTCGTGCAAAGCCCATCCGCCAGCCTCGGCCGGTTCCTGCGCAAGGACGCAAAGCAGTTCCCACAGGGCCGCCCCCACTACCTCAAGCTGAAGCCGGCCAAAGTCGCGATGATGCGCCAGGCCATGAACGTTAAGCCCGGCGAGCGTCTCGTCGGCATCTCCTGGGTAAGCAAGAACCGGACGATCGGCAGTAACAAGACGATCGACCTCATCCAGTGGAAAGAGATCCTCTCGACACCAGGTATTCGCTTTGTCGACCTTCAGTATGGCGACACCCGTCAGGAGCGCGCCGAATTCGCCAAGCAGACCGGCCTCAACCTCGAGCACCTGAACGGTCTCGACCTCACCGAGGATATCGACGGCCTCGCGTCCCTGATCGGTGCCTGCGACCTTGTGATCACCGTCTCGAATACCACCGCTCATATTGCCGGCGCCGTCGGGGTTCCGGTGTGGGTGCTCTTGCCCGCAAAGCTCGGCAAGTTTTGGTATTGGGGCCACGAGGGCAAGCGCACCCTCTGGTACGACAGCGCGCGCATCATTCGGCAGTCGCACACCGAGGCTCAGGATTGGGGCCCGACGTTAAGAACGACCGCTGCGCGACTCAGGAGCGCACTCGGCCTCGAGTAATCTTCGTTAACAGCCGCTTAACGCTGGAAATACTGAGTGCTTTCAACAGCGCCGGGGCTGCTGCTTTCCGCGTGCAGGGGCCCCTTGGTATAAGGCCGGCGTCCCAGGCGGGGATTGCGGGTTTCGCAGGTTCTTAACTTTTACCAACCATAAACGTGGGCATGAATCACATTCCCGACGTCCAGATGTCGCCGCACCTGACGGCGCTGAGATGCCTATTCCTCGTGGCACTCCATCATGGCGTCCAGGTTCCGCCCGAGAAGCTCGGCGAGGCCGACCCCGCCGACACGCTCGGATCGGTCCTCAGGATCATGACCGAGCTCGGGATTTCCGCAAAGGTCCTCAAGAAGCGCGTTTGGGAAGATCTGCTCGCGCTCGGCAGCGCCTATCCTGTGATGGCGGAACAGACCGACGGCGGTTGGGTCATCGTCGCGAGCACATTGCCGACCAGCGACGGAGGCCAGCAGGTCGCGGTGCTCAACCCCGTTACGGAAGCGACCGGCGTCAAGTTGCAGAAGCGCGCGGCGTTCGAAGAGACATGGACCGGGCGTCTCATCCTCTGCAAGAAAAAATACAAGCTCGTCGATGAGACGCAGAAATTCGGCCTGCTCTGGTTCGCACCGGAGATCATCAAGCAGGGCCGGTATTTCCGGGACATCGCGGTCGCCGCCGTGATGACCAGCTTGATCGCGCTCGCGACGCCCGTGCTGTTCCAGATCATGATCGACAAGGTGATTCCGCATCACAGCTATCAAACGCTGCTGGCTGTGGTCGTCGCCTTCGTCGTCACGCTGATCTTCGACAGCATCTTCCAGTATCTTCGCCAATATCTGACCGTTTTTGCGACCAACAAGGTCGACGCAAAGCTAGCTTCGCGCACGTTTGCGCACATGCTCCGCCTGCCGATGCACTTCTTCGAAAGCACGACCGCCGGCGTCCTCCTGCGCCACATGCAGCAGACCGAAGGTATCCGCGCCTTCCTGACGGGCCGCCTGTTCCAGACGCTGCTCGACGCCTTCACGATGCCGATCATGCTGGTCGGCCTTTTCCTCTACTCCGGCACGTTGACGTTTGTCGTGCTGGCCTTCACCGCCGCCATGGCGGGCGTCATCGCGCTTCTGCTTCCGATGTATCGCCGCTATCTCGGCGAGCTCTACTCCGCCGAAGGCGCAAGACAGGCCGATCTCGTCGAGACCATCCACGGCATGCGCACCGTCAAGTCGCTCGCGCTGGAAACCCCGCGCCTGCGCTCGTGGGACAACAAAGTGGTCGCTTCGGTCCGCCGCCGCGCCGCCGTCGGCTACTTCGGCGCGGCCGCCGGCGTGTTCACGACCTCGCTCGAAAAACTGATGCAGATGACGATTCTCGGCCTCGGCGCCTTTCAAGTGTTCGAAGGCAATATGAGCATGGGCGCTCTCGTCGCCTTCAATATGCTCTCCGGGCGCGTCACCGGCCCGCTGGTGCAGATCGTCTCGCTCGTGAACGAGTATCAGCAGACCGCGTTGTCGGTGAAAATGCTCGGCAAGGTCATGGACCATCCGGAGGAGCGCGACCCCACCTTTCGCGGCATCCGTCCGCTCATCAACGGCGAGATGGAACTGTCCAACGTCACGTTCAAGTATCCGAACACCGTTACGGCGGCGCTCGATCGCGTTTCATTCAAGGTCGAAGAGGGCCAGTACATCGGCATCGTCGGCCGGTCGGGGTCGGGGAAGACCACCATCACACGCCTGATCCAGGGCATCCATACGGCCCAGGACGGCCTGATTCGCCTGAATGGGACGGATATCCGGCACATCGACCTTACCCACCTGCGGCGCTCGATCGGCGTGGTCCTGCAGGACAACATGCTGTTCCGCGGCACCATCCGCGAGAATATCGCTGCCGGTAAACCGGACGCTTCCCTGCACGAGGTGATGGAAGCCGCGCGTCTCGCCGGCGCCGACGAATTTATCGAGCGCCTCCCGCTGTCCTACGAGAGCCTGGTCGAGGAAAGCGCAACCAATTTCTCCGGGGGCCAGCGCCAGCGTATCGCGATTGCGCGCGCTCTGATGATGCGTCCGCGGCTCCTGTTGTTCGATGAAGCCACCAGCGCCCTCGACCCGGAAAGCGAGGCCATCGTTCAGAAGAACCTCGCCGAAATCGCCCGCGGCCGCACTTTGATCGTGGTCTCGCACCGCTTGTCGTCCCTGGTGAAAGCCGATTCGATCCTGGTTCTCGACAAGGGCGCGGTCGTCGACTACGCGCCGCATGCGGTGCTGCTGCAGCGGTGCGAGATCTACCGCCACCTGTGGGACCAGCAGATGGGGCATCTTGAAGATGCTTAAAATGCTCGCCCCCCCTATCAAGAATTTGACCGACCGGGCGCGCGAGCTGCGCCGCCGCGCTCTCGACCAGGCGGGACTGTTGATCGAAACGCCCGCCGTGCTGCCGGAAGCGATCCCCTATCAGGAGCCGGTCGATGAAATCGCCGAGGAGCTGCCGCCGAAGGCGATGCGCTCGTTCCATTACATCATGGTGGGCATGTTCCTGCTGACGGTCTTCCTGGCGGCGATCATCAAGGTCGACATCGTCGTCGTCGGGACCGGCCGCCTCATGACCGAAGCGCCGCCGATCGTGCTTCAGCCGATGGACCGCACCATCCTGCGCGAGGTGAAAGTCCGCCCGGGCGATGAAGTGAAAAAGGGCCAGGTCCTTGCCGTCTTGGATCCGACCTTCGCCCAGGCCGACCTCGGCGCCCTCTCGGCGCAGCAGCGCACGCTGGTCGCGCAAGTCCGCCGACTCGAGGCCGAGCTCAATAACCAGCCGTTCGTCGCGGCAGGCAACGTAACGCCCGAAGACCAGCTGCAGCTCACGCTGTATTCGCAGCGGCAATCCCAATACGCCGCCCAGCTGAAGGTCTTCGATGAAGAGATTCAGCGCCGGGAAGCCAACATCCGGACCACCGAAGACCAGCGCGACGCCCATGCGAAGCAGCTGGTCATCGCCAAGGACATCGAAGCCATGCGCTCGCAGATGTTCGCCAAAGAGGTCGGCTCACGCCTGAACTACCTGAGCGCGCAGTCGGCGCGCCTGCAGATCGAACAGGCTCACACCGACGCCGTGAACCGTCTCACCGAGCTGCGGCACGATCTCCAGTCCAAGCGCGCCGAACGCCAGGCGTTCATCGACGGTTGGCGGCAGAAGATACTTGAAGATCTCGTCAGCGCCCGCACCACGGCGGAACAGGTGGGAGAGGGTATATCGAAGGCCGGTCTGCTGAACGATCTGGTCACGGTCACGGCGCCCGATGACGGTATCGTGCTCGATATTCCGAAGCGTTCGGTCGGTTCCATCATGCGCGAGGGCGAGCCGTTGATCTCTCTCATCCCCACCAACAGCCGGATGATCGGCGAGATCATGGTGAACTCGAAGGACGTCGGTTATGCCAAGCCCGGCGACCACGTCGTCATCAAGGTCGACAGCTTCTCCTTCCAGCGGCACGGCATGCTGGAAGGCAAGCTCCTTTCCATCAGCGAGGAATCCTACATCGGCGGCGGAGTCGCGGCGGCGCCCAACCAGGTCGTGCCGAAGGCGACGAACGACGCCGCCGGCGCTTTTCACAAAGGTTTCGTCGAATTGACCAAGACGGAGCTGGAGGGTTTGCCCGAAGGTTCGCGCCTGATCCCGGGGATGACGATGGCCGCCGAGATCAAGGTCGGATCGCGTAGCGTATTGGGATTCTTCCTGAATCCCATCACGCGCGGCCTGCAGGAAGGCATGCGCGAACCCTGAGGTAAGTACATTTACGACTTGTTAGCTGAAGCCTTGCTAAGACAGGTTCGACTGAGCGCCGAATCCAAGTGTTCATGGGGTGAATGGATTTCCGGCGCGCCAGAAATGCGGGTTCTTTTCGCTTGTTACGTTGATGCCGGCCGAAGCTGTTTTTCGCGCAATAAGGCAGCTACATATGCGCGCCGAACGCAAGCGAGCCCCAAGTTATTGAGCTCATGGGACTTTTCGAGCGGGTTGAAATAAGCGTGCACTGGAACAAAAACGCGTTCAACTTTTGCTTGTCGGTGTATTGCGTCTGAGCTAAAACGACTACGGGTGACAGAAGGGTGAAATGCCCTTCGATTAGTTTGAAGCGTCTCTAGAACGGAGATTGGGGTATGTTGACCGTCACGTATTCCGCGCACGCGCGGAGCAGCCTTCGCGCGCTGCATTTCTCGCAATCGGTGACCGTTCTCACGCACGCTTCGCAGCGGAGTGACGTGCAATGACTGCGATGACTCAAGAGCAAGTCCAGGCTCTTACCTCGACGGACATCATCGGGCTGACCACCGTCTTCATGGCGGGGCGGACCTCGACGGAGCTCAGCTACTTCAATCTGCTGCAGTTCCAGCATTTCTCGTCGACGCAGCTCAGTGTGATCGAACCGACCGCAATCGTCGGCTTCACCACCACCGCGCTCGCAGGCTTTTCCACGACGCAGCTGTCGGGCATCACCTCCACTCAGCTCGGCTCGTTCACCGCAACGCAGATCACGGCGCTTAACACCACGATCATCGCGCACATCTCGACCGCGCAGGCGACGGGCCTGACGGCGCTGGACATCGCCAATTATTCCTCGACGCAGTTCGCTTCGTTCAACACGACGGTGATCGCGAATCTCACGCAGACCCAGCTTGACGGAGTCTCGACCCGCCAAATCTCGGCGATGACGACCTCGCAGTTCGCCTCGCTGACATCGGTCGCGCTCGGCAGCCTGACGACCCAGCAGCTTGGCGCCTTCTCGAGCACCACGTTCAGCCACATCTCGACCGGCCAGCTTTCGGGCCTGGCGTCGACCCAGATCGGCGCGCTCGCGACCGGCACCATCAACGCTCTGTCGACCACGACCTTCGCGCATTTCTCGACCACGCAGATCGACGGCATCACGGCGGCCCAGATCGCCGCGTTCAACACAACCGCATTCGGTGCGCTGAGCTCGGCGCAGCTGTCGGGTTTCTCGAACACCCAGATCGCGGCGATCAGCTCGACCAACATCTCGAGCCTTACCACGGGCCAGCTGTCGGGCTTTACCTCGACCGCGATCGGCGCCCTCGGTTCGGCCCAGATTCGTTCGCTGTCGTCCACGTCGTTCGCGCATCTGTCGACGACCCAGATCCAGGGATTCGTGTCGGCCGATATCGCGCTGTTCACGACCGCCCAGTTCAACTCGCTGTCGACGGTCGCGATCGCTCACCTCTCGACGACGCAGCTTGATGGCCTGACGGTTTCGCAGGCCGCCTTCTTCGCGACGGCGAATTTCGCCGCGCTGACGTCGACGCAGCTGGCGTCGATGACGGGTACGCAGATCGGCTCTTTCTCGCTCGGCAACCTGGGCATCATGACCATCGGCCAGGCCAGCAGCCTGACCTCGACCGCGATCGGCCAGCTCAATACCTCGGCCTTGAACGCCCTCCAGACCACGGTCATCTCCAGCCTTAGCTCGACGCAGATCAGGGGCTTGACGACCCGCCAGATATCGAACGTCGTGACCGCGACCTTCGGCGCTTTGACGTCGACGCAGCTCGGCTCGCTTTCGACCGCTCAGGTCGCATCGATCAGCACGACCAACATCGCCGCACTGACGACGTCTCAGTTCTCGGGTCTCTCCTCGACCCAGCTCGCCGGCCTTACCACCTCGCAGCAGCAGGCGATCTCGACCGGCCTCATCGTCGGCCTCACTACCGGCCAGCTCTCGGGGTTCCGCTCGAGCGACATCGGCGCGCTCACCACGGCGCAGTTCAATTCGCTGTCGACGGCGCACATCGCGCTGTTGTCGACCACGCAGCTCGACGGGATGACGACCGCCCAAGCCGCCTCGATCTCGACGGCGAACTTCGGGGCGATCACGTCCACGCAGATCAGCGGCATGACGACGCTGCAGCTCAACAATTTCTCGAGCGCGATCATCTCGGGACTCACCACCGGCCAGTTCTCCGGCTTGAGTTCGACGCAGATCGGCGGCCTGTCCACCGGCTTCATCAACTCGTTCTCGACGCTGATCTGGCGCCACTTCACCACGACACAGATCGATGGCCTCAAGGCTACCCAGATCTCGGGCATGTCGACGACGACGTTCGCGGCACTGAGCTCGTCTCAGCTCAGCGGCTTTGCGTCCACGCAGCTGCAAGCCATCAGTGTGACGAATATCGGTCACATGACGACGGCGCAGCTGAACGGCCTCAGCTCGACGCAGCTCGCAAGCCTCACCACGTCACAGATCGCCGCGCTCGCGACCGACGTGATCTCTTCGATCACCGCGGGCCAGTTGTCGGGCTTGGCTTCGGCCGACGTTGCCGCGCTGACCACGCGCCAGTTCGCGAATCTGACCACCACGCAGATCGCCGCTCTCAGCACCACCCAGCTTGACGGCATGACGAATGCCCAGGCCGGCGCCGTGTCGACGCAGCAGTTCAGCGCTCTCACCTCCTCGCAGATCGCCGGCCTCACGGCGACGCAGATCTCGGCGTTCTCGACCACGGTTCTCGCCACGCTGACCACTGGCCAGTTCTCCGGCATCAGCGGAACGCAGCTGGCCGGTCTTTCGACCACGACCATCAACGCGTTCTCGTCGACCATCTTCGCGCATATGACGTCGACGCAAATTCGCGGGCTCACTAACGCTCAAGTCGGCGGCCTGTCGACAACCGCGTTCGGCTACCTCAATTCGACGCAGATCGCCAGCCTGACCACGACGCAGATCACCGCTGTCACCGCGACCAATATCGCCTCGCTCTCGACCTCGCAACTCACCGGCCTGACGTCGGTGCACTTCACGTTGATGACGAACACGCAGCTCGCGGCGCTGTCGACGACGAGCATGGCTCACCTGTCCACGGGCCAGCTGTCGGGCTTCCGCTCCAGCGATATCGCCGTGCTGACGACGGTCCAGCTCAACGCGCTGACGACCACCTCGATCGCACACTTCTCGACGTCGCAGCTTGACGGCCTCACGACCGCTCAAATGCGCTCACTTGCGACCAATCTGTTCAACACGCTCTCTTCTACCCAGATCAGCTCGCTGTCCGCGACGCAGATCTCGGCGCTCAGCAGCGTCAATCTGAGCAGCATGTCGACCGGCCAGCTCAGCGGTCTCAGCTCGACCCAGGTCGCCGGTCTCACGACGACCGCGCTCAACCAGCTGTCGACGACGAACATCGCCCATCTGACGACGGTTCAGATGGACAGCATGACCGCGGCGCAGCTTTCGAGCCTCGTGACCACTTCGTTCGCGATGCTCAGTTCCGCGCAGCTGAACAGCCTGACCGGCACGCAGTTCCAGGCCCTCGCCGTCGGACAGATCGCAGCCCTGACCACGAGTCAATTCTCGGGCGTCAGCTCCACGCAGCTCGCGGCCATGCATGCGACGCAGCTCGCTGCGATCTCGACCACGCTCATGGCGCACCTGTCGACGGGCCAGCTCTCGGGCTTCACGTCGGGCGACATCGGCGTTCTGTCCACCACGCAGATCAACGCGCTCACCACGACCTCGGTCGCGCATCTCAGCACCACGCAGCTCGACGGCTTGACCACGCAGCAAGCCGCGTCGCTGTCCACGACGCTGTTCAACGCGCTGTCCTCGGCCCAGCTCACCAACCTGACGGCGACCCAAGTGACGGCGTTCAATACGACCGCGCTTGCCGGCATGTCGACCGGTCAGCTTTCGGGCCTGACGTCGGCGCACCTCGGCGGCTTGACCACGAACGCGCTGAATGCGCTGTCGACCACCAACTTCGCGCACTTGTCGACGGCCCAGATCAGCGGCCTCAAGGCGACGCAGCTGGACGATCTCTCGACCACGGCCTTCGGCGCGCTGACGTCCGCGCAGCTCAGCGGCATGTCGACCACGCAGATCTCCGCGTTCAGCGCGACGAACATCGGCCTGCTCACCACCGGCCAGTTCTCGGGTCTGTCTTCGACCCAGCTCTCGGCTCTGACCAATACGCAACAGCAGGCGATCACGATCGGCGTCCTGTACGGCCTGACCACCGGCCAGATCTCAGGTCTGACGGCGACGGACATCGGCGCTCTGAAGACCTCGCAGCTGAACGCCATCAACACGGCGCTCATCTCGCTGCTCTCGACCACGCAGCTCGATGGCTTCAACGCCACTCTGATGTCGGGCATGTCGACGGCCACCTTCGGCGCCCTGAGCTCGACGCAGATCAGCGGCCTTACGGCTCTGCAGGTCTCCCAAATCAACGCCAACATCCTGGCGGCGATCTCGACCTCGCAGTTCTCGGGCATGACTTCGACGCAGCTCGCCGGCCTGAGCACGACGGCCCTCAACGCCTTCGCGACCAACATTTGGGCGTACATGACGACGTCGCAGCTTGACGGCCTCAAGGCGACCCAGATCGCGGCGATCAGCACGACCAATTTCGCGATGCTGAGCTCCACGCAGCTGGGCAGCCTGACGACGACGCAGACCGTCGCGATCTCGACTGTCAACTTCACGCAGATGACGACGTCGCAGTTCTCGGGCATCAGCTCGACCCAGCTGAACGCCCTGGGCGGCACGCAGCTTTCGGCGCTGGCGACAAACATCATCGCAAGCCTGACGACGTCGCAGGTTTCGGGTCTGACGGGCACGGATCTCGCCGCGCTGACGACCACGCAGATCAACCACCTGACCACGACGGTGATCTCGAACCTGACGACGACGCAGATCGACGGCCTGACGACGCGACAGATGGGCTCGATCTCCACCTATCTGTTCAACCACTTCACGTCGGCTCAGATCTCGGGCATGTCGGGTACGCAGCTCGGTTACCTGAGCTCGACCGTACTCGGCGGCCTATCGACGAGTCAGGTCTCCGGCTTCACCGCCACGCAGCTCGGCGGCTTCACGACCACGGCGATCAACCATCTCTCCACTACCTCGATCGCCCACCTGTCGACAACGCAACTCGACGGTCTGAGGACCACTCACCTGGCCGCGATTTCCACCGGCAACTTCCGGGCGCTGACCTCGACACAGCTCGCCAGCCTCGCGACCACGCAAATCGCCGCCATCAGCACGGCGAACATCTCGATCCTGTCGGCGACGCTGCAGTTCTCGGCGCTGACCTCGACCCAGCTGGGTGCGCTCACCAACGCGCAGATCGGCGCGCTGTCGAGCACTTCGCTCACCTATCTGTCGACCGGCCAGTTCTCGGGCTTCAGCTCGAGCGACATCGCCGCGCTTTCGACCGTGCAGTTCGGCCACATCAGCACGGTGCTGATCTCGCACATGTCGACGTCGCAGCTCGACGGCCTGAACGCGACCTTGATGGCCGCGCTCACGACGTCGCAGTTCGGCGCGCTGTCCTCGTCGCAGGTCTCCGGCTTGACCTCGGCGCAGATCAACGCGCTGAGCACCGTCAACCTCGGCGGCATGAGCACGGGCCAGCTGTCCGGCCTGTCCGGAACGCAGCTCGGCGCGCTCACCACAAGGACGATCAACAATCTGTCGACCGTATTGTTCCGTCACCTCAGCACCTCGCAGATTGACGGTCTCAAGACGACGCAGATTGCGGCTCTCGTCTCGGTGAACTTCACCGCGCTCAGCTCGACCCAGCTCGCCGGCCTATCGACGGCGCAGCTCAGCGCCATCACGGCGACTAACATCGCCTCGATCACGACCGGTCAGTTCACGGGCCTGGAGTCGACGCACCTCGCGCTGTTCACCAATACGCAACAGGCGGCGATCACCACCGCGATCCTCTCCGGCATGAGCACCTCGCAGATCAGCGGCTTCACCGCCACCGACATTGCTGCGTTCTCCACGGTGCAGCTCAACTCGATCAACACCACCGTGCTGGCGCATCTCACCACGACCCAGGTCGGTGGTATGACCACCGCGCAGGTCAATTCGCTGAACACCGCTTCGTTCGGCGCGCTTACGTCGCTGCAGATCAGCGGTCTCAAGCAGACCCAGATCGTTGCGCTGTCGACGGTCCGCCTCAGCAGCCTGACCACCGGCCAGTTCTCGGGCCTGACGTCGACGCAGCTCAGCTATCTGACGGCGTCACAGGTCGCCAGCCTGTCGACGACGGCAATCGCCCACATGTCGACCGGCCAGTTCAGCGGCCTCAAGTCCACGCAGATCGCCGCACTGACGACGACGCATATGACGTACCTCTCGACCTCGGTCCTTGGTCACCTGACCACGACCCAGGTCGACGGCCTCGAGGTCGCGGATATCCGCTCGCTCAGTACCGTCCAGGTCACGTTCCTGAGCACGACGGCGCTGGCCTCCATGACCTCGACGCAGGCCGGCGCGTTCTCGGGCCAGCAGATCGATGCGATGAGCATCCAGCAGCTCATGGCGTTGTTCGGCGGCTAGCCGCTCGTAACCAAATCTTAAAAGGAAAGGGCCAAACCTTCGCGGGTTTGGCCCTTTCTCTTTGGTCTGTTGATGGTCGCCGATCTCTTCGCCGACGCGCTGAAACGCGCGATTGAAAAACAGCTTCCCGTCATGGATCTGCTCCATGTGGTCGGGGACCTGCAGGCGGCGGACGAACCCGAGCTTGTAGTGTCGCTGTACCGGGATTGGCTTGCCTACAACCAGGACAATCCGCTGCTCTACGCCGTCTATTTCAATTACGGCGTGATCCTGACGGCCGCCGGAAAGCTGGAGGAGGCGAAAGCGGCGATGCTCGACGCGATCCGGGTTCATCCGGATTTCTTCGCCGCCTATATCAATCTCGGCCATATCTACGAGCGCATGGGCTCGATGGGCGAGGGGATCAACCAGTGGTACGCCTTGGTCAATCGGCTGCCGCAGGTCACGGGCGAGAATGTCGAGTTCAAGACCGCGGCGCTCAAGCAGGCGGCGCGGGTTCTCGAAAGCTATCAGATGGACCCCAAGGCTGAGGAAGCTTTGACCATTAGCCTCTCCCTCAATCCCAATCAGTCCGACGCACTGCAACACTTCGTCAGTTTGCGGCAACGTCAGGTCCGCTGGCCGGTCATCAAACCTTGGGCGAGGGTCACACGGGCCCAGCTCCTCAACGGCATTTCTGCACTATCCTTGGGCGCCTTGACCGACGATCCCTACCTGCAGCTCGGTAACGCGTTCCGCTATTGCAAAGGGCAGATCGGCCAAAGCGAAACCACCTTTGCCGACCGTCACGAGGACCTCAAGAACGACACCGGGCGCCTTCGCATCGGCTATCTGTCGTCGGACCTGCGCGAGCATGCGATCGGGTTCTTGACGGCGGAGGTCTACGGCCTTCACGACCGCGCCAAGGTCGAAGTATTCGCCTATTATTGCGGACCGACGCTCACCGACAGCACCATGGACCGCATCAAGGCGGGCGTCGATCACTGGATCGACCTCGCCGGCGTCAGCGATCAGGACGCCGCGCGCCGCATGGTCGAGGACAGGATCCACATCCTCGTCGACGTCAATGGCTACACCAACAGTGCGCGCACCAAAGTGTTCGCGATGCGTCCGGCCCCCGTCCTCGTGAACTGGCTCGGTTTTCCCGGTACGATGGGAAGTCCCTACCATCACTACATTATCGCCGACGACTACATCATTCCGCGCGGCTCCGAGCGCTATTACTCGGAAAAGGTCCTGCGCCTGCCATGCTACCAGCCCAACGACCGCAAGCGCGTTGTGTCCGACCACACGCCGAAGCGCGCCGATGCGGGCCTTCCGGACGACGCCGTGGTGTTCTGTTGTTTCAACGGGATCCACAAGATCACGCCGTTTACCTGGCGCCGCTGGATGAAGATTCTGAAGAATGTCCCGGGCAGCGTGCTCTGGCTGCTCGACGGCATGCCGCCCACTAACGCACGGCTGCGGGAGCTGGCGGTCGAGTACGGTGTCGATGGGGAGCGCATCATCTTTGCCAAGAAGAAGCAGAACCCCGACCATCTCGCCCGCTATCCGCTGGCCGACCTCTTTCTCGATACCTCGCCGTACGGCGCCCACACCACCTCATCGGACGCGTTGTGGATGGGCGTGCCTGTGCTCACTTTTCCTGGCCGCAGTTTCGCTTCGCGGGTTTGCGGCAGTCTCGTCACGGCCGCTGGGCTGCCGGAGCTCGTCTGCGCGGGCCCGTCCGAGTTCGTCACCCGGGCGATCGAGCTCGGCAACGACAAAGACCTGCTCAAGAGGGTCCGCGCGAAGCTCGCGGCCAACCGCGACACCTGCGTACTGTTCAACACGCCGCTCTTTGTCTCAAGGCTCGAGGATCTTTACCAGGAGATGTGGCGCGATTTTCGGGACGGCAGGCGGCCTCGACCGAACCTCGCCAATCTCGAGATCTATAACGACATCGGAGTCGAGCTCGACCAGGACGACGTCGAAATGTTGACGGTTCCGGATTACGAAGATCTCTATCGAAAGAAGCTCCAGCACAAAGCCGACTTCCACCACCTTTGTGAAGATGGCCGCCTTTGGCCAATTCCCGCATGAACGAGCTCGATTACCAATTCACGCAGGACTGGTTTGTCCAGAACATTCCGATCTGGAACGAACTATTGCCCCGGTATAACCCGCAGAAGGTTCTCGAGGTCGGCTCCTTCGAAGGCCGCTCGGCGTGCTACTTCATCGAAAATTGCGCTAAAGAACACCCGTTCGAGCTGCACTGCATCGATAGTTGGGATGGCGGCATCGAGCACGATCCGGGCCGGATGCCTGCGGTCGAAGCGCGCTTCGATCACAACATCGCCGTTGCTAAAAGCCGCGTCGCTCATAAGGCGCGTGTGATAAAGCACAAGAGCCTTTCGCATGCGGCGCTCGCCAAGCTGATGGTGGTCGATCCAGTCGGCACGTTCGATGTCGTCTATATCGACGGATCGCACCAGGCGCCTGACGTGCTCACAGATGCAGTCATGGCCTTCAAGCTGCTGCGCGTCGGCGGGTTGTTGATTTTCGATGATTATTTATGGAGCCTCGAAAAGCCGGGGCGGCAGGACTCGCTCACCATGCCCAAGCCCGCCATCGACGCCTTTCTCAACCTTTTCCAGCGCAAGATGGTCGTGGTGCAGGGCGTGCCGCTTTATCAGGTCTTCGCAACGAAGTTCTTCGCCTAGGCAGGATGAGGCGCGCCGGAAAGTCGGGCGCGAAGCTGGGTGCGGTCGAGTTCCTTTTCCCAGTGGGAGACGACGACGGTGGCGACGCCGTTGCCGATGAAATTCGTCAGCGCCCGGCATTCGCTCATGAAGCGGTCGATGCCGAGAATCAGCGCCATGCCTTCGATGGGAATGGTCGGTACCACGGCGATGGTCGCCGCCAGCGTGACGAACCCAGATCCTGTCACACCGGTCGCGCCCTTTGAGGTGACCATCGCGACCCCAAGAAGCGTGAGCTGCTGGATGAGGGTGAGTTCCGTGTTCGTGGCCTGCGCCACGAACAACGCGGCCATGGTGATGTAGATATTCGTTCCATCCAGATTGAAGGAATACCCCGCGGGCACCACGAGGCCAACCACCGACTTCGAGCAGCCTAGGCGCTCAAGCTTGTCCATCAGCGAAGGCAGTGCGCTCTCCGACGAGCTGGTTCCAAGCACGATCAGCAGCTCTTCTTTGATATAGGCAATGAATTTCAGAATGCTGAAGCCCACCATGCGCGCGATCGCGCCCAGGATGATCATCACGAACAGGAACGCGGTCAGATAGAAAGCCGCCATCAGTTTCATCAGCGGCAGCAGCGCCTCGAGACCGTAGCGGCCGATGGTGAAGGCCATGGCGCCGAACGCCCCGACCGGCGCGGCCTTCATGATGTAGGCGAGAATGCGGAAGATCACGGTGGAGACCGCATCGATCCCGTCTCGCACGCCCGCACCGCGCGCACCGAGCGCGGATAGCGCGAATCCGAACAGGATGGCGAAGAAGAGCACCTGGAGGATATCACCCTTGGCAAAGGCGTCGACCACGGTCGTCGGGATGATATTGAGTAGGAAATCCGTGATGGTCTGATCTTCGGCCCGGCTCGAATATCCGGCGATCTCCTTTGTGTTGACGCCGGTCAGGTCGGCGTCGAAGCCGTCACCCGGACGCAGCGAATTCGCGACGATCAGACCAATGATCAAGGCGACGGTCGAGACCACCTCGAAATAGACGATCGCCTTGCCGCCGACGCGCCCGACCTTCTTGGTGTCGTTCATGCCCGCGATACCGGAGACCACGGTGCAGAAGATCACGAGGGGGATGATCATCTTGACAAGCTTGATGAACCCATCCCCGAGCGGGCGCATGGCAACGGCCCAGTCCGGGCTGGTGACGCCCAGCACGATCCCCACCGCGATGGCCATGAGGACTTGGATGTAAAGGACGCGGTAGAACGGCTTGCGCAACAGAAATCCCCCCAAACCTCTGCCGAACGTGATAGCAGGATTCGGGCTCTCTCCTAAGGTCCCTTGCGATGGCCTCCTCTCCCTTACTGTTGCTGCGCGCCATGTTCGACGCTGCCGTAGCCGCTGCCGGCGCGGCCGCGGCGCTCCCGCGTCATTTGCCGCCCGCGCCCAAGGGACGGACCGTGGTGATCGGCGCCGGAAAGGCGGCCGCGGCCATGGCTGCGAGCGTAGAGGCCCATTGGCGCGGTCCGCTCTCGGGAATCGTCGTCACCCCTTATGGCCACGGCGCGCCGACCTCATGCATCGAGGTCATCGAGGCCGCTCACCCGCTGCCCGATGCCGCCGGTGTGGCAGCCGCCGCGCGGATTCGAAGTGCGGTCGCGGGCTTGACGGCGGAAGATCTCGTTCTCGCGCTGATGTCCGGCGGCGCCTCGGCTCTCCTCGCCATGCCCGCCAAGGGGCTTGTGCTCGACGATAAACGCGCCGTGACGCGCGCCCTGCTGCGTTCAGGCGCGGCGATCTCGGAAATGAACTGCGTGCGCAAGCATCTGTCGGCCATCAAGGGCGGCCGTCTGGGGCTGGCGGCAGCCCCGGCTCCCGTGACGACCCTGGTGATTTCAGACGTGCCCGGCGACGATCCTGCGACCGTCGGCTCCGGTCCGACAATCCCCGATCCGACCTCCTTCGCCGACGCGCGGCGGATTCTTGCGAAGTACCGGATCGAGCTTCCGCCCGCGGTCGCCGCGCATATGGAAAAGGGCGAGGACGAGACCCCGAAGCCGGGCGATCCGCGCCTCGCCGCTGCGCACGCGGTGATCGTCGCTGACGCCAAGATGGCGCTGGATGCAGCGGCTCGGCTCGCGCGCCGCGAAGGTGTCGCAGCGATCGTCCTTGGCGACGACATCGAAGGAGAGGCGCGCGAGGTGGCAACGGCGCATGCCGCATTGGCGCTGCGCGAGGAAACGCCGCGGCCGTTCGTCGTCATCTCCGGCGGCGAAACCACGGTCACCGTTCGCGGCAACGGTCGCGGCGGGCGCAACGGCGAATACCTCCTCGCTCTGGCGATCGCGCTGGAAGGGCGTGCCGGAATTTACGCCTTGGCCGCCGACACCGATGGCATCGACGGCGGGGAAGCCAATGCCGGCGCGCTCATTTCGCCCGATACACTCGCCCGCGCGCGCGCGTTCGGCCTTGATCCGGCGCGGCACCTTGCCGACAACGATGCGTTCGGATTTTTCTCCGCGCTCGGCGACCTCGTCACGACTGGCCCGACGCGGACCAACGTCAATGACTTCCGCGCGATATTGGTGAGCTAGAGATCGGCCGCAAGCCGCAAGATGAAGCGGCGGGCAGGGGACGGCGAAAAATGTCCCGAAGCGCTATTGACCTGCCAGATATAGGAGTTCGTGAGGTTTTGAACATCCAGCCGCACCGTTGCGCGTGCGCCGTACAAGGGGAACGAATAGCGCGCGCCGACATCGACCACCGTTGCGGCATCGATCTTGAACGTATTGAGCCGGTTTGCCCAGTGCGCGGACTCGTAGTTGACTTGTGCCGACAAGGAAAAACCGTTCCACGCCTTCGGGCCGTAATTGGCGTTGAGCCGGATCAACGTCCCGGGCCGTCCGGGCGGGACTTCCGCGATCAACCCCTGGTCCACCGTGAAGCCGGAGACACGGGCTTGAAGCAACACCGTCCCGGCGACGACCTTCAATCC
Source organism: Rhodospirillaceae bacterium (assembly GCA_050250575.1). Taxonomy (GTDB): domain Bacteria; phylum Pseudomonadota; class Alphaproteobacteria; order Rhodospirillales; family Rhodospirillaceae; genus SHVO01. The sequence goes on along the minus strand of JBFWOJ010000006.1, from coordinate 126,836 downwards.
TTCAATCGGCTCACTGGATAACGAAACTTCGACGCCGCGGTGGGTGAGGGCGCCCACGCTCGTGAATAGGTTTGCCGCATCGCGGTCGAAGTAGGGCTTTGCCACTTCAAAGACACCCGCGACCAGCGTCGAGCCAGGCCAAATCCTGTACCTGAATCCGCCGTCGACCTGCTTTGTGATGCTCGCGGCCAATGCCTCGCCGGGATTGGCCGCGCTTTCCGGCGCGATGCCGGAATCCTCAAGTCCGCGCGTATAACCGGCGTAGAACGTCAGGTCATCGGTGGCCGACAGCGCGAGCGTGCCGTTATAAAGCCACGGCGACGTGCGCGTTGTCGCGCTGCGCGCGGGATAGTCTACCGTGCGGCGGTACACGGCCTTCTGCACGCCGCCGCTGATCTCTCCGACGCCGTTCCACAGGCCGACATAACTCACGCCGACGGTCCCATGGCGGATTTGGTCGTCGCTCTGCGGCCCGAAATTGAACGCGGGTTTTGGCACAGAAAATCTGACGCCGATGGTGGCCGGGCCGTGGAGCACGGTATCTTCGCCGCCGAACAGGCGCTCTCCGGCCCGCCCGCGCGCGGCGAAGTGCAACGTGTGCCGCCTGGGCCCTTCCGGGAAAACGCCCGAGGCGCGCACCTCGCCCGACCATGACGCCGACCATGGCGATGGCCGGGAACGTATGCTGAGGATCGAACTCCCGTCGCGCTGGGTGTTCCGATAGAGCATATTGAAATCGCCGTTGAGCAGATTCGTCGAGCGGAACACGCCGGCCTGCAGGATCCAGTTCTCGATCGCGGCATTGCGCGCAATCACGCCGAAATTGCCCTGGATTCGTTCGCGGTCCTGTTTGAAATCGGGACCGGCCAAAAAGCTGCGGTCGATCTTCGGCGGCAGGAAATCGCCGGCGGTGAAGATGGGCGGCGGCGCTTCGCCGTCCCAGGCGTGGCTGCGGTTATAAAAGCCGATCACCTCCGTCAGGTCGTTCGGCGTCCAGTACAGGGTGCCGGCAACATCGACGTAGTAGAAGATGCTATGGAAATCCATGTCCTTCTGGGCCGCCGCGACACTCAGCACGGCGCCGAGGTTTCCGCGGCCGCGCGGGATATCCAGGTCGGCCTGCGCGCCGAATGAAGTGTAAGGCCCTGCGTGGGCGGAGAAGCTCCGCACCAGCCGTTGGCCGGGCAGGCGCAAGCGGATATCGGCTATGCCTGTCGGCGCCGGAAATGGATAGGACTGAGCGGACAGGCCGACGCGGATACTGGTGCTGCTCGCAACCTGGTTGGTGTATCCGAAATTTCCTTGCTGGTCGTAATACAGTCCCTGAATGCGCATGTTGCCGGCTTCTTTGGGACTGAAGCCGCGCGCTTCCATCGCTCCGTACAGGCCGATGCTTTCGTTGCCGATCGACGTGCCGAAGGCGTCTTCTGCACTGGCGACGACGTTTTCATTGGCGCGCTGGGCGAGGGCGGAGGCGCTGAACAGAAAGCTGCAGGCGGCGAATACCGACGGCGCAAGGGAGGAACGGCGGAAAAGGTTCAAACGAACGCTGGTCCCAGAGGCCGGCCGGACCGGCCCCCGATGGACCCCGCTAAACCGCCTGTTACAGCCGTGAGGATACCTCCCGGCCTGGAGCGATCAAAGCCTCCATTTGCGCCTGGTTGGACGCATCTTTTGCCCACATCACCTTGGTCACCGCCGGCAAGCGCCGCACCTGTGCGGCAAAGGATTCCGCGTAGTTCCGGGACATCCCCCCGACGACGACTTCCACCTTGAATCCGCCGTGTCCGCCAAAGCGGACAAAGTGCCACACCGGTTCGGCGCGCGCGTGCCGGGCCGCCGTCAGGATACGGCGCAGGATGGGACCTTCAGAATAATAGATGGTGAAGCGGTGTAAGGAGGGCGAACGGGACACGGCGACCATGACATTCCTCGACTGCAAAACGGGTGTGGGCAAAGGCGACCAATCCGGCCCGTAATTCGGGCCGGGGTGGTAACTCGCACGCTCGTAAGTCGAAGAGTGGTCATGGCGCTGAGGTCGTCGTTCCAAGCCCGCGAATGGCGCAGGCGCGCGACCCTCACCGATTTAAGGCCGGGGCGCAAGCGCCCCGGCCGAAAAACGCAACATTATTATCCGTACTACATCTCGAACCGGATCCCGGCGCGGAACACCCGGCCGAGGCAGTCGTGATGGCTTGCATTGCAGGCAATGCCCGAACCGCTTCCGCCCGGTCCGGCCGCCTCGATCGCCGGATCGGTATTCAGAAGGTTGCGGACATTGAAGAAAGCTTCCGCATTGCCGGCATCGCCTTGCCAAAACCCATAACGCAGCGACAGGTCGAGATAGAACGGCGCCGGCAGGCGGTTGATGTTTTGCGTCCGGTTGATGTTCGTCGAAACCGGGCAGCCGCTGGTGCACTCTATGTTCGTCACGTTGTACACGCCGGCGCTCGCACCTCTGGCGATCAGCGTCGCGCGCAACGGATCGAAGTCGAACGTGGCGGAGAACGTGTACTTCCACTTGCGGACGCCGCCTTGGCCCACCGTGTTGATGATGCCGGCGCCCGAGCCGGTGTCTTCAAGCTGCTTGATGTATCGCGTTGCAAGCCCGCGGAGGTTCAAGTTGCCGCTCATGCCCGAGATCAGGTTATCGAAGGGCATCGAATAGCTGGCTTCGAAATCCATGCCGCGGTTGACCTGCCTGATGAAATTGGTCGGCTGGATTTTGACGACCGTCAGGTTTCCGTTCGCATCGAACACCAGCTGACTGCAGAAGATCTGCTCGCCGGCGAAGCAACGGTCGGGGACGTCCTGCCGGCCCACGGTTCCGATGACATCCTTGATCTTGATGTTGAAGTAGTCGACCGAGGCGCTGAAGCCGGAAAGGAAGGACGGTTGGAAAACGACGCCGATGCCGGTGGTGTCGGCCTTTTCAGGCTTGAGATTGGGGTTGCCGGATGTCTCCGACTGGATGTTGGTCGGCGCGCCCCCGGCGAACGGATTGTTCACAAGGTTGCCGACGAAGATCCCGGCCGCAAACAGTTCGACGTTATGCGGAGCGCGAATGTCTCGGGACTGCGTGACGCGCAGCCTGATATCGTCGACCGGGCTCCACGTGGCGCCCAGCTTCCAAGTCGTCACATAGCCGGAGGTGGAATAGTCCGTCGCGCGGACAGCGCCGTTGAATTCCAGCGACTGCGCCCAGGCTTCGTTCGCCGCCAGGGGAACGACGGTCTCGATAAACCCTTCGGTGACGGAATACTTGCCCTGGGTCGGCCGCGAGTTGCCGACGCTGGAATCATTGATGGCGTTGCGCGGGCCTTCGATGCCGCCGACCTTCTCGGTGCGGTGTTCAGCCCCGAACGCGATCGACACCGGCCCCGCCCACAGGTCGAACGGCTCGCCGGTGGCGGAAGCGGCGAAGACTTCCTGGGTATTGCGCTCGAGGGCGTATGACCAGCCGGCCACATAATTGGCCGCGGCCATGGTGTTCACGCCGATGCCGAAGGGATTCCACGGCACGCAGCTCGGGTCGTTGTTGTTGGGGTTGGCATCGGCATTGATGCGGCACACCGCGGCGCCCTGGGCGTCGCGCACGGAATCAAGCGCCAGCGGGAAGGTGGAGCGCCAGCGATCGTAGAAACTCTTTCTGACCTTGGACTCGCCCAGCTGATAATAAGCGTCCCACGTCCAGCTGGTCTCCACGGCATCGAAATTGCCGTTGGCCCCGACGACGTAGCGTCGGACGTGGCGGTTGACGATCTGGGTGATCTTGTACGGCAGATCGACCCAGCGGCTGCCCATGTTGAAGCGCGTGATATTCAGCGACTGGGCGCGGGCGCGGATTTCCGGCGCCAGGAAGGCGTTGTCGACGTTGATGACCATGTCGCCCGAGGCGAAGTGGCGCGAGTTGGTGCTTTCGGCGTCGGCATAAGCCCAGCCGTACTGCGCGAACACCTCGACGTTGTCCGAAAGGTCGTAGCTGAGCCGTGTGAACAGGTTCTTGCGGTTTTCGCCGGGCAGCAGCGTGGCGCCGTCGTTGGTGATGTCGTTGGCCTTCCACTCGCCGCCGATCATCCACGGATCGCGCACCAGCGGACCGTATTGGAAATTGTACGGTGTGCCTCCGGGACCGAAGGCGATGCCGCGCAAAGCCGTGTTGGTGATGATCCCGCCGCGCGTCATCGTCGTGAGCGCCGAGTTCGGGGTGACGAGACGCTCCGGTACGCTCGTGGTCTGTCCGGGCCCCGTGCCGTACAGCGGGTTCGTGATGATGTTCCAGCCCTCGGCCGCCCAACCGCGGCGCGGCGCGCCATCGATGATTTCGATCTTGGCGTATTCACCGCTCAGCAGGAAATGGCCGCGGCCGCCGGCAAACGGGGTGCCGGTCGACAACGAGGCATTGTACGTCGCCCCGTCGCCGTAGTCCGAGATCCCGGCCTGCACCTCGCCCTTGATCCCGGTGAAGTTACGATCCAGAACGAAGTTGATGACCCCGGCCAGGGCGTCCGAGCCATAGGCGGCCGACGCGCCGCCGGTGACGACTTCCACGCGCTGCACCAGTTGTTGCGGGAAGGTGTTGACGTCGACTTGCCCGGTGGGCTGCGAGCCGACCGTCCGCTGGCCGTCCAGAAGGATCAGCGTTCTCGCCGAACCCAGGTTGCGCGCCTGCGGCGTGTTGAGGCCCACGCCCCCCGCGGTCGTGCTGCCGCGGGCCGTCTGCGGCTGGGTGTTGCCCACCAGCTGGGGCAGGGTCATCACGAACTCTGAGATGTTCGCCGGCGCGGAGTCCTCGATCTGGTCGACGCTGAGCACCGTCAGGGGGGTCGGCGCCTCGTACCCGTCGCGGATAACGCGCGTACCCGTCACGACGATTTCTTCGACATTGGCCGCCGCGGGTTGGCTTTGCGCCAATGCGACCTCCGGGGAGACGAAGGCGGTGCTGCTGAGCAGGATGGAAAGAGCGGCAGGCCGAAAGCCTGCCATCCGCCGCGGCGCGGCGGGCACGAGCAATGTCATAAGCGATATCCCCTGTTTAGAGTGACCCCACGGCGATGCCGACCTCTTTGTCGGACCGCGCCGTCATTCGCGGCATCGCTTCATCTCAATCCGCCGGCGACGACCCCGTTTGTGATCGCCGACGGTAAGGTATCCAAGATCGTATCGAGCCGCGCGCGAAGTATTGCGAAATCGCGGCGCGAACCACAAGGGCCTTTCGCGTGCCTCAGTCAGGGCGCCTGCTTCTCGCGCGCGCGCTTCATGACGTCGGCGGCGACGCGGCTGCCATAGGCATTGGCGCGCGCAAGGCGCGAGTAATAATCAAACCCCGCGGCCGAGGCCGCGCGCACCGTTTCGGCATTGTTTGTCCCGAAGCTGGTCATGATCACATAGACATACGGCCGGTCCGGAAGACTCACGATGCCCCAGGCGTTCGAGACGCCCTCGAGGCCGCCCCATTTAAATGCAATCGGGATGTTACCGGGGATCGGGTCTTTGCCGGGGTGGTCGGGCTGCGGAATCTCCATGATGGCGCGCAAACGCGTACACGATTCCTTGCTCACCGGAAGATCGCAGCGCGCGATGCGCGTCATCAGGGCGGCCGCGTCGCCCGCGCTTGAGATGTTCTCCCGTCCGATGGCCTGACTGTCGCGGTCTTGCATCTTGCGTTGCAGGCGCATGGTCTTCAGGCCCATGCCGGCCGTGAGCTTATTGACGCTCTCCATGCCAAGCTCGTCGATCAGGATGTTGGTTGCGTTGTTTTCCGAAAGGTTGATCATCAGCTTCGCGGTGTCCTCGAGCGACAGCGAGGAATCCTCGCCGATGAGGCGCGCCATGCCCCCGGCGCCGAACCCGCCCGAGACCGCGTGGGGGCGCTGCTGTTTGACGAAGCCCGGTTTCGCGTCTTCGCGCCGGAACAGTTCGATCAGGATCGGGACCTTGATGGTGCTTGCGGTCGCGAGCACCATGTCGGGATTGATGCGCACGGTCGCATTGTCGGTGAGATCCACGAATACGGCGGCGAAGGCGCCCGGAAAATCCTTGTTGATCTCGCCCAGCCTCGCTTCGAACTTCGCGCGCAAGTCCTTGTGCGCGTCGGTTTGGGATTGGCCGAAGGCCGGAGCCGAGAAAGCAAGAGCCGCCGCCGCGAGCAGTGTCGTCCGCATCATGATAGTCCCCCGAAATGCTTCCCTCGCCGGGTGCCGGCGACAGAGGCAAAGCTTGCATCGCGCGTGGTGAGGAAGAAAAGGGGATTCTCGTGGGCCGCAAGCAACTGTGATTCCTATATTTTCTGGGATTGCGGCGGGCACCTATTTTGCATAGTGTCCGCTCCTCTTGGGGCGTCGCCAAGCGGTAAGGCATCGGTTTTTGGTACCGACATACCTAGGTTCGAATCCTAGCGCCCCAGCCAACCTCGCACATTCCTGAGAAAATAGGGGCTTCTGTGCCGGTCGCTGAAAGCTGACGTAGCAGGCGGCGTAGCAACGGCGCGGCCGGTCAGGCGATTTGACGCGCCAATACCAGCTCGTGCGCTGCATCGCATCGCTCGTGCGAAACTCCGATCAGAGCGGCGACGCGCCGGATCAAGGTAATTTCCCCGGTGGTGAGCTGACCATCCGCGCACGCCACCTCCCACATCGCCTCGACCAGCGCAATCTTGGCGGCCTCGTCCATCCCGCACACGACGGTGGTGAGATGACCGGAGAGCCCATGCAGCCGACCGTGAGAGCCGAGGGCGACAGACAAACAGGCCCCGGCCTGGTCTTCGGTGAGATGGTATTTGGCCGTCAGCGCACCGAGGACGCAGGCGCGCTCCTCGTCCGGAAACGCGCCATCGCGGAGCGCGGCCTCAACCAGCAAGGCGGCCGCCGCCGCCGTACGTCCGTCAAGGTCTTCAAGAACACTCGGCTCGACGACCTGCCTCCGTTCCAGGAACGAGAGGATGCGCCATGTTGACCACGATCACCATCAGTCGCACTCAAAATCGTCGGCGCCGATAGGGCGGCAGAAGTCCGGCCAGCCGCGGGCACGCCAGTATTCGACGAGGCCGGCCTTTTGGGCGAGACCTTTGAATCGCGCGGTAGCGTGGACGTTCCCTAGCGCAGCGTCCAAGAGGACCACCCCGAAACCAATCCGATAGCCGGCGTCCACTTGACGCTCCAGCGCGCGGAGGCTCGCTTCGACATAGCGATCTGTGGCGCCGACATGCACGTAAATAAAGCTGAGTGACCGCGGCAGGTCGGGTAACTCCTGCGACAGAACGGTCTTAGGCGCAGCTTTCAGCAACCGCGCACCGGCTTCGGCCGCACCGGCCGTGAAGGCGCCAGCGGGCGCGCTCAGAAGGACGTCGGCTGCCTGTTCATACTTTCCCGTCGATGCATAAACTTGGGCGAGGAGTGCCGCCCTCTCGTTGAAATCGGGCGGCAACGCCTGAAACACCGCGAGCGCCGCTTCCGTCTGCCCCTCGGAGAGGAGAAGCCGTCCGAAATCCCGGTTATAGCGCGGCACCAGTGGTTCCAGCGCCATCAACTGCGCGCGCAAGATTTTGGCTTCCTGCCGTTTCCCCAACCCTGCGAGCTGCTGACTAAGGCCATGAAGCGCCTCTGGGTTGTTCGGATCGAGCTTCAGCGCCTGGCGGTACAGGTCCTCCATCTCGAGATAGCTGCCACGGAAGACCCTTGCATTTGCGGCACCGGCGTAGGCGTCGGCGCTGTTCGGATCCAACTCGATCGCGCGCCGCCCCGCGGCTTCAGCCTTGTCCAAGTATTGGTCCGCAACGGCGCGCAGTTCGTCCGCCGAGCCGGTCCTGGAAGCGGGCGTCTCCTGTGGCGCGTTGGCATAGACCGCCGCCAACAGCGCCCAGGCAGGCGCAAAATCGGGCTCCTTCTGTATCACCTGTTCGAGCAAGCCGGCGGACGCCATCAAGGGATTGCCGGCGGTACCGCGCGCGCGAAACAGCGCTCTTGCGCGCAGGTAGAGCTGGTAGCTCTCGGGGTCGATGGCGCGATGGGCGACCAACCACTCGTCCGGCGCTAGCCCCAAGGGCATGTGGAGCGCAGCCGCGATGGCCCGCGCCACTTCATCCTGAACGGCGAATACGCTCTTCAGTTCCCGGTCGTAATTTTCTGTCCAGACGTGGGTTCCGTCGTCCGCTTTGATTAGCTGCCCTGTGACGCGAATCTGGTTGCCTTCCTTGCGTACCGATCCTTCGAGAATGTGGCTCGCACCTAGCGCCTGGCCGATGGCCCGAAGGTCTTCGTTCTGTCCCTTGAACTTGAAGGCGGACGTACGGCCGACGACGCGTAGTGTTTTAATCTTTGCCAGCGCCGAGGTGATCTCCTCGGTCATGCCGTCGGAGAAAAATTCCTGGCTAGGATCGCCCGAGAGATTGACGAAGGGCAGCACGGCGATGGAGATGCCTTCGCCCGGCGCCGGGGCGGCGGTCTGCGCCGATGTTCCGCGTGCGGGGGCGAATTGCTGGTAGGACAGGAGCCCGGCGAGCACCACCATCAGCGCAACGATGACGATATTGAGCCGCTGTCCCGTTTGGGGAGCTATCGATGCGCCTTGCACAACGTCGGCCGTGCGCTTCAAGCCCTCGGGCGTGACCTCGTAGACCCAGGCGAAGCAGAGCACTCCGGGGAAGCCGATGATGAGCACGAGCGTGATCGCGCGCCCGATCCAGGACGGCAGGTCGAACATCGGGGCGACGTTGCTGACCACTTCGATCAGCACAAAAGCCGCGACCGCATAAGCCGCGCCGAGGCGGTAGACGTTGCGGCGTTTCAGCTCAGAAAAGAAGTTCCCCTGCGCCATCAGTCGCACTCGAAGTCGTCAGCGCCGGCAGGACGGCAATTGTCTGGCCAGCCGCGCGCGCGCCAGTAATCGAGGTACCCGGCGTCGCGAGCTAGTTTTTTGTAGCGGTCGGTTTTGCGTATCGCTTGGTAGTAGGGGCTGGATTGGAGAGTAAATACGACGCTCCCGCCACCGAGGCTGCCGTAGCGCGACCGCATGGTAAGCTCCTGGACGTCGAGAGCGTATTCGCCAGCCAGCTCGGCGGCGCCGACAAACACATAGACGAAAGCGAGCGGGCCCTTGATCTCCGGCAGTTGGTCGCGCGCCACCGGCGTGGGCGCTAGCCGCAACAGCCGGACCGCAGCCTCGGCGTCCGACGCCGGGAAGACGCCACGCGGCGCATTCAAGATGGCGGTGGCGGCTTCTTCGTATCGCCCAAGCGCGGCGTAGGTGGCGGCAATCCTCGAATCACGGCCCTCGAACCCGGCCGGCAAGCCCTCGTACAGAGCCAAAGCTTCACTGAACCTTCCGGCGCCGAAGTACACATGCCCTGTATAAATGTTGTACCTCGGAACGAGAGGCTCCAGGGCCTGGAGCTGCTGCCGCAGGGGAAACGCTTCCTTCTGACGGCCCACCCCATGCAGCTGCTGGGAAAGACCGTGGAGTGCCTCTGGATTGAACGGATCGATCTTCAGCGCTTGCCGATAAAGATCCTCCATGAGGCTCCGGTTGCCGCGAAACACCTGCACATTCGCCGCCGCCGCATAAGAGTCGGCACTGTTCGATGCCAGTTCGAGGGCGCGGCGCGCGGCGGCTTCTGCAGTATCCAGGGCAGGTTCCACGACCTTCCGCCGCTCCTCAGCCGTCCGCAGTTGCGGAAAGGATTCCTGCGGTAGGTTAGCGTATACCTGCGCCTTCAGGGCCCACCCTGGCGCGTAGTCCGGGTTGGCTGCAACGACCTGATCGAGCAGCGCGGCCGCGGCGGTCAATGGCTTTTGCATATTGCCGCGGGCCCGGAACAGCGCCTTGGCGCGCAGATACAGCTGATAGCTTTCGGGATCGATCCCGCGGCTGGCGACCAGTAGCTCCCCCGCCCGCAAGCCCAGGGGCGCGTGCATCGCTCCGGCGATCGCGCGGGAGATTTCATCCTGGATGGCGAAGATGTCGGTCAGCTCGCGGTCGTAGTTCTCGGTCCACAGGTGCGTGCCGTCGTCCGCGCGGATGAGCTGCGCCGTGATGCGCACGCGGCTTCCGGACTTGCGCACGGAGCCTTCAAGCACGTGGCTCGCGCTCAAGGCCTTGCCGATTGTCCGGAGGTCCTCGTTTTGGCCTTTGAATTTGAAGGCGGAGGTACGGCCGACGACGCGAAGAGATTGAATCTTCGCCAGAGCCGAGGTGATCTCCTCGGTCATGCCGTCGGAGAAGAATTCCTGTTCGGGATCGGAGGAGAGATTGACGAACGGCAGCACGGCGATGGAGATGCCTTCAGGCGCAGGCGCTTTCGGTGAGGATGCCGCCGGCGTGCGCGCCGCACCCACGGCGGTTTCGGCCGGCAGCAGGAAGAGGTCTGCTGCGTACAACCCAGCCAGGATGGCCAGCAGTCCGATAGTCACGAAATTGAGCCGGCGCCCGGTCTGGTGCGTCACGGAGGCGTCCTTCTCCACCTCCGCCGTGCGTTTCAAGCCGTCGGGAGTGAATTCGTAAATCCAGGCAAAACACAGTACGGCCGGCAAGCCGACAAGGAGCAGCAGGATGAGCATGCGGCCGACCCACAAGGGAAGATCAAGAAATGGCGCGGCGTTGCTGACGACCTCAAGCAACACGAAGGCCGCGACGGCATAGGCCGCGCCAACGCGGTAGACGTTGCGGCGCTTCAGCTCGGAGAAGAAGTTTCCCCCGGCCATGCTAGTCGCACTCAAAATCGTCGGCGCCCACCGGTCGGCACAGATCCGGCCAGCCGCGCGCGCGCCAGAAATCAACTAGCTTCGCTTCGCGCATGACCTTCTTGAACCGGCTGGTCTTCCGCAAGTCCGCGAATGCCGGATACCAAACATGAGAAAATGCGGTTTTCGGCGCGCCGGGAATCGCAATTTCGCGTTCAGCTTGATCAAGTATTTTTTCGGGAGCCCCGCTAAACGCATAGATCCAGCCGAATTGATGCGGGACGTCGCCCGGATCTTTCAAGGGGTGGAGACCGGCTCTCACCACGCGCGCTGCGGCCTCAATTGACGCGCGCGGCAGATTTGGCCTTTCTTCGATCGAAAGCAGCACGTTCGCGGCCTCATCGAAACGTTTGGAATGCGCAAGAGCCGCGGCCAATTCGTGGTTGCGGATGAAATTGATCGGCCCGGTCGAAGGAATGCCGTTAAAAAGATCGATCGCCGTAGAATATTGGCCGGTGGCGGTGAAGAGCGTGCCTAGAAGGGCATTATAAATTGGGACAAAGGGTTCCAAACGGCGCAGTTCTTCGCGGATTCCGAGCATTCGCTTGAGATAGCCGGCGCCGAAGAAAGCCTGAGACAGCGAGTAAAAATGCAGGGCATCGGGATCGGCCGGGTCAAGGGCCAGCGCCTGCCGGAAGTGTTCATCGGCGAGGAACCAATCCATCCGGCGCTGGATCGCAATAAACGCGAGGGCGGCGTGCGCGGAGGCATTGCGGGGGGCGAGACGAAGCGCCTGCGCAGCGGCGTGTTCAGCCGTTTCAGCCAGAGCATCGTACCGCGGCGAGAGATCGGCGTTCGAGCCCCGAGCCATCGAGAGGGCGTAGACCGGCAAAACGGCATAGGCTTGCGCGAGGAGGGCCCAGGCAGGCACATAGCCCTGATCCGCCGCCAAGGATTTCTCGAGTGTAGCGATGGCCGGCTCCAGATCGCGTGCGCGGTAGAGCGCTCGGGCGCGCAGGTAATCCTGGTAAGAGTCCGTGTTCGCCGTTCGATGCGCGACCAGTCCCTCGCCTTCGGCCAGTCCCAGCGGCGTCTGAAGCGCAGCCGCGATGGCGCGGGCGATATCGTCCTGTGTCGCGAATATGTCCGTCAGCTCGCGGTCGTAATTTTCAGTCCAAATATGGGTACCGTCGTCGGCCTTGATGAGCTGGCCCGTGATACGGACTCTGTTGCCCGATTTCCTCACAGAGCCTTCGAGCAGATGGCTTGCACCCAGTGCCTGGCCGATCGCACGAAGGTCCTTATTCTGGCCTTTGAATTCAAAAGCCGAGGTGCGGCCAACCACGCGCAATGCTTTCACCTTCGCCAAAGCCGAGGTGATCTCCTCGGTCATGCCATCGGAGAAGAATTCCTGCTCCGGATCCGACGAGAGATTGACGAACGGCAGCACGGCGATAGAGATGCCGTCCGGCGCCGGGGCGGTGCTTACGACGCGCTGATCTGCGGCGCGTTCAAAGCGCGTGAAAATCTGCTGATACGAAATGAGCGCGATGATCGCGAGCGAAGCGGCGATCAACGCCCAATCCAGCTTGGAGCTGACAGCCGGCACGCTGCCCACAGGCGCAGTCCGCTTGAGGCCGTCGGCCGTCATCTCGAACATCCACGAGAGCGCGACGGCGGTCACGAAACCAATGGTCAGGAGCATGAGAACAAGGGGGCCTGCCCACTCCGGCAGGCGCAGCATCGGCGTCACGACGCTGACGAACTCGAGGATCGCCCATGCGCCGACCAGATAAGCGGCCGCAACGCGGAACACCTTGCGACGCTTCAGTTCGCTAAAGAGGCTCCCCATGCCTTGCCCACCCCCGTGGACCAGCCGAGGATACCACCGAACACCGAAAGAACGGGATATATCAACGCTGTACAAGTACACGTTGAGCGGGGATGTTGGGGAGAGCCGTTAAATCGGCGGTTATGGAGCCACGCCGGTAGCTCTTCAAACGACCCGGGGAGACGATGAGAAGCGAACGAGCTCGCCACAGCGCCGAGGCGATCATACGCCTCGACTAACCATCGCGTTTTCTCTGGCTCATGAAACAGCAAACCGCGGGATACACTTATACTTGGGACCGGCCGCGCCTCGAAAACGTCGCTTTCCCCGGTTTTGGACGATCAATTTTGGACTTTCAAACCCGACGACCTGCCCCGGCTCCTCTCGCGTTCTATGCACGGTACCGGGCCGGGGAGTTCAAGAGCGCCTGGCAGGCTTGCATCGCAGCCGGGTTGATACATCAACCCTCGCGGACCGACGCCCTGCTCCGGGAATGGCGGGCAACTACAGTCAAGGAGAGGGACGAGTTCATCCGGCGCGCTAAAGCCGAGAGGACGAGATGGCCGCGTCCACCGAAATCGCCACCGCCCATAACTTAGCTGCTGCTGGAGCCGGATCGGAGACTTGCCGCCGCGACTCTCGACCGCACCAATGCCGCGATGAGCCGGCTGGGGCTGAAGTCCGGGGCGGTATTAAGGGCCATGGGCTACACGGTCCTCGATCCCCGACTGGGTTTTGCGCGAGCGCGTCAATGGGCGCCGAGCGACGTTCTTCTCCGGGGACTTAGCGTTTGGCTCGCGAAGGCTGAGAAGACGGCCGGGCGCTAGCCGGTAGCGGGCGACGTGCCACGACCCCACTGCCGGGGTTGGGCGCCCCGTCACGTGGGATGGGATATCCATTTTCCCACATATACTTTTACTTTCCGGGTCAGGTCAGGCGTGACGGTCGTGGTCGTGGTTACACGCCTCCTGTTAACGCGCCGCATTGATCGCAGCATAGCGACGATGCTTCTGCCGCTTAGGCCCTTGTAACGCGGGACGCCCCCCAACGCCGTCGTAACTTGATTTCAATCAACGCGGACTTATGCGCCATGGCTGAAGGTGTATGCAAATGGGCGGGGCGCGATGAGACAAACAGCTAACTTCAAATCATCCCGGCGCACCCTCCTGTTGCGGGCGTGCGCGCTTGCCGGCGCGGGTGCACTTGCTGGCGCCGGCGCCGTTTTCGCGGCCGAAACCGAAACGCCGCAGCTCTACCGGTCCAACGCGGGGCGGACCGCGGTGCTTGAACTGTATGAACGGAAGCTGCGCAAGATCGCGCTACCCTATGAGATCAAGGGGGTCCCGACACGCTTCGGTCAAACCCATGTGACGATCCTCGGGCCGGCGGACGCTCCGCCCCTGGTTGCTGTTCACGGCGTGCACTTTGGCGGACCTTTCATGGCCGCCTTCGTCGCGCCACTCGCAGATCGTTTCCGAATCTATATCCCCGATATCGTCGGCCAACCCGGGCGCAGCGCCGAAACGCGGCCTGCCACGGTACGGCATGAGTACGCCGCCTGGCTTGCCGACATCCTCGAATCCTTTGCGCTGAAAAGCGTTCCTGTGCTCGGCATTTCCTTCGGCGGCGCCATCGTGCTCGACCTTGCCGCAGCTGCCCCGCAGCGGATTTCAAAGGCCGTTCTCATCGTCCCAGGCGGATTCGAAGGAAGCGCGTTCAGCGCCGTCCCGTTGTTGTTCCGTCTTTTCTTACCGTGGCATGCCTATCGCATCTTTCCCGACCGGGCGCGCGTGGCTCAGGTCGTCCATCCGTTGGCTTGGGAAATGGATGAAGACTGGTACGACTATTTCGATTCCATTTTGCTCCATGTCTACTGGCTGATTCCGCCCCCGCGACCATTTAGTCACGACGATCTCAAGGGCTTTCGCGCTCCTGTGGCGATCTATGCCGCGCGGGAAGACATCTTCTTCCCAGGCGACGCCCTCGTCGATGAAGCGCGCAAGGTCATCCCGAATCTTGCGGAAGCCGTCGTCTTCGACAGCAGCCATTTCCCCACAAAAGCAATGCAGGCCGAGGTCCTTACACGTGTCGCGTCATTCCTTGCATAAGATAGAAACAAAAGGGCCTGAGCAGCAGACAGTCGATCCCGTCTGCGGTATGGCGGTGGATTGGCGTGTCACAGAGCACCGCGCAATGTATGGCGAGACAAGCTACCTATTCTGCAGCGCACGCTGCAAAACCGCCTTCATGGCCGATCCACGTCAATACCTCGGCGCGCATTCGCCAAGTGCAGCGTCTGTAGCGAAACCCGCGCAATACACCTGCCCGATGCACCCGGAAGTGAGACAGAGCGGACCAGGCGCGTGCCCGCTGTGCGGCATGGCCCTGGAGCCGGTGGAGGCCACTCCTACTTCGGGGACGAGCCACGAATTGCGCGATATGACGCGGCGTTTCTGGATCGGGCTCGTGTTGACGTTGCCGGTTGTCCTTTTGGAAATGGGCAACCACCTCTTCGGTCTCGACCGCATCCTTTCAGCCGGTCGCAACGCGCTGATGCAGTTCTTGTTTGCGACGCCAGGTGTGCTGTGGGCCGGCGCTCCGTTTTTTCGGCGCGCCTGGAGTTCCTTGCGGATGCATCATCTCAACATGTTCACGCTCATCGCATTGGGTACAGGCGTGGCCTGGGGTTATAGCCTCGTCGCCGTTCTTTTGCCGGAGCTTTTTCCGGCAAGCATTCGTACAGAAATGGATGCGGTCCCGGTCTACTTTGAGGCGGCCGCCGTCATTACAGTTCTTGTCCTGCTCGGCCAGGTCCTGGAATTGCGCGCCCGCGACCAAACCTCGGGGGCCATTCGCGCCCTCCTGAAGCTTGCGCCGCAATCAGCTTGGCGGATTGGAGAAGATGGACGCGAGCATGCCATAGAACTTGCCCATGTATTGACGGGGGACCGCCTGCGCGTCCGGCCTGGCGAAAAAGTGCCTGTTGATGGCATAGTTCTCGAAGGGCGGTCGGCCGTAGATGAGAGCATGATCACCGGCGAGTCTATGCCGGTCACGAAAGTGCCTGGCTCAGCCGTCGTCGGCGGCACGATCAATCAATCCGGCAGCCTCGTCATGCGCGCCGAAAAGGTCGGTCGTGACTCGACCCTCTCGCGAATTGTCGAGATGGTGTCCGCGGCGCAAAGGAGCCGAGCGCCGATCCAGCGCCTCGCCGATGTCGTCGCTGGGTGGTTTGTGCCGGCGGTCATGGGCGTTGCGGGCTTGGCCTTTTTCGTCTGGCTGATCTATGGCCCCACGCCGCCTCTCTCTTTCGCTGTTGTCGCAGCGGTTAGCGTTCTCATCATAGCCTGTCCCTGTGCGCTCGGATTAGCAACGCCGATGTCCATCATGGTGGGCATCGGCCGTGGAGCTCGCGCAGGTGTGCTGATCAAGAACGCCGAATCCCTCGAGCGCATGGAACGCGTAAACACGGTTGTCGTCGACAAGACAGGTACTCTGACGGAAGGTCGGCCAGCTGTCACGACAGTCCTTGTTGCCCACGAGCCGCTTGAGTCCGAAGTGCTTCGTTATGCGGCCGCAGTTGAACGCTTGAGTGAGCATCCCCTCGCGAAGGCGATCACAGAGGCCGCCCAGACTCGCGGCCTCGAGATTCCCATTGTGACCGACTTCGACTCTCCCCCCGGTAAAGGGGTTGTTGGCACCGTCGCAGGACGCCGGGTAGCGCTCGGGCAAGAAGCCTTCCTTCGCGGCCTTGGCGTAGACCTTGGCGACACTCGCGAGGGCGCCGACCTGCTACGGAACGCCGGCGCCACAGCCATCTATGTGAGTTTTGATGGCCAAGTCGCCGGCCTTCTCGCCATCTCAGACCCCATCAAGCCCACGACGCTGGAGGCCGTCCGAGCCCTGCAGGCGCGGCAGATCGACGTCGTCATGCTCACAGGAGACAACCGGAAGACAGCTGACGCTGTGGCTGCGAAACTGGGCATCACCGCCGTGCACGCCGAGGTGCTTCCCCAAGAGAAGAGCGCAGTCATCGCACACCTCAAGCAGCAGGGCCGCGTAGTTGCGATGGCCGGTGACGGCGTCAACGATGCGCCGGCCCTCGCGCTGGCCGATGTTGGTATTGCCATGGGCACCGGAACAGATATTGCGATGGAAAGCGCCGGTGTCACCTTGGTCAAGGGCGATTTAATGGGCATCGAGCGCGCCCATCACCTGTCCCGAATCACAATGCGGAACATTCGGCAGAACCTCTTTTTCGCGTTTATCTACAATATAGCCGGCGTTCCTATCGCGGCGGGCGCTTTGTATCCCGCCTTTGGACTGTTGCTTTCGCCCATGGTTGCCGCGGCCGCCATGGCGTTGTCGTCGGTAAGCGTCATAAGCAACGCCTTGCGACTGCGCACGATACAGTTGTGAGGTTGCCAGTTCGACCTCAACGGCACTCTGCACAATAACATTGCGCGCACGTTGTCGCCTACCTGTCCGAGGGCGAGCCCCTGTGCGACCTTCATAAGTCGCGCAGATGGACCGAACATCTCCCGGCTGCAAAGAAGTGCCGTGGGAAGGCCGATTCCATGACTACGGACTACATGGTGGCCTCATTGTGCCGACATGGCCGAAGTTGGCTGGCATATCGACGGCACGTGGACCTGCCTCTGGACCGGCCGCATCGGGTCCGCACGGTACGATTTCGCGATTTAGGAGCCGAGAGGGAGCACCTTAGTCGCGTGTGCCCAGGGGTTGTTTCAAACTTTCCAAGGAGGCGACAAGAGCCGCGATCTCATGCGGCTGAAGTTCGAACGGCGCCATTTCACTGTGCCCTACAATGATTCCCCTCGGCAAAGGCTTCGGCTAGCAGTTCGACCGGATATCGCCGATGCAGGCGGCGGAACGGCGGTGCCTGCTCAAGCGGGCTTTCATCGACCCTGCCGATGCCGTGGCAGCGCGCACCTCGTGCGGGCGTATTCACGTTCCTGCTCGATCAGCCCAGGACGGCGCAGCTCGCGGTACTTGACACACTCGGCGTGAACCAGAGAAGACAGAAGAACAGCGACCGCGACCTGTTTCCTGGCACGGCCTAGTCGCGCAAGCTCATGATGTACGCCGTGATCTCACGGAGCTGATCCTCGGAGAGGCGCATCTGGGGCATGGTCGGGTGTGGGCCGGTCAGGAACGACCTCAGGACCGCCGGCGACATGCGGCCGGTATTGGCAATCGTCCCGAAATCAGGCGCTGTCGTATAGGCTGGCCCCTTCACGCCGCGCGTATCGATCACATGGCAGACCGCGCACATGGCAGTGGCGACGGCGCGTCCTTGCTTCGGGTTTGTGGGCGCAGCTGGCATTGTTGTACTCTGAGACTTCGGCCCGAGCGCATCGTTCAGAAGCCCGGCGAGGCGTACGCCCGCCTTGCTCAACTGAACCGCCACAATCGCCTTTCCGCGCTCCAACTCGTCGGACGAGATCACGAACCGCCCGTCCTCGAACCGCGAGAGCATGGTTCCATACGCATGTTCCACGCCGATTTGGTGGGCTTCCAGGGCCCAGATATGGGTGACTTGACCGCTCCAGAGCGCGGTGTCGGCGGGCGATATTTTCGCGACCAACTCGTTGGCGACGTCCTGGGGATTGGAGCCCAGGCGCTTCACCAGCGCCGTCTCCCAATAGCCGAAGAGGGTCCCGGGGGTGATGCTCTTGTCACCGGCGACGACGTCGATCACCTTGCCATGTTGATTGTGCATATCGGCAACATGCAACGGCGCATGCACGTCGCCGACCAGGTGCAAGAGATACTTAAGAGCAATCAAGCGCTCGGCTGGGGGTGTCGAGCGGTCGGCGAGTTCGTCGCGGAATTGGTCGATCTTATCGATCACGCAAGCATTCGCCGGTCCTTCCGAGGCGGCAATCCCGGCCGCAAGTCTCGTGTGGCCGAAGCACGCCTCGGGGATATTCGGCCGGTTGGCGTAGATCGAAGCGAAATGCCAATTCGCCGTCGCCTCATAATGCAAACGCGTTTTGCTGTCCCGGTACCGGTCCGCCCAGGTGGCTGCTGAAGCGATATCGGGCGCCGCTAGGGGATCGGTGTCCGATTTCAAAAGGGCCTCGACCTCTTTACGCACCGCCGGGGTCATATAGTGCGTGGCAATAGCGCCGATAATGGCGTGTCCCTTATCGTCCCACGCTTCCGCCGAACGGAGCGAGAAGGTCAGGAGGATGGCGGTGGTCAAGAGAGCGGCGCGCATGAGACAGGACCTCTTTCGTTGGTCGTCCTGCAAGCCTAGGAACCCGCGGAAAACGCCGCGTTGATTCCGATCAACCCGCCCCCTTCAGAGCCCATGAGAGCGGTATCCGAGAAGGAGTACATAGAGGACGAGCATCACGGTGGAGATGCACAGAAATCAGATGGAAGGGTCGTGCCACATGGCGGCGGCTTTTTGGGGACAGGGAACACCAGAGTAGGAAGGACCTCCCCGGTCACCCTGATTGGCGTCAAGCCCGTGCCCGCCGAGCAGGCCGCCTATTTTCCAGGCCGGGTGGGATCTATCCGCTCGTATTCCGCAATGACTTGCGCCCCGGCCAAGAGTACCAGGGCACCAAACTCCGCGCTGAGAAGGACACCCACCGAGGTCGCGAACGTGCCGTAGACGATCTGAATTTGGGACACTGTCGTGTAATACCACCCTAAGGCGTGCCGGGTGATCTCCCACAGGACGGCCGCGACGGCGCCGCCGATAAGTGCGTGACGCGGAGAAAGCCGTCCCACGGGCATGACCAGGTAGACGGCGGACAAGAGGAGCGTTTCGCCGCCGACACCTAGTACGTACAGCGTTGTGCGCGAGACGGCGTCGAGGGAATGCGGTGCGCCGAAGATCATGAAATTCCGCGTGCCCACCGCCTGCAGCAAACCCGACGCAACGGTCACCACGATCAGACCGGTCGTCAGGAACAGGATGAACAGGTAGGGCAGCACGGCTGAGATCAGGAAGTGCCGCCGCTTGACGCGAACGCGATGGAAGAAAATCACCGACATCGCATTCTCGAGAGCGGTAAAAGCGAGCGAGCTGAAGAACAGCATCGTGATCAGGAGCACCGTACTCACGGTTGCCCGGTGATCCAGAAATGCACGCAGTCCGTCCACCAGCGCCCGCGATTGACCTGGAACCACAAATTCCAGGTAATCGGCGAGCACGCTCAACACGCGGTCCTCCGGAAAGACGTGAGACATCAGCATGAGACTGAGGATTAACAGCGGGACAAGCGACAGCATCGCGTAGTAGGCCACCGCGCCTGCGAGCAACAGCCCTTGATTCCTTCGAAACTGCCGGAGCACCCGCACCGTGAAGGCCATGGGGTTCTTCACGATGGCCGCCACACGTCGGGCATCGGACGGCGCGGCGCGCCACCGCGCGGGTGAGATCCTGGCATTCATAACGACCACGATAAGCCGTAGTCGCGGAGGGTCACCCTGATCGCAATCAAGGCCGGGCCGCCCGCCTCGCGTCAGACCTACTCCTGAACAAACAGGAGAAGTCCAATGCAGGTAAAGTCTATCGCCCTTATTGGCGCTGCCGTCATGAGTTTAATTCTTACGGGCTGCGCTCACGAATCAACCGGCCGCGCCGATCACATGCGCATAATGAAGGCGGATGGCATCTATTGCAGTATGCGGGGTGACGTAAGCCAAGAAAGCCGTGACCGAGGCACTACGCGTGATCAGCGGGACCACGAGCGCGAGAGCGCTGCGCGCAGCGATCGCGGACCGAACAAGGAGATGTCGGGGTGCCAGATGATGGGCGAGGGCAAAGGAAAGCCGCATCGCGAGTCCCGCGCCCCGGAAGCGCGTGATCCGCACGCGGGCCATCGTCCGAAATAGCCTTGTAGTAGGCAGGAAGGCCCCAGGGTGCATTTTACAGTGATCGGAGGCTGGGCGCCGTAGCGCGTGGACTGCGGTCCACCGCGCGGCTTATCGCCTGGTCCGCAAACTCATGATGTGCGCGACCACATTGCGCCGGTCTTCATCGGTGATGATGAAGTTCGGCATGTAGCGGTGCTGCGATTGCAGGAAGACATTGAGCCCCATGGTCGTGGTCGTCTTGCCGTTGGCTATCGCGTAGAAGTCCGGCGGACCGAGCATCGAGAGAAGCGGGTTGCGCCGATGTGCAATGTCGTGGCAGTCGCTGCACGATTGGAGTGCGTACATGCGCCCCGCAGCGACATCACCTGGTCCCAGTTCATCAGCGGCTCTTGCGGAAGTCGTGATGAGGCCCAAGACAGCGAGGAAAAATCCCAAAATGTGCGACGCAGCGAAGGAATTGGCGCACGGGGACGTTGCCATTTAAGGTTTCCCCTCAGCTTGCGCGGCCGGCTTCAGATTCTGAATGTACGCGACCAAGGCGTCGGTTTCGCGCTGCGTGAGGAAGACCGTGTCCATCGCCCCGTGCGGAAAGCGGATATAGCGGCGGAGCGCCTCGGGGGTCATTTTCGGGTCCTGGGCGATCATCATAAAGCTGGGCGGTGTGCCGTCGCCAAGCCGTTGGCCGGGAATTTGTGCCGTGCCGATTTCGTGGCACCGGCTGCACACCATTTGTGCCGCGGCGATGCCGGAGAGCGGCTTCTTCTCCTCGGCTCCGTAGGCCGACGTGAAAAGACCTGCGCTCACAGCAAGCAGGAACGCTGAGACGGCTGAGTTTCTTGTTTTCACGACGTTCTCCTTTACGGTTAAGGACGACGCGGCCGTCGATGCGGCCCTGGCGCATGTCGTCGAAAACGCGGTTGATATCTTCAAGCGGACGCGCATGGACGTGGGCTTTGACCTTGCCTTCGCCCGCGAACGCCAGCGCCTCGATCAGGTCCTTACGGGTTCCAACAATTGACCCGCGGATGGTCAGACGGTTGAGAACCATCGAAGATCGGCACGGGAAAATCGCCGGGTGGCAGGCCGTCCTGGTGTCGGGATCGGCACTTCTTCAATCACCAAAGGCTGGTGGACGGCGCGAACAACGGCGGCTTTCATCGTGTTCATGGAATCCTCCCTGACGTGACGGCGCAAGGTACGGGCGGCAAACTTTCGGATCGTTGATCGTTGTCAATCAGGGTGAGCCCTTGGGCGTTGACAGCAATCAATGCGGGGCCGCTGCGCACATCCGTAACCTCTGCTCACCAAACAGCCACCCCTCAACAGAGCCGTTTGGGACGCGCCGTGATCGGCGCTCGCATGCAGCATGAAAGGACTTGCCATGACGGATATGACCTTGCGGCAAAATGTGCTCGACGAACTGGTCTGGGAGCCGAGCGTGAATGCGGCGGATATCGGCGTGACCGCTAAGGACGGCGTCATCACGCTTTTCGGCCACGTTTCTTCCTACGAGGAAAAGCTCCAGGCGGTGAAAGCTGCGCGCCGCATCAAGGGCGTGCGCGCTATCGCCGACGACATCGAAGTGCGGCACGCTTTCGACAAAAAGACTTCGGACGACGAAATCGCCAAGCGCGCCCTTTCGATCTTGAAATGGGATGCGACGATCCCCGCGGAACGCATCGCCGTCACCGTGCGTGATGGCTGGGTGACACTCGGCGGCGACGTTGAATGGCAGTATCAGCGTGGATCCGCCGAAGACGATATCCGCAAACTCTCGGGTGTTCGCGGCGTGACCAACTCGATCGCGATCAAACCCCAGCTGCACTCCGAAGACATCCAGCAGAAGATCGAAGCCGCCCTTAAGCGGCGGGCGGAGCTGGAATCCCACGGCATTCGCGTCAGCGTCGAAAGCGGCAATCGCGTGGTTCTCGAGGGCAAGGTCGATAACTGGGACGAGCGCTTCGCCGTCGAAAACGCCGCGTGGTCGGCGGCCGGCGTAAAATCGGTCGTGAGCCGTCTGCACATTTCCTAGACTCGACGTTCGGCGTGCAGGGCATTCTCCCGTCCTGCACGCTTCGGGAACGGGTTGGGCTTTTCGCGGCTCTGAGAAAGGACTGTTGAGGAGTCATAAGAGTATGCAGCGCGCGGCACCAGTCTCCGTGTTGGAACGGTCGCTCCTCATCGCGGGAGGCGCCATCTGGCTGATCGCGGCGATCAGTCCCGTGGACCGGTCGGCATGGATTTTAGAAAACCTTCTGCTGGCTGTCGCCGTCGCCTGGGTGGTGGCCACTTATCGGCGATGGCGCCTCTCAAGCGTATCCTACGTCCTTATTTTCATCTTCTCCGCTTTGCATGTGCTTGGCGCACACTACACTTATTCGGAAACACCCGTGGGTGAATGGCTGCAAAGCCTGTTAGGCAGCGAGCGAAACCACTATGACCGCGCCGTTCACTTCCTCTTCGGACTCCTGCTCGTTTCGCCGTTTCGCGATCAAGTCGAACGCGCACTGCGGATTCGGACCGGAGCGGCGTGGGGCGCGAGCCTGCTTATCATCACGGCTCTAAGCACCGGGTACGAGCTCGCGGAGTGGCTGGCTGCCGTGGTCGTGAGTCCCGAAAACGCTATCGCTTTTCTTGGCACGCAGGGGGACGTGTTCGACGCCCAGAAGGACATGGCCCTCGCTGTCGCGGGCGCCCTTCTCGGCCTTGTGGCCGCGGTTGTGATTAACGAGGTTCGTGCGCGCCGCGCGCGCCGGCGTCAACCGGACCTGTTTGCGTACTAGCGGGCTGGGGCGGGATACCCTGAGGCCGCCGGCGCAGATGGACAATCCAGATGCACCCGGAATCAACCTCAATAAAGCCGGCGGAAATGACGCCATCCTCCAGGCGGCCGTCGAGCGGGTAGGACGGCCGGCCGGCGCGGGCCAGAGACGCCGAGACGTAACCCTCCTCGGTAACGAAGCCGCTGACCGTAAGGCCGCTCCCTTTGGGCGATTTCAAGAACCCGGCTGAGATCGCAATGTCTGAGACAATAAAGGGTTTGCAGCCCGCAGCGCTGATGGCGGGCGCCGGCGTAGCGGCGCCCTCATAAGTTCCGTCGAATTTGGCGCTGACATTGCTCGCTGCATGCGCCCCGCCGGGCGCTACAAGCGCGAGAAGCACCGCAATGCGCAGAAGGGTCATTACAGTACTCCACTAGTGGAGGATGGCGTGCCGATCGTCAGGACCTAACCCGACGACGATGCCACTGTAGGGTTCGAACCAAAGAAGGTGGTCGCGAACAGCGGTAACCCCTGGAATGTTCTCAGCGGCCACCCTCATGGCCGAACGCTGATGCTCGTTGGTGATGAAGCCCCAGAGGTCGACGACGCCGTCCTTCACGACAAAGTGAAAGTGCCGCGCAGTCCAAGGCTGCTTGTCGACCGCGCGCTCGAGATTGCGGCAAATCGCCTCGTCGTCGGCGCGCTGGGCCAACTCCGGCGGACTGGCCGCAAGCGCATGTAAGAGATTGGCCCGCGCAAGGATGCCAACGACCTTTCCACCTCGGACAACCGGCAAGCGCTTAACGTGTTTTCGTTCCATGAGCTCGACAGCGGCATCGAGCGGCATGTCCTCCGTGGCGACGACGACATCATGTGTCATGACATCGAACACAGTGCGGCCGTGAGAGCGCACATACTCGTCCGCGAGCTTTCCCTGGCTAACGATAAGCTCCAGCCAGTGCGGACGCTGCTTTTCCGTATTTACTTCCGTGCGCCGCAGGAAATCTCCTTCGGTGACGATGCCCAGAAGCACGCGTCCCGCCGTAATAACCGGCAAACCGCTCACACGCTCCTTCAGCATGATTTTCGCGGCGTCTGTGATGCTGGTTTCCGGCGTTACCGAGATGACCTCTTGGGTCATGATATCGCCAACTTTCACGTGCGCCTCCTGTCCGCCGGGTGTGGAGCGATCATAGTAAGTCGGGCGACGTCCTCCGCGTTGATTTCGGTCAAGGTGGGGAGGCCGGATGGATTGACTGCAATCAACGGAAAGCAGGGGAGGGGCCCGTAACCTGCAGACATTGGAGTGCATTCCCGCCCACGGCTGCAAAGGTTTGATTGATGGCTTCCTCTGGTTTTCGCTCGTCGCTTTTCTCCGGCTTTTTTCCTCGGCGAGTTCTTAGCGTCCTCGTGCTGCTGGCGTTAAGTCACCCGATGTCGGTGGGTGCAGCCGAACAGCCCGCACCCACGAACGCGGAGCTTTCAAGAGTCATTAGCCAGTCCGCAGCATCGGATGTCGAACGCCGTGAACTCACGGCCATTTATGACTCCGCGGGGAGGCGGCTCTTGTGGACGGCCAGGCATCGGAGATTTGCCCTCCTACGATTTGTCATCGGTCTTGAAGCCCACGGCATCGATGTCCGCCAGATTGGTCCGCTCCCTGGCGATCAGCCGGCGGAAGCCGTGGACGAGGACGTCGCCGCGACGAGAGCGGTACTACGTGCAAGCCATATCATGGCGGGCGACGCCATTGATGCGAGCGCCATTCCCGGATGGCATCTGCCTCGCTCAACCTTGAACGCCGCGCGCGCGATCACAAACGCCGTGCGCCAGGAAAAACTTGGCGCGCTGCTGGACTCACTTGCGCCTGCGGCCGCCGGGTACGACCGCCTTCGTTCCGCCTACCTTCAATACCGGCGCATGTCCTCGGAGTCCTGGCCGCAGATCGACCCGTCCGGTCCGCGCATTGTCGAAAGCGGCGATCCAAGAATGGCGGCAATCCGAGCCCGGCTGGTCATTCTCGGGGATCTCGCTGGGGACGACGAGTCCGACCAGACCTTCGTGACCGGCGTTCAGCGATTTCAAGAACGCCACGGGTTGGAACCCGACGGCCTGATCGGACCGGCTACACTGGCTCAACTCAACGTTTCTCCGGCATCGCGCGCGTCTCAAATTGCGATCAACCTCGACTATTGGCGCCTATTACCGCGCGAATGGCCTACGCGTTATGTCGCCGTCAATGCAGCAGCGGCGCACCTCGACGTAATTCAGGACAACAAGGTCAGCTTCACAACCCGCGTGATCGTCGGGGACCCAGGCCACCCGACGCCGCTCATGAAGTCGGTCATTACGGCGGTTACATTCAATCCTCCGTGGAATGTACCGTTCTCGATTGCAACACGGGAGATGCTCCCCCGATTGCGACGGGATGGCTCCTATCTCGAACGCAGCAATATCGAGATCGTCGGCCGGCCGGACGATCCGTTCGGCTCGAAGGTCGATTGGAACCTGTACTCGCGCAGCAATTTTCCCTTCAGCCTTCGCCAGATTCCAGGGCCGGGGAATGCCTTGGGTCTCGTGAAATTTGAGATGCCGAATTCCTTTGATGTGTATTTGCACGACACGCCCGACCGGTCTCTCTTCGAAAAGAATGCTAGGTCGCTCAGTCATGGATGCGTGCGCGTCCAATGCGCACAGGAGCTTGCGGAGCACTTGCTTGACGATCCGGCGATCTGGCTGACTACGGATCTTCGCCTTGCGCTCGAGATGGGCCGCACCCTTCAAATGCGCCTCAAGGCGCCGGTGCCTGTCTACCTTCTTTACTTTACCGCCTTTGTCGGGGAGGACGGGACAGTCCATTTCCGGCCGGATGTTTACGGGCGCGACCGGGGCCTGCGGCAATCGCTCCCAGCAAGCGCCGCGGTATCCGGGGCTTCGGGGTTGAAAGGATCCTAGGCATGGGAAAAGCTTCGGTGCCCCGGTATGTGCGAGTGTTTGCCGACGTTCGCATGGCAGATATCGGCGAGGTGGGCGGAAAAAACGCTTCCCTCGGAGAGCTCGCCCAAGCCTTTCCCCGTGATCGGGTCCCTGTTCCCGACGGCTTTGCCCTGACGGCCACGGCTTATTGGGCGTTCTTGGACGCCAACAACCTCCGCCTCCCCATTGCCACGCTGATGCGGCGCTACCATCGGCGTGAGATCGGCTTGTTATCGGCAGGCCAACGTGCGCGGGCGTTGATCATGAAGGCCGCGTTTCCCGAAGGTATGCGCAAGGAAATTCTCGATGCGTATGCCACACTCACTCGGCGGACAGGCACGCGCTCTGTCGCGGTCCGGTCCAGCGCGACAGCAGAAGACCTGCCTCATGCGAGTTTCGCGGGACAGCATGAAAGCTATTTGAATATCCGCGGCAGGGCACAACTGCTTGCCGCTTGTCGGCGCTGCATCGCCTCGCTCTTCAATGATCGTGCGATCGCCTATCGCGAACGCAATAAGTTTGCCGACATGAAAGTCGCTCTCTCTGTCGGCGTGCAGGCAATGGTGAGATCGGACAAAGGTGGCGCCGGCGTCATGTTCACCCTCGATCCAGAAAGCGGATTTCCCAAAGTCGTGCGCATCGAAGGCGCGTGGGGTCTGGGCGAAATGGTCGTAAAGGGCACGATCACACCGGATTCGTATATGGTCTTCAAGCCGCTCTTAAACGACCTCAAGGCGCGGCCGATTGTCGAGGCCAGCCTTGGCGGCGCCCGGCAAAAGATGACTTACGGCCGCGGACGCACGGCTACACGCATTGTGCCGACCACGGCGCGGGAGCGTCGGCGTCCGGTTTTGAACGACGATGACGTGCTGACGCTGGCCCGCTGGGGAGTCGAGATCGAGAAGCACTATCGGCAGCCCATGGACATCGAATGGGCGAAAGATGGCCGTACCGGCCGACTCTTCATCATTCAGGCCCGACCGGAGACAGTGCAATCTCATGCCGACCATTCGCAGGATACCTATCGTATTGTTAGTGCCGGCAAACTGCGCGCAAGCGGGCTGGCGATCGGCAATGCCGTCGCGGTCGGCCCTGTTTTCCGCGTGAAGTCCCCCCACGATGCTGCCAAATTTCCGAAAGGCGCCATCCTCGTGGCGCGGCATACCGATCCCGACTGGGTGCCTTTGATGAGACGCGCGCGCGCGATCATCACCGAGCAAGGTGGACGGACATCGCATGCGGCTATCGTTAGTCGTGAGTTTGGGCTGCCCGCCGTGATTGGCGCGGCGGGCGCTAAAACGCTGAAAACCGGTGAGACAGTTACGGTTTCGACGTGCGAAGGCGACGAAGGTAAGGTGTATGCGGGGACCGCTCGTTACACTTTGCGAAAGCACAACCCGGCCCGCACCGGATCGACGCGGACCGAAATCATGGTCAATTTGGCTAATCCTGCCGCCGCAATGCGGTGGTGGCGCATGCCGATGGCCGGCATCGGCCTCGCCCGCATGGAGTTTATCATCGCCAATCACATCAAGATCCACCCCCTGGCTCTGGCGCGCTTTGGGACTTTGAAAGACCGCAATGCACGACGTCTTATCGCGCAACTCACCGCCGGCGAGGGCAAGGAGGAATATTTCATTGACCGTCTGGCGCGCGGTATCGCGCGGTTGGCCGCTCTGTGCCACCCCCATCCAATCATAGTGCGCACAAGCGACTTCAAGACGAACGAGTACGCGGCGCTCGTAGGGGGCCGGCAGTTCGAACCTAAGGAAGAAAACCCGATGATCGGCTGGCGCGGGGCTTCGCGCTACTACAGCCCCGACTACGCCGACGGTTTCGCGCTGGAGTGCGCAGCGATCGCGCGGGCGCGTGACAAGCTCGGCTTCAAGAACATCATTGTGATGATCCCCTTCTGCCGAACGCCGGAGGAGGCCGATAAGGTGCTCAAAGAGATGAAGGCCAATGGCCTCACGCGCGGGCGCGGCGGGCTGCAAGTCTTCGTGATGTGCGAAATCCCATCCAACGTCATACTTGCGGAAGAATTCGCCAAGCGATTCGACGGGTTTTCCATCGGCAGTAACGACCTTACCCAGTTGACGCTGGGCTGTGACCGCGATTCCCGCACGCTGGCCCCGCTCTTCCGCGAGGATAACCCCGCCGTCCAGTGGTCGATCCGGCATGTGATCGCAGCCGCTCACGCCGCGGGACGGAAAGTTGGCTTCTGCGGCCAGGCGCCCAGCGACGATCCGCGCTATGCAAGTTTCCTTGTCGCAGCCGGTATTGATTCAATCTCCGTGACGCCTGACAGCTTTGCCGCCGTCAAAGCCAGCGTTGCAGCCGCCGAGAAGCGGAGCGACTAGCCGCAGTTAAGTGATAGGAGACGGCACAGCGGCGGGCCTGCCGCGTGCGGACAATATGTCGTTGACCGTGAGTGTCAGAACGACCACCAAAGGACCTGCAACGAAGCCGATCGGACCGAACACGATCAGGCCGCCAATCGCCGCGATGAAGGCGATAGCCGTGTGGAGCCGCATGCGATTACCGACGAGGTAGGGGTAGACGACGCTATCGGCAATGGAGAGAGCGGTGAATGCGACCGTCATTGCCATCGTGGCCGCCCACTCTCCATTCAGGGCTAGCCAGGCGGCAGCCGGCATCCAGATCATTCCAATCCCCAGGACCGGGAGAATTGCGAACACCGCCATCACCGAGCCCCACAGCACGGGCGCCGGCAACCCGACCGCTGCAAAGATCACGCCGCCGAGCAAGCCGAGGACCGCACCGGTCACAACCATTCCGAAGACAGTGGCATTGACGGTATCGACGGCGGCCGTGAACAGGAGCGTCGTCTCGTGGTCGGCAAACGGGAGAAAGGAACGCAGCACGGCAATCGCCTGGGCGCGGTCGCGAAGGAAGTAGAACAGAAGATAGAAGGTGAGAAGGCCGCCGGCCAGCTGAACCACGGAGCCGCGAAGCATGGAGGCGCTGATATTCGTCAGCCTTGCCGCCGCATCGGCCGCAAGCCCCGCTGCGTTGAATTGATCGAGAATCCGCTGGAAGAGCGGGGCAATCGCAGGATGGGACTTAAGAAGGTCTTGCACCAGGCCGCCTTCAAAGGCGCCACGCACCAAAATCGCGCCGGCCGCCGCTTCGCGCACCAACTGCGAAAGCAGCAGCACCAGAAGCGCAAGCGCCAACGTCGCCACGATCAGCACTGTCGCAAGCGCCGCAAGGCTTGGATGCGCAATACGTGCCGCCATCCATAGATGAAGTGGCGAAAAAAGCACGGCAAGCGCAAAGGCTGCCGCCAGCGGCGTAAAGAATGGAAGAGTCAACCGAACACAGAGGTAGATTCCGGCAAGGCATAAGCCGACGAGTAAGGCCGCTCTCAATACGCGGACGACGGCCACGTTGGCCCAGGGCAAGCGCAGGCGCGAAAGAGCCTCATCGAATCTGCTCGGTGCATTCATAGTTCCTTCTAACCCTTGGCTCACGTGTGCGGATTGATCTCAGTCAACGTCCTTGCCCGGCTAGCCGATTAGAAAATCAGCGGAATCTGCAAACAGGAGAATTCGGCGCCCATGTCCGATTACCGTACCGGGCTGAGCAAGACTGAGGCTGCCGCGCGCCTGGCTACGGAAGGGCCGAATGAGCTTCCGCGGACAAAGCGCCGCACCTGGTGGCGGATTGCCCTTGAGGTCCTAAGCGAGCCGATGTTTGCGCTTCTGATCGCCGGGGGTGCCATTTACTTGGCGCTCGGTGACTTTCGCGAAGCGCTTGTCCTGCTTGTCTTCGCCACTTTGTCCGTCAGCATTGCTATCGTTCAGGATGTCCGTTCCGAGCATGTTCTGGAGGCCCTGCGCAATCTCGCCAGCCCGAGAGCTTTGGTTATCCGCAACGGGGAACGCCTCCGGATCGCCGGGACTGAAGTCGTGCGAGGCGACTTGCTCATCGTCGGAGAGGGAGACCGGGTGGCCGCGGATGCCATCGTGCGATCCACAAGCGACCTTCGCGTGGACGAATCCGCGTTGACTGGCGAATCCGTTCCCGTTTCTAAGTCACCTGCGCCGGACGGCTCCTTCCCCAGTGGGAGGCCAGGAGGAGACGGATTGCCCCTTATCTTCGCCAGCACACTCGTCGTTGGAGGGAACGCACTCGCGGAAGTCGTTGCGACCGGGCCGCGCAGTCAGATCGGGGCAATCGGGCTTTCGCTCAATGCCATTCAGATTGAACCGCCGCGTACGCAGAAGGAAATGCGCCGCCTCGTCCGGGTTTGGGCTGTGCTCGGTGTGATCGCGAGCCTGGGGGCCATGACTCTGTACGTCACCACGAGAGGTGGTTGGCTCGACGGCCTTCTTGCGGGTATTGCGCTCGGCATGACCATGCTCCCGGAAGAATTTCCGCTGATTCTTTCGGTCTTTATGGTGATGGGGGCCTGGCGCATCTCCAGAATGCGCGTCCTCACCCGGCGTGCCTCGGCAATCGAGTATCTCGGATCGGCATCTGTTCTTTGTACCGATAAGACCGGAACGCTCACGCGCAATCAAATGCGAGTGGAGGCAGTAACAAGCAACACGTCGTCACTTGTCCTGAGAGGACAAGTTCCGGAGGGCGCGTTTGCTGATGTGTTGGTGACAGGCGCGCTCGCCTGTCCGCCGACCTCCGTCGATCCGATGGAGAAAGCGATACAAGAAGCAGCTCCGCAGCAAGTCCTATCGGCCGGTACGTTAGTGAAGACGTATGGTTTGACGCCTTCGCTGATGGCCATGTCGCAGGTCTGGCGCCGTGAGGACGGCACACGGGAGATTGCCGCAAAGGGGGCATTGGAGGCGATCATTCGTCTCTGCCGATTGGATCCGCAGACATCGGCCAGCATCCGGGAAGAGACGGAAGGGATGGCGCGCCAAGGTATGCGTGTTTTGGGGGTAGCTCAGGCGGTACTGCCTCCGGCGTCACCCTTGCCCGACGCGCAACTCGATATTCCCTTCCGCTTCGTCGGCCTTATTGGCCTGTCCGATCCCTTGCGCGATGAAGTTCCAGCCGCGATCGCCGAGTGTCGCAGCGCGGGTGTGCGCGTCGTGATGATTACCGGCGACTATCCCGCCACCGCGGCCGCCATCGCACGGGAAGCAGGAATTGAGGGCGGCGTAGTGGTCACAGGCCCTGAAATCGAATCTATGACCGACGCGCAACTGCGGGAGACGTTGAAGACGTGTAACGTCTGCGCGCGTGTCACACCCTTGCTCAAGCTTCGGATTGTCAACGCGCTAAAAGCGAACGGAGACATCGTCGCCATGACCGGAGATGGCGTCAACGATGCCCCATCATTGAAAGCCGCCGACATCGGTATCGCGATGGGCGGCCGTGGGACCGATGTCGCCCGGGAGGCGGCCTCTATCGTGCTGCTTGACGATGACTTTACGTCCATCGTCCGCACGATCCGGCTAGGGCGACGGATCTACGACAACCTTCGCAAGGCGATCAGCTTTGTCATTGCGGTCCATATTCTGATTGCGGGCCTTGCTTTGATCCCGCTCGCCTTTGGATTTCCGCTTCTTCTCTTCCCTATTCACATCGCTTTTCTCGAGATGATCATCGACCCGGTGTGCTCGCTTGCCTTCGAGGCTGAACGGGAGGAAAGCGATGTCATGCGACGGCCGCCGCGGCCTATCGATCAGCACCTTTTTACGCCCCCCATGGTGTTGTGGGCAGTCCTTCAGGGGGCCCTTGCGCTCGGTTTGGTGGTGACGCTGTACATAACGTCGCTGCAGAGCATGTCCGAACAGGAGGCCCGCGCACTTACGTTCGTGACCGTCGTTGCCGTCAATATCGGTCTCACCCTGATCAATCGTTCGTTCCATAGGCGCTCGGTCTACGCGACGGTCGTGCGGGACAATCGCATATTGTGGATTGTCCTTGGCGCGGTGGCCTTTGTTCTGGCCACTGTCTTGAGTTGGGACCCTTTACGCGCTTTGTTCAGGTTCGCACCTCTGCAGGCGCAAGATCTTCTCCTCGCCGCCGGCGTTGGGCTTGCTGTCTTATTAGCGCTTAACCTTGCCAAACGTTGGGCGCCGCTCGCCGGTGAGGCAACGACGTAGCTGAGGTTAGCGGTTGGCCGTTAGATCGCGGGTCACGCGAACGGTATTGTCCAAGCTCGAAGATGTCAGCTGCATTCCCAACGCCTTCGCAAGGCCGAGCATTTGGGCATTGTCGGGCAACACTACGCCCCAGAGGCGTTGGATACCTCGCGCGGCAGCCAGCTCCGACAGATATGTGAGCAAAGCAAAGCCGATCCCCTGCTTCTGGAGATCGGTCCTTACTGCAATCGCGAATTCGGCTTCGGTATTATCCGGGTCCGCATGGAACCGCGCGATGCCTACAATATCTTTGCCGGCTGGGGTCAGCGTTGCGATCAGCGCCAATTCGCGGTCGTAGTCGAGCTGGCAAAGGCGCGCGGCCAATGCATGGTCCAGCCCGCGTAAGGCGGCGAAGAACCGGAAGCGACGGTCTTCTGGGCTCAGACGCCGGATGAACTCCTCGACAAGACGTGTATCCTGCGGCTGCAGCGGACGCACGTGCAGCGGCGGCCCCAGGGACCTCGTCAGGGTGCGTTCGAACTCGCGTGGATAAGGCGAGATAATCAGCCTGCTATCGGGCGTCCCCGGGTCTACTCTGATGCGCGCGTCGACGGCGATTAGGCCGCTCGCGTCGACCAGGAGAGGATTGAGATCAATTTCCTTTATGACCGGATGATCGGCGACGAGCTGAGATAGGGATACCAGGGCTTGCGCAATCGCGGTTGTATTTGCGGGCGGCCTATTGCGGTAACCCGCCAACAGTCGGCCGACGCGCGTTTCAGCGATCATCGCGGCGGCCAGGTTCATATTGAGCGGCGGCAGTCCGAAGCTCTTGTCGTCGATGACTTCGATGCCGGTTCCTCCCTGACCGAAGGCGATCACCGGTCCAAACGTGGGGTCGGACGCCATTCCGATGAAAACTTCCTGCGCATCCGGCCGTTTCACCATCTCTTCGACCAAGAGGCCTTCGAGACGAGCCTGTGGCATCCGCCGGTGAACGGCCTCGAGCATCTGTTGCGCCTCGACTTCCACGAGACTTGGATCGACATCCAGCACAACGCCGTTAACGTCGCTCTTGTGCACAATGTCGGGGGAGTGGATCTTCAGGGCGACGCGGCACCGCCAGTCTGCTGCGATCCGCTTTGCGTCGGCCGGAGTGGAGGCGGTCGCGGACCGATTTGTAGGGATGCCATAGAGTCGCAGCAGCCGTTTCACGGCGTCTACTGGTAGCCACCGCGCTTCCGTGAGTTGACTGATGACCGCCCGCGCGTCCTGAACAGCCGTCGGCTTGACAGCTTCGTGAGCGGGAGGCGTCTCAAGCAGCAGGTCTTGAAGTTTGCGATACCGGACCAGTTGCATGAAACCGGAGACCGCCGCGCCCGGGGTCGGAAATGTTGCAACGTGCGCCCGTGCCAAATCGGCGCGCGCTTCCCGGACACTCGCTTCGCCGGTCCAGGCTGTCAGGAGAGGCTTGGCGGGACGTGGGGTGGCGAGGTCGGCGACCACCTTCGCGGCGGCGCGTGGATCACAAGCTGAGGTCGGACAATGCAAGACCAGAACACCATCATTTTCAGGGTCATGCAACGCCGCCGCAACGGCGTGGCGGTATCGCTCGGGTGTCGCATCGCCGATGATGTCGATCGGATTGCCGCGGCTCCACGTGGGCGGCAGGGCCTTATCGAGCTTCTCCCGGGTTGCGTTAGAGAGAACCGCGAGGCGGCCATGATCGCCGATAAGCCGGTCGGCGGCGAGTACGCCAAGGCCGCCGCCATTGGTTACGATGGTGAGGCGATCGCCGGCGACTGGGGCGGTCAAGGCGAGGAGTTCGGCGACAGAGAAAAGATCGTCGAGGTCGTCGACACGCAAGATGCCTGCCCGTGCGAATACTGCGTCATAGACAGCATCGGCGCCGGCAAGCGCGCCGGTATGAGAGGTCGCCGCTTTGGCGCTCTCTGCCTGTCGTCCCGCCTTGACCGCGATAACCGGCTTCAGGCGCGCGGTGCGCCGGGCCGCGGACATGAATTTGCGTGGCTGCGTAACGCCCTCAATGTAGAGAAGAATCGCTTGCGTGTTCGGATCGGCGGCGAGGTAATCGAGCATATCCCCGAAATCAACATCGGCCATGTCGCCCAAGGTAACGACATGGGAGAATCCGATGTGTCGCGGTTCAGCCCAGTCGAGCACGGCAGCGGCGATTGCACCCGATTGTGCAACGAGGGCAAGGCGACCAGACAGCGCTGGGGTGCGGACAAAACTT
This sequence comes from Rhodospirillaceae bacterium, assembly GCA_050250575.1. Lineage (GTDB taxonomy): Bacteria > Pseudomonadota > Alphaproteobacteria > Rhodospirillales > Rhodospirillaceae > SHVO01. The sequence continues at coordinate 92,400 of JBFWOJ010000006.1, read as the reverse complement.
GCGTTGAGGCCAAGGGCTGGGACCATCACGCCCAGGCAGTTCGGGCCCACGATCCGAAAGAGATGCGGCCTCGCGGCCGCGAGCAGCGCTTCACGATAGTTTTGCCCCTGACGGTCTTGCCCTTCGCCGAATCCCGCGGAAAGGACGACACCAGCCTTACACCCCATCGCGCCCAGTTCGGACACAATCGCCGGAACGGTTGGCGGTGGCGTGACAATGACAGCTAGGTCGGGCACGGCAGGCAGATCGGCGAGCGACGGTAACACCGACTCTCCCTCGATTTCGCCCCCCTTTGGATTGATTGCGTAGAGTAGGCCGTGAAACCCGCTTCTTCGTAAGGACTGAAAAACTGCATGGCCGAGATTTCCGCCCCGCGCGCTCGCTCCAATGACGGCGACAGACTTCGGCCGAAAAAGGTAGTCCAGATTTCGGATTGTCATTGTTTATGGGCGTTCTAGCGCGGCGCGCTATTGCGGTGCTACAGACATGAATCCTCCCACGGAGACCTATTGTTTGGGTTGATTTCAATCAACGTTGCAAGGCGCGATCCGCGGCATTCTGAATTATGTTCCACGCGAAGTTTGTGAGGATGCATGCGCAACACAGAAGCAGAGATCGATCAGCTCCGGAGCGATATTCAGAGGCTTCGTGAAGACATAGAAAGTCTCGGCGCGACATTTAAGCGCGTTGCGAAGGCCGGCGTACGCGACGCGGGCGACGCCGTTTGCGGGACGCAAGGCATCGGTGCTGAAGCGCGGGAGACGGCGCAAAGGTTGGGCCGCACGATTGAAGAAAACCCCATCGCGTCGGCTCTGGCGGCGCTTGGCATCGGCATGGCTCTAGGACGGATCTGCTCAGGGCGGCGTAAACAAGGGTAGCGCCATGAATTCACGTCTCGTCCGAGTAGCCCTGGCGGTGTCTTCGATCCTCATTGCCAGCATCGTCGTTGGCGGCATGATGGTCCTTGTGGGCGACCTTCTTTATCTTTGGCTCTCGGAGATCGCGTCCCCGGCGATTGCGCTGTGCGTCCTGATCGCCAGCGCTCTCACGCTAAGCGTATTGTTCATACTGCTCGGGCAAATGGCTTTGCAGCGCGCTATTGTACCATCGCTGAAGGCCTCTGCGGCCGCACGCTCTCCCGATCAACTGATTGCCGGCGAGCTGGTGCGCTTGGCGAACGGCAACCCTACCAAGCTGCTTTTCGCCTCATTGGGGGTTGGATTCGCGTTGGGGTTGAGCCCGCGTCTTCGGCGGGTCGTTTATCAAACTCTCGTCGATTGACTTCATCCTGTATTCGCCGCGTTCGACCGAAAGAAGATGCGCCCCTCGTAGGAGGGGCGCTTGCCTTTCGTCTCAATCGCCGACGGAAGTGTTTCGCACCTATGGCAGTTCCGCGGCCAAGTGGTGTTCCAGATCCGGCACCGCGAGTTGAGACCACTCGCCGCAGATTTCCTGCTTGATTCGCTTCTTGAGGTCGGGTCCCGCTATCTTTCGAAAGTGGGCGAGGGCTTTGGGCGGAAACACAACGATGATGTCGTCGTATTCGCCGTCTTGCGCGGCAGCCTCAAGCGTTTCGGCAATGCGTTCGATGAAGACATTCTCGTGGCGCTGGTGATCACCATGACCCGGAGAGATGTGCGTGGCGTGGAGGCTTTCCGGTTGGTGCTCGGGACCCTCGGTCAGCTTTCGCGTCGCTTTCAGGGCTCCCGCAGGCACGGGTGACAGCCTGAGGGGAATCGCGTGGATAGAGTAGAACTGCGCCCCGGAGCCGTCGCCGACAGCCAGCCAGGTGGTTTTGAGTTTCGTGGTCATGCGCTCGTTTCCTTTTTTCGTGTCACGATAAAACCTAAAGGGCGGGGCCGTTACGTTCCTTGATCGGGATCAAGGGTATTCGGACGGCGCCCTTCGTCGCGGTTGACGCCGATCAACGTCGGGCTCCGACGCGAATCCTAGCGTACGTCTGCGGCCATGTTTGGTCTTGAAGAGTGAGGCGACAATGAGCGAACGAGTGATCCCACATGAGGCCCTCAATGTTCTTCCGCCGGCGGTTGAAGAAAATGCCGCAGGTATTGCGATTCTCGAGAACGAGGCCTTTTACGAGATACGCAGTGCGCTTCCTGGCGTGGATGCAGAGGATGTGATTGTCGGCGTCGCTGATGACGTCCTAACTATCGGCGCGAGGGCCTGCGTCGAAACACAACATACGTTGGGACGGTTCTTCAGCATTGATCATCGGGTCGCTCTGGTCGAACAGAGCTTTGCGTTGCCAGCAGACGCCGATGCCCACAATCTGACGACGGCCTTCCAGGATGGCGTGCTCAGTGTCTTCCTCTCCCGAACGGGCGTTTCAAACGTCGTCCCTCTCTTCGGCCACTAACACGCTCATTGGAGGTGTCCCCCCGCCTCCTCGGACCGGCGCGGCTCTCCCCCCACGCGGCGCCGGTTTTATTTGAGTTGAAACATGCTGCCATTCACCACGAAGTGCGACTTTGCCAGATCACATATCCCGCAACTGCGAAGAGCAATGACGCGAAAATGGTACTTAAGGCCTTGCGATGCGCGGACAAACGCCGAACTGCGGCTGCCCCAAAGAGACCTCCAAACAGACCACCGGCGATAAAAGCACCCGCGAGCAGCCAATCGACCAGGCCCGACGCAGCGTAGTTGATTGCTGTCGTGGCACCAAACGCAAACACAGAAACCAGGGACGAACCGATCGCGTTGATGAGCGGCATCCCGCTCGCAGCGACAAGGCCTGGGACGATCAAAAAACCACCACCGATCCCGAAGAAGCCGGAAAACGCGCCCGTCAGGGCACCATAGCCAATCACCTTCGGCGCGTTGGTCCTATTGCATTCTGCGTGCGGGGCTTCTGCCTGCTCGCGGCTGCGCAACATCATCACGCCAACGGCGATCATGACAAAGGCGAATAAAAATAGCAGCCTACGTCCGTCGAATGCCTTGCCGGCAGTCGAGCCGAGTAACGCCCCGATAACGCCGGAGGCTGCGAACATTGATGCGCACCGCCAGTTCACGTTTCCGGCGGCCGCATGGTTGGCGAGACCGGTCGCCGCACTCACCGCTACAGCAAGGGCGCTGGTGCCTACGGCAATATGGGGACTTTGCACGCCAACAACGTAAACCATTAACGGGACGGCAAGAATTGACCCGCCCCCACCGACCAGCGCGAGCACAAAGCCCACCAGCATGCCGGAGCCCGCACCGAGGAGATAGTGGACGAGGTCGTGCATTGGCTAGACTTTGCTCGGATTTGCGGTGCCGATTTGCTGCGCGGCTTTCCAAAGGTTGGTTGAACGTGCGCCCGTGCGACAGAAGGCCAAGATGGGCCCCGGGGAGTTGCGCATTACAGCTGCAAGACGCATCGCAGCGGGAGCTAGTAGCTGACCTGGCTCGATTGGGATATGAAGGTAGAGTAGCCCTAGCCGCACGGCTTCTGCTTCGATTTCGGCAGATCGAGGTTGATCGGCCGACTCTCCATCTGGGCGGTTATTGACGAGCATCGCAAAGCCGGCGGCTGCAATTTCCGCGACATCGCGTACGCCAATCTGGCCGCTGACAGCGAATCCCGGATGCAACCGGTTGACTAGCATTTTATTCTCCCCGAGGAAGCTTGAATATTGAGGCGCCCTCGTCCCTCGTGAATCGATGAAGTGCCATTCCAGCGACCATAGTCACCACGAAGAGCCACGGTTGCCAGACGCCGAATACCAAAGCAGCTACAGCTGGGCCCCGGCAAAAACCCGCCAATCCCCAACCGATACCAAAGAGAGTAGCGCCGGCTACGAGCTGCCAGTCGAGGGTCCTGCTCTCAGGAACGAAAAAGCGCTCTCCGAATAGAGGCTGATCCATACGCCGCCGAACGTAATAGGCGACAGCCGAGGGCGGGATAGCTGCAGCCATCACCAGGAGCAACGTAGGATCCCACGCGCCGGCAATGTCGAGGAATGCCTGAACGCGAGCTGGATTGATCATGTCGGACATAGCGAGACCAGCGCCGAAGACCATGCCGACGATGAGCGCGCTCAAAATTCCCATCGCCTATGCCCCCACGATATGGCGCACCACGAAGACCGTAGCGGCGGCGCTTGCCATGAATACAAATGTAGCCACGATTGACCGGGGCGAAAGCCGCGATATTCCGCATACGCCGTGGCCGCTAGTGCAGCCGTTGCCGAGACGTGTGCCGTAGCCCACAAGAAGGCCCGCCGCCGCCAGCACCGGCGCCGGGGTCCCAATGACTACATCCGGTTGACGGACGAGGAGCGCGGTGATGGCGGCGCCAAGGGGAAGCCCAACGATAAACGCTGTCGCCTGTGGCCAGGGCGCACCTTGAGACGCGACCCGGGTCGTGACGGCAAGCAAGCCACTGATGCCAGCGACGCGACCGTTCAGCAGCAGAAATATCCCCGCGGCCATGCCAATTAGGAATCCACCGCTGAGCGCCATTAGTGGAGACAGTGGTTCCATTCTCTTTGACCTTATAGTTGGTTGAGCGGTAGCTTGAGGTAACGTCGTCCGTTGTCTTCCGGATCTGGAAAACGCCCGCCGCGCATATTTATCTGTATCGACGGCAGGATAAGCTTCGGCATCGGAAGGGTCGCATCACGCTTCGTGCGCATGGCCACGAATGCTTCCTCACTGACACCTTCATGCACATGCACATTGCCGGTCCGTTCGGCGAGCATAGTTGTTTCCCACGCGAACCTATTTCGGTCGGGCCCCATATAGTCATGGCACAGAAACACCCGGGTTTCGTCGGGCAGCTTCATCAAACGCCTGATGGATCTGTAAAGCCTGCCGGCGTCGCCGCCGGGAAAGTCGGCACGCGCGGTGCCATAGTCGGGCATGAACATTGTATCGCCGGTAAATACCGCGTCGCCGATGACGTACGCCATGTCAGCTGGCGTATGCCCAGGCACGTGGAGCGCAATGAGAGGGACTTCACCGATAGCTAGAGTGTCGCCATCATTCAGGAGGCGGTCGAACTGCGAGCCATCCCGGGCGAATCGTGTGCCTTCGTTGAAAATCTTACCGAAGACATTCTGCACGGTGATAATACCGGCGCCAATGGCAAGCTTGCCCCCTAGCATCTCCTGCAGATAAGGCGCCGCGGAGAGGTGATCGGCATGGACGTGCGTTTCAAGCAACCAATCGATCGTGAGTCCCCGCTCCTGGACGAAAGAGATAATCTCATCGGCGGATTCCGTGTGAGTCCGTCCAGCGGCCTGGTCGAAATCGAGGACGCTGTCGATGATGGCACCAACTTTCGCCACGGGATCGTAGACGAGGTAGCTGGCCGTATAGGTTGGCTCGTCAAAAAATGCCTTTACCTGTGGTGTTCGGACTTCTCCGCGGCGGACAGCGAGGATTTGAGCCGCCGCGCGGGCAAGGTTTGCATCTGTATTCATCAACACTCCCTACTCTCCGTCTTCGCGCAGAACAACGTCCGGCGAATCCGCTCGTACTGCGGTTGTCATTTCCGTTTCAAACTCATGATGTAAGCCACCACATTGTCGACTTCCCTGCCGGAGATCTGCACGATGTTCATGCGTCCGTGAGGGAGCGTCAGGAACCTGTGCAAGGACTTTTCCGTGGTTTCAGCTTTTTGCGCGACTTCAAAGAAAGACGGCGCACCCCCCGGAGGATTCCTGGGCTTTTCATTGCCGGAGACATCGTGACAATTGCGACATACAAACTCTGTAGTCTTTTTGCCTGCGGCGATATCGCCGGATTGGGCAAAAGTCGTGGGGCTAAGTCCGCACAAGGTTAGCGCTATAAGGCACCGGATTGCGATCGGACGAGATCTTGTGCCGTGTGATCGGTGGTTCATTCGAATCTCCTACGAAAAAATCCATCCTTGCCCGCTGACGGGCCGAGCACGTTGACTGATGTCAAGGCAAGACGGCAACGCGGTTGAGTGAACGCTTGGTGGTTATCTCTCACTCGGGTTTGCCGTCGCGGGATGGGTTGATAAGAATCAATGTTCGAAGCGACCATGGCCCCTACAGTTCCTCACGTCCGTCCCGCCGTTCGGCTCTTTGTCCCCACTCCCCCCCGGTGGAACCCCAAAGACCGGACGCGGGACGAACGTTTTCGACTTCGGGAGTGGGACATGCTGAATGCAAAGAAGACAGGTTTCGCCGTGGGCTTCGTCCTGGGTGGTTGGCACCTTGCATGGTCCATACTTGTCGCGGCCGGAATTGCGCAACCCATCTTGAATTTCCTGTTCTGGATTCATTTCATTACGCCGGTGTACACGGTCGAACGATTTCAGGCTGATCGCGCCCTAATATTGGTCGCGGTTGCGCTGACACTCGGTTATGTGAGCGGAGCGATCTTCGCCGGGCTTTGGAATAGACTTCATCGGTGATGGATCCGCCGATGTCTGACGTCGCACACCTTCGCTCTCAAGCAGCGCCGCACGATGATCTGCCGTCTCTGGTGGAGCAGCTGCGGCATCTGGAACAGACGATCGAGAACAAACTCGAAGCCCGACGCAAGGAAATGCAAGTTCAGATCGTGGGCGGGCGGGTGAGATTCGAACGCGCCCTCACGGAACAGCACCGGCGCCTCAAAACGGGGTTAGTGCGATTTCTTGCGAATTCACCCCTTATCTTCTATTTGACCGCGCCCGTCATCTACTCGTTGATCATTCCATTTGCGCTCCTGGATATCTTCGTTTCCATCTATCAGGCCATCTGCTTTCGCGCCTGGAATATCGCGCGCGTTAATCGCTCGGACTACATTGCGCTGGACCGCCACCACCTGGCCTATCTGAATGGCATCCAGAAACTGAATTGTTCGTATTGCTCTTACGCGAACGGCGTTATCGCCTTCACACGGGATGTCGCGGCGCGGACAGAACAATTCTGGTGCCCGATAAAACATGCCATGCGTGTGCGCGGCGTTCACGAGCGCTATCGCGATTTCATCGACTTTGGCGATGCAGAAGGGTTCGTGAAACGTTCAGAGCAATATCGGGCGCGTCTGCGGGATGCCGATCATGCTTGACCGGAACATGGTGACGCGCGAACAGCCGCCGCCGGAACTGACGAATGACGGCGTCCCATTCGAACAGCGAAAGCCGCGGATACCACTCGTGCGTCGCGCCGCGCGGCACTTCAAACGCCGCCGCGAGAAGCCGCTATCACCCGCAGCCATCGCCGTTTCTATCCTGATTTACGCGCTAGGAGCCGCCACGGCAGGGTACTTCGGTTCCGGCCTTCTGCTCTTCGCTTGGTTAATGGCCGGCCCGCTGGCTGTCACCGTGTATCTGACATTCGACGGACACGGGTCCCTTCTCAATCCCTACACGCTTTTCTTCGCGGCGATTGTGGCCGCGAGCGTCGCGGCTCACGTCTTCCAAGGGTGAAGCGTGATTTCGTGCGCGCCATGACGGCTCAACCGGAGCCGATCCAGCCGAAGGCCATCAAGATCCGTGTTCCCGCCAGGACCGCGCGCCAGGTTGCCGCAGCGAGGGCGCTGCCCTGGAAACTGCCAGTGGATTTCCTCGAGGTGCCGCAGTGATCGGGTCAGCGCCCCTAGCGCGGCTGCAATAGGTCGCCTTCGCAATTGTTGCTGCCAGGCTGTAAAACAGTAACAAGATCAGCACACAGAAGATCGAGGATATCGTTGTATTTCTGCCATCCGTTCAGCCGGATCCGAAATAGCCCATAGACCCGAGTCCGTAGAAATACGGACGGATAACCCACAAGTATTTCCAGAGCTAGGACAGGCGTACCCCTTGACCATCGATTTCGCCACACAAACCGGGGGTTCCCGCCATGTTACAGACTGCTATCCAGGCCCGTCACATCCAAGCGCCTCCGGCTGCTTGGTCGGTCCGCACCGCTTCCGCCGGCAGAGCCGGCGCCGCGCGGCCTTACGAGACCCAGCTCACCATCAAGGCGGGCGAGACCGTCTTCCATGAAGGCGACGACGCGGTTCATTTTTACAAAGTCGTGTCCGGCGCCGTCCGTCTCGTCAAATCGGTTGCCGACGGCCACCGCCAAATCTGCGATTTCAGTCTCGCCGGTGATCTGATCGGCTTCTCCAACGCAGTCATCCATGAATTTACCGCGGAAGCCATCAAGGACTGCACGCTTATCCGCTATCGCCGTAAGGATCTCGACACGCTCATCCGCAGCGACGGCGCGTTTGCCTGCGAATTGCAGGCCTTGACGGCGAAAGGCCTGAGCAGCGCGTACGCACACATGGTCCGTCTTTGCCACCGCTCGGCGCATGATCGTCTTGCCTGGTTCCTGTTGTCGATGTCCGAACGGGCAGAAGACGACGACGGTTGGATCGAGCTCCCCATGACACGCGTGGACATCGCAGACTATCTGGGTCTTGCGCACGAAACAGTCAGCCGTGCCTTTACCCAGCTGAAGAAGTCCCGCTCCATCGTCGAGCCGACTCTGAACCGGATCAAGTTGGTCAACCGGGATGCGCTCGAGGACAAGCTCGAGGCCGCCTAACGATACGCGCTGCCGGCCGCACCATCACTCATGTTCGCGCGAAGATCAAACCCGTGAAGCGCTCATACGAACCAGGAATGAAAATCTCATACGACGCGACCTCCAAGCGCGTGGTCCTGGCATTCCGGGGCCGTATTACGGTTCTGCCCGGTACGTTTGAGACTGAGGCCGAGGGGACGGAAGCCGGCGAGTTTCACTGCCGAACCCTCGGATGGAAGCCGCACGATCAGGCGCGCGACGCCGCGAGGCGCGTGAGATCGCTGTTTTAATCATCACGCGTTGCACGCCAAAGCACAAAGGACCCGCCATGTCGATCAAACATATGTTGCTTCCGCTCACCGGTGACTCAAGCAATTCTGATTCGGCGGTCTGCGGGCTTGCGCTCGCCAAAATGCTGGGTGCCCATGTAACCGTCGGTTATGAGGACGATCTTGGAGCGCTCTATATTGCTCCGGACTTCGGCGGAACTGCGGCGTCGTATGGCGTCTTTTACGAACAAATGCAGAAGCTGCGCCTCGACCGAAAGAAAATCGCGCGCGCGCATTTCGATCTCGCCGTGAAGACAACGCATCTGCCCATCGTAAGCGATCCGGTCTGCAAACAAGGGTCAACGATGTGGCTCGACGACGAGGGCGGAAACGACGCACCGATTGCTTCATTCGGCGCGCTAACGGACCTCATCGTGCTCGAAGCCCCAGGCAACCGCCGGAGCCCGCCCGCGTGGAATGTCGTCGAGGAAGCGCTCTTTGGAGCGCGCCGTCCGACTTTCATCGTCCCGCCCGGCACGGCCTCGATCGACCTCTCGCGCGCGTTGATCGCGTGGAACGGCAGTTCCGAGGCGGCAAATGCCGTGGAACGTGCTCTGGACCTTCTTCCGGCCACAGCCAAGGTCACGGTCCTGCAGGTGGGAGACCTCAAACCGGGCCGCATGACCTCGGAAAAACTGATGGACTATCTCGGATGGCATTGCGTCGAGGCCGAGTTCCGCCGCGTTCCAGACCTGAAGAATGAGACGAGCCAAATCATTCTGGAAGAAGCGCGCCGCGCCAAAGCGGGCTTCATCGTCATGGGAGCTTACACCCACAGCCGCACGCGCGAGTTCCTGTTGGGCGGAGTGACCGACCACATGCTCCGTCACACGCCGCTGCCGGTGTTGATGGCCCACTAACCATAGCCTGACTCGAGGAAACCATGCCGATCAAAGTCATTACATTAGAACTGGCCCGCAATCCCGGTGCGCCGTCAGGCGATCCCGACCACGGCTACATCTTCCGCGCCCCTTTGGACGCGAAAGGAAACTTCGACCGCTTCCAATGGGCGGCGGCGAAGCAGCTGTGCACGGTTCGCCGCATCGAAAAAGGCGCCGAAGTCGAGGCCGGGCTGCTCGTCCTGAACCGCCGGGGAAAGTGGGTCTTTTCCTACGCCCGCGGCGACGAAGACGACGAAACTCTTTTCCGCTTGGCGAACCATCGGTTCATGCCCGGCGACTACGTTGCCGTCACGGAACACGATGGCGTCGAGCGGACCTTCAAAGTCAGGTCGGTGGCCGATTGGCATCCCGATAGAGCCGCAGCGGCCTGCGCCTCGTAGCCCCACGGCGATCCAAGAATCTCCTCGCCTTCCCCCTCGCAAGATCTGGAGTTTAAAATGTCGAACGGTGAAATTGCCTTCCTCGCTCTCGTCCTATGCGCTTTCGCGACGTTCATGGGGGTGGTTGGCTTCCTCTCGATCTGGACCCGGATTCCCCGCAAGCCAACGCTCGGGACCGACGTCGCGACCGTGCAATCCCGTGGCCGTCTTAAGATGGAGGGGACAAAAGAGGGCTTGGCCTCGGGCGCTGCCCGGCCTGCGCAAGCAGCCTAACCAAAAGACGAGGGCTTTGCGCTATTTCTTCTAATAGTTGCGCAGTCGCGGTTTGAATGCCATCAAGTCGGGGATTGACCGACTACGATGCCCTGGCTTTCACTCGATTTGGGGTGACGCTCGTGCGCATAGTGACGGGCGAGGGGGCAAAATTACTTCAAACTGGGGATCGAGCGGATGCTACTTCCGCATCTATGGGCGGCACTCCTGCCGCATTTCCCTTAGGTCCGCGTCGTGAGCGCGCAGGGCCACCTCCATGGCCGGCTTTCCGACGCGGATGCGTTGCGTGAAGCGAATGAGTTGTTGCGCGCGATCGTCGACAGCTCTCCAAGCGCCATTATCGGGCTCGATACCGACCGGTGCATCACCACATGGAATAATGCCGCTCGCCGTCTGTATGGCTATTCCGCCGAAGAAGTGACCGGCAAGGTGTTCCCCGACGCCCCGCAGGACATCCCCGTTTTCACAGCGCTCTTCGAGCAAATCCTCGGTGGGCGGATCGTACGCGACATTGAGATCGAGCGGCTTCGAAAGGACGGCTCCAAGGCGCAGATTCGGTACTCCGCAGCGCCGCTCCACGACTCGACGGGTACGATCCGCGGAGTCATTACGCTCAATGAGGACATTGGCGCTCGGCGCGAAGCGATGACCGTCCTCAAGCAGCAGGAAACGCGCTTACGTACGGTGCTCGAGACGGTTCCGGATGCCATCATCGTGATCGATCAGCGCGGCCGCATCCAATCATTCAGCTCGGCCGCCGAGCGACAGTTCGGCTACAAGGCCGGCGAAGTCATCGGCAAAAACGTCAGCATCCTCATGCCGTCGCCTTACCGCGAGGAACACGACGGTTACATCAATCGATACCAGAAAACCCTCGAAAAACGGATCATCGGGATTGGCCGCGAGGTCTTCGGCCAGCGCAGGGACGGCTCAGTGTTCCCCATGTATCTGTCTGTGGGAGAAGGGAAGCTGGAAGGTGAAAGCGTTTACGTCGGCATCATACACGACATCACCGAACAACAGGCCACGGAACGGAAACTGCGGGAGATGCAAGACGAGCTCTTGCAGGTCTCGCGCATGAGTGGGATGGGCCAAATGGCTTCATCCCTCGCCCATGAACTCAATCAGCCGCTGACGGGCGCCAGCAGCTTGCTGCAAGCGACACGGCGGATGCTCGAAGTTGCGGACCCGGCCGCCATCGGCCGTGCGCGAGATGCCGTAGAGAAAGCCACGCAGCAGCTCTTGCGCGCTGGCGAAATCATCCGCCGCTTGAGGGAATTTGCGTCGCGGGGGGATACGGAGAAAGTAGAAGTGCCCGTTGACGTCCTGGTCAACGAAGCCATAACGCTGGCGCGTATGAGCAACAAGTTCGGCAGCACGAAAGTGGATGTCAAACTAAGCGACACGCCCGCGGTTCTCGTCGACAAAGTCCAAGTCCAGCAGGTCATATTGAATCTGCTGCGAAACGGATTGGAGGCTATGGAGGGAGTCGCCAAGCCCGTCCTCACTGTTTCGGCGCGGATGAACGGCGACATGGTGGAGGTGTCCGTTGCCGATGTTGGGGCAGGAATCGCAGAGGACGTCAAAGAACGCCTGTTTCAGCCTTTCGTCACCACTAAACAAACCGGCATGGGCGTGGGTCTTGCGATTTGCCGCACGATCATCGAAGCCCATGGCGGAAGACTGCTGGCGGAAGATAACCCGGACGGCGGAACCGTCTTCCGCTTTACGTTAACGCGCGCATTTGACGAGGGCAACGATGGCGAGTGAGATCACAGTGGTCCACCTCGTGGACGACGACGAAGGCGTTCGCGAAGGGCTTACAATTCTCCTCGCCGAGGCCGGGTTCATGGTACGCACATACAAATCAGGCAACGATTTCTTGGACAACCTCGCGTCAGCCCATTCGGGTGTCATTATCAGCGATATTCGCATGCCGGGTATCGACGGGCTTGAACTGCAGCAACGCCTCAAGGCCGCAAAGAGCGACATGCCGATGATCTTTATCACCGGCCATGGCGACATTCAGATGGCTGTGCAGGCCATCAAAGAAGGCGCCTCAGACTTCATCGAAAAGCCGTTTGACGATCAAATCCTGATCGACGCCGTCCAATCGGCGCTGAAGCGAAAGGCACCGGTATCAGCAGCGAAACCAAGCGCCGAAGCCTTGGAGCGGCTGACCTCGCTCACCCCCCGGGAAAGGGAAGTCCTGGACTGTCTTATCATCGGAAAACTGAACAAGATTACGGCCCATGAGCTAGGGATGAGCATACGGACCGTGGAGACCCATCGTGCTCGCATCATGCAGAAAATGCAGGCGCGTAGCCTGTCGGAGCTCGTGCGCATGGTGATGAACGCTCAGGCGATCTAGGCCAGCAAGTCCGCAATCAAGTCCACGTTCTGCGGGTGCCCGTCTTCACTTTCAATAATGCGCAGTCCTTCTCGCAATTCCGCCCATTGGTCTGCTGTGAGATGCTTCCTGGCGTAGCGGAAGACAATCTCCTCTTCGGAAATGAAGTGCCCTCGTTCGTTCGCAACGAATGATCGTGCCGTGTCAGCGAGATCGTCATCACCGCGTTCCACGGCAAGCATGAAGTTCATGAATTCCTGCTTGCTCGTATGGTGGTCCTCGGGCAGGTCAAAGATTTCCACCCAAAAATTCGGCATGCGCTTGACGAGCTGGGCGAATATTGCGTCCTCTAGCGCGTGATGCCGGGGAAAGGCGAATTTTGCGAGATAGCTCACGATAGCCTTCAGACGCGGGACATCGGCCGGCTTTCCTGCGTCGAGGCGAGCACACTGCTCTTCAATAGCGCGGAAAAATCGTTCGAAGCGTGCGTGATCTCCCGTCAGCCGCTCCAGCACCTCGTTACGCATTTATCGAGATCTACCAATAGTGACCGGGCCGAGCCCAACGGCATTAGGCCTTCTAGGCATTACCCACATTGATCGGAATCAATCGGATCGGATCGCCGACGCTTGATAGCGATCAACGCTGGTGCAATCCGTCGTAGCCATGCTTTCCGTCATCAATCAGCCGGCGCGGGTGTTCGTGCGTCTGGCCTGCAGGGGGTATAGATGTCCAAGAAATCACGTGGCAGAGCAGCCAACATAGATATAGGCATTAAACGCAAGGACCGCGACGCCATTGCAGACGGGTTATCGCTCCTGCTCGCGGACACCTACACTCTCTACCTGAAGACTCACAACTATCACTGGAACGTCACCGGTCCGATGTTCAATACACTGCATCTCATGTTCGAGACGCAGTACAACGAACTGGCGCTCGCCGTGGATCAGATCGCCGAGCGTATTCGCGCGCTGGGACACCCGGCGCCAGGCAGTTACGCCGCGTTCTCCAAGCTCTCCTCAATCAAGGAGAGCTCGGACGTCCCCAAGGCCAAGGTGATGATTGCCGACCTGGTGAAAGGGCAGGAAGCCGTTACCCGGACGGCAAAAAAGGCTATGGCGATCGCCGGCAAGGCGGGAGACGAGCCAACAGCGGATCTGCTGACCCAGCGAATGCAAGTTCACGAAAAGGCTGCCTGGATGCTCCGCAGCCTGTTGGACGACAAAGCCTAACATATGCATCAGGGTACGCACGGCACGCCGACGCCGGAGGCTATGTCGCGACGATGACCGGCGCCCATCGCCAGACAGATGTTAATGTGCTCGCGACGCGTCTTCTCGGCGCGAACTGGGACGACCTCAATGACGCCGAGCAGCGCGTGCTGGACGACTTTGCAAAACGTCGGCGCCTTAGTCGTGATCCGCCGGAGATGCAAGAGTACGCACCAACGCGATGGGACCGTCTCGCCGACAAGGTCGCGGCTGTCGGCGGGTCCTGGGCTTTCATATTCTCCTTCCTGTTCGTTCTCGCCGCCTGGATGTTGTTGAACACGAGCGCCCTGGCGCCGTGGAAGCTTGCATTCGATCCGTATCCCTACATCTTTCTCAATCTACTCCTCTCGATGCTGGCCGCACTGCAAGCCCCGATCATCATGATGAGTCAGAACCGCCAAGCGTCCAAGGACCGCATGGCCGCTGGCGACGACTACCGCGTCAATTTGAAGGCCGAGCTGGAGATATTGGCGCTCCATGAGAAGATCGATGCGCTGCGCATAGAGCACCTTGAAGCAATCGCCCGCAGCCAATCGGAGATATTGGATTTGCTGCGGGAACGGCTTGGCGCACCCGAAACGAACTCAGGTTTTAGACCGATGCGCGTCTTACAAACGAAACGCGATCGGGCATTTTTGCCGCCGGCCGTTCAGAATCTCGTCCGGTGTGCCTGCTTTGCCCTCCTGCTTGCCGGCTGTGCGACGCAACAGCGCCAACCGTTCACGTTGGTGGAACAAATTGCCGCAACGCCCCCCGGTTTTTCAGAAATCCGAATGTCGACATCCGACCCCGCGGCGCTCGATGAATTGGTGACGTCCGTCCGCACGATGCGCACACGAAGCACTGCGCCGCTCCAGGTCTTGTCTTTGTCCGGTGGAGGGGCGAATGGAGCCTTCGGCGCGGGCGTTCTCTATGGATGGTCGGAGCGGGGCGACCGGCCGGCCTTCGATATTGTGACCGGGGTGAGCACCGGAGCGTTAGCCGCTCCATTTGCCTTTCTGGGACGCGATTACGACGAAGTGCTGAAACATGCTTACACCGGCGGCTACACGCGCGGATTGCTCGACTTTCAAGGCCTGCTGGCCCTCTTTCGACCGGGTCTCTATAGCGGCGCGCCCCTTGCCAGGCTGGTCGAGACCTTTATCGACGAAGCGATTGTGAGCGCTGTAGCCCACGAGCACCAGAAGGGGCGATGGCTCATCGTCGCCACCACGAATCTCGACACGCAGGACCTCGTCCTGTGGGACATGGGTGCCATAGCCGCTACAGGCGGACCGTCCAGTCTCGCCTTGTTTCGACGGATCTTGTTGGCGTCGTCTAGCGTTCCGGGAATCTTCCCGCCTGTTCTGATCGACGTGGAGGCAAATGGCCGTCGATTTTCGGAAATGCATGTGGACGGTAGTACTGTGACCTCTTTCGTTGCCGTCCCGGAATCGCTGCTTTTCGCGGACCAGGCTCCGGCAACTGGTGCTACGGGCAATCTCTATGTTCTGGTCAACGGTAAGATTGACAGAGAATTCGCGGTCACGCCGCTTTCGACCTTGCCGATCCTTGAGCGAAGCTACGATACCACTTCGAAAGTAAACACCCGCATTGAGCTGCAAGCCGTCGCGAACTTCGGAAAACGGTCCGGGTTCGAACTTAGCATCAGCCACATCCCTCAAGGTGTAGCAACGTCCCCCCTCGACTTCGATAGGAATCGGATGACGGCGCTTTTCGATCTTGGTCGCAGTTACGCGCTGGAAGATGCGGCGTGGGAACATGTTGGCCCGTGAGATAGACAGCTTGACTGCGATCAAGGCCTCTCTGCCGAGGGCTTCCTAGAGTTTGCAGGGACCGAAGGAGACACCACATGGCCCAACTCGCCCTTACTTCCAACCGCTTTCCGGTAGTTTCGTCAGAAAGCGGGTTGCCCGCGTATCTCGCGGCAATCAAGAAGTTCCCGTTGCTGAGCAAGAATGAAGAATACTACTTGGCCAAGCAGCTTGAAGAGCACGGCGACATTGAGGCTGCCCATAAACTTGTGACAAGCCACTTGCGGCTCGTCGTCAAGATCGCAAGGGCCAATCGCTTTTATGGCGTTCCTTTGTCCGATCTGATCTCCGAGGGAAACATCGGCCTCCTGCGCGCTGTGAAAGGTTTTGAAGCGGACCGTGGTTTCCGCTTGGCAACTTACGCCATGTGGTGGATTAGGGCCGCGATTTACGAATGCATCCTCAACTCATGGTCCCTGGTGAAGATCGGCACTCAGTCCGCCCAAAAGAAGCTTTTTTTCCACCTCGGCAAAGTCAAAGCGAAACTGGGGATTTACGGCAGCGACATTCCGTCGGGAAAGGTCGACGCCATCGCCGCAGAGCTGCACGTTACGCCGGAGGAAGTCGTCGACATGAATCGGCGCCTCGCCAGTCCCGACCAGTCGCTCAATCAGCCGGTTGGCGAATTCGGCGAAACCGAGCGTCAGGACTTGCTCGTCGATCATGCACCTTCGCAGGAAGTCAATTTGGCGGAGAAGGAAGATCGTGCGCTGAGGCTCGAGTTGCTGAAAAAAGGCCTCGCTGCCTTATCCGAGCGCGAGCAGCGTGTGATCCAGCAACGCCGACTGACGGAGACTCCACGCACTCTGGAAGATATCGGCGCGGACTTCGGGATTAGCCGCGAACGCGTACGTCAAATCGAGAATCGCGCATTTCAGAAATTGCAGGCCGCCGTTAAGCAGAACCTTGCCTCGATGACGCATCAAGCGACGCCGGCATCCTGACTTGACACTTGAAGGCTCCCAAGGATCGGCCGCTTGAAAGACCCGTATCAGTTATTAGGTGTTGCTCGCGATGCCACCCAGGAGCAGATCCGGGCGGCGTACCGGAAGTTGGCCAAAGAGCATCATCCGGACCTCAATCCTGGCAACAAGAAGGCCGAAGACCGATTCAAGGCGATAGCATCGGCTTATGAGCTCTTGTCTGACGAACAAAAGCGTGGTCGTTTTGACCGCGGCGAGATCGACGCATCGGGTCAGGAGACTGCACCACGCCATTCTTACCGCGACTATGCCGACGGCGCGGCAGGACACCGCTATGATCGAACTGCGTCGAATGCCGGGGGATGGACATCGGAGGACCTCGGCGACATTTTTGGATCTATGTTCAACGAGGGGCGGGGTTTTGGCGATGCGCCTCTACGGGGGCGTGACGAACACTACACCCTTGCGACGGGGTTTCTTGACGCCATCAATGGCGCAACCCGGCGTTTGACCTTACCTGATGGTCGAACGCTCGACGTGGATATTCCTGCGGGGACAAACGATCGCCAAGTGCTCCGTCTGCGCGGACAAGGCGGGGCCGGCTGGAAAGGCGGTGCACCTGGCGACGCATTGATTCAGATACATGTCAGCCCACACCCACACTTTGAGCGTGATGGCAGGAACATCCGGTTAGAGGTCCCGATCTCTCTCCCCGAAGCTGTGCTCGGCGCCCACATCGATGTGCTGACTCCTAGCGGACCAGTCCGCATGCGTGTCCCGCCTCAGTCGGACAGCGGCACCAAACTGCGGTTACGAGGCAAAGGCGTGCCTGCTCATGGAGGCCATGATGCCGGCGACCTGCACGTCACCTTGCGCGTCGTGCTTGGCGCACCTGACGCAGCCTTGGAGGAGTTCTGTCGAAACTGGAAGCCGGAACGTGCTCGCAATCCGCGCCAAGCCATGGACGCTAGCTCATGATCACGACAGAGGCGCTCATCAGCTTGTTGCCTGACCTGGAACGGTCGGACCTGGAGCGCTGGGTATCCAACGCGTGGGTTCGCCCTGACCAGGAAGCGGATCAATATTTGTTTCACGAGATCGATGTCGCACGGGTCCAGCTTATCTGCGAATTGCGGGACATCTTGCAGGTGAATGAGGAGGCTATGCCGGTCGTATTGTCCCTGCTTGATCAACTATATGCCCTACGGCGGCGTGTGCATGCCCTGGGCACGGCCGCGAACGCGACCACACCTGATGCGCTCCGCCAAGATTTGGCGGCGCTGTTGCGGTCCCCAGGATAGACGCGCTTCTTCCTCCCACGCCGGTGCCTTAACTACGCCAGCGAGGCCTTGGCTTGACGAATATCAACGCCGCGGCTCTCGATTTCACTGAGATTGGCGAATCGCAGGATCCATTGGAAAGCGGCATTGCGATGCGCAGGTTGCTGATCGTTTACGGCACGACTGAGGGACAAACGCAGAAGATCGCCGAATATTTGGCGAGCGAGGCTCGCGCTTTCGGTCATACGTGCAACATCTACAATGTTGCGTCCCTTCCACCCGACCTCGATCTCGCGCAGTTTCCGAAGATCATTGTGGCGGCGTCCGTACACGCGGAGCGCCATCAGGCCTCGGTCGCTCAGTTTGTTCGTCGCGCTCTACCCAGTCTTCAGAAGGCCCAAACAGCTTTCCTATCGGTAAGTCTGAGCGCTGCCGGCGACGCCAAGGAACGATATGACGCCTGGGAGTATTCCCGAAAATTCCTGTCTGAAGTCGACTGGAGTCCTACAAAAATTCAGATCGTAGCGGGAGCGCTACGGTTCTCCGAGCATGACTTCTTCAAGAGGTGGGCAATGCGGCGCCTTGCGAAGGAGAAGCGTGCGGACAGAGACCAGGATGGGGAATACACAGACTGGGCGGAGCTACATCAGTTCCTCAAAGACTTCTTGGGGCCTCTCATTTGAACAACCACCAGGATTGCCTGATGGGCTGCTTTGCATTGACGCCGATCAAAGTCGAACCGCGCGCCGGCTCCCAAAGTGTTGCTCGCCGGTTAATCTCCCGGAAGCAACAACTGAGGCTTTCTCGCCGCATCATGTCGGCGGCTATCTCGGCTGGCTCAGGATCAATACGAACCGATGGCGCAAGACCTGATTCCAGGTCATCGTTTCGCCAAACGAGTATTCGGGGAACTCCTCGTTCTCTGCGGAAGGCTTATCCCCTTGGTCTCTAACTTCGCGATTCAGGTCCGCGAACGCCATTCATGACCAAATGTAATTCGTCGAGCTCGGAGCCTTTCTTGAGAGCGAGCTTTTCGTGCAGAATCGTGCAGAGTTCCTGGTCGGATGTGAAAATTCGTACCGCAACGATTTTGACGTACTGCCGGAGAATGTTTGAGTCGGATTGCCCGATTCGCGCGAACGAAAGTCTTGAATCCCAACCCAGCCCCCGAGCTCTACAGCGGTCGGTCAAAGAAAAACCCCGCCGAAGCGGGGTTAGTCTCTGCCGCGTGGACTTTACTACTTACTCGGCCCGAACCCACTTCACGCGGGTTTCGCTCGGCGGCGCTCCGGCGGGCGATTTAGTGATGAGCCAAAGGGCATCGCCTTCGAGCTTCATCTCCATGACTGTCGGGTTACCCATAATATCCTGGTTCTTTGCCAAGATCGGCCGCGTCGTGAAAGTCGTGCCCTTGATCTCGTACGTGCCCGCGTTCGATTGGAAAGGGGCCCACTGTTCGTAACGCGCGACTTTTTCTGCGTCCGTAAGAGCGGCGGGATTTGCGGCCGGCGCGAACTTGGGCCGTGGGGTTGCACTTTGAACACGGCTGATGCTGTAGTGCGACTTGGTCACGAACAAGAGGCCCGGTTGCGGGTTGGCGTTTGTGCCCGCGTTCGCACCGGTGGTGACGACCTCGGCAACTTTCCAGACGCCGATAATAGAGTCAGCCGCTTGGGATACAGTTGCCGTAAGCAAAGTTACAAGAACGGCGAGACACAACGTTCTGAAAACTGATTGCTGCATGGTCTACTCCCCCAACTCCCGACCGTTGCATGTGATTGTGTCGGGTGCGGTAATCGTAGGCGGAACATGGGTACGGCGAAATCTGAAAGCGCCAACGCTCCGGTAGAACCACTTCAACCGCAAGAGTTATGGGGCGGTGTCCCGCGCGGCCTGGGCTCCGAAGTGCATTTGCCGCACGGTTATTAGTACGGCCCGCGCAAGGTTCGATCCCTAGGGCCCAGGCACTCAGTTTTTCTTGGCAGGCAAGACAAGCTTAGGCCTCTCTCATCCACAGGATGAGCATCGCGATCGGAAAGCCGACCGCCAGCAGGACAATAATAAGACTGAGCGTCCAGTCCGGCAGGCGCAGCGCGGGCGCGACGTTGCTGACGACTTCGATGAGCGCGAAGGACGCGACCGCATAAGCTGCGCCCGCGCGAAGGACTTGCCGTCGCTTCAGTTCGGCAAAGAGGCCGCCCATCCCCGTCCCCTACCCAGATACGGGAAGGTAACATGAACAAGACTTCGCGGGTACAAACCTGCGAAATACAAGCACACGTTGAGCGTGGATGAAACGGAGCGGTCTTAAATCAGGGGTTATTTAGGCGCGTCACGTAAGACGGCGCTTCCAAGGCCCCAGCCATTTCTTTCAAGCCGTCCGCAACGACTCCGCTAGAGGGCGTTGATCGCCTCGACGACCAGCGACGGGGTCAGGACTTGCGGCAGGATCGTCGGCGCGCCCGACGGTGAATAAAGGACATACAACGGCACACCGTCACGGCCCAGCTTGTGCAGGGCGTTGGCGATCTCGGCATTGCGGTTCGTCCAGTCCCCTTTGAGGTAAGCGACGTTCTGGCCTTCGAGAGCCGCAATGACTTCGGGCCGCGACAGCGCCACGCGCTCGTTCACAAGGCAGCTGATGCACCAGGCCGCGGTGAAGTTCACGAACACCGGGCGGCCTTCGGCGCGCAGTTCGGCAAGCCGGGTTTCCGAATAAGGCTCGTAGTTCGCTGCCGGCCGCGCGGCCGTGGCGGTCTCAGCCGCGGGCGCTTGACCGCGCAAGGCCGCGATGGACCACAGCGCGACCACGATCGAAGCCGCCGCGGTGACCTTGGTCCACATTTGCCCGCGCGGCGAGGCGCTGGGCGCCGTGCCCCACAGCCAAGCGGCAAAACCGACGAAGACCATTCCTCCCAAAGCGACGGCGAAACCGGCGGCATCGACCTGTTGCGAGAGCACCCACACCAGCCAGGCCGCCGAGCCGTAGAGCGGAAACGCGAGCACCTGCTTCACACGTTCCATCCATACGCCGGGCTTCGGCAGCCGGCGCGCGACGCCCGGCGCAAAGCTGATGACGAGGTAGGGGAACGCGAGGCCCAGCGCGAGCGCTTCGAAGATGACGATGGTCATGGCCGGGGTTTGTGTCAGCGCGAAACCCAACGCCGCCCCCATGAACGGCGCGGTGCAGGGGGCCGCCACCACGACGGCCAGCAAGCCGGTGAAGAACGAGCCGCTGGCGCCGCCGCGCATCGTCAGGCCCTGGCCCATGCCGAACGACCCGCCGATGGTAAATACGCCGGACAGGCTGAGGCCAAGCGCAAGCATGATGAAGGCGAGGGTCGCCACGAACGGCGGCGATTGGAGCTGGAAGCCCCAGCCGACGGCGCTCGACCCTGCGCGCAGGGCCAGCAGGACGACAACGAGCGCGCCGAAGGCGACCATCACCCCGGCGGTATAGGCGAGCCCGTCGCGCCGCAGCGCGGCCGCGTCTTCCGAGCCGCGCGAGATGAAGCTCATGGCTTTCATCACAAGCACCGGCAGCACGCACGGCATCACGTTCAGAATGATCCCGCCCAGGAAGGCAAGGAGGAGCGCGAGCGCCAGCGGCATGGCCGCGGCCGCATCTGCGCGCGCGCTGGCGGTCGTAGAAAGCGGCGCGGCGATTTCGTAGCCGACCGCGCTGCCGCCATCGGCTTGGACCACGAGCAGGCCGTTGACGGCGCTCACCGTGCCGGCTTTTTCGCCCGTCGGAATTTGCAGCCGGACTTCATCGTCGCTGATCTCCAGTTCCTGCGGCGCGGCGTTGACGATGACGCCGTCGTCGTAGGGGAAGAACACCGCGCCCGTGACTTTGTCGCCCTGGCCCGGCTGCGCCGTGATGGTGAGGGCGCCGTCCTGGATCTGCGCGCGGGCGGGCCACTTCGCCCGTTGCGGCAGCGCCGCGCGGGTGGCGGCGATCATCTCACTGTAATTCGTCTCTTCGCCGCCGGGGCCGATGGTCAGCGGCACGCTGAAGGCCGCGTCCTGCGGAATGCAGATATCCGCGCACACCAGCCAGCTCGCCGCCGCGTTGATCTTGATCTCTCCGCGCGGCACCTGCTCGCCGACTTTTAGCTCGGTGAGGAACAAGACGGTGTCGTGATAGCCGAAGTTCATCAGATCGCCGTAGGGAATGCGCTCCGGCGTCGGCCACTGGATCGGTCCGGCCGTGACGCCTTCGGGAAGCGTCCACGTGATCTCCGCCGGCAGGCCGGAATCGCCGGGCGTACGCCAGTAGGTATGCCAGCCGGGGATGATGTCGAGCTCCAGCGCGACCCAGATGCTCTTCCCCGGTTCGACCGCCGTGCGATCCATGATGAAGGCGGCGCGGCTCTGGTCGGACTTGAACACCGATTGCGCCGCAGCGGCGCCCGAGACGCTGATAAGGGCGGCGAGCAAGAAGGCCGCGGCTGCGCGGATAAGGCTGAGGGGGCTATTCATCATGCCGCGGACCATACGCGAGGGACCCACAAGAACAATTCACAAATGACGGCGGTCATAATAGCGCGTTTTGAGCCCAGTTCCGGGGTTAAAACAGCGCCGTAACCCTTTGTTACATAAGCGGCGCGGCCGCCGTCCACCAGCCGGGATTCGCCCGTTTCAGCGCCTCTGCGCCGGCCCCCGCGGCAGCGGAATCCGTGTACAGACCAAAACAGGTCGGGCCGCTCCCGGACATCTGAGCGGCGAGGCATCCGGGGGTCCCTTCAAGAGCGTGGAGGATGCCGGCGACCTCGGGCATCAGTTCGCAGGCAGGCGCGGTGAGGTCGTTTCGCGCGTCCGCGAGGCACCGGGCGAGATCGGCGGCAGATGCAAGTCCGGCGAAGCGCGCCTCAGGCAAGGGTTCCGAGCGTCCGCCTTTCAAGGCCGCGAACACCGTCCTGGTCACCAGCGGCTTCAGCGGGTTCACGAGGACCAGCCAGGCCGGCGGCAGCGCAGGGGCCGGCGACAGCTTCTCGCCGATTCCGCGCATGAAGGTCGGCGTGCGCCGCAAGCAGACGGGAACGTCGGCGCCCAGGTTGGCGGCAACGTCAGCATCCGCCAGCTGCGCGAGGTTCTCGTCCCACAGCTGCGACAGCGCCATCAACGCCGCCGCCGCGTCCGCCGATCCGCCGCCGATTCCCGACGCGATCGGCAAATTCTTTTCCAGGATGATATGCGCGCCCTCGTTTCGGCCCGTCGCGGCGGCGAGATAATGCGCGGCTCGGGTGACGAGATTCTCACCCGATAGATCCTTGGCGAAAGGGCCCGTGACCTCGAGCGAGATGGCCGCTGCGCGCTGCACGCTGATCCAGTCGCCGACGCCGGCGAAGGCGACCAGGGAGTCGAGAAAGTGGTAGCCGTCGGCGCGCTGGCCGACGACGTGCAGGGTCAGGTTTATCTTTGCGGGGGCAAAGACGCTAAGGGCCGCGCTTTCTGCCATCGCGGCCTATTTCTGCGCCAGGCCTTGCTCGAGCTTTTTGCTGATGGCCGCGCGCTGCGCATCTTCGACGTCGAGGGTCAGCGCGCGCTGCCATTGGTAGCGTGCCTCGGTACGCCGCCCGACTTTCCACAAGGCGTCGCCGAAGTGCTCGTTGATGGTCGCATCGGCGGGCGCGGCTTCGACCGCCTTTTCAAGATGAACGACGGCTTTGTCGTACTCACCGAGCACGAACAGCATCCAGCCGAGACTATCGATGATATACCCGTCGTCCGGCCGCTTCGAGTACGCCATTTCGATGAGACGGCGGGCTTCCTTGAGATTGACGCCGCGGTCGAGATACGAGTAGCCGAGATAATTGAGCACGCTGGCTTCGCCCGGCTTGATCTCGAGGGCCTTCTTGAAATCCTTTTCCGCGTTCGCCCAGTCCTTGGTGCGCTCGTAGGAAATGCCGCGGGTGTAGTAGATCGCCCAATTTTCTTCAGCCTGCGCGGGGCGCAGCTTGAGCGCGGCGGTATACTCGCCGACGGCTTCAGCGAAGCGCTCCTCGCGGCGCAATAGATCGCCGACCGCGATATGCACGTCCGCCCACTGCGGCCGGTCTTTCAGGAGCTCGCGCAGCACGGCCAGCGATTCCTCGGTGCGGCTCATCGCCGCCAGATTGTTCGCGATCTGCATCCGCGCTTCGAGGTATCCCGGCTCGCCCCTGCCGATGCTCGACAGCATCGCATTGGCCTCCTGGTATCGGCCGCGCGCGGTGAAGGCGCTGCCGATAAAAACTTTGGCGACCGTCAGTTGCGGATTCACATGCAGCGCGGTTTGCGCATAAGCCGTCGCGATCTGCATGCGCGCCAGGTTCGGCTCGTTCTGGAGCAGGAGTTCTGCGGCGGCGAACAGGCCTTCCGACATGCCTTCCTGCGGTGTCAGCTTCGGCGCGGGCTGATTGAGGCCCGCCGCCATGGCCTCGAGCATCGGCGAGGCGCCGTGTGCCTTTTCGTAGCGCGCGATCGCGGCCTTGGCTTGCTGCGCCTTGCCCAGACGCTGGTAGCCCTTCACCACGATGCGCAACACCGAGACGCGCTCATTCTCGATGTTGGCGGCCAGTGCGTCGTAATTCGTGGTCGCGGCGTCCTTCAGGCCATAGTGCTCATTGAGCATGCCGCCCATCACGTCGACCAGCCGGGCGGTATCCTGGAAGTTCTTCAGCAGCGTGAGTTCCGCGAGCGTCGTCTCCGCCGGCTTCAAGGGCGCCATCGCCCAGGCGCGCAGCACCGGCAGGGCAAAGCTGTTCACGCTCTGCGCCGGGATCTTTTCGATATACGCCAGCGCGCCCGCATAATCCTTTTTCTTATAAAGATCGGCGGCGAGGACCACCGGCGCGATGCCGCGGCGCGGATTGGCGTCGTAGGCGCGTTTCGCGGCGGGAATCGCCTGCGCGAAATCGCCCACCTGTGCGGCGAGGAAATACGAATCCTCGATCAGGCGGTTGTTGTTGGGGTCTAGGTCCCGCGCCTGGTTGAAGAAGCTCACCGCGCGAGATGTGTCGGCGTTCGCCTCGGCGTGGCGTCCCGAAAGATAGGCCGCCGCCAGTCCGACCCTGGCTGCCGCCGGCGCCGCGGCCTGCGCAGCCGTAGGCGGCGACGGGGCTTTCGAAGCCGGCGGCGGCGAAGCGTCGGCCGCCAAGGCGCCCTGAAGGGAAAGGGCGCTGACGCCGGCCACGAGGGCGGCCGTCAGCAAGGCACGAAAGCATAGCGGACGAGTCATGGGCAGACTTTCAGGCACGTAAACGGGAGCGAGATGACAGCCATGATAGCCTCTTTGGGCCCGAACCAGCGACGCCTTAAAGCGCCTGTAAACGTTACATATTTGGATAGTTGGGGCCGCCCCCGCCCTGGGGCACCGTCCAGACGATGTTCTGCGACGGATCCTTGATATCGCACGTCTTACAGTGAACGCAGTTCTGGGCATTGATCTGAAATCGTTTTCCCCCGCCATCGGCGTCGACGACCTCGTAGACGCCGGCCGGGCAATAGCGCTGGGCGGGTTCGGCGTAGAGCGGAAGGTTCACCGCGATGGGGATGCTCGGGTCCTTCAGCTTGAGATGGCTCGGCTGGTTTTCTTCGTGATTGGTGTTGGAGATGAACACCGAGGACAGCTTGTCAAACGAGATCTTGCCGTCCGGCTTCGGGTAGACGATCGGTTTGAATTTTGCGGCCGGTTGCGTCGATGCGGCATCGGTCTTGCCGTGACGCAGGGTGAACGGCAAGCCGATGCCGAGCTGGTTCATCCACATGTCGAGCCCGCCGAGCATGAAGCCGATCGTATTGCCGAATTTCGACAGGAACGGCTTCACGTTGCGCACGCGCTTGAGATCCTTATAGATCCAGCTCTGGCGATAAGCGGTCTGATAGTTGGGGAACTCGTCGTGCGCACGCCCGGCCTTCAAGGCGTCGAACACGCATTCGGCGGCCAGCATTCCGCTCTTCATCGCATTGTGGCTGCCCTTGATGCGCGGCAGGTTCACGAAGCCCGCGGAGCAGCCGATCAGTGCGCCGCCCGGGAACGTCAGCTTCGGCACCGACTGGAACCCGCCTTCGGTGATGGCTCGCGCGCCGTAGGAAATGCGCCGGCCGCCCTCCAGGTATTTCGCGATCGCCGGATGATGCTTGAAGCGCTGGAACTCGTCAAACGGCGAGAGGTAGGGGTTCTTGTAGTTGAGGTGGATGACGAAGCCGATGGCCACCTGGTTGTTCTCCAGATGGTACATGAACGAGCCGCCGCCGGTCGATGAATCCAGCGGCCAGCCCATGGTGTGCGTGACCAGCCCCGGCTTGTGTTTCGCCGGGTCGATCTCCCACAGTTCCTTGATGCCGATCCCGAACTTTTGCGGATCCGACTCCCTGCAGAGATCGAACTTCGTCTGGATCATCTTTGCGAGCGAGCCGCGCACGCCCTCGGCGATCAGGGTGTACTTGGCGCGCAATTCTATGCCCGGCTCGAACGCGTCGGTCTTCTCGCCCTCGCGGCCAATGCCCATGTCGCCGGTGGCGACGCCGATCACCGCGCCCGTTTCGTTGTAAAGCACTTCGGCTGCTGCGAAGCCGGGATAGATTTCAACGCCCAGCGCTTCGGCTTGGCCCGCGAGCCAGCGGCAGACGTTGCCGAGGCTGACGATGTAGTTGCCGTGGTTGTTCATCAGCGGCGGCATCAGGAAATTCGGGAAGCGCGTCGCCCCCGTTTCCGAAAGCACCAGGAAATTGTCTTCGGTCACCGGGGTATGGAGCGGCGCGCCTTTTTCCTTCCAGTCCGGGATCAGCTCGTTGAGCGCGATGGGATCGATGACCGCGCCCGAGAGGATATGGGCCCCGACCTCCGAACCCTTCTCGATGACGCAGACCGAGATTTCGTGGTCCTTCGCCGCCGCCAATTGCTTCAGGCGGATCGCCGCCGCGAGGCCTGACGGCCCCGCGCCCACGATCACGACGTCAAATTCCATGCTCTCGCGTTCGCTCATATGTACGGTCCGTGCGGCGCATCGCGTCACAGCGCCGCTTTTGACAAGGATGGAAGGTTCAGCTATCCCCTACCTGCCTGCCGATTATACGCCTTTCACCGGGGGTATCTAGGCAGCGTTTACAAGGACTTGGCCACAGGATGAAGAATAGCGCCGCAATTGCCGGTCTGGTCGCCACGGTGCTGTTTGCCGGCACCCTCGGCGTCCTTATCACCGTCGCCGCCTTTGGCTTCCTGCGGATCGGCGAACAAGCCCTGGAGGCCCTCGGCTACCTGCCGTTGCGCTGGGGCGAGAACAACATCGATACTTTGCTGGAATTGTCTTTGGCCGTCAGCGCGCCGCTCGTCATCTGGTTCGTGATCTGGTTCTACAAGCGCGCCCGCAACGCCGAGAATGGCCTCGTCGGCTACAAATATACGCCGCCGGCGAAATAGCGGGCTTGTCGCGGCCGTTCGGCGTTGCGAAGCTCCGTCGCCATGACTGAACTCTCCCTCTCCGATCCCGGCGCGCTGCTGCGCTGGTACGCGGACGCCGGCGTCGACGAATGTATCGGCGAGGCGCCGGTCGACCGCTTCAAGCCCGCGCCGCCACCAGTTCCGATCGCGGCGCCGGCGCCCGCCGCCGCGCCGGCGCCGCCGGCAACCGCGCCCGCCGTCGTCTACGGCGCGCATCCCGCCGACGCCGCCGCCTCGGTGGCCGAGCTCAAGGCCATGGTCGAGGCGTTCGAGGGCTGCGGCCTCAAACAGTTCGCGAGCAAGACCGTGTTCGCCGACGGAAACCCGGCGGCGCGTGTCATGTTCGTCGGCGAAGCGCCGGGCGCGGACGAAGACCGCCAGGGCCTCCCCTTCGTGGGCGTATCGGGCAAGCTGCTCGACCGCATGATCGAATCCATCGGGCTCTCGCGCGCCGAAAGCGCCTACATCACCAACGTGGTGTTCTGGCGGCCGCCCGGTAACCGGGCGCCCACGGACGAAGAGATTGCAATCTGCATGCCGTTCGTGCGCCGCCACATCGAACTCGTGAACCCGAAGGTGCTGGTGCTGGTCGGTGGCCTGTCGGCGAAGACGTTGCTGGCGACGCCCCTCGGCATCACCCGCGTGCGCGGCCGCTGGCATGAATTTCAGACGCCCGGCCTCGCCGCGCCGATCCCCGCGATGCCGCTGTTCCATCCCGCCTATCTCTTGCGTTCGCCGCAGCAGAAGCGCTTCGCCTGGCGCGATCTGCTCGCGATCCGGGAACGCTTGGATCAATCGGCGAGTTAGAACCCGCGAGCTGGAACACGAGTTGGAACCCATGGGCATCGACGAAAACAAACCCTTCGTTCCCATCAACATCGCCGTGCTGACGGTGTCCGACACGCGCACGCTCGCCACCGATACGTCCGGGCAAACGCTTGCCGATCGCATCACCGGCGCCGGGCACGTGCTCGCCGCGCGCGTCCTGTTGAAAGACGATGTCGATCTCATCGTTCGTCAGCTCGAATCCTGGATCAAGAACCCGCAGATCGATTGCATCATCACCACCGGTGGCACCGGCGTCACCGGCCGCGACGTCACGCCCGAAGCATTCGAACAGGTCTGCGAAAAACAGATTCCCGGTTTCGGCGAACTTTTCCGCTGGATCAGCTTGAAGAGTATCGGGACGTCCACGGTCCAGTCGCGCGCCACCGCCGGCGTCGCCAACGGCACCTATCTTTTCGCGCTTCCGGGTTCCACCGGCGCGGTGAAAGACGGATGGGATGAAATCCTCAAATACCAACTCGACGCCCGGCACAGCCCGTGCAACTTTGTCGAACTGATGCCGCGCCTGAAGGAGCACGTCAGGAAGGGGAAATGACATCTTTCGGGTGAGGGGACCCGGGACCTTTGCCGAAGTTGCCGAATTTCAGATTCGAGAAAGCCGTCCTTAAGAGAATCCCCGACGCCATCGTCGTCGGTGTCGACGAAGCGGGCTGTGCGCCCTTGGCCGGACCGGTGGTCGCCGGCGCCGTGATCCTCGACCAGAAAAAAATCCCGAAGTCGCTGCGGCAGGGTCTCAACGATTCCAAACAAATCGTTCTCGAGAAGCGCGAAGAGCTTTTCGCCATCCTGACGTCCTGCGGCGCCGCGGTCGTCGGCGTGGGCCGCGCCGAAGTTCACGAGATCGAAAGCTTCAACATCTTGAATGCCGCGCACATGGCCATGCGCCGCGCCGTCGAGTCCCTGGGGCGCGCCGTGACCATCGCTCTCGTCGACGGCAACCGTCGTCCCAAGGAATTCCCCTGCGAGGTCGAGACGATCGTGCGCGGCGATGAGAAGTCGATGTCGATCGCGGCGGCCTCGATCATCGCCAAGGTCACGCGCGACCGCTACATGGTCGAGCTTTCGCGCGCGTATCCCGGCTACGGCTGGGAGCACAACGCCGGCTATCCGACCCCCGATCATCGCGCCGCGATCCTGAAGCTTGGGCTCACGCCCCATCACCGTAAGACGTTTGGTACGGTGAAGAGGCAGCTTGCCGGACCCGAAGCGAGTCAGGTCGAGATGTTCGAGACGCCCGCAGGCTGACCCGCGCACTGCACTTTTTCTTTTCTGTCCTTCCCGTCGCTACAGGTTGAGTCGGGCGAGTCACCGCGACTCAACATCTTGGGTTCACCATATGGTCCTCTTTACGGCCTAGTAACCCTTTGATTCTAATAAATGAATCAACGACGGTGACCTCCGGTGTTCTGAGCAGCGCCGCAGTAAAGAGGCCTCCGCGTTCGCAAAAAGGAACCTGCCCCAGCGCCGCGCCATCGGCGCTCGTGAAGGTGGGGAGGGAAGTTCTGCCATTCAGGGGCGCACACTTCCCGAAAAAGAGAAGCGCACTAGAGGACCCGCGCGCGTAAGCGCGCAAACGTTAGGACCGGTACATCGCATGCCCGCGGCCAAACCGCTGAAGCCCAATCACATCTACAGCGGCGACTGCGTCGAGATCATGGGCCGCCTGCCCGAAGCAAGCGTCGATCTCGTCTTCGCCGACCCTCCGTACAACCTTCAGCTTGGCGGCGAGCTGACCCGTCCGGACAACAGCCGCGTCGATGGCGTCGACGATGCCTGGGATCGCTTCAGCGACTTCAAGGCCTATGACGATTTCACGCGCGCCTGGCTCGGCGCGGTGAAGCGCATCCTGAAAGACACGGGCTCGCTGTGGGTCATCGGCTCGTACCACAACATCTTTCGCGTCGGCGCGATCCTTCAGGACCTCGGCTTCTGGGTGCTCAACGACATTGTGTGGCGCAAGACAAATCCGATGCCTAACTTCCGCGGCACGCGCTTCACCAACGCCCATGAAACGCTGATCTGGTGCTCGAAGGGCAAGGATGCGCGCTACACCTTCAACTACGAGGCCATGAAGAATTTGAACGAAGGCCTGCAGATGCGCAGCGATTGGACGCTGCCGCTCTGCACGGGCGAGGAGCGGCTGAAGGGCGGCGACGGTGCGAAGCTGCACCCGACGCAGAAGCCGGAATCCTTGCTCTACCGGGTGATCACAGCCGCAACCAAGCCCGGCGACCTCGTGCTCGATCCGTTCTTCGGCACCGGCACCACCGGCGCGGTCGCCAAGCAGCTCGGGCGCAATTACATCGGCGTCGACGGCGACGAAAACTATATTGCCGCGGCGCGCGAGCGCATCGCTGCGGTCGAACCCATTACGGATGAAAAGATGCTTGTCACTCCTGCGAAACGTACCGAGCCCCGCATTCCCTTTGGAACGGTTGTCGAACGCGGTCTGCTGACGCCTGGCACGGTGTTGTCCGATCCGTCGGGCCGTTTCACCGCGAAGGTGAGAGCGGATGGCACTTTGATATCAGCCGATTACCGCGGCTCGATCCATCAGGTCGGGGCTCTTGTTCAGGGCGCGCCGGCTTGCAACGGCTGGACCTTCTGGCACGTGAAGATGGGGAATTCGCTTGTAGCCATCGACGTTTTCCGCCAGAAGGTGCGCGCCGAACTGGGAAGCTCGGCCCTCCAATAAGGCGCCGTTCAAAGACAAGGAACGCGCGAACCTAACACCGCGTGAGAAAGCTCGGCGCGTAATGTCACGTCCCGCACGTGGATTGCGACCGGCGCGTTCAGGTTCCTGCTCTTCTTTCGCCACATTGGGATCCCACATCGACGGGGTCCGGGGGGTGTTTGAAGCACAGGAACGACGTGTCATGTATTCACGCACCAATCTTACCGTTCATCGCGTCGCGGCCCGCAGGATGCCGCGCCCGACGGTCCAGGATTATCTCTATAAATTCGGTCTCGTCCTTTTCATCGCGCTGATCTTCACCGCGGCCGATGCCTTCTCCTCCAGCGGCGTCTCGCCGAAGTTCGACGGCCGCTACGAAGGCGCCATGACGCCGGCGACGGCCTTCTCGAACCCGCAGATGTGTCAGGCCGTCACCGTGGATGAATTCGTGATTCGCGGCGGCTACATCCGCCCGCCTGCGAAGATCTCGGACGTGCAGAGCGTGGTCTTTGACGGGTTTGTCACCGAAGAGGGTTTTGTCACCGGCCATTTCCGCATGCCGGGCGGCGAGCGCAATCAGTTTGAAGGGCGCATGGTCGATGAGGCCAACGGCGTGCTCCTGAGCGGCGGCCTTGCCGACAGCGGGTCCGGTTGCGCTTATCTGCTCGAGCTGCGGAAAGCCGGTTAGACGGGAAAGGGGCGCTCTACCGCCCCTCCCTCCACCACGCCAGCATGGCGCCGGCCATGACCGCGAGCAGGAGCAGCGCGAGCGGCGCCAGCGGCGTCTGATTCAGTCCCGTCACCAGATATTGCTCGTTGGATACCAGCCCCATCCATGATGCGCCGTGAGCCACGCGCGTCGAGGTGATGCGCCGGATGGTCGGCGCCGTGGCGTCTTCCAGCCAATAAACGCCGCCGCCCGTCGCGTCGGCCAGCGGCTTCAGCTTCTCTTCGGTCGTCACCACGTCGTAGGTCTCGAGCGGATTGGGCGAGCCCACCGCGGTCAGCGTCGTATTGATGCCGTCGGTGAGGCGATAGACGCCGGGCGTGCCGGCCGTCATCTGCGCCACGAACTTCCCGTCTTCCACCGGCTTCGGCAGCACCGTCTCTTCCTCGCCGTTCGGCCGCGTGACGGTCACCGGGAGTTCCTTCTCCGCAAGGCTGCGGCGCGTGATGGTCAGTCCGTCGGCCGCCGCGGCCGCGGACAGCGCCTCTTCCTCGAGTTCCGGTTCTTTCATCAGCCAGTGCGCGGTGCGGCGCATCAGTTCGGTCTGCGGCCCGCCGCCGTCGAAACCTTTGCCCCACAGCCAGATGGTGTCGCTGAGCAGAAGCGCGATGCGGCCTTTGCCGACGCGGTCGAGGATAAGGAGCGGCTCGTTGTCCTGGCCGGTCAGCACGGCGTTGCCCTTTTCCGGGATCACCTGGATGTGCCGCAGCCACCGGCCCCATGTCGTTTCGGCGCCGGCGCTTTGGCCTTCGACGCGCCCGAGGCCCGCGGTCACGGGATGACGCCGTCCGATCGGGCTGAGTTGCGGGCGGAAGGAGCCGGCGAACACGCGTCCCGACGGCTCGGCTGGAAGAAGCCGCTGCAACTGCGTGCCGAACAAGGAGTACTCCGACGCGAACTCCGGCCCGACCGTCAGCAGCAGCGCGCCGCCGTTCTCGATATAGCGCGCAATGTTGGTCATGAACTGCTGCGGGATCAGGCCTCGCTGGTTGTAGCGGTCGAAGATCATGAGATCGAACTCGTTGATCTGTTCCTCGAAGAGCTCGCGGATCGGGAAGGTGATCAGCGACAGTTCGTTCAGCGGCGTGCCGTCGTCCTTGTTGAGGGGGCGCAGGATCGTGAAATGTACGAGGTCGACGTTGGGATCGGACTTGAGCAGGTTCCGCCACGCGCGTTCGCCGACGTGGGGCTGGCCCGACACCAGCAGCACCCGCAGCCGGTCGCGCACGCCGTTGATGGAGACGATGGCACGGTTGTTCGCGGCGGAGAGTTCGCCGGGTGTATGATTGACCTCAACCTCGAACACGTTGCCGCCGGCGTTTTCGATCGCCATCGGCACGTTGACGGATTCTCCCGCGGCGAGGGTGATGTTCTGCGCCTCGCCGCCGTTGCGGCGGATGGTCACGGGAACGCGCGTGCCCCGGCGCACGGTCGTGTCCTCGACGCGCAGCCGCACCATCGAATCCTTGCCGACCAGGCCGAAGTCCGGCGCGTTCTCGATGCGGATGCGGCGATCGGTTTCCTTGCGCTCGCCGGTCAGCAGCACATGCAGCGGTGCATTCAGATAGGGGGCCTCGGCCTGCTTCGCCTGCGCCGGTGTCAGCGCATCGTGCACCTGGCCGTCGGTGACCAAGATCACGCCGGCCAGGCGCTGGCGCGGGATGTCGTTCATCTCCGCGGTCAACGCGCCGAACAGGCGCGTGCCGTCCTGACCGCCCGCAAGGTCGTTGCGTCCAGCGCGTATGGCGCGCACCTCGACATCGCCCAGCGCCGTCAGATCGGCGGTGATCTTCTCGACCGCGGCGGCGGCGCGCGTCTCGCGCGCGCCGAGCTTCTGGCTCTCGCTGTCGTCGACGACCACGACGGCGATGTCCTTCAGCGGCTGCTGGTTCTCGCTGACCAGCTTGGGTTCCGAAAGCACGATCAACAGCGCCGCGATCGGCACCGCGCGCAGGAGCGCGCCGCGGGCGCGTTTGACGACGCCATAGATCACGAGCGCAAGCCCGATTGCGCCGAGCACGACGATCAGCGGCAGCGGAACCAGGGGTGCAAATACAATGCCGGTCATGGATTAGTTCGTCAGCCTTTCCATGATCGAGGGCAGGTGCACCTGGTCGGTCTTGTAGTTTCCGGTCAGCGCGTACATCACCATATTGACGCCGGCGCGCAGCGCGAGTTCGCGCTGGCGCTCGCCGCCCGGGACGACCGCGTACATCGGAAGTCCATTGGCGTCGCGCGCCCAGGCGCTGGCCCAGTCCGATCCGCCGATGATGACGCTTGAGGCGGCGTCGTTGCTGTTGGAGCCGCGCTCCACCAACACGCCGGCGTCGGCATAACGGCCGGGCAGGTTCTGGAGGAGGTAGAAGCTCTTCGTCAGCGCGTGGTCCGGCGCCATGTCTGTCACCGGCCCCAAATCGAGCAGGCGGAGGATCGCGTTGAGATGCGCCGAGGCCGCGCCGGGTTCGCCGCCGCCGACGGCGCCCGTCTGGTCCGGCGCGTCGAACACCACAAGGCCGCCCCGCTTCATATAGTCGTTGAGCGCAGCCATGTTGCGCGGCGGCGGGATCGGCGTTCCCGGCGTGACGCGCCAATACAGCATCGGGAACGGCGTCAGCGTATCAGTGGTCAAACTGGGCGCCGCGAGATCGATGCGCAGGGGCTCCGCGAGCTCCGCCGCCGTGCGGGTCGAGAGCAGGCTGGTGAGGTTATCGAGTCCCGATTGCGCGAGCCGGTCGATGTCCGGGTTACCGGTCGCGACATAGGCAAGGCGCGTCTCCAGGATGGCCGACCGGATGACCGGGTCGATGTCACGGGCGGCTTGCGGCTTTGCCTGGGCCAACGCATCGGCGCCGTGCAGCACCACGACCGCGGCGAGCACCGCCGCGCCGGCGCGCGCAAAAGGAATGCGGTCCGGCATCAGGCGGCGCAGGACGAAACTGATCACGAGGTCCGCGAGCAGCAGGATAAGCGCGAGCGTGAGCAGCCAGGGTTTCATGGCGCGTTCGCTGGCGACGCCGGAGAACGTGGTGCGCGCCGTGGAGACCGGAAAGCTGAGGGGTGCCAGGTCCGTCAGCGCCGGTGACAGGTTGAGGGCGCGTGTCGCGCCCGCGCGGCCATAGAGCCCCGGCGGGGTGCGCGGGCTTGGCACAGCCGCGGCGATGTCGCGCGCCGGGATCGGACGCACCGTCGGGCTCGGCGTCGCCAGCCGGCCCATGGCGTCGATCATGGAGTAGGGCGAAAGGGTTGCGGTGCTCATATCTTCCGTAGGGCCGCCGGCGACGCCTTGGCTGATGTCCACCAGCCGGCGCAGCATGTCGACGAACAGTCCCGACAGCGGAAGCTTCGACCACTCCGGCGTAGCGGTCACGTGGAACAACACGACGAGACCTTGGCCGGAGCGCTGCGCGGTCACCAAGGGTGTTCCGTCCTTGAGGCGTACCCAGGTCTTGGTCGCAAGATCGGCCGACGGCTCGGCGAGCACCTGCGATGAAACGGTGACGTCCTCGGGAATGGTCAGGCCGCGGAACGGCGAATTCTCGGGGAAGGGCGCGAGCGTCGCCGGCGTGCCCCACGACATGGCGCCTTCAAGGCTGCGTCCGCCGCCGCGCAGTTTCACCGGCAGCAAGGGATCGACATTTCCGTCGAGCCGCGGTCCGGCAAAACGAACCAGCAGGCCGCCGCTTTCGATCCATGCGCTGAGGCGCGCGACTTCGGCGTCGAGGATGCGTCCGCCGCCGGCCATGATCATCACGGCGAGCGGGCGCTGCAGGAGTTCGTCGAGGGAACCCGAGCGCACTTCTGCGAAGGGCGCCAAAGCCTCTTCGATATAATATGCGTCTTCCAGAAGCGGCGCGGTGATTCCGTCGATCGACGCGCTCGCGATCCCGACCGGACGGCGCTGCCATTGATCGTCCGCAAGGACAGTCGTCGCCGCCGAAGCAAGGCCGTCCACGTCGAAGCGCGAAACACGATTGGCCAGTTCCGCCGGAAGGGCCATCACCGCCGAGGCCTCGGTCTGGCCCGGCGCGAAAGTCACCGGTGTGCGGCCGAGGACCTGGCCATCGCCGTCGAGCGCCCGCACGATGGCGCCCGTCTCCGGTGTTGTGGCGGATGCGACGCGGCCGAGCTTGAGGTTGACGTTGCTCGAGATGCTGTCGCGGCCCGCGGCGCTGCGTTCGGGCGGATACTGGACGAGCGGAGCGTCGCCCGCTTCCCCTTCGATGACGCTCAACGGCCCCAGATCGGCGAGGGCGCTTGCGAGATCGCTGGCGCCCGGCGTATCGACGCCGTCGCTGATCCAAATGCTTGACACCGGACCTTTGAGGTTCAGCGCTTGAAGATGCTTTAGGGCGAGCGCGCGGTCGGAGGGCCATGGCTGTGGCGCGATCTGCTGACTGCGGGCCTCCGAAGCCGGCTGCAGGCGCGGCGCCGGGCCTTCGACCGGCAGCGGCGCGGTTGCAAGCAGCACGACCGCCTGCTGGCGCCGTTCCGCGCCGTCGAGGGTTTCGCGCAGCGCCGCCTCGCGTGCATCCCAGGCCGGCGCGGACGCCCAACCATTGTCCACGACGACGATCAGCGGTCCGTCGTTCTCTTCGCCGCGCTGGAAGTTGAGGATCGGATCG
The DNA here is from genome assembly GCA_050250575.1 of Rhodospirillaceae bacterium. Lineage (GTDB taxonomy): Bacteria > Pseudomonadota > Alphaproteobacteria > Rhodospirillales > Rhodospirillaceae > SHVO01. The sequence continues at coordinate 56,105 of JBFWOJ010000006.1, read as the reverse complement.
GCAAGGCCAAGGATGACGAGGACGAGGATGCCGATCCGCAAAATCAACAACCATGGCGGCGTATGCGCCGTCGTCCGTTGCGTCGGATCAAGATCGAAGAGCAGGCGGATCGCCGGAAAATCGATCTGCTTTACCGCCGGCGGCGTCAGCCGCAAAAGGAGCCACACCAGCGGCAGCGCGGCGGCGGCGGCGAGGACCCATGGAGCGGCGAACGAGATGAAACCGAGATTGAGCATGCCTACCGCCGGTATCCGGTGATGGCGCTGTGCAGCGCGGCCATGGCGAGCTGCGGCGAGTGATCGGTGTGATGGAGCCCGAAGCTCCAGCCGGAGAATGCGGCGAGGTCCTTGAGCGCTTCGCGGTGCGCCGCCAGCTTCTCCATATATTGAGCGCGCGCGTCCTCGGTGCGGTCGATCACCGTCGCGCCCTCGCGCTCGAGACCCACGAAGCGGACGCGTCCGGAGAAGGGAAGCGTCTCTTCGGCCGGATCGAGCACCTGAATCAGATGGCCCTTGATGCCGGTACGCATCAGCGTGCGCAGGGACTCGGCGACCACGTCGATCGGCGCCATGAAGTCGCTGAACAGAACGGCCGTCGAATGGCGGGGAAGCGCGCCGGCAAACGACGGCATCTCCACCTTGCTGTCGACGGTCTTGCGGCCGCCGAGGTCGGCCGTCATCGCGTCGGCAAGATGGGCGATCGCCAGCCGGCCGGCGCTCGCGCTGCGCTGCGGGCGGCCTTCATTGCTGAGGATGATGATGCGCTCGCCGCCGTCGACCAGAAGTTCGGCCAGCGCCAGCATCATCACGGCCGCGCGTTCGGCTTTGGTCGGGAGTTTCGGCGAGGATCGGTAGCGCATGGACGCCGACGTATCGCACCACAGTCCCGCGGTTTGCGCCGCCACCCATTCGCGTTCACGGACGTAGACGTGATCGAACTTCGCCGACTGCCGCCAATCGATGGCTTGCGGGGTGTCGTCCTTTGAATAAGGTCTGAACTGCCAGAAGCTGTCGCCGACACCCGCACGGCGGCGCCCGTGGCTGCCGAGCGTCACAGACGATGCGATACGGCGCGCGGCCACCAGCAGGGGCGGCATGGATGCCGCGACCGTGTTCGCCTCCAGGAGAAGGCGATGATGGTCTTCGTGCCGGGGGGCGACACTCATAATACTAATGCGGCTTTACGCGGCGTCGATGCGCCGGCACAGCGTATCGATCAGCGCAGGCAGCGTATGGCCGTCGGCGCGCGCGCCGAAGTTGAGCGCCATCCGGTGCTGCAACACCGGGCGTGCCAGCGCGAGCACGTCGTCCACCGACGGCGACAGCCGGCCCTGCAGCAAGGCCCGGGCGCGTACGGCCTGCATCAGCGCCTGGCTTGCGCGCGGGCCGGGGCCCCAGGCGACCTGTTCCTTCACTTCCTTGACGTCGCTGGTCTCGGGGCGGCCGGCGCGCACCAATTTGAGGATCGCGTTCACCACGCTCTCGCCCACCGGCACCTGCCGGACCAGGCGCTGCGCCTGTGCGAGGTCCTCGGCTTTCAATACCTGTTCGGGCTCCGGCGCGTCGACGCCGGTGGTGCGCAAGATGATCTCGCGCTCGGCTTCGAACGACGGATAGGAAATATCGACCTGCATCAGGAAGCGGTCCAGCTGCGCTTCCGGCAGCGGATAGGTGCCTTCCTGTTCGATCGGGTTCTGCGTCGCGAGCACGTGGAACGGCTGCGGCAACGCATGATACTGGCCGGCGATGGACACGCGGTGCTCCTGCATTGCCTGCAGAAGCGCCGACTGCGTGCGCGGGCTCGCGCGGTTGATCTCGTCGGCCATCAACAGCTGGCAGAACACCGGGCCCTGGATGAAGCGGAAAAAGCGCTTTCCGCTCGCGTCCTCTTCCAGCACTTCCGTACCGAGAATATCGGCCGGCATCAGGTCGGGCGTGAACTGGACACGCTTGTCGTCGAGGCCGAGCACGACGCCCAATGCATGGACGAGTTTGGTCTTGGCGAGACCCGGCACGCCGATGAGGAGAACGTGGCCGCCGGCAAGAAGTGTGATGAGGCTCTCCTCGACAACCGCTTCCTGGCCGTAGATCACATGATCGATCGCGGTGCGCGCCTTCTGGACGAGATCCGCCACGCGCTCCATGTCGGCGACGGCGTTTTCCGCCCTCAGATTTTCCGGCTGTGTTATCGTTGAAGCCACGCACGAACTCCGCCAAATAAGGGAAACACGTACATTACTGTCTGCGAGGCGTTATGGAACCCTCGATACCTAACAAAACAGCAATCGAATCGAACCCGACCCCCGCACCTAAGGATCGGACAGCCGCCAAATTTCCGGATCTGTGCGGCGATTTTAACATGCGCATAGACCGCAACGGCACTTGGTATTACCGCGGCTCGCCGATTGGCCGCGCGGCCTTGGTCAAGCTGTTTGCGACGGTCCTGCGCCGCGACGAAGAGGGTGTCCATTGGCTCACGACGCCCGTTGAAAACGGACGGATTGAAGTCGAGGACGCCCCTTTCATCGCGGTGGAACTTATAGCGGAAGGGGCTGGGGCCAGCCAAGTCATACGATTCCGTACCAATGTCGATGATATCGTCACGTTGGACGCGGCTCACCCTTTGCGCGTAACCGAGGATCCCGACAGCGGCGAGCCGAGACCCTATATCCACGTCAGGAAGGGCCTCGAGGCGCGGATCGCAAGGCCGGTCTTCTACCATCTGGTTGAACGCGGCGAGCCTGGCCCGGCCGAGGCGGGCGGCAGCTTCGGCGTATGGAGCTCCGGCCGGTTCTTCTCCCTCGGCCAGCTGACGTGAGTTCCCTCTTGGCGACGCCTTTCGCTGCCGGTTTCACGCGCGCCGAGATTCGTGCGCGGCTGGCGGCAGGACGCCCGACGCCGCGCGGCGACGCGGTGACGGCGGCGCGGCTGGCCGGCGCCGGCAAGGTGGTTCCGCTTCCGCCGGAGCGCTACGCCGCCGTTGGCATGTCCTCCCCGCCCGCGACGCCGGTCGAAACGCGCACGCCGGCGGCGGTGCTGGTCCCGCTCGTCGAGCACGCGGAAGGCTTCACCATCCTGCTCACGCAACGCACCGCGGACCTCAAGGCCCACGCCGGACAGATCTCCTTCCCTGGCGGCCGCGTGGAGCCTTCGGACCGCGACGCCGTCGCTGCGGCCTTGCGCGAAAGCCGCGAGGAGATTGGGCTTGCGGCCGATCGGGTCGAGGTGCTGGGACAGCTCGATCCCTACGTCACCGTGACGGGCTTCGAAGTCACACCCGTTGTCGGCGCCCTCGACCCGCCGCTCGTGCTGAAGCCCGACCCGGTGGAAGTTGCCGAGATCTTCGAAGTGCCGCTGTCCTTCTTTCTCGACCCGCAGAATCATCATCTGCATAGCCGCATGGCGAACGGCGCGCCGCGCGCCTATTACGCCATGCCCTACGGGGATCGCTATATCTGGGGCGCGACCGCGGGTATGCTCTTGAATCTCTATGATGTGCTGGCGGCGCGCGCATGACGCGCGCGTGATAGGAGGGCAAGCGTGGGCAGAATCATCGTCACCTACGTCATTCCCTTCCTGCTGCCCATTCTCTGCTACAGCGCGTGGGTGTGGTATCGCACGCGCTATGTCGCACGCCACGGCGGCGAGGCCCCGCGCTTCGAAAAGGGGCCATGGCCGCTGCTCTTGTTTGCCGGCGCGGTGCTTGCGCTCGCTGTGCTCGCGATCTCCGCTTTCATTCAGGGAAACGCCGCCGATGAAGGCGTCTACGTGCCGCCGCGCGTTGAAAACGGCAAGGTGATCCCCGGCCATATCCGACCCCGGGAAAAAGGCGGGGCCAACCCTTGAACCTCGATTGGATGCGAGCGCCTGAAGTGGCGCGCCTGTTCGAAGTCCTGGGCGCGCCCGGTATCGACGCTCGGGTCGTCGGCGGCTGCGTGCGCAACGCCGTGATGGGGCTTCCGGTCGGCGAGATCGACGCCGCGACCCCCGAGACGCCCGAGCTCGTCATGACGCGCCTGGCCAAAGCCGGTGTGCGCGCAATTCCCACCGGATTGGACCACGGCACCGTCACGGCGTTGATCGGCAACCGTTCGTTCGAGGTCACGAGCCTGCGTCGCGACACCGCCTGCGACGGCCGTCACGCGGCGGTGGAATTCACAACCGACTGGGAGGAAGACGCGCGCCGGCGCGATTTCACCTTCAATGCCATGTCGCTGCGCGCGGACGGGACCCTGTTCGATTACTTCGCCGGCAGGGGCGACGCCGAAGCCGGGCGCGTACGCTTCGTCGGCGATCCCGGCGATCGCATCCAGGAAGACTATTTGCGTATCCTGCGCCTGTTCCGGTTTTTTGCCTGGTACGGCCGTGTCGGCATCGATCCGCCGACGCTTGCGGCTTGCCGGACGCACGCGAACGGTCTCGCGCGCCTGTCGGCGGAGCGCGTCCAGGCGGAGCTTATAAAGACGCTCGCCGCGCCTGCGCCCGCCGCCGTGCTGACGACGATGAAGGACTGTGGCGTGCTGCCCGTCGTGCTCCCGGAAGTGCATGACATCGTGCGTCTGGCTGCCCTTGCGCGCGTCGAAAGCGCCATCGCCGCGGCGACGGATTGGCGGCGTCGTCTTGCGGCACTCGTGAACGCCCAAGATGCCGACCCGGTCGCGCTGCGCCTCAAGTTCTCGGCGGCGGATCGATTGCGCCTTGTGAAGTTGACCGACGCCGAACCCCTCGTCGATGCCGGCACACCGCCGTCACTTCTGCGCGCAGCGCTCTACCGCCATGGCGCCGACGTGATCTATGACCGCGTCCTCCTCGCCTGGGCGCACGCACGCGCGCAGACGACCGACGATCAACGGTGGCTCGCACAGCTCGCCATTGTCAGCGAATGGCACCCGCGCACGCTGCCTGTGTCTGGCGCAGATGTCCTCGCGCTTGGCGTCCCGCAAAGCCCGCGTGTGGGAGAGATTCTTTCTGCCGTGGAAGCGTGGTGGATCGCCCGCGACTTCACGCCGACGCGCGACGAAGCGCTCCAAGAACTAGAGCGGCACGTTCATGGGAAATAGACCGCTACGTGGGGAAACGGACAAGGAACCGTTCCCCTGCGGCAGGACTCCACGTCCTGAAAGCGATAGCGGCCCATGGGCGAGCGTCGCGAGGCCGACGACTAAGGCAGGGGCCAGCCGGCGCGCAGCGCGAGACGGAAAAAAAGGCCGTTCCCCTGCGGCAGGACTCCACGTCCTGAAAACGATAGCGGCCCATGGGCGAGCGTCGCGAGGCCGACGACTAAGGCAGGGGCCAGCCGGCGCGCAGCGTGAGACGGAAAAAAGGCCGTTCCCCTGCGGCAGGACTCCACGTCCTGAAAACGATAGCGGCTCCGCAGGGGCCAGCCGGCGAGCAGCGCGAGACGGAAAAAAAGGCCGTTCCCCTGCCGCTGGATCCCAAGTCCTGAAAACGATAGCGGCTCCGCAGGGGAACGGAGCCGCTTCTCGATGGGACTCTGGAGGGGGGTACCAGGTCCTTCGTCCATCCGCCCCGGACTTGAGGGGAACAGGTCCGAAACGCTGACGGTCCGCTAATATTAGGCGGGCACTTCTTACAGGACCATGGTCGAGCTGTGAATTTGTTGTCATGGACAACGCCCCGTTGCAGCGGCCGGGAGCGGGGTGTTAAAGCGTTGTTTTTCCAGAAAAAAGTCCGATCTGTCGAAGCGCTTCGGTGAGCACGATAGCCGCCGCGGTCGTTACGTTCAGCGAGCGCATTTCGGCGGCAATCGGGATGCGGACGGCCGCCTCCGCCGCCGTCCGAACTTCGTCCGGGACTCCCCGGCTTTCCCGGCCCAAAAGGAGGCTGTCGCCAGGCCTGAAGGAGAAGTCGGTGTAGGTTGTCGCCGCCGCCGTCGTCAGGAGAACCAACCGGCCGCCCGTTTCCCCGCGCGCGGCCAGGTAGGCCTCCCACGACGCATGGCGTCTCACCTCGCAGGCGCCGCCGTAGTCCATGGCGGTGCGCTTCAGACGCTTATCGTCGAACGGAAAACCGCACGGCTCGATGACATCGAGCGGCACCCGAAAACAGGCGCCCAGGCGCATCATGGCGCCCGTGTTTTGCGGAATATCGGGCTGATAGAGAGCAAGGCGCATTCAGGTCTCCGCGGCCTCCGCGAGGTCAGAAAAAGGGGCTTCCGGCCCTGCCGCGCACCCAGGATTCTTGTGGACAATTCAAGCCGTTATCCAGCAAGGCAGGCATCGAACCACGGGCCTTTTCAAGGTGGGCTTTTTATTCTATACCCCGGGCACTGAAAACCCTTGTGCTTCCGCCGGTTGGGGCCGGTTCCGGAGCAACGAGGGGAACAATGGTTCAACCCGAGAGCCGGGCCTTTTCGGACCCTCGTAACGCCGAAAGGGAACGAGCCAGCACGGCGCGGGTGAAGGGGACCGTTGGGGGTCTAGGAAGGAAATACATCATGGCGAATACGGCACATGCTCATGCTGCCGCACCGCGCGGGGAAACCCGGCGCGACTTTCTGTTGCATTCGACTATTGCCGTTGGCGCCGTGGGGACGGCGATGATGGTATGGCCCCTGATTCACAGCATGAATCCGGCCGCCGATACGCTCGCGATGTCCACGACCGAAGTCAACGTCTCGGGCATTCCCGAGGGCGCCGGCATCACGGTTGTGTGGCGCGGCAAACCCGTGTTCGTGCGTCACCGCACCGCGGCGGAGATCGAGCAGGCGAAAAAGGATGACTCCGCCGACCTGCGCGATCCTCAGACCGATGCCGTTCGCGCCCAGAAGCCCGAGTTCCTGATCCTTGAAGCGTCTTGCACGCACTTCGGCTGCATTCCCCAAGGCATGAAGCCCACCGAACCGCGCGGCGACTTCGGCGGTTGGTTCTGCCCCTGCCATGGTTCGCACTACGATACTTCGGGCCGCATCCGCCGTGGCCCGGCGCCGTTGAATTTGCGCGTGCCGCCGTATCAGTACCTCAACGATACCACCGTGCGTATCGGCTAAAGGGGGACTGACACATGACCGACAAAAGCCGTCTGATGAAAGCCTGGGAATGGCACGAGCAGCGTCTGCCGATCGGCAGCTGGCTCGACCACTCGCTGGGCTCCAAGTATCCCGCGCCGAAGAACCTGAACTACTGGTGGAATTTCGGCTCGCTCGCCCTGTTCATGCTGGTGACCATGATCATCACCGGCATTTTCCTGGCGATGAACTATACGCCGCACGTGACGCTCGCGTTCAGCAGCGTCGAACACATCATGCGCGATGTGAACTACGGCTGGCTGATCCGCTACATGCACGCCAACGGCGCGTCCTTCTTCTTCATCGTCGTCTACATCCACATCTTCCGCGGCCTCTACTACGGCTCCTATAAGCCGCCGCGCGAAGTGCTGTGGTGGATGGGCATCATCATCTATCTCCTGATGATGGCGACCGCCTTCATGGGTTACGTGCTGCCGTGGGGCCAGATGAGCTATTGGGGCGCGACGGTCATCACCAACTTCTTCACCGCGATCCCGGGCGTCGGCGACGCCATCACCACCTTGTTGTGGGGCGGCTTCGGCGTCGACAATCCGACGCTCAACCGTTTCTTCTCGCTGCACTACCTCCTGCCGTTCGTGATCGTCGGCGTGGTGTTCCTGCACATCTGGGCGCTGCACATCCCGGGCTCGAACAATCCGCTCGGCATCGACGCCGCGCCCGCCGACAAGATCCCGTTCTTCCCGTACTACGTGGCGAAGGACGTGTTCGGCCTCGGCGTGTTCTTGCTGGTGTATTTCGCCGTCGTGTTCTGGGCCCCGAACGCCATGGGGCATCCGGACAACTACATCCCGGCCAACCCGCTGGTCACGCCGCCGCATATCGTGCCGGAATGGTATTACCTGCCGTTCTACGCGATCCTGCGCGCGGTGCCGAACAAGCTGCTCGGCATCGTGCTGATGTTCGGCTCGATCTTGATCCTGTTCGTGCTGCCGTGGCTCGACCGCCATCCGGTGCGCTCGGCGTCCTTCCGGCCGCTGTTCCGCGTGTTCTTCTGGATCTTCGTTCTCGACGTCTTCGTGCTCGGCGTCGTGGGGGCGCAGGTGCCGGAAGGCATCTGGGTGCCGCTCGGTCTCGCGGCCACGATCTGGTACTTCGCCCACTTCCTGGTGATCCTGCCGGTCCTGTCGTGGATCGAGACGCCGAAGCCTCTGCCGGCGAGTATCAGCCAACCTGTTCTGAAGCCTGCGGAGTAGCGCCATGAGAAAGTTCCTATTGGCCGCCGCAGCGGCGTTCGCCCTCTCCGCTCCCGCCACGGCGGCCGAGAGCATCAAGAACATGGAGCACGACTGGTCGTTCAACGGCGTACTCGGCAAGTTCGACAAGCAGCAGGTCCAGCGCGGCTTCCAGGTCTACAAGGAAGTCTGCGCCGCCTGTCACTCGATCAACTACCTGTCGTTCCGTAACCTGCAGGAGATTGGCTACAGCGAAGACCAGGTGAAGGTCATCGCCGCCGAGTATCAGGTCACGGATGGTCCGGACGAGAATGGCGACATGTTCCAGCGTCCGGCGCGCCCTTCGGACCGCTTCCCGAAGGTCTTCGCCAACGACAATCTGGCGCGGGCCGCCAACGGCGGCGCGCTGCCGCCGGATCTGTCGCTGATGACCAAGGCGCGCATGGACGGTCCCGACTACGTCTATAGCCTGATGCTGGGCTATACCGACCCGCCGCCGGGTTTCGAGCTGCAGCCGGGCATGAGCTACAACGCCTATTTCCCCGGCCATCAGATCGCCATGCCGCAGCAGATCACCGACGATCGCGTGGTCTATGCGGACGGCACCAAGGCCACCGCCCAGCAGATCTCGGCGGACGTGACGGCATTCCTGCACTGGGCCGCCGAGCCCAAGCAGGAGATCCGCCACGCCACCGGCATCCGCGTGATGCTGTTCGCGCTGCTCTTCACCGTGCTCGCGTTCCTCTACAAGAAGCGCCTCTGGGCACGGCTCGAAAATCACTGAGAGCCAGCGACGCGTGAACGACGAACCGCCGGGTCCGAACAGGATCCGGCGGTTTTGTTTTGCGGATCACGGTGCTCATATGCGCAGGACAAGTTTCGCGACATTTGCAGGAGAAAATCATGTCCGAGCCCGCCACGGGTGAAATGCCGCCGCCCGCCGTCGCCAAGAGCCCGACGGCCTTCGAGGTCATGCGGGTGTGGGCCGAACCGAATACCGAGCAGCACTTCGTCATCCGTACGACCTGGGACGATCCCGGCGCGTGGGGCATCCTTTTGGCCGACGTCGCGCGCGAAGCGGCCAAGGCCTATGCGGCACAGGGCCATGTGGAAAAAGAAGCCCTGCGCCGCATCATCGCTCTGCTCAACGCCGAACTGATCAGCCCCACCGGATCGGCGTCCTAGGCGGGGGAACGCGACATCGGGCTATACAACCGTGGCCGCTATCCCACACACTCCAGGGTACCAAAGTTTGAGGGCCCAAGCCGCAGCGGGGGAATTCCCATGCCGACGCCGATGAGACCTTTCAAAGCTGCCGTGGTTCAAGCCGGCTCGATTCTCTTCGACACCAGGCGAACGCTGGACAAGCTCGGGGATTTGGCCGCGGACGCGGCCGGCAAGGGCGCGAACCTCGTTCTCTTCCCGGAAGCCTTCGTCGGCGGTTATCCCAAGAGCATGGACTTCGGCGCCCGCGTCGGGGGACGGACGCCGCAGGGGCGCGACGAGTTCCTGGAGTACTACAACGGCGCGATCGAAGTGCCAGGCCCCGAATGCGACCGCATCGCCGCGGCGGCGCGCGCCAACAAGATCCACCTCGTCGTCGGCATTACCGAACGCGCCGGCGGCACCCTCTATTGCACGGCGCTGACCTTCGCGCCCGACGGCAGCCTTGCCGCCAAACATCGCAAGGTCATGCCGACGGCGATGGAACGCATCGTCTGGGGCTTCGGCGACGGCTCGACCCTCCCTGTGATCGACACACCGTTGGGTAAGATCGGCACCGTGATCTGCTGGGAGAACTATATGCCCCTCATGCGCACGGCCATGTACGCGAAAGGCATCCAGATCTACTGCGCGCCGACCGCCGACGACCGCGATACCTGGCTTCCCAGCATGCAGATGATCGCCCTCGAAGGGCGCTGCTTCGTGATCTCCGCCTGCCAATATCTCACGTCCGCGGCCTTCCCGCCCGGCCACTCCGCCCGGCGCGACGGCAATGAGGAGAAGGTGCTGATGCGCGGCGGCTCCTGCATCGTCGGCACGCTCGGGAAGGTGATCGTGCCGCCGTTCTTCGACCGCGAAGGCATCGAGGTCGCCGAGCTCGATCTCGCCGACACCGCCCGCGGTAAATACGATTTCGACGTGGTCGGTCACTACGCCCGGCCCGACATTTTCCAGCTCGTGGTCAACGAGTCCGTGCAAAGCCCGGTGGTGACCAAGGCATAAAACGGGGAGCGCCGTGGCGGGCGAAACGAAGAGCAGGAACGGAGCGCGCAAACGGCTCAATCTCGCGCTGCAGGGCGGCGGCGCGCACGGCGCCTTCACCTGGGGCGTGCTCGACCGCCTGATCCGCGACAAACGCATTTTCATCGACGGCCTTTCCGGCACCAGCGCCGGAGCCATCAACGCCACCGTCTTCGCCCACGGCTTCATCAAGGGCGGACGCAAGGGCGCGTGTGACGCGCTCGCGGCCTTCTGGCGCGCGATCAGCCGGCACACGACCAAGGCCCCGGGTGAGGCGTTCATGCGCTGGTTCCAGCCTGCGGGCGCCGACCGCTGGAACGTCGATCAGTCGCCGGCCTTCATGATGGCCGACGCCATGAGCCGCATGTTCTCGCCCTATCAGCTCAACCCGATGGATTACAATCCGCTGCGCGAGATCCTCAGCGAACAAGTGGATTTCGCCGCCTTGCGCAAACGCAAGGAGATCAAGCTGTTTGTCGCGGCGACCAACGTGCGCACCTGCAAGCTCCGTGTCTTCACCACCCAAGAGATGCATGTCGAATGTCTGCTGGCCTCGGCCTGCCTGCCGCTCACCTTCCGCGCGGTCGAGTTCCAGGGCGAGCATTATTGGGACGGCGGTTATCTCGCCAACCCGCCGATCTCACCGCTGATTCATGAATGCGTCTCCAAGGACGTGGTGATCGTTCAGATCAATCCCATGAACCGGCCCGAGGTGCCGGCCACGTCGCGCGAGATCCTGAACCGCATCAACGAAATCAGCTTCAACGCGACGCTGGCGCGCGAGATGAGCGGCATCGCGACCATCTCGAAGCTGATCGAGGAGGGCAAGCTGCACGACACGCCCTTCCACAAGGTGAATTTCCACATGATCGTGGCCGAGGAGGAGATGAGCCATCTCGGCGCGTCGTCGAAATTCAACGCCGACTGGGATTTCCTCACCTATCTCTACGATCTCGGCGTCTCGACCACCGAAAAGTGGCTCGCCGATCATTTCGATCACATCGAGCGCGAGACCACGCTCGATCTGGTGAAGACGTATATTTGAGCGCGGCCTGCGGATACCACGCCGTCCGGCCGAACCGACGTCCCGTTTTACTTGACATTGTTCCCATAATGGGGCAGCGTGACATGCTTTTACAGCCGAGTCCGAGGGGTTCGGCGTCCTGCGCGCCATGGCCGGTTGGGCCGGCCACGGTTCTCTCCCCGGTACATGTACCGAGCCGGGTGACGGCCGTAGGATAAGAGATCAGGGCGTGCCTTTTCTTGATGATGAAGATGTCGCGCCGGTCGCGTCCTGTCGCGCGGTCGTGTACCGATGTCCCGAATGCAGCGGGCCGAGAGGTCTGGCGCAATACTGCCCTGCCGGCGGCGCTGACGGCGAGAATCTGCAGCAATCTGCCGCACGGCTGCCGCACGGTTTATGCGGCGGCCAACGCGTTGCGCCTCTTGCGGAATCGGGTTTCTGCTGCACGGAATCCGCCGCATGGACGAAATGTTACACGGCCGACGTGATACGCCGACCGTTGTTTTAAAGCACAGCCGCCGCCGCACGCACCGCGAGGGCGAGGAGAACGATCGAGGCGGCCATAAAGACCGCAAAGCGCAGCATCACGATATTCACGAGCGCCTGCACCAGGCTGTGCGCCACGCGAAGGGCGACGTAAGCCCAGGCGAGCATCACGTTGATCTCGTCATGAGCGCCGACGACGGCGAGTGCCAAAGCGACCGCATAGAACAGCGTCGGCTGTTCCATCAGGTGATTGTAGTTGTCCGCTTTCCAGCGGACGGAGGCCGGCAGCTGGGCGTTCAGCTCCGCCTTGGTTGTCGCCGGGCCGAGGACGAGTCTATTTTTGACGATCGCCGGGATGCGCGCGGCATACAGCCACGCCCACATCACGAATGACCACAGCACCAGCGCGATGACCGGTCCCAGCATCGCTGTGCTCATGGTCCGCTCCCTAGTAAGCCACGCTGACGTTGAGCCCGACGGTGCGCGGGCGCGCCGTCACCCGGGTCGAGGCGATGCCCTGCTGGTTGTTCTCCTGCACGAGGACCGGCCGGGCATCGGTAAGATTCTCGATCGAAAGCTGCACACGCCACGGTCCGTCCGCAACGCCGGCGCGCAAGCTGACGAGATGGTAGGGCGGCAGGCGATTGAAAAGCGGATTGAGCGCCCCGGTCTGCAATGTCGAGCGGAAGCCCGTGAAGCGCCGCCCGGCATAGGACCAATCCGCGCGGACAAAGCTCTCCAGGCCCATCACCGGTGCGCGATACTCGGCGCCGGCATTGAAGGAGGTGATCGGGTTGAAGGAAAGTGGATCGCCCTTCGTCGGTGCAAGGCCGTTTGGATTCACTGGAGCGTTTTGCGAAAGCTCATTCTGAAAGAAGTGGTTGAACGAGAGATCGAGCGAAAGCCGGTCCGTCACCGGCATGGACGCTTCCAGTTCCAGCCCGACGATGCGCGAGCCGCTGGCGTTGGTCGCATAGACCAGCACATTGGGACCGGTCGGCGAGGGTGTGAAGCCCTGCACCTGCATGTCCTTCCAATCGATGCGGTAGAGAGCGCCGTTGACGCGCAGGCGCTCCATCACGGTCGCCTTCACGCCGAGCTCGTAGTTCCACAAGGAATCGCTTTCGAAGGTGCGCGGCACATTGTTGAATCCGGGCTGGGAATTCGGATTGAACCCGCCGGGACGAAAACCTTGTGACGCCAGCACATAGGTCAACAGGTCGTCAGAAGGCGCGTAGCTCACCTGGAACTTCAGGGTGGTGTTGTTCTCTTCGAAGAACGGCGGGTTGGCTTCCGCGCCGGCCGGCGTGCCGGGAGGCGGTACGATGTAGAAACGGTTCAGCCGGTTCTCGTAACTGGAATAGCGCACGCCCGCAGTCGCCGTGAACGCGTCGGCGAATTCGTACGAGAGCTCGCCGAAGCCGGCGTATTCCTTCGTGGCGCTCTTGAACAATTGATCCGACACCGTCACGGCGCCGAAGCCGATTTGCATCAGCGATTCCCCCGTGCGCCTTTGCTCGAAGCCGTATACACCGACGATCCACTGCAGCGGCCCTTCGCTGGCCGAGGCCGCGCGGACTTCGCCCGTCCAGTTCGACGTCGTCGCGCCGCTGCTCTGCGTCCCGCCCAAGGCCGGCGAGCCAAGGGGGCCTGCGAGCTGCGCGCCGGAAGCGGAGAAATTATCGCGCTCCGCATAAGATCCCACCGCCGTCACCTGCGCCCAGTCCAGGTCTTGCGTCAGCGTCAGTGCCGCGAGGTTGAGGATGTCGCGGTTGCTGCGCCCGGTGGACAGCGAGATCTTGGGGCCGGCCGCGCCGTCGCCGGTCTCGGTGACGCCGTAGAACGGCGGCGCCGCGACCTGGTTTTTCTGGGCGAGGCCCATGAGGTCGAGGGTCGTCCTGTCCGTCGGCTGCCAGCGCATGGCCAGCCGTCCGCCTTGGCTTTCGAGCGAATTGAAGTTGGGCTGATTTACCGCGGCCAAGGTCACCGGAGGCGGAACCGGAACTCCGGGCGGCACCTGGCCGGGCGTCGCGGCGAACCGCCCGCCCGGGAACGCGTTATCCACGTATCCGTCGCTGAACGTGTAGTACACGACCCCGCGCAGCGCGAGCGTCTCGCCCGCCGGCACATTGAGCGAGGCTTCGGCCGATGTATTCAGGTCGCCGTAGCGCGTGTGCGAGACAGTCATCGCGGCGCGGCCGCCGAACGCGCCCAACTCCGGCTTGCGCGTGATGGTGCGCACCGTTCCGGCCATCGAGCGGGCGCCGAACAGCGTGCCCTGGGGACCGCGCAAGACTTCGACCCGCTCGACGTCCGCCAGACGCGGGTCCGGCTGGCGGTCGAAGTTGTCGGTGATCGGCACTTCGTCCAGATACTGGGCGACGGTCGCCTGCGACTGGCCGGTTTCAATCGTGCTCACGCCGCGGATCAGATAGCGTTTTGCACCCGACCCGCGGTCGACGGTGGCGAGGCCCGGAACGCGCCGGAAATAATCGTTGAAGTCCCCGGCGGCGATCTCTTCGAGGAAACGTCCGCTCAGTGCGGTGACGGCGAGCGGAGTTGCGCTCAGCAGCGTCTCGCGCTTGAGCGCGGTGACGACGATTTCTTCCAGCTCGCCGAAGGAAGCTTCGGCCGCAGGCGCAGTCCAGCCGGCAAGGAGCGTGGTGGCGAACGCAAAAGCGCGCAGTGCCACCGCAGGCGCTGCCGGCCGCGGCCGGCGAGATGAATAGGCCATCTGGAACCCCCAGCACAAACCTCGGCGTTACCCGCGCTGCGCTTCCCCAACCGCACCCGCGTTCAACCCAGGATAACAGGCTGTACCGCCATGTATAAGGTCCCTCCGGTCACGCAAATACCTGCAACAAAACGATACACACAGCGGCCCGCGGTCCGGGTAAACTCACGTGGGGGATTTGACCGCATATGTTTCGCTGGTTCGACACGCTCGGCGCGCGGCTCGGCTTTTTCGTCATTCTTGCCCTCGTCCTGGCGCAGATCATCGGCGTCCTCACTTTCGTGCGCGATGTCGAGCGCGACGAAAGCGAAAGCAAGGGCGACACGTTCGTGCGGGAACTGGCGCAACTCGTCGCCAACGTCAACGGCGGCGCGCCCCTCAATCAGCAGACCATTGGCACGACGGTCCAGCCGGGGTTTCTCATCTGGTTCAACGTCGTTCCGGCGGTCGACGAACCAGGCATCCATGTTCCGGAGGATGGTCCGCATATCCCGGCCCAGTGGGAGGGCATCCGGTCGTCCGATAAACGCCTCGAATGGTTCCCGGATGCGCGGCCGCTGACCACGCGGTATTCGATTTCACCCGTCATGTCGATGCGCAACGTGCAAAGCGGCTTCGGCGCAAGGGATGATGCGCCGCCATCGGACGATCCCGCCGCTGATTCACGGCCGCTGCCGCCCGCTGGCGGGGCCGACACGGCGAAACCCGCACCCGCGGAGAGTGCCAAGGCGAAAGCCAAGCCGCCGCCGCGGCCGATCGATCAGCCGATGCCCCGCTTCAAGCCGCCGCCGGAAGATGACTACGGCCCGGCCACAACGTATCTCACGCCGCCGTCGTACATTCGCGTGCCGCCGGTGCGCTGGCGCATGGCGGTCAAGCTTGAGAACGGGCTGTGGTTGAACGCCGAGTATCTCTACGAGCGCGGGCTGCCGGCCTGGATGAAAACCGTGATGTATCAGAACGGGGTCATCCTTGCGCTGATGATCCTGTTTGTCATCCCCGGCATCGGTTTCGCCACACGCCGTTTATCCGAGCTGGCGCGCGCCGCCGACAAGCTGGGCCGCGGCGAGGACGTTCCGCCGCTGGCCGAAAACGGTACGCGCGAAATTCGCCGCGTCACGCAAGCCTTCAACCAGATGAGTTTGCGCCTGCGCCGCTTCGTCCAGGGACGCACGCAAATGCTCGCCGGCATCAGTCACGACCTGCGCACGCCGATCACGGGCCTGCGCCTGCGGGCCGAACTGGTCGACGACGAACAGAACCGCGACCGTATGCTCGGTCTGATCGACGACATGCACCACCTCACCGAGGCGACGCTCAGGCTTGCACGGGACGAGTCCTTCACCGAGAAATCCGACACCATCGACCTGTCTGCGCTTGTCGGCGGAATCGCCGACGATCTTGCCGACGTCGGCATCGACGTGAGCGCCGATGTAAGGCCCGGGATCTATGTGATGTGCCGTCCGCATTCATTGCGGCGCGCCATCCGCAATCTCGCCGAGAACGGCGCCAAGTACGGGCAGCGCTCGCGCATCTCCCTTGAGGAGGATGCGGAGGCGGTCAGGATAATGGTCGACGACGACGGGCCGGGGATTCCCGAAGACAAGATCGAAAAAGCCTTCCAGCCCTTCGTGCGGCTTGAGGAATCGCGCAGCCGCGACACCGGCGGCTCGGGATTGGGGCTGGCCATCACCCGCTCCATCGTCTTGAATCACGGCGGTGAGGTCATCCTCGAAAACCGCCCGGACGGCGGCCTTAGGGCCACCATCGTGCTTCCCAAGTCTTCGGCGGCCTAGCCCCCGGCTCGTTTCCTGTGCTCAGATAGTCTCGGCATTTGGGAGTGCGAATGAAATCTCTCCGCGCGTGGCTCTTTTTTTCGGCTCTCGGTTGCGGGTTCTATCCGTCTCCGGTCTTGGCCCAGGTGTTCCGCATTGAGGAAGCGACCATCGGCGGTGTGCACGCCGCAATGAAAGCCGGGCAGCTCACGTGCCGCGCTCTGGTCGAAGGCTATCTCGCGCGCATTGAAGCCTACGACCGGAAAGGGCCGATGCTGAACGCTATTACGGTCGTCAATCCGAATGCGTTGGCCGAAGCCGACGCTCTGGACGCCCGCTACAAGCAGAAGGGCCTTGTTGGTCCTCTCCATTGCGTGCCGGCGATCGTGAAAGACAATTTCGAGACCATCGGCCTGCAGAGCGCCGGCGGCTCGCTTGCGCTGAAAGGCTTTGCGTCGCACAAGGACGCGTTTCAAGTGAAGCGCATCAAGGACGCAGGGGCCATCGTCATCGCGAAGTCGAACATGGCGGAATGGGCTTTCTCTCCGGTCGAGACCGTGAATTCGCTTCAGCCCGGCTATACGCTGAATCCCTACGCGCTTAATCGCTCGACGGCGGGTTCCAGCGGCGGCACCGCGGCCGCGGTGGCGGCCAACTTAGGCCTCATCGGTCTTGGTTCTGATACCGGTGATTCCATCCGCGGGCCTTCGGCGCATCAGGCGCTCGCGGGCATTCGCTCGACCATGGGTCTCACCAGCCGCGCTGGGGTGATCCCTCTCAATCTGCTTGCGGACATCGCCGGGCCGATGACGCGCACGCTCACCGATTCGGTGATCGTCTTTCAAGCCATCGCCGGGGAAGATCCGGCTGATCCCGTCACGGCCCGTGCCCGCGGCCGCAAGATTCCCAACTACAGCGTCTCGCTTGTTGCAACCGGACTCAGGGGCGCGCGCATCGGCATTCTGCGTCAAGCCTTTGAAAGGGAAGGCGAGGGGGTTGACCCCGACGTCGCGAAGGTTTTCGCGGCAGCGGTAGAGGATTTGAAGAAGGCCGGCGCCGAGATCGTGGAAGCGCGCGTCAACCTCGAAGGCATTCGCCGCAATCCGGATGCAGGCACCTGCATGGGATTCAAATACGACATCAATGCGTGGTTGGCCTCGCATGGTGCGCGCATTCCGATGAAATCCCTCGACGACATTATTGCCTCGCGCAAGTTTCACCCTTCGATCGAGGTTCGGTTGCTGAACGTGCAAAAGGCGGACCCGCAAGGACCGGATAGCGAGGCTTGCAGCCAGGAGTTCGCATACCGGCAAACTTTCGGCGCCGCGGTCACGAAGACGATGGACGAGATGAAACTCGCCGTCTTCGTGTATCCGACCTGGAGCTGGCCGCCGCGGCTCATCGGCGACCTGAACACGCCGGGCGGGGACAACAGCCAGGTGTTCTCGCCCACATCCGGCTTTCCCGCGATCAACGTGCCCATGGGTTATACGCGCGACAGCCGCCTCCCGGCCGGCATCACTTTCTTTGGCCGCGCGTGGGACGAGCCGACGCTGATCAAACTGGCGTATAGCTACGAACAGGCGACCAAACATCGCCGCCCGCCCGAGACCGCACCGCCGCTCACGGGCCCCTAATCCGCATGCGAACCGGGAGGGCCATGAAGAGCTCCACCGATTTGGACAGATTTGGCGCTCGCACGCCGCGGCGCTCCCTCCGGCCTTCGGTGTCCTCGTTTAAGGAGCTGCCGGGGGGCCCGCGGGTTTCGCCGCGCTTAGAACCTCCACGGGCGGTTCTTCCGGCGACGCGCGAAGGACGAAGGACGGCGTCGGCTTGCAGGTCTTGTCCCAGGACGGAGTATCGCGCGGTTCGGCCGGTATAAGACTCATCGCCGGCGGCGTCCCTACCGGGCGGCCAAGTTCTGCCCGCTCGCCCTCTAACGGACACATCGGCCAGGCGAGCGCTGTCTTGCGGGCGTTGCACCGATCACAAATCTCGGCGGCCATGCCCGGGCCGGCAATAAGGCACGTGGCCACAACGAGGCCGGCGACTCTCATGGGGCCGCTCACGAGACTCTGCTCAGTGCTGATACGGCTGGCAGGAGATCAGGTGCGGCACCTGATAGCCGCAACCATTCGCCTTGAATTGGCTGTAGATCACGAGGTCCTCGGGGCCCGGACGTAGGTTGAGCGCCTGCTTCGCAGCCTCGAGGCTCATGCCTTGCGGTCCGCCGATGGTCCACATCTTCGCGACTTTGGCCGGCGTGCGTGAGATCGGCTTGCGCGAAAGGATTCCCGCTCGAAGATGATTGCGCCGGACGCTGGGATCAATGGCTTCAAAAAGCCAAGTGGACGGCGTGGACATCTTGGATTGATCGAACATGGCGCTCTCCGAAAAACTGACGACAGCTTCGGAGGAGCAAGCCGCGTGCCAAGCGCGGCAGCTCAAGGTTTTCAAGGGTTTCGAAACGTCAACCTGCGCGGGCTGTAAAGCGCGTCGACAGGTTTGCTATTCGAGCTCGAGTTCGAAGGCCATGAGGTGATCGATGGTGTCGCCCAGCACGCGGTACTCGCGGATCGACTTTACCGCCTGCTCTGCCGTCGCCTCGTTCGCGAGTTGGACGATATGCCCGTCCTTGGGACACCAGCGCACGCGGTAACGGCAGGGCGGGGAAGCCTGCGCGCTCGAGAGCACAAACTCGCCGTCGGGATAGGAGAGAACCTTGATCCGTTCATATGCCATAGGACGTACCAGCCTACGGAACGTAAACGGAATAAGCCCAGACGCAGTTGCGAAGGTGCGCCGAAATTACTTTCGCGCGCCTGGTCCGTCTTTCCCGGACTGCGAAGCGATATGCGGATCGGGCGCGCCATCTCCATGCTGCGCGACTTCTTCGCCCTGGAGATAGATGCCGCGCAAGATCGTATCGCCGGCCTGGCTGTTCTCAACGATGAGAACCCGCCGCGCATTGGTGCGTGACGTGAAATGAGCCAGACGCTGGGCCAGCGACAGCGAATTGACTGCTGTTATGAACTCACGCTTCCCGCTGGGCGCATCGAAGTACAACGCAAACAAAGCTGCGCTCCGAGACCCCATCACTTTTATTTTGAGCGTTCTTTTTCTTGTTATTATTGTGTGACAAACGCCGCAGCGGTTGTCAAAGTTCCTTGGCTTTTCATTGATTTGGATTGGGCCAGACTAACCCTTGTTAAGCATCTGTTCGCGTTCGTGTTCGTGCAGCGCAAGAAAAAAGCCCGCCGGCTTCCCGGCGGGCTTTTTTGCGAAAGGCGCAGCCTTCGCTAGGGAAGTTTGCTTTCGATCTCCTGGTAGACCTTGGCGAGGGCGATTGGCGCCTGGCCTTCCCTCAAAGCGAGGTCGTTGTAGGCACCCCAGTTGGCTTGCTTCACCGCATCGCATTTGTCCGGCGCGGGGCAGGCGGCCTTGGCGGCATGCAGACGCTTGCCTTCGGCGACGACATGCTCGAGGGCCTTGCGGAAGTCTTCGAGGCCCGCCTTCATCGCCGCCGGATCGTCAACCCAGCCGTGACCGGCGATAAAGAGATTCACGTCCATCGCCTGCGCCTTCTTGATGGTCGCGAGCCATTCGGTGGGATAGGCGCTGCGCATCGCGGGGAAGACGCCGCGCAAATACACCTCGCTCATGAACATGATCTTGTCTTTCGGCAGATAGACAAGGAGATCGCCGCCGGTATGGGCGCGCCCGAGATTCAGGATCTGTATTTCAGTGCCTCCAAGCGTGAGTGTCCGCTTGTCCGTCACCAGCTCCGTCGGCGGCGCGGCATTCTTCGCCATTGCCTTCTGCGACGCTGGCGTCGCGATGACGACCATGCCGGGCCATGCCTTCTTGAGCGGCGCGTTTCCGGACATATGGTCGCCGTGGTCGGAGCCGACGACCAGATACTTCACAGGCTGCGGCGTGATTTTCTTTATATTATCGACCAGCTGCTGCCCTTGCGCCTCGTCGCCCATCCCGTCGACCAGCACCACGCCGTCATTGGTGACGATGATCAGGCTGACGGTATTCATCACCTTGGAGGGATGGAACCCTTCATAGGCGTATATATTCGGCGCGACGGCCTTATAACGCGGGAAGTCGTTCAGCGTCAGGCCGCGCGCTTCGATCGCCGCATTGCTGACCTTTGTGTTTTCAGCAGCCCAACTCGCACCGGATAAAAGGCCCAATGAAAGTGCGGCAACCTTGAAGCAATTCACGAAGTTCATGTGATCCTCCCTTTGTTTAGTGTGCAGCAGGCGGGTAGAACGGCTGACCGATCAAGCGGGACCTATCGGCGTCCTTCTTCGGCACGAGTTTCTGGATGCGGTTATTGCCGCCGTCGGCCACGTACAGATTGCCGGCTTTGTCGAGGTCCCAATTGTGCAGGTTGTCGAACTCGCCCGGATTGCGGCCGGTGACGCCCCAGTAGGTCAAGAGCTTGCCGTTCAGGTCGAACTTGGCGATGCGGTTGTAATTCGCATCGCTCATCCACAGATGCTGATCCTCGCTGATCATCAGGCGGGTCACACTGCCGGTGTTCTTCCATTCCTCGATGAACTTGCCATTGGCGTCGAACACCTGGATGCGCGTGTTGCGCCGGTCGGCGGTATAGATGCGCCCTTGCTTGTCGATCGCGACCGAGTGCACCAAGTCGAATTGGCCCGGTCCCGACCCTTTGGAGCCGAACTCGGACATGTACTTTCCATTCTTGTCGAAGCGCGCGATGCGCCCGTTGACATAGCCGTCGGCCACGATGAACGAGCCGTCCGGATAAAAGGCGATCGACGAGGGCATATTGAAGTGGTTGGCATCCCAGCCGGGCTTGTCCTTCTCGCCGAGGCGCATCACCAGCTTTTTACCGTCATTGGTGAACTTGAGGACCTGGTGGCCGAGGTCCATCACCCAAACATGGCGGTCGGGATCGTAGGGGCTGATCGCGATGTTATGCGCAAACGTAATGTCTTTGTTCCACTGACTCCAGTTCTCGGTCACTTTTCCGTCGCCATTCAGCACGAGGATGATGTTGTCGTGCGGGTGCTTCTCGGGCGGAAGCGTCGACATCTGCGACTTCTCATCCATGACCTTGCCGTCGGCCGTAAGCATCGGTGCGTTCGGCCGGGTGAATCGTGCGGGCGCGGTGGTAATGAAGATCCGGTCGGGCCGATCGACCTTTACCGAGGCCATTGCACGGTCCCATCGGTCGATGCCGGGCTTGAACCATCCAACGACCGGTTCATACGGACCGGTCTGATCGAGCCCGCCTTTTTCCTGCGCGCTCACCGGCGCCGCCGCCGCGCACGCTATCGCAAGGACCGCAGCCGCGAATTTCCGCCGATTCATTCTGAAACCTCCGGGAGTTGATGAGAGAGTCTTACACGCTCGCGGCAAAGCCCAGCAAGCCCTCGCCCGGTGCCTGCCGCATCAATGCCACATTGGATACGTTGTAACCTTGAGCTCGGACGAGCTCCGACAAACAAGAAAAAGGAGGTCTGTCATGGGTAGAGCATTTCTTCTGTGGCTTATGGGCGTGCCCCTTG
Source organism: Rhodospirillaceae bacterium (assembly GCA_050250575.1). Classification (GTDB taxonomy): domain Bacteria; phylum Pseudomonadota; class Alphaproteobacteria; order Rhodospirillales; family Rhodospirillaceae; genus SHVO01. The sequence goes on along the minus strand of JBFWOJ010000006.1, from coordinate 34,071 downwards.
GCTTGATCGTTCTCATCGCGCTGTTCACGAACTTCATCTAACGCCCAGACGCGCCGAACGAAAACGCCGCCGGACCTCCGGCGGCGTTTTTTGTCTCGAAGACAAGAAAAACCCCGCCGAAGCGGGGTTTCAAGTTGGGGGAGATTTTATTGTTATTGGATTAGTCGACCTTCACGATGATATCGCGCTCTTGTTCGCTTTCGATCACGACAGGCGCGCGGCCGGTGGAGCGGATCGTGGTCTGCGTCGAGCCCGGCGTGGCGCCGACGATGGCCGGCGCCGGTTCAAGAATGCGGACTTCATGAGTCCGGGTGCACGCGCCCATCAGAAGCCCCGTGGCGGCAACCGAGACCGCGCCGATCATTATGGCTTTCATGATTGCCTCCTCTTAATCGCGATAGGGGTTCCGGGGCGCGCGATCGTAGGCATCGGGCACGCCGTCGTCGTCGCGGTCGCGCATGCGGCTGTCCCGGTTCCCGCCCGACATCGCGCCGACGGCTGCGCCGGCTGCTCCGCCAATCACGGCGCCGGTCAACGGGTCGTATCCGAGGGCCGCGCCGCCGAGGGCTCCGGCGCCGGCGCCGATGGCGCCGCCGGTCAAAGCGCGCTCGCCTCGCGTGTCGCCCATACAAGCAGATAACGAAAGTGCGACGAGTGATACTGCCGCAAGCTTCTTCATGGCGTTCCTCCAGTGGGAAGGGTGTGCTGCCTCCAATAGGGAGACTTCAACACCAGAACGCGACGCTGTTGGCGACACGGCGGCAGCATTGCGGCTTATCGAAGCCAAAAAGGCTTACGCCCCCGTGTGTTGCAGGCGGCAAGCGTTTTGAAGTTGTCGATTTCTCCCTTTCGGAGAGTGGCCATGAGGTAGTTAACGCGCCGGACCCGCGACATAGCGGATGCAACACCTTGTGGTTCGCAGGCGTATGTAGGGCAGCCCGGCGAGTGGGCACGTAGAGCCGCCCGGTTTCAATGGAGGAGGATGCGTCATGTATGCCGAGTATTCAGCCGTTATAGATACCGCGCTCATTACCGCCCTGGCCGTGATTGTTTGGGCGGCCTACCGCGAGTTGCGCCGGCGTAAGACGTCGGATCAATCGATGAACGTCGGGTCGACGCATTCGGCGTCCTGAATACCGATACACAGCCGGGCGAATTCGCCCGGTCCGCGGGAAGCGGGCGAACGCTAAAGCTCCGCCAGTGCGGCGCGCAATGATGCGCAGTCGACGATGAGATCGCCGTCCCGTTTATAAGTCGCCGCGCCGCGATCTTCGGCTTTGGCACAGACGATCAGGCGGTGAACGATCCCTGCGAGCGCGGCCGTCTGGCCAAAGATCGTCGCCTCGTACTCATTCCAATTGAGCTCGATGACGGCCGCTCCCGGAGGCAGATTGAACAGGCAATAGAGCTCGGTCCCGAACGCGCCTATGATGGCCCGGGCGTTCCTGAGGCAGTTCATCTGTTCGGCGAGGGTCAGGCGTGCCGGATTGATCTCTGTGCCGCCGAACGCCTTCAGCACCGCGCGCACTTCATCCATGTTGACCGGCACGCGCGTCCCGGACTCCCGCGTCAGAAAGTAGATCTTCGATCGCACGGCGACCTCGCCGGGACTTAAGCCGGCCGCGAGGTAGCGTATATCCTCGGGGTGCGGCGCATTGGCCCTGCCGGTCCGCACGACACGCAGGCTGCCGAACGCATACCGCTGGCCCAGCGTGCATTCGATGAGGTCTTCGCGCGCAACGCCGAAGCGGGCGAGCAGATCGCGATGCTTCTGCGGCAACGCCGAGGACACGACGAGCTTGCGCCGCGGCGTTTCCGACAGGCTCCAGGCGCGAAGACGCGGGAGAAATTCGATCAACCAATGACCGTAATGGTGACGTTCCGGAACCGACAGGAAAAGGGCATCCACATCCATTCGAACGACATCTTCCGGCCAGACGTGGGCGATGGCCGGGCCGCTCGGGCAGAATGCATGGGGCATGAAAGGGAACGATTTGTCGGGAGGCATGTAGTTGGCCCCCTCCAACACTTCGCCGCTCGGCGCGATCACATAATCCCATCCCAGCACGATCTCCGCTCCTGGGATATCCGCATACCAGGTGCCGTTTCCTGCCGCGGCGGCGGGTCCGATTGAATCGAGCGGAACGACGTCGATACCGTTCTTGCGGCACCACTTCGTCACAGGCACGACTGGCGACACCCGCCAGCCGCTTTTGATCGGCGCCAGGTCGCCGAACAGGATCTGGATGAATTCCGCCGCTCGCGGCGCGTCGCGTGCGCCGACAGCCAGAGATAAAGCAAGCGTCGTCATCTCGGGAGTCATCGCCGGCGGGACGAGGCGCAGCTCGCGGGTCAGACGTGCGAGAGCGCCGGCATGCAGTTCGATGTTTTCGGCGGGACGGCCGAGCATCTGTGCGCACGTGGCCATCTGAACCATCACGCGCACCGCGCTTAAGATCTCGATCTCCGCGAGGTCGATCTCCCGAAGCTGCTCATATGCTTGCGCGTAGTTGCCGGCGGCCATGGCGCGTTTGGCTTCCGCCATGCTTGCGCCGGCTGTCATATTGGGTCCGCTGAAGGGTGGTGCGGCTCAGACGTTGAACAGGAAGTGCATGATATCGCCGTCTTGCACTTCGTAGTCCTTGCCCTCCTGGCGCATCTTGCCCGCATCCTTGGCCCCTTGTTCGCCGCCGAGTGCGACGAAATCGTTATAAGCGATGGTCTCGGCCCGGATGAAGCCCTTCTCGAAATCCGTATGGATCGCGCCGGCCGCTTGGGGACCTTTGGATCCGCGCCGCACGGTCCAGGCGTGTGTTTCCTTGGGACCCACGGTGAAGAAGGTCAGGAGCTCGAGCAGGCCGTAGCCGGCCCGGATGACCTGGGCGAGGCCGGTTTCCTTGAGGCCGAGACTCTCGAGAAATTCCTTTTGCTCCGCCGGGTCGGACAGCTGCGCGACTTCCGCTTCGATCGCGGCCGAGATGACAACGGTGGCCGCGCCTTCCGCTTTCGCCTTTGCGATGACCTTCGCCGATAGTGCGTTTCCCGTCGCGGCGGCGCCTTCCTCGACGTTGCAGGCATAGAGAACAGGCTTGCCGGTCAGAAGCTGCAGGCCGTTGAAGATCTTGCGCGCAGCCGGATCGGCCGGGCGCGCGGTACGCGCCGGTTTGCCCTGGCGCAGCGCCGTCAGCACGGGCTCCATCACCGCCATCAATTCTTTGGCTTCCTTGTCGCCACTCTTGGCCTTCTTGGCATTCTGGTCGGCGCGGCGCTCGAGACTGTCGAGGTCCGACAGCATCAATTCCGTCTCGACCGTTTCGGAGTCGCGAATGGGATCGATGGAATTTTCGACGTGAGTGACGTTGCCGTCTTCGAAGCACCGCAGAACATGCACGATCGCGTCGACTTCGCGGATATTGGCAAGGAATTGATTGCCGAGACCTTCGCCCTTGCTGGCGCCCCGCACCAGGCCTGCGATGTCGACGAACTCCAGCTGCGTCGGCACGATCTTCGCCGACTTCGCGATCTTGGCGAGGATCTCCAGGCGCTCATCGGGCACGGCGACGCGTCCGACGTTGGGTTCGATGGTACAAAACGGAAAGTTGGCCGCCTGTGCCGCGGCAGTGGCGGTCAGGGCATTGAAAAGGGTCGACTTGCCCACGTTGGGCAGTCCGACGATACCGCAGTTGAAACCCATTACGTCTCCGTTGAATTCTTGTTGGGCGCGGCGGTGGCCGCCGCATCCGGTTTTTCTTTCTTCGGCGCCTCTTTTTTCGGAGAGGGCGGCCTGGTGAGCAGCGCCACCTTGGTCATGAACTTGCTTTCATCGCCGGCGATCACATGCGGGATCGCATCGGACACGGCGGCAAGAAGCCTTCCGAGCCACTCTTCATCGGCTTTGGCGAAGTCCGACAGCACGTGACCGTGGACCTGCTCCTTGGTCTCGGGGCGCCCGATACCCATCCGCAGGCGCCAGTATTCGGGACCGACATGCGCATCGATGCTCTTGATGCCGTTGTGGCCCGCGCTGCCGCCGCCTTTTTTGACCTTCACCTTGCCGGCGACGAGTTCGATTTCGTCATACATGACGATGATCTCGCCGGGGTCGATCTTGAAGAACCGCGCCGCTTCGCCGACCGACTGCCCTGACAGGTTCATGTAGGTGTGTGGCTTCAAGGCGAGGACCTTCTCGCCGTCCACGAGACCCTCCGCCAACAGCCCCTGGAAGCGTGCGCGCCACGGGGAAAAGCGGTAGCGCGACGCAATCGCGTCGATGGCCATGAAACCGATGTTGTGGCGATTGCGGGCGTATCGCTCGCCTGGATTGCCGAGGCCCACCAAAAGACGCATGACGGTGGCCTTCTAAGAAGTCGGTGTCCCGCGCCTGCGCGTGCCGGCGCGAGACACCGCTCTCTCTTACTTCTTCGCGGCGGGCTTGGCCGCCGCGGGAGCCTTCGCGGCGCCCGCTTTGGCATCGGCCGCAGGAGCCGCACCGGGTGCGGCGCCGGGGGCAGCGCCGGCAGCGGCGCCAGGAGCGGCCGCGGCGGCAGCGGCGTCGCCTTCGGCGGCTGCTGCGGGCTTCTCTTCTTCCACCGTCATGACCGTCGGCGGAGCGATCGTGCAGATCGTGAAGTTACGGGTGATGGTCGGCTTGATACCGCCCGGGAGCTGGATCGCGTTGATGTGCACGGAATCGCCGATCTCGAGACCGGTCAGATCCACGTCGATGTGGTCGGGCAAATCATCCGGCTTGCCGCGCACTTCGATTTCATGGCGAACGATGTTGAGCACGCCGCCGACCTTGATGCCGGGGGCTGCGGAATCGTTCAGGAAGCGCACCGGGATCGGCACGCGCACGAGCGTATCCTTCTCGATGCGGCGGAAGTCGGCGTGGATGGGGCGGTCGCTCACGGGATCGAGCTGCACATCCATCGCCATGGTGCGCTGCTTCTTGCCGCCGATCTCGACCTCGAAAATATTGGTCTTGAACGCGGGGTCGTGCATCAGGGACACGAGGGTGCGCGGTTCGAGGGCGATGAGGGTAGCGTCTTGGTTGCCGCCGTAAATCACGCCGGGGACTAATCCCTGACGGCGTGTTGCACGAGCTGCCCCCTTACCTGCCCGATCGCGCCCGTGAACCTGCAAAGTGCTGGTCTTAGGCATCGGTCGTTCTCCTATATATTCCAATGGCATAACAGGTCGTTATTGACCGGCGATGCCCGGCGCGGCCTCCAGGGGTGCCTCCGCCTTGAATGCCCGGTCTTCGGGCGCGCGTCATGTACACGCTTCGACAGCTCAAAGCAAGCGGCGGCGCGGGAGCTTAAATACTTGGCGCGGTGGGCTTTTTACCTGCCCCTGGCGCGGCATGCGACCGGGTTGTGTTGTGTAACACGGGGCGATCGGCAATAGGCCGGCCGCGCTAAGCCCTGGACGAGTTCGCCCCACTTGATTTAAAGCCGGGCAAATCCCGCGCAACGTGCGTACCGGTTCTTTATATGCTGACGTCCTCGATCAACCGCCTTCCGATTCTCGAAGTCGCACCTACCGTTGCAGTCTTCGACCTCGACCGCACGATCACACGGATGGGCACTTACACACCCTTCCTGATGCACTGCGTGCCGGCCCATCAAAGAACGCTGCAACGGTTGCCGATGGCGATCTGGCTCACGGCGATCTACGCCTCCGGCCTCATTTCGCGCGACGATGTCAAGGCGCGCATGCTTGATGTCAACATCGTCGGCGCGAGCCGCGCACAGATCGCCGCCTGGGCCGATACCTATGTCGAGAAGTGTCTCGCGTGTCATGTGCGTCCCGGCGCGCTCAAGGCAATCAAAGCCCATCGCATCGCCGGCCATCACTTGGTTCTGGCGACGGCGAGCTTCGATTTCTACGCGCAGGAATTTGCCGACTTGCTCGGCTTCGATCATCTGATCGCGACGAAGTCCGCATGGGACGAACGCGGCCGTTTGCGCGCCGCGCTCGGCAGCGAGAATTGCTATGGCCAGGTGAAGTTCGACGCGGTCCAGGAATATGTCGCGGCCATGATCCCGCGTCCGCGCGTCGTCGCGTACAGCGACCACCACTCCGACGTCGAGCTCCTGCGCTGGGCCGATGAAGGTGTGGCCGTCAATCCCAACGGGCGCTTTCGCCGGATGGCCGTCGCGAACGGGTTCCGCATCGCCGACTGGGAAACGAAATAACGCTGAGACCTCTTACAGCGACGGCTGCTTCGCCAGCTGCTCGAACGCAGACATGCCGTCCTCGAGGCTGCGGTGTCCGCGCGAGCTTTTCTGATCGACGACGAAATAATTGATGCGCGGCGCGCCCTGTTTGCGGATGGCGGCGCAATGCGGCATCGGTTCCGGACGCGCCTGGTTCACCGCGACGATGCCGACGCAGTCGACGCATTTCTCCCACTGGAAGAAGTTCGAGAACTGATACTTCGCTTCGGCGTTCGGCGGCGCGATGGCGTGCGGCAGGCGCGGCCGCCCGCCGCGGGCCGCCAGGACTTCGCGCGGGTTCTCGCCCGCGGCCATTTTCGCGCACAGCTCTTCGATGAAGTCGTTCATCGTCATGACTTCGCTTTCGAACCGCATGACGTTGCTGGTCATCTCGCTGCGGAAGTAGCTGGTCGCTTCATCGAGCGTGGCGAAACTCTTGGTACCGCCGACGCTGACCACGGTGTAGACCGCCTCCGCGCCGCGGCCGTGGCGCAGCAGGCACGGATTGAGCACGCTTTGGCTCATTTCCCCGCAATGAAGCCGCAGGTATTCCTGCACCGGCAGTTCCGGTGGGACGATACCGTTCTCCAGGGAGATGATCTGTTCGTCGCTATAGCCGGGGGGATAGACGAAGTTGCGCAGCGCGGCGAGATCGCGCTGGCGATCCTTGGCGGAGAACTCCGGGACGGGCTCGGCCGCGCTCAGGAAATGGGGAACGACAAACGCGATGGACGCGCTGACAACAAGACCCAATAAACCAATTCTCATGTGGCCCCGCCGGCAATTAACGGTAGGTGAGTGAAACCCGAAAAGTCGAAACTGTCGACTTAAATGTAGGGAATCCCGATCAGGGCCATTTGTTGCGCGGGCGGGCTATTCAAAAAGGCTGGAAACGGAGGCTTCCTGGCTGATGCGCTTGATAGCCTCGCCCAATAGGGGAGCAATGGACAACTGGCGGATGTTGTCGGCCAGCCGAACCGCTTCCGTGGCCTGGATGCTGTCGGTGATCACCAGCTCTTTGAGCGGCGAGGCCGTAACACGCCCGACGGCGCCGCCTGAGAGGACGCCGTGGGTCACGTAAGCCGAGACCGACTTGGCGCCCGCGTCCATCAACGCCTTCGCGGCGTTGCACAGGGTGCCGGCGGAATCGACGATGTCGTCCACCAGGATACAGCCGCGGCCCTTGATGTCGCCGATGATGTTCATGACCTCCGAAACGCCTGCCCGCTCGCGGCGCTTATCGATGATGGCGAGGTCGGCGTGAATGCGTTTGGCGATGGCGCGTGCGCGGACCACACCGCCCACGTCCGGCGACACGATCACGAGGTCTTCGCCTTTATATTTGGCGGTGATGTCGTTCGTGAAAACCGGCGCCGAAAACAGGTTGTCCACCGGGATGTCGAAGAAGCCCTGGATCTGGCCGGAGTGCAGATCGAGCGAAAGCACGCGCGCGGCGCCCGCGTTGGTCAGAAGATTGGCGACGAGCTTTGCCGTGATCGGCGTGCGGCCGCCCGTCTTGCGATCCTGCCGCGCGTAGCCGAAGTAGGGCATCACCGCCGTGACCCGACGCGCAGACGCGCGGCGCAAGGCATCAAGCGTGATCAGCAGCTCCATCAAATTGTCGTTGGCCGGGTAGGAGGTCGATTGGATGACGAACACGTCCTCGCCGCGGACGTTCTCGTGGATTTCGACAAAAATCTCCATATCGGAGAAGCGTTTGACGCTGGCATTGGTCAGTTGCAGCTTCAGGCATGAGGCGATGGCCTCTGCCACCGGCTTGTTGCTGTTACCCGCCAGAATTTTCATGAGTGATGCTTGCCCCTTGGCCCGCGTTTTCCCCCGAAGTCGCAGGCGCGCGGGAAAGTATCAACCTGTCATGAGACTGTAAACGGTCCGCGTCGCTGCGATGTTTCCGCAACACCTGAATTGTGGCGGCCTGTGGATAGTTTGCGGGAACACCCGGTTTTGCGCGCTATTTTGCGCCCCGCGGCGAAGTGAGCAACGTCACGAGGTCCGCCGCCGCCGCGTCGGCAATGGCGAAGGCTGTTGGGCCCCACGGTCCGTCGAGCGCACCGTTGGGAATCGTGTTGTCCAGACGCATCGTGCCGAGATCGGCGCCGGCGCGCGTGGTTGCCCGCCACACGATCTCCACCTGCTGCAGTCCGTCGCTGGCGGGCTTCGAACTCATGACGCAGGTGAGCGTGATGTCCGGGTTTACGTCGTCGCGGCGCAGACCGTTTTCGTTGAGGATCTGAATGATCGCGAGGCGTAAGGACTCTCGCCCGTCCCCCGGCGCGCCTTCCACCGCTTTCACCGAAACCGTCGGCAGGTTGGCCGCGGGCTTGGCTTGCGCGGGCGCCACCGGCGTCTCGGCGCCGAGGAGCGACGCGATGTAGGTGGCAATCTCCCCGCCCATCAACGTCGCCGTCTCGTTCTCGCCGTCCTGCCACGCCTTTTCTGGGATGAAGACGTTCTGGCGGTGCGTGCCGGTGACTTCGCCGCGGCGCGACTTCAACATCCACAGGATACTGACAGTGCGTCCGCCCGGCGCCGGAGCGACGGTGTCGGCCGCGCCCTCCAACGTAAATCCGAGGCCGGTGTTCGCCGGTACCGCTTCGGCTGGGATTTCCAATGCCTGCAGACGGCTCGCCGCCGCCCTGCTGACGGACATATTGAGGGAGTCCGGTAAACCACGCACCGGAACAACGGCAATTCCGACGGCGGTCGGCATGTCCAGCAAGGGATTATCGTTTGTGGCTTGCGGCGCGCCCAGGAAGGGGCGGCCGACTTCGCCGCAGGCGGCGAGAAGGGCAAAGGCGAGCAGAACGATCACCCGCGGCGTCACCCTGGGCCATGTCGGCGCGCGAGGCCGCGACGATGTGTGGTGAACGCTCATGGCAACAACCCGATGGCCGACAATTGGCGGCCGTAGTCCTTTTCCCCGCGCAGAACCGACCGCCGGTAACTGAAGAATCGATCTTCAAGGGTGCAGGTATCGCTGCCCTCGATTGTCACCCGACCCACGCCGGCGGCGGACGCCAGGCTTGCGACAAACCCCGATAAATCGAAATGCGCATGACCGGCCTTAAGCGAGGGCCCGAAGAATCGGTCGAACCGGGCATCGCGCTCCAGGAAGCGCTCGACGAACTCGGCGCCGACTTCGTATGAGGCCTGCGCGATACACGGACCGACGACGCAGACGATACGCTCCGCGTGCGCGCCGAGATCCTCCATCGCCGCGACTGTGTTGCCGATGACGCCGTCGAACGCCCCGCGCCAGCCGGCGTGCGCCGCGCCGACGACCCCGGCTTGCGCATCGGCGAACAGGGCCGGCGCGCAGTCCGCGGTGAGGATGCCGAGCGCGATTCCTTTCTTGTTCGTCACCAGCGCGTCGGCTTCCGGCGATGCGCCATGCTCCCATGGCGCATCGACCTCTATCACTTCGGGCGTGTGCTTTTGGCTCAAGGTTACGAGTGACGTGAGTCCCAGCCGCTGCAAGCAGCGCGCACGGTTCTCGGCGACGCACGACGGATCGTCGGCGGCACTGAAAGCGACATTGTTGGAGTCATAAAGCCCCGTCGACACGCCGCCGCGGCGCGTGAAAAACGCATGGACGATGCCGGCCTGCGCAAGCTGCGGCGTTTCAACGGCGAGAGCAGGGTCCATCTTGTTCATTGCGGCGCATCCTCGCCGAATCCTTCGCAGGCTGCCAGGGCCGGATGCGCGAAGGCGAGCACCTTGAACAGACGGCCCATGGCGTCCGGTGCGATCAGGCGTTGAACCGCGCCATGGATTGCCTGCCTCTTGTTTTCGTCCCTGCCGGCGCCAAGCTGCGCCGCGCGCACGGAAATGCCCAGCCGCGTCAGCCATTCGCCCTGCGTCGTAGGGCCGAACACCCTTGCGCCCATTTCCCGCGCCGCCGTGCCGACCGCCTCAAAGTCGACATGCGCGGTAAGGTCGGCCTCGCCGGGATCTTCAAGCACATTATGGTACTTGTGGTTCTTCACCGCCTGTAACGTGTCGCCGACGGCCGTGCGTGTGTGTCCATAGTCGATCACGAGGGCCGCGCCGCCATGTTCCACAAATCGATGGGCGAGGCGCCGCGTCCAACCGATTGTCGCCGGGGACGTTTCGAAGACGGCGCCCTCTTTGGCGTCCGCGGAGATCGCCAAAGGCAGTTGGAGATCACGGGCGCTGCCGCGTGTGAAGCGAAAGCCGCCGTCGTCCACTTCGACGGCGCGTTCGATCCAGCCGCGTTCGGTCTTTAGCCACTGACGGATCGGCAGCGCATCGAGGAATTCATTGGCGATGACGATGGCGAAGCCTGCGGGCACGTCATCGAGGTCGTCGTGCCAGGTTATGAGTTCCCCTTTCAGGGTTTCGCGCTGTTTCTCCCGTAGTTTTGCGCTGCGCTCGACGAGATGAATGCGCGCGGCCTCCTTGAACCCGGGTACGCGTGTCGCGGCGCGCAAGGCGTCGGCCATCAGGGTGCCGCGGCCGGGCCCGCATTCGATCAGACGGAAGGCTTTCGGAGATCCCAGCGCTTGCCAGGTCACGGCGCACCACAGCCCGACGATTTCCCCGAAGATTTGGGTGATCTCGGGGGCGGTGATGAAATCCCCGGCCGCACCGAACACGTCGCCCCGCGCGTAATACGCGCTCGCGCAAGCCTCCATGAATTCGGCAACGGAGATCGGTCCAGTGCGCCGGATACGCTCTTTCAGCTGTGCGGCAAGGCTCATGTCTTGGCGGTGACCGGACCGGCGCGGCGCGCCCGCCAGATCGAGAATACCCCGAACAGCACCATCGGCACCGACAGCCACTGCCCCATGGTCGTGCCGCCGGGCAGGAAACCGATGAAATTGTCCGGCTCGCGGAACAGCTCGCCGAAGATCCGGAAGACACCGTAGCCGATGAGGAAAACGCCGGTGAGGATCCCGGGGCGCCTGCGGATGGCCTCGTTGCGCCAGAGCACATTGACGATGATGAAGAGAAGCAGGCCCTCGAGCGCCGCTTGGTAAAGCTGGCTGGGATGGCGCGGCACGTCGCCGGCGCCGGGAAACACCATCGCCCAGGGCACGTCGGGCGCCGGCCGGCCCCACAGTTCCGCGTTGATGAAGTTCGCGAGGCGCCCGAGTCCGAGGCCGATCGGCACGCCGCAGGCCACATGGTCGCCCACGTACCATTTGTCGACCTTGATGTGGCGCGCGAACAGAACGATCGCCACGACTACGCCGATGAGTCCGCCGTGGAAGGACATGCCGCCCTCCCACGTCTTGAAGATCGCGATCGGATCGCGAAGATAGATTTCCGGCTTATAGAAAAGCACGTAACCGAGGCGGCCGCCGAGGATGACGCCGCCCAGCACCCAGAGAAAGAAATCGTCCACTTGAGCCTTCGTCATCAGCGCAGGCGGCTTGGTGACCTGCCAGCGCATGTATGCGACGCCGGCGAACAGCCCGACGATGTAGGCCAGTGCGTACCAGCGGATCGCGATTGGCCCGATCTGGATCAGTACCGGGTCGATGGCGGGAAAGGCGATGGCGAACATCTTTACCTGTAAGGATCGGGCTGCGTCAGGATCTTCACGGTCTTGGCGACACCGTCTTCCAGCCCGGTAAACGGCGCTTTATACCCAAGCGCGCGCAGGCGTTCCATGCGCGCCTCCGTAAAATACTGATATTGTCCCCGGATGTCTTCCGGCGTATCGCGCCAAATGATCATCGGCTCTTTTCCCAGGGCCCGATACACGGCGCTGGCAAGGTCGATGAACGAGCGCGCCTTCCCGGTGCCCAGATTGAAAATCCCATTGTCGGGTGCGAGCTCGTAGAGCCACAACAACACCTCGCAGCAATCTTCCACGAAGATGAAATCGCGCAGCTGACCGCCGTCGGCATAGGCCGGATTGTGCGAGCGGAAGAGAGGATAAGCCTCGCCTCTGACGGCTTTCGCGTACACCTGCGGCACAAGGCTCGCCTGCGCGCCTTTATGGAATTCGTTCGGACCATAGACGTTGAAGAATTTCACGCCCGCCCAGCGCGGCGGGGCGGCCCCGCCGCGCGCGGTTTGCTCTGCGACCCAAAGGTCGAACGAGTGTTTGCTCTGGCCGTAGGGATTGAGCGGCTGCAGATGGGCCAGGGCCGCAAGGCTGTCGTCGTCCTTGAAGCCCATCTTGCCGTCGCCGTAGGTGGCCGCGGACGATGCATAGATGAAAGGGACCTCGTGATTGGCGCACCAGCGCCAGAGGTAACGGCTCAGCTGGACGTTGATTTCCGTCAGCTTGGCCACATCGCGCTCGGTGGTGGAGGTGAGCGCGCCGAGATGAAAGATTCCCTTCACCTCGTCGCCGACCTCCGCGAGATGCGCGGTCAGGTATTCCGGCGGCACGCGCTGTGCCCTGCGTTTGGCGATATTGCGCGTCTTGTGCTCGGTTTCGCAGCGGTCGACGATGACGAGCGGAGAGAGCCCGCGCTCTTCGAGCAGGGCGACGAGATTCGATCCGATGAACCCGGCGCCGCCGGTGACGATGAACATGGGCTTGCTTATGGAACTTCGCGTGCAGATATTAGGGGGTAGGCAAGACGAGGAGAGCCGTGAATGCAATCGCAAAATCGCATCTTCGACGATCTCGCGCGCTTAAGCGGCGGCGCTCTCAACGCTCTGTCGGGCCTCAAGCAGGAGATGGAGGCGATGGTGCGCGATCGTCTCGAACGCGTGATGGCCGACGGCGGATACGTGCGCCGCGAGGAGTTCGATGTGGTGCGCGCGATGGCGGCCGAAGCCCGCGCCGAGCAGGAGCGATTGACGGCACGTGTCATCGAGCTCGAACGTAGACTTGCTGCGAGCGAGAGCGCTTCACCTAAGGCGTGATATTCCCCGCGCCGATTCAAAAAATAGACTTATCCACAAGAATTACGCGACTCGGCGGATTTACGCGCTATTTTGTATTGCGACCCTTCAGCCCCTACTATATCTTGAAATATGTGCTCTCGGTTCGAGAGCATCGGTCCGGAACGGGCCAGGGGTTTGAGACCCGCGTTTGGTTGGTTTGAGGGGAGGGTCTTTTGCAGTCCAAAGATACGCTTCGCCGCCAGTCTGTTACCGTTACCAACCCCATCGATTTCATCGAAGAATTTATCGCCGGCAAGGAGTGGGTCCACGACCGGCGCTGCGAGACCGAACTGGCAGTGGAAGCCCCCGGATCGTGGTGCGACTACGGCATGTTCTTCGCCTGGTCCGAGGACCTCAAGGCGCTTCACTTCTCCTGTGCTCTCGATATGCGAGTCCAGTCGAAGCTGATAGGGCAGGTCTACGAGCTTCTTGCCAAGCTCAACGAGCGTCTTTGGATGGGCCACTTCGCCATTTGGGTGGAGGAGGGCATCCCGATGTTCCGTCACACGGTGCGTTTGCCCGACCGTCTGGATGGCGACCTCATCAGCGAGCTAATGGACCTCGCGGTCGCGGAATGCGAGCGCTACTACCCTGCCTTCCAGTTCGTGATCTGGGGCGGGCGTACCGCAGACGACGCGATCGCCAGCTCGCTTCTCGACACCGTCGGCGAAGCCTAAGCGAATTCGTTATCCTGGGCGTAGCCCAGGCCACCCGGATCCCGCGCGCGGTTGTTGCGCAAGCAACCGCGGTGCTATCGTTGCCCCATGCAAGGCACCATTCTCCTCGTCGGCTGCGGCAAGATGGGCGGCGCGCTTCTCGACGGCTGGTTCAAGCGCGGCCTTTCGCCGGTGGACGCGATCGTCGTCGAGCCGGCCGGGCGCGACAGCGTCGCCGCCTGTTCGGAACATCGCGCGCTCACCGTCCTGCCGCACATGAGCGATGTCCCGCGCGACTTCCGCCCGGACGTGATCCTCTTTGCGGTCAAGCCGCAGGTGGCTGATCAGGTCATCCCCACATACAAGTCTTTCACGCCGCAACATCCGGTGTTCCTCTCCGTCATCGCGGGAAGGCCGACCTCTTATTTCCGCAAGCACCTCGGCGAGGAGGCCGCGGTCGTGCGGGCGATGCCCAATACGCCGGCCGCCGTCGGCAAGGCGATCAGCGTCATGTATGCGGCGCCAAATGTCGGCGAAGTGCAGGCGCGCGTGTGCGAGGTGCTGATGAGCGCCGTCGGGCAGGTAACCTGGATCGGGGATGAAGGGCAGATCGACGCGGTCACGGCGGTGTCCGGCAGCGGCCCGGCTTATGTATTTCTTCTGACTGAATGCCTGCGCGACGCCGGCGTTGCCGCCGGGCTCTCGCCCGACCTCGCCGCGCAGCTTGCGCGCGCCACGGTGTCTGGAGCCGGCGCGTTGCTCGAAGCCGGCACAATGGATCCGGCCGAGCTTCGCAAGAATGTCACCAGCCCCGGCGGAACCACCGAGGCCGCGCTCAACGTTCTCATGGCGGCAGAGGGTCTAAAACCATTGTTGACCCGTGCCGTCGCGGCGGCGACGAAACGATCCAAGGAGCTCGCAGGCTAGGAGGTTGCCATGGCAAAAAAACCCAATAAGCCGTCGAAGCCGGCCGCGTTGCCGGTGGTGACCGAAATCGATCGCATCGTCGACGCTGCGCTTGCCGAGGCCGCGGCGCTGGGGTGGCGCAACCTCGCCATGACCGCGGTCGCGCAGCGCGCCGGGCTCTCCCTGGGCGATGTGCTTGAAAAGGTCCCCACTCGCGTGCACTTGATCGCGCGCATATTCGACCGCCTCGATCAGCGCATGCTGGCCGGCGTGAAAGCCGTCGACGAGACCGACAGTGTGCGCGACCGGCTGTTCGACGTCGCCATGAAACGTTTCGATGCCATGAATACCAACCGCGACGGCATGCGGGCCGTGGTGAATGGCATGCGTTACGATCTGCCGAGCGCGGCCGCGGCGGTCTGTCGTACCGATCGCAGCGCCGCCGTCATGCTTGCCGCGGCGGGTGTTTCGCCCGACGGTCTCCTTGGCTGCCTTCGCATCCAAGGCATGAAGGTCGTTCTCGCTTGCGCGTTAAGGGCGTGGCTCGATGACGATAGCAGCGATCTCGCCAAAACGATGGCCGCGCTGGACCGTGCCCTCGAGCGGGCGGAACGTCTTGCGGGGTTGCGGGGCTTCCGGCGGCGGCGGGCTGAAGAAGCGCCGGCGTAGCGTTGCCCCGATTTGGGTCCTCGTGCTCCAGTGTTGTGCGCCAACGACGCAAGGCGCGGCGCGCTATGCGACGACGGACGCTGGAAATATGACATCTTCGATCGGCCGCGCTAAAGTCGATCGGTGTGCCCTTGGGACGTACGATGCGGCCGACTGACCTTGTGATTCTCTTTTGTGCTTTATGTGCCGGGCCTGCGGTCGCGGCGGACGGAGATCCCAATCCGAACCATCCGGGCCAAGTCGCGCTGGGGCGTGACGACGGCAAATGGGTTTACAAATCCTTCCCCGCTTTTCTGCCGCTCTACACCTTCGAAGGCGATGCGCCTGGAAAGTCCAACTGCGATGCCGTGTGCGCGGCGGTATGGCCGATCATTCGCGCCCCGGACAACGCACAGCCCACCGGCGATTGGACCGTCGTTCAGCGCGACGATGGCCGCAAGCAATGGGCTTACAAAGGTAAACCGGTCTACACGTTCTACTACGACCGGCCGTACGAGCCGAAAGGGGACGGCCGTGTCGCAGGTTGGTGGCTCGAAGAGGATTTCGACGGCACGCCGCTGCCTGGGGTGAAACAGAAGCCGAAATCAAATTCGATCACCCGGCCCGCTTGGCGGCTGCTGGAACCGTAAAATCAGTGCCTGACCGGAACGTGCTCTTGACGCGCTAAAAGATTCGACTATTCTAGAAATATGGAATCGATAACCGCGGTCGTTGCACTTTCGGCTCTCGCCCACGAGGGGCGCCTTGCGATTTACCGCCTGCTTGTCGAGGCGGGACCGGAGGGGCTGGTGGTGGGTGATATTGCCGCCAAGCTCGATATGCCCGGGGCAACCCTTTCGTTTCACTTGAGCCAGCTCCAGCACGCCGGTCTCGTGCGTGCCCGCAGGGAAGGCCGTCAGTTGATACAGACTGCCGATTACGAGCGCATGAATACGCTTATCGGATATTTGACGGAAAACTGTTGCCGCGGACGGAACTGCGCGCCGGCGCCGTCGAAATCAGCAAGGAAAAGGAAGGTCGCATGAAACGCATGCATGTCCACCTCTCGGTCCCGAATCTCGATCAATCGGTCAAGTTCTACTCGACGCTATTCGCCGCCGGGCCAACCGTCCGCAGACCTGATTACGCCAAGTGGATGTTGGAGGACCCGAGGCTCAACTTCGCGATTTCCGAACGCTCCGACATCACGGGCATTCAACACCTTGGCATCCAAGTCGAGAATGAATCGGAGCTTTCCGAAGTGTACGAACGGCTGACTCGCGCGAGTTCCCCGATTGCCGAGGAGAAGGGCACGACCTGCTGCTACGCCAAAAGCGACAAGCACTGGGTGAACGATCCGCAAGGAATTGCGTGGGAGACATTTTTGACGCACGGGGAAGCAACAGTATACGGATCGGACGGTCC
Source organism: Rhodospirillaceae bacterium (assembly GCA_050250575.1). GTDB lineage: Bacteria > Pseudomonadota > Alphaproteobacteria > Rhodospirillales > Rhodospirillaceae > SHVO01. The sequence continues at coordinate 17,327 of JBFWOJ010000006.1, read as the reverse complement.
CGCAGCTTCCAGCAAAGAAGCCGCGGACTGCTGCGAGCCCAAACCCGCGGCCGGCGGCGGGTGTTGCGCGGCGTAAGCCGATGACCGAACAGGTCCGCAACGTTCTGTTCTTGTGCACGGGAAATTCCGCAAGGAGTATCCTCGCCGAGGCCTTGCTCAATAATCTGGGCGGCGGAAAATACACAGCGTATAGCGCGGGAAGTTTCCCCAAGGGGGCGGTGCATCCGGTGGCCCTTGAGACGTTGCGCAGCTTCGGACTTTCGACCGAGGGCCTGCGCAGCAAGAGCTGGAATGAGTTCGCCGCGCCAGGCGCGCCGAAGATGGATTTCATCCTCACCGTCTGCGATCAGGCCGCCGGCGAAGTCTGTCCCGTATGGCCCGGTCATCCGGCGACCGCGCACTGGGGAATGCCGGACCCCGCAGCGGTTGGCGGACCCCACGACATGCAAGTGAGGGCGTTCCATGAAACGGCGCGCATCCTCGAACGCCGTATCCAATATTTCCTGGCGATACCGTTCAGCAAGCTTCGTCGTGAACAGCTCCACGAATCGCTTCTTGAAGCGGGCCGGCAAGGATGAGGTCGGGACGCCGCCGGCAGCTTTTTATCGCGGAATTTACCGCGACGGCCTTTCTGCTCATCGCCGTCGTCGGTTCGGGCATCATGGCGCACACTCTGAGCGCGGGTAATTCGGCGCTCGCCCTTCTCGCCAATGCTCTCGCCACCGGCGCGGCGCTATACACCCTGATCCTCGTCTGTGGACCCGTTTCCGGCGCGCATATGAACCCCGTCGTCACACTTGGAGGGGCGATACTTGAAGAAGTCGCCTGGATTGACGTGCCCATTTATCTGAGCGCGCAGATTCTAGGAGCGATCGCCGGCACGCTCATCAGCCACGCCATGTTCGGGCTGCCCGTGTTACAGGTGGGTAGCCATGTTCGCACCGGCGTGGGAGCATGGACGGCGGAAGTGGTCGCTACATTCGGCTTGCTCGCCGTTATTTGGGGCTGTTTACGCTACGGCAGACCAACCCTCGCCGGGGCGGTCGGCGCTTACATCGCGGCTGCGTATTGGTTCACGTCCTCGACATCCTTCGCAAACCCCGCCGTAACGGTTGCGCGCTCCTTCACCGACACTTTCGCCGGAATACGGCCTCAAGACATGGCCGGCTTCATTGCTGCTCAAGTCTGCGGCCTCGCATTGGCTTTGCCGCTGCTTCGTTCGCTAAAAAAGAGTCATGCCGAAGATCGCAACTGAGCGGGCAGGCAATCCGGAATTCCGCGCAGCCCTTGAAGACGCTGGTTTGCCGACCGCGGACTTAGACCGGCCGGGACGCTTCTTCATCCGATATGACGAGGCTGGCATGCCCCTGGCATGGGGCGGCCTTGAGGTCTATGGCGCGCGCGCCTTATTGCGATCGGTCGTTGTCGCCAACCATCGACGCGGCCAAGGCTGCGGACGCGCCGTCTGCCGGGCGCTCATCGAGGAGGCGCGCGCACGTGGCCTGGAGTGTCTCTGGCTCTTCACTGCGACCGCGCCGAACGAAGAATTTGCGAATCTTTGCCCCTCGACAGCCGTCTGCATGAAGCTGCCTCTTTGGGAAGCTTATGCCCGGACAGCGGCGAGATCTTCGGTCGTGTGGACAAGGCAGCGGCAGCTCTCGCACAGGAACGCATCTGCGTTCGAGCGGATGCTGCGCGGGATGAAGCGGCCGCGCACGGCCTGGAGCTCCCTCAGGAATTTCGGGCGGTAGGCTCTCCATTCGGCAGTCCCGCTATGCCCGCAGCCGGGACACCTAAGCTGTGCAACGACGATCATCTCTTACGCGAACCGATAGGCTGACAACGAACTGGCATCAACAACGGCAGCGTGCCGCTCTTGTTCCGGTCTCGCCCATGAATTTCCCTTGACGAACAACCGGGATGAGGGATTCGCGGTGCCTCAAAAGAAAATGGGCCGCGCGCTCAAAGCAGCACGGCCCATTTTGCCCGGCCCCCGCCGAAGCTCAGGAATTCAGGCTCAGACCTCGCCGCGCACGACCGCGAGCGCGTCGCGGTCCAGCACTTGGATGCGGCTGAGGCTTTTCTGCGCGATCGCGCCGGTTTGTTTGAACTGGGCGATCGCGCGGCTCACGGTCTCGATCGCCATGCCGAGATAGTTGGCGATGTCCGTGCGCGTCATCGGAAGGTGAATGGCGCCGTCGGATCCCGCACCGTCCGCCAGTTCGAGCAGGAACCAGGCAATACGCTCCTGCGCCGATTTGTGGCACAGAAGCACCATGCGTCGATACGCGTCCTGCAAGCCGCGCGCGGTCATCTGACGAAGCTGACGGGCGAAGTCTTTGTCTTGGGCCAGCAGCGCTTCGATGGCCCGCCGCGGATACCGTACCAGCGTACTGTCGCAAACCGCTTCGGCCGAGAAATAATGCTCGTCGTCGGTTTCGAAACCGAGGAGATCGCCGGCCTTGAGGAATTCGCACACCTGCCGCCGGCCGTCGGCCATCAGTTTGACGAGACGGACGCTGCCCTCGACGAGGCGGAAGCAATTCTCCGCGTCGCTGCCTTCGGCAAAGATTTCCTGTCCGCGTTTGACCGTGATCCGCGTCCCGAAACCGGCGAGTTGCTCCAGGGGACGCGCCGGGACGTAACCTTCGTGCGGCCACGAGGTGGTCGTGTGGTTCTTTGCCAGAGTTCCAGGGACCGTCTGCAGCATGTTAGGGTCCTCGCTCATCCGGTTGCTCAAGTGACGCTACATAATTTCAATGGATGCAGGATGAACCAGGCGGTTTCTTCCCTAAATTGGGAGATGTTCGTACGGGTTATCACGTACTTATTGCCGGCTGAATGCCGCAAAAGGACATGAAACCCGGGCTTTTGGCGCGGTAAAGGGGCCGGTTCGGAATGGAGCGTATGTGGCAGCCCGCCGGACTGACGGCCGAGGAAGTCCGCGCGCGTTTTGACATCCTCGTCGCGACTGCGGCCGCGGGGATTATTGTCGTCGATGGCGCGGGCCGTATTCAGCTCTTCAATCCGATGTGTGAGCGCCTGTTCGGAGTGGCGGCGGGCGATGTGATCGGAGGGAATCTGGCCATCCTCCTCGAGGCACCGCCGCCCATTGCGGAAATCCTGCAAGCTCAGGATGCGCCGGGAACGAGAGCTCCACGCGAGCTCGTCGGAAAGCGGAAAGACGGAACGACGTTCCCGCTCTCCTTATCGGTCGGCAAGGGCGAGCTCGAGGGCCGCAGCCTGTTTGTCGGTGTTGTACTGGACGTCACCGCGCAAAAAGAAGCCGAGACGGCGTTGCGCGAGCGCGAGGAGCGGTTGCGCAGCGTCTTCGAAACCGGTCCCGATGCGATCCTCGTCATCGACGAGATGGGCCGGATCGAATCCTTGAACGCGGCTGCGGTGTGGCTTTTCGGCTATCTCGAGAGCGAGGTGCTGGGCCGGAACGTGAAGATGCTGATGCCTGCCCCTTACCGCGATAACCACGACAGCTATCTTGCGCACTACCGGACCACGGGAGAGAAGCGCATTATCGGTATCGGCCGGGTGGTCATGGGCCAGCGGCGCGACGGGTCGACCTTTCCGCTGGAGCTCAAAGTCGGAGAGATCAAGATCGGGGACCGGCGGCTGTTCACGGGATTCATCCGCGACGTCTCCGAGCGCCAGGGCGCGGAGCGTCGCCTTCAGGATCTGCAGGCGGAACTTCTGCATGTATCGCGTTTGACCGCCATGGGGCAGATGAGTTCGGCGCTTGCCCACGAACTCAACCAGCCGCTTACGGCTGTCGCGAACTATGTAAAGGCCGCGCGGCGCACGCTGGATCAGGGAGTGGAAGCCTCGCGGGTCAAGGTGCAAGAGCTGCTCGATAAGGCCGCGGCCCAGGCGCTCCGCGCCGGCCAGATCATCCGCCGTCTGCGCGACTTCATCGAAAAGCGCGAAGACAACCGCGCCAGGGAAGATATCAACACGGTGGTCGAGGAAGCGCTGGCCTTGGCCTTTGTCGGCGCCGCCGACGCCGGCGTGACGGTCAACGCCAAGCTCGGCGCCAATCTCAATCCGGTCTTGATCGACAAGATTCAGATTCAACAGGTCTTGCTCAACCTCGTGCGCAATGCCTTGGAGGCCATGGCCGGTCGTCCGCGGCGCGATCTCTGTGTCGCTACCGAACCCGTAGATGAACGGTTCGTCCTGGTCAGCGTCGCCGATACCGGACCGGGGTTGCCGGAGGACGTGGCGGCCAGGCTTTTTCAGCCTTTCGTGACCACCAAGGACGACGGAATGGGCATTGGCCTATCCATTTGCCGTTCTATAGTTGATGCGCACGGCGGCAAGCTCTGGGCTGCGCCCAATGCGGAAGGCGGCGTTACGTTCCGTTTCCAGGTGCCGGTCGCCGATGGGGATGAGTGAGGAAACGAGATGACGAAAGCGACCGTCTTTGTTGTTGATGACGATGCAGCTGTCCGGGATTCCCTGTCGGCCTTGCTCGAAGCGGACGGATTCACCGTCGAAACCTTCGACTCGGCTAAATCCTTCCTCGGCGGTTATAAGCCGAAAGAAGCCTGCTGTGTCATCGCCGACATCCGTATGCCGGATATGGACGGGCTTCAGCTGCAGGAAGAGATCATTCACCGCGGCCTCGGCCTGCCGGTGATCATCATCACCGGTCACGGCGACGTGCCGCTTGCGGTCCGCGCCATGAAAGCCGGCGCCGTCGACTTTATCGAAAAGCCGTTCGACGACGAGGTGCTGCGCGCAAGCATCGAGCGCGGTATCGCCCAAAACCGGCGCACTCGCGGAGAGACCGCCGCCGCCCAGGAGGTCGAGACGCGCATCGCACAGCTGACGGCCCGCGAACGTGAAGTGATGGAGCATCTGGTGGCCGGACGGCCCAACAAAGTCATCGCCCACCGCATGGACATCTCGCCGCGGACCGTCGAAGTGCACCGCGGCCGCGTGATGGAGAAGATGCAAGCGCGCAGCCTTTCGGACCTGGTGCGCATGGCGCTTGCCGCGAAGATAGAGATCCCCGCTACCACCTAGCTCCGCATCCCCGCGGACCTGAATCCGCCTGAGCCCACGCAGGGGTTGAGCTGCTCTAGGTCAAATTCTAAGGACTACTACGTATATCGAGGCTTCATGGGCTCGCGTAGTGTCGCGACCATGAATTTAGCCCTTCCAAATCCGCCCACCCGTGAACCGTCGATATTTGTGGTCGACGACGACGAGCCCGTGCGCGACTCCACGCGCGCTCTGCTCGAATCTCATGGGCTGCCCGTCAGCGCCTATGCTTCGGCTGCGGCACTCTTGGAGGCGGTCGAATTGCAGCGCGGGGATTGTCTGATATTGGACAATCACATGCCGGGTATGACGGGTGTCGACCTGGTGGAAACCCTGCGCGGGAAGGGCATTCGCCTCCCGATCATCATGTTCACCGGCCGGGCCGATGCGGCGCTCAAGCAGCGCGCCATGCGCGCCGGCGTGCTCATCGTGCTCGATAAGCCTGTGAACGAGGACCATCTTCTGCAGGCCATCGCGATCGCCCGGATGTCCGCGGACGATATTCACTAAGCTTCAGAGTGTTTATCCGAAACGCGCCCGCGCTCGCGCCCCGACGTCTAAAGTGGAATCGTCAAACACGCCCTGAGGCCGCCGAGCGGGCTATCCTCGAGCGAAACTTCGCCGCCCATGCCGCGTACGATATCGCGGGTAATTGTGAGGCCGAGGCCGATTCCGCCCGTCTCCGGGTTGCGTGAAGGCTCCAGCCGATGGAATGCCCGGAACACTTCCTCGCGCTTGTCTTCCGGGATACCGGGACCGTCGTCGTCCACGTTGATTTCGATGGTTCCGTCGATACGGCGGGCGTGGACTTCGACACGGCGGCCGTAGCGCACCGCGTTGCCAATGAGATTTCCCAGGCAGCGCTCGAAAGCGACCGCCTTTAGGGCCATCTGTTTTGGAAGCGTCGCAAGCGAAAGGCTGATGTCGGCTCCGTCGCGGCGGAAACGGCTGACGACCTCCTCGATGGATTGGGCGATATCGGCAGGGGCCGCATCCTCGGCGCCGTCTCCGCGCGCGAAAGCGAGGTAGGCCTCCAGCATCCGCTCCATCTCGGCAACGTCCTCGCGCAGGTCGGCGACGTCTTCGGCGCTGTTCTTCTCCATCATCGCGAGTTGGAGTTTCAGGCGCGTCAGCGGCGTGCGCAGATCGTGCGAAACGCCTGCCAGCATTTCGGTCCGCTGCGCGATCTGACGCTGGATGCGCGCGCGCATGAGATTGAACGCGCGGGCCGCCTGGCGCACCTCGAACGGGCCATCGCTGGGGAAGTCGGGAACCTCGCGGCCCTTGCCGAAATTTTCCGCCGCGCGCCCGAGCCTGCGCACGATCGCCACCTGACTCCGCAGGTACACCGTCGCCACGCCGAACAGGAGAATCGAGGAACCCACCATCCAGACGACGAAGACGTAAGTACTGTTTGCCGGCCCGAAGATCCGTTGCCGGGGCGCCAGCACGGTAATGACGCCGGCCTCGTTCTGGACGCGGATCGCCACCAGCCGGTCGGTACGGAACGCGAGGCGGTCGATCGAGAACGGCTGGCGCAGCACGGTGCGCAAGGCTTCGCGTACGGTCGCGATGTCGACGGGCTCGACGGCCACATCGGCGCTCGGCAGCCGGGCGCCGGGCTCGAAAGTCACGTCCAGCTCCATCGTTTCCTTCGCGTTCGCGATCAGCCATGCGCGCTGCGCGGGGTCCTCGAACTGCGCCATGGCCTGTGCGACGGAAGCGATGTCGCCGGCAAGGTCCTGCGCCATGCGCCGCCGCATCGCGTCCCAGTGATTGTCGTAGAAGACGAAGGTGGAGATCAGCTGCACCAAAATCAGAGGCACCAGGATCGTCAGGCTGACGCGCGCCATCAGCGTCCGCGGCATGATGCGCTCGAGCGCCGCCGGCTCCGGCCATTTCAGCCAGGAGTCCGGCGCCGGATGTGTCGCCCGGGCGGCTTTGTCGACGGGCGTCACGGATCGGTCCTCAAGATGTACCCCGTTCCCCGCACGGTCTGCAGGTAACGCGGCTGTCGCGGGTCGGGCTCGATCTTGCGGCGAAGCCGCGTGATCTGGACGTCGATGGTGCGCGGATTGAAACCGTTTTCCTCGGTCACGCCGAGGTCGGAGCGCTCGATCGGCTCGTTGGCTTTCTGCGCCAGGGTGTGGAGCAGTTCCATCTCTCCCATGGTGAGGTGCACCGGTGCGCCATCCTGCGTCAGCTGTTTGCGGGCGAGATCGTACCGGCAGGCGCCGAATTTGAGCTCCGTCTTGGATGTCGCTGCCGGCGGCGGCGGCGCCCGTCTCAAGATGGATCCAATCCGCAGCATCAGCTCTTTCGGCTCGAACGGCTTGGCCATGTAATCGTCGACGCCCAGCTCGAGGCCTTTGATGCGGTGCGTCGCTTCCCCCATCGCCGTCAACATCAGGATCGGCACGGTGTTCGTCGCGCGAATGGATTTGGTCAGCGCGTAACCGTCCTCCCCAGGCATCATCACGTCGACCACCAGGAGATCGAAGGTCAGCGCGTTCATCTGCCGGCGCGCTTCGGCGGCATTGGCCGCCGCCGTGACCATGTATCCGCTATCGCGAAGGAATTTCTTCAGAAGCGCGCGAAGACGCGTATCGTCGTCCACCACGAGAATATGCGGCGGATATTGATCGCCGGATTTGGTGGACGGCGTGTTCATGACTCGAAGGGGCTCAGGAATCGTTTGCGCGCCTTGGCGTCCATGATTCCCAGCAGAACTTTGCGGAAACCTTCGACGGCCACCGCCCCTGCGTCCTTGTAAGCGGCGGCGAAGCGCATCCGCTGCTCGCTGGTCAATTCACGCTCCAAGGCCTTGCCCTTGTCGGTCAGATAAAGCAGCCGCTGGCGCCGGTCGCGGGCGCCGGGTTTCTGTGCGACGAACTCTTCGCGAACTAATTGGCTCAGGACCCGCGACAAACTCTGCTTTGTGATGTTGAGAATATCCAGAAGATCCCCGACCGATATTCCCGGGTATCGGCCCACGAAATAAAGGATGCGATGATGGGCTCGGCCGAAGTTCTGGCGCGCAAGAATGGCATCGCCGCGCGCGGTGAAGTCGCGGTAGGCGAAAAACAACAGCTCGATGGCCTGGCGCAGGTCGTCTTCGCGCAGGAACAGCGGATTGACGATGGTTTTGGGGTCGGCCATGGTCCTCGCACTTCGCGGAGAAGCTTTCCCCAAAGCATAGCGTGTGGGGCGATTATGTCAGCAGTGTTGACATAATGGATTCCGTTTGTTACCGGTCTTGACGCGGCTTCATTTCGAATGTTACCTGTGATGAGGCTTTTTAAGTAATAAAATTGCGCGCCCGGAGATGACCGAGGCGCGTCTGCGCGTAAGGAGGTTTCCATGGGCGCTTCGTTTGACGATCGTGACGGCTTTATCTGGATGAACGGCCAGATGGTTGCTTGGCGTGACGCCAAGGTCCATGTCCTCACCCATGCCCTGCATTACGCCTCGTCGGTCTTCGAAGGCGAACGCGCCTACGGCGGCAAGGTCTTCAAGCTCGAGGAACATACCGACCGTCTGTTCTTCTCGGCCAGGACGCTCGACATGGAGATCCCCTTCACGCCGAAGGAGATCAATGATGCGACGTACGCCGTGCTCAAGGCGAACAATCAAGCCGACGCCTATGTTCGTCCGATCGTGTGGCGCGGCAGCGAGATGATGGGTGTCGCCGCTCAAGACGCACGCATCAACGTCGCCATCACATCCTGGGTGTGGGGCGTCTACTTCTCGCTGGAGGCCCGCCTCAAGGGCGTGCGGCTGCAGTGGGCCGATTACAAACGTCCGTCCCCGGAAACGGCGCCAGTGAAAGCCAAGGCCGCCGGCCTCTACATGATCTGCACGGTCAGCAAGCACAAGGCCGAGCGCGAAGGCTTCGATGACGCCATGTTCCTTGACTGGCGCGGTCAAGTCGCCGAGGCGACCGGCGCCAACGTGTTTTTCGTCATGAATGGCGAGATCCATACACCCGCGGCCGACTGCTTCCTCGACGGCATCACCCGTCGGGCGGTCATGGAGATGGCCCGCAAGCGGGGCTATAAGGTCATCGAGCGCGCGATCTTCCCGAATGAGCTTGCGAAAGCGCAGGAGTGTTTCCTCACGGGCACCGCGGCGGAAGTCACGCCCGTGCGCGAGCTCGGCCAGTTCAAGTTCACGCCGGGCGAAGTTTGCCGCACCCTGATGGCCGACTTCGACGTAGCCGTCGGCAAGCCGCGCGAAGCCAAATCGAGTGCAGCGTAGTCTTTGGCGATCCTGGACGCAGTCCGGGGTCGAAGGGTTATCGGTTTTCTATTTATTTTGCCGCCGCAGCTCCGCTGCGGCGGTTCTTGTTTCCAGGGCTAAGACGCTTTCGCCTGTGGCGGCGGCGCTTCGGCGCGAACGGCTTTATGCCAAGCTACGAGCGCGCCAGACATGGACGGGTGTTCGTCGGCCGCGCTCACGTATTTGCGCATGCCCGTCCGGCCGGTGGCGATCAGGGCGGCATCGGCGGGGCCCACCGCCCGCAGCTCTCGAAGGGCTTCCTTGGTCGCATCCTGCAGCAGCGTCGGTGTGACGTGTGTCAGCAGTTCCGTCGCGGAAGGCATCTCGAGATGCGAGGCCAATTCGCTCGCCGCTCCGGCAAGAAAGAGCGCAAGCCCCCGCAGGCCCAGGGAGTCCTCCATCGCCTTGGCCGCATTGGGCGGCGCCGCTTCCGTGAAGAACCGCACCAGCATGACGCGCGATAAGGAGAGCACGTGACTGTCGTGATCGATCACTGGCGCTGTCGCGCGCAGGACGGGTTCCCTGCGCAGCCGGGGCGCCTGCGGCTCCCGGGCCGGTGATACGGCATCGCCCGGGCCTGTGTGGAGACCGTCGAAGTACGTACCGATCGTGCGCGCCAGGCGCGAGATGCCGAGCGGACCGCGCAGCAGCGTGAAGACGCTAAACAGAACCACTGTCACGAACAGCGTCATCGCCGATCCCGGCGCCGGCGAGCGCGCAAGCACGCTCGCAAACGTCTCCTGCCGTTCGGTGAAGGCCCAGGTCGTGATGGCGGTGATCAGGAGGGCGGTCACCACCCCGACGCCGACCGCCATGGTCATGCGGAACGCGAAGGGCGCGCGGCGTTCGTTGCTGCGCTCCGCCACCGCCCGCTGCGCCGCGCGCGGCGTTGCCTTGCCGCGCGTCGACGGCGGCGCACCGGGTTTGAACATCTTCGCCCGGTCGCTCATGAAGATCGTGAATTCCTGGCTACGTCCGTTTTGGGGATCGTAGACGTCGCGCACCACGCGCGCCGGATGGCTTTCGTTAAGATCGATGCGCCGCGCTTCGGTGAAGGCATGATCTCGTTCCGAGCGCGTATAGCGCGCGCGGACGGTCCAATGTCCGTCCTGCAGAACCTGTACCTCGTACTGAACGATATCGAATAAACCGCCCATGGAGTCGCCCTTCTGGGCCGCGATCAGCAAAAAGTGGAAACCGGTTTTTGCGCCCGATCGCGGCCCATCGCAAAACCAGCCTTTGATCGATCTCCGTCTCTGCCACGCCGGCCGTCGTACCAAGTTCTTCGGTTCTAGCCGGCGGCAAAACAACTGCACCAGTGACGCCATACTAACGGTTATCGCCCGCGCGACGTTGCATGAATCTCCGCAACCACAGCGTTTACGCAGACCCGATTGCAACGAGAAAGGCCTGATTCTTAAGGGCGCTTTTACTTTTGCCAGCGCATGGCGCGCGCATCGTCGCTGCTGCAGGCCTCGACCCACTGCGCGCCGCTCGCGGTCACTTCCTTCTTCCAGAAGGGCGCTTTGGTCTTCAGCCAGTCGATCAGGAAACTGCACGCATCCAGTGCATCGGCGCGGTGCGCTGAGGCCGTGGCCACGAACACGATGGGATCTGCCGGCGCGAGTTCGCCGGTGCGATGAATCACCATCACGTTGTCGAGTTTCCATCGGCTGCGCGCTTCGTCGACCAGGGTGCCGAGTTCGCGTTCGGCCATGCCCGGATAGTGCTCGAGCGTCATGGCGCTGACGGCCTCGCCGGTTCCGCGGTCTGCGCCGCGGAAATCGCGCATCTGGCCCACGAACACCGCGATACCGCCGGCCTGCGGCGTGTCTTTCAGGAAGGCATTCAGCGCGGCGCCGGGATCGAATGGTTCACGTTGGACCCGTGCTGCGCTCATCTCAGCCGCCCGTGACCGGCGGGAAGAAGGCGACCTCCCGGGCGTTGCCGAGGAGGGACGACGCCGGGACATGCGTCTGATCGACCGCGCACTTGATCATGCCGGGATTGGCGAATGCATTCGCATGGTTGGGGCTGCGGGCTGCGAGCCACTCCATCAGATCGCCGACCGTTGCGACGCTTGCCGGAAGGCTCACCTCTTCCTCCGCGAGGCCGACCTTTTCCTTCACCGAAGCGAAGTAGAGCACGTGGATGGCCATCAGGCTTTGGCGTCCATGTGCTTGAGGCCGGCGCGGAGATAGTCGTAGCCGGTGATCAAAGTGATTGCAGCGGCGATCCAGATTCCGATTTCGCCGATCAGCTTGGCGGGGATCCAGTCGAACGCGGCGTCACCGACGATCAGGAAGCCCAGAGCCACCATCTGTACCGTCGTCTTGGCCTTGGCGAGCTTTGTGACGGGCAGGCCAACGCGGATCTCCGCCAGGAATTCGCGCAGGCCCGATACCATGATTTCCCGCAACAGGATGACAAGCGCGGGGAACAGCGACCACAGCTCCCAATCGTCGACGCGGCTTGGCAGCGCTACGACGAGAAAAAGAACGGCGACGACCAGCAGCTTGTCGGCGATGGGATCGAGGAATCGTCCCAGCGCCGAGACCATGTTGGAACGCCGCGCGAGATACCCATCCAGGAAATCCGTGACGCCCGCGAGCGTGAACAGCGCGCAAGCAGTCCAGCGCGCCCACGGTGCGTCGAGCACGATCAGAACCAGCACGATCGGGATCACGAAGATGCGCGAGATCGTCAGGATGTTGGGCAGGTTCAACATCCGCCGACTCTACCCGCCGGGATGGAAATGGTCATAGATTTTTTTCGCGGTCGCGGCGCTGATGCCCGGCACGGTCTGCAGATCGGAAAGGCCGGCGGCGGAAACGGCTTTGGCCGAGCCAAAATGACGCAATAGTGATTTTTTTCGCGCGGCGCCGATGCCGGCTACTTCATCGAGTAGCGATTGACCGATCGCTTTGGACCGTTTGGCGCGATGCGCCGAAATCGCGAAGCGATGGGCTTCGTCCCGCAGGCGCTGCAGGAAATAGAGCGTTGGATGATTGGGCGGCAGCATGAAGGGCTCCCGGCCGGGCATGAAGAACTGTTCGCGGCCCGCGTTTCGATCCGGACCCTTGGCGATGGCGGCAATACAAAGGTCCGGGATGCCGAGGTCGGCGAGCACTTTGAGCGCGACGTTCAGCTGGCCGAGCCCGCCGTCGAGAAGGACAAGATCCGGCCATTGGCCGAGCGTGCGCTCGGGATCTTCCTTCTGCGCGCGCACGAATCGGCGTGACAGCACCTCGCGCATTGAAGCGTAGTCGTCGCCCGGCGCAAGTTCCGCGGCCTTGATGTTGAACTTGCGGTACGCGTTTTTCACCAGGCCTTGCGGCCCGGCGACGATCATCGCGCCGACCGTGCCGGTGCCCGAGATATGCGAATTGTCGTAGACCTCGATCCGGTTCGGCGGCTGTGCGAGTCCGAACACTTGCGCGGTGCCCTCGAGCAGTTTTCGCTGCGCGGTGTTCTCCGCCATGCGCCGCAAAAGCGCTTCGCGCGCATTGATCTCCGCATGGTCCAGCAGTTTGCGGCGGCTGCCGCGCTGCGGCTGGCTGACGCTGACGTTGTGACCGGCGCGCAACGACAGTGCTTCCGCCAGTACCTCGGCGTTGGGCGGTACCACGTTGGTGAAAATTTCCTTCGGTGCGGCGAAAGATTCATAGAACTGCGCGAGGAAAGCTTCGACGATAGCGCCGTCTTCTTCGCCTTCCGCATGGGCCGGGAAATAGGCGCGGTTGCCGAAATTCTGGCCGCCGCGGAAGAAGAACACCTGGACGCAGGCGTGTCCGCCGGCCCGGTGCAGCGCCACCACGTCGGCCTCGCCGATCCCGGCGACGTTGATGTCCTGATGCGCCTGTACCTGGGTCATGGCGCGAATGCGGTCGCGGAAGGAGGCCGCCGCCTCGTACTGCAAGTCCGCCGCTGCCGCATCCATGCGACGCGCCAGTTCCTGCTGAACGCTTTGGCTGTCCCCGGTCAGGAATTCACGCGCTTGGCGCAGAAGCTCGGCATACTCCTCCTTGGTGATTTTCCCCACACAGGGCGCCGAGCACCGCTTGATTTGATGAAGCAGGCACGGACGTGTGCGCGCCGCGTAGACGGCATCGGTGCAGCTGCGCAGTAGAAACACTTTTTGCAGGGTGGTGAGTGTCGCGTTGACCGAATAAGCGGAGGCGAAGGGACCGAAATATTCGCTGCCTTTGGACCGTGCTCCGCGGTGCTTCAGAATCCGCGGAAAGTCGTGCCCGCTTTCGATCATGATATAGGGAAAGGACTTATCGTCCTTGAAGATGATGTTGTACCGCGGCTTGAGCTGCTTGATGAGATTGCTCTCCAGCAGCAGGGCTTCGGCCTCGGTGTGCGTCACCACCACCTCGAAGGTGGCCGTCTCATAGACCATGCGCTGCAGGCGCAAGGGCATACGGTCGACGCGAAGGTATGAAGACACGCGCTTCTTGAGGTTCTTGGCTTTGCCGACATACAGGGCGTCGCCCTTGGCGTTCAGCATTCGGTAGACCCCCGGCTTCTGGCTGAGGGACTTTACCGCCTCGGTCAGGACGCCTAGTCCGGCGTGGATGGACGGAACGGGCGTCTCGGCGGCCGGCGCGGCGACATCAGCGGCCGGCCGGGACTCTTCGGGGAGGTCGGAAACGGACATGGCCTCTATCTGCGAGTTTTGAGATAGCGGGTCAACAAACCCACCCACTTACCGACATCTTCCACAGGGCGGCGCTGCCGTCCGGGAAGTCCGCTTTTCCGGTGTATGACGCTCTCGTGACGGATATCCACGAAACCTGTGGATAAGTCTGTTGAAACATAGGGCCCTGCGGGAGGTCTACGTAAGCTATGTGGGGTTTTGTTCCCTCTGCCTAATAAAAAGGCACAAATATTATCTATTTGATTTTAAATAATATCTTTATGGCACTCGGTGACTGGTTGCGACTCCGTCAGAAATGGACGCTGCGCAAATCGGTCTTTGAAACCCTATCGGATCCTTGTGAACAACTTGGCTTGACTACACCCGCCGGGTGGCGGCGGGCAGCGAGTCGATTGCAGAAAACCCCGCGTTTCAGGCGAGTCGGGCGCGCGCGGTGGGGATGGGGCGCGGCTACCGGAGCGGGATTCTAGACAGCCGTTCGATTTCGACGCCGGCACCGTTCGCATCTGCGAACACGTCCAGCTTTTCCACACGCACCCGCGCCGAGCGGCACCTCGGGTTCTGGAGGCAGACGGTCGCGATCCTCTCGGCCAGGGTCTCAGCGAGATTGATATGGCCATCGGCGACGATGCCCCGCACCCGGGTGACGACTTCCTCGTAGCACACCACGTTCTCGAGCCTGTCCTCATGGGGCGTCGTCCCTTCCAGGACTCCGAGGTCCACACTGATTCTCACGCGCTGTGGCCCGGTTTTCTCGTGCTGGTGGATGCCGATGTTGCAGGCCAGCACCAGGTCGCGGACAAAAACGTGACGCAGACCAAGGGCGGCATCGGCGATCCGCAAGGGTTCGATGACGGGTTTGCTCGCGGAATTGCTCATGGCCACACCTTATTCATGGTCGCCGGCATCCTGTTTCCAACCCAGGTGCTGGCCGCCGTCCAAAGCAATCATCTGGCCCGTCAGGGCCGGCGCTTCAAGGATGAATCGAGCCGCGGCGCAGATTTCCGCCGGCGTGGTCCCGCGGCCGAGGGGCATACGCTCCTGCTGGCGGTCGAACTGCGCTTGTGTCTGGTACCGGCTCGGCAGCGTCGGGCCGGGGCCGATAGCATTCACACGGATCCGCGGCGCAAGAGCCATGGCAAGGGTTTGAGTCAGCGTCCATAGGCCTGACTTGCTGACGGTGTATGAGATGAAGTGCGGGGTCAGGTTCCAGATCCGCTGATCGATGATGTTGATCACCACGCCCTGCGCGCCGGACGGCAGCTGTCTGGCGAACGCTTGCGTCAGAAAGAACGGCGCGCGCAGATTTATCGCTTGATGCCGTTCCCAGGACCCGAGCGTCGCGGTATCCGCCTCATCGCGCTCGAAGATTGAAGCATTGTTGATAAGGCATCCGATCGGCCCCAGCGCGCGCTCGGCCTTCGGAATGAGGGCCGATGTTTCCGCGGCGTCGGCGAGATCGGCTTTGATCGTAACCGCGCGCGCACCGGCCTTGTGGATATTGGCTGCGACTTCGTCGGCCTCTGTCGGTGACCCGTTGTAATGCACCGCAACCGCCCAGCCCCGGGCGCCCAGGTCCTCCGCCAGCGCCCGGCCAATCCGCTTGGCCGCACCGGTGACGAGCACCGTTCGCGGTATGTCCGAGAGATGAGTTTCGCTTGCCACGTGTTAGCCCCGAAATTTCGGATTTACCTACCGAGCGGTGGGCACCGGCACAAGACCATTACATGCCATCGCGGCGCCACTTGCGAACGATGCGCAAAGCGGGACACATTGGCTGATGGCTATACACGTTTCTAAATCCAAAGAACCGTCCCGACGCATCCCGTCTTGGGTTCTCGGTGGCGTCTTAAGTCTGATCCTCGTCACGTTTTGGGCGCTGTATCTGACGCTCGCCCCGGTTCCGACCACGGTGCCGCCGGACGCCCCGGCCGGAGTGTCCGCGCCTCCGGCTGCGTCCGGGGAACTGCGCGTGCTGGTCTGGCGCCGTGTCCTCCCGGGCGAGGTGATTGCCGGCTTCGAAGCCGACACCGGCCTGAAGGTTATTGTCGACAATTACGATACGCTGGCTGAATTGCAGGCTCTCGCCGCCGGCGGTCTCAGCCACGATCTGGTGCTCACCTCCGGCATCGGGTTGAAGCGCCTCGCCGATGCGGGTCTGCTCAGCGACTTGTCGCCCGATCGCCTTTCCAATAGCAAGAACCTCGACCCGGCGATCACGGCGCGGGCCGCGGCTTATGATCCGGAGAACCACTTCGGCGTGGTCGCGGCATGGGGCACGTTGGGTCTGGCGTTCGATCAAGCCAAGATCGCCGCACGCCAGCCGGCCGACGCGCCGCTCGACACGTGGTCGGTGCTGTTTAACCCCGACCGTTTGGCAAAGCTGTCCGATTGCGGCGTGCAGGTGGTCGATACGCCGCGCGGCGCGTTTCCGATCGCCCTGCGCTATCTCGGCCTGCCGCCCGAGTCCGGCGCCGCGGAAGACACCGAAACCGCAACCCGCCTTTGGGAGGGCGTGCGCGGTTCGATCTCCAAATTCGCCTCCTCCGACATCGTCGAGAGCCTCGCGCTCGGGGATGTCTGTCTTGCGCTCGCAACGTCCGGCGACGTTTACCGGGCGCGGGCCATGATCGCCGCGGCGGGCCGCGGGCCCGAGTTGCGCTATGTGATCCCGCAAGAAGGAACGGTCGCCTGGTTCGCGCTGTTTGCAATTCCGAAGGCCGCGCCCAACCCCGATAACGCGCGTAAGCTGATCGACTATCTTCTGCGTCCCGAGGTGGCGGCGCGCGCCACCAATGCCACGGGTCTTGCCAACGCCGTTGCGGCTTCGGCGCTTTATGTGAAGCCGGAGATCAAGAATGATCCGGCCTTGATGCCGCCGGCCGATGAGTTCGCCAAATTCATCGTCGAGACGGATATTTCGCCGGAAGCTGGCGCGTTGCGCGATCGTTTCTGGCAGCTCATCAACACGCCGCCAACCGTTGCGCCAGGGCCGCCGGCGGCCGAGCCGCCGCCGGCCGGGCTTCCATCCGCCGCGCCGGCGCCTGCGGAGCAGCCCGCCGTGCCGGAAGCTGAAAGACCTCCGCCGTAAGCGCTAGAGCCTGATAGGCTTTAACTGAATCGGAAGGGGATTCCCAGGAGGGCGGAATTCTGATTCAAGATACTGGCTGGAATTGGAGGCCAGCATCCATGGGATCTCCCTGTTCATTGGACCTGCGCAAGCGGGTGGTTGCGCGGGTGGAAGCTGGGGATAGCTGCCGCGCTGTGGCGGCCCGGTTTGGGGTTAGCGTTTCAAGTGTTGTGAAGTGGTCGCAGCGCAAGCGAGAGA
>JBFWOJ010000005.1:0-209280 GCA_050250575.1 Rhodospirillaceae bacterium | reverse complement strand
CGATGGAGAACTGGGCCGAGTTCGTCAAAGCCTTCGCGCAGCAGAAGGAAGGGGACGGCACGCTGCTCGACAACGTGCTGATCTATGCGCTGTCGGACATCTCCTACGCCAAGATCCACTCGCTCGATAACATCCCGATGTTCACCGCCGGCACCGGCGGCGGGAAGATCAAGACCGGCTATCACATCCAGGGCAATGGCGATCCGGGCACCCGCCTCGGCTACACGCTCATGAAGACCATGGGCCTGGACATCAAGTCGTGGGGCACGCTCAGCAACACGACGTCCAAGGACATTGGCGAGATTTTGGTTTAAGCGCGCGGCGCCAAGGGCAGTGAGAATGAAGACGTTTGGAATAGGGTTGATCGCGGCGGCGTTGGCGGCAGCGGGTGCAGCGTCGGCGGCCGAGGACTATGTGAAAGTGCCGATGCCGGCGGGCTTCAGCGTGCAGGCGAGCGAGCTTGAAGGTCCGGTGTTCGCCAATTCAAAAGGCAGGACGCTTTACGTCTGGCCCTTTCAGCGTATGCGCAACGGACTGACCGGCGACGCCAAGGGCAAGACCAACTGCGGCGACAAGGTGCTCACCGAGACGGCAGGGCTCGCGAGTCCGTGGCCACCCGGCCTTTTGCTCCCGGATCTCGACACGCGCCCGGCCTGCACCGACATGTGGATCCCGGAGCTGGCGCCGGCGGACGCGAAGCCGGTCGGCGACTGGAGCCTGATCACGCGTCCCGACGGCAATAAGCAATGGGCCTACAACGAGCAGGCGGTCTACACCTCGAACTTCGACAAGGCCCCGGGCGATGTGCTCGGCGACCGCTCGCGCGCCCGCGGCAACGACTCGCCGGCGGCGCGTCTTCCGGTCGGTCCGCCGCCCAACGTGCCTCCGGGATTTTCGGTTCGCGTCGTCGCGACCGGCGTCCTCGTGACCACGATTGAAGGCTACTCGATCTACACGGCCGACCGCGACACCGCGAGCAAGTCGTTCTGCAACGGCACGTGTGAAGAGACGTGGCAGCCGATGATCGCACCGGAGCTGGCGCGCGATCAGGGGGACTGGACGACCATGGAACGCGCCAGCGGCATCAGACAATGGGTGTTCCGCGGCAAGCCCGTCTACCGTCACACCGGCGATTCCTACAAAGGAAGCCTGGAAGGCGGCGATACGGCCGGCTGGCAGAACGTCTACTTGAAGAAGGGCCCGCCGCATCCGCCGGGCTTCACGGTTCAGGAAGCCAGCGTCGGGCTCGTGCTGGCCGACAGCCGCGGTCGCACGATCTACACTTACCACTGCGGCGACGACAGCTTCGACCAGCTGCGCTGCGATCATCCGGACACGACGCAGGCTTACCGCATCGCCATGTGCGGCGCCGGCAGCCAGGAGCAATGCCTCAAGACCTGGCCCATGGTCCCCGCGCCGCCGAACGCCAAGAGCGGCAGCAAATCGTGGAGCGTGGTCGCGATCGATCCGAAGACAGGCAAGTACGCCGCGCCGGGACAGGCCGATGCGATGCACGTCTGGGCGTTCCGCGACCGGCCCGTCTACACCTTCGTCGATGACAAGAACCCGGGCGATACCGAAGGCGACTCCTTCGGGGAATGGCGCGGCACGCGAAACGGGTTCATCGCCTTCTTCCTGCGTGACGACTTTCTGGACAACGCCAACTAGGCGGCATAGCCGCGACGGAGCGACACATGATCACATGCTCGTCCAAAAAACTGATGGTTGCGGCCTGCGCGCTCGCGTTGACGGTTGCGGCGGGAGCGGCGAGGGCGGACGACACCGCCGGCGCCGACTCGCTAAAGGCCCACATTGAGAAGACCCGCTCCATCGCCTACACGATTACCTATGTGAATTGGGCGCTCCAGTACACCGAGGAAGGGAAGGAGTGCCCGAACGGCTTTAACGACGGGCCGCGCGAGCACTTCAAGATCCTGTTTCCCGAAGACGGCAAGAAGCGCGGCTACGTGGAGACCGCGACCGCGCGCGAGATCGCCGGCTGGTACCCCGACCAGTTCAAGGAGCCTTTCCCCTTTAAATTGGCCGGCGGCCCGACGGCGCCTGGCATGAACCTCGACGGCAAGGTCGACGCCGACGACTTCACCAACGCCGACGGCGTGAAGGGAATCGACAACCAGTTCTACCGCGGCATCGGCTGCATCGAGAGCTACCGCGGCAAGGACGCGTTCAACAATTTCTGGGACATCCGCCAGCTCCTGGAAGGCACCCATAACCGCATGCTGTTCGAGATCACCGAGGTCGACAGCCTCGAGAACGATCCCGAAGTCGTGGTCACGATGTACCGCGGCTTGCATCTCCTGCTTCGCGATGCCGCCGGCACGACCCTGGGCTTCAAGGGCATCCCGGGCGGCTCGCAGAAACTCGATACACGCTGGGGCAAAAAGTACATCCAGAGCTACAAAGGCAGGATCGAGAACGGGGTCCTGATCACCGAGCCCGGCACCTACGTGTTTCCCTGGCAGACCTTCAACTCGCCGACGGAGCTCAAGGTCTATGCCATGCGCACCGAGCTGAAGCTGACGCCGGAATTCGCCGAAGGCCTGCTTGGCGGTTATCTCGACTTTACGAGCTTCCACCGCAGGAAACTGCGCTCGGAGTCCTTGCATCACCAGAGCTACGGCCGCAATCCGTCCGCGCTCCTCTATCAAAACCTGCAGCAGATCGCCGACGGTCCGGCGGATCCGGCGACCGGTAAGCGCAACAGCGTTTCCTCGGCCCTCGTGACGCGCTGGGCGCAGGTCTACATCATCCGTCCGGACGACAAGACCCCGGTCGCGCAGGCGCCGGGCAGAGCCCGCAGCGCGGCCGGCGAACAATAGCCTTCGGTCACCGGGCGGAACGCAGGTTTTGTTTTGGCGAGCGCTCTTCCCAAGTCCCGGATTTCCCTCGCATAATGGAGGACGAAACCGCCCGCCGTTCCAGGCCGGCGGCGGCAGGGGGATGAGTGATGGACTGGCGGACTTCGTTCGTCCGCGGGCGGGCTGTATCGAAAAAAGGTGAGATCGCGTTCAGGGCGTCGCTTTTGGCCGCAGCCTTGTCCACGGGCTGTGCGTCCTCCGGTTTCGCCGCGGCCGGAGACCCGATCACCGTCACCATCAGCGGTCGCATGAACGAGTTCTTTTTCGTTCGCGACGACACCGACGATCCCGACGCGCCGCCTCAGCACCAGAATTCGGCTGGGCTTTTCACCTATAACCGCCTCACCATCGATGGCCGCGTACCGCTCGGCGACGGTCTGACCGCACGCGCAAGCGCGCGGTTTATCGCCAATACGCGCCAGCCCGATACCATGGATGAGGTGTTCGTCGAGCTGAGCAGCCCCTTCGGCCGGCTCCAGCTGGGTGACCGTCAGGCCGTCAATGCCGGCATGATCGAATCGGTGGCGCCGCAGGCGTTCCTGCATATGAACGACGAGATCATCGCCTCGGTGGTGCCGCCGCGCGCCGACGTTCAGATGCGCGACGGCCTCACCTTCAAACGTTATTCCCGCAACGCGACCGCCATCATCTATCAAAGCCCGCGCTGGAACACTTTGGATATCGCCGTCGGCTATTACCCGAACGGCGATACACCGGTCAGCGCCGTCCGCCGCGTGCCGACGAAAAACGGGACGGAAACGAGCGTCAGCAGCGTCGGCTCCCTGTCGGAGGCGGTGCGCTACCGCGTGCTGGCGGGCTACTATCAGTCGGACCTGAAGTTTTCACCGGAGAAGATTTCCGCGTGGAACGCAATGTTCGACGTCTTTATCGGACCGGTCGAGATCGGCGGCACGGTCCTTGAGGTTGCCCCCGTTCTAGGGTTGCGCGAGCTCAACTGGGCGGCCGGCGCCATGTACTTCGAAGGGCCGTGGCGTTTCTCCGTCGACTGGCGCCAGGCGCACCGGCGGCGTGAGCGCGACAATTCGACGTTCGACAAAGTCGAACGGCTGACCTTTCAAACCAGCTACAGGATCGGTCCAGGCATCAACCTCGGTGGCAGCTTGTTCCAGAGCTTCCAGCGCGACACTCTCAGCCATGTTTGGCGCAGCCGCGGTGCGATCTTCGGGATCGCCGTGGGTTTCTAGGATCATGCTCGACCCCTACCGCATTTTTTGGCCACTTCTCCGGCGGATCGATCCGGAACGCGGCCATCGTGCGGCCATTCTCGCTCTGCGCGCCGGCCTTGGTGCGCTGTATGACCGAGGCCGCGACGATCCCGTGCTTGCGACGCGGCTGTGGGGTCTCTCGTTCTCCAATCCGATCGGCATCGCCGCAGGCTTCGATAAACACGCCGAGGTTCCGGGGCCGGCTTTTCGTCTCGGATGCGGATTCGTCGAGGTCGGGGGCGTCACGCCGAAGCCGCAGGCCGGCAATCCGAAGCCCCGCCTGTTCCGGCTTGCCGAAGACCGCGCCGTCATCAACCGCTTTGGCTTCAACAGCCAAGGACTTGCCGTTGTCGCACGCCGGCTGACCGCCCTGCGCGGACGCTTGCCCGGTCCCATCGGCGTTAACCTTGGGAAGAACAAGGATTCCGAGGACGCCGCGGCGGATTATGCGGCGTTGGCGGCCAGCCTGGCCAACGCGGCGGACTTTTTCGTGATCAATGTCTCCTCGCCCAACACACCCGGCCTTCGCGCCCTGCAGAGCGCGGCGCCGCTGCGCGCCATCATCACGGCCACGCGCGCGGCCCGGGACCGGGCGGCAACCGGCGTGCGGCCGGTGCTGTTGCTGAAGATCGCGCCCGACCTTGAAGCCGCCGACCTCAAGGACATCGTCAACCTCACGCGCGATGAGGCCCTCGACGGTCTCGTCGTCGGCAACACGACGCTGAGCCGCCCGGACTCGCTGGTCTCGAGGGACCGTACGCAAGCAGGGGGGCTGAGCGGCGCGCCGCTGAAAGCGCTCTCAACGCGCGTGCTGCGCGAGGCTTACGCCCTTGCCGAAGGCAAGATGATCTTCGTCGGCGCGGGCGGCGTATCGTCGGGCGCGGACGCCTATGCCAAAATCCGCGCCGGAGCCTCGCTCGTGCAACTCTACAGCGCCCTTGTCTATGAGGGACCGGGCTTGATCCGGCGGATCACGCGCGACCTCGCGGTGCTCCTGAAGCGCGATGGCTTCAAGTCGGTTGCGCAAGCCGTCGGCGCCGATCATCGCTAGCCGGATCGCGCGTCAGTCCGCGCCTTTACCGCCGTGGGCGGCGGACCACGCGTAGGGATCGCGCATGAATTCCTTCACCGAGGCCAGCGCGCCTTGGGACAATTGCCCGCTCGCTTCCGCGGCATCCACCACGTCCCGCCATGTGCACAGGTAGTGCATGCGGATATTCTCTTTCGAGAGACTCTCGAGAGCCCCTGGGAAGATGCCGTAGAAGAAGACGACGAAGCAGTGGTCACACACGGCGCCCGCGGTCCGCAGCGCCTGGACGAAACTCAATTTCGAACCGCCGTCGCTGGCGAGGTCCTCCACCAGCACGACACGCTGGCCTTCGTTGAAATGCCCTTCGATCTGCGCATTTCGGCCGAAGCCCTTCGGCTTCTTGCGCACATACAGCATCGGCACCATCAGCGCGTCTGAGATCCACGCCGCATAAGGGATGCCCGCGGTCTCCCCGCCGGCGATGACTTCCGCATGTTCGTGGCCGATGCTTTCCTCGATCTCGATGCGGGACAGCTCGGTGATCTTGCGGCGGGCGCGTGGAAACGAAATCAGCCGCCGGCAGTCGATGTAAACCGGGCTCGCGATCCCCGACGTGAATTTATACGGCTCTTCGGGACGGAAGTTGACGGCCTTGGTCTCCAGCAGGATCTTCGCGATTGTTGTTGCCGCAGCTTGCTGGCGCGCGTTGCGGCTGGGGGCGGCGTTGGGGCTCATCTCTCGTCCTTTGCCTGGGTTGCCTTGTTTAGCGGCAACCATCCATCTTCACAACCGGGAAGCCGAACGCTTTGCCAGTCCGGGCTCTACGGCTTCGCCTGTCCCTGCACCGACGGCTCGAGCGCGATGGCGACGGTGGCCAGCACGCGGCGCACCCCGACGGCCATGTTCTGCGAGGACAGCGTCGAGCCGGAGATGATGGGAATGCGCTTGATGTCGAACTTGCGCTGCCGGCCGCGGAAGTAGGAGCGCCAGGCGGGGTGGGTGATCGCGTCGTAATTTTCTTCGGTTTCGATGATCTCGATCTGTTTGACGGTGCCTTTCGTGTCGATACCCACCGCGTAGGTGATCCACTCGTCCTTGCCGGGCACCTGGTCGATCACGAACCACTCGCCGTCCGGGGTGCGCCAGGCTCTCACTTTGCGGCCGTAGGGCTCACCCGCCACTTCGTCCACCAGCGCGTTGTACTGGTCCTGATCGAGCGTGACGAAATGCTCTTTCAGCTTGATCCCGGGAAAGATCAGCTGTTGGGCCTGCTCGATGTTCATGAACACCGTCGCCTGGGCCGCGGGCGCGGCGGCGGCGCCGATGATGGCAGCGGGAATAAGCATCAGCGAGGCGCGCATGACAAATCCTAAACCTCAGTTACGGCGCGGCAGCGACTTCGAAAGCCAGTGAACGAAGAAGATCACCAGCGCAGCCAAACCCAGCGTCCAATGGATCAACGAGGTCCATTCCCGCCACGCGCGCTCGACGAAGTAATAAAGACCCCATCCGGTCAAGATCAAGATCGCCACCACCGCCACCATGAACCCGCCCGACCAGCGGCGCCAATGGCTGGTCCAGCCGCGCAGCACGTGCGTCCACCAGAGCGTGCCGAAGATCCATAAGGCGGCGAATGAAAAGGCGCCGTGCGCTTCCAGTGAAATCACTTCCACCGGATGCTTCTGGAAGCCGAACTCGGTCTCCAGCTGCATGAAGTGGTGATAGATCAGCCAGACGGCGCCCGTGAGCCAGACCCCGATCGAAATCCCGAACAGGAGATAGCGATGGGTGAGGGACAGCCGAAGCCCAAGCGCCCGGCCGCGCGCCGGCCGGTCCTCACCTGGACCCTCGGTCTCGAAGTTCTGCGCCATGTCTGGAAAACCGCTCCGGTCTAGTTACCAAACCATTGTAAGGCATGGAAAAACCGGGAAAAACGGTATTTCGCGCGAGGCGGCGCGCTCACTTATATTTGTTCTTGAGCATCAATCGGGGAGGGGCGCGAATGCTATTGCGTGCTGTGTTTATGATCGTCGGAGCGTTTTTTGTCCTCCGGGCGGCCGCCGCACCCGCGGGCGAGGCCGCCATCGCGCCGGTCGGCGACGGGCTGCCCAATCCATATCCGCACCGCACGATCGATTGGGCACAACTGCCGTCGGGCATGAAGTGGGGCGCCGTCATCGGCGCGATCCCGGCGCGCGACGGCAATCTCTACGTGGTTCACCGCTGTTTCGAAAATTCATGCGTTGGCCGGAAAGAGCCGCCGGTGCTGGTGTTCGATCCGTCCGGCAAGCTGGTCAAGACGTGGGGCGCCGGCCTGTTCGCCTTTCCTCACGGTTATTTCATCGATGCCGACGATAATGTTTGGCTGACCGATGCCGCCGGCGCGGGCGCCGATACCGGTGGTACGCCGCCCGGGCTCGGCAGCCAGGTGCTGAAGCTCGACAGGAACGGCAAGGTTCTCATGACCATCGGCCGGGCCGGTGTCGCGGGCAATCCTGACCAGGGGCTTCTCACGCAACCGACCGCCGTGGTCACCAACCGCAGAGGGGAAATCTTCGTTGCCGAAGGCCACAATGGCGAGCTCGCCAACCGCATCAGCAAGTTCACCAGGGACGGGAAATTCATCCGCACCATCGTCGCTGGTGGAACCGCGCCGGGACAGGTTCGTATCCCGCACTGCCTCGCCTTCGACGCGCGCGAGTATCTTTATGTGTGCGACCGCGGCAACAACCGTGTCTCGGTCTTCGACCAGGACGGCAGGCTTGTGGCTGCGTGGAAGCAGTGGGGACGGCCCAGCGGCATCCTCATCGACGGTGACACGATCTACGTCACCGATTCCGAATCCGGGGGCACACGCAATCCCGGCTGGAAGAAAGGGATTCGCATCGGCGACGTGCGCTCCGGAAGGGTCGATGCCTTCATTCCGGATCCGGAGGCGACCACCGACGATCCCAGCGGTGCGGAAGGCATCAGCCTCTATCACGGGGCCCTGTTCGGCGCGGTCGTCCGGCGGCGCGAACTCGAGCGGTTCACCAAAGCGCCGATGTGAGTTTTTCTCGCGGGACTGGTGAGTTTTAAGCAGAAGGCGAGGCGCGCGGCGGCGTATATATAGGCCGCATTCACTCGCCGAGAGGAAGGACGATCGATGCAACTTCGCAACCGGGCGCTCGCCGGCAAGACCGCCAAGCTCGATCGCTGGGGGGTCGACAGCGAATATGGCGTGCTGCGCGACCTGCTGGTGGGGCCGATAGACAACTTCCATTGGACCCCGGGCAACGCCGTTGCCCAGCGCAGCGAGCGCGTCGGTTTGAAGTTCGACTTCAAGGTCGCCAAGAAGCAGTACGGTGAAATGCTCGACGCCTATCGGCAAGCGGGCGTGAACGTGCACATCCTGCCGGCGGAAGCGGGGCTTCCCTACCAGATATTCGCCCGCGACAGCAGTGTCATGACGCCGTGGGGACCGATCGTCATGCAGCTGCAGAAACCCTATCGCCGCGGCGAGATCGCCTCCGTGCTGCGTTTTTATCTCGAAGCCGGGATCCCGATTTACGACATCGTCTCCGCCGGCAACGTCGAGGGCGGCGACTTCATGGTGTTGAAGCCGGGCGTCGCCGTATGCGGTTACTCCGGTGAGCGGTCGATCGAACCGGCGGTGAATCAGATCAAGGGTTGGTTCGAGGCGGAAGGATGGGAATTCGCCACCTACGCCTTCGACCCGCACTTCCTGCACCTCGACGTTCAGATGGGAATGCTCGCGGAAAATCTTGCGGTCGTGTGCACGGAAGCGGTGGAGCCTGAGTTCGTCGGCTGGTTGAAGTCGCGCGGCGTTCGCATCATCGATATTACGTATGGTGACGCCATGCAGATGGGCACCAACGTCGTTGCGCTGGGCGCCGAGCGCGTTCTCGTCCCGCTGAGCAGCAAACGTTTGGCACAGGCGTGTCGGGCGGAAGGTCTGACGGTCTACGATCCGGACGTCTCCATGATCGCTGCGGGCGGCGGCGCGGTGCACTGCATGTGCCAGGCACTCCGTCGGGATCCCGCTTAAGACGTGACGCCGCCGCAACCCTTCGGCGTCTTTGGCGCGCCGCCTCAGGATGTCGCGGCGGTGCCCGCGGACGCCGTCCAGTTCTCGCCCGTTGTTCCCGGCGCGCGGTCGCTCGAGGAGGCTGCGCCGGGAAGTCTGTCGGGCGTGCAGATGGCGGCGCCTCCCGGCACGTTGGAACGGCGCTACGCGCTGGCCTCGGCCTTGCGGGCGCTTGCGCCCGGGGCGCCGCTGACGGTGAGCGCGCCGAAGTCCAAGGGCGGCGGGCGGATTGCAGAAGAGCTTGTGATGTTCGGCTGCGCCGTCGACGCCGAAAGCCGCCGCCACCAGCGCATTTGCCGCACGGCGCGGCCTGCGCACATCGGGGGATCGGTCGACGAAGCGATCGCCGCCGGCGCGCTGCGGTTCGATGCGCACCTCGGCCTCTGGACGCAGCCGGGAATTTTCAGCTGGGACCGCATCGACGCGGGCACGGCCGTCCTGCTCTCCGTCTTGCCGTCCTTCGAAGGCCGCGGCGCCGACTTGGGCTGCGGTCTGGGGATCATTGCCAAGGCCGTGCTCGCAAGCCGTGCCGTGACGCAGCTGGATCTTGTCGATATCGACCGAAGGGCCATCGCTGCCGCGCGGCAGAACGTGACGGACGCGCGCGCAAGGTTCCATTGGGCGGATGCGCGCGACTTCCACGGCGTAAGCGATGCCGATTTCGTCGTCATGAATCCACCCTTCCACGATGGTGGAATGGAAGACCGGGCTCTTGGTGCGGCATTCGTGCGCCGGGCCCGTAAGATGCTGCGCGGCGGCGGCACGGTCTGGCTCGTCGCCAACCGCCATTTGCCTTATGAATCCGTTCTCACCGAAACGTTCGCGAAAGTGTCGTTGCGCGCGGACGAAGCCGGATACAAGGTCTACGAGGCGCAAACGTGAGCGGTTCGGTCCGCATCGACAAATTGCTCGCCAATCTCGGTTACGGCTCGCGCAATGAGGTGCATGCGCTTGCCCGCCGCGGCGAGATCGTGCTGGACGGGGTGCCGCTGAAGGACGCCAGCGCGCGCATTTCACTCGCGCGCGATCTTCCCGGGCGCATCACCGTCGCCGGCCAACCGCTCGATCCTTTGCCCGGCCTTACGCTGATGGTGAACAAGCCGCTCGGCGTCACCTGCTCGCACAAAGAGGCCGGGGCGCTGGTGTACGATCTCCTGCCGCCGCGCTGGCGGCGCCGGGATCCCGCCATCTCGGCCGTCGGCCGCCTCGACAAGGAAACGTCCGGCCTGCTCCTGATGACGGATGACGGCGCGCTGCTTCATCAGATCATTTCCCCCAGGCGAAACGTCACCAAACACTATCTCGCGACCCTCGCGCGACCCTTGCGCGGCGACGAAGCGGCGCTTTTTGCCTCCGGGTCGCTGATGCTCGAGGGCGAAACGGAGCCGCTCGCGCCGGCGGTGTTGGAGCCTCTGTCCCCGACGTCGGCGCGCGTGATCGTGACGGAAGGGCGCTATCACCAGGTGCGCCGGATGTTCGCCGCCGCCGGCAACCACGTCGAAGCCCTGCACCGCGAGCGCATCGGCGCGCTCATGTTGCCGGCGGATATCGAGCCCGGATCGTACCGCGTGATGAGCACGGACGAGATCACGGCGGTCTTCGCTTGACCTCGTGCTCGCAACGGACGGTGTGATTCCTACCCGTTCTACTGGAGGTTAAGGCCTAGCCCGTATTCGTGGTTGTGATACTTTGTCGGGGGGAATGGGGGATGAGCGCCGTCCATGGCGGAAAAAGCTCATCGTTATAAGGCGTTTATCAGCTACAGCCACCGCGACCAGGCGGCGGCGAAGTGGCTGCATCGAGAATTGGAATCATACCGCGTTCCGCGGCGCCTGATCGGGACCCTCACGTCCCGTGGCGCCGTGCCCCGGCGGTTGGGCGCGGTCTTCCGCGACCGCGACGAGCTTTCGGTCTCCGCCGACCTGAGCGGCACCATCAATGACGCGCTCGCCGCCACCGAGTTCCTGATCGTGCTCTGCTCGCCGGCATCGGCAACCTCCAAGTGGGTCAATCAGGAGGTCATCAATTTCAAGCGTCTCAAGGGCGCGGACAATATCATCTGCGTGATTGTGGGAGGCGAACCTTATGCCGGCGGCATGGCCGGTCGCGAAGCCGAGGAATGTCTGGCGCCGGCGCTCCGTTTCCAGGTCGATGCCGATGGCCGTCTGACCGACACGCCGGCCGAGCCGATCGCGGCCGACCTGCGCGCCGGCAAGGATGGCAAGCGCTTCGCCAAGCTTAAAGTGATCGCCGGTCTGCTTGGTGTTGGGCTCGACGAGTTGGTTCGCCGCGAGAATCAGCGCCGGCAGCGCCGCACCTTTGCCGTGGCCTGCGGCGCCATCGCCGCCAGCATGGTCATGGCGGTGCTCACCTTCAACGCGATCCAGGCCAACAATGACGCTCAACGTCAGAAAGCGCAGGCCGAAGCCTTGATCGAATTCATGCTCGGCGATCTGCGCGACAAGCTGGAGCCCGTCGGGCGCCTCGACGTGCTCGATTCCGTAGGTGAACGCGCGATTCAATATTTTGCGACGCTGCGCCCCGACGAATTGGACCCGGACACGCTCGGCCGTCGCGCGCGCGCGCTGCATCTGCTGGGCGAAATTCAGGATTTTCGCGGAAACCTGGACCAGGCTTCCAAGTCGTTCGCCGAGGCGAGTCAAACGACCGAGGAAATGCTTGCCCGCGATGGAACCAATCCCCAGCGCATATTCGACCACGCGCAAAGCAAATACTGGATCGGCTATGTCGCGTGGCGGCGCGGCGAATTCGACAGTGCGGAGTCCTCGTTCCGCGAATACGAGGCGCTCGCCGTCCGGCTTATCGCGACCGCTCCGGGGAACGCCGCCTGGAAGACGGAGCTTGGCCACGCAAAGCACAATATCGGGGTCGTTGAGTTCGGTCGCGGCGACGCCTCGGCCGCCGTCACGGCGCTTGAAGGCGCCTACAAGGTGTTCGTGGATGTCGTTGGCGGGGACCCGGATAACAGCAAATGGCAACACAATCTGGCGCAGACATGCGCTTGGCTCGCCGATGCCCACAAGCTGCGAGGGGAACTGGCGATCGCCTATCGCTACAGAGCCCAGGAAGGCGAGATATACGAACGCATGCGCGCCACGGACCCGTCGAACCGTCGCCTGACGCAAAATTCCCTGGTGGCGCATCGCGCGCTGGGATACCTCGCGCGGCAAGGTGGGGATACGGAAACGGCGGTCGCGCATTTCTTGGAGGCCATTGCCCTCGCAGAAGGACTGACTTCGCTCGAGGCGGAAAATACGTTGTGGCGCGAACTCAAGGGCCGCAGCCAACTCGATTACGCCGAAGTGCTCTTGGATCTTAATCAAGAGGATGAAGCGCAGCGTATGATCCTCGAGGCACGGGCGATCGCCGACCGGTTGCTGGCCTCTGAACCCGGAATTCTGCGCTGGCGGGTCCTGCTCGAGAACTACAGCTATATCCTCGAAACGACCCTTCATCTTCAGCGTGGCGAGGCGCAGTCCGCCTCCGCCGCGGCGCAGACGCTTTTAGAAAAGACACTGGATCTCGTCGCCTCGAGTCATAGCCCCAACGTCACGACGCTCGCGCAGAGGGCGCGGAGCCTGCTGCTGAGGGGCGATGCGTACCGCCTGGCAGGGGATGCGGCGGCGGCGCAGGCGCAATGGACCGCGGCCCTCCAGCAGTTCGAAGGTATCGGCGAGCGTATAGCCGTGGACGATCGCCTGTATTTTGCGACCGTGCTCGCGCGGCTCGGGCGCATCGATGCCGCCGGTGATCAATTGAAAGTGCTCTATGACAATGGCTATCGCAGTCCCGCGATCGCCGCCATGCGCGATCAACTCTCGATGCCCCCGCACTAATACAGACATTTGAATTCTGAATTGATCGGACGAAAGGACTCCAAATGCCGAAAGCAACCGTAGACGCAGCAAACTCGAAAGTGACTCCCGAATTCCTCTTCGTAAAGAAGCGAGACAAGGACATCGTCTGGCAGATCAAGGACAAGGATTGGCAGTTCGCTGCCGACCTTAACGATTCTTGCATCATCAATGATGGCGGTAATGGCACGCTTGCGGCGGACCAGTTTCATACGCGGGGACACACCGAGGAGGGCGGGAAGCGCAAGAAATTCCGGATCAGCAGCCACAACTCCCAAGCTGACGTGTTCAAATACACGCTTACTCTCGTGAACGATCGAGGGGACAAGAAGACGATCGATCCTTCGATTTGCAACACGGGCGATTTCTTCGTGCTCGATATTAAGACAATCATCGCTTTCATCGTGGGGCTCGCGGCCGGTGCCTTCGGCGCCCGGTATTTTGGATTTTGAGCACGGGCGGGCACGTGCGCGGCGTCGGTAGCGGTGTTTCTGCAATTGGGCGCAGCTTCAACATCTGATCGAAGGGGGGAGCTATGGAGAAAGTCGTTGTCGACACCAAGAACTGGATAGTCATTCCCGACATAATTCTGATCCGGCATAGGAACACGCAGATCGAGTGGCGGATCGACACGAATGAATGGGAATTCGCCGCGAAGGTGGAGGAGGCATTCAAGATCGGCAAGGGGCATAGCGGTACCGATCCGGTTCGGGAATTCGACGAGCACGATGTTCAGCTCGTCGCCGGCAATCGGCGTGTCTTCAAGCTCCGAAGCAGGAACCTCGGCCGCGACGTATACAAGTACACGCTGACCCTGCAAAAGAAAGATGATCCGAAAGAGATCAAGGTTATCGACCCGATGATTTGTAATACCGGTGACTTCTGATCCAGGCCGAGACGGTCCGTGAACGCGATGCGTGATGCCGGCGACGAGGTCGCCCCCGGCGGCGACCTCCTTGCCGCTTACGATGCGGAAGTCGCGGGCATGTCGGACGCCGTGCCCGACCTCGCGCGTGCCTGTCGTGCTGTGTTGCTGTTGGCCCGCTCCGGGGCCGCGCAACAGGCGGAGAAGGAATTCGAACGTTTCGGCCTGAACCTCGTGACCGACGATGAGCGCATCGTCTCGCTGGGCGCGCGGCTCCTCAAGGACAGAAGTCTTGGTACGGCAGGCGAAGAACGGCGCCGGCTGGCGCGGGCCGCTGCCGATCGGTATGCGTCCGCTTACGCGTTGAAGCGCGGATTTTACCCAGGCATCAATGTTGCAACGATGCTGCTGCTGGCCAACGAACGGCCGCGGGCTCAGTCCATGGCGCGTGAGGTGCTTGCGGCGTTGCCGGGCGCCGGCGCGGCGAATGCCGAGGAGGCCTATTACCTCGCCGCGACGGAAGCGGAGGCGCACACGATTCTGGGGGATCTGAACGCTGCCGCCGCTGCGCTTGCGTTGGCCGTCGCGCGGGATCCGCACAACATTTCCGCCCGCGCGGGCACGTTGCGGCAGTTGCAAACGATCCTCCAAGAAACAGGCGCCGCGACGGCGTGGCTGGAAAAGTTCCGTCCTCCCATGTCGGTGGTCTACAGCGGGCATATGTTCATGCAGAGCGGCGCCGGGGCGCTCGAGAAATCCCTTGCCGGCACCGTCGCGCGCCTGCAGCCCGGTGCGGCCTTCGGGGCGCTCGCCGCCGGCGCGGATATCGCCATCGCCGAAACGATCCTTGCGCACAGTGGGACGCTGCACGTCGTCCTTCCGATGCGTGAGGAGGATTTTATCGCGCGCTCCGTCGCTCCCTTCGGCGAAACCTGGATCGCGCGTTATCACGCCTGCAGGGCCCGCGCCGCCACTTTTCGGCTCGCTTCCCACGAGCCGAATCTGGGCGACGACGGCATTTTCGCCTATGGCGCCGATTACGCCATGGGCCTTGCGATCCGTCACGCCGAAATGTCGGCCAGTCGGGCGATGATGGTCGCCGTCTGGGACGGCGTAGAGGGCAGCGGCACGGCGGGAACCGCGGCCGACGTCGCCCGGTGGCGCCGAACGGGCCGCCCGCTCGAAGTCATCGACTGTCCGCCGGCGTTGCGCAGGGCCCGCCCCGCGGGGGCGAAGGCCACGGTCGCCGGCGGCGACGAACGGAGCCGCAAGGCGATCCTTTTCGCCGACGTGCGCGGATTTTCCAAACTCCAGGAAGGACAGATCCGCCCGTTCGTTGCGAAAGTCCTGGGCCCATTGGCGGATGCAATAACCGCACTGCCGCGGCGGCCGGACCTCGTCGCCACCTGGGGCGACGGGTTGCACTTTGTTTTCGGCCGAGCGGGTGATGCAGCGGCGGCCGCGGTTGCCGCGCAGCGGCGTTTCGCTGAAATCGACCTCTTGGCGGCCGGATTGCCGGATCATCTCGCCCTTCGGATCGGCGGCCACTTTGGGCCTGTGTCCGAAATCACCGATCCCTTCCTGGGATCGCGCAGTTTCTTC
Source organism: Rhodospirillaceae bacterium (assembly GCA_050250575.1). Classification (GTDB taxonomy): domain Bacteria; phylum Pseudomonadota; class Alphaproteobacteria; order Rhodospirillales; family Rhodospirillaceae; genus SHVO01. The sequence continues at coordinate 193,716 of JBFWOJ010000005.1, read as the reverse complement.
GGCACGCATATCACCATTGCCGCCCGGATCGAACCCGTGGCGCTGCCCGGCAGCATCTATGTGAGTGAACCTTTTGCCGCCGCGCTGGCGCTCGAAGGCGGCTCGCGTTTTCGCAGCGATTACGTCGGCCAGACCGAGCTGCCGAAGAAGTTCGGATCGATGCGCCTGTTTTCGCTGCGCGACATCGGCGCCTAATATTCCTTGATGCGGCTGTGCTTCTTGGTGTCCTTCATGATCAGGGAGGTCACGAGCACGATCGCCATGAAGAAGGTCACATACCAATAGAACGAGGTTTCATAGCCCATCTGCTTCAGCTTGAGGGCCACCGCTTCGGCGGTGCCGCCGACCATCGCCACGCCCAGCGCATAGGGAAGCCCGACGCCGAGCGCGCGGATCTCCGTCGGGAACAGCTCGGCCTTATAGAGGCCGCTGATGGAGGTGTAGGTGCTCTGGACGAGCAGAGCCCCGGAAATGACCAGGAACGCGCCCATGGCGCTGGTCGTGCTCTCGAGGTAGGTCATCACCGGGAAGGTCATCAAGGTCGCGGCGACGCCGTAGAACACGAACATGGGTTTGCGGCCGATCTTGTCGGAAACCCAACCCATCACCGGCTGCGCCACCATGAACACGATCATCGCCATGGCCATGACCAGGCTCGCCGTATTCGCATCGAACCCGGTGGTGTTCACCAGGAACTTCTGCATGTAATTGCTGAACACATAGAATCCGAGCGCGCCGCCCATGGTCATGCCGAGCACGAACATGAACTCCTTCGGGTGGCTCTTCACGAGCTGCCATGTGTCGGCGCTCTTCTTGCGGTTCTTGAAGGATTCGGTTTCTTCCAGCGAGCTCTGGATCCAGAACGCGACCAGAGCGCCGACGGCTCCGATCGCGAAAGGGATACGCCAGCCCCAGGCCGTCATCTCTTCCGTGGTGAGGAACGCCTGAAGGGCGACGAGGACAAGCAGCGCGAGAAGCTGGCCGGCAATCAAGGTGACGTACTGGAAGCTGGTGTAGAACCCGCGCTTGTCCTTGCCGGCAATCTCGCTGAGGTAAGTGGCGACGGCCGCATATTCGCCGCCGACGCTGAGACCCTGGGCTATGCGCGCAATCGCCAGGAGGACCGGAGCGGCCAGCCCGATCGTCGCGTAGCTGGGGATGACGGCGATGATCAGCGACGATCCTCCCATCAGCACCATCGCCAGCACGAGCGCGCTGCGGCGGCCATGGCGGTCGGCGTAAATTCCCATCACCCAGCTTCCCAGCGGGCGGACGATGAACCCGATCGACAGGATCACCGCGGCGTAAAGGAAGCGCGTGGTCTGATCGCCGGCGGGAAAGAACACGCTGGCAAAATAGATCGAGAACGAGGTGTAGACGTACCAGTCGTACCATTCGATCAGGTTGCCGATCGAACCGCCGACCACGGCCTTGATCATCGAGCCTTTGCGCGCGGGATCTATGGCGGCAGCCCCCGCCGCCGGCATGCTCTGATCCGCAACGCTCATGAATGTCCTCCCAGACGCTCGCGCTAACCCCGCATTTATAATGTACGGGGTGAAGCGCCGGCCTAAAACGATATAAACTAATGGACCTGTGACGGCGCGTGATCGGTGCGGTTCATGAGACCCTGTCAAATCGCGCGTCCGGGCCCTAAAAGTCATGAACCGATTGGAATCTTTCGCTATCTGGCCTTGTAACTTTGCGCCATTGTCGGCTCACGGTTAGTTTCGTCATGGCTCGGCTTGACCGGGCCGTCCATGATCGGTTTCCTGCGAACCAAGAGTGGATCGCCTGCTTGAAGCGGGCGACGACAAAAAGAGAGGGCGCGCCAAACCCTCAATTCTCTGTGCAGAACGATGGCGCTGGAGACGAGGCGAGGGGGCCATGGGGCATCAGCATGCGAACTTGATCGGCGGGGCGTGGGTGGAGGCCGACCGCGATGCGCCGAACATCAATCCGTCGAACCTCGCCGATGTCGTGGGCGATTTCGCCCAGGGCACGGCCGGCCAGGTCGCCCAGGCGGTCGCCGCCGCGAAAGAGGCGCAGCTCGGATGGCGCCGGGCGACAGCCCAGACACGCGGAGACCTGCTCGACAAAGTCGGGGAACGCTTGCTCGCCCGCGAGACCGAGCTCGGCACCTTACTGGCGCGTGAAGAGGGCAAGACGCTGGCCGAAGCGAAAGGCGAGGTCCAGCGCGCCGCGCGCATCTTCAAATATTTTGCCGCCGAGGCGCTGCGCGCCCACGGCGAGGTGATTCCGTCCGTCAGACCGAACGTCACCGTCGAAACCGGCCGCGAGCGCTGGGCGTCGTCGGCCTCCTCACGCCGTGGAATTTCCGGATCGCCAACTTCGGCCCGCGCGAGCAGGGCGGTGCCCGCGAGTTCTTCACCCGCTTCAAAACCTCTTACATGACTGCATAAGGTTATGGCTCAAGACGCATCTTCTCCCGCGACCGCCGCCCAGCGCCTGGTCGAAACGCTCATCGTCAACGGCACCACGCACGTCTTCTGCGTGCCCGGCGAAAGCTATCTCGCGGTGCTCGATGCCTTCTACGACGTGCGCGACAGGATCAAGGTGATCACCTGCCGGCATGAGGCGGGCGCCGCGAACATGGCGGTGGCCTACGGCAAGCTGACCGGCAAGCCCGGCGTCTGCTTCGTGACCCGCGGCCCCGGCGCCACCCACGGCAGCATCGGCGTGCATACCGCGCAGCAGGATTCCGTGCCGCTGATCTATTTCATCGGCCAGGTCGCGCGCAGCGACAAGGGCCGCGAGGCCTTCCAGGAGGTCGACTACCCCGCCGCGTTCGGGCCCATGTGCAAGCTGGCGTTCGAGGTCGACGATCCGGGGCGCATGGTCGAGCTTTGCACCAAGGCCTTTGCGACGGCGCAGCAGGGCCGCAAAGGCGCGGTGGTCGTCGCGCTGCCCGAAGACATGTTGCTGGAGCCCGCCGGGACGCGAAAGCCCGTGCCCGTCAGCGTCGCGCGCAGCGGTCTGGAGCCGGGCTTCCTTGCCGGGCTCGCCGCGCGGCTGGAGAAAGCCGAGCGTCCGGTGCTCATCCTCGGCGGCACCGGCTGGGCGGAGGACGCGCTCGCCGCGCTTTCGGGCTGGATCGAAAAACGCGGGTTGCCCGTGGCGCTGTCCTTCCGGCGCAAGGATCTCATCGACAATGATCATCCTTGCTACATCGGCGATCTCGGTCTTGGGCCAAATCCGAAACTGGTGCAGCGCGTGAAGACGGCGGATCTGGTGATCGCCATCGGCGCGCGTCTCGGCGAGAATCCGTCCCAGGCCTACACCTTGTTCGCGCCCGAGGACACCGCGCGGAAGCTTATCCATATCCATCCCGATCCCGAGGAGCTGAATCGCGTGTGGCCCGCTGCGCTCGCGGCGGCCTGCGACACCGCGAGCGCCGCGCACGCGCTCGCGGGCCTTGCGATCACGCGGTCCTGGGCGAATGCGCCGTGGCTGGGTGAGGGACGTTCCGATCTGCAGGCCTTCGCGGCGCCGGTGAAGGTCACCGGCGCGGTCAATCTCTCCGAAGTCTTCAGGCATCTTGAGAAGGCGCTTCCGGCGGACGCCATCGTCGCCAACGGCGCGGGCAACTATGCGGCGTGGCTGCATCGCTACTATCGCCACCGCAAGTTCGGCACGCAGCTTGCCCCCACCAGCGGCGCCATGGGGTTTGGATTCCCCGCGGCGGTCGCCGCCAAGATCATACATCCCGGGCGCACGGTGGTGGGCGTGGCTGGCGACGGATGCTTCATGATGACGGCGCAGGAGCTCGCCACCGCCGTGCAGTACGAGGCCAACCTCATCGTCATCGTGGTCGACAACGGGTCTTACGGCACCATTCGCATGCATCAGGAACGCGAATACCCGAAGCGCGTTTCGTCGACCGACCTCAGGAACCCCGACTTCGCCGCTTATGCCCGCGCCTTCGGCGCGTGGGCGACCACCGTCGAGCGTACGGACGCGTTCCCAGCGGCGCTTGACGAAGCGGTGAAGGCCGGCAAGCCCGCGCTGATCCACATCAAGACCAGCGTCGCCGACATCGCCCCCGGGCGCACGCTCGCGGTGTAGAGCGCGGGCGCAATGGCGGGCTCAGGCACACTCACCTACCGTCGCCCGACGTCCGGGCGGGATTACTGGGTGGAGGACGACATTCTCCCCAACGCCGGGGAGATATCGCGCCGTTGCTACGCGCGCGAGGACTGGGAACTGGGCGCGCCCTACACGCCCCAGCCCTGGCCGGGACGGCGCGCGCCGCAGGCGTTGCTGCCCGATGAGTTGGAGCGCATCGATGCCTGGGCGCGCAAGGTCACGGGCGCGAAGCGTCTGTGGGCCGAGCCGCCCCCGGAAGGCCGCACCAACTACCACAACTACGCCCAGCTCGTCGGCAAGGAGGAATCCTGGTCGCGGCCGCACACGGATCCGCGCTGGCTGTGCCGCTACGCCGCGGTGCTTTACCTCACGCCGCGGCCCAATCCCACCGCGGGCACCTCCTTCTATCGGCTGCGCTATCCGGACGGCCAACTGGGCGGCAATCTATGCGGGCCGCGGCACGCGGATCTCGCCGAAGCGCTTGGCGTGACCTCGCTGCCGCGGGCGTCATGGGTTGAAGACGTGAGCGTCGAGAACCGCTTCAACCGCATTGTGCTCTACCGCGCCGACCTCGTGCACTCGGCCAGCAGCTACTTCGGCGTCGAACATGCGGACAAGCGCATGACGGCGACTTTCTTCTGGATGGCTTAACGGTGAGGCGGATCAACAGAGTTGGACGAGATGGCCTGCCGAACACTTGCTGAAGCACCATGCCCCCAAAAAAAGGCTGAAGCTGTTTAAGCCTAACCTGGCCCCGGACCGCCGGGCCATCGTGATGCTGAAGGCTCCCCTAGGCTGCAGAGTATCGCGAGGTCTTTGACCGTGAAATCTCCCGACCGCACATAGCCGCTGAAGCCGGCGTAGTGCGCCTCCTTGGCAATCATACGCGCCACGTCGGCACGCGGCGCGCCGGTGACCGCCACGCCTTCGACCACACCGTTGCGGGTGAGAAAGATGAAGGCCGGCTGGCGGCGGCTTGCCTTGTCGAAGCTCCAGCCGGAAACGCGCAGGTAATGCGGGTCATCCCCGGCGGGTCGAAGGTCTTCGACCGCGCCCTCGCAAGGACGCAGGTCTGGCGCCGCGGATTGGCCGAGACGGCCTACGGCCTCGGTGAAGGGCCCGTCGGCGAAAATGGAAACTTTGTACTCGACTGCGAACTTGCGATCGTACGCCAACCGTTCGCGCCCCTCCTGCTGATCCGTCGGAAAGACTGCTCCGCGCGCGCTGTGGTCGGCCACATCGACACGCAGGGCAAGACCGGCCAGGTCTCGGCTGTGAGCCATGGCGGCCCCTTTGTCGGATAGGGCGGCGGCTTGTTGCGGAAGCAGGATCACGATCACGAGACCGGCGGCGATAAATCCCATCGCGAGGCCGTTCCTGTCGCGGCGCAGATTGTGAAAACAAAGCAAGAGCAGTGCGCACCAGCCGTACAGCGCCGGCGTGGCGTAACGATCGGTCACCATGCCGTTGAATTCCGCCGTCGCGCGGCCGAGCGCCGTCGCGCACGCACTTGCGACAACGAACATAAGGAAGGCGATCAACGCGGCGACGGCTGGAGGTTCGGTGCGCCAGCGCACGAGCCAGCGGAGAACTAACACAATACTCATCAACGCGAAGAACGCGCCTGCATATGGGGTCCGGAATGGTTCACCGAGATACGCGAACACGAAGTGGATGTAGCTCAGGAGCGGCGCGTCGGCGTGGGGAAGAAACACATAACCGTTGAACCACGCGGTTGTGGCCAGCGTGCCGGTGGCAACAGTGATCGCAATCCACGGCCAGAACCGCCGGCGCAGCGCCACAAGCAATCCCACCATGAGCGGAAAGACAAGGAGGCCGTTCGACATGCTGCCGAGGGAAAGAACGCCCAGTCCCAGCGCGAGCGCGAAGGCGAGAGCAGGATGCTTTGCTTCGGCGCTGTAGGCCAGGACTTGAAAGGTGACGAGCGGAATGAGAAAGGAAAAGAAGAACTGGCTCTGATAGCCCCAGGTAATGTTGTCCTTGTGAAACCACGAAAAGCACAGGGGGCCAAGCACGAGACTGACGGCGATCCACAAATTGCCGTGGCCTGCGAGGATCCGCCGTGCGATGAGCGCAAAAGTGAGCCACACACTGGCGAGGAGTACGAGATGGACAGCTATGAGGAACGCGGATCGACCCCTAAAGAATTCGAGATCGATCCAGAACAACAGTCGGGAAAGCGGGATGCGATGTTCATTGGCCTGACCGAACAGAAGCGATAGGTCGTGACTAATCTGGAACTGAACGTATGGAAGAATGTATCCATCCCACATGTCTGAATGGGGCACCGGCGAGTAAGCCTTCATTGTGCCGATGAAGGTCGTGACGGCAAAGCCGACGACGACGATAGCGAGGAGCGTCCCGGCGGCTAGCGTCCGGTAGCGCCAGGTCGTCCGCTGATTGAACTTGAAAGAGGCGGCTTCCATTGCGCTACCCGTTTTCTCCCGCGCCCTCCGTTTGCGCGATCTGCGCCGCATGTGCACGCACCCAGTCGGAAACGATCAGGGCCGTTGTCGCGTAAACGACGACATAGGCGGCGACGGCCCAACGGATCTTTGTCTCGCGGGCGACAACAAAAGTAATTGCGTAGCCGGCGAGCGGGAACAACACGAGCAGCAATGGCAGTCCGAACCGCATTTCGACTGCCGTTGCGGCATAGACGCCGCAGCTTGCCGCAAGCAGCGTGGTTAAGGCCGCCGCTTGTTCGACGGCGGGCCGCTGCCGAGTCTTGAAGGCATTTCGCCACATCAAACCCAAGCCGAACAAACCTAGCGCGACGGCGGCGTGGTTGATGATGCCGAGGGGCAGCCGATACCAGGGATGAAGGTCGCGTGAGTAGGGGAATAGCAAATCTTGGTCCGTGAGGTTGAAAACGTGCAAGGCGATGGTCATCGCGCCGCGTCCAGGATGTTCCAGATACCAGTGTAAAGGTGCCCCGGGATTGACTTCCGTACCCGCATAAAACGGATTGTCGTAGAAAACCTGCGGCTGCGCGACCTCGGGGCCCGCCCCTGTCGCATACTTCGAAAACAAGACACTCCAAAGCAATTGCGCTGTGCCCAGTTTTGCCGCGACCAAAGGCGTCGTCACGCCGTAGTGCCGAATATTGTTGAGGAACTGAGGCGTTGCCGGAAGCGCCATTGTGACAATGACCAGTGCCACTCGTCCGCATGAGTCGACTCGGTTTCGGGCGTCCCACCGTAGCACCATGGCGCATGCGAGCACCCACGTCGCCGCGAGGAATATATTTGCGGGCCGCAGCATCACTGAAAAACCGGCAAGCAGGCTGCCGACAATAAGTGGCCATAGGAGCGCGCGGTTCTGTTGAAGGGCGAGCCAGCACGCGGCCGTCGCGACCATGAACGTGATCGAAAGACTCTCCGTCATCCGATATGGCGTGAAGAGGAGAACATAGTAGTTCAGCATCAATCCGGCGAAGGCGATTCGGGCCGCCGTTAGGCTCAAGGTGGCGAGCGCGCGGCGCAAGAAGAGCGCGGCGGCGATGTAGGCGGCGAGCTGGAGAACGAACAGCCACACCGGATGAGGAATTCCTGTGATCTGGGGGAGTCTGAATGTGACGCCGACAAAGAGCGGATAGCCGTAGGTGCGCAGCTCGGAGAAGTTCCACTTTCCGAGCAGCCCCGTCCTCAGCATGTCCCGTCCCGCTTCGCCATACGATGGGTATCGCCGGCGGAAGGAAAGTGGGAAAGATGGACGAAGAAAAAAAGCGAGACCGCCAGCGCAAAAGCAAACGAAAACCATTCAAAGCGCCCAAGGCTTGGCATTCGATCGAATGCGGCTTTGATCCGTGAAGCATCCTGCAGCGCTGTCGATGGCGGTATCATCGCATCACGCCCTCTTCTGCTACTTGCTTGGCGGCAGGATAGGCGGCGCTCGCCCGACGTGAAAGCTTGCCCGATTTGGTTGTAGACGATGAAAATTATGCTCGCGATCAGGTCCCCTGATTATTGACATCGTTCCCAAATTGGAGCAGTGTTGCGTTACGATTTCATAGTCGAGCCCCGCGCTCGGCATCTCGCGCGCCATGGCCGGTTGGGCCGGCCACGGTCCTCTCCCCGGTGCACGTACCGAGCCGGGTGACGGCTGTAGGATGGCATCATCTCTTTGCCTTTCCCTCGCTGATGTCGCCGCGCTGTCGCGGGATGTCACGTTGCTTTTTCGGTCCAAGCCGTTGAAGCGCAGAATGAATTCGGAACATGTCGCGCGTCGCGCGCCGACTTCATGGCTTTTGCTCAGCCCACTTTTTGAAGCCGTGGCTCTCGGAATCTGCAGCAATCTGCCGCATGCCTGCCGCACGGTTTATGCGGCAGCCAACGCGTTGCGTCTCTTGCAGAATCGGATTTCTGCCGCACGGAATCCGCCGCATGGGACTCATGACAGGCAATGTCAGGCCGGGCGCGTGGCGAGCAGTTCAAGAAGCCGGGAGGGTTGTTCCGATCCGGAAGCAAACCACAGGCGCAGCCCCGTTACGTACCCACCTGCTTCAAGAGCCAGTCTCGAAAGGCGACCAGCGGCGGATAATTCGCCCGCTCGCGCGGATAGGCGAGGAAGTAGGCTTTGGTGTTGATGATCGACTTGTCGAACAGCGTCACCAGCTCGCCGGCGTCGAGCTCCTGTTGAACCAGGATCTTCGGAACCAGCGCCACTCCGAGCTCGGCGACCGCGGCCTGCAGCACCATCGCGAACTGCTCGAATACCAGGGACTGCGACGGCTCCACCATGGTGATGCCGGCGACATCGAACCATGTCTTCCACGCTTCGGGCCTGGTCGCCTGCACCAACAGCGTCATGCGGGCGAGGTCGGCCGGCTTCTTCACCTTCTCGCGCTTGATGAGTTTGGGTGAAGCGACCGCGAACAGCTCTTCGCCGGTGAGTTTGTGCAACATCACGCCCGGCCAGTGTGGTTCGCCGAAGTGGATCGCGGCGTCGAGAAAGTCCCGCTGAAAATCCACCTGGCGGATGTGGCTCGAGAAGTTGATGACGACGCTGCGATTGTGGGCGAAGAAGTCGGGCAGGCGTGGAATCAGCCAGCGGGTCCCGAATGTCGGCAACATGCCGAGGCGCAGGATCCCGCCGCGGGCACGGAAAGACATGGCCTGGGCGGTGGCCGAGGCGAAGCGGTCGAGGGTTTGGCGGATCTCCGCGGCATAGAAGCTGCCCGCTTCGGTCAGCACCAGCCGCTGGCGGATGCGCTCGAAAAGCCTAACACCCAATTGATCTTCCAGAACTTTTATCTGGCGGCTGATGGCGCCCTGGGTGAGGTTCAGTTCTTCGGCAGCCCGGGTGAAACTCGACAGCCGCGCCGAAGCCTCGAACGCCATCAGGGCCGGCAGCGATGGCACGAAGCGGCGATTGAGATTCAATTTCGTCGACGCGTCCACGAGATTCGCCAGACAAAACAAGGGTTTAACCTGGGCAGAGGCTGAACTGGTGTAATTACCCCCGCTCATAGTTTCAATCACGAAAATGGTTTGTGATAACCTGCTGAATTGCTTTTTAAATAAGGCTCCAGAGCACAGCGGGCGCGTAGGCGATCTCCGCGTCCGGTGGAGTATTTATGAAGCCGTTGCATGACGTTCGCGTCGTTGACCTGTCCCGCGTGCTGGCCGGCCCATGGTCGAGTCAAATTCTGGCGGACCTGGGCGCCGACGTCATCAAGGTGGAGCGGCGCGGCGAGGGCGACGATACCCGCGCCTGGGGCCCGCCGTTCGTGCCGGCCGCCGGCGGCGAAAATCTCGACGCCACATATTTTCACTCCACCAACCGCGGCAAGCGGTCCGTTGCGGTCGATTTCAACAGCGCCGATGATCGCGAGCTCGTGCTTAGCCTGATTGCCGAGGCGGATATCGTCATCGAGAACTTCAAGGTCGGCGCCCTGAAAAAGTACGGTCTCGACTACGCCTCCTTGAGCGCGTCCCATCCGGGCTTGATCTACTGCTCTATCACCGGCTTCGGTCAGACCGGCCCCTATGCCCATCGCCCCGGGTACGATGCGATGATCCAGGCCCTCGGCGGGATGATGAGCATCACCGGCGAGGCGAACGGCGAGCCGATGAAAGTCGGCGTCGCCGTGGTCGATCTTTTCACGGGCGTCTATGCGACCACGGGCATTCTCGCCGCGCTCCATCAGCGTCAGGCGACCGGCCGCGGCGCGCACATCGACATGAGCCTGCTTGACGTGCAGGTCGGCGTGCTCGCCAATCAGGCGGCCTCCTATCTCATTTCCGGCCAAGCGGCGCCGCGCCTCGGCAACGCGCACCCGAACCTCGCGCCCTATCAGGTCTTCGCCGTCGCCGACGGTCACCTCATGATCGCGGTCGGCAACGACGGCCAGTTCGTGCGCCTGTGTGAAGTGCTCGGCGTTCAACATCTGGCTGCCGATGCACTCTATCGCACCAATCCGGATCGCGTGCGCAATCGCCAGCGCCTCATTCCGCTGCTCAGCGAACAAATAGCGCGTTGGAAGAAGAGTGATCTGTTCGCGCGGCTCGAGGCGGCGAACGTCCCGGCCGGTCCCATCAATACCGTGCCCGAGGTTTTCGCCGATCCGCATGTGATCGCGCGCGGCATGCGCGTCGACATCGACTCGCCGGCGGCGGCTGGCGGACGCGTGCCCGCCGTCCGCACGCCGATCATGATCGACGGCGAGCCCTGTGTGTCGGAGCGTCCGGCGCCGCGGCTCGGCGAACATACCGATGAGATCAAACAGTCTTTGGAGGCGCCCGCGGATTTGAGCGTCGAGCGCAAGAGAGCACGCCTGCGCTTCTCGGCGGGCGGGTAAACAACGAAGCGCGCCGGCGCAGGATAAAAGGGTGCGGGCCGCTGCATCCCTTTTTTATTCTCATCACTCCTGCTCATTGAATGATAACCAATCATCACTTCCAGGGCGCGGGAGATGAGGATATTGAGGCCGAAAACCAGGATCGCGACCGACAATGGACACCGCACCGATCAAGACCAAAGAGGCCCCTGATCTTTCCGCGTTTTCGTGGAACGATCCGTTCCTGCTTGAAGACCAGCTTACGGACGACGAGCGCCTGATCCGCGATTCGGCGCGGGGTTACGCGCAGAAAAGCCTGCAGCCGCGGGTGATCGCGGCCTATCGCGGCGAGGAGACCGATCCCTCGATCTTCCGCGAGATGGGGGGCTTGGGCCTTCTCGGCACCACCATTCCGGAAGCCTACGGCGGCGCAGGCGCGGGTTATGTCGCCTACGGCCTCGTCGCGCGCGAGATCGAGCGCGTCGATTCCGGGTACCGCTCGATGATGAGCGTGCAGTCCTCGCTCGTGATGTACCCGATCTACGCCTACGGCAACGAAACGCAGCGCATGAAGTATCTGCCGAAGCTCGCCAGCGGCGAGTGGATCGGCTGCTTCGGTCTGACCGAACCGGATTCCGGTTCCGATCCCGCGAGCATGAAGACGCGGGCGGTGAAGACGCCGCGCGGTTATGCGCTGACCGGCAATAAGATGTGGATCTCCAACAGCCCGATTGCCGACGTGTTTGTGGTATGGGCGAAGTCGGAGGCCCATGGCGGCCGCATCAAAGGTTTCGTGCTCGAGAAAGGCATGAAGGGCCTCTCGGCGCCGAAGATCCACGGCAAGCTTTCGCTGCGCGCGTCCATTACCGGCGAGATCGTCATGGATCATGTCGAGGTCGGCGAGGACGCGCTGCTTCCGAACGTCGAAGGCCTCAAGGGTCCATTCGGTTGCCTCAACCGTGCGCGCTACGGCATCTCGTGGGGCGCCATGGGCGCGGCGGAGTTCTGCTGGCATGCCGCGCGCCAATACGGCCTCGACCGCAAGCAGTTCGGCCGGCCGCTTGCGCAGACGCAGCTGTTTCAGAAGAAGCTTGCCGATATGCAGACCGAGATCACGCTCGGGCTTCAGGCAAGCTTACGCGTCGGCCGCCTGATGGAAGAGGGACGCGCGGCGCCGGAAATGATCAGCCTTGTGAAGCGCAACAACTGCGGCAAGGCGCTCGCGATCGCGCGCGAGTCACGCGACATGCACGGCGGCAATGGGATCTCCGAGGAGTTCCAGGTGATGCGCCATATGTGCAATCTCGAGACGGTTAATACCTACGAAGGCACCCACGACGTACACGCCCTTATTCTGGGACGGGCGCAGACGGGATTGCAGGCGTTTTTCTAAGGGAATTCGCCGCCGACCCCGGCGAACTCTATGCGGGTGGTCCGCTAGAAACTGACGCGCACACCCGCGCTGATGATGCGGGGCGCGCCGATGGTGATCCGGCCGTCGGCGCTTTTTCCGGCCTCGATGGTTGTATCGAAGACATTGTCGGCGCTGAGCGAGAGTTCGGCAAAATCGGTGACCCTCAAGCCCGCGTAGATATTGGCGAGGATATAGCCTTTCAGCGTCCTCGAATTGAGGTCGTCCTCGAACGATGCGCTCGTCGCGCGCAGCTCTCCGCGAAGTGTCCATGCCGATTGCCGCCAGTGGAGCGCGGCCGTCCCTTGATGCCGCGAGACCTGGGCGAGGCGCTTGCCGGCCAGCGCGGGCTCCACGTCGCTGCGCTTGATCTCGGGGTCGGTGAATAGGTACCCCAGCTCGGCCCGAAGCTCATCGGTGAGTTGCACGCCCGTATCCGCTTCGAAGCCGTAAGAAACGCTGCGGCGAATGTTCTGTCTCTGCCGAAGAACGCCGCCTGCGGGAACGAAAACGTTGAAGACGGGATTCAAACCGGGCGTCGATTGGATGGTCACGTTTCCGATGCCGTTCGCGAGCCGATTATGGAAAACGGTGGCCGTGAGCGAGGACCCGCCCGCCGAGCGGACGTCGAAACCCGCTTCGACGCCGTTGAGCCTCTCGAGCTTCAGACCCGGATTTGCTTCGGTGATGTCATTGCCGACACGGAAGGGACGGAACAGTTCATTCAAGGTCGGCGCGCGGAAGCCGCTATAATTGACGGCCCGCAAGGTGACGTCGTCCGATTGCCAGCGCAGGCCGATGCGATAGTTGGCGATCCTGCCGTTGCGCTTGGGAAAACGGTCGTTGATGAAGATCGCCCCGGTATCGATCGCAGTTTCCACGCGGCGGCCTTGCGTCTCCCAATAGTCCGCGCGCAGCGAGCCGGTGAGGGTCAGCGATTCGGACAGATCCCAATTCGCCTCGGCGAAGGCGCCTCCGGTGATTTGCTCGCCGCCGGCCCGGCGCAAGCGCGTGAAGACGCCGTTCACCAACGTGAGGCGCTCGTTGGTCTCGCCGTCGACACTGCGAACATCGGCGCCGGCTTGGAGCGAAACGTCCGCGCCCATCGGTATGCGCAGAACGGCGCTGCCCCCTGCCGCTTTCGCAGGGACGCGGAATTGATCGAGAGACGGCGTGACCGCGGTGCGCGTTGTATTGACGGCCGTGAAAATGCTCCGGAACACCTGCTCGCGGTAGTAGCCGTGAAGCTCCCACGACGCCGCGTCCAGCCCGCCGTCATGGATGATGTTGACGTTCGCATCGCCGACATGCGCTTTGGATACCGCGAGCGCGAGGCCGTTGACGTACTTGTCCATGGAGTAGGTGCCTGCGGCCGTTGCTTCTGTGTCGGGGCCGAGGGAGACGCCGGCGCCCGCGGAGATCAGTCCGCCGCGGCTCCTGGCTTCGATATCGACCGGACCGCGTTGGTCCTCGCGGATGAGATGGGCCCCGCCCGTCGAATGCCAAGCGGCGGTACCAAAGGCGCTCCAGCCGGAAAACGGCCGATGGACATGCGCCGCGGCCTCGACGCCGCCCCGAGAGTCCACGTGCACGTCGCCGTACGCGCCGCCGGTTCGCGTGGCGATGCCGATGGTGCCGGCCAAAGCCGCATTTCCCCACTGGCCCGCGCCGCCGCCGCGCATGATGGACACCTGTTCCACTGCCGTCGCGGGCAGACGGCTCCAGTCGATCCACCCGCCGAAAGGATCGTTCTGCGGTATGCCGTCGAGCAAAACCAGGGTGCGCCCTGCACCGCTCGGCCCGAGCCCGCGCAACGTGACGCCCTGCGTGGTCGGATGGGAGGCGCTGCTCGATTGCCGGCGAAACAGCGTGAAGCCCGGCTGGGACCGAAGAATGTCGTCCAGCCGCACTTGCGCCGCGCTGTCGAAGGCCGACCGGTCGACGGTGGTTACGGAGAACAGCTGCTCGGATTCGAACGGCGGCAGTTGCCGGCCGACGATGGTGATTTCCGGTACGTCTGCGGCGCGCGCCGCGGCTATTCCCACCGCCACAGACACGGCGGTCGAAAGGAGCAGGGACCGTGCCGCTATCGCCATCTCTGCAGCCGCCGACGGATTACTTGGCCGGGCTGGCGAGCGGTTTTCCCTTTTCCACGACCCACGTCGCAACGACTTTACCTGGCCCGCCGAGCGCCTTCGCATCGTGGATCTTCCCGGAATCGATTTTCATGAAGCCGCCGGCTTTGACGCGCACGGGCTCCCGCCCTTCGATCAAGAATTCGACCTCGCCCGAAACCACGTAGGCAAATTCGACTCCCGCGTGCGTATGCCTGCCGATGGACATGCCGTCTGGCAAGTCGGCCGATCCGACGACAGCTTCATATCCGGCCGGCACGTCCATGCGATCGAAGATCTTGCGCTCGATCCCGGCATCGCCGGCGAGGGCGCCGCCGGCCGCGAGCGCGGCGCCGATGGTTGCAAATGCGTGTCGCAGCATGGCCTCTTCCTCCAGCTATTTCAGGGCATCGTAGCGCGCGCGCAGGGCCGCCGGATCGGCGACCGGCGTCAGCGGCGGCATCAGGTTCTCAAGCGCCGGATCGCCATGGATATGCGCCAGCAAGGTCTTGATACCGGCGATCAGCGGCAAGCCGTCGAACAGCTTGCGCACGGCCACGGCTTTGGCGAGCGCGTTCGTGTCGCCATCGCGATAGGCCTTGCCGCACTCTTTCGCGTTGACGTTCGCCGAGGCCGAGATGCACCCCGCGAAGGGGCCGCCGTTGCGCGCGTCCATTAAAGTGCCCTCGTTGGACGGGAACACATCCAGCGCCCTCGAGATCGCAGCGATTTCCCGGGCATAGGCGAGGTCGCCGGAGGAATCTTTCAGCCCGGCGATGCGCGCGCCGAATCGCTGAACGAGGGCGCTGACGATCGCGGGCGTATACTGCACACCCGATAGCGCCGGGAAGTTATAGAGATAGACCGGTGTGTGCTTGTCTCTTGTCGCTTCGACAATCGCGCCGATATAGGCGATCACACCCGCATCCGCGATGCCTTTGTAGTAGAACGGCGGCAGGACGAGGATACCGGCGAAACCAAGCGAGCTGGCGTGCTGCGAGAGTGCGACGGCATCTCCAATGGCCGCAGCCCCGGTGCCGACCATCATGCGGTTCAAGGGAAGGCTTTTCGCAGCGGTGGACATGAGCGCGGTCCTTTGCGCGCTCGTGAATGAAGTCGCTTCGCCGGTCGTGCCAAGCACATTCAACGCGTCGCATCCGCCTTCCAACAGTTTGCGGGCGAGGCTGACGAAGCGGTCGTGATCCGGCGCCAATCCTGCCAGGGGGGTAGCGATGGCGGCGACGACGCCGCGCACCTTTTGCGACACTGCCGATTCCGGCTTTTGGACGTTCATCGAAGCCCTCATTGTTACGCGATTTGCGCGTTCTTCCGCCTATGGAGCATTCCCAGGATCGGGGCGGAAATGCCATGCTGACGCGGCCTTATGGTTACCATGCCACTCACCCAGGGGACATATCCACATGGGACACATCGCCGAGCGCAGAAAAGCGTCCGAATTTCCGCAGGAACTCCTGAACCTGTTCGACGGCTATGTACACGGCCGGATGACGCGGCGCGACTTCCTCGACCAGGCGCAGAGATTCGCCGTCGGCGGCCTGACCGCGACCGCGCTTTTCGAGATGCTCAAGCCGAATTACGCCTGGGCAATCCAGGTTCAGCCGACGGACCCGCGCATCAAAAGCGAGCGCGTCGATATTCCCTCGCCGCAGGGCCACGGCACGATCAAGGGCTACTTGGTGAAGCCCGCCAATGCCAAAGGCAAGCTGCCGGTCGTTCTGGTGGTCCACGAGAACCGAGGTCTCAATCCCTATATCGAGGATGTTGCGCGACGCCTCGCCACATCGAACTTCATTGCCCTTGCGCCGGACGGCCTGACCTCCATGGGCGGTTATCCCGGGGACGATGAAGTCGCCGCGCCCATGTTCCAGAAACTGGACCGCGCCAAGCTCGCCGAGGACTTCGTCGCGGCGGCGTTATGGCTGAAGAAGCATCCCGAGAGCAGCGGCAAGCTCGGCGCCGTGGGCTTCTGCTTCGGCGGTGGTGTGGTCAATACGCTGGCCGTTCGTCTGGGCGCAGACCTTGACGCCGGTGTGCCGTTTTACGGGGCGCAGGCGAAGACGGAGGATGTGCCGAAGATCAAGGCGCCGATCAACGCCCAGTACGGTGAGAACGACGAACGGATCAATGCCGGCTGGCCGGCCTTCGATGCGGCGCTCACGGCGGCGAACGTTCCGCATGAAGGGCACATTTACCCCGGTGCGCAGCACGGATTCCACAACGATACGACGCCGCGATACGACGAAAAGGCGGCCAAGGAGGCGTGGGCCCGGACTCTGGCCTGGTTCGAGAAATACCTCCGCGCTTAGACTTTTTCCCGCTCCGGCCCTTTTCCTTTGAAAGGCTGGAATGGGACAGGACTCGGAAGGCGCTCTCGGCGTATACTTTATATATGAGGCTCGGGAGGCCTCGAGAGCCTGAAGGAGGATCTATGCGGACGTTTGCCCTTACCGCAATTGTTGCCCTCGCCGCCGCTGGAACCGCATGCGCGGCAGAGACGCCCGCGGCCGCGCACTCCCCGGCCAGCGAAGTTCCGCAGATCGTCGACGGAAAAATCGGCTTCGTCCTCTCCAGCCGCTACTGGGCCGTGCATGAATCCCCGGGCGGCAAGGCGGAATGCCCGAACGGCTTCAACGACGGGCCGCGCGAGCAGTTCAAGCAGCTTTTTCCCGAAGACGGAACGAAACGCACCCTGCTCGACACCCAGCTGATGCGTGAAGGGCGGCAATGGTTCGCCGACATGTCGGAAGAAAGTTTCGCCTTCAAGGAAGCGGTCGGGAATGTCTCCTACGGAATGAATCTCGATGGCAAGGTCGGCCCGGAGGATTTCACCGACCCGGACGGCGTGAAGGGAATCGACAACCAGCTCTTCCGCGCGATCGGCTGCATATCGCAATACCGCGCGCCGTCGAACCTCATCTACTTTTTCGAAAACAAGTATCTCGGACAGTACGACGTCAATCGATTCATGATCGAGATCTCGGACGTCGAAAGCCTGGCGAACGACGACGACGTCACCGTGCGCACCTATCGCGGCCTCGATCCGCTGCTCGCCGATGCGACCGGCGGCTCGTACATCCCCGGCGGAACGCAGCGTGTCGATGCGCGGTGGGGCAAGCAGTACCAGCAGACGTTCAAGGGCAAGATCGTCGGTGGCGTGCTCGTCACCGAACCGCAGGATTTGATCATCCCGTGGTCGGCAACCTTCGACACCAACGGCTTCCACAAGTTCAAAGGCCTGCGCTTCCAGGTCAGCCTGACCCCGCAGCGCGGGGAGGGGATTCTCGCCGGCTACGTGGACGTCGGCGCGTTCTATCATCAACTCAACACGTCTTGGTCGACCCACCACCAGAGCTACGGCCAGCTTTCGGCGCCGAGCCTGTACCGTGCGCTGCACCGCCTCGCCGACGCCTATCCCGATCCCAAGACCGGTGCGATGACCGCGATCTCGGGCGCGGTCAAGGTGACGTTCACGCAGGTCTTCATCCAGCATCCGCCGCAACAGACCGCCGATGCGACCGACGGCGCTCAAAAGCCGACGTCACAAAGCTCACAGTAGAACAGAGCCGCCTCCCGACGGCGCCCGGTGTGTCCGGGCCGCCGCAATGCCCTAAATACTGTGTTTTTCGGCCCCGATGGGCCTGTTCCCGGCCATTGTCCTGGTGAATCCCAAGGGCAATTACGCTAAATGTTCGCGGGACGAAGGGGACGAAGCGGCCTGCAACGGCCGGCATAAGGGGGCAGTTCATAATGACGATCGAGAGAAATGCGCCAGGTCGCGGCGGTGTTTTGGCGCGTCTATTCCGGCACACGTTGAGTGCGACGCCGCTCCTGGCCGCGATCATGGCCGGCGGGAATGCCCAAGCTCAGCAGCAGGCCGCCGCGGCAAACGACGTGGAAGAGATTGTCGTCAGCGGCTCGCGCATCGTGCGCGACGGTTATCAGGCCCCGACACCGGTGTCCGTGATCGGCGTCGAGCAGATGCAAAATCAGGCGACATCGAACCTCGCGGACTTCGTCAATACCTTGCCGAGCCTCGCGGCGAGCGCGACGCCGCAGTCGGGCGCCGCGACCGTCACCAGCGGCCGCGCGGCGATCAACAGCTTGAATTTGAGAGGTCTCGGTTCCGAGCGCACGCTGACGCTGTTGAACGGCAAGCGTGTCGTCGGCGGTATCATCACCGGTGTTGCGGACGTATCGGAATTCCCGCAGCAGCTCATTTCACGTGTCGACGTTGTGACCGGCGGCGCGTCATCGGCCTATGGCTCCGATGCTGTCACCGGCGTCGTGAATTTCATCCTGGATACAGAATATCAAGGGCTGAAAGGCGAAGTCTCTGGCGGGATCACCGACTATGGCGACAATCCGAACTGGAAAATCGCACTGACCGCGGGAACCGGGTTCGCGAGTGGCCGCGGTCATTTGCTGCTCAGCGGCGAAGCCGCCTACGACCGTGGTATCCTCGTGCCCGATCGCGATTGGAACCGCACCGGCACATCCTATCTGACCAATCCGACGTATACGCCGACCAATGGCCAGCCGCAGCTCATCCGCCGGTCGCAGACGGGCTTGGCCGTCGCCACGCTCGGCGGTCAAATCGCGGCCGGCCCGCTGAAGGGCATCGCGTTTGGTCCTGGCGGAAATCCATACAACGTCGTGTTCGGACCGCTGATCTCGACGCCGATGATGCAGGGGGGAAGCTGGGAGTCCGCCACCCATAAGCATATCTTCGGCACAGCCATCCTGCCGCGCCAGGATCGTCAGAACGTCTTCACCTACGCCTCGTACGATCTCAACGACAACTGGAAGGTTTTCGGTGAGGCGTCTTGGGCGCACATGAATTCCGAATCGCGAAGCACGCCGGTGTTCTATCCCGGCAACCTCACGATGCGTGCCGACAACGCGTTCTTGCCGGCGTCCGTCGCCGCTGCGGCGCAGGCGGCAGGCGTTTCGTCCTTCACATTCGGAACGATGAACGGCGACATGGGCGCGCAGCAGCCGCTGTACGACCGCCGCATCCTGCGATTCATGGCCGGCATCGAAGGTACGTTCAACGCCGTCGATACGAGCTGGACGTTCGACGCATATGCGTCGACCGGCCTTAACATGAGCACGACCACCTCGGGGAATACGATCAACGTTCCGCGTTATATGGCGGCGATCGATTCCATCCGTCATCCCACCACGGGCGCCATCTCCTGCCGGGTCAATGCCGATGCCACTCCGGCCAATGACATGCCGGGCTGTGTGCCCTTCAATTTGTTCGGTCGCGGCGTGGCCAGCCAGGCCGCAAAGGACTACGTCCGCGCCGACCCGGACAACATCATCCGCCTCAAGCAACAAGTGCTGGCGTTCAACCTCAGCGGCGAGCCGTTCTCGACGTGGGCCGGCCCGGTTTCCGTTGCCTTCGGCGCCGAGCATCGCGAAGAAAGTACGCGTCAAGCCGCCGACCCCGGCGTCTTCAATACCAGCCTCTATTTCTTCCAGGTCGGTATTCCGTTCGGCGGCAAGTACACGGTGAACGAAGCCTATCTCGAAGCCGCTGTGCCGCTTGCCACCGACCAGCCCTGGGCGAAATCGCTGGAACTGAACGGCGCGGTGCGCGCGACCGATTATTCAACGTCAGGCTTCGTTACGACCTGGAAAATCGGGGCCACGTACAGCCCGGTCGACGACTTGAGGTTCCGCGGCACGGTGTCGCGCGATATCCGCGCGCCGCACCTCGCCGATCTATTCCAAGCCGGCACCACGTCGCCCAACACCATCCGCGACCCGTTCAACGGCAACGTCAATACCAACAATCGTTCGACGACGACCGGCAACCCGAGCCTTGGACCGGAAAAAGCCAATAGCCTGGGTTTGGGGGTCGTATTGCAGCCGACGTGGCTGCCGGGATTCAGCGTCTCGTGGGATTACTACCGCATCAATATCAAGGATGCGATCAGCAGCCTGAACGCACAGCAGCTGATCGACCTCTGCTTCAACGGGGTTCAATCGGCGTGCGCAAAGTTCACCCGTACGATCGATGCGGGGGCCGAGCTCATTCTATTCACCGTCAGTCCGCTGAATTTCGCCACGCAAAAAGCGAGCGGGTACGATATCGAAGTGTCCTATCGCCAACCGCTCGACGAAGTGTTTGATACGTGGAACGGCGATCTTACGCTGCGCGGCCTCGCGACCCATTACATCAAGGACGTGCTCGACAGCGGCGTAATCGGGTCGATTCCGAACGATCAGGCGGGACAGCTTAGCTCTTCGAAGCCGAACTGGCGCTGGGACGTGGGCCTTACCTATGCGCTCGACCCTTTCAGCATGAGCTTCAATGCACGCGGATTCTCGTCGGGTGTGTTCAACACGAACTACATCGAGTGCACAACCGGATGCCCGGCATCGACGGCCAACAGGATCACCATCGACGATAATCAGCTCGATGGCGCCCTGTATTTCGACTTCTCCACGACCTACAAGCTTCAGTTCGAAGCAGGTGAAGCCGATCTGTTCTTGAGCGTCCGGAATTTGACCAACCGCGACCCCGGGATCGTACCCTCTGGACCCGGCGGGTCGGTGTTCTCGACGAACGAGTCCAACCCCGCTCTCTACGACCTGATGGGCCGCGCCTACCGCCTGGGCGTCCGCTTCAGAATGTAACATCACTGAAGAAAGCGCGGAATCTTACGGTGTGCGCCGGTGCCTTTGACGGGTGCCGGCGCCTGCTTTTAGGGCGCAGGGCGGCGCTGGCCCCTTCATTCTGTGGCTCCAATGCGGGTAAAATCCGTTGTCAGGAGTTTGGAATGGTCCTTCGTTCGTTACATCGTGCGTTGACGCGGGTCGGCGCTGGCATAGCTGTGCTGGCGCTGGCCGGCTGCTCGCAACCGGACGCCCAGCGTCCGACGGCCGGGCCGGCCTCTTCCGAGGTGGCCGCGGTCGAAGGCGCCTCGGACCGTCGCCTGCGGCTCATGACCGCGGAGCAGTATCTCAACACGCTCGCTTACGTGTTCGGCCCGAACGTCCGTCCCGATGTGCGTTTTGCGCCGCTGCAGCGCACCGATGGCCTGCTTGGCGTCGGAACCTCGATTGCCGGCGTGACCGCGAGCCAGATGGAGGTCTATCAAAAGACGGCGGCCGCGGTCGCCGCGCAAGTCGTCAACACCGAGAACCGCAGGTTTCTCATCCCCTGCGCGCCGAAGTCGGAGGCCGCGCGCGACGATAGCTGCGCGCGCACCTTCCTGACGAAAGTCAGTACTCTTTTGTATCGCCGCCCCCTCGAGAAACGTCGTCTTGATCGGTGGGTGGAAGAGGCGGGCGCGGGCGCCGATCGCCTCAAGGACTTCCATGCCGGCCTCGGCTCGGCGCTGGAAGGGATGTTGTTCAATCCGCAGGTGCTCTTTATCTCCGAACGGCTTGAGGCCGATTCGGACAACGCGGCCGCAACGCGTCTTGACGCCTATTCCCTGGCGACACGCCTCAGCTTCTTCCTTTGGAACGCGGCGCCGGACGGCCTGTTGCTTGCCGCCGCCGCGAAGGGCGAGCTTCATACCGAAAAAGGCTTCGCGAAGTCCGTCGACCGCATGCTCGCGAGCCCTCGTCTCGAGCACGGCGTGCGCGCCTTCTTCGACGACATGCTGCAATTCGAGGTTTTCGACACGCTCGCGAAGGACGGTTCGATTTACCCGAACTTCACGGCGACCACCGTGCTTGATGCGCGGGAACAAACGCTGCGCACGATTGTCGACCAACTTTTGACGAAGAAACGCGACTACCGGGATCTTTACACGACCCGCGAAACCTTCCTTTCTCCTTCACTTGCGGCGTTGTACCGGCTGCCGACGACCGGCGGGTGGGTACCTTACGAATTTCCAGAGGGGAGCCCGCGTGTGGGAATGCTGACGCAGATCAGCTTTCTCGCCGGCCATTCACATCCGGGACGGAGTTCCGCGACCTTGCGCGGCAAGGCGTTGCGCGAGCTGCTGCTTTGCCAGCCCGTGCCGCGGCCCCCGGCGAACGTCGACTTCTCGGCTGTGGAAAATCCCAAAGCCAACCATCGTACGGCACGCGACCGCGTGAATGCGCACCTCGAAAACCCGGTGTGCGCCGGTTGTCACAAGATCACAGATCCCATCGGTCTTGCCCTCGAGAACTTCGACGGCGCCGGCCGCTACCGCGTCTCGGAGCGCGGTGCGGCGATCGATGCGAGCGGCAACCTCGATGGCAAAGCATTTAACGATGTCCGCGGACTGTCGGCGGCACTGCACGACCACCCGGCGTTGACGGCCTGCGTTGTGAAACGCGCATTCGCCTATGCCACCGGAGGGCCGACCGATGTCGGCGACCGCGCGACATTGCAAGCGCTCGAGAAAGCATTCGCCGCGGCCGGTTACCGGTTCCCCGAGCTCTTGCGTGCTGTCGTGAGCTCAAAAGCGTTCTCGCAGGTCACGGCCGGGTCGAGCGCGGCGATGGCGGCGGAATGATGATGAGGAGAAGCTCTCATGGTTGAGTTCAATCGGAGACGCGTTCTGCGCGGTGTTCTGGACGGCGGCGCCGTCACGCTCGGCCTTCCGCTGCTGAATTGCTTTTTGAACGGCAACGGGTCGGCGATGGCCGATGGCGGCGCGATGCCGGTGCGGTTTGGCACGTGGTTCTGGGGCCTCGGTATGGCCCGGGACATCTTCGTGCCGAAGAAGACCGGCGCCGACTTCGACCTCCCGGAAGAGATCGCGATGCTCGCGCCGGTGAAGAAGGATATCAACCTTTTCACCAACATGACCGCCTTCCGTGATACCGAGGCCAATCGCTGCCATTTCACCGGCTGGGTCATCAACATGACCGGGATTGCGCCGAAGAACGGGCAAAACACGCCGGGCGAAACCATCGACATGTCGGTCGCCAACCAGATCGGCCGCACGACACGGTTCAAGACGTTGAACGCCACCGCGACAGGGGACCCGCGCTCGACGGTGTCCTACGAAGGGCTCAATGCGCCGTCGACATCGGAATTCTCCCCGATGAATTTCTACACGCGTCTCTTCGGCCCCGACTTCCAGGATCCCAATGCGCCGGACTTCAAGCCCAATCCGCAAACCATGGTCCGCAAGAGTGTGCTGTCCGGCATGCTCGATGACGTCAAGGCCCTCGAGCGCGACGTCGGCGCGGAAGACAAGGTCCGTCTTGACCAGTACCTTACAGGCCTGCGGCATATCGAGCGTCAGTTCGAGCAGCAACTCACCAAACCGGAACCGCGGGCCGCTTGTGTGGCGCCCAAGGCGCTGACGCGCGAGCCCGCGCCGGGCGGGGACGCCGAACTCTACAAGGCGCGGCACGAACTGATGACCAATCTCATGGTCATGGCTGTTGCCTGCGACCAGACGCGCGTCTTCAACATGAACTATTCGGCCGCCTCCGCAAACACCATCAAGGCGGGCTATGAGAAACCGCACCATACGACGACGCATGAAGAGCCGATCGACGACAAGCTCGGCTATCAGGTCAACTGCTCGTGGTTCACGCGCCGCGCCATGGAATCCTGGGCCTACTTCGTCAAAGCGTTCGGCGACATGAAGGAAGGGGACGGACGGCTGATCGACAACGTCCTGATCTACGCCGTGACCGACCACGGGTTTGCGCGTGTCCACTCGCTCGACGGGATGCCGGCCTTCACCGCCGGCCGCGCGGGTGGAAAAGTGAAGACCGGGCTTCATGTGGCCGCGGACGGCGCTTCTGTCGCCCGCCTAGGCTACACGGTTCAGCGCGTCATGGGGCTGGACATTCCGTCGTGGGGCACGCGCAGCAACAATACGTCCAAAGAGTTCGGCGAAATCCTGGTCTAGGTGCGATATGCGTCGTTTCCGCAGTTCAGCCATCCTGGCATTTGCGATCCTCGCCGGAGCGCTGGCCGTGCAGGCCGCCCAAGTCCAGCGGGCGATTGAGCGCGAGACATACGAGCCCGTGCCGATGCCGGCCGGGTTCCAGGTGATCGGCACCGAATTGGAAGGCCCGGTGTTTGCGGACGCGCGCGGAAGAACGCTCTACACCTGGCCGCGCGGCGGCCAACGCAACGGTGACGCAGGCGAACAGCAAGGCCGGCCGACGTGCGACGGCACGCGGTACACCGTGACGTCCGGCCTGATGAGCCCGTATCCCGCCGGCCTGGAGCTGCCTGAACTCGAGACGCGTCCGACCTGCGTGGAGCTATGGCCGCCCGTGCTGGCGGAAGCAGATGCGAAACCGGTGGGAAAGTGGACCGTCGTGGATCGCAAGGACGGCACAAAACAGTGGGCTTATGACGGATACGCGCTCTACACGTCCAACCTCGATGAACTGCCCGGCGATACGCGGGGCGGCCGGAAGTACGTCGGCCGGGGCGGCGGAGGGGACGGCGGAACGCCGCGCGCCGTCGCCGGTCCACCTTCCGACATCCCGGCACAATTTGGAATTTTCCCGGTGCGCACCGGCCGGCTCCTGGCGCTGTCGAGCGGCTTCTCGGTCTATTCCTACGACAAGGATACGCCGACGAAGTCCAATTGCGTTGGAAGCTGCTTGCGCGACTGGGCGCCGGTCCTTGCGGGCGAAGCGGCGATCGCCAAAGGGGATTGGACGATGATCGAGCGCGAACCGGGTGTGAAGCAGTGGGCCTTCCGCAAGAGGCCGCTTTATACCCGCGTCGCCGATGACTCGGCGCGCAGCCTCGGGGGCTCCGACGAGCCGGGTTGGAGCAACGTCTATACGCAGCGCACGCCGGCACCGCCCGAAGGATTCAAGGTGCAGGACTCGTATTCCGGCCAGGTCCTCGCGGACGCGCGCGGACATACCGTCTACATCTACAACTGTATCGATGATGCCATCGATCAGCATTCATGTGATCATCCGGGCGCGCCGCAGGCCTATCGACTCGCGATCTGCGGCGGCGGCGATGCCGCGCGATGCCTCGCGACGTTCCCGTACGTACCGGCGGCCAAGGACGCGAAGAGCACAAGCCGCGCCTGGACGGCGATCGATATCGATCCTAGGACCGGGCGTCACGCCGCGCCCGGCCAGACCGATACACTCCATGTTTGGGCTTATCGCGGGCGGCCCGTGTTCACCTTCGTCGGGGATCAGAAGCCCGGTCAGGTCGGCGCCGATGGGTGGGGCGAATTCCACGGCACGCGCAATGGTTTTAAGGCGTTCTGGCTGCGGGACGACTTCAAAGGCAACGCCGGTTGAGCGGTGATCGGGAGAGACTTTATGACGAGAAGCGTTGAATATTCTCTGATCGCATCGGGCGCTGTGCTTGCAATGGCATGGGCCTCTCCGGCTTTCGCCCAAGAAAGCCAAGGCGTCATCCGCGACCGTTCCATCGCCTATGTCATGACGATGGAAGAATGGGCGATGCACAAGACTCCCGGCGCAAAATCCGAATGTCCCAACGGGATGAATGAAGGACCGCGCGAACAGTTCAAGGTTCTTTTCCCTGAGAACGGCGCGAAACGCACCGTGATCGGCACGCAGCTTGCCCGGGAATCGCAGATCTACTTTCCGCAACCTGAAAAAGAGACATTGCCGTTCAAGGAAGCCGTCGCGACCGTCGTCGGTGGCGTGGACTTGGATGGTAAGGTCGACGCTAACGACTTCACGAGCCCCGAGGGCGTAAAGGGAATCGACAATCAGTTCTTTCGCGTCATCGGCTGCGTCGGCAGCTACCGCGACGTCGCCGCGCTGATGGTCACCAAGTGGCGCGTCGACAATGCCTTCAACCGCATCGTCATCGAAATTACCGGCGTCGATGACCTCACCAATGACGACGACGTCACCGTGACGACTTACCGCGGACTATCGCCGATGTTGCCCGATGCTACCGGCAACGGTTTCATGCCGGGCGCGTCCCAAAAACTGGACCTCCGGTTCGGAAAGGACTTTATTTTTTCTTTCAAGGGAAAGATCGCGGGCGGCGTGCTCACGACCGAGCCGGGCGACTATCTGATGCCGTATCAGGCACTCGCCAATGTTTCGACGCTTCTCTTCCGCGGTCTTAAGTTTGAGCTGCGTCTGACCGAAGACGGCGCGGAAGGCCACATGGGCGGATTTATCGATATTGCCTCTTGGCATGCGCAGCGCCAGCAAAGCATCTCGACACATCATCAAAGCTACGGTCAGGAAGCTTCGCCCACCTTGTACAAGGCTTTGAACCGTCTGGCCGATGGCTATCCCGACGCCAACGGGCGTAATACGGCCATCTCCGGTGCGTTGCATGTGCGTTTCACCCAGGTGTTCGTCGATCGGGGCCGGCGCGCAACGGCTTCGAGCGGCGTGACCAGCGAGAGACCGACGCGCTGACGCGCACTTAGGAATTCATTTACGTGAAGTGGCCCGCAGACCGGATCTCGACGAGCTCGCCGAAAAGTTTCGGCATGTACGAGAAAGCGCTGAAGAATTACCCCAATGCCGATCTCATTCACCTTGAGGTCGGACTGCCGGGGTTTGATACGCCTGTGCACATCAAAGAGGCGGCGATCGCCGCCTTGCGGGCAGGGAAGGTGCACTACAGCGCATTCGCCGGAACGATCGAACTGCGCCGTGCGATCGTCGAGCGCCTAAAGACGCACAACGACCTGCGCGTAAAGGAAAGCGAAGTCATCGTTACCAACGGCCTCACGCACGCGTCCTATGCCGTTTTCATGGCGGCGCTCGATGCCGGCGACGAGGTCATCCTGCTCGAGCCCTACTATCCGCAGCACATCAATAAGATCGAAATGGCGGGCGGCAAAGTCGTCCTCGCTCCGTTGAACAAGGCAAAGGGCTTTACGATCGACGCGGAGGCCCTGGAGTCCCGTATCACCAAGAAGACGCGAATGATCGCGCTGGTGAATCCCTCCAATCCCACCGGCCGGGTCTTCAGCCGGGACGAGCTGGGCATTCTCGCCCGCATTGCAATCAAGCACGACCTGCTCATCGCCTCGGATGAGGTCTACGAGCAGATTGTCTATGACGGCAATAGGCACACGAGTATCGCCTCGCTCCCGGGCATGTTCGAGCGCACCTTCAGCATGTTCGCCTTCACCAAGGCCTACGCCATGGACGGCTGGCGAATCGGCTACGTGGCCTGTCACGAGCGTTTCGTGCCCGCCATCTTGAAGATCACGGCCAATGATGTCTCGCATGTGAACACCTTTATCCAGGAGGGCGCCCGTGCGGCGCTCGAAGGTCCGCAAGGCGCCATTGCCGAGATGCTGGCCTCCGACAGGAAACGCCGCGATCTCGTCGTTTCCCGCATGAACCAGATGTCCGGGGTGACGTGCGACGCACCGCAGGGCTCGATCTACGCTTTTCCAGACATCTCGGCCACCGGCAAACCGAGTCAGAAAGTGGCCGACGAAATCCTAGAAAAGTGCCAGGTTGTGACTGAAGCGGGCACGTTCTACGGCTCTGCTGGCGAGGGACACCTGCGGGTCTGTTTCGGTACGGAGCCTTACGAACGCATCGAGGAAGCCATGAACCGCATGGCGCGCTACTTCGCAGGCAGCCTCTCGTGAGCGTCGCGGCCGAAAATTTCGACGCGTGGATTCGTTCCTCGTTCCGTCAAATGAATACCGCGCTCGAAGAGCTGTACTTCGCGCAGGAGGACCGCGCGAATGTCGAAGGCATCGGCGAGCCGATCAAGAAGTCCCTTGCCGAAGAGGGGCTCTCCCTGGTTCGGCCGCTAGTTGCCGAAGGCAATACGAACGAAGGGTTTGAGCGCACGTTCGGCACTCTGGGCAATCTTGGCCTCTTGTTCGCCGCCCTGCGGCGCCATGAACTGACCAATCCCGCGCGCGAACAGAAGTCGCCGTTTGATGAGGCGTCTGCCCTCGGCATGCATATCGCGGCGTCGCTTGGAGTCGTGCCTCGCTTCGCGAATGTGCATTTGAATCATCACAATCGGGCGCTCGACGGCGTGCCGAAAAGCTTTACGACGCTCAAGGATGAGAAGGTCTTCAACGATTACAACACTTTCTCAATTCTCTGCTATCAGCGCGCGGGCGATGCGCTTGCGCGCATTCCTGCGCTGGGGATCTCGAACCCCGCGACGGCACTTCTTCTGCGAGACGCGCGTGCGGCGCTCGAGGACGTGTTGACGTACAACGAGCTCCTGTTCGCGAAGCTCGATCCCGACCGTTTTTTCTACAGCGTGCGGCCTTACTTCAAGCCTTACCGCGTCGGCCGTACGGAATACCGCGGTGCGAACGCCGGCGATTTCTCGGCGATCAACGAGATCGATCTCTTGCTCGGCGTCTGCCGGGGCAACGATCCTTATTATTCGCAGCTCCTGGTCGACAAGATGCTCTACCTCACGCCCGAGGATCAGGCCCGGCTGCGCGCCTGCCTGACTTTCCGGCCGCTGCTCGACGACTTCGTGGATGCCATTCCCGGATCGGGAAAGAGAGAATGGTTCAAGGCGCACGCGGCGTTGTTCGTCGATGTCTGCGCCGCCCATGGCAAGGCGGCCGTGCAACACCATGACAAGCTGGTCGATACTTTTATCGTGAAGAAAACACGAGAACTGGAGCAAAAGCATCTTGCGCAGATCACCGCCAGCGGACCGCCGCTGCCGGTGCTGGTCAAGGCGCTTGAAAAGCTGCGTGATCTGCGCGCCGCCGTTCCGAGCGCGGAGTTCGAGACCGCTTACGGCAAACTGAAGCTCGTCACGCAGGCGGCCGGCCTGGCGGCCTCACCGTCATAACTGCCGCCGCCGCGGCGAGCAGCGATACCGCAAGGCAAACGTAGCCTCCGACATAGTCTCCCGTCTTCTTCTGCAGTGCGCCCGGCAGGAACGGTCCGATATAACCACTCGCGTTGCCGACCGAGCTGATCACCGCGACGCAGGCTCTCCTCAGGAGTTCTCCATCATCACATGGGCGACATCCCGCTGACTGCCTATGGGTTAAGCCTTGAGAGTGTCAGCTTCGGCGTGGTCAGATATGCGCGGGAATTGGGGAAGGTACGATGAACGGGAACGCACCGCAAAAGCGGGACACGGCGAAGGTTGTGTTCGCCTCGTCGCTCGGCACGGTCTTTGAATGGTACGATTTCTTTCTCTACGGCTCGCTCGCGGCGGTGATCTCCCGCCAGTTCTTCTCCGGCGTAAACGAAACAACGGCCTTCATCTTTGCGCTGCTCGCCTTCGCGGCCGGCTTTGCTGTCCGGCCTTTCGGGGCTTTGGTGTTCGGGCGCATCGGCGATCTCGTCGGTCGCAAATACACTTTCCTCATCACGATCGTGATCATGGGCGGCTCGACCTTCGCGGTCGGCCTGCTGCCGTCGTACGCCGCGATCGGGGTGGCGGCGCCCGTCATTCTCATCACGCTGCGTCTGCTTCAAGGCCTTGCGCTGGGCGGTGAGTATGGCGGCGCGGCGGTCTATGTCGCCGAGCACGCTCCGCCGGAAAAGCGCGGCCTGCACACAAGTTGGATCCAGACCACCGCGACAATAGGCCTGTTTCTTTCGCTGGTGGTGATCCTGATCGTTCGCCAGGCCACGGGCCCCGAATTCGATACCTGGGGCTGGCGCATCCCGTTCCTGCTCTCGGCCATCCTGCTCGGGGTATCGGTATGGATACGGCTTTCGCTCGAGGAATCGCCGGTGTTCCAACGCATGAAAAACGAAGGCCGGCAGTCGAAAGCGCCGATCCGTGAGTCTTTCGGCAATTGGAGCAACGCGCGGCTTGTGCTGATCGCGCTTTTTGGTGCCGTCGCCGGGCAGGCGGTGGTTTGGTACGCCGGTCAGTTCTACGCGCTGTTCTTCCTTACCCAGACGCTCAAGGTCGACGCGACCGTGGCAAATATGCTCATCGCCGCTGCGCTTGTCCTCGGCACGCCGTTCTTCATCGTTTTCGGCGCGCTTTCCGACAAGATCGGTCGCAAGAAAATCCTGTTCGCCGGGCTTGCCCTCGCCGTGTTCACATATTTCCCGATTTTCGAGGGGCTCACCCGTTATGCCAATCCGGCGTTGGCTGCGGCGCGCGAAAGTGTCGAGGTGGTCGTCAGCGCCGATCCCCGCACCTGTTCGTTCCAGTTTAATCCCGTTGGAACCGCGACTTTCGAAAGCGACTGTGACCGGGTGCGCAGCGCGCTGTCGCGAGATTCGGTTTCCTTCCGCACGGAAAACGCCGCCGAAGGCGCGACCACCACCGTGCGCATCGGACAAACGGAGCTTACGGGCTTCAGTGCGCAAGCGCTGACCGCCGCGACCCGCGCCGCGGGTTATCCAGCGGCGGCCGATCCGGACGAACTGCGCGTCATCCCGGTTCTCCTGCTTCTGACACTTCTCATGATATATGCGACCATGGTCTATGGACCGATCGCCGCCTTGCTGGTCGAATTGTTCCCGCCCCGCATCCGCTATACCTCGATGTCGCTGCCCTATCACATCGGCAACGGTTGGTTCGGGGGTTTCCTGCCATCGGTGAGCTTCGCGCTTGTGGCCGCCAGCGGCGATATCTACTACGGCCTTTGGTACCCCATCGTCATCGCCGGCATAACACTGGTTTGTGGCGCGTTTTTCCTACCGGAGACAAAAGACCAGCGGCTCGAATAGCCGTAGCGTTCACGAAAGTCGTAATGCAGCGGCGATCGCCTCCGCTGCGGTAACGCAGCTACTTTCCCGCAACCTTCTCGATGGTGAAGGTGTTGTCGATGCTCGAGAAGCTGATGCGTCCCTCGACGCCCACACGATCAAGCATCATGCGTAAATTGCGGTTGAGCCGCGCGCTGTCGCTGTCGATCTCGTACCAGAATTCCGCGCCGCGCGGCGCCGTGGTCACCGGGCGGTGCAATTTGTAGCCGTTGAAGGCGACCAGGTATTCCTCGACACCGCTGATGTCATCCGGCGTAAAACCGTCGAAGACGAGGGTGTACGCGGTCGGCAAGCCGGAGTTCGCGCCCGTCTTGCCGCCGGGCTTCTTGTCGAAGGCGAGGGCGGCCAGCTGTTGGGAAAGCACGCCGCCGAGGTCGGTGCCCATCGTCTTGGTGTGCCGGCTCAAGGCCTCGAGCAGGCAATCGCGTTCGCACGACAACGACGCGCGCCAGCCGCGGGGAGAATTGACTTCGAAACCGCCGATCTTCTGTCCCGTGCGCACGTTGACGATGCGTGCCGTGATGCGCGCGTAGACCTCGGTCGTATAAGCCAGCTTCTTTGCGCCGGCGTAGATCGTGAAAATCACGACCGCGTCCATGGGCGGGCGTTGAATGGTGCGGGCGATGTCGAGAAGCTCCCCCTCCGTGCGGCCGATGCGGTTCTGTTTGAAACTGTCGATGGTCACGGCGCGCTCGTCGAACACATCGAACCCTGCGCTCTCGAGTTCCGATCCGATCGCCTGCATCACCTGCGCGAAGACACGCGTGTCGCGCGCGACGACTCCGATCGTCGTGCCCGCGCGCTGGTCCTGGGCATCGAGCCCCATCACAAGCACATTGGGTTTCTCGAGCGCATGCGCCGCCAGCGGTGCAAAGCAGCACATCCAGATCAGCGCGAGGATGGAGAAACGCATGGACTCCCCCGGTGCCGCGGCATGGCCCAGCCCAGGACCATGCGAAGTGCGGCACAGGCCGGTACTATGCCGCGTGCCTCGTGTGGAATTCAAATGACGAACGCACGGCCGGGAAATCTTGTGTGCCTACGCGCGCCGCGCGAATTGCCGGGCAGGGAAAGATCGGCGGAACACACTTGGAGGTAATGCCACAATTGGATTGCAGGGCTGTGAATTGCTCGCGCTTGCGCGAATCAAATACTCTTCCCTCCACGATGCGTGACGGGCGCACGTTAAGGGCGGAAACGGACGTGAAGAATATTTGGGGGCTTGGTGCGCGTGCGGCGGCATTGGCGGTGCTCGCGTCTTCGCTAGCATCGTGCATTCACAATCCTTATGCGCTTTCTTCTCCGTGGTCGCTGACCGGCGGGGCTTCAAATATCCACCGCGCCTCTGCGCCGGCGGCGCGCGACTCCGGCGACGAATACCTTCATCAAGATGAATATCGGCCCATCCTCGCCGCAGAACGTCAGAGTCGTGACCCTTTCGCGGACATCGCACGCGAGCTCCTCGCCAGTATCGAGACCGGCAAGCGCATTGCCCTACAGCCCTACGCCGCCGCCGAGGTCCCGGTGCCGGTCGTCGTCGCCCAGAGCTTCAACGATTCCCTCGCGCGCGCCATCGAGAAGGCCGCCAGCGGCAACGTCATCGTTGCGCGCGGCGAGCTGCCGACACTCCTCGCCGAACAGGAAGAGTTCGGCCAGACCGCCGATCAGATCGCGCTCTTGGAAGGCTCGCGCGCCGACATCCTCCTGATCGGCGCTTTGCTGCCGGTGCGCGGCGGGGTCGAGATTTCCTATAAGGCGTTCGACTTGCGAACCGGCCGTCAGGTCTCATCGTCGCAACCGCGGTTCCTTCCTGTCGACACGAGCGCGGCCAGCGGCATGTCGCTGGAGCAAGCCTTGGCGTCTGCCGCCGACGCGCTTGCGAAGCAAATTCCCGACATGAAGTCGGTCGAGACGCTCGGCATTTATTATCAACAGAGTGATGTGCAGACGTCGCTCGGCAGCTACATCGGCAAGGAACTCACCGGCCGTCTGGTCGAACGCATCAGCGGCCTGCAAGCCATGCCGGCGGCGATTCTCGCGCCCGAGCTCCAGAGCGTCGAGCAACTCGAGAAGGGTGGCACGGAAGAAGTGATGCTGCGCACCAAGCCCGGCACCTTCCTGCTTAGCGGCACTTTGTGGGACTTCGGCCCCGACGTCGAAGTGCGTTTGTCGCTCAAGGGTGATGGCCGCGCCGCTTCGCACGGCGTTCGCATCCGGCGCGATAGCTTGCCAAGGAGCCTTTTGCCGATCGCGCCCGCGGGCGGGGTTCTTGACCGCCGCGAAAGCGCAGGTCCCTTCGGCATTCAGCTGTCCAGCGACCGTGGGCGCCGGCCGGTCTATGCCGTGGGCGACGCGGCTAACCTCGTCGTCCAGACCGCGCGCGACGGATATCTCTACTGCTTCCATAAGGCCAGCGAACGCGCCGGGGGGAGGATCACTAAGATCTTCCCCAACAGCTTCCATCGCGATGCCCGTGTCCGCGGCCTGGCCAGCGTTCACATTCCCGGCGAAGACATGAATTTCGCCTTCCGGGTCGAAGGCCCCGCGGGGGTCGAATACGTGCGCTGCTTTGCCCTCGACCGTGACGCCGGCGGCAGCCTGCCGGCGGATTTCGCCGGCGGCGACCTCGCGCCCGTTGGCCTTTACTCCCTCGACGACCTGTCCCGCATCTTCCGCACCTTGCCGGCGGCACAAATGTCGGAAGCGACCATGGTCATGACCATCGAGTCGCAACGATGAACGAGCCCAAAACCCCGCCTGAGCCTTCCATAGAGGAAACGGGGCCTGCGCCGCGCGTCGGCGAGGCTTGTGTTGGCGGTTTTGGGGGCGACGATGTTGGGCGGATGGCGCGCGTTCAAAGGGATCGTCGCGGTGCTTGGCATTGTGGCACCGCTCTTGACGCCGACCCCTGGCGTCTGCGCGGGCCTCGACGTGCAGCGCATGGTGATCGAAGAAGCGATGAAGAGCCGGGTTCCGCCGGCCCTGGCGCTTGCCGTGGCTAGGGTCGAGTCCAACTTCGAGCCGCGCGCCCAAAGCCCGGTCGGGGCGATGGGTGTGATGCAGATCATGCCCAAGACCGCGCGCGACGTGTTCGGTGTCCCTGAGTCGCAGCTCTTCAATGCGCGCCTCAACATCCGCCTCGGCATCACGTTCCTCGAACAGCTGTACAATCAGTACGGTCAGCGCTGGGACCTCGCCTTGTCGCATTACAACGGCGGTACGCTCGCCGGCGGGACGGGCGCGACCGCGGTCCCGCACAGCTACACTCGCAAATATGTCGCCGATGTGCAGCGCTGGCAGCGGTATTACGAAAATCCAGGCGCTTTCCGCAGCGACGTCGCCAGCATCCGCGCGGACGCCCGCGCGCGCCGGCCGGCGCCCGGCGCGCGCCGCTGGCAGCGTTTCGATCCGCTTGAATATGACGAGTGGGCGGACATCGAGCGCCGGCGTCTCGAACGCCGCCGCGAACTCGACGACTTCGCCCGACGCCGATGAACATTGCGGTTCGCACCCTCCTGCGGAGCGGCGCCGGGTCCTCGATCATCGAGGACTTTCGCGTGCTCGCGGAGACGACCTCTCCGAACGGCGAGCCGCGTTACCGCGAGCGGCCGCTGCTCGAAGACCTCGCCCGCTTTATCGCCCGCGGCGGCGGCGGCCCGAATCGGGACGCGCCGTTCTACGAGCTCTGTCATCTTGTGAACGCGGTCGATGCCGCCGGCACCGGCCGCGACCGCCGCAATGCCTTTTTTCTCGAGCCGGAGGCCGCCACTTCCGCCCGCTTCCAGGTCCGCCTCGACCGCGCGCTTGCGCGCGGGGGCTGGCGCCGCGCCGGCTTTCATCGCGCGAAAGAGGGCATCGCCATCCAATATTTGGACGGCGCGTTCACGATCCGGTTTTCGCGCATGCCGTTCCTTGCGGCGCTCTATGAATTTCTCGCCGGCATGGAGGATTTTTCGTTCTACGGTGAGCTTGCGGCGGTGTTCGACGACATGACGGCGCGTCCCGCCGACGTGAAACAAGTCCAAGCGGCCAGTAACCGGATCGCCAGTCACTTCCGCCAGTATCGCCGGCGTCATCTCACGAACGCCCAGCACGACGGCAAGTTCGACGCGTTGTTCGGTTTTGTTGCCGCGCGCTCGCCGGAGGGTTCGCTTGTCGTCGACGACGCCGGCGTTCTTGATTTCTGGACGCAAAAATCTTTGGCTGGAGATTTCCGCGCCTACCGCACGGTTTTCGACGCCTTCGCCACTTTCCTGCGCGCGCTCGACGAGACTTCGCGCGGCGAGGCGATGGTCCAAGCCGCGCCGATTGGAATCAATCGCGACCAAGGCGAGGTGGAGCCCGACGATTCCGCGGAGACGGCGGGCGCCGAGGAATGGACCTCGCCGCTCGCCATTCTCGACGAAGAGCCGGCGTCCGCGATCAAATTCCTGAAAAAGGAAGGCGAGCGCAAGCCCATGGAAGCGCTGATGAACTATGGCCCGACCGCCATTCGCCTTCCGCTGGCCTTCCTCCGTCTCGAATCCTTTGGCCCCGTCCAATCGGCGATCACCACGGACCTGCAGCTGGGACGCGAAAGTGTCGATGAGCGCATCTCCTGCGCGGAGGCGGCCGGTTATGGCGGGATTGTCACGCGCTTCGCAAATTTGGTCACACTTCTCCAGCGTCTTCAGAAAGCGGCCTTCTACGCCCTCCATAAAGGGAAGCAGGAACGTCACCCGGATATCGGAAATGTCGTTCCGCTTTCGGCCGCGACGCTGTTCGATCAAGCACGCTCCATGAGCGATCAGGGCGGTGAAACATTGGACGGCGCGGCGCTGGAGCGCCTGGCCGCGGACGCAGGAAAAACGTTCCGTGCCATCGCCCGCAAAGGGTTCGACGAGGCGGATCTCGGCGATGAGGCGCGCGTTCGCGGATTCGAGATCGGCGCCGGCGCCCTTGTCGCCGCCGCGCGCCATCTTGCGTCCTACTTGGCGGCGACCCGGCGGATCCCGGGCCCGTCCCTGGAGCAGTGGTTCGATGCGGATCGCGCAACCTTCAGCGAGCGCTTCCGCGTCCTGTACGGAGTGAGACAATGAACGTATTTCCACGTCCCGAAGGCGCCGCCTTCGACCGTTTGCGCGAGACTTTCGCCGAGCTGGACGAGGCGGAAACCTTGTTGCGGCCCGCCCTGAGGCGGAGCGAGCGGATTTCCGCGAGCCGGCTGCACGCCGCGGCGGTTCGCGACGGCGAGGACGCCGAAGTGCGGGTGATGCTCGGCGAGAGCCGGGGCGCCCGTGAGTTCTACCGTCGGACGCTCGCGGCGTCGGCGCTTTACAGTCTGCCCGAAGCCCGGGCGGCAAGCTCGGGCGCTGCCCTGGCGCGCCATGGCGACGGCTGCCGCATCCGCACGGAACGCTCACGGGCCGAGCCGGATCAATACTTTGTCGTCGTTGAAGTCGCGCACACCGACCGCGCACAGCCTACGGCGCTTGTCGTCTGCGACAGCGAGGACCGCATCCGCCGCTTCCCGCTTCCTGCGGTACGCAACGGCGTTGCGCAGCTGATCGCGGAAGCCGGTTCGGATCTTCTGCGACTCATCGGCGATCCCAATACGAAGTTGTTTCTGCGGTGACACGCTTCGCCGTCTTCGTTGCCACCACCAGCGGCCCTGTGCGGATCGAACGGATCACGCGCGAGCGGGCGCCGCAGTCCATGGTGTGTTTGCGGCGAAGCTCGACGGTGCTGCCCATCAGCCCGGCTTACGACAGCTTCGTCCGATGCGGCAGCGGTGTGATCGAGAAGACCTTCGGTCCGTTCGAGGACGGCGCGTTCCGCCTCGACGTCTCGGAAGCTATCGAGACCGGCGAAAGCTGGCAGCTCGGCGTTTTTGTCGCTCATGCTCTGGGCAAGCATCTGCTCGGCGCTCAGGACACGGCGGAAGCTATCGTCTGGCTGACCGGTCATGTCGACTACGACCTCGCGGTCGGCTCCGTCGGCCATCTCGCTGAGAAGATTCACGCGTCTCGTGAAGCCATCGCCGCCTGGGTCGCGCTGGGGCGTGCCGTGACCATGGTCGTGCACGACGGCCCCGACCGCGACGCGGTTCTGGCGGCCGGCGTTCCGGAGGGCGCGCGGTTGGTGACGGTGAAGAGTGCGCAGGATGCCCTCGACGCGCTCGGCGTCAAGCTGCGCACCGCGCAACCGGCCGTGCGCCGCATTCCCGCCTGGGCCGCGGCCGCGGTCGCCGTCATCATGGCGGGGCTTTCCTTCATCCCGCTTCCCAGGAACACGCCCCAGGACGTTGCAGGGCCTGTGGCGCCGGTAGCGCCGGTAGCGGAACAGGTGGCGATGCCCACGGCAATTCAAACCGATATTGCGCCGACCCCGGTGGTGGCCGAGAGCGTTTCGGAGCCCCAGCCTGCCATCCTCGTGGACGCGCCCGCCACCGAGACCTTCCAGGCGGTGCAGCTGCAGGCACCAGCCGTGAAGGGCGCGAAAATAAAATTGTTCGAGCGCCGTGCGCCGCAAGGCCACACCTGCGCCGAAGTCCAGTTCGGTGCCGTCGACCCGGTGAAAGTGCCGATCGCGGACGCGTCCGACATGTCCAAGAGTGAGCTCGCCGGGCTGTGCGGCCTCGCCGTTCAGGTGGACAACGGCGGAGAGGAACAATTCGTCGCTGTCGTGCTCGATGTCCTGTCCGGCAGGCTTCTCTATGGTACGTCGCGCCCGGATATATTGGGCGGCGCCACTGCCTTCGGCGGCGATCGCGAATGGCCGATCGATTTGCCCCGGCGCATGTCGGCCCCTTTCGAAATCCGTATCGCGGCCATCAGCGGCGATCAGGCGGTTGCCGAACAGGCGCAATGGTTCGACGCCCAGGACGACGCCGGCGCCGCTGCCGAAGAGCTCGAAAGCAAGGGTTTTGCGACCGCTGTGCTGCACCACCGCGTCACGCCCTGACTGTGTCCCGGAAAAAACCGGTCTAGCCCCTCCATAGGTTCCTTAGGAACCAATCAAAGGGGGCTCCTCCATGACCCAATCGTCCCGCCGCGTCTCGCGGCTCGTTTCTTCTGTTCTCGCGACCGGCAGCGTCCTCGCGCTCGCCGCTTGCATGGCTACCGGCACACGCGAAGGCATCGGCTACCGCGAAGCCCGTTTCAACGAAATCTCGGCGATCCGCGGCTGGCAGTCCTGCCGCGACGAAGCCCTCGAACTCGACCGCAAGGCGCGTGAGGAAGGCTCCTCGGCGCAGTACCTTGCCAGCGCGAAGCTGATCGAGAAGTGCGAATCCGATGCCGGCCCCGACGCGTCGAAGGTGCCCGCGGACGAGCGCATGCGCGCTTATGCGCTCAGCTCGCAGAACTACCTCAAGGGCGGCGACGTGCCGAAGGCGCGCGAGACTCTCGATCGCCTGCGCGACGCCTATCCGGGCGCGGACCTCTATTACGCCAACGGCGCCTCGTTCATCGACACCATGGAACTCCTGACCGGTGTTGAAGACCGCACCAGCCAGGGCGACCTCGGCATCGCCAACGTCGACAGCGATCTCAAGTCCGAACTCCGCCGCACCCAATACTGGAAGCGGAACTAGAACCCAGGAAGGGGGAGATTCCCATGAGACGTTCCTTCGCGCGCGCGGCGTCTGTCGCCGCCCTTGCGCTGACCCTTGCGGTTCCGGCTTACGCACAGGACGCGGCGCCCGACTGGCATCCTGAATCCTCAGAGCGCCTGGTGAAGCTTCCCGCCAACTATCTGCGCAAGTCGCTTGACCGCGACTTCGCGGAATCGGCGCTCGGGTCGGCGCTCCAGGGCGCCAACAGTGAGCTCAACAACAAGGCCAGGTCGCTCGCCGATCTGCAGGGCGCCATCAACCGCTCCGAGGGCGATCTAAAGATCGAGCTGCGTCATCAGTTCCTGCAGGAGAAGCGCTCCTACGTCGAACTGATGTCCAGCCGCAACGAGCTGCAGCGCAAGCACAACCGCATTCAGACCCGTCTCTTGGAGGACATGCTCGACCGCATGCGGCCGATGAACGGCAGCATGTCGCCCGTGCGCGAGGAATTGATCAAGAAGCAGGAAGCGGCTCGTGCGCGCTTCGAGTCTTCTCTCGCCAGCGTCGACATGGCGCTGTTCAACGATTCCAACATGAAAGAGACCAAGTATTCGGCCAAGTACGCCGAGAACTCGGCCGCGATCGAACAGCTCGTCGCGCGCATCAATGCGCATAACATGAACGAGCAGCCGACCATGGACGGCGAGACCATGAGCAAGGAGGACTATGTCCGTCAGATGCTCGCCGATGCCAACGCCGAAGCGGCGCTGATCGACCAGGAAGGCACCATCCTCGGTTACATGGCCAAGCTGGTTGCCCTCGACGCCATGCAGCTCGCCGAAGAGGCGCTCGATCCGAACTTCACGGACGTGGCCGCCGCCGAAAAGGCGGGACCGGCCGCGAACGTCAACTTCTTCATCAGCAACTGATTTTAAGACGCCACAGGAGATCCATCCCATGCGCTTCACGAAGATTTCCGTCATAGCTGTCGCGGTTCTTGCGTTCTGGACCGGCATTGCCTGCGCCGACTCGCTCGAAAACCTCGAGCGCGAGCGCGCCATCCTGATCGAGGCGATGCTCAATCCCGAACTTTCGCCGGCTGAACGCCAGCAGCGTATCGACGCGGAGAAGCGCCGTCTCGTCGACCTGGAGCGCATGGTCCTGCGCGACGACGCGCTGAAAGGCAAGAATACGCCGGTCGTGCGCAAGGCATTCTCGAACTACGACCTGACCTTCCTCGTCCACGCTTCGACGGAAAAGAAACTGTCGCTGATGGACAACTGGCTCGAGCAGGTCGGCGTCAGCACCCAGACCCTGATGGCTGCGCGCAAGGGTTTGCGCTGAGATGAGCTTCGCCATTTCCGAGAAGCTTGCCCGCCAGGTCGCGAAATGGCGGCGCGAGATCGACTCCGTCATGGTCGGGGGCATCATGGCCGTCGGAGTCTATCTTGCCCTGGGTGTCACCGGTCTTGACCTCGACGCGGGCAGCCTCTCGGCACTGGCGGGCAAGTTCCTCGGGATTTCGGCGCCGCTGTTCGCCGCCGCCGGCGCGTTTCTGTTGTGGGTCTGCGGTGCGCTCGTCGTCGAACTCGCCGGTTTGACCGATGCACGCCGGCGCTGGGACGGCATCGCCGCCGCGTTGTTTTATCTTGAGAACGCGGCTCCCTTCGTCGGACTGCTGGAATGTTTCATCAGTATCGTGAAGGCCTTGCTGGCCTACGCCGATGCCGGCGCCAGCGCCGCCGCGCAATCCGTCCTCATCGCGAACATCGCGGTTGCCTTGGGCGCATCGGCGGTCGGCTGCTTCGTCGCGCTCATTGCCCATAGCCTGAAGGCGGTGCTCAATCACCGCATGGCGCGTCCATGAGCGTTTCGAGCGACGCCGCCCAAGTCCAGGAAGTCGCAAACCTTCGTCTTCCGGTCCCGTTCTTCGACCTGTTGATGGTGCTGCTTGTCACCTGCCTGGTCTTCGTCGCACCGCTTCCGCCGGAACAGACCGAGACCA
This sequence comes from Rhodospirillaceae bacterium, assembly GCA_050250575.1. GTDB lineage: Bacteria > Pseudomonadota > Alphaproteobacteria > Rhodospirillales > Rhodospirillaceae > SHVO01. The sequence goes on along the minus strand of JBFWOJ010000005.1, from coordinate 153,141 downwards.
TGCAAGCGATGGACATCTCCATTGCCCAAGGTAAAGCCAAAACCGTTGCGCCATCGGATGTGATTGCCGTCGTTCCGCAGGAAACCGCGGGCGGCTGGCGGTTCCAGGTGCAGGGTGAGGGCGGCACCGTCGCCGCCGAAGCCCTCGCCGCGCGGGCGTCGGCGGAAGGACGCAAAGTCGTATTGATCGTTCCGCCCGCCACGTCTCTCCAGGATTTCGTCACCATGCAGACGGCGCTTTCGGCCATGAAGGTCCCGTTTGCACTCGCCATCAAGAATAACAAGGAATAGCGCCATGATCCGTACCGCGATCCTCGCCGGCATCCTCCTGGTCATGATCTCCATGGCTTACACGCGGCCGGGGGCATTGCCGTCCTTCGAGCCCGCCGTTGAAGTGAGTGAGCGGTCCGAGGTCGAAGCCGTTCAACCGCAGCGTCCCGCGCCGCGCGCCGAAGCGCCGCGTCCGGAGGCTGCTGCGGCCGCTGTTGCCAAGGCCCGAGAGCCGGCGAAAGCCGCCGCTCCGGTGCTGGAAGAACCGGCGGAGATCGAAGAGCCTGCCGTGGCTGAAGCCGCACCCGAGTCTGTGCTCCCGGCTTCGGCGGCGCCTGCGCCTGCGCGCCAAGTCCTTCCGCCCGTGAAGGCGGAACCCGGCAAGCCGATCTCGCTCCTGCCCGAGACCCAGACCGCCGCTGCGCCGCGCGAGTCCGCTCCCGTTGCGCCGCTGGTGTCCGACAACATGCCGGCGGCGCCGGCTCCCACATTGCCGCAGCAGACAGCGAAGGCCGAACCGCTTCCGGCCGCCGAGCTTCCGGAAATCAACGTGCCCACGCGCCCGGTGATGGTGCCGCAGGATTACGCCTCGCGCCTGACGCCGGCGAATGTCGCTGCGGCTGAAGCCGCAACGCCCGCTGCCGCCGCGCCCCACGTGACGGCCCGCGCGCTGACGATCGCGCCCGGTACCAAGTTCATGACCCCGGAAGAACGCAGCCGCGAGCTCTATCGTCTCGCCCGCGAGATGGAAGACACGTTCATCAAGAACCTCACCAACTAGACTCGCGACTGGCGCACGTGTCCGGCCATCGTCGACGTATCGAACGCTCAGCGGCCGCGGGGATTCTTCTCCTCGCGGCCGTCGTGGCGTGGTTGATCGTCGATCGCCCGACGAACACCCCGCCGCCGCGCGGCGAAGCTGCGGCACCTCTTCCGACGCCCGAGCCGGAGGGGGAGAAGAGTCAACCGACGATGGCGGATGTGGCCGCCGCCCTGTCGATCGAACTGGTCGAGATCTCCGCGCCTCCGCCGCCGGTGCCGGCGGCGGCAGCGGCGTTCCCGGCTCCGCCGCAACCTGCTCCTCCACCTCCGCCAACGGCGACCCAGGCGGTCACCCCGCCGCCGGCCGAACCAGCGCCGCCTGTGCCCGTGCAAGCAAGCATGGTTCCGCTTACGCCCGCGGCGGCGGAACCGGAGCCTGTGCGCGAGATTGTGCCGATGCATCCGACACCGCCATCGCCCGAGCTCAGCGTCACTCCCGCGGTTCTACGCGAAGAGCTAAAGCCCGCGGACGAAGTGGTTCCATTGCGGCCGGCGCCGCCGGACGTGAAACCACAAGTCGCGCCGCGGGAAAAACCAGCCAAGGTTCAGCCTTTGCGTCCGGCGCCGTCGAAACCAGAAGCCGAGCCGCCGCCGCAGATGATCGTGCGTGCGCCCGCGCCGCGGCCGGTCGCTACGCCTCAGGTTCAAGCCGCCAAGGCGCCGCCGGCGCCGAAGCCGCCGGAAGTCAACGTCGCCGAAGTCGTGGGCGAGGGCAGGGCCTTCCTCAAGATCCTCGAGCAAGGTGCCGGGCCCGGGATCGAAATCCGGTGGCCCGCCGAGTCATCGCAGCGCGATCAGCTCTACGGCGTGCTCGTGCAGTGCTTGGGCATGCGCACCGGCCTTCTCGATGGAACCGGACGCCTGTACTTGGCCGAAGGCGCCAAAGGACAACCTTCGCAGCTGGACGGTGAGCGCTACAGCGGTTTCGTGCGCCGTCCGGAAGGGGCGATCGCCCGGAATGAAGAGCGCGAGATCGGCCGCGTGCGCGACTATCACCAGGTGCGTGCAACGGCGTCGCCCGCGCGCATCTTCCCGCGCCGCGTGGACGCCTATTTGATCGGCGGGCTCCGCCAGTTCGTCGGCGAGAATTACTTGAAGACCAAATCGATCCGCGCCGCCTATCGTCTCCGCAACGGCCGCGCCGTGGTGGATTCCATCGTCGCGGACGGCCGCAGGATCGACGGCGTGATCGATCTCTCGGGAATTGCGAGCAGCTGTTCCTAGGTGCGCGCGTAGCGAGCGGCAAAATACTTACGCCGCAAAAGCCTGATCCAGCATGGCCTGCGCGATTTCACGTTCGCCCATCACGATGAAATTGGCTCCGCACTTTTGCAGGTGATCGACTTCAGCGTCGAAGTGGGCGCGCGCGAATATCTTTAGATCAGGATTTGTAGCCCGCGCATGTTCGACAATCTGACCTGCTTCGAAGCCGTTGGGAATCGCCACGACCAGCCAGTGCGCCTTCGAGGTCCTTCACGGAAAAATGCATGCCGACGCCAAACATGAGCAGGATCACACCCACTTCGGCGAGCTGGGCGGCCATTTCCTGATTGGCGACGAAACATGGCGTGAACGGACCGAGAAGAACGCCGGCGAGCGGATATCCGACAAGTGGGGAAATGCGAAAGCGGTGCGCCACCGCGCCGAGAACGAAGGCGAGGACCAGTCCTCCGACGATCAATGAAATCAGGGAGCGGCGTGCGAATGCGTTTCCATCTCTCAATTTGAGACCGAGGTTCGGCTGTCAACGATACAGCCGGAACGCGCGCAAATATGCCCGGGCGCGTTGTCAGCGCCGCGCGCCGCTCACTGTAACAAGGTTCCCGATTGGCCCCGATGCGCCTTCCAGCTTCGGCTCCTGCAGGAATTCCGCGCCGCGCTTGGCGGAGATGCGGCGCACTTCCTTCGCGGCGAAGGCGTGCACTTCGGTCGCGTTGTCGCTGCCACGAAGAAGGCCCTTTATCAGGAAGTAGCTGAACAGGCGGTGGCCGCGCTCCGGGTAGTCGTTGGCGAATTGATGGTCCTGTCCGGCCAGGAACAGCGTCACCTTGCCCTTGCTTTGCACCGTTGGCGCCGTGGCGGTCGGGGTTGGCACAAGCGGCGCAACGCCGGGGAACAGAGATTGATCGCCGCCGACGCGCCCTGAGAAACAGGTATCCAGGAATGCGATCACGCGCGCCGCCGGCGAGCTCTCGAACCGGCCGACCAGCGAAGCAAGCGAAAGCATCTCCACCTCATAAGCGCCCGGCACGGCGTCCTTCGGCACGACATATACCGCCTTGCCGTCGCGCCCCGAGAGCCCATGGCCGGCGTAGTAGAAAAATACCGTATCGCCGGGCGTCAGGCGCTGAACGAGAGAATTCAACCGGCCCAGGATCTTGAGGCCCGTGGCTTCCTCACCGGTGATCAGGGTGATGTTCTCCTGCGGTACCCCGTAACGGCGGCGCAGAAGATCGGTCATCAAGCTCGCCGAGCGATCCGCGAAGGGAACTTCGGGCGCATCGTCGTATTGGTTGACGCCGATCGCGAAGAGATACCGCCGGCCATCCGGCCGCGCCGCGCGAAGTGAAGCGACCTGCGGCGCGAGATCGTCGTCGAATTTGTCCGAAGGCGTGGGCGTCGCGGGCAGCGGCTGCAGGGCCATCGCTTGCACCCGCTCGACCGGCGCCGCTTCGGGAACGAGGGCAAGCTCCGACTGCCGGCGCAATCCGCCGAAGTTGACGTCGAATGAACGCACCGCCTTCACCGGCACATCGTCCGATCGCCACTTGAGGCGCATCGGAATCTTCAGTGCGAACGGCTGCATGCCGCGCGGCGCATCATCGGCGGCGAAGGTGGCGGTCATCGCCGCCGAGCTTTCCGGGGCGATCGTGGTCCACCCGGTTTCGCTTTGCAGGTCCGCAAACTGCGAAATCCCCAAAAGGCGGTACGGTGCGCCATCGGCGTTGCGCAAACTCACGTCTGCGTTCTGGGCGTTCAGAACGAACGACGCGGTGGCTTCGGAATCGAGATTATGGATCGAAAGCTCAGCCTGTATTTTGCCGTCGCGGAGCTCCGTAAAGCGCTGCAGGCGGATCGAAAGGTTTCCGACCTTTAGGACTCCGGCGGCGACGGACAAATCCGCGGTGATGCCCGAAGCGCGGTCACCGCTGTAAGAACCGAAGTCGGCGGCGCCCGCCGGCCCGGAAAACGCGATGCCGGCGGTAAGGGCGGCGCGAAAGGCGAGACGCTTCATCTGGAGCGATCCCGGTAAGGACGCAGGTGAGCACCGCGGCGCTCGGCGCTCCAGGAATTCCAATCGAGGCGGAATCGTCGCTGAGGACGCACCTCGTCCTCGTAAACGTCTTCGTCCTCCGTGTAGTCCGGGTCCTCGCTGTACGAAGTGCGCGCCCGCGGCGGAATCTGCCGACGCATATTTTCCGAGCCGCGTTCACGCGCGAGCTCATCGGGTCCCGTGACGATTTTCCAAGAGCCGTCGGGTTGCGGGCAGGCGAGCCCCCCGCTTTCGTAGGGATCGTCGCCGTCCGTGAGATACTCGCGGCAGCGCGGCGCCGCGGGCGACGACGCGCGCGCCGCGGTCGTGCTGACGCTCCCGGAATGTTCAACCACGAAAGACTGGTTGGGATCGGCGGCGTAGCTTTCGTCTGTTGCATCGGGTGTAAAGGCGGAGATTTCCGAGCCGATCGCGTCATAAGCCTCTTGCGCGGCGGCGGGTGCGGTCCACGCGATCGCGAGGACCATTGCGGTTGCTCGAACACAGCGCACGAACATTTCCCCCGGGAAAACCAACTCGATTCCCATACACCGGAGAAGCGCGTGCAAACCAGGGAACGGCTCACGCCGCGGTAGCTGAAGTTGACATTTAATATGTGTGCGCGGCGCTATCGCGCAGACGTGAATGCACGGCGGTCGCATCTTCCGGCTGCCAGGCGGAGCGCAGTTTCGAAGTTACTGAAAACTCACGATCTACGGGTTTCCCCTAACTTGCCGTCAAGGATCACAAACCCCACTTATTAAGTGCGAGGACGTGTGACAAAAAGGCGTGCGTCTGACCGTGTGCGATCCCGCTGTGATTCCTGTTCTGGTCGATTCCCGCGCGTGGGAATCCGCAAGATTCCGCGCGAAAAACCCCTTGTTGCGTAACAAGTTCAGCGCGAATATGAAGAACAAATGAAGAAAACATTCTCGTTTCATCCAAAAGTTGGAATGGGATTCGGCCAAGAGTTCAAAATCGCAAGGATCATCTAGGACGCACGTCGTATAATGTCGTGCTAGGTCGGCCCTCGGTACGAGGCTAGCGGCGGTATATCTATGCCTAGCCCCGGTCCGGGCCACCATCACATGAGGAGGTAGAGGCAAGTGTTTTTCCAAAGGAATTCCGTTCCCTCGCAAAAGGGACATCTGGCGTTTGCGCTTCGTGGGAGCGCGATCAGCCTCTTGGCTGCCTTCGCCCTCGTCAGCTGTTCGGCCCCGTCGGGACAGGACCAAGCGGCAGCGCCCGCCGGCCAGAGCGCGGTGGCCGCGCCGGCTGACGCGAAAGGTGTCCCGCAGCGCGTGCGTCTGATGACCCAGGAGCAGTACAGCAACTCGCTTGCCTACATCTTCGGCCCGGACCTGCGCGTCGATACGCGCTTCGCCCCGATGCGCCGCACGGAAGGGCTGTTGGCCAATGGCGCAGCTTTCGCCGGCGTGACCGCCGCGCAGCTCGAACAGTATCAACGCACCGCTTCGCTGGTTTCGAATGCCGTCGTCGATGCCGAACACCGCGACTTCCTCATCCCGTGCAAGCCGAAGGATGAGAAGGCTGCTGATGCCGCCTGCGCGACGAAATTCCTGCAGTCCACCGGCCGCTTGCTCTACCGCAAGCCGTTGCCGAAGGAAAAAGTCACCGCGGTTGTCGCCGAAGCCAATGCCGGCGCCGAAAAGCTGAAGGACTTCTACGCCGGCCTCGCCGCCGCGCTTGAAGGCATGCTGTTGTCGCCGGAAGTGCTGTTCATCACCGACACCTATGAACCGGACCCGAAGAACAAGGGCAAGTTCCGCCTCGACGGTTATTCGCTGGCGCATCGTCTGTCTTTCTTCCTGTGGAACGCGGCGCCGGACGACACCATGATCAAGGCGGCCGAAAACGGCTCGATCCTGACGCCGAAGGGCCGCGCGGAGATCGTCGAGATGATGTTGGCGAGCCCGCGTCTCGAGACCGGCATGCGCGCCTTCTTCGACGACATGATGGCGTTCGACGATTTCAACAACCTCGCCAAGGACGCGGCGATCTACCCCGCGTTCACGGGTGTGACCGTGCAGGACGCGCGTGAGCAGACGTTGCGCACGATCGTCGATCACCTGATCACCAAGAAGGGCGATTACCGCGACCTCTACACCACGCGCTCGACCTTCATGTCGCAGGCGCTGGCTGCGATCTACGGCGTCTCCGCGACCCCGGGTTGGACGCCTTATGAGTTCCCCGAGAATTCGGGCCGCGCGGGCATCGCCACGCACGTCTCGTTCCTTTCGGTGCATTCGCACCCGGGCCGCAGCTCGCCGACGCTGCGCGGCAAAGCGCTGCGCGAACTGTTGCTCTGCCAGCCGGTGCCGCGTCCGCCCGCCAATGTGGACTTCTCGGCGCTCGAAAATCCGAAATCCGAGCACCGCACGCAGCGTGACCGCGTGAACTTCCACCTCGAGAACCCGGTGTGCGCGGGGTGCCACAAGATCACCGACCCGATGGGTCTGGCACTCGAGCAGTTCGACGGCGCCGGCGTCTACCGCGTCACCGAGCGCGGAACGCCCATCGATCCGTCGGGCACGTTGGACGGCAAGAACTTCAAGGACGCGGTCGGCCTCGCCCAGGCGCTGCGCGATCATCCGGCCTTGACGAGCTGCCTTGTTCGCCGCGTCTACAGCTACGGCACGGGCGGTCCGACCACGCGCGAAGACGCGCCTGTGCTGACTTACTTGAACCAGCGCTTCCAGGAGCAGGGCTATCGCTTGCCCGACCTGCTGCGCACGATCACGCTTTCGCCCACGTTCTCGGAAGTGATTCCGCCCGCGGCCGGTGAAAAGGCCCCGGCGGAGAAGACGGCGAGCGCCGAACAGTCTATCGCCGCTAAGGCGAACTAGGAGGAGATATGCATATGGATCGTTTTTCGAGACGTAGAGTTCTGCGCGGCATGGTCGGCGGAGGCGCCGTCACCGTCGGTATTCCGCTCCTGAACTACTTCCTCAATGGCAACGGCACCGCGCTCGCCAACGGCGATCCGATGCCGCTGCGCTTCGGCACGTGGTTCTGGGGTCTCGGTATGCAGACCGGGATCTTTACTCCCGAGAAGACCGGCGCGAACTACGACTTGAAGGAAGAATCGGCATTTTTCAAGCCGATCCAGCAGGACATCAATCTGTTGACCAACTTCACGGCGTTTCGCGACAACTATGAAAACCTCTGCCACTACTCGGGCTGGGTGATCTGCCGTTCGGGTCAAGCGCCGAAGAGCCAGGACGACAAACCCGGCGAGACGTACGACATCACGATCTCGAACCAGATCGGCCGCACGACGCGCTACAAGAACCTGACGTGCACGGCCACGGGCGACGTCAAGAACACGATGAGCTACGAGAACGCCAACTCGCCGACGGTGCCGGAGTTCTCGCCGATCGCCTTCTACACGCGCGTCTTCGGTCCGGACTTCCAGGACCCGAACGCCGAGACGTTCACGCCGAACCCGAGGATCATGGTCCGCAAGAGCGTGCTCTCGGGCGTGATGAGCGAAGTTCGCGCGTTGGAGGCCAAGGTCGGTGCAGAAGACAAGGCGCGTCTCGACCAGTACTTCACCGGGCTGCGTCACCTCGAGCAGCAGTTCGAGGGCCAGCTGACCAAGCCGAAGCCGATCGCTTCGTGCAAGGCGCCGGCGGCGGTCGAGAAAGAGCCGCCTCCGGGCGGCGAAGCCACCCTGGTCGGTCAGCGCCACAAGGCCATGACCGAGATCCTCGCGATGGCGATCGCGTGCGACCAGACCCGTGTGTTCAACATGAGCTACTCGCAAGCGGCCGCATCGACGACGAAGGCGGGCTTCGAGAAGCCGCACCACACGACCACGCACGAAGAGCGCATCGACGATCAGCTCGGATACCAGAAAGAGTGCTCGTGGTTCACGCGCCGCCAGATGGAAGCGTGGGTCGACTTCGTCACGGCCTTCAAGAGCATCAAGGAAGGCGATGGCACGCTGCTCGACAACTGCTTGATCGTGGCCGATAGCGACCATGGCTACGCCCGCGTCCATTCGCTCGACGGCATGCCGATGTTCACCGCCGGCAAGCTCGGCGGCAAGGTCAAGACCGGTCTGCACATCGCCGGCAAGGGCGACCCGTGTAACCGTCTGCACTACACCGCGCTCAAGCTGATGGGCTGCGACGTCCAGTCGTTCGGGACGAAGAGCAACCAGACCTCCAAAGAGATCGGGGAAATCCTGGTCTAAGGCGGTCGAGCCGGCATTCGCAGCCCCAGCGGGTAAATCCCCGTTGGGGCTGCAGCGCCTTCAGAAGCAGGCGAAAGAATTGGGAGAGCGGCGCAAGTCGCCGGACTGAAAGAAGGAAGAACAGTATGCGTCGTTTGGGGAGAGCAGTAAGCGGAGCAGCCGTTGCGGGCATGGCCTTGGCAATGTCGCCGGCGATAGCGCAGCAGCAGAAGTACCGCCCGCCGGTTGCCGAGCTCGAGGCTTATGTGTCTGAGCCGATGCCGCCGGGCTTCGGCGTACAGCATACCGACGTGGACGGGCCCGTGTTCGTCAATCCGAACGGCATGACGCTCTACAAGTGGCCGCTGAAGGACCTGCGCAACGGCGACACCGGCGACCGGAAGGGCAAGGAGCCGTTCTGCGCCAATGTGAAGTACACCGAGAATTCGGGCCTGATGAGCCCGTACCCGCCGGGACTTATTTTGCCTGAACTCGACACGCGCCCGACCTGCGAGCAGGTGTGGATCCCGGAAAAGGCGGCCGAAGGCGCTCAAGCGGTCGGCAAGTGGACGACGCTGAAGCGCCACGACGGCAGCCTGCAGTGGGCGCACGACGGCATGCCGCTTTACACCTCGATCCTCGATACGCTTCCGGGTCAGGTCTACGGCGCGACGTCGCGCGAGACGGCGAACGATGCGCCGGCGTTGCGCGAACCCGCCGCGCCGAAGCCGAATACGCCGCCGGCCTTCAACGTGAAGACGGTCGCGACCGGCCGTCTCCTCGTCAATCACGTCGGCTTTTCGATCTACACCTGGGACAAGGATCAGCCGAACAAATCCAACTGCTACAATGAATGCCTGAAGGAATGGACGCCGGTGCAGGCGCCGCAAACGGCGACCGCGCAAGGCGAGTGGGGCATCATTGAACGTGCCCCCGGCATCAAGCAATGGACCTATCGTACCAAGCCGGTCTACACCCGCGTGCAGGATCGCCGCTTCCGCTCGATGGAAGGCAGTGACGTTCCGGGCTGGCACAATGTCTACACGCAGAAGAATCCCGATCCGCCGAAGGGCTTCTTTACCGTGCAGGACGCGCGTATCGGCCAAGTGCTGGCCGACGCCAACGGCAAGACGATCTATGTCTACAATTGCGCCGACGACGCGCTTGACCAGCTGTACTGCGACCATCCGAACGCGCCTCAGGTGTACCGCATGGCGATCTGCGGCGGAAATGACGCGGCACGCTGCGTCGCGACCTTCCCCTACGTCATCGCCCCGGTCGGCGTGAAGACCGGCAACATGATTTGGGGAACGATGTGGATCGACCCCATGACCGGCAAGAAAGCCGAAGCGAACGCCAAGGGTGCGCTGCACGTGTGGACGTTCCGCGACCGCCCCATCTACACGCACGCGGGCGATGCTAAGCCCGGCGACACTAACGCCGACGCGTGGGGCGAGTTCAACGGCTACCGCAACGGCTTCAAGGCGTTCTGGCTGCGCGACGACTTCTTGGACAACGTCAGCTGACGCGCAGCGTTTTAGGGAGTTAGGTTATGAAGAGGAATTTGACGTACTTTTCCGCCACGGTGGCCGCAGCATGTGCGCTCGCCATCGGCGCCGGCAACGCCGGTGCGCAGAACGCGGCGGAAGTTCCGGCCCTCGTGAAGGACGGCAAGATCGGCTACGTGCTGACGCATCGCTATTGGGCGGTTCATCAGAGCCCGGAAGGCAAGGTGGAATGTCCGAAAGGCTACAACGACGGTCCGCGTGAACAGTTCAAGGCGCTGTTTCCGGACGACGGCACAAAGCGCACATTGCTCGAGACGCAGTTGATGCGTGAAGGGCGTCAGTGGTTCCCTGACACCTCGGAGGAAGGTTTCACCTTCAAGGACGCCGGCGGCAAGATCTCGTTCGGCATGGACCTTGACGGGAAGGTGAAAGACAGCGACTTCACGGGTCCCGACGGCGCGAAGGGCATCGACAACCAGATGTTTCGCGCCATGGGCTGCATCTCGAATTACCGTGCGCCGGAAGGCACGATCTACCACTTCGAGAACGAGTACCTGCGCCGCTACCACACCAACCGTTTCATGATCGAACTGTCGGGCGTCGACAGTCTGGTCAACGACGACGACGTCACCGTCAACAGCTATCGCGGTCTTGATCCGATCCTTGCCGACGCCACCGGCGCGAACTTCATTCCGGGCGGGACGCAGCGGGTCGACGCGCGCTTCGGCGACTATGTGCGTGCGACCTGGAAAGCCAAGATCGTCGACGGCGTTCTCATCAGTGAACCGTCCGATGTCGTCATCCCGGCGTCGGCGACTTTCGACACCAGCGCGTTTCACGTCTTCAAGGGCATGCGCTTCCAATTGAAACTGACTCCGGAGCGCGCCGAAGGCGTGATGGCCGGCTACGTCGACGTTGAAGCGTTCAAGCATCACCTCAACACCTCCTGGTCGACGCACCATCAAAGCTACGGCCAGCTCTCGGCGCCCTCGTTCTATCGAGCCATTCGCCGTCTGGCCGACGGTTATCCGGACGAGAAGGGCCAAATGACGGCGATCTCCTCGGCGCTGAACGTGAAGTTCACGCAGGTCTATATCGAGCACCCGCCGCAGGCGACCGCTTCGGCTGGGTCTGCGAGGCAGCAGGCAGCGCAAACTTCGCGCGAATAAGCTTCGCGCCTTTACGTGCATGGAACGGCGGGACCGCAAGGTTCCGCCGTTTTTGTTTGTGCGTTCAAGAGTTTGGCTGAGTCCGCCCGCCCGTCCGATCTCTCGGCCGGAGTAACGGAGGACAAAAAGACAGAAATCCAATCTGCGCGTATACTTGGCCGGTCCGCGGCCCCCGTCCGCACGCGGACCCCGGTGCCTGCCGCCAGTTCATCTTCCCTGGCGGGCCGGGAAGGGAGAGCCGGCCGCCGCCGCAAGAGGGAGAGCATGATGAATAAATCCGTTTCTATTGGTTTGGTCGCCGCCGGCACGTTTGCTGCTGTAGCGGCCTTCTCGCTCGGCGACGGTAACGCCCATGCTCAGGATGCGGCGGGCGCGTCCGGCGTCATCAAGGACGGCAAGATCGGGTTCGTGCTCACCAGCCGGTACTGGGCGGTGCATCAAACGCCGGAAGGCAAGGTCGAATGCCCGAACGGTTACAACGACGGCCCGCGCGAGCAATTCACGCAGCTATTTCCCAATGACGGCACCAAGCGCACGCTGCTCGAAACACAGTTGATGCGCGAAGGTCGCCAGTGGTTGCCGACGACGGCGGAAGAGCCTTTCACCTTCAAGGAAGCGGGCGGGAAGATCGCCCACGGCATGGATCTCGACGGCAAGGTCAAGGCGACGGACTTCACCAGCCCCGACGGCGCGAAGGGCATCGACAACCAGCTCTTTCGCGCGATCGGCTGCATCTCGAATTACCGCGCGCCCGAAGGCACGATCTATCACTTCGAGAACGAGTACGTGGGCCGTTACGTGCTCAATCGCTTCATGATCGAGATCACCGGCGTCGACAGTCTGACCAATGACGACAGCGTGACGATCAACAGCTATCGCGGCATCGATCCGATCATGGCCGATGCGACCGGCGCGAACTTCATTCCGGGCGGCACGCAGCGCGTCGACAACCGCTGGGGCAACTTCGTGCGCGCGACCTGGCAGGCCAAGATCGTGGACGGCGTGCTGATTAGCGCGCCGTCCGACGTCGAGGTCCCGCACTCCGCCACTTTCGATACGAACGGTTTGCATCGCTTCAAGGGCTTGCGTTTCCAGCTGAAGCTGACTCCGGATCGCGCCGAAGGCGTGATGGCCGGTTATGTGGATGTGGAAGCGTTCAATCATCACCTGAACACGTCCTGGTCGACCCATCACCAGAGCTACGGCCAGCTCTCGGCGCCGTCATTGTATCGTGCGCTGCGCCGGCTTGCGGACGGATATCCCGATCCGGTGACAGGCGAGATGACCGCCATTTCCTCCGCGCAGTTGGTGAAGTTCATCCGGACCAATATTGAGCACCCTCCGCGCGTGACCGCGGTGGATGGTTCCGCGGCCCCAGGCGTCCAGACGTCGCGCGAATAACCTGGCCCGATTACGCGTTCAAACGGCGAGGCACAAAGCCTCGTCGTTTTTATTTGAGGCTTATCAAAGGCTTGAATCGGCAAAGCCCGCCGGCGGGAAGTTGCCAAATACCCAAAAAACCAAACTCGGCATATACTGCGGCGACTGCGACCATGTGGGGCGTCACCGCGCGCCTCGGTGCGCCCGGGCCCGGCAGGGAGAAACGGCCGGGGCCGAAATAGGGAGAGCATGATGAAAGATTCCGTTTCCAGTTTGATCGCCGCCGGCACCTTTGCCGCGGTGGGCGCGCTCGCGACCGGCGCCGGTTATGCGAGCGCCGAAGAGAAGCCGAGCGTGATCCAGGACGGCCGCATCGGTTACGTCCTCACACACAGGTACTGGGCGGTGCATCAGACGCCGGAAGGCAAGATCGAATGTCCGCGCGGCTACAACGACGGCCCGCGCGAACAATTCGCCCAGCTGTTCCCGAACGACGGCAGCAAGCGCACGCTGGTCGATACGCAGATCATGCGCGAGGCGCGTCAGTGGTTTCCCGACGTTTCCGAAGAGGGTTTCGCTTTCAAGGACGCGGGCGGCAAGATCTCGTTCGGCATGGACCTCGACGGCAAGGTGAAGGACAGCGACTTCACCAGCCCCGACGGCGCCAAAGGGATCGACAATCAGCTTTATCGCGCCATCGGCTGCATCTCGAACTATCGGGCGCCGGAAGGTACGGTCTATCACTTCGAGAATGAGTTCATGCGCCGTTACAACAGCAACCGGTTCATGATCGAGCTCAGCGGCGTCGATAGTCTCGTCAACGACGACGACGTCACGGTGCAAAGCTACCGAGGGCTCGATCCGCTGATCACCGATGCGACGGGCGCGTCGTTCATTCCCGGCGGCACGCAGCGCGTTGACGCGCGTTTCGGCAAGGAAATTCAGTCGACCTTCAAGGGGAAGATTGTCGACGGGGTGCTGATCACGGAGGGCTCGCCGCTGATCATTCCAGCATCGGCCACCTTCGGCACCTCGACCCAGCACAAATTCAGGCACGCGCGCTTCCAGCTGAAGCTGACGCCGGAGCGGGCGGAAGGCGTCATCGCGGGCTATGTGGACGTTGAGCATTTCAACAACCACTTGAATACGTCCTGGTCGACGCACCACCAGAGCTATGGTCAGCTGTCGGCGCCCTCGCTCTACCGTGCCATGCGCCGGCTCGCGGACGGCTATCCCGACCCGAAGACCGGCGAAATGACCGCCATTTCGTCGGCGATGAGTGTCAAGATGGTGCAGGTTCATATCGTCCGCCCGGCGCAGCAGACGGTGCAGGCCCCGGCGACGGCAAAGACCCTGGCTCTGGCGTCCCAGTAGCCCGGCCGGAACGTCCGCGGCGGGATTGGCCCCTGCGCCGGTCCCGCCGCTTTGTTCTTGTGGGAACCAGGCCAATGACCCTGGTTTTACCGCCGATTCCGGCCTTTCCTGTCAAAAAAAGGCAGTACGGATCCCTGCGCCCGGGCGTATATTCAAATGCTATACGATCGCCTGAAGCCGGCGCCGCCTGGGAGGACTACCGATGCGTCTTACGACCACCGTAAACATTGCCGCGGTCGCGGCAGTAGTCGCGTGCGCCACGGCTGCGATTGCGCAGCAGAAGGAGAAATACCGGCCGCCGGTCGCCGAGCTCGAGGATTATCAGAAGGAGGCGCTGCCGCCGGGCATCGGCGTGCAGCATAGCGATGTCGACGGTCCGGTGTTCGTCGATTCACGCGGACACACCCTTTACACGTGGCCGCTCGACCGTCTGCGCAACGGCGATGCCGGCGAGCAAAAGGGCAAGCCCAGCTGCGACGACACCAAGTACACCGAAAATTCCGGGCTCATGAGTCCGTATCCGCCAGGCCTGATTCTGCCCGATCTCGACACGCGTCCGACCTGCATCCAGGTGTGGCCCGCGCTGCTTGCGCCGGAAGGCTCCCAGGATGTCGGCAAATGGACCGTCGTCGAAGGTCCGGGTGGCCGTAAGCAGTGGGCCTACGACGGCTTTGCGGTTTACACCTCCGTCCTCGACACGCGGCCCGGGACCGTCAACGGCGCCACGCGCCGCGAGCAGCGCGGCGACGCGCCGGCGTTGCGCAAGCCGATCGGCCCGCCGCCGAACCATCCTCCCGCGTTCGCCGTCAAGACCGTGGCGACCGGGCGTCTCCTCACCAACCACATCGGGTTCTCGGTTTACACCTGGGACGGCGACGCGCCGAACAAGTCGAACTGCAAAGACAACTGTCTCAGGGATTGGACGCCCGTCCTTGCGTCGCAGTCGGCGCAGTCGCAGGGCGAATGGGGCGTGATCGAGCGCTCGCCGGGCGTCAAGCAGTGGACTTACCGCACGAGGCCCGTTTACACGAGGGTGCAGGACCGCCGCTTCCGCAGCCTGGAGGGCGGGGACGTGCAGGGCTGGCACAATGTGTACACCCAGAAGTGGCCCAATCCGCCGCAGGAATTCACCGTGCAGGATTCCCGCATCGGTCAAGTGCTCGCCGACAAGCATGGCATGACTCTTTATGTGTATCAGTGCGGCGACGACGCGCTCGATCAGCTTTCGTGCGATCATCCGACGACAACCCAAGCCTATCGTCTGGCGATCTGCGGCAACGGCGATCCCGCGCTTTGCAATAAGACCTTCGCCTACGTTCCGGCGCCGCGCGATGCCAAGGTCAACAATCTGATATGGGGCACGTCGTGGATCGATCCGCAGTCCGGCAAGCTGGCGAAGCCGGACGCCCCGGGCGCTATGCATGTCTGGACGTTCCGCGACCGTCCGGTCTACACGCACGGCGGCGACAAGAAGCCCGGCGACGCCAACGGCGACGCATGGGGCGAGTTCAACGGCTTCCGCAACGGCTGGAAGGCCTTCTGGATCCGCGACGACTTCCTGTCGAACGCCGGTTAGAGACGAGAAAGCGGTCGGGTCGAACCCGGCCGTTTTTGTTTTTGGGAGGATGTTCATGAGAATGAAAATTGCATGCACCGTCAGCGCAATCAGTTTGGCCGCGTCTTGCGGCCTTGCCTTGGCCGCTGCGGAAGACGGTAAAGTGTACGACGGGGCGCAACGCCAGGTGATCGTCGACGGCCGCATTGCCTACGTCATGACGCACCGGGCCTGGGCCGTGCACCAGACGCCTGAAGGCAAAGTCGAGTGCCCTGTCGGCTATAACGACGGTCCGCGGGAGCAATTCAAACAGCTGTTCCCGAACGACGGCAGCAAGCGCACGCTGGTCGACACGCAGATCATGCGTGAAGCGCGCCAGTGGTTCCCCGACACCTCCGAAGAAGGATTCAAATTCAAGGACGCCGGCGGCAAGATTTCCTATGGCCTCGATCTCGATGGTCAGGTGGGCGCGGAGGACTTCATCAGCCCGGACGGCGTGAAGGGCGTCGACAATCAGCTCTACCGGGCCATTGGCTGCATCTCGAACTATCGCGCGCCGGAAGGCACCATCTATCATTTCGAACAGGAGTACATGCGGCGATACAACTATAACCGCATGCTGATCGAGCTTACCGGCGTGGACAACCTGGTCAACGATCCGGAGGTCACGGTGACTTCATACCGCGGCCGCGACGAGCTTCTGACCTCGGCGACCGGCGAATCGTTCATCTCAGGCGGGACGCAGCGTCCTGACCTACGGTTCGGCAAGCCGTTCATCTCGCAGTGGAAGGGCAAGATCGTCGACGGCGTGCTGATCACCGAGCCTGCCGACTACTATTTCCCCAGCGGACAGGCGTTCGATACCAACGACTATCACTATATCCGCGGCGCGCGTTATCAGCTGAAGCTGACGGAGAACGGCGCGGAAGGCGTGATTGCGGGGTACGTCGACGTCGAGTGGTTCAATCACCACCTCAACACCTCGTGGTCGACGCACCATCAAAGCTACGGCCAGCTTTCGGCGCCCTCGCTTTATCGCGCACTCAATCGCCTCGCCGACGGTTATCCGGATCCAAAGACCGGCCAGATGCGCGGCATCTCCGGCGCGCTCAATGTCAAATACACGCAGGTGTTCGTGAACCATCCGCCTCGACAGACAGCGGACGCGCGCGGCAGGTCAATGCAGGTGACAACACCGGCCCAGTAAGCCCAGCGATGACGTCAAAAACGGCGGCGACGCATTCCGCCGTTTTTCTTTTTATTCATCCCAGCGACCGCGAAGATGACGCCACGCCGTCATTGGGGCAGGGCCTCCTTATGCGGCTAAGACTTCGGTAAAGAGACGGTTATCGACATTCGCGCCGCTCAGTACGACGCCAACCGTCCGGCCTTTCATGGCCTCGCGCTCCTGAATCAGGCCCGCGAGCGCGGCGGCGCCGGCGCCTTCCGCGGCGTTGTGCGTGTCGGTGAACAGGATCTTCATGGCCCGGCGGAGTTCATCTTCCGAGACCATGATCACGCGGGCCGCGCCTTTAACGATGATGTCCAGCGCCCGTGGATCGGCGACGCGGCAGGCCATGCCGTCGGCGATCGTGTTCGTGTCCGCGTCGACCGGTCGCCCGGCTTTGAACGAAAGCGCATAGGCTGGTGCGTTTGCCGCCGAGACGCCGATGATCTCGGTCTTGCGCCCGAGGGCATCGCGCGCCGCGATCGCCCCGCAGATTCCCGAACCGAGCCCGATGGGCACATAGAGCGCATCGAGATCGGGCACGGCGTCCAGCAGTTCCTTGGAATAGGTCGACGCGCCAAGCATCAGCGCGGGATCGAAGGAGGGAACGAAGTGCAGTCCTTCGCTCTTCGCAAGTTCCGCCGCATATTCCAGGGACTCCTGGAAATCGCGGCCGTGCTCGATCAGCCGCGCGCCAAGCGCCGCCATCGCCGCATTCTTCTCGGGATTATTTCCACGCGGGACGACGACGGTGCTGGAAAGGCCGCGCCGCGATGCGGCGAAAGCGACGCCTTGTCCGTGATTGCCGCGTGTCGCGGCGATCACGCCTCTGGCGTCCGGGTGCTGCCGCAGAAGACGGTCCATGAACACAAGACCGCCGCGGATCTTGAAGGCGCCGATGGGTGTGTGGTTCTCATGTTTGACCCACACCTTCGCGCCGGTGCGCCGACCGAGCAGGGGCCACTCGATCTGCGGCGTGGGCGGAAGGGTCTTGTGCACAAGCGCTGCGGCGTCGGTGATGTCGGCGAGGGTGAACATGGGCCTAAAGCGGGTCCGGGACGGGGCTTCTGTGGTAGCGCCCTCCATTCCAGACGTCACGGGATTATGCATGTGCTGCACTGCACAAGCGAACGCCTTGCGCGCATGAACTGGTTTGTGCAAAAATCATGCACCAGCCGGCGACCACACAGCGCGCCTTTGGTAAAAAAAACCGGGTCCCGGTAATTAAACTTCGCCACGTTCACCTCAAATGCCTTGGTTTGCAGTCCCTTAAAGAGTGCGCGGCCTCGGCCATCTCTCTGTGAGACTTAATGACAAAATCTGCCGCTAAACCGGGTGCCGCGCGCCGCAACAGCGCGCTTGAACTCAAATTTCCGACGCCGCCGGCGCGACCCGGTCAGGAGCCCGACTACAGCAAGCTGTCCCTGTCCGCTCCGGGCGAAGTCCGGCGTCCCGCGATCGACACCAAACCCGACGACATGCGCGATCTTGCCTATTCGCTCATCCGCGTGCTGGACGATAAGGGCACGCCCGTCGGCCCGTGGGTGCCCGACATTTCCGTCGATACCCTGAAGAAAGGCCTGCGCCTGATGGTGGCGACGCGGGTGTACGACGATCGCATGTACCGCGCGCAGCGGCAGGGCAAGACGTCGTTCTATATCAAGTCGACCGGTGAAGAGGCGATTAGCGTCGCGGCCGCGCTCGCGATGGAGCCCGACGACATGTGCTTCCCGGCCTACCGGCAGCAAGGCCTCTATATCGCGCGCGGATATCCGCTGCTGACGATGATGGGCCAGATCTACTCCAATACGCTCGATCCGCTCAAAGGCCGCCAGATGCCCATCATGTACTCGGCGCGCGAGTGCAGCATCTTCACCATCTCCGGAAACCTGACCACGCAATATCCGCAGGCGGTCGGCTGGGCGATGGCGTCGGCAATGTCGGGCGATACGCGCATCGCCGCCACCTGGGTTGGCGACGGCTCGACGGCCGAAGGCGACTTCCATTACGCGCTCACCTTGGCCGCTGTTTACCACGCGCCGGTGATCCTCAATATCGTCAATAACCAGTGGGCGATCTCGTCCTTCCATGGCATCGCCGGCGGTGAGGAAGCGCCGTTCGCGGCGCGCGGGATCGGGTATGGCCTGCCGGCGCTGCGCGCCGACGGCAACGATTTCCTCGCGGTCTATGCCGCCACACAATGGGCAGCGGAACGCGCCCGTGCCAATCTCGGGGCCACGGTGATCGAGCTGTTCACGTATCGCGCCGAAGGCCACTCCACCAGCGACGACCCGTCGCGTTATCGCTCGACCGAAGAAGGCAAGCGCTGGCCGCTCGGCGATCCCATCGACCGCTTGATGAAACACCTCATCGCCAAAGGGGTGTGGAGCGAAAAAGAGCACGCGGCGATGGAGGAAGAGATCGTTACCGAGATGAAGGCATTGCAGAAGGAAGCCGAGAGCGCGGGCACCCTCGGACAGGGTAAAACCGCGAGTCCGAAGACAATGTTCGAAGACGTATTCAAGGAACCCGATTGGCGCCAAAAACGTCAACGCCAGGAAGCGGGGTTCTAGCAATGACGAAAATGAACATGGTGCAGGCCATCAATTCCGCAATGGCCACGATGATGGAGAAGGACCCGAAGGTCGTTGTCTTCGGCGAAGACGTGGGTTACTTCGGCGGGGTCTTCCGCGCCACCGAGCATCTGCAGGCGAAATTCGGCGTCAACCGCTGCTTCGACGCGCCGATCACCGAGGGCGGCATCGTGGCGGCGGCCATCGGCATGGGTGCTTACGGTTTGCGCCCTGTCGTCGAAGTGCAGTTTGCCGACTACATCTATCCGGCGATGGATCAACTCGTGTCGGAAGCGGCGCGCCTGCGCTACCGCTCGGCCGGCGAGTACTTCGCGCCGATGGTCGTACGCTCGCCTTATGGCGGCGGCATCTACGGCGGGCAGACGCACAGTCAAAGCCCGGAAAGCCTTTTTACCCATGTCGTCGGCCTCAAGACCGTGATTCCGTCGACGCCCTACGACGCCAAAGGCCTGCTGATCGCCTCCATCGAGGACGACGATCCGGTGATCTTCCTCGAGCCCAAGCGCCTCTATACGGGTCCGTTCAGCGGTCATAGCGACGAAGGTGTCAAAGCCTGGGCCTCGTTCCCTCAGAGCGAAGTACCCGAGGGCTACTACAACATCCCCCTGGGCAAGGCCGCGATTGTTCGCGAGGGACAAGCCGTCACCGTCATCTGCTACGGCACGATGGTGCACGTCTCGCTTGCCGCGGCGGCGGAGAACAACATCGATGCCGAGGTGATCGACTTGCGTTCGCTGATACCGCTCGACATCGACACGATCGTCGAGTCCGTGAAAAAAACCGGCCGTTGCGTGATTGTGCACGAAGCCACGCGCACGTCGGGCTACGGCGCCGAGCTGTCGGCGTTGATCCAGGAAAATTGTTTCTATCATCTCGAGGCGCCGATCGAGCGCGTTACGGGATACGACACGCCTTATCCCCATGCTTTCGAATGGCAGTACTTCCCAGGACCGAAGCGAGTGGGCGAGGCGTTGCGCCGCGTCGTGGAGGCATAAGTGGGCAAATTCGTATTCAAACTGCCGGATGTCGGCGAAGGCACCGCGGAAGCGGAAATCGTCACGTGGCACGTGAAGCCCGGCGACAAGGTCAAGGAAGACCAGCCGATCGTCGATGTGATGACCGACAAGGCGACGGTCGAATTGACCTCGCCCGTGGTCGGCACGGTGGCGGAGACCACCGGCCAGGCCGGCGATAAAGCCGCCGTCGGCTCGATCCTGATCACCTTCGAAGTAGAAGGCGAGGGGAACGCGGCGGTGGACAAAGCGCCGGCGAAACCGGCTGCGCCCGCGCCTGCAGCGAAAGCCGAAGCGCCGAAGCCTGCCGCAGCGCCTGCTCCGGCCCCTAAGGTCGAAGCCGCGCCCAAGCCGGCGGCGGAAAAGGCCGTGCAACCGCGCGTCGCCGGCGAGCGGCCGCTCGCCTCGCCCGCGGTGCGCAAACGCGCCGACGAAATGGGCATCAAGCTTCAGTACGTGCCGGGCACCGGTCCCGGCGGGCGCATCAGCCATGAGGATCTCGACGCCTATATCGCAAGCGGCGCCGGATCATCTGCGCGCGGGAGCGGCGCCGGGCTCGCCAAGAGGACGGGCGTCGAGGAAATCAAGATCATCGGTATGCGCCGCAAGATTGCCGAGCGCATGCAGGAAGCCAAACGTCACATTCCCCACATCACGTATGTCGAGGAAGTCGACGTCACCGAGCTCGATGACCTGCGCGCGCACATGAACGCGACGAAGAAGGCCGATCAACCGAAGCTGACGCTGCTTCCCTTCGTTATGCGCGCGATCTGCGGTGCGCTCATCGATCATCCGCAGATCAATTCGACATTCGACGATCAAGCCAACGTGGTTTATCGCCATAAGCCGGTGCATATCGGCATTGCGACGCAGACGCCGAGCGGATTGATGGTGCCGGTCGTTCGCCATGCCGAGGCTCGCGACGTGTGGGATGCGGCGGCCGAGCTCAAGCGAGTGGCCGATGCCGCGCGCACGGCCAAGGCGACGGTGGAAGAGCTCACCGGTTCAACAATCACCATCACCAGCCTCGGAACGCTCGGCGGCGTCGTGCACACGCCGATCATCAATCGCCCGGAAGTCGCCATCGTCGGTCCTAACAAGATCGTCGAGCGTCCCATGGTGCGGAATGGTCAGGTTGCGATCCGCAAGATGATGAACATTTCCTCCTCGTTCGATCACCGCATCATTGACGGGTTCGACGCGGCGAGCTTCATCCAGACCATCAAGGCGATGCTCGAGCATCCCGCCACAATTTTCATGCGCTAGGGCGGACTCACATGGCCGAAACCATAAAATGTAAGGTTCTTGTCATCGGCGGCGGTCCCGGCGGGTATGTCGCCGGGATCAAGGCCGGCCAGCTCGGGCTCGATACCGTCGTCGTCGAGGGCGATCGCCTTGGCGGCACGTGCCTCATCCGCGGCTGTATTCCGTCGAAGGCGATCATTCATGCCGCCGATATGTTCGAGGAGATGGCGCATGCCGCCGGCAAGGACGGGCATGTGGGAATTTCGCTCGCCGGCCCGCCGAAGCTCGATCTCGCCAAGACCGTGAAATGGAAAGAGGGGATCGTCGATCGCCTCAACACCGGCGTCGGCGGCCTCTTGAAACGCGCCAAGGTGCGCGTGGTCGCGGGCTGGGCCACGTTCTCCGACGCGAAGAGCTGTACCGTCGGCGAGACCAAGATTACCGCCGAACACGTCATCCTTGCCACCGGATCGGATCCGGTGGAACTCCCGCACCTCAAGTTCGGCGGCGATGTGATCTCGTCCACCGGCGCGCTTGATCTGCCGGCCCTGCCGAAGCGTCTGGCGGTGGTCGGCGCGGGTTATATCGGCCTCGAGCTTGGCATCGCCTTCCGTAAACTGGGCGCGGAAGTGACCGTGGTGGAGGCGATGGAACGCATCCTCCCCACTTACGACAAGCAACTCACGGCGCCGGTGGCGCAATGGCTGAAGAAGAACGGTGTCGAAGTGATGACCGGCACCAAGGCGCAAGGATATGCGAAGGGCGCGCTTTCGGTCGAAGGGCCGGACGGCACGAAGAGCGAGATCAAGGCCGACAAGGTCCTGGTCGCCGTCGGCCGCAAGCCCCGCACCCAAGGCTGGGGACTGGAGAACATGGGCGTCGACATGAACGGCCGCTTCGTCAAGGTCGACGATCAGTGCCGCACCTCGATGCGCGACGTCTGGGCGATCGGCGATCTCGTCGGCGAGCCCATGCTCGCGCATAAAGCCTCGGCGCAAGGCGAAATGGTGGCCGAGATCATTGCCGGGCATAAGCGGCGGTTCAATCCGGTCGCGATCCCAGCGGTGTGTTTCACCGAGCCTGAAATCGTGTCGGTCGGATTGGGGCCGGACGACAAGGTGAGCGGCGAAGTGCTGAACGCACAATTCCCGTGGGCGGCCAATGGCCGCGCCATGACGCTCGAGGGCGCCGACAACGGCGGTTTTGTGCGCGTCATCGCCCGCAAGGACGACCATCGCCTCCTGGGCATTCAGGCGGTGGGGCGTAACGTCTCGGAACTCTCCGGGGAGTTCGCCATGGCGCTCGAGATGGGCGCGACCATCGAGGACATCACCGGCATCATCCACGCGCATCCCACGCTGTCAGAAGGGTTCTTCGAAGCGGCGCTGCGGACCGTTGGCAACGGCATCCACGTATAGACGGCGGTAGGGGATGGGCTCAGAGGGCGGACCGTGGTCGGCGACGTTTAACATATAGGATATATTTGCGAGCGGCCGGTAAGGGGACACGATGGCAACCGAGCTCGATAAGATCGATCTGAAGATCCTGCGGACCTTACAGGAGGATGCCTCGCGCTCGGCGGCGGAGATCGCCGAAGCGGTGGGTCTGTCCCAATCCCCGTGCTGGCGCCGCATCCAGCGCCTGAAGGATGAAGGTTATATCTCCAAGATCGTCGCGGTCCTCGACCGTGACAAGCTCGATCTTCGCGCGCAGTTCTTCGTGCAGGTCAAAGTCGTGCAGAACGACCAGCCGAACCTCAACGATTTTGCCCAGGCCATCCGCGCTTTCCCCGAGGTGATGGAGTGCCATGTCATCCTCGGCGGATTCGATTTCCTGCTCCGCGTCGTCACCCACGATTTGCACGAGTATGAGAAGTTCTACTTCGAGAAGCTGTCGCGTGTTCCCGGGGTGCGCGAAGTTCATTCCTTCGCCGCCGTCTCCGAGATCAAGACCACGACGGCTCTGCCGATCTGAGAGCGAACAACGAGGGAGGATGAGATGAAGACGCTTGGTTTGGTACTGGCGCTGGGCTCAGCGCTGGCTCTCGCATCCGGCGCCATCGCCGCCGGTAAATATCCGAAGTCGGCGGACATCAAGGTGCGGAACCTTACGGAAGGGGATTTCCCCCGCTGGCAACAGATCGCTCCGAACGTCTATGCCTACGAGGACACCCATTCGCCCGATCCGAGCGGCGGCGTGATCAACACCGTCAGCCTGATCATCGTCACGAAAGACGGCGTCGTGCTTGCCGACGGGCAGGGAGATCCGATGGACGGCAAGCGCCTGGTCGATAGCATCAAGAAAATCACGCCCCAGCCGCTGAAGTACGTCGTCGTGGGCTCCGATCACATCGATCACGTCGGCGGCAACAACGAGCTCAAGGCCGCCTGGCCGCAGGCGATCTGGATCGCCACGCCTGCGTCCAAGGCGACGATGGAGCGCAATAAGAACGCCGTCCTTCCCACCGAACTCGTCAGCGACAAACGGGTCATGAACGTCGGCGGCACCGAGATTCACGTGCTCAACCTCGGCCGCGCGCATACCGGCGGCGATCTCGCGGTCTATCTGCCTGCAACCAAGGTCTTGTTCCTCGGCGAGATCTACCTGCGCGACGTCTTTCCGGCGATGCGCTCGGCCTTCCCGACTGAATGGGTGGCGACGATCAAGCGGGCGGAGGCGATGAATGCGGACTGGATCATCCCCGGCCACGGCTTTATTGACTCGAAGGAAGAGCTGAAGGCGGACCTGCCGGAGTCGCGTAAAGCGATCGAGGCCGTGATCGCCGAAGTGAAACGCGTCCACGCCACCGGCGCCAAGTGCGAGTCCCCGCAGAACTGCGAAGCGGCGAAACAGGCGAACTTCGGCCCGTATAAGGATTGGGCCTTGTCCGGCTCCCAAATTCCGCTCGCGGTCGCGAAGGTTTATCAGGAGATCGAGGGCAAGCTGCCGAAGTAAGGATGACGCCCGACCGCGCATAACGGGGTCGATCACCCTTCCGTGAATCCCTCCCATCGCGCGCGTAAGCCGCTCTAATTGGCCGTTTTTGCCGGAACCGGTGAACGGTGACAGCGCTCTCGGCTATGGCCCGGGGGGCGCGGATATGGCATACGCCTATTCATATTGGATTTGAGGAGAGCCGTCCCCGCGGGGAGGCCGCCGTGGGGGATTTCGTGTACGTCAGTTGGTTTCGGTCGGTTGTTTTCGCGCTTGGCATCGCTGGCCTTTGGTCTTCACAAGCTTCGGCGCAACGCGCCGACGACAATGCCGTCCGCGCCGCCGACGACGCGTTCGGCACCACCGTCGGCAACGAGACCATCGGCCTTTACGATGCCCGCAACGCGCGCGGCTTCAATCCGCAGCAGTCCGGCAACGTCCGCATCGAAGGCATGTATTATGACCGGCCGTCGACGGGTCCGGGGGATGTGCTCGTCGACCGGCTCTTTGCGGGCTCTACTGTTCGCGTCGGCGTCAATGCGCTCACATTCCCGTTTCCGGCGCCTAGCGCCGTCGTGGACATCCGGCTGCGCAAGCCGATGGACCGCCAGGTCACCAGCGTCGTCGCCACCTACGGCCCCTATAACGGCACCAGCCTTGAACTCGATACGCAAGTCCCGGTCATAGCTGGAAAGCTCAGCATCGGTGGGGGCGTGGAACATACGCGCGAAATCTCCGACATGAAAACAGACACCGACAACACGTCCTTCGGCGGATTGATGCGTTTCACGCCGACGGACTCCGTGGAGTTGACGACGTTCTGGGGTCAAGCGCGCAAGTCGAACTCTGAAAGCATGCCTTTCATGTTTGTCGGCGGCGATTGGTTGCCGCCGCGGCAGGTCCGGGGGGTGCAGTTCCCGCAGGCTTGGAACCAGTGGACGCAGTACGACACCGTTTACGGCGGTGTGGGTTCGGCGAAGCTCGGCGGTGCCTGGACTCTGCGCACCGGCCTGTTCCGCGCCACCTACGACCGCCACCAGGAGCACGCGACGTTCTTCAACAATACGCAGCCCGATGGAACAACGGACGTTCTCTTCCAGAAGATCCTTCCGGTCGTGATTGAGAGCACGTCCGGCGAGGTGCAGGCGCAAGGCGTCTATAACGCGGGCGATTTCCGCCACATCATTTATCTGATGGGCCGCGGCCGCGAGACCTCGCGTGCCTCGGGCGGAAGCGCACAAGTTCCCTACGGCGTGGCGAACATCAATTCCATGCCGCAGGTCCAGGAGCCGGTGTGGGTACACACGCCGCAGGGATTCGACAGCGCGAAGCAGTTCACCGGCGGAATCCAATACGTCGGCCAGTGGCGCAATGTGGGCGACGTGAATCTTGGCATACAGAAAACCAAGTATGATCGCGAACTGACGCACCCGGTGAACGGCAACTCGTTCCGGCGGCAGACGCCTTGGCTTTACAACGGGTCGGTTTCCATAAAAGCGACCCCGGATCTTACCCTCTTCACCAGCTACACCAAGGGTCTCGAAGACGGCGGCTCCACGCCCATCAACGCGCGCAATCGCGGCGAAGCGGTGCCGGCGACCATCACCAAGCAGGCGGAAGTGGGTTTCCTCTATATCATCCGCCCAGGGCTTCGCATGAACGGTGCCGTGTTCCAGATCACGAAGCCGTTCTTCGACCGCGATCTGACGACTCTTTACACCGTGGTCGGCGATATGCGTCAGCGCGGGGTGGAGCTTTCGTTCACCGGTTCGCCCTTGCCCGGATTGAATATCGTCGCCGGCGGCGTGATCCTGCAGCCGCGCGTATTCGGCCCGCTTGTCGATCAAGGGTTGGTCGGCACGGTGCCTGTCGGGAAGGATGAGAGCGTCGCCCGTCTTGACGTGCAGTACGGCCCGGCATCGTGGCGGGGTTTCTCACTGGAAGGGCAGATCGAATTCAACGATCGCGGCTACGGCAATACCCTCAACCGCGCCGACATACCCGCGCGTGCGGTGCTGAACCTGGGCGCGCGCTATCGCTTCCAGGCCTTTGGTACGTCGGGCAACATCCGGGCGCGAGTCCAGAATGTAACGAACGTCTATTCCTGGGATTTGCAGGGCGGAAACAACTTTTTCTTCCAGTATCTGCCCCAACGCCGGTTCACGATTAGCCTGGCGGCCGATTTCTAGGAAAACGCGCGCCGTTACAATGGGTAAAGGTGACCTCTCTGCCCTCTCAAAATGGGTGCGGATCATTCTATATGATGTACACTCCAGCTATATGATGTACACTCCAGTCGGTTGCCCACCCCGGGAGGTGGGGCGACAAGGGAGGACTTGGGAGTGAGAAAGCACCTTTATCTCGCCCTCGCGGCGGCAGGCTTCGGCCTCGCACCGGCCGCGGCGCAGGCGTTGGAAACCAAAAGCTACGCCATCGAATGGTTCAGCCTCGGGAGTTATTCCCAGGAAGGCGATTGCATCGGCGGCATCAACCCGCCGACGCGTGAACAATATACAAAATCGTTCGAGCTTCTCGGCTATTCGCCCGCCGAAGTTAAGAAGCTTATGGACGATTACGCCGGCGAGGACGACATCGCCGCCGCCAAAGCGCGCGACTTGTTGCGTATGCGCGGGCGCATCAACGGCGAGCCCGTCAATGCTTTTGTCCATCCGTGGGCCGTCACCGATCCGAAGCTCAAAGGCGTGAGCGGCCAGTTCTCATTCGGTTTCAATCTCGACGGTAAAGCCGGGCCGAGTTCGTTCATCGAACCGAGAACCAAAGAGAAGGGGATCGACAACCAGCTCTTCCGGGCGCTCGGCTGTATCGAGCAGTTCCGCGGGACCTTCAGCTTCCGTCCGACCTTCTGGGATTTCATTTGGGGCTCCATGAAGGAAACCATTCCCGCCTGGCTCATCACGGTGAGCGGCGAGGATCTCGACAAGGACGGTCCGGTGACCATCACTTTCGATCGTGCGATCGAACAATTGGTGTTTGGCCCTGGGGGCGACGTCGTCGCCGATACGACCTACCGCGCCGATCCTGATCCGCGTTCGCATCACGTCATGAAGGGCGAGATCCGGAATAAGGAGCTGATCATCACCGAGCATGGGAACCTGCAGCTTCTTCTCGACACGCTGTCCTTCACCGAGCTGCGGCTTTCCAACACGCACCTCCGCATGGCGATTGAGCCCAGCGGGCGCCTCAATGGTTTCCTTGGCGGCTATCAGCCGTGGGGAGATATCTATTTCGGCCTCGCCCAGGGCGGACTCTCCTACGAAGGCATGATCATCAACGACATCCCGGGCGTCTATTATCTGTTGAAACGCTACGCCGACGCTCAGCCCGACAAGAGCGGGCAGAATCAGGCGATTTCCGCGGCCTACCATATCGAAGCCGTGCCCGTGTTCGTCGTGCCCGCCGACCAGGCTCAATAGGACGTAAAGGTTCTTACAGTATGAGATTGCGTCAATTTTTATTGGGTTCCCTGGCGGCGCTGGCTCTGGGGCTTTCGGCGTCACAGGCCGCCGCGCCCTCAACGGACCGTGAGACCCCGGCGCGTCGTCTGACGCCGGAGCAATACGCGGCAACGATTGCCGACATCTTTGGCCCGGCCATCAAGATCGGGGGTCGTTTCGATCCAGGCTTCCGCATCGACGGTCTGCTGGAGGTCGGCGCCAGCCAGGCGAATATTTCGCCCTCCGGCATGGAGCAGTACGACGTCATTGCCCGTTCTATTGCCGCGCAGGTCATGGACGAGCAGCGCCGCGAACTGATGGTGCCCTGCAAACCCAAGACGGAGGCGGCTCCCGACGATGCCTGCGCTGCGCAATTCCTGACGACCGTGGGCGAGCTCCTGTTCCGTCGCCCCCTAAGCGACCGCGAACTTCGCGTCCATGTCCGCTCGGCGCGCGAGGCGACTGTCGGCCTCAAGGACTTCTACCAGGGCCTTGGGCTTTCCTTGGCAGCTATGCTGTCGGAGCCGCAGTTCCTCTTCCGCCGCGAGACCTTCGAGCGTGATCCCGCCCTTCGCGGTGAGCTGCGCTTGGACGCTTATTCCAAGGCGTCGCGCCTCAGTTTCTTCCTGTGGAATTCAGGTCCCGACCGTGCGCTCCTGACGGCTGCGCGCTCCGGCGAATTGGATACGGCCGACGGCCTTGCGCGGCAGGTGGAGCGGATGGTCGCCTCGCCGCGCCTTGAGAGCGGCGTCCGGGCCTTCTTCTCCGACATGCTGCACTTCGAGGACCTCGCGACCCTTACAAAAGACGTTGCGATCTACCCCAAGTTCTCGGCCTCGGTGGCCGAGGACGCGAGAGAGCAGACCCTTCGCACCATCGTCGACGTCACCCTCCACGCGCGCGGCGACTACCGCGATATCTTTACCGTGAAGAAGACCCACCTTACTCGTGCACTCGCGGCGATCTATCAGGTGCCGCTGGCGGTGCGCATTCCGAACGGCGCGCCGGAGAAGTGGCTTCCCTATGAATTTGCCGCGGATGACCCGCGCGGCGGCGTCCTGATGCAAGTCGCGTTCGTCACCTTGCATTCGCACCCCGGCCGCAGCTCGCCGACGCTGCGCGGCAAGGCGCTGCGCGAGATCTTCCTGTGCCAGAAGGTTCCGGCGCCGCCGGGCGACGTGAACTTCACGATTGTGCAGGACACATCCAATCCGGTCTACAAGACGGCGCGTGAACGCCTGCAGGCGCACGCCACAAACCCTGTGTGCGTCGGCTGCCACAAGATCACCGATCCTATGGGGCTCGCGCTCGAGAATTTTGACGGAGGTGGGAGCTACCGCACCTCCGAAAACGGTGTTGCGCTCGATACCACCGGCGAACTCGACGGCGTGAAATTCACGAACGGCGCGGAACTCGGCCGCGCCGTACACGCCAACCCCGCCGCGACGTCGTGCCTCGTCGACCGAATGACCGCCTATGCGCTCGGGCGCACGCCGGCCCGCAGCGAGACGCAGGATTGGGTGGGCCCGCTCAAGCAATCCTTCGCCAAGGATGGATATGTGGTGCCGGAGCTGATGCGCCGCATCGCCACCAGTCCTGAATTCTACCGCGCCGCGCCGCTCGCCGAACCTCAGAAGGAAGCGTCGCTACGCGCACCAGACTCTCAAGTGGAGGGCTCCAGATGAAAACCAATCGTAGAACCGTTCTTCGCGGACTGATGGGCGGCGGCGTCGTCACCGTCGGGCTTCCCGTTCTGGATTGTTTCCTCAACACGAATGGAACGGCCTGGGCTGACACCGGTCAGGCCTTGCCGCCGGTTTTCGGAACCTGGTTCCAGCACCTCGGCCTTAACCCCGGCATGTGGGAACCGAAGGTCGTCGGACACGGCTACGAGAACAACATTCAGCTGAAGCTCCTCGATCCATACCGCGAGAAGATGAATATCTACAGCGGAATGAAGTACTTCATCGAAGGCCGTCCGCTGCAGACTCACACCACGACTTCGCAGATCGCCACCACGGGCGCCATTCCGTTCGGCACCGAAGGCGGCCCCAGTGTCGATGCGATGATCGCGAACAAGATTGGCTCGCGGCGGCGGTTTCGCTCGCTCGAGGTCAATCTCAGCGGGGCGCGCAGGAGCTACAGCCAGCGCAGCGGCACCTCGCTCAATCCTTCGGAGCCGTCGCCCACGTCATTGTATACCCGCATTTTTGGTCCGGAGTTCAAGGACCCGAATGCCGCGACCTTCGAGCCGGATCCGCTCGCCATGGCGCGCAAAAGCGTTCTCTCCAACGTGTCCGAGCATTTGAGCGAAGTACGCAAAGAGCTCGGCTCGGCGGACAAGGCGCGCCTTGACGAATATCTGACGTCGATCCGCCAGATCGAGCAGCAGCTTGCGATCGAGCTCGAGAAGCCGGCGCCTCTGCCGTCGTGCCGGGTACCGGAGGCTTCGAAAGAAGCGACCCCCGGTACTGTGCTCGAGGATGCGGCGCAGAATTCGAAACTGTTCGCTGGGCTGCTTGGTTATGCCGCCGCCTGCGGCCAGTCCCAGGTGTTCAACGTCATGGTCGATTCCATGAACCTGCGGAAGGCCGGCAGCGCTTATACATGGCATATGGCAACGCACGAGGAATCGGTCGACGAGGGGTTGGGCTATCAGAAGGACGTGTTCGAATTCAACACTTGGGCGAACATGGTCTTCCTCGATTTCCTGAAGACGCTCGACGGAGTCAAGGAAGGGCCTGGCTCGCTCCTCGATCGCACATTGATTCTGTGGCAGACCGACCACTCGGATGCGCGCGTGCATGGTCTCGAGAAAGTGCCGGTGATCACCGTCGGCAGCGCCGGCGGCCGCATCAAGACGGGCTATCACGTGCTCGCGTCAGGCGATCCGGTCACGCGCGTCAGTCTTACTGTCATGCAAGCGTTCGGAGTTCCGATCAACAGCTGGGGCGAACGCAGCAACGGCACGACGAAGACCATTACGGAAATCATGGTGTAGGATGAGATACCGTTTCCTCGGCGTAGTCGCCGCGGCCGGCGTCGTCGCGGCGGCATCCAGCTCTCAACGACCTGTGAGTCTGGAGGAGTTTGCGCCTCTTTCCACGCCCCGGGGGATCACGATCCAATCGACCGGCAAGTTTGCCGGCTACGGCATGGATCAGGAGAGCGCCTCGCTCTCGGGCCGAGGCCCCACCGTCTACGCCGACGCCCGTGGGATGACGCTATACACCTACGCGAAGGATGCGCCGGGCAAGTCCGCGTGCGTGGGGGATTGTGCGAAAGAGTGGGTTCCGGCGGTCGCGCCTGCCGGTGCGGTACCCGTCGGACAATGGACCATTGTCACGCGCCAGGATGGATCGAAACAATGGGCGTTGCGCGGCAAGCCGCTCTACACCTACGTCAAAGACGTCGATCCGGGGTCCGTCGGAGGCAATAGTCCGAAGCGTTTCGGGCGCGGACCCGACATCGGCGAGCGTGGCTCGCGCCTCGCGAAAATTCCCGACGACGTGCCGCTGCCGCCGGATTGGAAAGCCGCGCATCACTACCCCACTGCCTTGGAAGGGATTCCGGCCGACTTCGGCGTACGCGACGTGCAGGACGCCGGCGGCCTCGCACTCCTGAATGATCGCAATTGGACGCTCTACGTCTTCAATGGCGAACCGGGGAAGGAGGCTGCGGTCTGCAAGTGGCCTTGTCCATGGAGACCTATGCCCGCTGCACAGCTTGCCACCGCCAAGGGCGAATTCGTTCCGATCGATCGCCCCGACGGCCAGCGGCAGTGGACCTACAAAGGCCTTGGCCTGTACACCTTTACCGGCGATCTCGCCGCAGGTGACGCCAATGGCGTCGGAGCGCACCCGAACTGGCATGCCGCCTACGTGGCGCGCAATTTCATGCCCGACGGCGTGACGTTTCAGGAGAGCCATAGGCTCGGACGCGTGCTTGCCAATAAAGAAGGCAAAACGCTCTACCGGCGTGATTCGTACATCTTCCAGTCAGGAAGCGGACATGGCCAGCGCCGTGGTGTCCTCATCCGCGCCGCTGTCGGGCGTGATTTGGGAACCGACCCGCGCTGCGCGAAGGAGTGCGACAAGTGGCACCCCTTCCTCGCGCCTGATGATGCCGTGGCGCAGGGAGATTGGAGCGTCTATACGCGCGCCGATGGTAAGAAACAGTGGGCCTATATCGGATATGCGCTATGGACCTACGACGGCGACAAAAAGCCCGGCGATGTCATGGCCGAGGACGATTGGCACAACTTCATCAGCCTCACCGAGCGGACGGACCGCGTTGTCGATATCGGCACGCAGTATAATGCCGTCGCGGCGCTCTACTGGGCGGCCATGCCCCCATAGGTCTTCATCGTCCCAAAACAGACCCGCTTCGGCGGGTCTTTTTTTGCCCGGCGGCTCCTATATAACTGACCGCCATGGACGTTCTTACCGCCATCAACAGCCGGGCCTCGGCCATCAAACTCGCCGAACCGGGGCCGACCCGCGCGCAGCTCGACACCATCCTCAAGGCCGGCATCCGCGCGCCCGATCACGGGCGGCTGTCGCCGTGGCGCTTTGTCATCCTGGAGGGCGAGAAGCGCAAGATCCTGGCAGATGCGATGAGCGCGATGCGCAAGCGGCTGTCGCCGGAGGTGTCCGATGAGGACGCTCAGAAGGAAGGCCTCAAAGCTCTGCGCGCACCCACGATCGTCGCAGTTGCGGTGCACACCGCGCCTCCAGGCAAGATTCCTGAGATTGAGCGGATCGTCGCGGTCGGCGCGGCGATGGAGAACATGATCCTTGCGGCGCACGCTCTCGGACTCGGCACGATGTGGAAGACGGGGCAGGCGGCTTACGATCCGGAAGTCAAAAAGACTATCGGCCTCGCACCCGAAGACCATGTAATCGGGTTCCTTTATCTCGGCACGGCGCAAACGCCGGGCGTGCCGCGCGAGTCGAAGCTCGACGGTTGCGTGATCCGACTTTGATCTAGAACGTCGTTTGAATGCTGAGCGAGACGAAGTGGCGGTCTGCGAACGCCTGGCGCGTCGGATCGCCGATGAAGCGAGTCAGGGTCAAGCTGCCGCGCCAGACCGCGCGATAGGTGGCCGAGAGACCAAGTTCGAAACTTCCTGCCTTCGCGTTCTGTCCGGAATCGATGCTCGACCGTCCGGCGAGGCCGTAACCTATGCTGACGGGGATCGAGAGGTCCATGCCCGGCAATACCGCGAAATAAACCGGTTCGAACAGCGCGCGCACGCCGACGTAAGATCGCGTGCGGCTATCGTCGAAGGCCCCGGCGTTGCGGGTGATCCTAAGCCGGTGGTTCGCGGCGATCTCCACGCTGAAGGACGCGCTGTCCCACCCGTCGTTCGGCGCAATGGCGCTGATGATTGATGCTTGGCCATGGAGCGTGTCGCCTAAGGCGTAGAGCGCGTTCCTGTGGCCGTCGGCCGGCATCGCGCCCGTGACGAGCAACGCTTGGCTCGCCAGCGGCATCCGGCGGCGGGTCGAGACTTCGGCGGCGACATTGCTCTCGCCCAAGTATCCGCTGAAGCTTGCGCCATAAATTTCGATGTTCTCGGGATAGACAAAGAAATACTCGCCCACTTCACCCGTCTCGGCGCCGAAGTCGTAGATCGGATCGCTCGAAAAAGGGTTGGAAGGGCCCGCATAGACACCGGGCGCCGATCCGTACGCGGCGGGGCGCTCGCGGGGTATTTCCGCCGACCGCTCGGTGCCGGTCGCGGCAGGCATCCTGGGATAGGGCCGCATATACAGCTGCGGTTCCTTCGCGTGATAGCGCAGCGCGTACAATCCGATGTCGTAGTCGTTCTGGATGAAACGAAGGCCAAGGCCGAATTGTCCGCCATCGCGCGCGTTGGGACTGCGGCCGCGCCCGAGGTATTGATTGCGCCCCACGTAAAGCCGGTAGCCGCCGGCGTCGACGAAGTCCGCGGCGCTGAAATAGCTGCCGACGCCCGGCAGCCGGCTCTTGCGCCACTCCAACTGATAATAGGCGTTGATGACCATGTCGGGACGGGGCTGGGCGCTCAGCGAGATTTGCGCCACCGGCATGAAGACCTCCTTGGCGCGGGAGAGGGGGACGCTCAGGGCTTTGATCGTGTCGATGGGACTCTGGCCCGCCGCGATTCCATTGCCGGCGAAGAACAGGCTTTCTCCCCACAGCATCGTATGTCGCCCGGCGCGAACGGACACGGTCATGTCGCCGATGGTTTCTCGCCCGGCCACGAAAGCATTCAACAGCTCGGCATAGCGGCCGTGCAGTTCTTCGACATCGGACGAGAAGTGATCGCGCACCGGATAGATCGCGCGCTGGGGGGACGTGTCCAGGTCGGGTGCACCGTCGTAGATCGTGTCGTACCAGGCTGCGGCGCTGACCGACGCACCCCAGTTGCCGAAGGTTGCGTCGAACTCCGAAAGGATATCGAAGCGGTTGGAGATGACTCCGACGTGGAAGTTGCGGTCGCCGTCGTCGGCGTTCGGGCCTTGGATGAGGGCCCGGTCCGCCGGCTCGAGGCGGTAGGCGGCGCTGTATTTGAGCGTGTTGTCCCAGCGGATGACGGTGTCGCCGCTGCTCAGAAGCTCCGCCGCTTCGGTGGCCGTCGCACCAAAGACGGCAATGAAGAAAAAAGGCGCGGACCTTTTGGCCAAGCCCCCGCCGCGCATCGCCCCCGCGATCCTATGCTTCTCGAACATCTATGGTCTGGTTGAACGCCCTGGGCCACCTTATCATGCTCCCTATCCGCCGGTCATGGCGGAGGGAGCGGGAATGGTCCGGAACGGCCTGTTTTGGTTGGTTTTTGCTCTGCTGGCAGCGCCCGACAGCAGCTTTGGCGCCGCCACTGCGGTCGAAGCGGAGGCCTTGAAGGCGAGTCTCACGCCCGTGGGAGCCGAGCGGGCGGGGAACACCGCGGGCACGATCCCGGAGTGGACCGGCGGCTATACGACAGCCGATCCAGGGTATAGCCAGGGCGATAAGCGGGCGGACCCGTTCGCCGCCGACAAGCCGCTGTTCAGCATCACCGCCGCAAACGTGGGCGAACACGCGGCGCGTCTGCCCGAAGGCGTGAAAGCGTTGTTCGCGAAGTTCCCGACCTATCGCATGGACGTTTATCCCTCGCGGCGGTCCGCGGCGGCGCCCCAGTATGTCTACGACAATATTTTCCGCAATGCGACGCGGGCGCGGCCCGCGGCGGAGGGAATCGCGAGTGGCGTTGAAAACGCGGCGGCCGGTATCCCGTTTCCCGTGCCCAAGAACGGACATGAGATCGTCTGGAACCATTTGCTCGCTTTTTGGGGCGCGGCGCGCGAAATCCGTCTCAGCACCTATGTCGTTTCAGCCAACGGACAGATCGATCTCACCGCGCGTTATCGCGAGGTCGCCGATTTTCCGTACTATTATCCTAACGCCACGCCTGCGACGTCCGGACCGCACTACTTCAAGACCCTTCACATTCTTGACGCTCCGGCCGCCAAGTACGGCGAAGGTTATCTCGCGTGGCAACCCTTGAACATCGTGCGCGACCGCTTTGCTGCCTGGCGCTACCTGCCGGGAGAACGGCGCGTGCGCCGCGGCCCTTCGCTGTCCTACGATACGCCCGATCCCGATGCCTCCGGATTTCAGACTCTCGACGAGTACTACATCTTTTTCGGCGGGCCTGACCGCTACGACTTCAGGGTCGTCGGCAAGGCGGAGATGTACGTTCCGTACAATAACAATCGCTTCTATTTGACGGCGTCGAAGGAGGTCCTGCGGCCGAACCACGCAAACCCGGATGCTTTGCGCTACGAACTGCACCGGGTCTGGGTCGTAGAAGGCACGCTCGCGAACGGAAAATCCCACATCGCTCCCAGGCGGCGCCTCTATATCGATGAAGACACCTGGCTCGCGGTCTACAGCGAAAGCTGGGACGAAGACGGCCGCCTTTGGAAGCTCGGCCACGCGACCATGTACCTGATGCCGGAGGTTCCCGCCGTCGTCATCGGCAGTCAATTTGTCTACGACCTTGTCCTCGGCGGATATGTGCTGGGTTTCGCCTTTAACGACGAAGCGGAGCACTACAAAGTGACCGCCCCGCATACGCCGGCGGCGCTTGCGCCCGAGGCTCTCATTCTCGGCGCCGGTCGTTAGTGCGGTCTACAGCGCCTTGAACTTCCGCCAGGCGAACAGCACCATGCGCAGCAACAGCCAGCCGTGACTGAAGCGCGAAATCTGGGTTTCACCGTAAGTGCGGTCGGTATACCGCACCGGCACCTCGAGGATCTTCAGATTGAGCTTGGCGGCACCGAAGATCAGATCGAAGTCGCCGAAAGGATCGAAGTCGCCGAAATAGGAACGGTTGGCGACGATGTTCTGGTAATCCCGCTTCCAGAGCACTTTTGTTCCGCACAGCGTGTCCGTGAACCGCTGATTGAGCAGGAAGGAAAAAATCGCCGCGAACGCACGGTTGGCGCCCCAGTTCAGGAATCGCATGGCGCGGTCCGCCATTGGATACACCAGCCGCGACCCATTGATGAACTCGCCTTTGCCCGACATGAGCGCACGGTAGAACTTCGGCAGTTCCTCCGGCGGCACCGTGAGGTCGGCATCCAGGATCATCAGCACCTCGCCTTGCGCCATTGCGAAGCCTGTGCGGACCGCGTCGCCTTTGCCGATGCCGGTTTGGCGGACAACCTTGATGTCTAAATCCGGGTAGGCTGCCATCACTCGCAGGCACTCTTCGTACGTGCCGTCGCGGCTATGACCTTCGACAAAGATGACTTCGAGGTGTTCGGCAAAACGGGGAAGCCGGCGGATGGCCTCCTCGATGTTGCCGCGCTCGTTGCGACAAGGGATGAGGACCGTGCAGGACGGCTGCGAGGTCGCGGGAGCTTCCCCGGCCGGCCGGGCGACGATGTAATTTCGCAGGCAGAGCCGGCGGATGCCCGGCAGCGGCGCTATGTAGCGGTTGAACAGAGCCTCCAGCCCGAACATGCGGTGCGGCACGAGCTGGCGCCATTCACGCCGCAGCGGTTCCCACCCCGCGAGGTCGAGCAGATTCATCGTGTCGCTCGTGCTCAGCCAGGTGTGCTGCGCGGACGGCATCTTCAGACCCACCGCTTCGGCCAGCCTCAGGATGGGTTCCCACAGGCTCGAATGGTAACTCACGACGATGCGGGTCCGCGGCGTGGAGAGGGCACGCAGGTTGCGCAAAGTTTCTTCGCAGTCGTCCAGGAACCCGATGGTATCGGACAGCAGAATGATGTCGAACGGTCCGGACAGCGCGCTGAGGTCTTCGGGGTCCTCGACGTTGCCGCAATGGATCTCAAGCTCCGGGTGACGTTCGCGGGCACGCGCGGCGAGTACCGGGGAAATCTCGATGCCGACGCCTCGGCTTGGCTTCAGGGCGGCTAAAGTATCCCCAAGACCGCATCCGACGTCGAGGATGCTGCAGTTTTCCGGGATCAGGAAACGTAGATAGGAAAGATCCGCCTCATGGAATCCGCGATTGCGGACGGCCCACCGGTCGATGCTGCCGGCCATCTTGTCGAAATGGTCCCGCACGCTTTCCTGGCGTCTTGTCCACGGCCGGCGTGCGGTCGAGGACGATGATGATGATGCGCGGCTCACAGCTGTCATGATCTCGTGATCGTCTCGCGGTGCGTCGGTCGGTCGGTGCTGAACAGCAAGACAATAGCACTCGGTCTTACGGTAAGCAGGTCCATAAGCCCAAGCCGTCGGCGCGAGGGGCTGCGCGCGATCTGGTATCGTACCGGCATCGCCTTAGGCATCATTGGACTGACAAAGGGAAGCAGGTGCGGCGCCCGGATGCGCGACGATTGCAAACCCCCCGTTTGGTTCGAGTTCGCCGAGGGTACGGTCGGGTCCCACCGCAAAGACGCGGATTTGCTCACCGACGCGCGCTTCGGCCTGCAGGCAGGATGCGAAACCGCCTGCGCCGTAGCGCGGCTCCGCCAAGGCAGTAACGACGTCCGGGCGGCGCACGGTCCCGGTCGCGTCAAAACCGACGACCCTGGATCCGATAACGAACAACACTCCGCTGGCAGGCTGTCGTGTCGTCGTGTCCACGGCCCAGCCTTGTGCCACGACTTCGCCGCCGGCATGAACTTGCGCGGCGTCGATAAATCCGGCGTAACGTCCCGCTACGATCCGCCAGCTGTCTGAGCCGAACCGCATGGCATCGGATTCGAGCAGTCCCGTCAGCGCAATAGCGCGAGGCAACACCGTTTCTGCGGGCGGGGCGCCGTTGCGCAAGTCGAAGACCTCGACGGTTTGGACGTAGAAGGCCGGGGTGTCGGCGCTAAACGTGACCGGCGGATGGTGGGCGGCGAGTGTTTCGTAGAGAAGTTCCCACTCTTGCGCACGCTCCTCATGCCCTTGAATGCGCAAGTCGTCGATATAGAGCCGCTTGTGGAAATCGTTGAACACGACGGCGTCGCACCCGGCACGTACCTGCGCGGGGGAGGGCGGAACGTAGTGCGCCATCGCGCTTGGATTAAGATAAGGGAAATCGAACAGTCTCGTCGTGACGTGAAAGCCGAGGCCTTTCAGCTTCGGGCTGGCCTACTGCGAGCTCCCCAGCAAGCAGATCCTCATCCCCGGCGTGAAGTGCGCCGTCATCCAGTCCCGCGCCGCGAGGCGTGTCAGTGCGATCGATTCTGCTCGTTTCAGTGCGATATCGGCGGAGCGGGAATACGCCGCGGCGGCGACTGTCACGGGAACGAGGAGAACGAGGAGAAGAGCCGCCGCAACGGCCCGCCGTTCCTTCACCGGCCGCAAGGCCGACCACCGGTCGACGATGCGAAAGGCAAGGCCAATCACGTACAGATACAGTGGCACCAGGTGGTAGCCGCCGCGGTCATATTTGAAAGCAAACGCGCCGGCAGCCGAGTACGCCATTAGGCTGGCGACCAGCCAGATCGACACCGGCGCGCGGCGCAGAACGGCGTCAGCAAGGACCAACGCGGCGGCGGCGGCGGTCACCGCAAGGAAGAACCAGCCGTTCTCCGCGAACAAATCGATGTTGTAATAGAAACGCGGCGTGAAATTGAAGACCGCGGTCCAGGTCATCTGTTCCCGGTAGCCCAGGGTCACGAGCTCCCAAAACAGCGGCCAATGGAGCACATAACGGATCATGAACAAGGCCAGCAGCGGCAGGCCCGCGGCGAGCGCGCCGGCGACAACCCGCGCCTGACGCTTCCATATATCGGGCTGCCGACGATGCACGGCGAGCGCGACAGCCATCGCAAGCGCCGGAAAACCGCCGAAGAGGAATCCGGACAGCTTGGTCGACATGATCAGGGCAAGGGCGGCTCCCAAGACCGCTCCGTGCCGCACATTGGCCTCCGCGGCCGCGATGACGACGCTGATGTGCAAGATCACGACCAGCGGCAGAATCATGAAGTGGTCAATGCGCTCCAGATCCATCGCGAAGATCTGCGGTGAACATGCGAACAGAAAGGTGAGGAGAAGCGAGGCCGGGAGACGGCCGGTGAGGCGGCGCACGGTCGCGAAGAACACCGTCGTCGCCAATACGCGTGCGAGCGCATTGACGCAGCGGATCACCACGAGGGCATGTTCGTCGAAGGCCGCAACGATCGGCGCGGCCCCCGCGGAGATGAGGCCGCGGACGAAGTTGAAAGCGTGAAGGGCGAGGGCGTAAACGAGGCAGTGGCCCTCGAAATAGACATTCACACCCGGCACGGTCAGCGGTGTGAGTGACCGCGCCGCGAGAGCGTCGTAATAGATGCGGACTGTCCCGACGTGAACGTCAGGTTCGAGGATCAGCCGGCCGTCGAATTCCAGGTAAGGGGCCACGGCGGCGATCCCGATCGCCGTCGCGAGCAGGTACGGCACGACATCGCGCGATTTGTCGAAGGTCATTCCGGGCTTTCGAGACGACCAAGCGTGCCCTAATGGGACAAGGTCTTACAGCTGAAGTGTTACTATAAGTTTTCCCTTCCCTTCAATACCTTCATGACTTCAAGCGCTTAGCTGGACCGCCCGGCTCCTCTAGGCCGTAAGGCCGGAATAAGCCAGACTCGCCAGGCGCAACATCTCGGCGGCCGAAACATCAGCGAGCATGACGGTGCTGAGCACGTCGTCCTGCCACAGGCAAATTCGCGTATCGCCGCGCTTGATCATCTCAAAAGCGGGCGTGCCCGGTGAGGCTTTCAGATAGAGCGTGAACACGCGCCCGCCGGCATCGCGATACGCAAGCACGGCCGCGGCGCTCCTGCCCGGCCCGTCCTGCGTCCGCATGCCGACGAGCGAGAAACCCAACTTCGAAAGGTCCGGCGTCTTCACTGCAACGCCGACGATTTTCGTCAGCGCCCCTTCCGGCACCGGCTGCGCCGGAATCTCGCGCGCCTGGCCGTGCGCCGCCAAAGCCGAGGCAAGGAGGGCTTCGCCGCTGCGCTCCGAGAGCTTGCGGACGACGATCGCGCCGCCGGCGATCACGGCGACGCTGGCGGCCGTCGCCAGCCCAATCATCTGACGGCGCGAGGTGCGTGGGGGCAGCGCCACCACCTTGCGGTTCGCGATCATCTCCAGCCAGGCCTCGGGCAGCGGACGATCGATCAACGGTCCGTAAATCTGGCCAAGTCGCGCCTTGTCCGCGCGATAGGCGTGCGTCTGGCGCGCGAGATCCGCGTCACCTTGGATGGCGGCTTCTACATCCGCGGCGCGCGCGGCGTCGAGTTCGCCGTCGATGTAGGCCTGAAGATCTTCTTCGCTGGGGCGCATATGCTCGGTCATGACTTGGTTTTCATATGCGACGTTGGCGGGAATTCCATCTCATAGCGCAGGCGCTCACGGGCGCGGGCCAATCTGGACATCACCGTGCCTACCGGCACGCCGAGCTCCTCGGCCACTTCGCGGTAATTAAGTCCCTCGAGGCCCACCAGCAAGAGCACTTGCCGGTGCTCAAGACTTAGACGCCGCAGAGCCCGGTCAAAGTCCAAGGCCGCCGCAGAATCGCGTCCGGGTGCGACCACGGCATAGTCGTTCTCGGCATTAGCAAGGTCCACGGTCATACCTTGCCGCTGGGAACGCCGAAGTCCGTCGATATGTAGATTGTGCAGTATCGAACGCAACCATCCGCCGATCCGCTCCAGATGCTCGAGCTTCGTCCATTGCCGCAGCGCACGTTCGACGCAATCCTGAACAAGATCATCCGCCGCCGCGGTGCTGCCTACCAATACGGTGGCATACCGCCGCAAAGCCGGCAGTTGCGCGGTCAGCGCCCGGGCAAAATCATCCTCTTGGCTCGCCGTCACGCGTCCCCCGAGTCAAGCCGTAGCCGCGCGGTACGTAGCCACGTTTGCGTATCGCCCCAACCGCCCCGGCGCCACCCGGATTCCTTCCGGTGGGTGCCTGCGGCGTCCAACATCTAGCCTTGCCCCCTCTAGACGCACTCCAAAACAGGTTTATTCCCAAACGTTTCGGATTTTTGCCTTGCCAGACCGCATGCGGGGTCTTTTGATATCCATGGGGTGGGAAGCGGAAAGTGCTTCTGTAACAGGGGACTGACATGTGCGCCTGGCGGGCCGTTATAACGGCCCTGGTGGTGGTTGCCGGGGCCGCCGAAGCGGCATCGGCCGGAACGCTCCCGGATCTCGACGTCGGTCGTCTCGAGATCGCGCGCGCAGCAAACCTTTCTGGAATTCCTGGCGAACGCGAGCGGCCCCAAGCGCTTGATGGGTCGTCTTATGCGATCGTCGCTCCGGTATATGTCGGCGACGGCGGATTTCTCTCGTACTTGCGCCTGTTTAATGGCGGCAGCATGACCGCAACTTTCACCGTGACCGTTGTCGGATCGGGAACCGCGACGGCCTATGGCACGGCGACTTTTCAGGTCCCGACGCGCGCGTCCCATCAGTATTCCTGGGAGCACGTCCTCACCGCGGCGAACGCGATGACGCGCAGCGAGGCGGACAGGCAGTTCTCATTCTACATTCACAGCACGGAACCCTTGGCGGGCTACCAACACGTCACCCATAGTCCCAACGCCAGCTATTTTGAGAATGCTTCCGTGTGCCGGTGGACGATCCAGGACGCGGTGAGTGCCGTTGCGCCAAGCGCCGTTCTGACGCACGTGCACACGACGTCGCCGATCATGTACGCCTATCCCAGCGCCATTGAGATTCACAATTTTGCCACCACGGCGGTGACCTACCGGTTCACGGTCATTGAATCCGTGTCCGGAAATATTGTCGGGGAGATGAATTTTCCGACGCTGGCCAACGCCTCCTACACTATTCCTTGGGCGCAGATCGAAAGGACTATCAACTGGGCCCCACTCTCCAACCAGATCCACACCAATCTGGTCGTGTCGGATCCTTCGGGCGCGGTCCCGGCCATTCTCTTAAGTCACACGGTCATCAACGAACAACTGCATGTGAGCCTGAATATGACGACGATGTGTGCCGTGAATCGCCCGGTCGGCCTGGGCGGAGACGGCGGGCTTGCAAATTGAGTACGCCCATGGGCCTTACTCCGGTCGAAAGCGCTGTTTTTTTGACTCGCAACGGAATAAGTCGCCCGTCCCCAGCGTCTCGAAAGGGAGCGGCGGTGGAACCGCATCAGGGGATTTTCTCAAAGGGAGACTTACAATGCGTACCGGTCTGAAACTGCTGGCGGCCGCGTTATGCGCGGGAGCAAGTGTCACGGCGCTGGCAAGCGATCAGAACGTACCAAGCATGGATTCCACGCAATTTCTCCGCACCAGCGAATTCGGGCAAGCGTCGAGCACCGTAGAGCGCGAGCGCCCGCAGGCCGTCAACGGTTCGCTTTACTCCGTGGTGGCGCCGATTTACCTGACGTCAAATTTCACGTCCTTCCTTCGTCTTTTCAACGGAGGCGCGGGCGATGCCACGTTCACGGTCACCGTTGTCGGCTCGAGCACGGCCACCGCCTACGGAACGGCCAGTTTCACCGTACCGACGGCGGGGACCAAGCAATTGTGGGTGCAGCAGGATATCCTGCCCGTGGCCAATGCGACCAATCGCACCAATAACGAACCGGTCTCGCTTTACATTCAGAGTGCTCAGGCGCTCGCGGGTTACCAGCACGTGACGCTGGATTTCAACGCCCGTTATTTCGAGAACGCGTCGGTTTGCAAACATATGCTGCAGAACGTCCTGAAGGACGCCAGCAGTCAGGTGCCGTTGCTCAGCATCCACACATCGCGCTTGGCGGCGCAGGGGTATCCGTCGCAGGTCGAACTGCACAATTATGCGAACGCAGCCGTGACCT
Source organism: Rhodospirillaceae bacterium (assembly GCA_050250575.1). GTDB lineage: Bacteria > Pseudomonadota > Alphaproteobacteria > Rhodospirillales > Rhodospirillaceae > SHVO01. The sequence goes on along the minus strand of JBFWOJ010000005.1, from coordinate 109,868 downwards.
ACCGATTCTTTGTGCGCGACGCCGTCACCGGCAGCCTGCTCGGGCAGATGGATTTTGCCGCGCAGGCCAACGCCTCCTACACAATTCCCATGTCGCAGATCGAGAGCACGATCGGTTTCAACCCATCGGAATCGCAGGTGCACGTGAATCTCATCGTCACCGATCCGACCGGATCGCCGCCGCAGGTGCTGCTCAGCCAGACGATCGTCAACAACACGCTTAACGTCACGCTCAACATGACCACTGCGTGCGCTGTGAATGCGCCTGCGACCGGCGGCGACGGCGGTGGTCTGCCAGGGGGCGGTATCGCTTACTAGACCGTCTCTCGATGACGCCGGTCCGCACGCTAAGGACGCGGCGAAAGTGGCGAGCCTCAGGCGCGGGTCAAATCTCCCGCCTGAGGCCCGTTCGTTTCCGGAGCGCGCCGGGGCAACATCCGCGCGAGGACGTCATCCTTAAGTATCAGCCGATGGTAGAGAGCGGCGCCGATATGAGCGGCAAGCAGGGCATAGACCAGGTATTGGCCGTAGACGTGAACCGTCGTCGCATTTTGCGACAGGACCCGCGACAGCGGCGCCCATTGTGGAACGTCGAACAGGCCGAAGTAACTCGTTTCACGTCCGCGTGCGGAGACGGCGATATAACCGGCAATTGGCATGGCGAGCAGCGTCACGTAAAGCAGGCCATGGGTAAGTGCCGCCGCAACACGTTGATAGGCGGACATGGTCGCCGGCAAAGGCGGGGCGGGATGGGTCAGGCGCCACGCCAATCGCGCCAACATCAGTACAAAGATGGTGATGCCGAAAGATTTGTGAACGGCGAGCACCTGCTCGGTGGCCGCGCTCTCTTCAACGTTGCCGATGAAAAGCCCCAGGACGATCGAGCAGAGAAGACATACGGCGACGATCCAATGCAACGCGACCGCAACGGTCCCGTAGGTTCTGATGGGAGTGACTGGTGTGCTCATGCGCCCTCGCTCCACGCGACCATGCTTGAAACGATAGGCTGAGGGTCTGACCCATGTCATCCGGAATCTTGAAAGCGGCACTGTGCGCGGCAATGCTTCTGCTGCCGATGAACGCTTACGCCGTCGATTGGAATAAAGTCAGCGGCAAGGACGTCGTACTGTTTTATCCTGCACAGATGTCGTGGGAGATGTTGCTGACGCAATCTGATCACAGCGGCGCCGGCAAGTTCCGCGAGGGAAAGAACTGCGCCGGCTGTCACGAAGGCGAGGAGCGCGCTTCAGGCAAGCTCCTGGTCGGCGACAAGAGCGTCGAGGCAACGCCGATTCCGGGTAAGCCGGGCTTTGTGATGGCGAACGTGAAGACGGCCCATGACGGCGAGAGCATCTTCGTGCGCGTCGAGTTCGATCCCGGGCAACAGCCCAATGCCGGCCTGGACAAGGAATTCGCGACGAAAGTCGCCGTCATGATCGACGACGGCAAAGTGCCGGAGGCGGGCCGCGCCGGGTGCTGGGCGACCTGCCACGACAATTTGACGCGCATGCCGAGCGCTGGGGCGGGGGAGACGACCAAGTATCTGACGCGCTCGCGCGTCGCCATGACCCGCAAAGGAGGCACCGAGATCAAGCCTGCCGCGGAACTGGAGAAGATTCGCGCAGAGGGCGGCTATCTCGAATATTGGCAGGCGCGCCTCAATGCGGGTCGGCCGCCGGTGGCTGTCGACGGTACCATCCTCGACAAACGCGCCGAAAATGCTTCTCCAGCCGTTAGCGTCGAGGCCCAGGAGAACGGATCGAAGTGGACCGTGACCTTCAGCCGCAAGATGACGGCCGGCGGCCCGTACAAGGATCTCGTCGCCGGCAAGCCCTATACCATCGGCATTTCGCTGCACGCGGGTCATGCGGCGCAGCGTTTTCATTATGTCTCGCTTGAGAAGACCCTCGCGGTTGATTCCGGCAAAGCGGATTTTGTTGCCGCGCGGAATTGAGAGTTGTCTATGTGGCGCTGGCTTCTTCTTCCGGTTCTTCTCTTCTCATCACCCGTCCTGGCGCAAGAAGAGCGCTCGCTCGGCAACGCGTCCGATGCTTCGGGATGCATGAATTGTCATGACCAGCCCGCCGTAACGTCCATCTTGCACACGGCGCATATGGTGAAGGGCGATCCGCGCACGACGGTTGCAGACCAGGGATGCCAGAACTGTCACGGCGATAGCCGCGAGCACGTCGCGCGTCTAAGAGGAAATGACGTCCGGCCGCCGCCGGCTGTTGTTTTCTCAGGGCCGCGGGCCTCGCCCGTCGAAAAGCGAAATGAGACGTGCGCGGGCTGCCACGAAGGCGGCACCGCGGTGCACTGGCAGGGTAGTCTCCATCAGACTTCAGATGTGGCCTGCACCAGCTGCCATAAGTCTCATCCGGTGCAGGACCCGGTGCTCGTGAAGACGACGCAGGCGCCGATCTGCTTTTCCTGCCACGGCGACAAGCGCTCGGCGGCCCTGAAGCCTTCGCACCATCCGGTCCTTGAAGGTCGTATGTCGTGTTCGGATTGCCACAACCCGCACGGCTCGCTCACGCAGACTATGCTGCGCGGTGTTACGATCAATGACACGTGCACCTCCTGTCACGACGAAAAACGCGGGCCTTTTCTGTGGGAACATGCTCCGGTGCAGGAGCAGTGCACGATCTGCCACACCCCCCACGGTACCGTGCAGCCGGCGCTGTTGAAGCAGCGCCCGCCATTCCTGTGTCAGAACTGTCACGACAGTTCCACGCACAACAGTCAGCCTTTCAGCGGCGCGAGCCTTCCCCGCGGCGCGCTGCCGTCCAAGCAGATGGTCCTTAGAGCCTGTTTGAATTGCCACAGCGCAGTGCACGGCTCGAACCATCCCTCGGGCGCACGATTTTCACGGTAGGCGGCGGCATGGCACTCCCCGTTCCCCAGCGCTGGCTCGTTTTTCTAGGCCTCATCCTGCCCGTGTTCCCTGCGCGGGCGCAGGATGGCGCTTTCGAGCTCGGCGCTACCCCGGTGGTGCCCATGCCGCCGCCGCTCTTTACAAGTTTTGTCGAAGCCGGCGTCGGCTACCTCGACATTAACTCATATTACTTCGGGCGCTACGGTGGTCCCACGGGGCGCGGCCCGTTCGCTATTGTCCGCGGCGCATGGGACGGTGGCGATGCATGGGAGTCAGGCGGTGCTCGTACATGGAGCGGCGCCGTCGATGTCTTTGGGCTCGACACGGTCGCGGCGCGCTTTCGTTATGGCACTCAAGGCAGTTGGCGCGCCGGCGTTTCTTACGAGGGATTCACGCGCTCTTACACCCAGTCCGCCCGCACGCCTTACAACGGTATCGGCGGCACACGGCTGACCCTGCCCACGAACTGGATCGGCAGCAACTCCTCTCTCCAGTTCGCCACGCTCGCGCAGAACCTGCACCCGCTCGATCTCAAAGTGGATTGGCGGACGATGGGAGGGGATATCGTCCTCAATCCGCGCGAGGGCTATGAAATTCGACTCAGCGCCAGCCATCGCGACCGCGAGGGTTTGCGCGGACAGAACTTGTCCTTCGGTCATGAGATGAACAGCGCCGTTGGCGTCTTTTTTCCTCAGCCGATCGACTACGACAGTGATCAGGCCAGCGCCTCGCTCACCTTCACGGGCGATCGGCTGCAGTGGGCCGCCAGCTATAATCTCTCGGTCTTCACCAATGGCATCGCGTCGGTCACCGTCCAAAATCCTTACAATCGCGCCCTGGCGGGACTCTGGCCGGGCGGCGCGCTGGTCGCCTATCCGAACGGCTTCGGTCAATACGGACTTCCGCCCTCATCAAAGGCCCACCAGGCGCTCTTTTCGGGGGCCTATGCCGTCTCGCCGAAGCTCCGGTTCACGGCGCGCCTGTCCTACAACGTGCAAGAGCAGGACGAAGATTTCCTGCCCTATACCGTGCTCACGGGTCTGAGTGTTCCGACGCCGCTGCCGCGCACGTCGTTGGACGCCCGGATCAACAAGACTCACGTCGTGCTCGGTGCGACGGCCCGCCCCAGTCCCGTCGTCGATATGTCGGCCAATTACACGTTCGACGAACGGAACAACCGCTCTCCGATCGACATCTACAGTTATGTCGCCAACGATTCGCAGGACCAGCCCGCGCCGCTCATCCCCGGCGCAAGCCGCTATATCCGCAAGAACCTTCCGCACAGCTTCCGGTTCCATCAGGCTAAGGCGGATGTCGGGGTGCGCCTGGCGCCGCGCACCCGACTCACGCTCTCCTATGCGGGTGACTTTCGCGCCCGCACCTACCAGCAAGTGGCCGACACTGCGGAGCACAGCTTACGCGCCAAGGTGCTTTCCACCTTCGAGAGCGGCTCGGCGTGGTTAGCCTACGGCTATGCCGCGCGCGATGGCTCCGCATATGACGACGCCCTGCCGTGGGACCTCAGTCATACCGAAAGCTATCTCAATGCCTCGCCGTTCAATCGCTCGATCGAGCACCCCTTGCTGCGCAAATACAACATGGCAAATCGCATCCGTCATGAGGCGAGGGCCGGGATAACGTGGGAGTCCACGCCCGCGCTCATTTTCGATGCCACAAGCTTTGTGGCCGAGGATGACTACAAAGACTCCCCGCTCGGGTTGCAGCGCGCCGAGACCATTCAGATCGATGCAAACGTCACCTATGTGATGAACCAACGGTTGACGGCGACGGCGTTCGCCGGTGTCGAGCGAATCAAATTCGACCTCACCGGATACCTGATGGGAACGGTCAATCTCGCCGATCCTGCGCAAAACTGGAGCAGCGCCAACCGCGATCTGATCTACACGGCGGGGGCGAAGGCCGATTGGAATGCAATTCCCGACGTCCTGAAAGTGAGCGCGGGCTACTTTGTCTCCGACGGCACCAGCCGGATCGGGACAATCGGCACCACTTTTGCGCCGATCATGAACACTTCTCCTCTCGCCGATGTACGCGATGTGACGCACAATGTGAGCCTTACGGGGGATTACAAGGTGCGCGCAGACACGACGCTCAGGGTCGGCTATGCCTTCCAGCGTCATCGCACGACCGATTGGTCGTTCGGTTGGAGTGTTGCGCCCGTCGCGCAACTGCTCGGCTCGGACATTCTCTCACCGCGGTATACCGCTCATATGGCGTGGATCTCGGCACGCTACGATTTCTGAGGCGCGGCGATGTTGCCGGCAACAGGCAGCTTCGAGCATCGGGCGTTGAGCCGCGTGACCTTCGGTGCGCGGGACGTTGAAGTCGAACACGTTCGCCAGATCGGCTGGCCGGCGTGGGTCGCCGATCAGCTTGATCCGCCTCCGGGCGACGAACAGCGCATCGACGAACATCTGCGTGCCCGCAGTCTTCATATCGCCTACGCGGTTCAGCTTCCGGCCGGCAGAAGTCCCGGTTGGCCGGCGGTGGATGAGCGCCGCCCGCTGCGCTATCTCTACGCCGACCTGCCCGCGATCTGGGACATGGTCAGCAAGACCGAGATCTCCATTGCGCCGAACGAGCGCCATCGCATTCAGCAGGAGCTGAACGCCGCGACCTGGATCCGCAACGTCCACTCGCGCTACCAGTTGCGCGAGTTCATGGCCGACTTTTGGTCTAACCATTTCAACGTCGGGCGGAACGAAGACATCTACGGCGCCGCTGCGCTGGTGCACTACGAAAACGAAGTCATCCGCAAGAACGTGTTCGGCAATTTCCGGGTGTTCCTGGAGGCCGTCGCGAGCAGCCCATCCATGCTGCGCTATCTCAACAACGCGGAAAGCAAGGCCAGCAGACCAACGGAGAACTACGCCCGCGAGCTTCTCGAACTGCATACTCTCGGCGAAGACGCGTATGCGGGATTGGGCGTCGAAATTCTGCTTCCGAAATACACGGTGGGCGTCTTCGAAGTGGCCACCCATTTTACGGACCAGGATATTGTCGCAGCCTCGCGCGCCTTTTCGGGCTGGACCGTGGAACACGGGCAGGAGGGCCCGAATGGTCCTCTGCCCTTCACGGGCAAGTTCATTTTCAACCCCGTCCAGCATAACACCCAGGCCGTCACCTTCATGGGCGTCGACATTTCGGGGCGGGCCGCCTTCCGCGGTCCAATGGGGCAGGGTCGAATGATCCTCGATATCGTCGCGCAGCATCCCAAAACGGCGCACTTTATCGTCGGCAAGATCGCACGCAGGATCTTCGGGGATGCTCCGCCGCAAAGTGTCGTCGATCGCGCGGTAGGCGTATGGACGTCGAATGTCTGGGCGCCCGATCAGATCAAGCGCGTGCTCCAAAGCATTCTCCTCAGCCCCGAGATGGGCAACCCGCCCTCGAAGCTGCGGCGGCCGCACGAACGCCTGATGGCGTTGTTCCGCACGACCGATACCCTTCTCAACGCCTATGATTTCGCCCATACCGCCTTGTTCGGCCTCGGCGATGGCCTCTATGCCTGGCCGACTCCCGACGGCCGTCCGGATACCGATGCGCATTGGCTCTCGAGCGCCGGGAACCATTACTTCTGGAATGTGATGTTCGACGTACTCGTCCACCCGTCGTTTCGCACCAGCTTTTATGAGCAGACGCCCGCTTCGGCGACCGGCTCGGCGATCCGGATCGTCGAATACTGGGTGGGCCGCATGGTGGGATACAGCTTGCCCCAGGCCTCGATGGATGCACTGGTCAAGGACGTAAGCACGTCTCCAGGCGTCATGGCCGCCTATGCTTCGCAAGGCATCATGAACATCGAAAATGCGCTGCGGCGGCTCGCGCTCTTGATCGCAACCTCGCCCGAATTTGCGATGCGGTAGGCCATGCCCCTTTCCCGGCGCACTCTTTTGAAATCGGCGGCGTTGACAAGCCTCGCGCCTGGCCTCAATGCGGCATTCGCCGCCGACACGGGCGTCCAGCGCGATATTCTGGTGGTCGTCTTCTTGCGCTTCGGCGTCGACGGTCTGACGATGATCGCGCCCGCGCAAGATCCCGATTATCAGGCCATGCGGCCAAACATCAGGGTTGGTGCATCGGGCGAGGGCGCCGGTCTTCCCTTGGCTTCGCTCGGCGGCGTTCCGTTCTACATGCACCCGAGTGCGCCGGAGCTGAAGGCGCTGTTCGACGCCGGCAAGCTCGCCGTCGTCCACGCGGTCGGGCTGCCGACGGACACACGCAGCCACTTCGAAAGCCAGAACATGATGGAGCGCGGCGTGACCGAAGGCGACACGCCCATTCTCGGGGGTTGGCTGGCGCGACATCTGGCCGCCCGGAAACTCGAGCTCGTCGGTCTTAACGCGGTTTCGAGCGCAGCCGACATACACACGCCGTTGCAGGGTCAACGAGGCGTCGCGGCGATTCCTGACGTTCGTGACTTCAACGTGCCCGGCGGTGACTACAATCTCAATGTGATTGAGATCTTGAATGCCGGTGCGCACCCTCAAGCAGCGGCCGCGCGCGCCACCGTCGACATGGTCCGCAATGTGCAATCAAATCTCGCCCGTTTGCCCGCGGGCGGCATCGCCTATCCCGCCGGCGGCTTTGCCTCGTCCCTGCGCTCCGTCGCCGACATCATCAAAATGGACGTCGGCTTGGAGGTTGCGACCGTCGATTTCGGCGGCTGGGATCACCACTACAACATGAACAGCTACTTCCCGCCGGCGACGCGTCATTTATCCCGGAGCCTTGCTGCGTTCTGGCAAGACCTCTCCGCCGTTCAGCACCGCCTGACCGTTGTCACGATGACCGAATTTGGCAGGCGGCTTGAGGAGAACACCGCCGGCGGCACCGATCACGGCGCTGCATCCTTCATGTTCGTGCTCGGCGGTGCGGTCAACGGCGGCCGCATCTACGGCCAGTGGCCCGGGCTGCGGCCTTCCGACCTGCGGGAAGGCGACCTGCGCGTGACAACGGACGTCCGCCACGTCCTCCAGGAAATCCTCGTCGCGCGGCGGGGCGAGGACAATCTAGGCTCGATCTTTCCGGCCTTCCCCTACCAGCCGCGCGGAATTCTGCGTCCGCTCTCGTAAGTAGACGACCTCCACCGGGTGCGAGGAGCGCGTGCGGTTTCTATCTCCCCGTGTCGTTAAAAGACGTGCGCAACCTTCGCCCCGTAGCGACGTTACCGCACTGCCGCCACAATCGTACCCGGGCTGAGTGTAAAGTTATGTTACGCAATTTGTTCTCGAATGTAGTGGCGCGCGGTTGTTCGCGTGTTGTCGGCTGTCTGGTTCTCGCAGCTGTAGTCTTCGCAGGGACTGCCTCGCGCGGTGCGGAGGTCAACGTCGGACCGGGGAGGGCGCTCCAGACACTCAAGGCCGGCGTCGCGGCGGCGAAGGCCGGGGACCGCGTGGTGCTCGACGCAGGGGTCTACCTCGATGACGTCGCCACCATAGACAAGCCGTTGACCATTGAAGGCGCTGGCCGCGGCGCGGTGTTGAGGATCACGAAGCCCATCTCGAACCGCAAAGGAATCCTTGTGGTGAATGCCGACGTCACGGTCCGCAAGCTCACCTTCGAGGGCGCTCACGTCACCGACGCCGACGGCAAGAACGGCGCCGGCATCCGCCATCAGGCCGGGCGCCTGACGATCGATACCTGCGTTTTTTCGAATAATCAAAACGGCATCCTCGCAAATCCCAATGGGGATGCGACGATTTCCGTCCGGCGCACGGCGTTCAACGGCAATGGCAGCGGCGACGGTTATACGCATGCCATGTACATCAACGCTATCGCCAGCCTGACCGTGAGCGACAGCACCTTCGCTGGCACAAAGGTCGGGCATAACATCAAAAGCCGCGCCTTGAAGACTACGGTGACCGACACTTTGCTCGACGATGGGGTCTCCGGTACCCCGAGTTACGCCATCGATCTTCCGAACGGGGGCGAGGTGGTTCTAAAGCGCGTGCGTATCACGCAGGGCCAACGGACGAATAATTCCACCATGGTCGCTTACGGAGCCGAAAAGGCGCTGCACGAGAACAGCAGTCTGACGATCACCGGCAGCACCTTCATCAATCGCGCGCAGAATTCGACGGCGATCAACAATTTCAGCTCCATCACGGCCACGTTGAGCGACAACAAGTTCGAAAACGTCGGCGAGACCACGAAGGGTCTCATCCGTCTGATCAAACTCGAACGTCCGGCATCGATCCGCGAAGGCGCCGTCTTTTCGAGCCTTGACCCAAATGCACGCTCATATTTGCGCTTTCACAATATGGGTACGGGTGAGGGGTCGGTCAGCGTGGGTCTGTATGACAGTCGCGACGGCCGTTTGCTCGGCAAGTGGACGAGCCCGCCCATTCCACCCAATGCATCGCCTCAATTCGGGATTGATGTGATTGAAGCGGCGCTCCATGTCGCCGATCGGCCGCCGAGCTATTCGATCGTCGTCGAATCTGCGATGACCGGCAGCTTCCAGCACGTCCTGCATCGCGCGGCGAGCGGGGTCCTCTCAAATCTCAGCACCTGCAGCGCCGGCGTCGCACGGTCGGGCTCACAACTGTCCAACGTTCATACCTCCGCCCTGGACGACGGCTATCCGGCGACGATCCTCGTGCAAAATCGGGGTCCGGTCCCGGCCGCCGCGCAGATCGGTATTTACGATGCGCGCCAGGGCCGGCGTGTCGGCGCGTACACGACTCCGGAGGTTGCCGTCGACGGAGAGGTCATGATCCGCATGAGCACGATCGAAGCAGGGGCGCGCGTTGCGCCGGCATGGGACATGGCGCATTGGGTCCTCAAGATCGAAAATGACTTCTCTGGCAGCTTGCAGCAGCTGATCGGTAATACGCGCGCCGGCGTCATTACGGATATGACCGCCGTTTGCGACCTGGGCGCGCCCGCAGCGGAGCCCGAAACCCAGCTCAGTGTCGGCGCGGTGTTCCCGACCGGAACCGAAATCGACTCCCACGTCCTTGTACACAACACCGGGACCCGGGCTGGGCCTTTGCGACTGGCGCTTTACGACGCGGCCAGTGGATCCCGGATGGGGCAATGGGAAAGTCCGGCGATCGCGCCCAACACCTCGCGCCAATACGCCGTATCGGACATTCTTTCCCTGGCGGCCGGCGATAATGCCGCCTCGAGGTTTTACCGGGTCGAGGTGGAAGGTGCATTTACCGGCTTTGTGCAGCATCTGATTCGGCACGCCGGCGGTACGATCTCCAATCTTTCGAGCTGCGATGCGGCCACCACCGCCAGCTTGATCGACGTTGCCAGCTTGCGTGCCTCGTCTAACGAGCCGTCGGACCTCGCGCTCATCGTCCTCAATAACTCCGGCCGCGCGGCGTCAAGCGCCGAACTCGACGTCTTTGTCGCGGGCGATGGAAGACCGCTGGGAAGCTTCGAAACCGCTGCCATTCCACCGGGCGCCAGCATCGCGCTGACGGTGGTCGACGTGGAGGCCGCCCTGGCGCTCGGACCGGGGATCGGTTCTTACAACGTGAGGCTCAAGGACGGTTTCACGGGTTCGCTTCAATACTTGCTCGTGAACCTCACCTCGGGTGCCGTCACTGATATGACGACCGCCTGTGCACTCGGCGCGGTGAGCTACCAGTAGCGGACGCGGCCCACGTCCATGTGCACGAAATTCGACGCGGCGTAGTAACCGACACCGCCGCCCTTCAGGCTCTTGGCCGCCTTGTGCAGCGTGGTCAGGTCGACGCCCGGGATGCGAATGTCGATCGCCTTGCCGTCCATATGCATGCTGTGTTTCGCCACGCCGGAGCTCGCGGCGGCAAGCTTCGCATTGCTTTCCGGCGAGCGATAACCCGAGATCACGTGGAACGGAGACGAGGGTTCGAGCGTCGCTTGCACCTTGTGCAGAAGGTCCAGGAGCGTGGGATCAATGGGATGGCTTCGACCGTTTCGATGATCGCGAAGCACTTTCGCGATGTCGTCGAGGCCGCCTGGGATATAGGCGCCATCGGCCCAATAGTCCGCGGCGACCTTTTCGCCGGTGTGGAGATTCTGCAAGTGCAGGCGACGCGGGCGCTCCAGCCCGACGGTGGCCAAGGCCGGCCGCATGACGAAGAAAGCGGCCGCGGCGCCTGCTCCTGTGATCAGGCGGCGGCGCGAGACGTCAGCAGTGTCAATTCGTTGCGATCGGGATGCCCCCATGCGGCAAGAGGTAACATTGCCTCAGGCGGCGGGCAACCTTCGGCAGCGTTTGTTTCGTGACGTATTTGAAAGGCCGCAACCGTTTGATCTAATTGCCGACTTCTGCAACCGGACGTGAGGGTGGGTAGAGACCGGCTTCGGCGAGCTTGGACAGCGTTTCCTTGTCGCGATCATAAGCGTCGCGCCGGAAATTGAATTCGCCGTCGCGATCCGTGAATGCCGTCCAGTACAGGACGAACACCGGCAACGCCTTCTGCAGCGGGATGGTCCGCGTCTCACCCGATGCAATTCCCTCGTTCAGCTCATCGATGCTCTTGCCCGTGAGCAGGGCGGCGAGCTCTTCAGGATGCTGTACGCGGACGCATCCGTGGCTGAAAGTACGGTCGTCCTTTGCGAACAGGGACCGGCTCGGCGTGTCGTGGAGATAGATGTTCCACTGGTTCTGCATCTGGAATTTCATGAAACCCAGGGCATTGCCCGTGCCGGGACGCTGGCGGACGCGGAGCGACTTGGGATTGTCCCAGTTGCCGCTGACGACTTCCATATTGCTGTCTTCGAGATAGTACGGATCTTCTTCGAGCTTCGGAATGATCTCGTTCGTGATGATCGAGGTAGGGATTTCCCATGGCGGATTGAGCGTCACACCCGTCATCTTGGCTTCAAGTATCGGTGTGGCATGCTTTCGCGCGCCGACCACGGTGCGTAACCGCAGCTCCTCTCGGCCGTTGCGCACAACGGCGACTGTTTGGTCCGCCGCATTGGCGATCACATACGCGTCCGGTTCTTCATGGCGCATATGGCGCCAGCGCTCGAGGTTCGCCGTGATCTGCCCGATCCGCGCCTCGACCGGCACGTTGAGGGCGGCCAGGGTGCCGCGGCCCGCGCGACCGTCGGCGTTCAGGCCGTTGCGCGCCTGGAACGCCTTCACCGCATCAGGCAAAACGTCGTCGCCGGCATCTGCCGAGATGTACCCTTCCGCGGCGAGGCGGGCGCGTAGGGCCGGCAGGCGCGGATCGGCCTCACCAAACTTGATTTCCTTGTCGGCGGGAATGGACGCCCAGCCGCCCGCGGCCGCGATGTCGCGGTATTTCGCCAGGCCCTCGGTCAAAGCCGCAAACTGCGGGTGGCGAGGTTTCAATGACTCGAAGTAATCGGCAAGGCCGTGGCGCGAGATGGCCTCGCCGAGGTAGGCGGCGACCTCGCCCTGATCGGGAGCGAGATTCCAGCCTAGCGCACCGGCGGAGATAAAGCCGAAGCGTTGTCCCTTGGCGGCGCGAAGCACGGCTGCGCTCATTCCCAGCTCAGCCGTCTCGCGTTCGGCGTCGGTGCGCGCATTGGCCAAAGCCGCTTTTGCGGTCGTGAGAAAGGAAGGATTGAGTCCTTGCTCCGAAAGCGAAGCAGCGATCGTATCGACCGCAGCCAGCCGTTTACGGCCGGCCCGGTCGCTGGTCCAGAAAGGCCGGTAATCGGATTCGGCGTACATCTTTTCAAGATCGGCGCGCAGGTCCGACGGCTTGAAAGCTGCGATCGCCGTCTGCAGCAGCGGTTCTCGCGGCGGAGGTGCAGGCGCGGCGGGCACACTTTCGCGCGGCGCGGCGGCGTAGCGCACCGTCTTGTCCGGTGCAACGACGCTAAACACGAGCGCCAGGGCTGCGATGACGCAGCCCAGGATGAAAACACCGACAAACTTTCGATTTCCCAGGATCATGCGCCTACAACGCGGAGACCCGGAAGACTGCTTCGTCTTACAAAAAGGTATTTTGGTGACCGGTTGTGTCCTTATGGCAGGACTGTGGCGGGTTGGTGTTAGCCCTCGAGCGCACGCCTCAGAGCGACGCTCAATTGCTCGATCGTAAACGGCTTGCTGAGAAGATGGACGCCATGATCGAGTACGCCGTTATGGACCACCGCGTTCTTGGTATAGCCGGTGGTGAAAAGCACCTTGAGACCCGGAAGAAACTTGAGCGCTTCCTCGGCAAGTTGACGTCCGTTCGTATCGGGCATGACGACGTCCGTGAATAGGATCTCGATTTCCGGATGCTGACGCAGTAGAGCCAAGCCGGTTTCGGCATTCGGCGCGGCCAGCACCCGGTACCCTAATTCCTTCAGTGCGGCCACAGCAAAGCTGCGGACCGAATCCTCATCCTCGACCACGAGCACATGCGTGCCGTCGCTCTTGTGTATGACGGCTTCGTCCGCGGCCTCCGGCGTCGAAAGTTCGCCGACGAACCGCGGCAGGTAGATCTTGATGATCGTTCCTTGACCCACCTCGCTATAGATCTTCACATGACCGCCCGATTGGCGGACGAACCCGTAGACTTGGCTGAGGCCAAGACCCGTGCCTTTGCCGACGCCCTTTGTCGTGAAGAAGGGGTCGAATGCCTTGGCGGCGACTTCGGGTCGCATGCCGGTCCCGGTGTCGGTCACGGCCACCAGTACGTACTGACCCGGGGCCACTTCGGCTTCCTGCGCATAGCGCTCATCGAGATGGCTGTTGGCCGTCTCGATGGTCAATCGACCGCCATTCGGCATCGCGTCGCGGCTATTCACCGCGAGATTGAGAAGTGCGTTCTCCAGTTGATGCGGATCGACGCTCGTTCTCCAGACCCCCGCTCCGAGAACGGTTTCGATGCGGATGTTCTCTCCCAGTGTGCGGCGTAACAGCTCCGACAATCCCGCGACCAGCTTGTTGACGTCGATGGGCTCAGGCCGCAGGGCCTGTTGACGCGAGAACGCAAGCAACCGTTGCGTCAACGCAGCGGCGCGCTGCGCGCCGTCGAGCGCGGCATCGGCGAGCTCGCCGACATTGGTCTCGCCGCGCGCCGATCGCCGCTTAAGCAATTCGAGGGCGCCGATGATGACGGCCAGCATGTTGTTGAAGTCGTGCGCGATCCCGCCCGTCAACTGGCCGACGGCTTCCATCTTTTGGCTTTGACGTAAGGCTTCTTCGACCTTCTCCCGTGCTTCGATCTGCTCCAGGAGGCTCGCGTTGCGCGCCTGCAGCTCCGCATTCTTGCCCGCGAGTTCGCGCCGCGCCGACAGGAGCACCGCGAACACCAGACTGCCCATCGCCAGCAGCAGGATCACGCCGCCATAGCGGATCAGCCGCCGGTTCAACGGTTCACCGGGCTTGCGGAGATATGCGCGCCCGAGGAAGCGCTCGTTTTGGACGACCGCGACGGAGGTCTCGAGAGCGCCGCCGACAAAGCGCGCGGGGCCGGTGTACGGAGGGATCGGTAGGGGAGCTTCGTCGCGCGTATAACTCGCGAACACCGTTCCATCGACACCGTACACGGCGGCGGCCGAGATTTCGGGATTGGCCTGCAGCGCCATCACCGACTGAAGCGCTGCCTCGCGGTCTTCGAAGGCGAGCGCGGCGACGACGCTGTTCGCCAGGATCTCCGCCTGGACCTGCACATCGCGGATCTGCTGCTGCTGATAGATCTGGGTATCGTAAATCGCGGCGAGAAGCCCTGCGCCGATTACAACCGTTGCGCTAACCAAGGCCGAGAGCGGGGCCAGCATCGCGCGGCTGAGCGAAGAGGTCAGCCCGGCCATGCCACGACGAGGTTGATCAGGTTCATCGGACGGAATCCACGGCGAAGGCTCGGTTTTTGATCACGTTTTTGTGCCGACCTCCCCACGTGATATGGCGGCGGCGGGAGTCCTCATCTACCATGCCGCGAGAAATAAGCACAGGACTCGAGGGAAGGGGTATGGCAGCAGCCAAGTTTCCGGGAGCGCGCACCGTCGCGCCCGCCGCCCTGCTTATGACTGCGGTGTGCGGCGGGGCGCAGGCGATGGAAGCAAGCGCCGCGGGCGATCTGCCGGACCTGATGCGGCTTTCCATCGAAGAACTGGCCGAAATGGAGATTTCGTCGGTGTCCCGCCGTGCCGAAAGGGTATCGGCGGCGCCGGCTGCGGTCTACGTGATCACCTCCGACCGGATCAGGCTCTCGGGCACGCGCACCATACCGGAAACCTTGCGCCTCGCGCCCAACCTGATCGTCGGAAGGACCAACGCGATCGCTTATGCGATTTCGGCGCGCGGGTTCAACACGCCGGAGGCCTCCAACAAGCTGCTCGCGCTCATGGACGGGCGCAGCCTTTATTCACCGCTCCATTCCGGCGTCTTTTGGGAAGATCAGGACTATCTGCTCGATGACATCGAGCGGATCGAGGTGATCAGCGGTCCCGGCGGCACTTTGTGGGGTGCCAACGCGGTAAACGGCGTGATCAACATCATCACGAAATCCACGCGCGACACACAGGGCGTGTTCGTTAAACTCGGCGCCGGAAACATCGACAAGAGCGGAGCGGCGCGTTACGGCGGCCGCTTCGGTGAGAAGCTGACGTACCGCGCGTACGTGAAAGCGCATCAGACGGGCGATGCGCTGACCTCCGCCGGTGTCAGCGCCGACGATTCCATGACCAGGATGCAGGGAGGCTTTCGCTCCGACTTTGTCTCCGATGTCGACACGATCACGGTGCAAGGTGATTTGTTCAACGCGACGTCGGATGACGCCTACGCGAAGCTGCGCGGCGGCAACGTGCTCTTCACATGGACGCGGACCTTCGAAGAGTCCCAGCTGCGTTTCAAGACCTACTACGACCGAACGACACGCATTGCGCCGGCGACAACCGACCGCGTCAAGTCCTTCGACGCCGAACTTCAGCACAACTTCCGCCTCGCGGACGCGCACGACGTCGTCTGGGGAGCAGGCTATCGCCGTAACACCGAAGACTTCGTCAACGCGCCGCCTTTCGTCTTTGCGGTGCCGAAGCGCACGCTCGAGCATGCGAACATCTACGTCCAGGACACCTACGCAGTGACGCCGACCCTGCGGCTTATCGGCGGGATCAAGTTCGAGCATAACGAAATGACGGGTTGGGAGATCATGCCCAGCGGCCGCATCGCCTGGCAGGCGGCGGAGCATACGTTCCTGTGGGCCGCCGTTTCGCGCGCCGTGCGCACGCCGAACCGCATCGACCGGGAACTGGAGGCGATGCCGCTCCTCATTCCGGCCACGAATTTCTCCTCGGAAGAAATGCTCGGTTATGAGGTCGGGTATCGCGGTCAGATCAATCCCGATGTGACGCTTTCGATTTCCGGTTACTACAACATCTACAACGATGTTCGTACCACCGGCGCCTCGGTCGGCGGCGGTTTGCCGCTCAGCTTGCAAAACGGGCGCAGCGGGCGCGTCTACGGCGTCGAAGCCTGGGCGACGTACCACATCAGCGACGCATGGCGGCTGGATGCCGGCGTGAACGCGCTTGCCAAAAAAACGCGGATTGCCATCGGGCAGGTGGATTTGATTCCAAATCAGCACCTCGGCAATGATCCCGAGGTCCAGGGGCAGGTCCGCGCCACCTATTTCGTGGCTCCGGATCTTGACTTGAGCATCGGGCTGCGCGCCGTTGATGATCTGCCGTCGCCGGTGGTGCCGGGGTATACCGAGCTCGACGCGCGCGTGGCGTGGCGGCTTTTGCCCAACGTCGAACTCTCCGTCGTCGGCAAGAACCTTCTGCATAAGAGCCACCCGGAGGTGGGAGATGTCGCGACCCGGCGCGAGATCCCCCGCTCGGTCTTCGGTATGGTGTACTGGGCGTTCTGATGGTCCCGAAGATCCACCATCTGTCCGCGCGACGGAGGGCCGGCGTACTGGTAGTCGCCCTGGCGTTGGTCATGGCGGGTCCGCACCGGGCGCCGGCGGCGCAATCGCTCGAATACCCGATCAAAGCGGCCTTCCTTGTCAAATTCGGCGAGTTCGTTCAATGGCCGGCGCAAGCATTTCAGGCCTCCGGCGGCGTCTTTAATATTTGCATCGTCGGCGACCCTAGTTTCGCTGCCATCGTCGGCGCGGCGGTCCAAAATGAAACGGTCGCCGGTCGCAAGGTCTCTGCGCACGGTCTAGCCGGCATCACAGCCGACAGCGCGTGCCACATTGCGTACCTCGCTGGATCGGCGGCGCAGCCGCCGGCGGAGGCACTACGGGTATTGGCGGGGAAACCCGTCCTCACGGTCACGGATGAAAGTCGCGGTCCGAACGCGGGGATGGTTCACTTCATGATCAGGAACAACCGGGTGCGCTTCGCGATCGACGATGCTGCGGCAGCAGCCGGAGGACTTACCCTGAGTTCGGCGCTTCTCAACATCGCCGTCAGCGTGCGGCGGCGCAATTAGGTCTCATTTTAGAGCTTTCACGGCCATGGTGATGCGGGAGATGCAGACCAATTGGCCTTGTTCGTTGACGATCTCGATGCCCCAGACCTGACTCGTGCGGCCGATGTAGTAGGGTCGAGCTGTCCCGGTGACTGCACCCGATGTCACCCCGCGCAAGTGGTTGGCGTTGATTTCCTGGCCCACGCAGAGGTGGCTGGCGGGATCAACGACAAGGTTCGCGGCGATGCTGCCCAGCGTCTCGGCCAACGCCACCGATGCCCCGCCGTGCAACAGCCCTTGGGGCTGGTGGGTGCGGGCATCGACCGGCATTGTGCCGCGCACGTAGTCGGGACCGATTTCGGTGAGCCTGATGCCCAGTGTGGCAAGAAGCGTATTGGGATAGCGCTCTTTGAAGTCCTCCGGAGTGTAGGATTTGAACCAGAGCGGCTTCATTCTCCGGCCTCGCGTTGGGGCTCGGCTAGGGCGCCGCCGGTTTGCTCGCGGATGAAGCGCTCCAGATCGGCGAACGCCTGCACGATCGGCGGCATCAGGATGTCGACCGTGTGCCACGCCCCGCGCTTTGCATTGGACTCCAGCTCGTACAACAGCGATGCCAACGCACGCGCACAAGCCGAAGCGGCGGCCCCCTTGGCCGCGTGCGCGGCCTTCGCGAGCGCTTCCGAGTCCCGCGCTTGGTGGAGCCCCTGGAGTTCCCGCGGGGTTTGGTGCATGTCGTCCCAGAACATGGTCAGGATTTCGTTGAGGTAGCCGGGCTCGCTGCTGCCGACCAGGGTTGCCAGTCCGGCCAGGTCCACGGGCGCTGTGTCGCCGGCGGGCGCCGGGTCCGCCAAAGGCGGAAGCGCGGCGGCATCGCGCGCCGTCGAATTGTGTTGCGGGTCTGCGGGCCGCCGCAAGTCCTCGAGACCAGGCAGCCAGCGCAATAGCGTCGTCTCGAGCGTTTTGAGGTCGGTGGGCTTCGAGAGATAGTCGTCCATGCCCGCGGCGCGGCAGATTTCGCGTTCACCCTGCAGCGCGTTTGCGGTCAAGGCGATGACCGGCAATCTCTTGCGCGATTGCAGCTCCCGATCGCGGATCAGTCCGGTCAGTTGATAGCCGTCGAGGAACGGCATGTGGCAATCCGTGAGAAGCAGGCCGTACCTGCCGTCATGCTTGGACAGCATTTCCCAGCCTTCGCGGCCGTCGCCGACGAATTCCGCGGCAAAGCCGAGCCGCGCCAACTGGCTGCGGATCACGAACTGGTTCGTGCGATTGTCCTCGGCGACGAGGATGAGGCAGTGTGCCGCCGCCGCAGCCTCTATCGAGGGCGCGACATATCCGAGCACGGACTCGTCCGCCTTCACGACGATCGCTTCGCTTGAACGGCCGGTGATGGCCGCCACGGTCGCCACAAGCTTGTCGCGGCGGAGCGGGGCTGGGATCGATGGGCACGCCAGCGTCGTCGCCGCAAGCCGGGCCGCACCTGCGCTGAGATGAGGGACGACGAGCGCGAGCTTCGTCGCGGCGAGGTCGCTTTGACTGCGGATCGAGGTCACGACCTGCGCCGCGGAGTCGTCGCCGACCCGCACGTTGACGAGCACCAGGTCGAACGGCTGGCCGGTGTCGCGCTGTTGGCGCAGCAGCGTCGTGACCGGTGCATTGGATCCAACTTCAGTCACCTCGACGCCGGCGGCGCGAAGGTAGAGTGTCGCCGCGACATCGGGTCCAAGATCATCGCACACCAGCACACGCAGGCCCGCTAGGGCTTGGTGTGCGGCGGTCAGCGGCGCCGCGCGCAACTCCGGCGCGACGCGCCCGAAGGGAATCTGGAACCAGAAGGTGGAACCCTTGCCCGGCGTACTCTTGACGCCGATCTCCCCGCCCATCAATTCGATCAAATTCTTGCTGATCGAAAGGCCGAGGCCGGTGCCGCCGAACTTGCGCGTGGTTGAATAGTCAGCCTGGCTGAAAGGCCGGAAGAGCTTCTTCTGCTTCTCCTCGTCGATGCCGAGCCCGGTATCGCTCACCGCAAACATCACGCTCGCTACGCTGTCGCTTACGGAAACCGCCTCGGCAGTGACCGAGATGAGGCCGCGCGATGTGAACTTCACTGCGTTGCCCATGATGTTGAGGATCACCTGGCGCAGGCGGACCGGGTCGCCGATCACCATTTCGTCGAGTTCAGGATCGACCGAGCATACGACGTCGAGGAACTTGCTCGACGTATGCCCGCCGACGACTTCCGCCGTCGTCTCGATCACTTCGCGCAAATTGAATTCCGTCTTCTCGACGGTCATCCGGCCGGCTTCGATCTTGGAGTAGTCCAGGATGTCGTTGATGACGTCGAGCAGACTGACGCCTGATTGGCGGATGATCTCAACCATTTGGCGCTGATCGTCCGCGAGGCGCGTCGAGCGCAGGAGCTCGACCAGACCGATCACGCCGTTCATCGGCGTCCGGATTTCGTGGCTCATGGCGGCCAGGAACGCCGACTTGGCCTTGTCGGCCGCCTCCGCCCGTTCCTTGGCGCGCTCCAGCTGCTCCTGTAGCGCTTTGGCTTCGGATACGTCGGTGACGGTGCGCACGAAGCCGCCGTGACGGAGCGGCGATTGGCGGACTTCGATCTTCTTGCCGTCGGCTGAAACCAGCTCCGTCACCGTTCTGTCTTTCGAATACAGCCGGGCGAGTTCAACGTCGACGTTGCGGCCGGTGCCCGGCACGAAGCGCCGCATGAAATCACGGAAGTCCATGCCGACCGCGACGTCCCGGCACTCGGGGAGGATCTGCTGAAGTCTGCTGTTGACGTAGGAAACCTGCATATCGGCGTCGACCACCACGATGCCGTGGTCGACCGCCTGCATGGTCGTATCGATGATGGCCGTCTTCTCCGCCAGCTCCTCGAACGGATTGGCGATGTTGCGAAGAATCCTTACGGCGAAGGGAACGACGATCGCGAGGGCGCCGAAGGTGATCAGAAGCGCCATGGAGCCGAAGCGCAGGAGGCGCGCCGACAAGGGCTCGACCTTCGCGCGCAGGTAAACCGCGCCGACCTCGCCTTGCTCGCTATCGAGCACCGGCACGACGACCGAGACATGCTCGCCGGTGAGGGTGGCGCCGGTGGGGCCGGCCTTCTCCGGCAAGGGTGCGCTGCCCGGCCGCAGGTAGCTCGCGATCACGCGGCCGTTGCCGCTGTAGACGGCGGCGGCGTCCATCGCCGGATTTGCCGCCGACGCGGCCAAATACTCGTTCGCCGAATCCGGATCTTCGAACACCAGCGATGCGTAGACGCTGGCGGCGAGCACCTGCGCTTGTGCATTGGCCGATTCAACTGCCTGCCGGCCGGCGGTGCGGGCGTCGTAGGCCATCATCAACACTGCGGCGAAAAGCAGCGCGACCACGGTCGTGAGGACCGTCACCAGCGCGAGTTTCCAGTGCAGGGTCAGTTCGGCAAAGCGCTTGAGCATCGCCATTTCTGACTTATCCCTTGGGTTTTACCGAGGTTGCGAGGGCGAGAAGCTTCGAGCTGATCGTCAATCCGTTGGCGGCGGCCGCACCGTCGTCTATCTCGAACCGCACGCGATTGTTCGTGATGACGAAATTGATGATCCCGGGGGGGACGACGCCGGCGGCGCCGTCGGTGATGGTCAGCACGCTCTCGCCGCGCACCGTACCGATCGCCTTTCCAAGGGATTCGGCGTCTTTGCCGGCCACGTACATCACTTGGCATCCCGAGCCCGCCGTCGCCGTCTTCAGGCGCTTGATTTCAATACTGCGGTTGGCGATGCGCTGGCCGGCAACCGCTTTGTCGAGTGTGGCACCGAACGGATCGTCACCGACGATGCATAATGTCGCGGGGCTGTTCTGCGAGCCGAACGCGCTCTGCGGCCATTCGACGAACTCGCCGAATTTGTAGAGGTATGCCGCTTTGACGGCATATTCGACCGAGGCATCCGGCGTTGCCGCGGCGGCAAGACTGCTCGCGATGATGGCCGCGACGACGCCTAGGTAGGCCGCGGGCCGAAGGTTATACCGGCCGCTCAAAAGCGCCACCGTGCGCCCGCGTAGACCGCCCGGCGGATTTCGCCGCGCTGCGCCGGCGTACCCGTTTCCGGGTGCTGCGGATCGAGGAGATTGGTGCCCGCGACCGAAAGCTCGAGCGTATCCGTGACGAACCAACCCAGGCGCGCATCGAATGCCACGTACGACGGTACGGCGGGGTTCGGGAGATTGTCGACCGCGCGCATCGTCAGGTCGAGTTCGACATCTTCCAGCAAGGTCATGTAGGAGCGCAGCGAGGCCTGGTGTCGGGGATCGTTCCCGAGCGACTGGCGGGCGGAGATATCGGTGAGCCCAGGTTTCAAACGAAAATCTTTCCGCAATACGTTGAAGCCGGCGCCGAGACGCCACCAGTCAGTCACGCGGTAGTTTGCCCAACCTTCGACTCCGTAACTGTGGCCGTCGATGCCGTTGCGGAAAATGGCCGTATATCCGCTCCCGGGGGGCGCCGGCGCCGCGATCCGCAGCTCGTCGTAAACATTGTAAAAGACGGCCATGGAAAGGACAGCGTTTTCGCTCGCCTGAACGCGGTAGCCGGCCTCGTAGGCCACGAGAGTTTCCGATTCGAAGTTTGGCGCGGGGCTCACGATGCCTGGCGCCGTAAGTTCTCGATCCAGGCGCGAGGGTGTGCGGACCGCCCGCGCCGCCGCCGCCCAGACCGTCTGGCGCGGGGTGATATTCCACGCCAGCCGCGCGCTGGGCATATATTCGAGGCCCGTATAGGTGTGGTGCTCCAGCTTCAGTCCCACCGTGAGGCGCAGGTTCGCCAGAAGCGCGAACTCATCCTGAACGAAGAAGCTCGCGATCTCGAAAGTGTCCTTGGGATTGACGAGAACGAACTGTGTTCCGCTGGAAAAGAAATCGTCGATAACGCGATAGCCGCCGCCCCACACCACGGTGTGGCGCCCGCCCAGGGTGGCCGTGTGCTGCGCATCGATATTGTAGGTGTCCGCGCCTTCGTTGAGTGCGCCGGCGATCCGCCGGGTGCGGTCGTAATACACCTGAATGTCGAGGGGCGAGCCGTCGGCAAAGGTATGGACCCAGCGGGCGGAAAGGTCGCGTCCGGAAATCTCGCTGGCAACGGCGTCGATCGAACTATCGTAAATATTGCCCTGGACGTTCAGCGTGTCGTTTCCTCCGGAGAGGTCGAACGCGAACCCGCCTTGAAGCCGGTCCCAGTCGTCGGCGCGCGCCGCTCCCGCGCCTGTCAGCGTATGGCCGCGTTCGAAGCCTTTCACATAGACGCGGTAGGTCGCGTCGTCGCTGAAAGCGCCGCCATATCGGCCGGAGACGTGGCGGTCGACGTTGCCCCCGCCGGCGCTCACAAGCGCGCCTTGCGTATCGCGGGTGTGGCGCGTAATCACGTTGATCACGCCGTTGACTGCATTCGCGCCCCAAACCGCGCCGCCCGGCCCGCGTACGACTTCCACGCGGTCGATGTCCTCCAGCATCAAATCCTGGGCATCCCAGAATACGCCGGAGTGCAACAGCGAGTAGACGCTGCGGCCGTCGACCATCACCAGGAGCTTATTGCTCGCTTCATAGGAATTGAACCCGCGCGCCGAAATTGCATGCGAGAGCGCGTCGCGTTGTGCGACCTGCAGGTTCGGCGCGAGGCGCAGAGCCTCCGGCAGGCTCGCGCCGCCCGAGCGGCGAATGTCCTCGCTCGTGATCACATAGATCGCGGCCGGAACTTGAAGCAGCGGCTCCGCGCGCCGTGAGGCCGAAGTGATTTCGATGTTGGCAAGGTCCTCGATCGAAAGCGTGCTGAAGTCGAGGGCATCCTCCGCCCGGGCTGTCGCCCCCAGAGCCAGGAGTGGAAGCCACGCGAATGCCAGCGCAGGGCGGCCCAGGCGACGGCAGCGATTAACAACCAAACGAGTCTCCAATGCATATCGCGACTGACGACGCACTCGCGTTTAAGTAGTATAGAGGCGCAACGATATTGAGAGCAAGACTGGGCGGTCTAGGTGACCGGGGGTCTGCACGCGCCAATGGACTTGGCGGAACAATCTTCTCGCGCGACGGTTTCATTCAGGTGGCTGGGACGTTTGTGAGGCGGGTCATGGGGATTTCTCAGGAAGCGGCGGCGTCGGAAGCGGCCCTCTCGCCGTTCGACCATCATCTTGTGACGCAGGGCGCACACCTGGAGTTGCACCGCAAGCTCGGCGCTCATCCTGCCGTAGCGCAGGGCCGGAAGGGCGTTCGTTTTTCCGTCTGGGCGCCCAGTGCGCGGTCGGTCAGCGTGGTCGGCGACTTCAACGACTGGGATGCCGGGCGGCACCCCATGTCGCCCAACGGGTCCGGGGTTTGGGAGATTTTTGCCGAGGGCGTCCACGCGGGCGCTCTCTATAAATTCTGTATCGTCGCTGAAAGCGGAGAGCTCCTTCCGCTGAAAGCCGATCCGGTCGCGCTGATGCAGGAAGCCCCGCCGCGTTCGGCCTCCATCGTGGCGGCGCGCTCCACATATCGCTGGTCCGACCAGGCCTGGATGGCGCAGCGCGCCAGCGATATGCGTCGTAAGCCGATGTCGATCTACGAGGTGCACCTCGGCTCGTGGCGGCGGAAGGACGGCAACGGCTATCTGAGCTACCGCGAACTCGCCGAAACGCTCATCCCCTATGTCAAGGAGATGGGTTTCACCCACATGGAATTGATGCCGATCGCCGAGCATCCTTTCTACGGTTCGTGGGGCTATCAGCCGCTGGGACTGTTTGCGCCCACGCGCCGCTACGGCGAGCCGGACGATCTGCGATACCTGGTCGATTGCGCCCATCGCGCCGGCATCGGCGTGATCCTCGATTGGGTGGTGAGCCACTTTCCCGAGGATGGTCACGGCCTCGGCCGTTTCGACGGCACCGCCCTCTATGAACATGCCGACCCGCGCCAGGGCCGTCAGACGGAATGGAACACGCTGATCTACAATTATGGGCGCACGGAGGTTGCCAACTTCCTCCTGTGCAACGCACTGGCGTGGCTCGAGGACTATCATATCGACGGCCTGCGGGCAGACGCCGTCGCGTCGATCCTTTACCTCGATTACGCCAAGCAGGAAGGGGAGTGGGTTCCGAATGCCTATGGCGGGCGCGAGAACCTCGAGGCCGTGAACTTTCTGCGGCGGCTCAATGAAGTGATCTATGCGCGCGTTCCCGGCGCTTTCACGATCGCAGAGGAATCGACCGCATGGCCGATGGTGTCGAAGCCGACCTACCTCGGCGGTCTCGGCTTCGGTTTCAAATGGAACATGGGGTGGATGAACGACACGCTACGCTACATCAAGCAGGATCCCATCCACCGCAAATATCACCACGACGATCTGACCTTCGGCCTGATCTACGCCTTCCACGAAAACTTCATCCTGCCTCTGTCTCACGATGAGGTCGTCTACGGCAAAGGTTCGATGATCGGAAAGATGCCGGGCGACTTCTGGCAGAAGTTCGCGAACTTGCGATGCTACCTCTCGTTCTTCTTTACTCATCCGGGAAAGAAACTTCTGTTCATGGGGGCGGAGATCGCCCAATGGAACGAGTGGAACCATGAGCAGAGCCTCGAATGGTATTTGCTCCAGTACCGCGAGCACCAGGGGATGCAGGCGTTGGTGCGCGACCTCAACCGCCTCTATACGAGCGAGCCCGCACTGTACGAACGGGACTGCGAGGGCGAAGGGTTCGCGTGGATCGCGGCGCACGACCAGGACAACAGCGTGCTCTCCTATATCCGCTACGGCGCGGACCGCGCGGCCTTCGTTGTCGTGGTGTGCAACTTCACGCCCGTCGTGCGGGAAGGCTATCGCATCGGTGTGCCGCGCAGCGGCCGCTACCGCGAAATCTTTAACTCCGACTCATTCCATTATGCGGGCACGAATGTCGGCAATGGCGGCGAAGTGACGGCCGAGCCGCGCGCCTGGGATGGCGCCGAGCATTCGCTCGCCCTGACGCTGCCGCCGCTCGGCGCCATTATCTTGAAGCCAAGCTGAGCATGACCGTCTTGGGCGGGCTTGAAGCGGGAACGGCCGAACCGTTGGGCGCCACGTGGGACGGGCGAGGGATCAACTTCGCCTTGTTCTCCGCTAACGGTGAGAAAGTCGAGCTGTGTCTGTTCGACGAAACCGGCACGCGCGAGCTTCGTCGCCTGCCGATGCCGGGACGCACGGGAGACGTCTGGCATGGATATCTTGCGGGTGGCCGTCTAGGGCAAGTGTATGGCTACCGGGTCCACGGACCATTTGCGCCGGAGCGGGGTCATCGCTTCAATCCCCGGAAACTTCTGCTCGACCCGTATGCCCGCGCCATCACCGGCCCGTTCAGGTGGCATCAGGCGAACTTTGACGGAGAGCTCGACAACTCGGAAATCGTTCCGAAAGGCATCGTCACCCAGTCATCCGCCGCGCCTGATACGCGGCTCGACATTCCCTGGCGCCAGACGGTGATCTACGAGATGCATGTCAAGGGCATGACCCAGCGGCACCCGGCCGTGCCGGCGTCGCAGCGCGGCACTTTCGCGGCGCTGCGGGCTCCGGAGATTATCGAGCACGTCCGCAGCCTGGGCGTAACCACGGTCGAACTCCTTCCCGTATTTGCCTTCAGCGATGAAACGCATCTCGGCACGCGGGGGCTCAGCAACTACTGGGGCTACAACCCCGTCAGTTTCTTTGCTTGCGAGCCGCGCTACGGTGCCGGACTCGCGGGCCTTGTAGCGGCCTATCACGCCGCCGGCATCGAAGTGATTCTCGACGTCGTCTACAATCACACGGCAGAAGGCGACGCCCTTGGACCGACGCTGTCGCTGCGCGGCATCGACAACGCCTCCTACTATTGGCTCGGCGAAGCGGGCGAGTACGTCAATTTCTCCGGCTGCGGGAACACACTGAATGTGTGTCATCCGCAGGTGCAACGCCTGGTGCTCGACTCCCTCAAACAGTGGGCTTCAGAGACCGGTGTCGACGGCTTCCGCTTCGATCTCGCGGGCACGCTGGGCCGTACGCGCGATGGATTCTCGGCGGGCGCCTCGCTCATCGGCATGATCGGGCGCGATCCGGAGTTGTGCAAACTCAAATTGATCGCCGAGCCTTGGGATGCAGCCGGACACTTCCTCGGCCAGTTCCCCGAACCCTGGCGCGAATGGAACGATCGCTACCGCGACACCGTGCGGGCCTACTGGCGCGGCGATGAAGGTATGACGGGGCGAATGGCTACGGCGGTCAGCGGCTCGAGCGACGTGGTTGCAGCTCCCCTGAGGAGTATCAACTTCGTGACCGCCCACGACGGTTTCACGCTCGAGGACCTCGTCAGTTACAACGAGAAACACAACGCCGCCAATGGCGAGGAGAACCGCGACGGGACCAATCACAATCTCAGCTCTAATCATGGCGCTGAAGGGCCGGTGGAAGATCCGACGATCCGCGGGCTGAGGTACCGCCAGAAATGCAACTTCATTGCGTCCTTGATGCTGTCGCAAGGCGTGCCCATGCTGCTGGCCGGCGACGAGTTCGGGCAAACGCAGCGCGGCAACAACAATGCTTATTGCCAGGATAATGAGACGGCGTGGCTGGATTGGAACCTCGCTATGGAGAACGTGGAGCTGATCCGCTTTACCCAGGAGGCCATCGCCCTGCGCCGCCGGCATGGCGCGTTGCGGCGTGAGGCCTTCTTCACGGGGACTGGCGACATCACATGGTTGCGGGAAGACGGCGAACCCATGACGGAGTCCGACTGGAATGATCCAAGGCGCCGCTCGCTTGCTTTTCTCATCGGGTCGGACCTCCTGGTGTTGATGAATTCCGGGCCTGATCCCCTCCAGCCGGTTCTGCCATCCGGCGCATGGCGCAAAGTTCTCGCCACGGGCGAAGGCGGTCACTGTCTTGCTGTGCTGGAGCGGGTCTGATGTCGGATGCCGAGATCGCCGAGCTCGCGCGCCTTGCCGGCATCCAGAATCAATACTGGGATGTGGAAGGCCGCGTTCACCACACCTCGACGGATACGCAGCGCGCGCTGCTCGCAGCCATGGGGTTCGCGCCGGAGGAAGCCCGTGTATCCATTGAGCGCCTGCGGGCCGCGGAGCGCGCATTGCCGCCGGTGCTGGTCAAAAGGACGCCGATACGCGAGCTGCATCTGCCCTTGGAGGGACCGTTTTCCTGGCACCTTCATCTCGAGAACGGCGAGGTCATGGAGGGCCGAGCGGAGAGGCGCATCCATTTCGCCCACGATCTTCCTCTTGGCTATCACGCTCTGACGATCGGTGAGGAGAAAAGCACGCTCATCGTCGCCCCGGAAACCGGCTATGCGCCGGAATGGCTCAAGCGCGGCGAAAAAGCCTGGGGCGTGGCCTGTCACCTTTATACAGTTTCATCGGAGCGCAATTGGGGGATCGGCGATTTCGCCGACCTCAAGGAGTTGCTGCGCATGACGGCCGCCGAGGGCGGCCAGGTGGTCGCGGTCAATCCCTTCCACGCGCTGTCGCTTCGTGACCCCGATCAGGCCAGTCCGTATTGGCCTTCGAGCCGCACCTTTCTCAATCCACTTTATATTTCGCTTGGCGATCCGCCCGCGGATGCACCGGTTTCCGGCGCGCTTGTCGACTATCCGAAGGTCGCAAAGCTGAAGCTCGAGGCCCTTCGCAACACGGCCGTACGCGCCGCGAAGGATCCGGACCTCGATGTTTTTATTGCCGACGGTGGCGATGCGCTCGCGGACTTCTGCGTCTTTTCCGCCTTGAGCGATCACTTGCCCGGTCCGTGGCCTTCCTGGCCGCGGGAATTTCGCGATCCCGCATCTCCGGCCGTGCGGCGCTGGGCGGCCGGCCATCAGAGCGAAGTGCGAATCCATGCGGCGCTGCAGTGGCTGGCCGCAATGCAATTGGCCGAGGCCGTGTCGGGAACCAGTGCCGTCGTCATGCGCGACCTCGCCGTCGGCGTCAGCCCGGAAGGCGCCGAAGCTTGGCACCGCCAAGGGCTATATCCGCAAGGGGCGCGGTTTGGCGCGCCGCCCGACCCGCTCGGGCCGGACGGACAGGATTGGGGACTTCCGCCGCCTGATCCGCATGTTCTTCGTGCGCTCGCCTACGAACCTCTGGTCCGCACCTGGCGTGCGAACATGCGCCATGCCGGCGCGCTGCGCATCGACCATGCCATGGCGCTCGAGCGCTTGTTCTGGATACCTCCCGGCGGCACGGCCGCCGACGGAGCTTACGTCAGCTATCCGGTGGATGATCTGTTCGCCGTCCTTGCCCTGGAGAGCGTGCGCGCAAAATGTCTCCTGGTCGGCGAAGACCTCGGGACCGTGCCCGACGGCTTCCGCGAGCGCATGGAACGCGACAACATGCTCTCGACGCGTCTGTTTTATTTCGAGCGGCATCGGAACGGTTACTTCAAGCGCCCTGACACCTATCCTGCGCGCAGCGTCGCTCAGGCCACCACGCATGACCTTCCGACGCTCGCCGGCTATTGGACGGGAACCGATATGCGCATTCGCCTGTCCTTGAAGCCGGGCGTTGACGATGAGGCGATGGAACGCGCCCGTGCCGAAGAGCGTGCGCTGATCGTCGGCGCGCTCAAGGATCAGAACCTTCTCGACGACAGGCCCCTCACGGACATCGCGGTCGAAGAGATTGTCGCCGCGGTCCACGCCTTTCTCGGTCTTTCCGGGTCGCAGCTCGTCCTTTTGAATCTGAGCGACGTCATCGCCATGACGACCCAGCTCAATGTGCCCGGCACCACGGACGAATACCCGAACTGGCGCGCGCGGCTGGCGCAGTCGTTGGAGACGATCCGCGCCGAAAGCGCCTGGCCCGCGGCGGCCGCCGTTATGCAGCGGACGCGCGGGCGAACAACTGCGTCAGCGGCGTAAGATCCCAGATTTTCTCGGCGTATTCGTGGATCGCGCGATCGGCGGAGAATCTGCCCATGTGCGCGACGTTCAACACCGCTGATCGCGTCCAGGCCTCCTTCTCCCGGAAGCAGGCCTCGACCCGGTCATGGGTGTCCACATAGGAGCGATAGTCGGCCAGCAACAGATAATGGTCGCCGCCGCTCAACAGAGAATCGCGCAGGCCCTGGTATCGCGTCTTCTCGTGCGGGGAGAAAGCGCCGCCGCCGATCATGTCGAGGCATTGGCGAAGCTCAGGGTCGCGGTCCTGGTAGGCCCAGGGGTTATATCCCTTGGCGCGCAGTTCGGCGACCTCCTGGGCCGAGAGTCCGAACAGGAACATGTGATCTTCACCCACCGCCTTTCGGATCTCGATATTCGCGCCGTCGTCGGTGCCGAGCGTGAGCGCGCCGTTGATGGCGAATTTCATGTTGCTCGTTCCCGACGCTTCGGTGCCGGCCGTCGAGATGTGCTGCGCCAGATCCGCGCCGGGGATGACGATTTCGGCCACCGATACGCGGTAGTTCGGCACGAACACCAGCTTCAGGGCGCCGTCAAGCTGCGGGTCGGAATTGATCGTCGCGGCAACGTCGTTGATCAGGCGGATGATCTGTTTGGCCATGTAGTAACCGGGCGCCGCCTTGCCGCCGATGATCACCGTCCGCGGTAAGCCGTCGCCTTTTCCCGCCTTGATCCGGTTGTAGCGGGTGATGACGTGCATCAGGTTCAGGAGCTGGCGCTTATACTCGTGGATGCGCTTGACCTGGACGTCGAACAGCGACTCCGGGTCGACCAGCTTGCCGACCGATCGCTGGATCAAATGCGCAAGTCTCAGCTTGTTGGCCGCCTTGATGCGGCGGAATTCCTCGCGGAAACCGGCGTCGTCGGCTTTCGGTGCGAGTTTCGCAAGCTGCTCGAGCTGCGTCGGCCATTCGCTGCCGATGGCTTCGGTGATGAGGCTGGCAAGCTGTGGGTTGGCCATCACCAGCCATTGGCGCGGCGTGATTCCGTTGGTCACGGGCAGGAACTTGCCGGGATCGAGGGCGGCAAATCCGGGGAACACCGCTTCACGCAACAGACGCGTCTGGAGCTCGGACACGCCATTGACCTTATGCGAGCCCACGATCGCGAGGTGCGCCATGCGGATGCGCCGCGAGTAATCG
The DNA here is from genome assembly GCA_050250575.1 of Rhodospirillaceae bacterium. Classification (GTDB taxonomy): domain Bacteria; phylum Pseudomonadota; class Alphaproteobacteria; order Rhodospirillales; family Rhodospirillaceae; genus SHVO01. The sequence continues at coordinate 79,563 of JBFWOJ010000005.1, read as the reverse complement.
TCGACGAGCGAAAGCTGTCCCAGGCGGTGAAGTTCGCCGGGGAAGGCGGCCGCGACGCGCTTCAGATGCTGGTCGTTGATGCGGTAGATGATATCGAGATGACGCGGCAGCATGCGCTCGAACATCGCGATCGGCCAGGTCTCGAGCGCTTCCGGCAGCAAGGTATGATTGGTGTAGCCGAAGATTCCGGCCACCTTTTGCCACGCCTGATCCCACGTGTGTTTATAGTCGTCCATCAAGAGACGCATCAATTCGGCGATCGCGAGGCTCGGATGGGTATCGTTCAGCTGGATCGCGATCTGGTCGGAGAGGTTGTCGAGCGTGGGATTGGACTTGAAGTGACGGCGCAGGATGTCCTGCAACGAGGCGGAGACGAAGAAGTACTCCTGCTTCAGCCGCAGCTCCTGACCCATTGACGTGTTGTCGTTGGGGTACAGCACCTTCGAGATGCTCTCGGACAATGTCTTGTCCCTCACCGCTTCGACATAATTGCCTTCGTTGAAGTACTTGAGATCGAAGGCATGCGAGGACCGGGCGGCCCATAGCCGCAGGTAGAGAACTGTATCGGAGCGATAGCCGGACATCGGCAGGTCGTGCGCCACCGCCATCAGATCGTCGGTTTCGACCCAATCGACCTTCTCCACGCCTTGAAGGTCCGTCGTCCGAACGAGCCGGCCATTGAAGCGGATGGTGTAGGCGATGGCCGTCCGTTCGTACTGCCAGGGATCGCCGAAGCGCAGCCAGTGCTCGGGACGTTCGACCTGCTGGCCGTCCTCGATGGACTGCGAGAACATCCCGAACTCGTACCTGATGCCATAGCCGAACCCTGGATAGTTGTGGGTGGCGAGCGAATCCAGGAAGCATGCGGCAAGGCGGCCAAGGCCGCCGTTGCCGAGGGCGGTGTCCACTTCGAACTTCGAAACGTCTTCCAGCGATTGCCCGAGATCCTTCAATGCGTCCGCGACCTGTTGCTCGATGCCGAGATCGGTCAGCACCTTCGGCAGGAACTTGCCGGGAAGATACTCGAGGCTCAGGTAGTAAAGCCGCTTGGCCCCGGACTCGTGGCACTTGCGTCCGACCATGGCCTGCTTCTGCCCAAGGATTCCACGCAGCAGATAGGCGAGGGCGTAATACCAGTCGCGGCCGCTGGCGTAGAGCGGATCGCGCCCGACCACGGTGGTCAGCGTCTGAAGGATCCCCCGCTTCAGGGCACTGGGATCACGAAGATCGAGGGGATAGTGATCACCCGGATGCCGCGACAGCTGTTCCATACGTTCCTTCCAATGCAGGAGTATCGTTCAAGACATCTTTATAGAGATCGAGATGGTGCCGCGCGCAAGTGTCCCAGCCCAGGCGCTTGCGCATCGCGCGACGCTGCATCCCGCGCCAGCGAGTACGCTTGCGATAATACTCGCAGGCGCGCATCAGGGCATCCATCGCCGCGCCTTGGGTCAATATATCGAAGGAGAACCCGTCGTCCTCGTCCGTGACCGTATCCGCGAGGCCGCCCACGCGATGCACCACGGGGATCGTGCCGTAGCGCTGCGCATGCAGCTGCGTCAGGCCGCACGGCTCGTACCGCGAAGGCACGAACAGGATATCGGCGCCGGCGATCACCCGGTGGGCGAAGGCCTCATCGTAACCGAGGCGGACCGCCATCCGCTCCGGATGCGCACGTGCCGTGGCGGCAAGCTGCTCCTCGAGGTCGCGATCGCCCGCACCCAGCACGACCACCTGCGCACCGGTGCCCAGGAGCGCCGGCAGCAGCGCCAGCAGAACGTCGATCCCCTTTTGGGCAACAAGCCGGCCGACCACGGCGACGATCGGCGCCGTATCAAGCGCAGGCAAATGCAGCTCCTTGCGGAGCGCGGCCTTGTTGTCGGCCTTCAACGCGATGTTCGCCGCGTCGAAGCGCTGAGCGATATGCGAGTCGCGGGTCGGATCCCAGACCGCTTCGTCGATGCCGTTGAGGATGCCCACGAGGCTTCCATTGCGCATTTTCAGTACGCCCTCGAGTCCCCGGCCTTCCCGCGGTTCGCAAATTTCCTGTGCATAAGTCGGGCTCACGGTCGTGATGCGGTCGGCCGCGATCAGCCCGGCTTTAAGGAAACTCACCTTTCCGAAGAACTCGAGGCCGGAGGGCGTGAAACTCGAGGAGGCAATGCCGACGTCGGCGAGAATCGAACGGTCGTAGAGTCCCTGATAAGCCATGTTGTGCACGGTGAAGACGCTGCGGACCTTCGTCCCGCGCACATAATAGGGCAGAAGGCCGGTGTGCCAGTCGTTGGCATGGACGATGTCCGGACGCCAGGAGACGACGCTCCTATCCGTAGCGGCTATCGCTGCAGCGCGCGCCAGTAATGCGAAGCGCAGATGATTGTCATTCCAATCTTTGCCGTCCGAACTGAAATAAGGGTTCGCGCCGCGCGCGTAAAGCGGCGGGCAGTCCACGAGCCAAAGGGGAACGCCTGTCGTCGGCATCGTTGCGCTGAGAATGCGCGCGGAGAATCCGGGTAATACGTTTTCCAGCGTGGGGCCGGGCACGACGGTGACGCCGGCCTCTTTGAGCTGCCGCTCGACCCCGTCATACGCCGGCAACATAACGCGAACGTCGGCGCCGAGATGGGCGAGCGCCGCTGGCAGCGCGCCCGCGACATCGCCCAGTCCGCCAGTCTTCGCAAGCGGATAGGCTTCCGACGCGACATAGAGAACGCTCGTCACGATTCCTCCGCCCGTTGCGATAGAGCCCGCTCATACCAACTACGCGCGTGCGAATTTTGTTCTGAAAAAAATTATCAAATGTAGGCGCTGCGGACGATTGCCAACCTGCGGTCAATCGTCTTCAATACGGCGCGCCTCGAAACCGTGGGGGACTTGTTTCGAGGGTGCGGCTAATGACTGCGATCATATACGCGCGAGATCCGAGCAACCCACGGCCAGAGGATCCGAATGGCAACATTCATCAGTCCTACACGCCAAGCTGTGACTCAGACGCTTGCCTTCGTGCTCGCGGGTGGGCGAGGCGAGCGGTTGCAATGTCTGACTGACAAGCAGGCCAAGCCCGCGCTGCCGTTCGGCGCGAAGTATCGTGTCATCGATTTTCCGCTGTCGAACTGCATCAATTCCGGAATTCGGAAAGTCGGCATCGCGACGCAGTACCGCGCGCACGAGCTTATCCACCATGTGCAGCGGACGTGGGGCTTCTTGCGCCACGAGATGGGCGAGTTCGTCGAAGTGTGGCCGGCGCAGCAGCAAGCAGGCGAAGGCCGCTGGTATGCCGGCACGGCCGACGCGGCGTTCCAGAACATCGAGCTGATCAAGCGTCATCAGCCCAAGTACGTGCTCATTCTCGCAGGGGATCACGTCTACAAGCAGGACTACGGCGTGCTCATCGCCGAACACGTCGCGCGCGCCGCCGACGTCACGGTGTCGTGCGTCAGCGTGCCCAAAGACGAAGCCAGGCGCTTCGGCGTCGTCACCGTCAATGCCGAAGAGCAGATCTCCGGTTTTGTCGAAAAGCCTGTGACGCCTGTCGTTCAAGCCGAAGACCCGAACCGCTGCCTCGCCAGTATGGGCATCTATTTGTTCAACGCCGACGTGTTGTTTGCTGCGCTGCGGGCGGACGCACGCAACGCGTCCTCCAAACGCGACTTTGGCGCCGACATCGTCCCGGCGTTGGTCGGCAAATGCCGCATGTATGCCCATCAATTCGCGCGCAGCTGCGTCAGCGCGCGCCGGGCCGACGAGCCTTACTGGCGCGATGTCGGCACGATTGATTCCTTCTGGCAGGCGAACATGGATCTTGTCGCTTCCAAACCCGCCTTCGATCTCTACGACCGCAATTGGCCCGTCTGGACTCATCAGGAGCAGCGTCCGCCCGCTAGGCTCGCGTTCGACTCGTCCGAGCGCATCGGTATGGTGAGCGCCGCGATGATCGCCGAAGGCTGCGTTGTTGCCGGCGCGACCGTGCGCCGCTCGCAGCTTTTTGCCGATGTGAGGCTCGAGCCGGCGAGCCTGGTCGAGGACTCGGTGGTTCTTCCAGGTTGCGAAGTTCAGTCCCGGGCCCGCATCTCGAGGGCCATTCTCGCCCCCGGCTGCGTCGTGCCCGAGGGCTGCGTCATCGGTGAGGACCTTGCCGACGATCGCGCGCGGTTTCAGGTCACCCCCAACGGCGTAACCGTGGTGACCCCGCGCATGCTCGAGCGGCTGCGTCAGGCTCCTGCGCGCGAGATCGGCGTGGCAAGGGCCGCGCAGCGCGCGCTTGCAGCGGAGAGACGCGCCGAACGGCTCCAGGCCGCGGTTTAAAATAAAAGCCAACTTCTGGGACTCAGCGGTCCGTCATCGCCGCGAAAGCGTGCATCTATAATGTTTTTTCGTCATCCCCGCGAAAGCGGGGATCCATGGCGCAACAGTGCGGCGCTCTCATTTATATGCAAAGTGCCTTGGACTTCGCCGTCCCCCTTATCTGGCTGATTGTTGCGATCCATCTGGTGCGCAACTGGAGGGACATCGGCGAAGCCTTGGCGCATTGCCGGTGGGAACTATGGGGCCCGCCAAGCCAAGAGGAAATCAAGCCGGGCAATACGCCGCGTTATGTCTTGGGATATCCGGGCTTGGAACGCTCCTTGCCTTTCTCATATACGACCCGGATTTAATATAGCCGCTGGCCGGTCTCGCAATTGCAGATGCCGTACTCTGCGGCCCGATGGCCGAATCAGTGCACGTGGGGGCGCGGCGTCAGCCATTGCCCGATCTTGAGCGCGATGGCCGACAAAGCGGGCGTCGGCGGCGCCTTTCGGCTTGCATATGCGTCGAACAGCTGTGACGCGGGCGTGCGCCGGGTCAGGAAGTATTCACGGGTGCCCGCCCGGGTGCGGCGGGGCTGCGCGTGGCTCCGGGCGTCGACATCGTAAATTTCGTTGAACGCGTTCCACCAGATCTCGCGTTCGGTCAGGTGGCGCGTCAGCGTCCTTCGGAACGTACTGTCGGTCGCAAGCTGCCGGGTGGCTTTCATGCGGTCGATGGCAAGGCGCTCGAGCAGGACGTCGGTCACCACATCGGCGGGCGGAACGACGAGACCGAGCTGCGCATTTTTCCGGATGCGTCCGAAGATGATGAACACCATGTTCGAGACGATCCGGTCACCACGCCCGGCCGCGGCATCCGCCTGCAGGGCGACCTGGCGCAAGAGGGCTTCCGCGACGGTGGGCGTGAAGCACTCGCGCACGGCCGCGGCCTGAAGGCCGATCAGTCCGGCGTAGAAGTAGTCTTCCAGCGGGTGGGGTTTCAGGAGCTCCCGGCGGTCGGCCGGCGCAAGGGAGGTCTTGGCAAATCCGTCTTCAAGGGCCTGCTTCCAGGGGCGGTAACTCCGCTCCGCCGCCAGGCGCATATCGACCAGAAATTTCCGAATGGCGGGCTCGGGCGCAATCAAAAAACGTGAACGAAACGCCGTCATCTCTAACCTTGTACGTGCTCGTACCAGGCCAACGTCAGGTCGTAAAAATTGGTTCCTGTTTGTCGTGTGTTTTCAGGCAGTTGTGGCGCGTTTCAATCGTCTGGTGAGACTTTTTTTGGGCGGTATTTCGCCTCTTTTCCGCCGTCACATACAAACTATTCGGAGGTTAACGCCCGGCTTTTTCACGCAAGGGCAGAACTTATTCGCGCGCATGGCGTTATGGACTGCGGGATGTCTAGTAATAGAGGTGTGCGCGATATGGACTTGCAACATCAAGGCTCGTCTACGGCCGAGGGAAAGATCAAGCGTCAGCGGACGACGGGGAAGCCCAATCCCGTGGACGCCCACGTGGGCAACCGCTTGAGGATTCGCCGCACCCTTCTCGGCCTGTCGCAGGAAAAGGTCGGAGAGGCGATGGGCCTTACGTTTCAGCAGGTGCAGAAGTATGAGCGCGGTGCGAACCGCATCGGCGCCAGCCGCCTGTGGGACATGAGCCGCGTGCTCGACTGCCCCGTGTCCTATTTCTTCGAGGAGATGGACGACAATACGGCGGGCGCAAGCCCGCGCAATCAGGCCGGCGCGGGCGATATAGAAATGCCCCACGAGGACGATCCGATGGTTCGTCGCGAGACGTTGGAGCTTGTGCGCGCCTACTACGAGATCGGCGATGAGCACGTGCGCCGTCGCATCTACGAGCTCGCCCGCTCGCTGGCAGCGATGGAAGAAGCCGCGAACGCCGCCAAAGGCCGCGTCGCCGCGCAGGCGGACGAGGCCCCCGCAGTGGCCGGCGCAACGCCGCCGCCGCAGGTCCAGCGTCCGGGCGCGGAGCAAAGGGTTTAGTCGTCCGCGGGGCGCTCAGCTCGTTCTCTGCGCTTGCCGCGGGGACGTGTGCGATGCTTCCGCACCTTCATCGGCTTAAGGCAATCGCCGCCGGATAACGCCCACAGCGTATCCGGCGGCGATTTCTTTTGGATCATACGAGCGCGGTCGACCGGAACCAGTGCAGCTTGTGGCGGCCGAGAAGGGCAACGCCGAAGGCAGGCCCGAACTGGGCCGCAATCGCGCGGTGGCTGACATTGAGGCCGCCGGTGAAGGCGCCGAACGCCGGCAGGATCACGCGCCGGTCGTCATAGATGAAACAAGGCCGCGTCACCGCCCGCCCGCGGGCTTCGACGGTGGCCTTGGGATGAAAATGGCCGGAGATTTCCGGACCGCTTGCAGCGCTGGCCTCGTGGCGGAATGTGATCGGGCCTACGGTGATGTCCTGCGCAATGGTTCCGCCCAGCGCCGCGGGGATTTCGCGGTCGTGGTTGCCCGTGACCCAGATCCAATCGCGTCCCGCCATAAGGGATCGCAGCAAGGTCGCATACGGACCCGGCATGTCCTGCGCAGCGATCCGATCGTGAAAGCTGTCGCCGAGGCATATGACGCGGGACGGCGCCGCACACGCGAAGACCTCGCCGAGCAGGCGCAACGTCGTGGCTGTATCGTAAGGCGGCAGCGGCTGGCCGCGGCGCGCAAAGCTGGAAGCTTTCTCGAAATGCAGATCGGCGACGATCACCGTCCGCTCGTCGTCCCAGATCAGTGCGCCTGACAGGTCAGGCCGCAATTTTGCTCCGCCGATGGAAATGAAAGTCACTGCGCCCGCCTCATGACGTCATCGCTTCGCTTACCAAATCGGCGCCCGCATCATCAAGCAGTTCGTCCACCAGCCGCGGACCCATGCCTTCCTTGCCAATGTTAAGTAGTACCGGCAGCGCCAGCGGACTTACGCGGGTAAGGCGCCGGTGGATGATGCGGCCATGCACCGTCTGCAGAAGGCTTGAGAGGCGCGTCAGGTCGATCAGTCCGCCCAAGGCATCGCTGCGCGCGGCGCGCAGCAGGATGTGATTGGGTTCATGCTTGCGAAGCACATCGTAAATGAGATCGGAGCTGAAGGTGACTTGGCGGCCGGACTTTTCCTGGCCGGGATGCACGCGCTCGATCAATCCGGCGATCACCGCCACGTTCCTGAACATGCGCTTCATCATGTTTGAATCGGTGATCCACTCCTCGAGCTCGTCGCCCAGGATATCCTGGTCGAATAAGTGATCGATCGCGGTAGGTTCTTCGAGGCTCCACACCGAAAGACCATAGTCCGTCGCAATGAAACCCATGGGCTTGTATTTCAGGCGATACATGCGCCGCGACAGCAGCATGCCGAGAGTCTGATGTGCGTTGCGTCCGGCGAAGCCATAGACCGTGGTGAACCAGCGCCCGGATCGTGGAAAGGTCTCCACGAGAAGATGGCCGGGCTGGGGAAGGGCTGACCGTTCGCTCTGGACTTCCAGCCATTCGCGCACGTCCGGCGGCAGCGACGGCCAGCGCTTGGGATCGGCGAACAAACCCTGCACGCGGTCGGCAAGGTTCGTCGTCAGCGGCAGGCGACCGCCCATGTAAGAAGGGATTTGCGGCTCATGGCCTTTTGCCGGCGCGACGACGGCGACGCCGTCTCTAATGCCTTCGAAGCGCACGACCTGTCCAGAAAACATGAAGGTGTCGCCGGCAACGAGACCAGCGATGAAGAACTCCTCTACTTCCCCGAGCACCCCGCGGCCTTTGAGGCGAATACGGATCATGGGTGATTCAACGATGACACCGGCGTTCATCCGGTACTGCCGGGCGACCCGCGGTCCACGGATGTGATAGAAACCGCTGCTGTCCCGGACGAGCCGCGCATATCGGTCGTAGCTGCGCAGCGCATATCCGCCGTTTTCGGCAAAGGCCAGCGCGTCGTCGAAGTCCTTGCGCTCGAGCGCGGCATAGGGCGCCGCCGTCCGCACTTCGTCGAACAGGTCGTCCGGCTTGAAGGGCGCGGCGCAGGCCATGCCGAGGATGTGCTGGCACAGCACGTCGAGCGTGCCGGGCCGCAAGTGATCGCCGTCGAGCACGTTCTCCTCGATCGCTTCCATCGCGGCGATGCATTCCAGCACCTCGAAGCGGTTGCCGGGGACGAGCAGCCCTTTCGAAGCCTTATCGAAACTATGGTTGGAGCGGCCAATGCGTTGGATCAGCCGTGAAACGCCTTTCGGCGCGCCCATCTGCACCACAAGATCAATCGAGCCCCAGTCGATCCCCAGGTCAAGCGACGAGGTGGCGACAATCGCCCGCAAGCGGCCCTCCGCCATCGCCGCTTCCACCTTGCGCCGGCGCTCCCGCGCAAGGGAGCCGTGGTGAAGGGCGATCGGCAGATTGTCGTCGTTGATCTTCCACAGCGCCTGGAAGACCACCTCCGCCGTCGCGCGCGTATTGACGAAAACCAGCGTCGTGGTGTGTTTCTTGATCTGCGCATACACGTCGGGAATGGCGTACAGACCCATGTGCCCCGACCAGGGAAGCCGGCCTTTCGTCTTCTGGAGCGACAGGCGCGGCGGCTTGCGCGCTTTGCCGGTGATGATGAGCGCGTCCCGTGCGACGTAGGCCGCGATCTCGGCCGGGTAAGGCACAGTCGCCGATAGCCCCACGTGCCGCGCCTTCGGTGCCAGCGTGTAAAGGCGGGACAGGGCGAGGGCGAGCAGGTCGCCGCGTTTCGTGCCGGCGATCGCGTGCACTTCGTCGATGACGATGCAGGCCAGGTTTGCGAACACCCTCTCCGCGTCCTTGTGCGACAGCATCAGCGCAAGTGATTCGGGAGTCGTCATGAGAATGTTCGGCGGACGCTTACGCTGCCGTTGGCGTTTGGCCGGCGGTGTGTCTCCCGTGCGTGTTTCGGCCGTGACGCGAAGACACATCTCGGCGATGGGCTTTTCCAGATTGCGGTTGATGTCGACCGCAAGCGCCTTGAGAGGGGAGATGTAAAGCGTGTGAAGCCCTTCCCGCGGGCGGCTGGCGAGATCGATCAGGCTTGCCAGGAACCCGGACAGGGTCTTGCCTCCCCCGGTCGGGGCGATCAGCAGGGCCGACTTCCCCGCTTCGGCGGCCGCCAGCATCTCGAGCTGATGCGGATGGGGTTTCCAGCCGTGGCGCGCGAACCAGTCGCGGAAGACCGCCGGCAACTTCGCGGTGACGTTGCCCGTCTTCTTCTTCGAACCCATATCAGCGGAAATCCTGTTCACCGAGCTTCCTTGTCCCGCGCAGCGCCAAACTCCTGGGTCAAAGTAACGCCTTCCGGCCTTTATGTGGTACCGGGAGACTTTACCGTCGATCCTCTTCAGCCGGTCCCGCGCGCCGTGATCACTCATGGTCACGGCGATCACGCGCGGGGCGGGCACGACCGGGTGCTCGCGACGCGCGAAACCCTCGACATCATGGCGCTGCGCTACGGCCCCGCCCCACAGACCCAGGCGGCGGCGTATGGCGAGACGTTCACCGTCGGCGATGTCAGCCTTCGGTTCGAGCCGGCCGGCCATATCCTCGGCAGCGCGCAGATCGTCATGGAATACCGCGGCTCGCGCATCGTCGTGTCCGGCGATTATAAGCGCCGCGCGGATCCCACATGCCCGCCCTTCATCCCGGTGCCCTGTGACGTCTTCATCACCGAAGCCACGTTCGCGCTGCCGGTTTTCTGCCACCCGCCGGCCGTGGACGAGATCGACAAGCTGCTTCATTCCCTGAAGGTGTTTCCCGAGCGCACGCATCTCGTCGGCGCTTACGCCCTCGGCAAGACACAGCGGCTGATCATGCTGTTGAGGGGGAAGGGCTACGACCGGCCGATCTATCTCCATGGGGCGCTGATCGAAATGTGCAAGCTCTATGAGCGGCACGGTGTAAGCCTCGGCCCGCTGCTTCCGGCCACCGGAGCCTCGCCCGACGCGCTCAAAGGGCAGGTCGTTCTCTGTCCGCCCGGGGATCTCAAGGATCGCTGGTCGCGGCGCATGCACGATCCGGTGATCGCCACGGCTTCGGGATGGATGCGCATTCGCCAGCGCGCCAAGCAAGGCGGCGTCGAACTACCGCTCATCGTCTCCGATCACGCCGACTGGGAGGAACTCCTCGATACGGCCAGGGAGGTGCAGCCGGGAGAAGTCTGGATCACCCACGGCCGCGAGGAAGCGCTCGCCCACGCTTTGACCACCATGGGCATCCCGGCAAAGCCCCTGTCGCTGACCGGCTACGAGGACGATGCTGAATGAAACGCTTCGCCCAGCTCCTCGATGGACTTCTCTATCAGCCCGGCCGCAACGGCAAGCTACGTCTGATCGCCGATTATTTCGACAGCGCGCCCGATCCCGATCGTGGCTACGGCCTTGCCGCGCTTGCCGGCACGCTTGACCTTCCCTTCGCCAAACCTGCCATGCTGCGCGAGCTCATCACCGCGCGCACCGACCCGGTTCTCTTCCTCTATTCTCACGACTATGTCGGCGATCTGGCCGAGACCATCGCGCTGATGTGGCCGCGGCCCGCCGGCGGGCAGCCGCGCCCTGCGCCGCTGTTGTGGGAGGTCGTCACCGGTCTTGGCCGGTCCAAGCTCCACGCTCCAAAACAGATCGCGACGTGGCTCGACTCCTTGTCCGCGACGGAACGCTGGGCGCTGCTGAAGCTCATCACCGGCGGCTTGCGGATCGGAGTGTCGGCGCGGCTCGCCAAGACCGCCTTCGCGGAATGGGGCAATGTCGACGTGGCTGAGGTCGAGGAACTGTGGCACGGGCTCAGGCCCCCCTATCTCGAACTCTTCGCCTGGGCGGAGAAGCGTGGCCCAAAGCCCACGCCGTCCAAGGAAGCTGCGTTCCGCCCTTTCATGCTTTCTCACGCGCTCGAAGACGAGGACATGGCAAAGCTCGATGCCGCGGATTTCATCGCCGAATGGAAGTGGGATGGTATCCGCGTACAGGCCGCGGGAGGTCCGTCGCCGCGTCTTTATGCGCGTTCCGGCGACGACATCAGCCGCGCCTTCCCCGACATTGTCGAGGCGATGGACTTCGACGCCGTGCTCGACGGCGAGCTCCTGGTGCGCGGCGGCGAGGCGGACGCGGCGCCCTTTGCCGATTTGCAGCAGCGCCTGAACCGCAAGACCGTCACCGCCAAGATGCTCTCGGACTTTCCCGCGTTTGTGCGCGTCTATGATGTCCTGTTTGCGGACGGCGATGATTTGCGCCCGAAACCCTGGACTGAGCGCCGCGCTTGGCTCGAGGAATTCTTCGCCCGCCGCGCGGGGGCGCTCAATGATCAGCGTTTCGATCTATCGCCTGTCGTTCCCTTCGCGACGTGGGACGAATTGTCGGCCATTCGCGCCGGCGCGCGGCATTCGGGTATGGAAGGTCTGATGCTGAAACGCCGCGACGCCGCTTATGTCGCCGGTCGCCCGAAAGGTCTGTGGTTCAAGTGGAAACGCGATCCGCACACCGCGGACGCCGTGCTGATGTACGCGCAGCGCGGTCACGGCAAGCGCAGTTCGTTCTATTCCGATTACACCTTCGGCGTCTGGAAAGGCGATGAACTGGTGCCTATCGGCAAGGCCTATTTCGGTTTCACCGATGCCGAGCTGAAGCTGCTCGACAAGTGGATCCGTGACAACACCACGGAGCGATTCGGCCCCGTCCGCGCGGTGAAGCCGCAGCTTGTCCTCGAAGTTGCTTTCGATGCGGTGCAGCGCTCTGGCCGGCACAAATCCGGGCTCGCCTTACGCTTTCCGCGTGTATCGCGCATCAGGTGGGATAAACCGGCGGGCGAGGCCGACCACCTCGAAGTTGTAGAAAGGCTGCTGAATTAATCGCGGCCTGGAAACGCGCGAGTTGAGTAAGTAGGGTATATTGAGCAAGTCACGCATTTTGTGTAATTCCCGCATGTCCAAGAAGGACGGAGCAGGGGCGTGATTAGGTATCGTTGTTATTTCGTGACAGCCGCCGACAAGGCGGAGACATCCTTTTTGATCGACGCAGCTTCGCCCGCGAAGGCTGCCGAGGAGGCGGTGTTACGCTGCGCCGATCCCGCATTCGTCGCTCTGGAAATTTATGACGGCCCTGTGCGGGTCCATCAACGGGAGCTCTCGCGCAACACCTCATCGCCGCCGACGCATGTCGGTGGCCTGTGACCTCCGACTCCCCCGTCGAAGTCGCCAAACGCCGTGTTATTGACGCTCGCGCCAGGGTGCTTGTCCAGGAAAAGCGGATTGCCGAGGCGCTGAGGGAGGGGCGGAATACGGGCGCGCTCGAAAACACCCTCGAGGCTCTCAAACGCGCCCTCGAGATCTTCGAGAAAGACTATGAGATGACACTGTTCAACGGGCCGAAGCAGTAGCGCTCGGCCGCGCGGCAAGGTTATAAAAAGCCGTGTCCCGCGCGCGGCAATATCTTCTTCCTGGCCTGACGGTCGGTCTCATCGCCGCGCTCTATATCCCATCCGTCTCCCGTTCCTTCGGTGACGTCACCAGTTGGTCGGTCGGCGATCTCCACATCAATTACGCCGCCGGCTTCATCCGGCGGGGGCTGCTGGGCGAGATAGCCTTCGACCTGCGTGAGCGTGCAGGGCTTTCGACCGGCGTCCTCTTTCCGGTTCTATTCGTGGTCCTCACGGCGGTGCAGGCGGCACTCCTGGCGGCGTTGGCCTGGCCGCTGCGGTCCCGGCCCGCGTTGTTCCTCCTCGCCATGTTGGCGCCGGCTCTGATCCTGTTTCCTGCTCACGACTATGGCGGCTATTTCCGCAAAGAGGCCTTCATCACCATCGGTCTGTTTGGCCATGCCCTGTTGGTGCGCGGCACGCTGAATGGGGCGCTCAAAACCTCTTCCTACGCGCGGTTCCTTTTCATCGGCCTGATGCCCTATCTCGCCGTCTCCACGCTCATTCATGAGAACCAGGCGGTGTTTCTGCCGGCGCACGCGCTCCTCATCTACATGGCGCACGGATATCCGCAACTCGGGCCGCATATCCTTCGTGTGCAGGCGCCGGTGCTTTTGCCCGCAACCCTGTGCTTTTTGCTCGCGCTGATCTTTCGCGGCGATGCCCAGTCCGCGGCCGCGATCTGCAGCTCCTGGGAAGGCCGGGCTCAAACCGCCTGCGATGCGATCGGCTCGCTTGCATGGGGCTACGATCAGGTGTGGTTCTATGTGCGGGAGGTGGTCACGACGCCGCGCTCGCTGGGCATATATGTAGTGACGATCATGCTGGCGCTGGTTCCGCCCGTCGTTCTGCGCCGGCAGTTGCCGCGCGACGGGCAGGCCCCCCTGTTGCTGCTGGTGGCGGCGATCCTCCCGTGCCTTCCGTTGTTTCTGCTCGGCTGGGATTGGGGACGCTGGATCCACATGATCAGCGTCGCGGTGGTCGCCATCATTCTGGCGGGATGCCGCCGCGTGCCCGAGCCGCCGCGACGATCTGCATGGCTCGGCGCGGCCGCCGTGGTCGCGGTGCTCGCCTACGTCTCGACATGGCGAGTCAATTCCTGCTGCCTGCCGACTTCGCTCGAAGGCGGAGTGATGGCGGTTCTCTCTAGCTGGTGAGAACCACTGAAGTCTCGATCTGCCGGTCGGAAACCGTCCAGTAGCGATGCAAGAGGCTGGTCTTTTCCTCCGGCAGGGTCAGCCTGAAACCGTGGCGTTGATAGAAGCGGATCGCCCAGCCGGCGTCCGCCCAAGTGCCGATCAGAATGCGCCGCGACGTGAGCGCCCGCAAATGCGCGAGCAGCGCTGCGCCTAGGCCTTTGCCTTGATGCTCCGGCAGCGTGTAGGCGTGCCGGATCAAGGTGACGTCTTCGACGTCCTGCATTCCCATCACGGCAATCAGCGCGCCGTCGTCCTCATAGCCCCAAAAGGAAACGCCGGCGGCGATTTCATCGGCGAGGTGTTTCGCCGGCATGTATGGTTCGTGCCAGCAGTCCGCCGGGATCACGCCGCGATAAGCCTCAGCGGCACGATTGATGATCGTGTGCATGACGCTCTGCTCGTCGGCGCGGCAAGGGCGGATCTTGGACATGGATCTGCCTATTCCGCCAGCATGGCAGATTCGGCTTCTTCTTGTCCTCCTTGAGTTTGTGGGGGCTGGAAGTTTATCGGCGCCGCAGCGTAAGCTGCGTCATCACATCGGTATGACAGGGGGACTACGCTGTGACTGTATCCGCCGCCGTTTCCTATCAATCGCCGCACTCTCGGCGGTCCTGATGGCAAGTCGTGCCGCAGCGAAGCGCCACAATCGACGTTCCAGAAAAATAAGCGAGGGGATCATGACGCTGAGGAAACATCTCACCACCATCGCCGCGGTCTGTGCTCTTGCGACCGCGGTCGCGACATCGGACGTCGCCGCCAGGCAGGTCGAGTTCGATCAGGCCACCATTGCCGAACTGCAGGCCGCGATGGCCGGCGGTACCCTCACGGCGGAGAAGCTCACCGAGCTTTGTCTGGCGCGTATTGATGCCTTCGATCGCAAAGGCCCGAAGCTCCACGCCGTGATCGCCGTCAATCCGAAGGCGCTCGAGATCGCCCGCGCGCTCGATGCTGAACGCAAGGCCGGCAAGGTGAGGGGGCCCATGCACGGCATCCCCGTTGTGCTGAAAGACAATTTCGACACCGTCGACATGCCGACCACCGGGGGGTCGGTCCTGCTCGACGGCCATATGGCGCCCGACGACGCCTTCATGGTGAAGAAACTGCGCGATGCCGGCGCCATCATCCTCGCCAAGGTCAATCTCGGCGAGCTTGCCAACGGCATGCAAAGCTCCAAGGGCGGCCAGTCCCTCAATCCGCACGATCTCTCGCGCACGCCGTCGGGTTCGTCGGGCGGCACAGGCGTGGCGGTCGCCGCCGGCTATGCGCCGCTCGGTCTCGGCACCGACACCGGCGGTTCGATCCGCGGGCCCTCGAGCGTCAACGGCATTGTTGGCCTGAAACCGACCCATGGCCTTGTCAGCCGCGACGGCATCATCCCGCTCGCTCTTTCGCTCGATACCGGCGGGCCCATGACCCGCAGCGTTGCTGACCTCGCGGTCTCCCTCGGCGTCATGACCGGGGTCGATCCCGCCGACGAAGCAACCAAGAAAAGCGCGGGCAAATTCGAGAAGGACTACACCAAGTTCCTCAACGCGAACGGTCTCAAAGGCGCGCGCATCGGCGTCCAGCGCGACTATATGGGCGCCGATCCCGACGTCGACTGGGCGATCGAAGCGGCGATCAAGGCAATGCAGCGCGCCGGGGCGACCATCGTCGATGTGCGCTACCCGAAGTGGTTCCTCGATTCCCACACCTCGATGCTGTGGTCGATCTATCCGCCCGAATTCGCAGTCCAGATCGGCGACTATTTGAAGACCACCGGACCGAAGTATCCAAAAAACCTCGATCAGCTCATCGAGCGCGCCTATGAGTTCACCAGCCTTGGTCCCGACGGCGAGGGCGTCAATCCCTATCGCTGGGCGTTTTTCCTCGAAGAGAAGAAAAGCGGCGCGCTCACGGACCCAGGCTACGTCGCGGCGCACGACCACGGCATGCCGATGGCGACGAACCTCGTCGGCGGCATTTTAGCCAAGGACAAATTGGATGCGATCGTCTACCCGACGACCCCGAAGCGTCCTGAACGCATTGCTGATCCGCTCGCGAGCTTCGCGACAGGGGTCTATCCGATGCCCGTCGCTAACCTCACCGGCTTCCCCGATCTGATCCTGCCCGTGGGATTCACCACCGACGATCTGCCGGTCACGATTTCCTTCTTGGGTCCGGCCTTCAGCGAGCCGAAGCTGATCTCGCTCGCCTACAGCCTCGAACAAGCGACCAAAGCCATCCGGCGGCCGGTGAACACGCCGGCGCTCGCCGGCGGCGCAATCGAAGTTCCCAAATAGGGAGACGCCCATGAAGATGAAAAAGCGCGTCAGCTCGTTAGCGGTCGTTGCCGTCCTTACCGGCGGGCTCATGACCACCGTCCCCGCCCAGGCGCGCCCGGTCGAGTTTGATCAGGCGACGATCGTGGAACTCCAGGCCGCCATGGCCGCCGGGACCCTCACGGCGGAAAGGCTCACCGAAATGTGCCTCGCGCGCATCGACGCCTACGACCGCAAAGGCCCGAAGCTCCATGCGGTCATTGCGATCAACCCCAAGGCCATGGAAATCGCACGTGCCCTCGACGCGGAGCGCAAGGCCGGCAAGGTGCGTGGGCCGATGCACGGCATTCCGGTCATCTTCAAGGACAATATCGACACCGTCGATATCGCCACCACCGGCGGATCGGTCCTTCTCGAAGGCCACATGCCGCCTGACGACGCCCATCTCGTCAAACAGTTGCGCGACGGCGGCGCGATCATCCTCGCCAAGGTGAATCTCGGCGAGTTCGCCAACGGCTATCAGAGTTCCATGGGTGGCCAGTCGCTCAACCCGCACGATCTGACGCGCACGCCGGCCGGCTCTTCGGGCGGAACGGGTGTCGGCATCGCGGCCGGTTATGCGCCGCTCGGCTACGGCACCGACACCGGCGGCTCGATCCGCGGCCCCTCGGTGACCAACGGCATCGTCGGCATGCGGCCGACCTACGGTCTGATCAGCCACGACGGCGTCATCCCGCTTTCCCTCAGCCTCGATATGGCCGGGCCGATGACGCGCAACGTGACCGATATCGCGGTGTCGCTTGGCGTCACCGCCGGCATCGACAAAGCCGATGCGACAACGCAGACGCAGAAAGGCAACGCGCATCGCGACTACACGAAATTCCTGAATGCGAACGGTCTCAAAGGCGCTCGCATCGGGCTGGCGCGCGACTACATGGGGGCCGATCCGGATGTAGACTGGATCGTGGAAGCTTCGGTGAAGGCGATGCAGCGGGCGGGCGCGACCGTCGTCGACGTGCGTCTCCCGAAATGGTTCCTCGATTCCGCCTCGACCATGCTCTGGTCGATCTATCCCCCGGAATTCGCGGTCCAGATCGGGGATTATTTGAAATCCACCGGACCGAAGTATCCGAAGAATCTCGACGGCCTGATCGCGGCCGCCGAGGCCTACAACGACCTGCGGCCCGACGGCACCGGTCCAAATCCGTATCGCTGGAACTTCTTCAAGATCGAAAAGGCGAGCGGCACACTGAACGATCCCGGGTACATCGCTGCGCGTGACTTCGGCATGCCCATGACCCGTGCGCTGATCAACGGCACGCTGCAGAAGGATAAACTCGACGCCATCGTTTATCCGACGGGCCGCACCCGTCCGGCGACCATCGCCGGCTCGCCCCTGACGTCCGGCGGCGGGGGCGTCTCGCCCACGGTGATCGCGCCGCTCACCGGCTTTCCGGACCTTGTCGTGACCGCGGGCTTCACCACCGACGACCTGCCGGTCGCGATCTCGTTCCTCGGGACGGCTTACAGCGAACCGAAGCTTCTCGCGTTGGGCTATGCCTTCGAACAGACGACGAAGGCCGTCCGCCGCCCGGTGCATACGCCGGCGCTGCCCGGCCATACCATCGAGGTGTCGGGTAACGATATTGCGCAAGCGAAGTAGCAGTTGATGGAGAAAAGCGACGGGCAGGAGTACGCGGGGCTGTTGGCTACTCGTGCCCGACCGGCACCGTTGCACTCCAGCGCACGCCGTCCGGGGCGTAGTGCAAGTAGGTCGAACCGCCGAGATCGTGGGCGATGGCGCGTTCCAGCAGCCGCGTGCCGAACCCGCGTCGGGTTGGCGTCTTCACCGGCGGTCCGCCGATCTCACGCCAGCTGAAGCTGATTTGATCGTTCTCGACCGACCAATTGATCTTGACGCGGCCGATGGTCACGGCCAGTGCGCCATGCTTTACCGCGTTGGTCGCAAGTTCGTGGATCGCCATGGAGAAGGCGAGGGCGTGTTTCGGCGGCACGTGCAGGTCCGGCCCGTTTACGTCAAAGCGCGCCGCGGCGAAGGGCTCGATCGCATGATCGACCACCTCGCGCAGGTCGGCGCCGGTCCAGTTCGCCGTCGTCAGCAGGTCGTGCGCCTTGCTTAAGGAAAGGATGCGCGATTCGAACATCTGTCGCGCCGCCTCCGGATCCGTCGCATTGCGCAATGCCTGCACGGCGATGGCCTGTACGGTCGCCAAGGTGTTTTTTACGCGGTGATTGAGTTCGCTGATGAGGAAGCGCAGCCGCTCCTCGGCGTTCTTGATGGCCGTGATGTCGCGGCTCGCGCCGGCGATCGCGACCGGGCGCCGCGCCGGACCCGCGCCTTCGAATTCCACAAGGCCCCAGGCGCTGACCCAGCGCCAGGCGCCGTCCGGCTGCCGTACGCGATATTCGACATCATAACGTCCTTCGCCCACGGGATCGACGGCAATAGCGACGGCTTTCCACATCCCGTCGAGATCGTCCGGGTGGATCATGCGCTTGACGCCTTCCTCGTCGTGGACGAAGCGGCCGTGGGTCAATCCATAGAGCTTCTGCGCCCGGGCGTCGTAGACGCAAATGTTGTCCGCAACCGTATAGCGCCAGGAGCCCATCTCCGCGGCTTCCATCGCCAGGTCGAGGGTGCGCCGCTGGCGCGCGAGCGCCGCTTCGGCATCGTGGCGGGCGATGGCCAGCGCCGCGGTCTGGGCGAGAGTCTCCACCAGGCGTAGCTCCAGCGCCGAGGGCCGCCTCCGCTCGCGGAAAAAGGTGACGAATGCGCCTAGCACGCGATTTTCGCGCGTGACGATAGGGTGACTCCACGCCGCCTTGAACCCCAGCCCCTCCATCAAAGGCGTGAGCGGCGCCCATGTGGGATCGCTGCCGATGTCTTGGTTGACGGCGGTCACCCCCGTGGCGGTGGCCACGCCAAAGGCGCCGGTCGTGCCAAGGCTCTCGATCGATCGGGTGAACTCCTGGCTCAGGCTGGGAGCGCAGGCGGTGGCGAGACGACCGGCATCGTCGCGAATGAGAATCGCCGCATAGGCGTCGCCTTCCGCCGCATCCTCCACGACGCCCGTCAGATTGCGCAGCACGGCGTCCACCGGGGCGCCCTGGACGACCAGTTCCAGGGCCTGCTTCTGGGCCTCGAGCACCGCCTCGGCGGTGATATTGGCAATCCCTAAGGAGAAGGAGCGGTAACCGGAACCATAGGCACCACGGGCTTCGCTATCGGTAACGCCGGACATTCTCGCTGCCTTTCCCCCTGTCTGGTGGCTTCCGCCGCCGGTTTTCCGGCTTTGTGGGCTGACGGAGCCACGGGTGATGCCACTCCTTTGGAGCGTCCTAGGCCTAACTACGGCGAAACTATGTTTGTTCCCGGCCCTGCGTCGTGTCGGTCCGTTCTTTATTTGTCCCAGCCCACGCTGCTATCGGCAGATCCGGGCGCGTCCGAGGTCGAGATGGAAGTGATTGCGGTGCGCCGCGTTGTAGTTCGGTCCGAGCACGGCATTGAAGTAGCGGCAGGCGCGCTGCTGCGCGGCTGCCAGAAACCGGCCCTTGGCGTTGTCGGCGCCCCAGTCGCGCAGGACCTGCACCGTGTTGCCGTCGCTCAACACGAAGCCGGCAATGTCGATCGCATTTGCCGTCGCGTGTTGACTGCGCCGCGGGTCCTTGCGCGCATTGATATTGCGGCAGGCGTAGGTGCCCCACTGCTCGACGCGGACGATGTCGGAGTGCAAATGCTCCCGGGCCAGCGCCTGCAAATCGCGCTCGAACCAATAAAGCCCCGCGACCAGAGCGCAGCGTGCCTCGAACACCTGATTATAGGCGATGTGCGAGCGTTCGATTTGCACACCCGCCTTGAGGCCACAGCCGTTCTTGACCGGGCGTTCGTCCAGCGGCTTATACAGAAGCTTCGAGCGCGCCAGCGCCATCAGACACTGCTCGCCGTCCGCCGACAGGCTATTGATGCGAAGCCGCGGAGCCCAGCCCGGCGGCGAGTCGAGATCGACCTTCGCCCACGGCAACATGTTCGGCGGAATCCGAATCACGGTGAAGTGGAGGCCGGCCCACGTCAACAGGCCGAGGGCGAGGACCGCATTGAGAAGAGTTGCGAGCAGCTTCACGAATGGGGTGCGGGGCGGTCTCTCTCATGGTCGTGACCAGCGCGGTCGCCGCGTTCGATGGCAGACAGGCCGGCCGTCGCCGGTCCGTTGATGACTTCGCCTTCGGCGCTGAACTGCGAGCCATGGCAGGGACAGTCCCAGCAGGTCTCCACCGGATTCCACGACACGAGGCAGCCCATGTGCGGGCAGACCGCCGACTTTTCGACCAGGGTGCCGTCCGCGCGGCGATAGACCGCATGTTTTGCGGCGCCGCGGCGGATGATAGCGCCGCCGCCGGCGGGGATCGCGGCGACGTCGTGTACGTCGCCCGGGGTTACGTACTCTCTGTACTGCGCCACGACATTGAGGTTCTCGCGGGCAAAGGCTCCGGCGGCCTTCGGCGACACGCGCGCGGGGTCGAACAGGCCTGCCCAGGGATTTTTCTTTCCGAGGATCAGATCGGAACAGATGATCCCGCCGATGGTGCCGTGGGTCATGCCCATGCCGGAGTCGCCGGTGATGACGAAAACGTTCTGGTCTCCCGGATTTTGGCCGAGGTAGCCGAGATAATCCTGGCTCTCCATGACTTGCCCCGACCAGCGTGCGACGAAGCGCTGGATCTGCGGAAAGCGGGCGAGGGCCCACATCTCCAGCTTTTGGAAGCGCGCCTGGCCGTTGTGCGCCTGGCCGCTCTTGTGATCTTCCCCGCCGACGATCAGCACGTCGGTGGTCTCATCGTTACTTTGAAGGCGGACGTAGTGATAAGGATCGCCCGTGTCCCAGGCGAGCACATCCGGCACTTCGCCTTTCGGCACCGTCGCTGCCACCACATAGCTGCGATACGGCGCCTGCTTGGTGTGGATGACGACGCGGTCGTTGATCGGGGTGTTCGTTGCGATCACCGCCGAGTCCGCGATCACCTTCACGCCGCCTTGGCATTCCACCGTGACCGTCTCGCCGTCCCAGACGCCGGTGACGTGGGCACGCATGATCGCGCCGCCGTCGCGCTTGATGCAGCGCGCAAGGCCTTGCAGGTACTTCAGCGGATGAAAGCGCGCTTGGCCGGGAAATCTGAGGCACGGTCCCGCCGTCAGCTGTCCCACCGGGCATGCGTCGCTCATGGTCACGTTGGCAAGGCCGATCTTGTGGCAGGCCTCGAGCTCCTTCTCGAGACTTGAGCGTTCATCGCCTTCGCCGAGGAACAGGTATCCGTCGACCCGCGCGAAATCGCAGTCGATGCCCTCGATCTTCTGCACGTCCTCGATGAAATCGATATGCCGGAGAAAGGCGTCGGCGGCGATTTGCGCGTCTCCTTCGCCGCGCATATTGATCAGCTCGTGCCAGCGATCGTCGAGCGCGGTGGCGAGATGGGCGGTGGTGCGCGCTGTCATCCCGTGGCCGACACCGCCCAAGTCCAGGACCAGGACCTCGCGCCCGGCTTTGGCCAGAAGGTAAGCTGCGGTCAGTCCGGCGATGCCGGCGCCCACCACCACAACTTCGGCGCGGCGGCTCGACGTCAGCTCCGGCGCCGTGCGGGGAAGTTCGTCCATCCAAAGGGAGCGGGTGCCCTGAGAGGTTTGGTCCATCGGAATCTCCACAGACATCACGGCTTATGCGGGCGGACATCGCCGCTGGCCGCGGCGTCGTCCTCTTCGCTGAAGGTCTTGTCTTGCGGTGCATCGTTCGGCGGCGCTTCGGGCGCATCGCCATAACGGGCGTGGCGCCACGTTCGTTTGGGCACCGGGCGGTCGGATTCGTGAGCGTCGCGATGAAGCGGCGGGCGCGTCCCGCTCTTGTTTGCCATGCGTGCGGCTCCATGAAGCAGTGGCCTGATAAGGAAAAACCCGCATCGGGGCGGGTTGTTCCGAGGCGTTTAAGGCGCGGAAAAAACGCGCGCCGGCTCGGCCTCTACAGGCCTTACGCGCAACGAAATTCGAATTGAGGCGTTATGATGGCAATGCTGATCGCCGTCTTTTTTAGGATCTGGACGTGAGTAATCCCATTCTTGCCGGCAAGCGTATTGCCGTGATCGAAGATGAAGTGCCCATCGGCGCGATGCTCGAAATCATGCTCGATGAGCTCGGCTGCGTGCATGCCGGTACCGCGCGCACGTTGAACGAAGCCATGTCGCTTGCGGACACTCTCGATGCCGGCGCCGTCGACGCGGTTCTGCTCGACTACCGCCTTAAGGGCGAGGGAAGCGCACCGGCTGCGCAGCAATTCATGCGCCGCGGCATCCGCGTCATCGTCACCACCGGCATGGACGATCATAGCCTTCCGGATGCGCTGCAGCGCTGCGCGACGATCCGTAAACCCTATGGCATCGACGGCCTCGAGCAGGGCCTCATGGATGCCCTCGGCGCCGGCACGCCCTCTACAGCCGTTAAGAACTAAACTTATCCACAGCTCAGCTTAAGGCTGCGGATTTTTCTCCCCAGACGGGAACCTTCAAAAATAGCTGTCGTTATAGTTTGCGATTTCGGCGCGTTCCCCAGCGCTATCCCCCCGCGCTCCGCCGGAATCCCTGTGACTTCCAAGTGGCCCTTTCGCCATGTGCGAAAGGGCCTTTTTTTTGCCGTCAGTTGACGGCGGCGAGGTTGGTGGATGTCAGGCGCGCGGACCACTCGTGCCGCTGCGGATACCACGGCCGCTGCTGGTAATGCGCTTCCCAGTACTTCGTGAGGTCGAATTCGACTTCCGGCAATCCGATCCGGGGTCCGTAGCTCGACACGGGGAGCAAGCTCCGATCCAGACGGTAATGCAGGGCCAGCGCCGGCACCCAGCCGCGGTTGCCGCGCCACTCCACGTCGCACCAGTCCCAGGCGCGCGCGCAGCCGTGGATGGTGATCTTCAAGTTGGGTGCGAGGCGCATCACTTCGGGGAATTCGGTCCCAGGTCCGGCCTGGAGCATGACCGGCTGGGCTGTCGATCCGTTCGACGCAGCGAGAGCAGGAGCAGCGAGGAAAGAGAGAACAACGAAAGCGGCACAAAACGACGCGAACTTCTGCATAACATTCCTCGACAGCCGCCTACGAAACCACAGTCAAAACCGGCAGCATTGGAACAACGGGACGCGCCGAAGAATCGTTCCGTCGCCGCGTTGAAAAACACGAACTAACGGCCTGTATTTCAAGGCAAATCGGTCCGAAAAACGGCAACCTTAAGGCAGCGTGCACGATGCGAGGAAGCGTTCGCGCCGGGTGCAGGCCGGCGCGGAACTTTGCATCGCGCGCCGCGGTTAAGGGACAGGCCCCTTGCGCTTAAATGGAGAGCGGTATGCCCCGGCACGATCAGTACGGTACTCACGACGACTCACGCAGCCGCCCCAAGCGCAGTCGCGCGGCGCGTCTGCGCGATGAAGAAGCCGCACAATGGTTGGATCGCGGCGCCGTGGGCGAGGGCACTCGCGGCCGGCACGCACCGAACTACGGCAACGCCGAAGAACGCGCTTCGCGTAGGGGCCGCGGTGCAGGTGGGGCTTTTGACGCTCGCGATCGCGAGCGGGAGGAGTATGGCGGCGGTTACGGGGTTCAACGCCGCGACCGGGATGTTCCGGCGGCGGGCCGAAAGGGCGAATGGATGCATGAGCCCGGCCGCCCGCAGAAGTCATACCGCGGTCAGACGGCCGGCGGCGGCCTCGATGGGCTCGCCTCCGAGCGTGCTTTTGGCAGCGATGATGATCAGCAAATGTCCAAGTCGAACAACGACGGGGATCACCGCCGCCCGCGTTTCGACGAACAGCGTGGGCGCCGGACGCCGGCCCGCATCTCGCGGAAACACCGGGAGTTCTAGTTCCGCGCGAGAAACTTCCGCCGCGTCCAAGACGTTATACGTCCACGAATATCCGGCACGCTTTCGCGCGCCGCAATCCATGGAGGCCGTGATGAAGCCATTTGATGCACCGCCTGATATGTCCGCCCCCGCGAAGGATCCGGAAGACCTCACGGTCAACGAGGTACGGCAGGGCGAAACCGGACACGGCGTACGCTACGTCCTCATGTTTTCGCTGTCGGCTGCGCTGGTCGCGCTGGTTGCGGCCTGGGTTCTCGTGATCTGAAGGGAAAGGACCGGACGCTATGATGAATTGGGATCAAGTCAGCGGCAATTGGAAGCAGTTCAAAGGCAGGGTCCAGGAAAAGTGGGGCCATCTGACCGATGACGATTTGGACGTGATCGCCGGTCAGCGCGACCAGCTCGTCGGACGCATCCAGGAGCGTTACGGCATCCAGAAGGAAGCCGCCGAGCGCCAGGTCAAGGACTGGGAAAAGACCGTTCATTAGGTCAGGCTGAGGCTGCCTGAAATGAAAAATGACGGGAGCGGCCCACTCGAAGGGCCCTCCCGTTCCGTTTATAGTGAGGGGTCTTCCACACCCTCCGGCGCACCGATGCCGTCGACTCCGCTCTCCGCCTCCACCGCAAATCAGCTGCTGCTCCTGTTCCTCGGGGGCATGGCCGTCGTCGCGCTGATCTGGATCGCCGGGGACATCATCGCGCTGTTCGTGGTCTGCTTCCTTCTTGCGTATCTCTTTGATCCGCTCACCACCTGGCTGACCAAACGCGGATTCTCGCGTGCGATCGCGGCCGCGTTGATCACCTCGACCCTCGTTCTCGCGATCGTGGGCGGCCTGATCGTCGCCGGACCCCTCGCGTACGAGCAATTGCAGGCGATGCTTCGCGAGCTGCAGACCGTCTTCACCGGCGTGATGCGCGACGTCCGTCAGGAATTGCGCCCTTATTTTCCCGCGTTGCAGCAGATCGGACTCGGCGGCCTCGTCAAGCCGACGCCCACGGAACCGCCGGTGGCCGACGTCGCGGTTCCGCTGGCGGCCTCGCTGGCGACCACCATAGGCCTCGCCCTGCTGACGCCGGTCGTGACGTTCTATCTGCTCAAGGATTGGCAGCGCATGCTCAATTGGCTGGTGGACGAGGCGCCGGCGGAGAAACGCGCGGACTTGCGTTACCTCGGCCGCAGGATCGACCGCGTGATGTCGGCGTTTCTGCATGGCCAGGCATGGGTCTGCCTCTGCTGCGCCCTGCTCTACAGCGTCGGTCTCTTCGCGACGGGTCTTAACTACGCCATCGTCATCGGCGTGATCTCGGGGGCGCTGAAATTCCTCCCCTATATCGGGACCGCCATCGCCGCCGTCATTGCCGTGACCACGGGTGTGACCCAAAGCGGGTGGGACAGCTACTTGATGCTCGGGATCGCCGCGACATACCTCATCACTGAGTTCATCGAATCGAGTTTCCTGTCGCCGCGCATCATCGGTGACCGTGTGCGGCTCAATCCGGCCCTCGTGATCTTTGCCGTCTTGCTGGGTGGCAAGTTATGGGGGGTGCTCGGAATTTTCATCGCCATTCCCGTCGTGGCCGCCGCGAAGGTTGTACTGGCCTACTGGTGGCGCCAGCGGCACGACGAGAACAATCATGATGGGGCTCCGGCGGTCGACGGCGCGCGAGCTGACATCCGCCTGCTCGCGGAGCGGAAGTAGCCGCGCGGCATGCTGGACCAAACGGGCGCCGCCGCGCGTTTTCATCCACAGTTCAACAGTGGAGTGACGCTTATGGCCCAGAATCGGAACGAAGGTGAAGGCAGCCGCACGGCGGCCAAGCAGTACAACGATGCGACCGAGAAATTCGCGAAGTCGGGACGCGTCGAGCCGGCGGCGAAAGAGGCCGAGCGGGCCGTCGACGGTGATGAAGCCGGCGAGCTCGCCCGCGCCGAGAAGGAAGGCAAGGACCGCGCCAAGCCGCAGTCGAAGCACTGAGATCCGCCTGTCAAAAAGCAAAAAGAAAGCCGGGGCTTGCGCTCCGGCTTTCCTTATGCGCGCCACGCGTCGCGGCTATTTCTTTTTCTTTTCCGCCTGATCGATGTCGCCGAGCAGCTTCATAAGATCTGCCGGCAGCGGTTCAGAGGCGACGGAGTCGAAAATCTTGTGCAGCTTGGTTTCAAGCCAGGCATCGAACGCCGGGTTGAACTTCGCCTGCGCGCGCGGAGTGACAGTGGAAGCGTCAGCTTTCATCTTATTCTTGTCGGGGCTGTCGTCGTCGGTCTTGTTGTCGTCAGTCATGACATAGCGCCAGCAACCCGAGGGGATTCATCGCGCGGAAGCGTGCCCGGCTTAATTGGAACGTGCGCGGTGCAGGGGTCTTGGCGCCCATTCTTGGCGGCATACTAAATCGAGCGCTATCGCCGGAGCAACCTTATACGGTTGCCGCGCTCGCCATCTCACGGGGTGGTTCGATGAAGTCGCGGCCCTTGCCGCCCTTGCCTTCCTCGTCGCCCATGATCAGCGAAGCCATGCGGGCGCGGGCGCGCCACAGCCGGCTCTTGATCGTGCCGACCGAGCATCCCAGAGCTTCGGCGGCCTCTTCGTAGCTCAATCCGCTGGCACAGATCAGGATCAGGACTTCCCGCTGGCCATGCTGCAGCTTGTCCATGGCCTGGATGATCTCGCGGGAGAGGACGTCGTTTTCCTGTTCGCCTTTGCGAGACAAGAACTCGGCCGGCATGTCCTCGATCTGGACCGGCTGACGCTTTTTCCGCCGCAGCGAGCTGATGTATTCGTTACGCAGGATCTTGTAGATCCACGCGGTGAAGTTCGTGCCCATCATGAATTGGTTCTGGGCGCGCAGCGCCCGCAGGGACGTCTCTTGCAAAAGGTCTTCCGCCTGGGCGCGGTCGCGCGTGAGCATGATCGCGTACGCCTGGAGGCGCGGCAGGTGTTCAAGCAGCATCTGGTGGAATTCGTTCGCCATTAGCCCGTCCCTTGTGTGTAGCCCGATACTAGTAGCAACGCTCACAAGTAGAAAAGAGTTTCAACGAAACTCTTCAAAGCGTTCCATTTATTGGTGCGGTGCGTCCTCGCGGTCATATAGGTGCCGGTTTAAGGCCATTTGTGGGCAATGTACATAAACCGGAACTTTGCCGGAACGGGGCGCGTTTCCCCGCAAACATGCAATCCATGTGGTGATGTTATGCCCAATGCGCAACTCAACGTCACGGAAGCGAAGGTTAACCCCAGCAAATTCTTCAAGCATCCGCAGGAGGTGCTGACGCACCCCGAGCTTTCCCGCCAGCAAAAGCTGGAGATCTTGCACCAATGGGAAATCGACGCCCGTCTGATGGCGGTCGCCGAGGAAGAGAATATGACCTCCGGCGAAAATGGGCATTTAGGCGCCATCGTCAGTGCCCTTCTTGCGCTCGACGACGAAACCAAGGGCCCGCACGCCGAAGAAAGTCCCGCGCCGCCGACCAAACTCGGCAGCGTCCACTGAAATTGGCGGGCGGGGGCGGGGTAAAAAAAGTGAACCCCGGCGGGAACTAATCCTTCGCCCGGTCGTTTGGCGTTGGGGCAAAAGTATTCCCTGCACGTCGAACTTCCACGCAGTCTCCACAGCACGAGGAACGGTGAAATGACGGACAAGTCCAAACACGATCGACAGCGCCAGCAAGGTCAACAAGGCCAGCAGCAGCGTCAGCAAGACCAGCAGATGGACCGTCAGGACCATCAGCAAGGCCAGCAGGGCGAGCAGCACCGCCAGCAAGGCCAGCAGGGCGAGCAGCACCGCCAGCAAGGCCAGCAGGGGCAGCAAAGCCGTCAACAATCCCAGCAGGGCCAGCAGAGCCGTAATCAGCAGCAGAAATAGTTGCGCAGCCGTTCCCTGGGCGCAGGGACCGGCCTTCCGCAATGGACCCCTTTTGCGGACTTGTCCCTCCCGGGTCGTCCCCGGCTCGGGAGTGGACCGGTCCGCCTCGCTTAAGAGCGTCTCGCTTTTTTACCTTCCTCGTACCATCATCCAATCTCTCTCCGCCGCGGTGCTTAAACACGATCTCCCGAAAGCCACGTCATGGCGCTTGAGCTCTGCCGGTCGAATTCCACTCCCGCTGAAAATGAACTAGCCTTATGTCGGGTGCCCTGTTTAACCTCGTCTCATTGGCGCGCGTTGCGCGCCGAGGGACCCAATCGGATTTGATCCAATAGGATTTGCCATCATGTCGCTGTCCCACGAAATCGCATCTCATCTTCCTTTTCTGCGCCGCTATGCCCGCGCTCTCGCCGGGTCTCAGGCGAGTGGCGACGCCTATGTGCGCGCGACCTTGGAAGCCATCGTCGAGTCCCCGGACCGCTATCACCGCGACATGCATCCGCGCGTCGCGCTGTATCGCATCTTCCATGTCATCTGGTCGGGCACGCGTCCCGCGCGCGGCTTGTCGGTGAAGGGTGAGGGCGGCGACCGCTTCCGCGAAAAGCTCGATGCGCTCGGCGTTGCGCGCCGGCAGGCGCTGCTGCTCACCGCCATGGAGGATTTTACCCAGGCCGAAGCGGCGCAGATCCTCGATCGCACGCCCGATGAGATCGGCCGCATGGTGAAGGAAGCGCTCTATGACCTGGTCGCGCAGAGTCCGACCTCGGTGCTCATCATCGAGGACGAGCCGATCATCTCCCTCGACCTGTCCAATATCGTCGAGGAGATGGGCCACAATGTTTTTGCGGTCGTGCGCACGCGCAAGGAAGCCGTGAACGCCGTCGGCAAGTGGCGCCCCGGTCTCATCCTCGCGGACATCCAGCTCGCCGACAACAGCTCGGGCATCGACGCGGTGAGCGACATTCTCGAGCAAGTCGACGCGCCGGTGATCTTCATCACCGCCTACCCCGAGCGTCTTCTGACCGGCGAGCGTCCGGAACCGACGTTCCTCGTCACCAAACCGTTCATGGCCGACAGCGTCAAAGCCACCATCGCGCAGGCGCTGCTGCTGGCCGAGGATCAGCCCGACGTCTGACCCTATCGCGAAGCGAATTGCGTCGAACGCCGCTCGACCCGCGCGAGCGGCGTTTTTTGTTGCCTCAATTTTGCCACACGTGATCGGCGAGATTTCGGCGTCGGTCCCGTAGTCCTGCGGAACTTCTCGTAACGCTCCAGAGTTTAGCCTTCGAGATGACGCTCGAACGCAATGGGTGCGCGCGAGCCCTAAAAAGGAATGGTTCCATGAAAGCCACGACGACCTTG
Source organism: Rhodospirillaceae bacterium (assembly GCA_050250575.1). Taxonomy (GTDB): domain Bacteria; phylum Pseudomonadota; class Alphaproteobacteria; order Rhodospirillales; family Rhodospirillaceae; genus SHVO01. The sequence goes on along the minus strand of JBFWOJ010000005.1, from coordinate 50,261 downwards.
CTCGCGATCCTCGCGACCGTTTTCTCCCTCAGCCTCGCCGCCTGCAACACCATCGAAGGCGCCGGCGAAGACATCCGCTCGGCGGGTGACGCGATCGACGACGCTTCTGAAGACGCGCGTCGCAACTAAGCGAATAGGAGCGGGCGAAAGCTCGCGACGAAAAGGAGATTTCACATGCTTAGTTGGGCACTCGTATTTCTTGTGGTTGCCATCATCGCCGGCGTGCTCGGTTTCGGCGGCTTGGCTTCCGCATCTGCAGGTATCGCCCAGATCCTGTTCTTCCTCTTCCTGTTGGTGTTCTTGGTGACTTTGGTGCTGCACCTCGTGCGCGGCAAGGCTCCCCCGCCGCCCGTCTGAAGCCGGCGACAGCGAAGACACGTTTTGGGGTTTGATCCGCAAGGATCAAACCCCAATCTCTTTTTAGCGGCGGCATTCGCGCAAGGCACCTTTCTCGAATCCAACGTTGTCGCAGGTGCCGTATTTTTTTAATGCCGCGCGTTCTCGTTAACGAAGCTCGAGGAGTTGAGTCATGGCCCCACGCGATGTCAGCGGTCCGTTCACTCTACCCGCACTTCCTTATGCGGAAGATGCTCTGGCGCCGGTCATCTCGCCGCGTACGTTGTCATTCCATTACGGCAAACACCACCAAGGCTACGTAACGAAACTGAACGAGCTGGTGAAGGACACGGAATTCGCCGAGATGTCCCTCGACGACATCATCGCGGAGACCTGCGGCGATGAAGACAACAGGAAGATCTTCAACAACGCTGCGCAGGTGTGGAACCACAGCTTCTATTGGAACTGTCTATCCCCGCAGCCCGCCGCGCCGGGCGCTGCGTTCGAGGCGGCGATTGTGAAAGATTTCGGGTCGTTCGACGCGCTTAAGAAGGAACTGGCGACGAAGGCCATCGATCAGTTCGGCAGCGGCTGGGCCTGGCTGGTCTATGAAGGCGGTAAGCTCCAGGTGAAGACGACGTCAAACGCCGACACACCCCATGCCTCGGGGACGCCATGCCTGCTCACGGTCGATGTCTGGGAGCACGCCTACTATCTGGATTATCAGAATGCGCGCAAAGACCATGTCGATGCGGTGATCGCAAAACTGCTGAATTGGGAATTCGCCGCTCGGAATTACACGAATGCGCGCGGCTGACTATATCTAGTGTCTCAAACGGCCTACCCCACAAGTGAAACGCCGCGGACGCCGAGGCCCGCGGCGTTTTACTTTTGGTTAGGGGTATTCGCCGTTAGATGCGTCCCGAAAGTAGCAAGACAACAACGACGATGAGTAGAATGGAGAATACGCCGCTCGGGTAGTAGCCCCAGCCCCGGCTGTACGGCCAGCTGGGCAGGGCGCCGATCAGGAGGGCGATGAGCAAAATCAGTAGGATCGTGCTGAGCATGGTTCTTTTCCTTTTTTAGCTCGCTCCGAAATATAAAACGGCCTCCGGGCACAAGAGTTCCGGTCGTGCAAGGCTCGTGGGAAGTGCAACCGCCGGGGGTGCGAACCGTTTAATCCCTGGTAATCAGGAACAATTTTTACGTGTCGAACATTCGGCTAGTGCCCCGTTTCCCAACCTTGTGCAGGCGGATCTGATGCCGACTTCGGAAGCGATAAGGGCACGAACAATATAAAGTTGTGGCGCCGCGCTCGATTTGAAGTTCCTGCGCGGGCGTTCGAGACAAGGTCCTGGAACTTCAAATCGTCGGCGCTACGCGTCATCACCGCTGTGGGAAGGGTTCACATCATGGATTTGCGCAAGAAACTTGAGAGCGTCAGTGGCGCCGACATCGAAGCGATCATCGATGATCTCGCCGCCTTGAAGAAGGACGTGCAGAAGGCGGTCGCCCACGTGAAGAAGCTGAACCTCGACGATGCGCTCGACAGCGCGCGCGATATGGCCGACGACCTCTCCGATGAAGCCGCGGACCTCTACAAGGATATGCAAAAGCGCGGCAAGAAGCAGCTCGCCGCGATGGAAAGGCAAATCGACGATCAGCCGATCGCGAGTCTGCTGATGGCCTTTGCCGCGGGGTTCGTCATCTCCAAACTCTTCTTCCGCAAGTAGGCGACCTCTCATCATGAGTAGGCTCGTCAAGATGGGCTTGATGATGCTCGCCGAAATGCGGCTCGCCCAGCGCGTGGGCCGCATCGTCGGGGCCCTCAAGTGGGCCGTCTTGGCGCTGGTCTGCGGTATAGGCGCCGGTATTGCGCTGATCGCTGCGTTGTGGATTTTCCTCATCCCGCGCCTCGGCGCTGAATACGCCGCGCTCAGTATGGCCGGTGTGTTGGGTGTGCTCTGCGCCGTGTTTGCCTATCTCACGCGCGCAACGCTGCATCCGCACCGCAAGCCGCGGGTCGAGCAGGAAGACTCGGCGGCCGGCGAGATCAAAGAGATGTTCGCCAAGCACAAAGGCACGGCGCTCCTGTCGGCGATCATCGCCGGGCTTGCGATGGGCACCGGAAAGAAATAGATCCGCGTGCCGCGCGGCCGGGCTTCGCGGCGGAGCGAGAAAGTCCCGGCGATCAGCAAAGTGGAACCCGGTTATTGCGTTCGGTCGCGGCCGATGCATAAGAAGTCCCCGCGATGAGCAAGGCATTCACCAAAGAAACTGAGGCCGAAGACGAAGACCTGCCGGAGGAGGCGGACTCCCTTCCCGCGGGCGTGAAGAACTACGTCACGCCGCGCGGCCTCAAGATGCTCGACGATGAACTGCATCAGCTGCTGCGTATCGAGCGCCCCAAGGTGGTCGAGATCGTGTCCTGGGCGGCGGGCAACGGCGACCGTTCGGAAAACGGCGATTATATCTATGGCAAGCGCCGCCTGCGCGAGATAGACCGCCGCGTCCGTTACCTCACGAAGCGGCGCGACAGCGCCGAGTTGGTCGATCCCGCGCGCCAGAAGAATCAGTCTCAGGTGTTTTTCGGTGCGACGGTGACTTATGTCACCTCGAAGGACGAGGAGCGGACCGTGAAGATCGTGGGTATCGACGAAGCGGCCGATTCCGATGACGCGGCTCTGGTGAGTTGGGTCTCTCCGGTGGCCCGCGCGCTCCTGAAAGCTCGCGTGGGCGATACCGTGAAGCTGCGCACGCCGGCGGGGGAGGAAGCCCTCGACGTGATCGAGATCAGATACGGACTTTGATCTTCAATGGTCGTGCGCCGAATGCCCTTCGGACGCATGCTCTTTGGCGACGATATCGCCTTCCGAGAACAGATACTCCCTCAGCTCCTTGTCGAAATCGACGCTCGCGCGTCGGATCCATTCCAGCGTCATCGCCGCGTGTTCGATTTCTTCCTTCATATTGTGAAGGAGGATCGCTTTTAAGCCGGGATCGTCACAGTCGTCGGCGCGCTGCTGATACCAGTCGACCGCCTCCAATTCCTCCATCAGCGATGTGATCGCCTGGTGCATATGGATGGTTTCCTTGCGCAGCCGTTCGCGCGGGGCGTGGAGATGGTCGCTGGCCATTCTTGAGCCTTTCCTCGAGGGGGGAATGCTTCAAGGAACGCGAACTCACGCCGATTTGTTCACTCTCCCCAAAAACCGCCATGTTCGAGGGGCTTGATAGGCCATAACAGAGGTCTTGCCCGGCGCCGGGAATCGGCGATATTCGGCGACCAAGGGCTAAAGGGCCCGGGGTGTTACAGGCAAAGGGAACAAGGAATGCGTAAGGTACTGGTTTTGGCGGCGATGCTGCTGCCCGTCTCGTTTGCGGGCGCGACGGCGGCCGAGGTGAAGGGCGATCCCGAACTCGGCAAGAAGCAGTTCGCGCCGTGCTCGGCCTGCCACACCGTGGAGAAGGGCGGGGTCAACAAGATCGGTCCCAACCTGCACGGCGTCATCGGCAAGAAATCGGGCACCAACCGCGCCGATTACGCCTACTCGAACGCCATGAAGAACGCCGGCATCATCTGGAGCGAAGAGGAACTGATGAAGTACCTCGTCAAGCCGATGGATTATGTGAAGGGCACCAAGATGCCATTCGTCGGCGTTCCCAATGAACAGGTGCGCGCGAACATCGTCGCCTACGTCGTCCAGGCGACGAAGGAATAATCGTCCGCCGCCGCGGAAAACAAAAGGCCCGGATCGCTCCGGGCCTTTTTTTATTGGATCCTGCGCGCGGCGTTTAAGCGGCCGGCGCCCAAACCTCGGCGGCGCCCTCGACGCGCCTGCGCACTTCGCTCTGTTGCGTGATCAGCACCGCTGGCGTGCGCGCACCGAAGCGCTCGAACAGCGACTTCTGGTCATCGATTTCGCGCAAGGCTTGGCTGCGGTCGATCTGCATCAGGCTCTGGAACTTCGCCTTGTCGAAAGCGAGGCCGTCCCACTTCATATCCTGATAGCGAGGCATGAAGCCGAACGGACCTTCGACGGCGTCGCCGCGGCCGTGCACGCGGTCGACGATCCACGCCAGCGCGCGCATGTTCTGGCCGTAGCCCGGCCACATGAACTTGCCGTGCTCGTCCTTGCGGAACCAGTTGACGCGGAAGATCGCCGGCGGGTTCTTGATCTTGTGGCCGATCGACAGCCAGTGCGACCAGTAGTCCGCCATGTTGTAGCCGCAGAACGGCAGCATCGCCATCGGGTCGCGGCGCACGGCGGCCTGGTTCTCGGCGGCGGCTGTCGCTTCGGATCCCATGGTGGCGGCGAGATAGACGCCGTGATCCCAGTTGAGCGACTGGAACACGAGCGGGAAGGTGTGGCTCATGCGGCCGCCGAATACGAAAGCGCTGATCGGCACGCCCTTGGGATCGTCCCAGGCGGGATCGAGGATCGGGCACAGCGTCGCCGGCGCCGTGAAACGCGCGTTCGGGTGCGCGGCCGGCCGACCGCAGCCCGGCGTCCAGTCCTTGCCCTGCCAATCGATGAGGTGCGCGGGCGCTTCGTCGGTCATGCCTTCCCACCACACGTCGCCGTCGTCCGTCAGCGCGACGTTGGTGAAGATGCAGTTGCGCTCGACCAGCTTCATCGCGTTCGGATTGGTCTTGTCGGACGTGCCGGGCGCAACGCCGAAATATCCGGCCTCGGGGTTGATGGCGCGCAGCGTGCCGTCGGCCGCCGGCTTCACCCATGCGATGTCGTCGCCCACGGTCCAGGCCTTCCAGCCTTCGAACCCCTGGGGCGGGATGATCATGGCTAGGTTGGTCTTGCCGCAGGCGCTCGGGAACGCCGCGCCGATATAGGTCTTCTCGCCTTTCGGGGATTCGAGGCCGACGATCAGCATATGCTCGGCGAGCCAACCTTCTTCCTTCGCCATCACCGAGGCGATCCGCAGCGCGAAGCACTTTTTGCCCAGAAGCGCATTGCCGCCGTAGCCGGAGCCGAACGACCAGATCTCGCGGTCTTCGGGGAACTGCACGATGTACTTCTGCTCGTTGCACGGCCACGGCACGTCCTTCTGCCCCGGCTCCAGCGGCGCACCGACCGAGTGGATGCACGGCACGAAATCGCCGTTGCCCAAAACGTCGAGCACCTTCTTTCCCATGCGGGTCATGATCCGCATGTTGACGACGGCATAAGCAGAGTCGGTGATCTGGATGCCGATATGGGCGATGTCCGAGCCCAGCGGGCCCATCGAAAAGGGAATCACATACATGGTGCGGCCGCGCATGCAGCCGGCGAAAAGACCCTTGAGCGTGGCCTTCATCTCGGTGGGATCGGCCCAGTTATTGGTCGGGCCGGTGTCGTCCTTGTCCTTCGTGCAGATGAAGGTGCGGTGCTCGACGCGCGCGACGTCGCCCGGATGCGAGCGGCACAGGAAGGAGTTCGGACGCTTTTTTTCGTTGAGGCGGATGAACGTGCCGCCCTTGACCATCTGTTCGCACAGCGCATCGTATTCTTCTTGCGAACCGTCGCACCAATGGATGCGATCGGGTTTGCACAAGGTCGCGATCTCGTTCACCAAAGCATTCAGTTTGGCATTGCTGGTCGTGCCCAAACGTACGTCCTTATTCACCGAGGCCCCTCAAAGTGCGCTTACAATATGGGCCTTTGTTTACAACGCGGAGACGGTAGTTCAAGGGGATGTTTCGGTAAAAATCCCGCCATCTTGCGATTTCCCAAATAGAGCGTGTGGATAACTCGCCATCAAGGGTCTAACCTTGTAAGCTGAGCTTACCAATCCGCCGGTTTGACGCGGCAAAGTGGACTAAACTAGGGTTCTCCACCTTCTCTTTTTGACCTCATGAAACCGCTGCGTTTTACCTTCCCTGAGATCCGGGCCGCTTATCGCGCCGGTGCACATGTCGGAAATGTCGTACAGGAAGCGGTGCGTCGCGCCGATGCCTACGCCGATCCCGCGGTTTGGATTTCGCGCATTCGGCCCGATGACCTGACGGCGCGCGTGACGGCGCTCGAGGGTCTCGATGAGCAGACCCGCGGCAAGATGCCGCTGTACGGCATGCCCTGCGCCATCAAGGACAATATGGACCTTGCGGGCTACGACACGACGGCGGCGTGCCCGGCGTATGCCTACGCGCCAAAGGAGACCGCCTTCGCCGTCCGCCGGCTCGAGGCGGCGGGCGCGGTGATCATCGGCAAGGCCAATATGGATCAGTTCGCGACCGGCACCGCCGGCGTGCGCTCGCCCTACGGCATTCCGCGCTCGGTCTTCGGCCGCGACTATGTCTGCGGCGGCTCGAGCTCGGGCTCGGCTGTGGCGGTGGCCGCCGGCATCGTTGCGTTTGCGCTCGGCAGCGATACCGCCGGTTCCGGCCGCATTCCCGCGGCCTTCAACAATATCGTCGGGCTGAAACCCACGCGGGGGATTATTTCGGCGTCGGGGGTCGTGCCCTGCAACCGCACGCTCGACTGCGTCGCCGTGCTCGCGCATAGCGTCGAAGACAGCATGGAGGTGCTCGACGCGCTGGCCGAGATGGACCCCGCGGACGCTTATTCGCGTGTCCGCGTCTCCATTCCGCCGGCGCCGTCTGGACCTTTTTCCTTTGCCGTGCCGCGGCGCGCGGATCTCGAGTTCTACGGCGATATCGAAAACGCGCGCATGTTTGACGCCGCGGTCGCGGTCATGGAGGGGATCGGCGGCAGGAAGGTGGAAATCGATTTTGCGCCGTTCCGCGAGGCCGGCGCGCTCTTGTACGGCGCCGGCTTCATCGCCGAGCGCGTCGCCGACCTCGGCGCGTTCATTGAAGCCCACCAGGCCGATGTTCATCCGAATGTGGTCAAGCTGATCCTCGGCAACAAGGACCGCACCGCCGTCGAGGTGTTCAAGGGCCAGCATCGCCTCGAGGCCCTCAAGCGCGAAGTGGGGCGGATTTTTTCCGGCGTCGATTTTCTGCTCGTGCCGACGTCGCCGCTGCAGGCGACGGTTGCCGAAGTCGAAGCCGATCCGATCGCACTGCCTTGGAAGTTCAGCACCTATACCGGCTTTGGCAACATCCTTGACCTCGCGGCTTTTGCCGTGCCCGCCGGCATCAATCGGCGCGGACTGCCGTTCGGGGTTCAGCTGGTCGGGCCGATCTTCACCGAAGCCAGGATGGCGCCGCTGGCCGGCCGTTTCATGAAGGCCGTCGGCGGATTCACAGGTGCACCGCCGGCTTAGGCCTGCGTGAAGCGCCGCGCGAACGTTAACAGATGTGCAAGCTCATTGGCGGCCGAGTACTTCTCCCGCAGCGTGGCGACCGCGTTCTGGAACGGGCCAGAGTCCAGCAAACCATTGTCGACCTCCACGATCGCCTTCCCGATCCCGGCGACGAAGGCGCGCAGGTTTCCGTTCTCGATCTCCCGGAAGACCGGCGCGTGGAAATATTCCTTTCCGCCCTGGCCGGTGTAACCGACGACCACAGCACCCGACAGCGCCGCCTCGAGGGGCGGCAGAGAGAATCCTTCCTGGTGACTGATGGCGAGAAAAATGCTCGAGCGCGCGAGCGTTTCGGCAACCTCCGGCTCCTTCTTGTTGTGGATCGGCACGATCTCCCAACCGCGTACCGCGGGCTGGCTCTCGAGAAAGAACCGCAATGCGTGGCTCTGCTCCGGCGACTTTCGCGGCATGTAAGAGATGATCTTCGCCTTCTTCCCCGCGTGGAAGGCGCCGCCGACGTGAGGCAATATCCGGAAAATCTTGTCTTTAGGCAGCCGGGGATAGGCGAGTGAGATGATCTCGGAGGTATCTTCCGAGACCGACAAGATGAGCGCGGCTTTTTCGTAAGCCGTCTCCACCTCATCCCGCGGCGTTGTAGCGAGGGCGAGCGGGATGCTGTAGCCGCCTTGCACGAAAATCGCGTACTTCAGTCCGCTCGCATAAAACGTGCGTGCGAACCGTCCGGCCCACACTTCCGGTATGACCACGAAATCCTCGGCCGGATTGAAGCGGCCGTCCGCCTTCATGGGCGTCGTGTGCTCGAACCAATCATACCGATACCCCGGATCGTCGGGATGGAAGACGGAGGCCGGAACACCGTTCGCCGCGAGGATCGCGGCGTGCCGATAGATCACCTTCACCCCGCCGATGGGGTGGTTCTTCGCGACCGGGCACAGGTAGGTGATGGCCATCCGGCCTTATACACCGAATGAAAAACTGGCGCGAAGGGGGGAGGTCCCTTGCGCGCCAGTGAGGTAAGGCCCCGGCCAAGTCGTGGACTTGGCTGTACTTCTTTTGAATCAGGGCGTGATCTGCCGCAAAACCGGTTGCCGCTTTTGCCGATCACGTCCTACAGGGCCTACGAGAACTCGTCAGCGCGCCGCCCGAAAAGTGGAAGCCGGGTTTCGGCTGCGGCGCGCGGTTCGAAGAAGCTAGATCGCGCTCGCGCCGCGTTCGCCGGTGCGGATACGCACGACTTCGCTGACGGGCGAGACGAAGATCTTGCCGTCGCCGATCTTGCCGCTTTGGGCGGCGACCCGGATCGCCTCTATTGCGGGTTCGACTTGCGCATCGTCCACCACCACGTCGATCTTCACTTTCGGCACGAGGTCGACCACATACTCCGCGCCGCGATAAAGCTCGGTATGACCTTTCTGACGGCCAAACCCCTTCACTTCGAGCACGGTCATACCCTGCACGCCGATGTCGTTCAGCGCCTTCTTCACGTCATCCAGCTTGAACGGCCGGATAATGGCTTCGATCTTTTTCATCTCTCTGGTCTCCTGTTCGGATGTACCGGTCACAGCGGGCGCGGCCCGCGAACTATCGAGAACGGGTTGGGTCTGATCCGGCGAGGACGAACTGACGCCGACCGGCCCACATTAACACCATTCGGGATGAGGGGGGAAAGTTCGCCGCGACACGTTTCAGCATGTGCGGCGAACTTTGAGAGCGCGACCCCACTATCCCCTGGTGGATCAGCTAACGGCCTCGCCGTGGAGGACGATATCCAATCCTTCGCGCTCTTCATCCTTCTCGACGCGCAGGCCGACGATCAGGTCGACGACCTTGAGAATGATGGCGGTCGCGATGGCGCAGTACACGACCGTCACGCCGACCCCGTAGAGCTGGGTGACGACCTGGCCGGCATTGCCTTCGATCAGGCCATGGGCGTCGATCGGGCTGATGGCTTCGCGGGCGAAAACACCGGTCAGGACCGCGCCGATGATGCCGCCGACGCCGTGCACGCCGAAGGCGTCCAGGCTGTCGTCGTAGCCAAGGGCATGCTTGAGCGACGTCGCGCCGATGTAGCAGCCGACGCCGGCGACGAGGCCGATGATCAGCGCGCCCATCGGATCGACGAAGCCCGACGCCGGCGTAATGGCGACAAGGCCGCCGACGGCGCCGGAGATGATGCCAAGCACGCTCGGCTTACCCTTGAACGCCCATTCGATGATCATCCATGCGAGGCCCGCGGCGGCGGTCGCGATCTGGGTGACCGCCATCGCCATGCCCGCGTTCATGCCCGCGCCGGCCGCCGAGCCGGCGTTGAAGCCGAACCAGCCGACCCACAGCAGCGCCGCGCCGGCGACGCTGAGCACCAGGTTGTGAGGCGCCAGGGCTTCCTGGCCATAGCCGATGCGCTTGCCGAGCATGATCGCGGCCACCAGGCCGGCGACGCCCGCGTTGATGTGCACCACGGTGCCGCCGGCGTAGTCGAGCACGCCCGCCGCGCCGAGGAAACCGCCGCCCCACACCCAGTGTGCTATCGGCACGTATACGACCAGGCTCCACACCGCGATGAAGATCATCAGCGCCGAAAACTTCATTCGGTCGGCGATGGCGCCGCAGATCAGCGCGGGAGTGATGATCGCGAAGGTCATCTGGAAGGTCATGAACACCGATTCCGGAATGGTCGGGGCAAGGCCGTGCACACTGTCGAGGCCCATGCCCGACAGGAACAAGCGGCTCGTCCCGCCGATCAGGGTGGAGCCTTCCGTGAACGCAAGGCTATAACCGGCGATCATCCACAAAACGGTGATCAGGCAGGTGATGGCGAAGCTCTGCATGACCGTGGCAAGGACGTTCTTCTTGCGGACCATGCCGCCGTAAAACAGCGCGAGTCCCGGGATCGTCATCAAAAGCACGAGCGCGGTGGACGTGAGCATCCAAGCGGTGTCGCCGGTATCGAAAGACGGGGCGGCGGGCTCTGCGGCGGCCGCTTCGGCGGGCGGTGCGGCTTCGGCCGGCGGAGCTTCGGCGGGAGCGGCCTCAGGTGCCGCTGCTTCGGTTGCCGCGGGAGCGTCTTGCGCCAAAGCCGGGCTGATCGCTGGTGCGGACAGCGCCAGTACGAACACTGCCGCCAATGCAGTTATCGAGGTCCTCAAACGTTTCATGGTTTTTTTCCCCCAGTTGGGTCGTGCGTGGAGACGAGGCGCCGCGGCCGGATGGCCCCGGCGGTGAGCTCTGATTAGAAAGTTCTGGAGATCTTGAAGACGAAGCGCTCGTCGGCGAGCGTGCCGAGCACCGATTCGTAATCGGTGTCATAGTAGCGGGCATCGAGGCTGAACCAGCTCGGGACGTTCAGTGTCGCGCCGAGGTTCCAGTCCTTGTAGTTCGGCGCGCCTTCCAGCGCGGAATATCCGAGGCCGCCGGAGACCGAGAACATCTCGCCGATGGGCGCGCTGATGACGCCGGAGTAGTACACACCCTGGTCGTTGTTCACCGGGCCGGTGTTGTCCGGCGTGTAGTTGATCCCGAAGGTGACGGAGGCGGCGCCGAAGTTGTAGCCGGCCTTGCCGTAGACTTCCCAGAAGTCGAGGCCGGCCGCGGAGGTCGACGGATAGAGGTAGTAGAGAAAACCGACGTCGTAGGTGAAATTATTGATCGCGCCGCGGTAGCCGCCGTACAGGTCGATCTCGCTGCTGGCGTCGTTGCCGAACTCGATCGACGAGGCCCAGGTGCCGAAGTAGATGCCGGCGCCGCTGTCCCAGTCGAGACCGCCCTGGATCGCGGGGTCTTGATTGCTCTGCGTGATGCCCCGGAAGACGTAATCGCTGACGATCGCAACGTTGCCGGTGAAGGTTCCGGGCATCGCGCTGTCTTGCGCGGAGGCTGCGACGGGTGCGAACGCAGGGAGCGCCGTAGCGAGCAGTCCGACGAATCTGGCTTTCATTGGGTATCCCCTCTCAATTTGGTCTTCGAAGACGGCCGCTGCAGGTTGGGATCCCGCGTCGTCACGCCGCTTCGTCGGGCGGTTGCCCGCGGACAACTTTGCAAAGCCCGTGCCATTCCTTTTGCAATGCAGCAAATTTTCCGCGGTGCCGAAGATTCAGAGGCGAATCCAAAGGCTTGAGTTGGGAGCGGGGCAGCGCCGCGCAGGACCTTATCCGGTCGCAAAGACGCCTAAATCTTAGGCGGTCGATATATATGCATAAAAATTGTGCATATCCTGACTGTTTGATATGCGTGCGTGCGGTTTATGCACGCGTCACGGGCACTATTTCTCGTCCTTCGGGGGCGGCTCGAAAAGCTTCAGCGCGCCCGGATGCCACGGCAAGGTCATCGACCGCTCCGCGTCAGCCCGCGAGACCATCGCGCCCGTGAGACTGCCGCCGCGCAGATAGTCGGTTCTCGAGAGCAGGAAATCGGTAAGGCCGGCGGCTTCGATCTCCGGCACGGTATCGACCGAGACCAGCATCGTCACCGAGGCGACGGTGGCGAGCGGCCGCGCCTGACCGGGATAGGTGCGCGCGGGAATGGTGATCGCCACGTAGTTGCCCACGCCCGTCGTCAGGAAGGCGATGGCATCGCTGTCGAAGGGAAGCAGTCGCACGGGGCGCCGCGCGGCGAAGCTGCGCAGCTCCGCGCCCGGCAGCGCCGCGGTCATGATGAGCGCGTCAAAGGCGCCCGCTTCCAGTTGGTCGAGCGCTTCAGCGGCCGGTACGGCGAGCAGGGGCGCGGCGAGGGCGCCGAGTGGCACGCCATGACCGCGGAGTATCGCTTCCGCTTCGGTCGCGTTCACACGCGCGGTTCCGGCAACTCCGACATGCTTGCCGAAGAGCTCCGCCGGCGAGCCGAGGGTGCTGTCCTGCTTCACCACGACATGGATCGGCTGGGGATAAAGCGCCGCCAGCGCCGCCAGCTTGTACGGCCCGCTCGCTTCGAAAGGCGCGAGGCCGTTGACGGCCAGCATCGCTTCGGTGTTGCGGACCACTGCGGCGGTGACACGGCCCGCGCGCAGGAAATCGAGCGCCTCCTGCGGTCCATCGGCGGCGATGTTTGCGAAGGGAACATCCTGTTCGCGTGCCGCGCGGGCGGCCGCTTCGCCGAGGCGCCAGTAATCCGTTCGCTTGGTATCGGTCGCGATTGAGAAGCCTCCGCTCCTGCGCGCGTTGCGACCGGCAATGACGCGCCGGGCGCGGTTCCACTCTTCAAGATACAGACCGATCGACGAAGCGCGCAGAGTCTCCTTGAATGCGCGCAGGCGCGCGTCTATGGCCCGTTGAAGATCCGAGAGGAGGACGAGCCCGCGCTCGCGCGACGGCGCAGGTGCGGGCGGCGTCGTGTCGAGTTTCAAGCCGCCGCCATCCGTTTCCAGATAAGCCAGGCGTCCGCGGACGGTGATGACGTCGCCCGCGACATTGCCTTTCACCTTCACGCCTGAAATGTCCTGCGGCGCGGCATCGAGCATCAGCGCGAGGGCGCCGACGTTGAGTTCATCCCAGGCCCCGAACCGGTGATCGCGTTTGAGCCGTAGCGCCGCCTCAAAGTCGATGAGCGCGCGTTCGCCCCAAACCAAGGGCGAGCCGCCTGCGCGCGCGGCGTCATCAACCTCGATCAGTCCGGGCGCCAGCCCGGCATCTATGACGGTCTGGAGATCGGTCTTGAGGGTGTCGTCCGAGGGCGCGCGTGTGCAGGCGCTGAGCGCTGCAACCACACCAATGAACAAACAAACAGTCCGAGCCGCTCTCATGCCCCCGACGCTCTTCTATGAACTCCCCCGGCGTTTGCGGCGCCACCGTTTGAAGGTGGCGCTCGCGCGGTGAACCAGCTTCCCCACGATTGGGATATCGATCGCGAGAATGACCAATCCGACCGGCACCATCCAGAACCCGAGAATGGGCAGGAATCCGACAAGTCCGAACAGGACGAACAGAATCCCCACTACGATCCGCACCGGCTTGGGCAGGTGCATCGCCTTCTCTCGGAAGGTTTTTATTTTCTGGCGGAACGTCGACATGGGAAGATTACACGAGAAGGGGCTGGACGGCTCTGTATAACCTTCCAACTGCGGCAAAAAAGTAGCGCCGTGATGGCATCCTCTCATCACGGCGCTACTAAATATAGACGTGTGTTAGTGGTGCGCGCCCGCCTCGGCGCTCTGCTTGCGTGTTTGCACCACGCGATCGGCGTCGCGTCCGATCAGCTCCTGATAGTGGCTGAACATCGATTCAAAAGTGCCGATGCCCTGGGTGATGGAGCGGATTTCGGTGATGAGATCCTGCATCGCCGCCTCGGGCATGTTCACATGGATCTCTTCCCAGCCGTCCCAGCCTTCGCGCGCGTTGAAGCCCAGGATTTGCGCGCGCCTTTGCGTGATCGCGCGCTGTACCCGCGAGGTGAACTCCGTGGGCATGTAGATCTTCACGTCATAGATCGGCTCCAGGAGGACCGGATCGCATTGCGGCAGCGCCTCGGTCATCGCCAGCCGCCCGGCGGTGCGGAACGCCTGATCGGATGAATCGACGCTGTGATACTGCCCGTCGTAAAGCCGCACGTTGATATCCACGACGTTGAATCCGAGAGGCCCTTTCTCCGTATTGTCCTTGAGTCCCGCTTCCACGGCCGGGATGAAGTTCTTCGGCACCACGCCGCCGACAATGCTGTCGGTGAAGACGAAGCCGGAGCCCCGCGGCAGGGGCTTGATCTCCACTCTGATGTCGGCGAATTGACCATGGCCGCCGGACTGGCGCTTGTGACGGGCATGGTGGCTGATGCTCCTGCGGATGGTCTCGCGGTAAGGGACCTGCGGCGCATGGGTTTGCACCGCGAGATCGAATTTGCGCTTGAGCCGCTCGAGCGCGATGTTGAGATGAACGTCGCCCTGTCCGCGCAGCAACAGTTCCGACGTCTCGTTGACATGATCGAGGCGCAGCGACGGGTCCTCCTCGCAGATCTTGCGCAGCGCTTCGCCCAGCTTGACGTCGTCCTTGCGCTCCTTGGCCGACACCGCGACGGTGAACAACGCGGCGCCCGGCACCGGCCAGGTCTTCGGCGCTATGACCTCGCTCTCTGTGAGGATCGATCCCGCGCGGCCGGCCTCGAACTTGCTCAGCGCGACGATGCCGCCTTCCGGCACGGCCGCGACCTTGCCTGACTTGGCGGCTTTCGGCTCGGCCGCCTCCTGCATGTTGGTCACGCGTACGCCGGCCAAGGTGTCGCCGTCTTTCAAATGGCCGCGCCAGACGCGGATCAATGAAAGTTTGCCCACATGAGGCGCATAGATCGTCTTGAAAATCTGCGCGGCCAAGGGCGTCTTGGGGATACCCAGGCGATCGGCGGTCACGGCTGCCGTGGGCACTTCGTGACGCAGCGCTTTCATCAGCCGCCGGATGCCGTGACCATGCTCGGCGGCTCCGATCATCACCGGCACGATGAGGTCTTCCTGCATCTCGCGTGTGATGTGGCGATAAACCTCGTTGCGGTCCGGGATCACGTCCTCGAGAAGCTTTTCGAGCAGCGCATCGTCGAAGTCCGAGAGTTTTTCCAGCAGCTGGCGGCGCGCTTGCGCCAATGTGCTGTCCGCCACCTTGTCCATCGGAATTTGCTCCGAGGCTTTGTTGTCGACGTAGTGGTAGGCGCGCTCGGCGACGAGATCGACATAGCCGGTGATGTGGCCGCTCTCGGTAATGACGGCATGGCGCAGAACCAGCGGCCTCGCGGACTGGCGCTGCGCGGCCGCAAGCAGCTCTTGTACGCCTTTCACGTCGGCGTCGATCTTATTGATGAACAGGAAGTGCGGAATCTTATGTGCGTCGAGGAAACGGAGGAGGGGTCCCAGCGCCAGCATCCGCGTTTCGTCAGGGTCCGCGACGACGACGACGGCATCGCTCACCGTCATGGCTTGTTGCGCCTCTTGGACGAGATCGACGGCGCCGGGGCAGTCGAGCACGACCCAATCGTCGCCGAGATAGGAGAACCGCACCGGCGTGATCTCGGTGGACATCTGGCGGCCCCGCGCTTCCGGGTTCACGTCGCTCACCGTCGTCCCGTCCGCAATGTTACCTCGTTTCGGAATGGCCCCGGCCGCGACCAACATGCTTTCGATCAGCGTGGTCTTACCGCTCGACTGCGGCCCGACCAGGGCCACGCATCGTGTGCCCTTGGGGGACCCCGTGGTTCTCGTGGTGTTATCGGACATGGCGTTCTTCCTCCTTGAAAGATCACGACGTACGTTGAGAAACCCGAACCTTTATGCGGCGAGTTCTTGCGAACTCTGGAATCGCGACGCTCGTGCGCCGGGCAAAAAAACATAAAGGGACCTCTTCGGTCCCTTTGTTTATTGACGCACGGATATGGTCGCGGTCGATGGGGCGAGCGGTGCTCGGCTCCTGTTTTTGATGTGGGGCTGACAATGATGTCTGCGTCATTCCATCCCGTCCGGCTGTTGCAGCCTTATGACAAAGCTTAGCGCAGCTGTTCGATCGGACCAAAGCGCGCAAATGGTAATGCTGCTGCGCACAACATGGGTCGGCAAGGAGGCGTCTCTGGGCAGAACCCGTTGATTCCTGTACATTCCGGTTGTGCATACGACTAAAGGTAGGGGAGGTTCATGACTCGCACCCGTGCGATTTTTTCTGCGCTCGTGCTCGGGGTGGGGTTGGTCACGGGTGCGCCCGCGCCGGCTCAGGTGATGCCGACCCAAGGCATCGATCTTCCCTGGTTCCAGTCCTCGCAGGAGCGCGCGCAACGGGATGCCTGCCGGCGGAATCTTCCGGAGTGCCGCGCCGCCGTGCGCGCGCAGATGGAATTCGAAGAGGCCGTCACCGTCATCCTGCCGTGGGCGGCGCTCGGCATTGCGATCCTCATTGGTCTGTTTTGGCTCCGCGCCCAGGAAAAAAAGCGCGAGCGCAGGAAGAAGCTGGCGCGGATGCATCACACGCCCGGCGCCTTCAAGAAGCTCGAGGCGGAGAAACAGGCCAAGGCCGAGGACGACGACGAGGAATTTAACCGGATGTCGCCTTAGAAGCGCTGTGCCGGCGGCGCCTGACGTCGCGCGCCAATGCGTGCGGCGTCGATTTCGTCATCTGATGCGCGGGCAGCCGCTCGGCAAGCTTCAGCTTATCCGAGATGCGCCTTCAGGAACTGCGCGCCGAACTGCGCGCCTGCGTTATCGATTCCGTGCTGCAAGTTCGGGATGATCAGGCTCTGGCACGGCACGCCGAGGCTCTTCAGCACCTTTTCTGTTTCCATGGTGGCACGGGCCGGGATCACCGGATCGGCGGCGCCATGGACCAAGGCGACCGGCGGCTTGCTCTTGATCTCGGACGGCAGCTTGTCCGCGGCGCTCAGCGCGCCTGAAAATCCGAGGATGGCGCCGATCTGCGGGGTGCGGCGCAGGCCCACATGCAGGCTCATGATCGTGCCCTGGGAAAATCCAAGCAAGGCGACCCGGTCCGCGGCTATTTCATGTGCGGCGATGATCTGATCCAGGAACAGGTCGAGCCGCACCGCCGCCTTTACGACGCGCTCATTCATAGCGCGGAAGGTCTCCCCCATGCGCAAAGGATCCCGCTGAATGGCGGTTGGATCGAAACCGGCGAGGCTGTACCATTGGCGCCCGCCCGACATGCCGCCTTCCCATGGGTCCGGCGCATTGGGCGAATAGAAGATGGCATGAGGAAGGGCGTTGGCAAAAAAAGGCGCAAGGCCGATCAGATCGTCGCCGCTCGCCCCATAACCGTGGACCAGGACCACCGCCGCCGTCGGCGCCTTTCCGGACGCGGGGGCGAGGGTGGGACCCTCAAGGGCATCGACATTCGCCATTAACGGCCTCAATATTTCTGTGCGCAGCGAAACAATTCCATGCTGCATACAAGATGTCCGACCACGACGCCATCCTGTTCGCCAACGCCGCGTTCTATGCCGCGTTCACCTCACGCGACATCTCCGCAATGGATAAGGTTTGGGCGAAGGACCGGCCCGTGTCCTGCATCCACCCGGGACGCGCGGTCGTCAAAGGCCGCGACGCGGTGATGCGCAGTTGGAGCGCCATTCTCGGGAACCCGGAAGCGTTGCGCGTGTCGTGCCACGCGGACAACGTGAATACCTACGGCGACGTCGCAGTCGTGACCTGCATCGAGAAGGTTGGTCTCGGCACGGGCGTGCAGTATCTGGTGGCGACGAACCTGTTTGCGCGCGCGGGCTCGGTTTGGGTCATGGTGCACCACCAGGCGGGCGGCGCGCAAATCGATCCAGCCAGTCTGAAAGCCGAGGAAAAGGCTCAGCTCAACTAGCGGCGCGGCTTCTGCACCGGGACTTCGTACATGGGTGCCTGCGCGGCGGTAAGACGCCGCCTCCACGCTTCACGCGCGTCTTGCGTCGGCGGAGATGAGGGAGGGGGGGCGCTCACGGTATATGGCCTTTTGGGCCCTTATAGCACCCTCGTTGCGCCTGAGGGCGCACTTGTCTATAAACCCGCGCAAATTTCGGACCGTCTGCAACACCCGGAGCGATAAGACCGCCATGGCTATTCAACGCACTTTCTCGATCATCAAGCCCGACGCCACCCGCCGCAATCTGACCGGCGCCATCAACGCCATGCTCGAGAAGGGCGGCCTGCGCATCGTCGCGCAGAAGCGCATGCTTCTCAGCCGCGCCCAGGCCGAGGCGTTCTACGGCGTGCACAAGGATCGTCCGTTCTTCAAGAGCCTCTGCGACTTCATGACCTCCGGCCCGATCGTCGCCCAGGTGCTCGAAGGCGAAAATGCCGTCGCCCGCAATCGCGAGATCATGGGCGCGACCAATCCCGCCAACGCCGCGGAAGGCACGATCCGCAAGGTCCATGCGGAATCGATCGAAGCCAATTCGGTGCACGGTTCGGATTCGCCGGAGAATGCCGCGATCGAAATCGCGTTCTTCTTCTCCGGCTTTGAAATCGTCGGCTAGCGATATCCGGGCGGCGAGCCGATCATGAGCGCGCTGCCCGCCATTCCCCGCATCGGCTTCCTGGCGTCCCACAACGGGACGAACATGCGCGCCATCGTCGCCGCCATGCGCGCCGGCGCGCTGAAGGCCGAGCCGGCCGTGCTGATCAGCAACAATCGCGACTCAACGGCCATCGCCTGGGCGGAGCAGAACGATGTGCCGTGGGCGCATATCAGCGCCAAGGTGACGGGCTCGGACGCGGCGGCCGACGCGGCCATCGCCGGGACCTTGAAGCGCCACGGCGCCGATCTCGTGGTGCTCGCGGGATATATGCGGAAGCTCGGTCCCGCCACGCTTGGCGCCTTTCACCGGCGGATCCTCAATGTGCATCCCGCGCTGCTGCCGAAGTTCGGCGGCCAGGGCATGTACGGTGCACACGTCCACGAGGCGGTCCTGAAAGCCGGCGAGCGCGAGACCGGCGTGACCATCCACATTGTCGACGACGAATACGATCACGGCGCGGTCGTGGCCCAGGCGCCGGTGGCTGTCGAGCCTACCGATACCGCCGCGACTCTCGCCGCGCGCGTGCAGGCCCGCGAGCAGACGCTTTATCCGGAAACCTTGCGCCGGATCGTCTCCGGCGAGATCGACCTCGATCGGCTCGCTGGCTAATCCATCCAGCGGTCGAGATTGAGCATCTTCACCCGCGGCTCGGACGATCGGCTCACGACGATGCCGATCCGCATCACCGACTCACCGTGGTTGGTGAGAAGCTTGATCGCCTGATCCGCCTTGTCAGGTGCAACCACCGCCGCCATCCCGACGCCGCAATTGAAGGTGCGCGCGAGTTCGCTGCTCTGGATACCGCCGATTTTGGCGATCCATTTCATCATCGGCGGCAAGGCGATCGCGCCAGCGTCGATGTCGGCGCCGAGCCCTTCGGGCAGGACACGCGGGATATTGTCGATGAACCCGCCGCCGGTGATATGCGCCAGCGCCTTGATGTGCCCGGCGCGGATCGCGGCGAGGCAGCTCTTCACATAAATGCGTGTCGGCGTCAGCAGCGCGTCGGCGAGGGTGCCGATGCTGCCGAACGGAGCCGGCCCGTCGTATGTGTGGCCGCTCATTTCGACCACGCGGCGCACGAGGGCATAGCCGTTGGAGTGGAATCCGGACGAGCCGAGTCCAAGGATGATATCGCCGGGCGCGACGTCCTTGCCGGTCAGGGCCTGATCGCGCTCGACCGCGCCGATGGCGAAGCCCGCGAGATCGTAATGGCCCGGCGCATACATGCCCGGCATTTCTGCGGTCTCGCCGCCGACGAGGGCGCAGCCCGCGACCTTGCAGCCTTCGGCGATGCCGGCGATCACCTCGCGCGCGGCGGCGACGTCCAGTTTCCCGGTCGCAAAGTAATCGAGGAACAGCAGCGGTTCCGCGCCCTGCACAACCAGATCGTTGACCGACATCGCGACGAGATCGATACCGATCGTGCGGTGCTTGCCCGCCGCCTGTGCGACGAGCAGCTTCGTCCCCGTTCCGTCGGTGGTCGCGACGAGCACCGGATCTTTATAGCCGGCGGCCTTGAGGTCGAAGAATGCGCCGAAACCGCCGAGGGCGGCGTCCGACCCGGGGCGTGAGGTGGCCTTCGCCAGTGGCTTGATGGCCTCCACCAGCGCGTTACCGGCGTCGATATCGACCCCGGCGTCTTTGTAGGTTAAACCGTTCTTCATGAATGCTAAATTTGACCTTGAAGACGCCCGCAAATTGCCGCTTCGGCCGGCAAATCATCTTTGATTGAAACAGGTTATGGCAGGTGCCGTGGTGAGGGCCAACATACTTAATCGACGCCGCTTTGCAATGGCCGCCGCGGCCCTGCCATTGGCGGTTTCCCTGCGGCCTTCGATGGCGTTCGGCCAGGCTGCGCCGGCGCTGCCGCGCGGCGTTTCCGACGTCTATGTGGCCGAATCGGTGCCGGTCGACGTGACCGCCGGCAGTGTCGGCGAAGCGCGCGAGCGCGGCCTCACGCAGGGGCGGATTGCCGCCTATCGCCGCATTCTCGAGCGCATCGTCGCGCGCGAGGACCTGCCGAACGTGCCGCAGCAGAACGCCGAGCAGATCATCGAGATGGTGCGCGAGTTCTCGATCGCGAACGAACGCAGTTCCGCTGTGCGCTACCTCGCCGAGCTCACCGTGCGTTTCAATCCCAATGCAATCCGCCAACTGCTCCGCGGCGCCGGGATTCCCTTCACCGAAACCGTCAGCCGTCCGCTCGTGGTTGTCCCGGTCATGAACACCGGCGGCAGCGCAAGTCTGTGGGGCAGCGTGTGGCACGATACCTGGGCCAGGTCCGAGGCCGATGGCGGGCTTCTGCCGCTGATCGTTCCGCCCAACGGCGCCGAGGAGACCGCGCTTGTGACGGCGGCGCAGGCGTCCTCGCTCGATACCGGTGCGCTGCTCGCGTTGGCTGACCGCTATAAAGCCGCGGGCGTGCTGGTGGTGTCCGCCACCGTTGAAGGCAACGGACCGGTCGGCATGACGTTGACCGAGATCCGCTCCGATGCCGAGCCCGTCGAATTCTCGATCACGCATTCGGGGTCCGGCGGTCAGGCGGCGCCTGAAGTTCTCGCTGGCGCGGTGCAGACGGCGGTCACGGCCGCCGCCGACAGCTGGCGTCGCCGGAACCGGGTGTCCTTTGGCGTGAAGAACCAGATGACCGCACTGGTGCCCGTCACCGACCTCAAGGATTGGCTCAGCATCCGCGGCCGCCTCGCCAACGTTGCCCTGGTCGACCAGGTCGACGTTCAGGCCATGACCCGCGACCGCGTACAGGTCACGATCCATTTTGCCGGCGAGGAAGAGCAGCTCCGCCTTGCCATGGGTCAGCACAACCTCAGCTTCACGCAGCAGAACGGCGTCTGGGTGCTCGAGAATATTGGAGCGGCCCGCCGCGCGCTGAAGCAGCCCGGCGCTCCGTCCGAGGACCCGCCGAAGTGAGTTCTCCGTCCGCATGAGCGATCCGCGGGCCCCTTCGCAACGCCAGCTTGCTCTCGATCTTGGTCACCGCCCGGCTTTTGGCCGCGAGGATTTCCTCGTCGCGCCGGGAAACGAAGAAGCGGTCGAATGGATCGACCGCTGGCCGGCGTGGCCGGGCCACGTGCTCGCGCTGTTCGGACCGCCGGGGTGCGGCAAGTCGCATTTGGCGCAGGTGTTCGCCCTGAAAGCGCGCGCCCTTGCGCTCGCGGCGCCCGATCTTTCCGTCGAGAACCTCGGCGCCGCGCTTCAGCGGGCGAGGGCCTTCGTCATCGAGGAGGGCGCGCTCGCCGACGAACGCGCCCTGTTCCACCTTTTCAACGCCGTCCGTGAAAGCAACGGCGCGCTCTTGCTGACCGGCCGCGAGCCGCCGGCGCGCTGGCCCGTCGAGCTGCCCGATTTGCGCTCGCGTCTATCTTCCATCCCGGCGGTGCGCATCGCTCCTCCTGACGACGCGATGATGGAAGCGGTGTTGGTGAAGCTCTTCGCCGATCGCCAGCTCAGCGTCGGGCCCGACGTCATCTCCTACGTCACACGCCGCATCGATCGCAGCTTCGCCGCCGCGCGCGAACTCGTCGCCATGGCCGACAAGGCCTCGCTCGCAGGAAAGCGGCCGATCACGATCCCGCTCGTCAAATCGATCATCGGCGAGGAGAGCGTCTCCCCGCCTTGAGGTCGCGCGGTCTCAAGAACCGCAGCAGCGTTCCCGTTGCCGGGGCCACCTGCCGCCAGTGCGGCACCGCGAACCTGATCGAGCACAGGGCGCCGGTGGGATATTTTTCCTTGAGCGCGGCGAAGGCCTGACGCTGGCCGGGCGCGGCGCGCGCCGTCAATGCCAGCGCGAGTTCATGGGTGGCGGGGTTATGGCCCACGAGCATGATCGAGGCGGCGTTTTCGGGTGCGCGCCGGATGAAGGCCAGCAGCTCCCCCGGCGAGACCATGTAGAGCGCGTCGTGAAACGACAGCGCGACCTTGCGCAGCGGAAGGTCCAGCAAACCAAAGGTTTCGCGCGCGCGTTTGGCCGTCGAACAAAACACGGCGTCGATCTCGAAGTTTTCCGCGGCCAGCCGCCGGGCCATGGCCTTCGCGGCCTTGATGCCCCGCTTATTGAGCGGGCGCTCGTGGTCGTTGAGCGCGGGATCGCCCCAGTCGGACTTCGCATGGCGCAGGAGATGAACGACTTTCATGCACTTCTAAGGCGTTTGATTTGCGGGCCGCGCGGGCGGATAATAGCCTAATCTCCTATGTTCATTGCACTTTTATGAACCCGTCCGAACCTGTGCCCGACCTCAACCGCACGCGCGCCCGCCTCGCGAGGACGCCGGCCGTGGATTCATTCACGCCGCGGGAACGGTTCATCAACCGTGAGCTGTCGTGGCTCGCGTTCAACACCCGCGTTCTGGAAGAGGCCCGCAATCCCCGTCACCCCGTGCTCGAGCGCGTCCGGTTCCTCTCGATCTCCGCCTCGAACCTCGACGAATTCTACATGGTGCGCGTCGCCGGGCTAAAAGGGCAAGTCAACGCCGGCATCGCGCAGCCCTCCGCCGACGGTCTTACGCCCCAGGAACAGCTCGACCTTATCAACGACGAAGTCCGGCACCTGTTCAAATTGCAGGACGAGACCTGGATCGAACTGAAGGCCATGCTCGCCGACAACGGCATTTTCGTCGTTGGGCCCGCCGACCTGTCGGAGGAGGACCGCGGCGAGCTGGAAGTACGGTTCCTCGAACATATCTTCCCCGTCTTCACGCCGCTCGCCGTCGATCCCGCCCATCCGTTTCCGTTCATTCCGAACCTCGGGCACGCGCTGGTGCTTCAGCTCGCGCGGATCTCCGACGGCGAAGTCATGCGCGCGCTGGTGCCGATCCCGACCCAGGTTCAACGCTTCGTCCGGCTGAAGGGCGACACCGTGCGCTTCATCCTCGTCGAGGATGTCGTCACCATGTTTCTCGATGCGCTGTTCCCGGGCTTCCGCGTGCTCCAGACCGGTCACTTCAGGGTCATCAGGGACTCCGAAATGGAGGTCGACGAAGAAGCGCAGGATCTGGTCACGAGTTTCGAAAGCGCGCTCAAGCGCCGCCGCCGCGGGACGTGCATCCGTCTCGCGCTCTCCGGCGACATGCCGCCTGATCAGGTCAAATTGATCTGCGACGAACTCGAGGTTTCGCCCGCCGACAGCTTCAAGATCGACGGCATGATCGGCCAGACGGATCTGAAACAGCTCATCATCGACGAGCGGCCCGAGCTTCTGTTTCCGCCCTACAACGCCCGCTTCCCGGAACGCATCCGCGATTTCAACGGCGACTGCTTCGCGGCCATCCGCCAGAAGGACATCGTCGTCCACCATCCCTTCGAATCCTTCGACGTGGTGGTCCAGTTCCTGCGCCAGGCGGCGCGCGATCCGAACGTGCTGTCGATCAAGCAGACGCTCTACCGTACCAGCAAGGACAGTCCGATCATCAAGGCGCTGGTCGAGGCGGCGGAAGCCGGCAAGTCCGTCACCGCCATGGTCGAGTTGAAGGCGCGCTTCGACGAGGAGGCCAACATCCGCTGGGCGCGCGATCTCGAGCGCGCCGGCGCCAACGTCGTGTTCGGCTTCGTCAACCTCAAGACTCACGCCAAGATATCGTTGGTCGTGCGCCGCGAAGGCGCCGAGACGCGCTCGTACGTCCACTTCGGCACCGGCAACTATCACCCGGTGACCGCCAAGATTTACACCGACCTCTCGTTCTTCACGTCCGATCCTGTGCTCTGCCGCGACGCCACCCGCGTGTTCAACTATATGACCGGCTATGCACAGCCGGACGGGCTTGAAAAACTCTCGATCGCGCCCCTGGGCTTGCGCGAACGCATCGCCAAGCTGATCAACGACGAGATCGAGCACGTCCGCGCCGGGCGTCCCGGCACGATCTGGGCGAAGATGAACGCGCTGGTCGATCCGGACATCATCGACGCGCTCTACCGCGCCTCGCAGGCCGGCGTGAAGATCGACCTCGTCATCCGCGGCATTTGCGGCTTGAGGCCGGGCGTGCCGGGGCTGTCGGACAACATTCGCGTCAAGAGCATCGTCGGACGCTTCCTCGAGCATTCGCGCATCATGTGCGTTGGCGCGGGCCATGAAATGCCCTCGCCGCACGCCAAGGTGTTCATCACGTCGGCCGACTGGATGCCGCGCAACCTGATCGCGCGCGTCGAGACCTTCGTGCCGATCGAGAATCCCACCGTGCAGCAGCAGGTGCTCGACCAGATCATGGTCGCGAACATGAACGACAACGAGCAAAGCTGGGTCTTGCAGCCTGACGGACGCTACATCCGCGAGCAGACCGGCGATCGGCCGTTCTCGGCGCATGAGTATTTCATGACCAATCCGAGTCTGTCGGGCCAGGGCAGTGCGCTCGAGCGCGCGAAAAAGCGTCTTCCCAAGCTGGTTCCCAGTCGGCGCTAAACCGTCTATAAGCGGGCGTCGAAACGCAGCCGTTCGGCTGCCCGGTTCCACTGCACTCTTGCGGATTGATGGCTCGGAAAACCCCAAGAACGCGGCGCGCTTCGGTCAAACAAGCCCGCAAACCTGTAGCGGTGATCGACATCGGTTCAAATTCGGTGCGCCTCGTGGTCTATGACGGGCGGACGCGTACGCCGATCCCGCTTCACAACGAAAAATCCATCTGCGCCCTCGGCAGGGGCCTCGAGAAGTCAGGCGTCCTGAACCCGGACGGCGTCAAGATGGCCTTCGATACGGTCGGGCGCTTTGTGAAGATCGCGCGTGCGCTCGGCGCGGGCAGCATCGATGCGCTGGCGACGGCGGCGGTGCGCGACGCCGGCGACGGCAAAGCCTTCGTCAAGGCGCTCGAACGCCGCGCCAAGATCAAGGTCCAGACGCTCACCGGCAAGCAGGAAGCCGAACGTTCGGCGTTGGGCGTCTTATGCGGCATCCCCGATGCCGAAGGCATCGTCGCCGACCTCGGCGGCGGCAGTCTCGAGCTCGTCAAGGTCGGCGCGCGCCGCATGAGCGAGCATACGACCCTGCCGCTCGGCCTGTTGCGGCTGTCCGAAGCCGCCGAAGGCGACCGCGCGAAGGCGCTCTCGATCATCGATAAGGCGCTGGAGAAGAACAGATGGGTCACCCGGCAGAAGGACAAGACTCTTTATGCCGTCGGCGGCGCCTGGCGGTCGCTCGCGCGGGTCTGCATCGCCCAGATGAACTATCCGCTCCACGTCCTCGATAACTTCACGCTCGAGCGCCAGCAGGCCATCGGCCTCTTCGAGGTGATCTCCCGTCTCTCGCAGCGCAGTCTCGAGCAGATCAAGGGCGTTTCACGCGCGCGTCTGGCCACGCTCCCGCTCGGTGCGGCGGTGCTCGAACGGTTGCTTGAAGTGGCCAAGCCGCGTTCCCTGGTTTTTTCGATCTACGGCATGCGCGAAGGGCAGTTCTTCAAGGACCTTCCCGCCGCCGTGCGCAAGCAGGATCCGATCGTCAGTCTCGCCGAGGAGATGGCGCGCGCCGCGGGACGTTCGACCGACGCCGGCTATGAGTCCTTTAAGTGGATGAGCGCGCTGTTCAAGGACGAGAGTGCGAAACAGAAGAAGCTCCGGCTTGCCGCCTGCCTGCTGCGGGACGTGTGGTGGACCGAACATCCCGACTACCGCGCCGAGCAGGCGTTTCTGCGCGTCCTGCGGCTTCCGTTCCTCGGGCTGGGGCACGAAGATCGCGCCGCGCTCGCGCTTGTCCTTTACTATCGCTACCAGGCCCAACCCTCCGAACCGATCATCGAGCAGGCTCATGCGCTTCTCGCCGACTCGCGCATCCACCGCATCCAGACCGTCGGGCTTGCCATGCGGCTCGCTTACGCGCTGTCGGCCGGCGCCCCCGGGTGGGTGAGCCGGACTTCGCTCAAGATCGACGGGGCAAAGCTCGTGCTGCGCGTGCCGGCCGGCGAGCCGATGTACGCTTCAGGCTCATACGAACGCCGGCTGAAGCGCCTCGCCGACCACCTCGAGCTCGCGCCGCAGATTCGCAGGACATAGGTACCGGATGTGGTTCGACGCCTCCAAGGGCCTGCCGCTGCCGCTGACCGGTGCGGCGGTGCCCTTGCTGTCGGTTCCCGTCCTGGTGATGGCGGCATCGGCGCCGCTGGTCTACGTCTCGCGGGCGGATGCCGCGCACCCGGCATCCTTGATCTTTCGCATCTGCTTTTTCGGCGCGCTGTTTTTCGCGGTGTACTTCCTGCCCCGGGAGCGCCGCACCTATGTCCTCACCGACGAGGGGCTGGACGTTCCCGCGTTCCCGTTCAAGCGCCGGTTCATTCCGTATCGTGACATCAGGAGCGTCGACGTGCGCGTCGGCGGATCCGGCGGGCTGACGTTGAGGCTCGAGGCGGACGAGACCTTTTCCCCCACGGCGCTGCGGGTTGCCAATCCCCAGGATCTCGCGGACTTCATAGAGACTCGCGCGCGCACCGCGCGCCGTCTTTCGGACTAGCTACCGCTCGAACACCTCGACGTCCTTGCCGTTGGCCGAAAGGCCGATGGCAAGTTTGCCGTGCTTGAGCTTCAGCGCGTCTTCGCCGAACAGCTCGCGGCGCCAGCCGTGCAGCGCCGGCACGTCGGCGTCGTCCGCGAGCGCGATGGCTTCCACGTCGTCGCTGGTGGCGATCAGGCGTTGCGCCACATGGTGGCGGTCGGCCTTGGTCTTGAGGAGAAGTTTCAAGAGCTCGACGATGGCGCGCGGCGCGGGATTGTCGCCGTTGTCCTGGCGGTCGGGCTTCGGACAGTCGCTTTCCGGGATCGAGCGCCCCTTGGCGATCGCGGCCAGCACCCCGTCGACATATTTGCCGCTGGCCAGCGACTTGGCCAGGCGCGAGCGTTTGATGTCGTCCGCCGTCACCGGCATGCTGGCGGCCAGTTCGAGCAGTGCGTCGTCCTTGGCCACGCGCTGGCGCGGCATATCCATGGCTTGCGCCGTGAGTTCGCGCCAGGCGGCGAGCTCCCGGAGGACGCACAACAGGCGCGGCGCGCGCGTGCGCGCACGAATGCGCCGCCAGGCTTCGCGCGGCTCCACCCGGTAGGTGGCCGGATCGGTGAGCGTGTCCGTTTCCTCCTGCAACCAGGGCAGGCGGCCGGACTTCTCGAGTTTCTTGGAAAGGGCGGCGTAGACTTTCCGAAGATGGGTCACGTCGCCGAGGGCGTATTTCACCTGACGCTCGGTCAACGGGCGCTGCGACCAGTCGGTGAACCGCTGCGACTTGTCGAGATGCGCGCCCGCCAGTTTCGACACCAGGGTCTCGTAGCCCACCTGGTCGCCGAAGCCGCACACCATCGCCGCGATCTGCGTGTCGAAGATAGGCGTCGGCACCTGCGTCGTCGCGGTATAGAAGATTTCCAGGTCCTGCCGGCCGGCGTGGAAGACCTTCAGCACCTTGGGATTGGCCAGCAGGTCGTACAGCGGTTTCAGGTTGATCCCGTTGGCCAGCGGATCGATGCAATAGGCTTCGTCGGGACCGGCCACCTGGACCAGGCACAGCTTGGCCCAGTAGGTGGTCTCCCTCATGAATTCGGTATCGACCGTCACGAATTCGGTCTGGTTCAGGCGGTCGCAAAGGGCGCTGAGCGCGGATGTATCGGTGATCAACGGCATGGGGCGCTTTCTTAGCCCTTGATCCGGGCCCCTGCAACCCAATGAAATGCCTTGGGCGCTTGACAAAAGGCGGGGTTCAGTGTGCTTTCACGCCCGCTAAAAAGGGGCCCAAGGTTGTCGAACGGCGCCCCGATCCCGTGCCCTTTGCCGCTTAAGGATACCCGACGATGCACCGCTACCGTACACACACCTGTGGCGCCCTTCGCCAGGAGGATGCGGGCAAGGAGGTGAAGCTCGCCGGTTGGGTGCATCGCAAGCGCGACCACGGCAATCTCCTGTTCGTCGACCTGCGCGATCAGTTCGGCATCACCCAGTGCGTGGCCGACATCTCGAGCCCGATCTTCAAGACGCTCGAAGCCGTCCGTCCGGAAAGCGTGATCTCGGTTTTCGGCAAGATCGTCCCGCGTGCGGCCGAGACGATCAATGACAAGCTCCCGACGGGACGCATCGAGCTCGTCGTCAAGGAAGTGGAGGTCCTCTCCGACGCCGCGGTGCTGCCGATGCAGGTCGCGGGCGATCAGGAATATTCCGAAGAGATGCGCCTGACCTACCGTTTCCTCGATCTGCGCCGCGACAAGATGCGCGAGAACATCCTTCTGCGTTCGAAGGTGATCGCCGCCATCCGCCGCCGCATGTGGGAGGCGGGGTTCGTCGAATACCAGACGCCGATCCTCACCGCCTCGTCGCCGGAAGGCGCGCGCGATTTCCTCGTGCCCTCGCGCCTGCATCCCGGCAAGTTCTACGCGCTGCCGCAGGCGCCGCAGCAGTTCAAACAGCTGATCATGACCTCGGGCTTCGACCGCTACTTCCAGATCGCGCCCTGCTTCCGCGACGAGGACGCGCGCGCCGACCGCTCGCCCGGCGAATTCTACCAGCTCGACTTCGAAATGGCCTTCGTCACCCAGGACGATGTGTTTGATACCATCGCGCCGGTGCTCGCCGGCGTGTTCGAGGAGTTCAGCAAGGGACGGCCGGTGACCAAGCCGCCGTTCCCGCGCATCACCTTCGACGACGCCATGCTCAAGTACGGCAGCGACAAGCCGGACCTGCGCAATCCGCTCCTCATCACCGACGTCACGGATGCGTTCAGGGGCTCCAATTTCGGCCTGTTTGCGAAGAACATCGAGAAGGGCGCCATCGTCCGCGCCATCCCCGGCCCGAAATCGGCCGACCAGCCGCGCAGCTGGTTCGACAAGCTCAACGAGTGGGCGCGCGAGAACGGCGCCGGCGGCCTCGGTTATATCCAATATAAGAGTGACGGGCCCGCCGGCCCGATCGCCAAGAACCTCGGGCCGGAGCGCGTCGCGGCGGTCAAGGCGGCGATGGGCCTTGCCGACGGCGATTCCGCGTTCTTCGTCTGCGACCAGCCGGTGTCGGCGGCGAAATTCGCCGGGCACGTGCGCACCAGGATCTGCAACGAGCTGGGGCTGCTCGATGCGGAGCAGTTCAAGTTCTGCTGGATCGTCGACTTCCCGATGTATGAGCGCAACGCCGACACCGGCCAGATCGAGTTCAGCCACAACCCGTTCTCGATGCCGCAAGGCGAGATGGAAGCGCTGACGACCAAGGATCCGCTGGAGATCAAGGCGTTCCAGTACGACATCGTCTGCAACGGCGTGGAGCTGAGCTCGGGCGCGATCCGCAACCACCGCCCGGACATCATGTACAAGGCGTTCGAGATCGCCGGCTACACCAAGGAAGACGTCGAGAGCCGTTTCGGGGGCATGTTGAACGCGTTCAAGTACGGCGCGCCGCCGCACGGCGGCTCCGCGCCCGGCATCGACCGTATCGTCATGCTTCTTGCCGACGAGCCGAACCTGCGGGAGGTCACCCTGTTCCCGATGACCGGCAAGGCCGAGGACCTTTTGATGCAGGCGCCCAATACCGTCACGCCGCGCCAGCTCAAGGAGCTGCACATCAAGCTCGATCTGCCGAAGGATGTGGTCAAGGACGCTGCGAAAGACGCGAGGCCCGCGCCGGCGCACGACGCGACAAGATAACTTATTGTCATCCTTGCGGCCGACAGGCCGCGAGGATCCAGGGTTTTCTCGTCTTCGTTTTTAAACCGGAAATCAAATACCTCCGGGTCCCCGGCGCTTCGCGCCAAGGATGGCAGCTCTGTTTGTGGGGTGATCGAGCCTACCGAACCTTCAGGTTCAGCCTGGCGCGGCGCTCCTGCTTGATCTTGTACATCGCCGCGTCGGCTGCTTCGAGCAGCTGTTTGACCTCCGCGCTCGCGGCGTACATGTGCACGCCGCAGCTCGCCTTGATCGGGATCTGCACGCCATCCCACGACGCGTAGGCGTTGTTCAGCTTACGGTCGAGGTCTTCGGCGCGGCGCACGCCGTTGCGCTTGTTCGAACGCGGCAGCAGGATCGCGAATTCGTCGCCGCCGAGGCGGCCGATATAGTCCGTGTCGCGGATATGGCCGCGCAGCAGGGTCGCGACGGTGAGCAGCACTTCGTCTCCGGCCGCGTGGCCGTAGGTGTCGTTGATCGGTTTGAATTCGTCGAGATCGACGAAGATCAGCACGCCGCCGACGCCGTGCCGCTTCGCGACGGAAAGCTCATGGGTGAGGGCGTCCTCGAAGCCGCGGCGGTTGAGCACCCGCGTCAGCCCATCGGTCGTCGCGAGGTTTTCCAGCTCGCCGATGCGGCGTTCCTGCGCTTTCAGATGCTCCGTGATCTCCGCCACCAGGGCGTGCGCCATGCGCGCGATCTCGACAATCGTCTTGGTTCCGTCGGTCTCGCGGCTTGGCGCGGCCTGTTCGGTGAACCGGACAAGCTGTGTCAGTTTCGTGACGATCGACGTTGAAGATTGATCTGGTCCCTCGGCGGGCAAGCGCTTCGGTTCCGGTATCCCGGGCATCCCGGATACTCCCATTCCCCTGATTGTCGCATATTCGTTAATCGCCGACCGCCCAGTCAACAAACGAAGTTTGCATGGCGGGAAACTTCAACCGTCGATGCGGATATCGCATATGATTCCGACGCTGCGCCGGGTTTTTCTTTATTTTTCCGCGTACGGCCGGTGATTTAACAATATAACAATTCCAGGCCGGCGCCCTGCTTTTCCACGGACACCGCTTGCGAAGCCCTGGATTTAGTTTTGACTAGCAAGTGAATTGCCCGAATCGTCGGACGGCGGCAGGGCTCTAACTCTATGATATGCGCCCGTGATCGATGAGGTTCAGTGTGAAATTGGTTCGTCTTCTCAGTTCCGCGGCCGGCGTCCTCCTGATCTTGAGCGGGGCGCTTTTCACCGACATCAATGCCGCCGCGGCCGCGGCTGCCGTGGTCCCCAAGGCCAGGCCCGCCCTGACCGGGCACAAAGCCACGTACGAGCTCAGCCTCCTCCGCACCAAACCCGGCGAAGGCGTGCGCGCCGCGCGCGGCACCATGACCTACGTGCTGTCCGACCGCTGCGACGGGTACACCATCGAAAGCAGTATCGCGATGACGCTCGCCTACGCCGACGGCGAAAGCCAGAACATCGACCAGCGCTACGCCGGCTGGGAAGCGAAGGACGGCCGGTCTTCGAGCTTCAGCATGCAGACCCTCGAGAACGGCAAGGCGTCGAAGATCTACCGCGGCACCATCGCTCTGAACGCCGATGGTTCGGGAACCGCGACCTACGAAGCGGACAAGCCGGTCACCTTCGATCTCGCGCCGGGGACCATGCTGTCCACCGCGCACACGATTGCATTGCTCGAGAATGCGGCGGCTGGAAAGAAATTCTTCCGCGGCCGGGTCATCGACGGCGCTTTCGACCGCGGGCCTTTCGTCATCACGGCGATGATCGCGGGCGGCCGCGAGGCCCAGGCGGCGCTCGCCAAAGGCGGCCAGCTCAGCGCCGGCCGCTACTGGCCGATCAGTCTTGCCTATTTTCCGGTGGCCTCGAAGGATCCCACGCCCGAGTACGAGCTCGGCATGGACATGCTGTCGTCGGGCATCAGCCGGTCGATGGTCCAGGACTTCGGCGACTTCTCCATCGGCTTCAAGCTGATCGACCTCGAGCCGTTGAAACCGGACTGCTAGTCCCACAGCCACGCGGCGCCCCTGACGCCGCTCGAATCCCCGTGCTTCGGCGGCACGATCCTCGTCGCGACCGCATCGGAGAACACGTGCTTTTGAATCGCGCGCGGCGCATCGTCATAAAGCCGTGCGACCTTCGACAGTCCACCCCCCAAGACGATGACGTGGGGATCGAGGATGTTGATCACGTGGGCGAGCGAGCGTCCGAGCCGGTCGAGATAGCGATCCATCGCGGCGACGGCCGCCGGTTCCTGCGACGCGGCGACCTCCGCGGCGCTCACGCCCGCGCCATGATCGCGCGCGAGCCCCGGGCCCGATAGGAATGTCTCGATGCATCCCTCGCGCCCGCAATAGCAGCGCGCTCCCGGACGCTCGTCGTCCTTCGGCCAGGGCAGGGGATTGTGACCCCATTCGCCGGTGATGGCGTTTGGCCCGCTGACGACACGCCGGTCGATGACGAGCCCACCGCCGACGCCGGTGCCGAGAATCACCCCGAATACGATGGCCGCCCCCGTGCCCGCGCCGTCGACCGCCTCCGACAAGGCGAAACAGTCTGCATCGTTGGCGAGCCGGACTTGGCGTCCGATC
The DNA here is from genome assembly GCA_050250575.1 of Rhodospirillaceae bacterium. Classification (GTDB taxonomy): domain Bacteria; phylum Pseudomonadota; class Alphaproteobacteria; order Rhodospirillales; family Rhodospirillaceae; genus SHVO01. Next base: position 17,504 of record JBFWOJ010000005.1, on the reverse strand, counting down.
GCCGAAGCAAGGTCCTTGTCCAGCGGGTGCCCTATCAAACAGGTGGAGTTCGCGTTCTTGACGAGGCCGGTTGCGGGCGAGACGGCCCCGGGAATTCCGACGCCGACGGTGCCCGTATCCGCCGTCGCGGCCTCGGCGGCGCGAACCAGCTCGGCCATCGCGCGAACCGTCGCTCCATAGTCGCCCGCCGGTGTGGGCACGCGCTTGCGGAATCGCTCCGTGCCGTCGCGCGCCAGCGCGATGGCCTCGATTTTCGTGCCGCCCAGGTCGATCCCAATTCGCATCGCGATAGTCTGCCCGACGAGCCGCATGGTAAGAAAGGGACATGACGACCCTTCTCATCACGCACGAAGATTGTCTCGCTCACGATACCGGCGCCTATCACCCCGAGCGTGCGGACCGCCTGCGCGCGGTGCTGCGCGCGATGGAGCAGGACGCCTTCCGCGGTCTCCAACGTGAAGACGCGCCGCGTGCGAGCCCCGAAGACGTGGCCCGCGCCCATCCGGGCGATTTCGCCGCGCAGATCCTGGACGCCATCCCCGATCACGGCCTCCTCCAGATCGACGCCGACACCGTTGTCTCGCCGGGCTCCGGCGAGGCGATGCAAAGGGCCGCGGGGGCGGTGGTGCGTGCGGTCGATGCCGTGGCGAAGGGCGAGGTCCGCAACGCCTTCTGCGCGGTGCGTCCGCCGGGGCATCACGCGGAATCCACACGCGCCATGGGGTTCTGCCTCGTCAACAATATCGTCGTCGGCGCGCTTCACGCCCGCGCGGCCCACGGCCACAAACGGGTCGCCGTCGTCGACTTCGACGTCCATCACGGCAATGGGACCCAGGAGATGTTCTGGAACGACGCCGAAGCCTTCTACGCCTCCACCCATCAGTATCCGTTTTATCCGGGCACCGGTGCGTCGCGGGAACGCGGCGCCCATGGCAATGTCGTCAATGTGCCGCTGGCGGCGGGAACGGGCTCCGACGTTTTTCGCACCCGCTTCGCAGGGGAGCTGCTGCCGGCCCTGGAGACATTCAAGCCCGACTTCCTCCTTATTTCCGCCGGGTTCGACGCCCATAAGGACGATCCCCTGGCCGAGCTCCGGCTTGATGAATCCGATTTCGCCTGGGCGACCGCGGGGCTCATGGACGTGGCGAAAAAGGTCTGCGGCGGGCGGGTGGTATCGGTGCTCGAAGGAGGTTACAACCTTGACGCATTGGCCGACTGCGCGGCCGCGCACGTCCAGACGCTGAAGGATCATTAGATGTCCAAGAACGAAGTACCTGCCGACATCGCGGCTATGGGCTTTGAAGAGGCGATGAAAGCCCTGGAGGATATTGTGAAGCGGCTCGAAGGCGGCCAGGTGAAACTGGATGACGCCGTGAAGGCCTACGAGCGCGGGACGGCGCTCAAGACCCACTGCGAAAGCAAGCTTGCCGAGGCGCGCACCAAGGTCGAGAAGATCACGGGCGTCGGCAAATCCCTCGGCCTGGAGCCGGTGAGTGACTAGCGTCGCGGCGAAGGCTTCCGCGCCTGCCGATTTCACATCGCTCCTGAGCGAGATCGGCGCGGCGGCGAACGCCGAGCTCGATCGCCTTCTTCCTCCCGTCCCTGGACCCGAGAACCGCGTCGTCGAGGCGATGCGTTATGCCGCGCTCGACGGCGGCAAGCGATTGCGTCCGTTCCTCGTCTGCGCCGGCGCCGATCTCTTCGCCGTGCCGCGCGGACGCGCGTTGCGCGCCGCCGCCGCGATCGAGATGGTGCATTGTTATTCTCTGGTGCACGACGATTTGCCCGCCATGGACGACGACGATTTGCGTCGCGGGCGGCCGACGGTGCACAGGAAATTCGACGAGGCCGCCGCGATCCTCGCGGGCGACGCGCTGCTGACGGAGGCGTTCGCCGTCCTCGCCGACGGCGCGACCCATCCCGATGGGGCCGTGCGCGCGGCGCTCGTCGCCGAACTCGCCGCCGCCTCCGGCGCGCGCGGCATGGTGGGCGGCCAGATGATCGATCTCATGGCGGCGGGTCTTAACCTGGATCAAGTTGGCTTGACCCGTCTCCAGAATATGAAGACCGGTTGCCTCATCGCCGCCGCCTGCCGTTTCGGCGCGATCCTCGGCCAGGCGCGCGCGCCGGAACGCGAGGCGCTGGGCGCTTACGGCATCGCCATGGGTCTCGCCTTCCAGATTGCCGATGACGTCCTCGACGTCGAATCCTCGGCAGCCGTTGCGGGCAAGGCCACCGGCAAGGACGCGGCGGCGGGCAAGGCGACTTTTGTGTCCCGCCTCGGACTTGAAGGTGCTAAGACATACGCCCGCGAATTGGCCGAAACCGCGGTGCGCCACCTTGCGTGCTTCGGGGAACGGGCCAATGTCTTGAGGCAGGCGGCGTACTTCGCCGTCGAGCGTCGCTCTTAGCTCTTTTCTTCTGGCGTGAGTTTTTCCATGTCCGGCGCCCCACAGACACCGCTTCTCGACCGCGTCGCTTCGTCGGCCGACCTTCGGAACCTCTCGATCGAGCAGCTCACGCAGTTGTCGGACGAGTTGCGCGCCGAGACGATCCATCAGGTTTCGCGCACGGGCGGGCATCTCGGCGCCGGTCTGGGCGTGGTCGAGCTCACCGTCGCCATCCACCATGTGTTCGAGACTCCCAGGGACCGCTTGATCTGGGACGTCGGCCACCAATGTTATCCGCATAAGATCCTCACCGGCCGGCGCGCCCGCATGTCGACCATCCGCCAGAAGGATGGTCTCTCCGGCTTCACCTTGCGGACCGAAAGCGAGTACGACCCGTTCGGCGCCGGGCACAGTTCCACCTCCATCTCCGCGGGCCTCGGCATGGCGGTGGCGCGCGACCTGTCCGGCAACGACAATCATGTGGTCGCCGTGATCGGCGACGGCGCGATGAGCGCCGGCATGGCCTACGAGGCCATGAACAATGCCGGCAGCCTGCGATCGAAGCTGATCGTGATCCTGAACGACAACGACATGTCGATCGCCCCGCCGGTCGGCGCCATGAGCGCCTACCTCTCGCGTCTGTTCTCGTCGAACTCCTATATCACCATCAGGCACGCCTTGAAGCAGATCGCGACGCATCTGCCGAAGTCGATCGAGAACGCGGCGCGGCGGGTCGAGGAATACGGCCGCGGCATGGTCACGGGCGGCACATTGTTCGAGGAGCTCGGCTTCTATTACGTCGGCCCCATCGATGGCCACCGCATCGACCATCTCGTTCCCGTCCTGCGCAACGTGCGCGACAGCGACCTTGACGGCCCGTTCCTGATCCACGCCGTGACCAAGAAGGGCAAAGGTTATCTGCCCGCGGAAGCTTCCGCCGACAAGTACCACGGCGTCACCAAGTTCGACGTGGTGTCCGGCACGCAGGCCAAGTCGTCGTCGAAGGCGCCGTCCTACACCAGTGTGTTCGCGAAGGCGTTGATGGCCGAAGCCGCCGCGGACGAGAAGGTCATCGCCATCAATGCGGCCATGCCGAGCGGCACCGGGCTCGATAAATTCGCCGAGAAATTTCCGGACCGCTGCTTCGACGTCGGCATCGCCGAGCAGCATGCGGTCACCTTCGCCGCGGGTCTCGCGACCGAAGGCTACAAGCCGTTCTGCGCCATCTATTCCACTTTCCTCCAGCGCGCCTACGATCAGGTTGTGCACGACGTCGCCGTGCAGAACCTGCCGGTGCGTTTCGCCATGGACCGTGCCGGCTTCGTGGGCGCCGACGGCGCGACGCACCAGGGCTCTTTCGATCTCGCCTATCTCTCGTGCCTGCCGAACATGACCATCATGGCGGCGGCCGACGAGGTCGAGCTCATGCACATGGTCGCGACCGCCGCCGCCCACAATTCCGGGCCCATCGCCGTGCGCTATCCGCGCGGCGAAGGCGTCGGCCTTGCCCTGCCTGAGCGTGGCACGCCGCTCGAGATCGGCAAGGGCCGTGTTCTGCGCGAAGGCGCGAAGGTCGCGCTCCTCAGTCTCGGCACGCGTCTGGCGGAATGCCTCAAGGCCGCCGACGATCTCGCCGCCCGCGGATTGTCTACCACTGTTGCCGACGCCCGCTTCGCCAAGCCGCTCGATCTCGCGTTGATCGACAAACTCGCGCGCACCCACGAGGTCTTGCTCACCGTCGAAGAGGGCTCGTCGGGCGGGTTCGGCGCCAGCGTGCTTCAGCATCTCGCCGCCTGCGGCCGTCTCGACAGCGGCCTCAAGATCCGCACCCTCTGCATGCCCGACAAGTTCTTCGAGCACGCCAAACCCGAAGATCAGCTGCAGGAGGCAGGACTGACGGCGCCCGCCATTGTCCAGGCGGCGCTCGCGGCCCTTGGCGTTCTCGGCCTGGAAAAGCCCGCGCGCGCCTGACCCGCTGCCCATCTGGCGCACGGCACACGTGCGTATCGCGCCATCGCATGCGGCGGCGAATTGGACTATACCCTCGGCTCCTTTGCCGGGCCGGCCCAGCCGCCGGCTCATTTTTTTAGGGCAATCGCTTGGCTTTTCCTCCCACGAGTCCTCCTCTCGCCCGCGCCTTGGCCGGCCGGAACTATTCCGAACCCACGCCGGTGCAGACCGCCGTCCTCGCGCCCGAGGCCGCCGGCCGTGATCTTCTCGTCTCGGCGCAAACCGGCTCGGGCAAGACCGTCGCCTTCGGCCTTGCCATCGCCGACGCCTTGCTGGACGGCGCTGAAAGCCTGGATCGCGCGGGAAATCCCCTCGCGCTCGTCGTCGCGCCGACCCGCGAACTGGCATTGCAGGTCCAGAGCGAACTCGTGTGGCTCTATCAGCATATCGGCGCGCGCATCGTCGCCAGTGTCGGCGGTATGGATCCGCGCGCGGAGAAACGCGAGCTCAACGCCGGTTGCCATGTGGTCGTCGGAACGCCCGGGCGGCTGCGCGATCACCTGGAGCGCGGCAGCCTGCGCGTCGCCGATCTGAAAGCGGTCGTGCTCGACGAGGCCGACGAGATGCTCGATCTCGGTTTCCGCGAGGATCTAGAGTTCATTCTCGAAGCCACGCCAAAGGAGCGGCGCACGCTCCTGTTTTCCGCGACGCTCCCGCGGGAGATCGCTCAGCTTGCCAAGAACTACCAGACGAACGCCTTGCGCATAGAAGCCTCCGGCCGCGGCCAGGCGCACGCGGACATCGAATACCGCGCGATGCGCATCGCGGCGCAGGACGGCGTCCACGCCGTCGTCAATATCGTGCGCTTCATCGATTCCCCGGCCTCGCTCGTGTTCTGCAATACCCGCGACGCCGTCCGTCATCTCCACGCCGCCCTGGTCGAGCGCGGCTTTTCGGCGGTCTCGCTCTCCGGCGAGTTCAGCCAAATCGAGCGCAACCACGCCCTGCAGGCCCTGCGCGACGGGCGCGCGCGGATTTGTGTGGCCACGGACGTCGCCGCGCGCGGCATCGATCTTCCGAACTTGGGCCTCGTGATTCACGCCGATCTCCCGAACGATCCGGAGACCCTGCAGCATCGCAGCGGGCGCACCGGACGCGCGGGTCGGAAGGGGATCAGCGTGCTTCTCGTGACTCCGCCGCACCACCGGCGGGCCGAGCGCCTGCTCGCCTATGCCAATATCAAGGCGGCCTGGGTCAATCCGCCGACGCCGGACGCGATCCGCAAGGTCGACAACGAGCGCCTGTTGCAAAGCCTGTTGGACGCCGACACCGGCGAGGCCGAGGATCGCGCGCTTGCGGCGGAGCTGCTGGCCCAGCGTTCGCCGCAGGACATCGCCGCCGCGCTCGTGCGGATCTACCGTTCACGCCTCCCGGCGCCGGAGGACTTGATGGAAACCGGCATGCCGCCCGCGCGCGGAGCCGGCACCGGGCTTTCGGACGCGGTGTGGTTCCGGCTCAATGTCGGGCGCCGGCGCAAGGCCGATCCGAAATGGCTGATCCCCGAGATCTGCCGCCAGGGCGGCGTCACCAAGCGCGAGATCGGCGCGATCCGGATTTTCGACGAGGAGACGAAGTTCGAGATCGACGCCGGAGCCGCGGACAAATTCGCCGCGCGCGTCGCCAAGGTGGCGAAGGGCGATATCGCGATCACGCCGGCCGATGCGCCGGCCGGCGGCGGTCATGTGCGCCGCGCGCCGAAGCACGGAGGCGGCAAGCACGAAGGAGCGCGGCACGAAGCCGGGACGCAGGATCGCGGTAAGAAAGCCTGGAAGGCGAAGCACAAGCCGACTCACGGCGACACGACGGCGCCTCGGAAGGACAAGGGGAAACCGCTCTGGGCGGGGAAGGCGAAGCATCACGGCGGAAAGGATCACGCCGGCAAGCCGCACGGCGGAAAGCCGGACGCGCGCCCCACCTTCGGCCGGAAGAAGGACGGCAAGCACGGCGGCAAGCCGCACGGGGCCAAAAAACATTGAACTTGGATTGAACTCTTCGATGGTGTCGGACACCATTGAACCCCGATGCCCGAAAAAATCCGTCTCGATCAGCTTCTCGTCGACCGCGGCCTGGTTGAAAGCCGTACCAGGGCCCAGGCCGTCATCATGGCGGGCCTCGTCTATTCCGGCGAACGGAAGCTCACCTCCGCCGGCGCCAAACTCCCGCCGGAGGCCGCCGTCACCCTGCGCGGCCAGGACCATCCCTGGGTCTCGCGCGGCGGCTTGAAGCTCGATCACGGTTTGAGACACTTCGGCTTCGGGGCGAGGGGACGCACCTGCATCGATGTCGGCGCCTCGACCGGCGGGTTCACGGATGTCCTGCTGGCGCACGGCGCGGCGAAGGTCTACGCGGTGGACGTCGGCTATGGACAGCTCGCCCACAAGCTCCGCACCGATCCGCGTGTCGTCGTGCTCGAGCGCACCAACGCGCGCACGTTGGACCGCGCGCTTATTCCCGATCCCGTCGGCGCGGTGGTCTGCGATGCGAGTTTCATCGGCCTGCGCACCGTGCTTCCGGCGGCGCTTGCCCTGACCACGTCGGACGCCTGGCTGATCGCGCTGATCAAACCCCAGTTCGAAGTCGGCAAGGAACGCGTCGGCAAGAAAGGCGTCGTGCGCGAGCCCGCGCTGCACGAAGAAGTCTGTGCGGCGATCGCGGCGTGGCTCGCCGAACAGCCGGGCTGGACCGTCGCCGGCATCGAAAAAAGCCCGATCACCGGGCCCGAAGGGAATGTCGAATTCCTGATCGGTGCAACGCGTGAACTTTAATAGGAACTTTAAATAGGGTCAGACCCCGTTAGAAAACCGTTAGGAATCACTTCACCCGCACCGGCTCATGGTAGAGCTGCACTCCCGGCCGGTTCGCCGCTTCCAGCTCGTTCAGCAGCGGCCCGACCGCGTCGCCGAGCCGTGCGAGACCCTCCAGCGCCCGCACCAGCCCGAACGGCAGGTCCGGGTTCTCGAGCCCGCCGAGCAGCTCCGCAAAACGGCTCTTCGGCTTCGGGAACGCGACGAGTTCGAGGCTGTCGGTCGGCTGCAGGCCGACACGGGTCTTGGTGTAGTCGATCGCTTTCGACAATCCGCCGAGTTCGTCGACCAGGCCCGCGGTCAGCGCATCCTCGCCGCTCCACACCCGGCCTTTGGCGACCTTCTCGATCTCCTCCAGCGACTTGCCGCGCCCTTGCGCCGCCTTGCTCGTGAAGTCGAGATAGGTGGCGTCGATCATCTCGTTGAGGCGCGCGAGCTGGGCCGGCGTGAAGTCCGTGGTCGAATTGAAGATGCCGGCCGACTCTCCGAACGTCACGCGGTCCCAGTTGATATCGAGCTTTTCCAGCGCGCCGGCGACAACGACCTTGCCCATGACCACGCCGATCGAGCCGGTCACGGTCGCGGGCTGCGCGAACACGCGGTCGGCGGGCATGGCGATGAAATATCCGCCGGAGGCCGCGACATTGCCCATGCTCACGATCACGGGCTTCTTCTTGTCCTTGGCTTTGACGATCTCACGCCAGATCGTGTCCGACGCGACGTAAGAACCTCCCGGGCTGTCGACGCGGATCAAGACCGCCGCGATGTCGTCGTCTTCAAGTGCATCCCGCACGGCTTTGGCCATCACGCCGGAGCGTACGCCGACCGCGGAGTTGAACAGCCCGCCGCCGTCGTCTTCGTCGCCGCGCACGATGGTGCCGACGGCGTTGATCATCGCCACCTTCTTGGATGTGCCCCGCGCGCTGTATCCGAGATCGAGATATTCCCCGACGTCGAGCGCGCTGGCGTCCGCCGCCGTCTTCTTCACTTCGGCGTCGAATTCGTCGCGGTAGCCCATGGCGTCGATCAGCCCGCCCTCCCGCGCTTCGCGCGCCATCAGCGGTCCGCGGTCGATGAAGGTGCGCACCGTCTCGGGGGCCAATTTCCGGCTTTCCGCGATGCCCGCGACCATCTGGTCGAACCATGAGCCGAGCAGCGCCTGCAGCGCTTCGCGGTTGGCCGGCGACATCGCGGAATTTGTCAGCGCTTCGCCCGCGCTCTTGTACTCCTTGCGCTGCAGGAACGAGGCCTTGAGCCCGAAGCGCTCGAGGAAGTCCTTGAAGAACAGCTCCTCCGTGCCGATGCCGGCGACGCCGACGGTCCCCGAGGGCTGCACCCAGATCGTGTTGAACGCCGAGGCCAGGTAGTAGGACGACATCGCGCCCACGGTCTCGCCCATGGTTTCGGAGAACAGGAACGTCGGTTTGCCCGAGGTTTCGAACTCGGCGACCATGTCCCGGACCTCCTGCATCTGCGCGAGGCCGAGCGGCGAGACGCTCATGGTTGCGCGCAACGCCACCACCCGCGGATCGTCCTTCGCCCGGCGCAAGGCGATGATCATGTCCTGCATCTTCGGCTCCGACTTGAAGCCGAAGTTTGCCAATCCCTCCTGCGCACGCCCTTCGCTCAGTTGCTCGTCGAGGTCGAGCGTGAGCACGATTTTGTCCGGCGCGCGCGCACGCGGCTCATCGTCCCGGAAGCTCGAGATCGCGTAGAGCAGTCCGACCAGCGCGACGATGAAGAAAAGGCCGAAGCTGGCCAAAATGCCGAGGAGGATCTTTCCGAGTGTACGCATCGTGGCTCCTAATACCGCCCCCCGAAACCCAGCATAGCTGTCATCCTTCCAGCATAGCTGTCATCCTTGGCGCGAGGCGCCGAGGACCCAGAGGTGTTTGTTACTTTCTTTTTATAAACAGAAACGGCCCTCGATGCGCTTCGCGCACCAAGGGGTGGCGCTGAGAGCGTCAATTTGATCCGTTTTGCGCCTGGTGGCGCAAGAGGTGATCGGCCAGCACCGCCGCCACCATGGCTTCGGCGACGGGAACGCCCCGGATCCCGACACAAGGATCATGGCGGCCTTTTGTGACGATTTCGGTGTCGCGGCCGTGGATGTCGATGGTCTTGCGCGGCGCGAGAATCGAACTCGTCGGTTTGATCGCGACGCGCGCGACGATCGGCTGGCCGGTGGAGATCCCGCCGAGGATTCCCCCCGCTTTATTGGACAGGAATTGGACGGACCCGCCCGCGCCGGCGCGCATCTCGTCGGCGTTTTCCTCGCCCGACAGCGCGGCTGCGGCGAAGCCCGCGCCGATTTCCACGCCCTTGGCGGCATTGATTCCCATCAGCGCGCTCGCGATGTCGGCGTCGAGCTTGCCGTACACCGGCGCGCCGAGGCCGGCGGGGATATTCTCCGCCACCACTTCGATGATCGCCCCGCACGAGGAGCCCTGCTTGCGTACGCCTTCGAGATAAGGCCCCCAGGTCTCGGCGGCTTTGGCGTCGGGCGAGAAGAAGGGGTTGCGGCCGACCTCTTCCCAGTCCCACTTCGCGCGGTCGATCGCGTGCGCGCCCATCTGGACCAGCGCGCCGCGGATCGAAACGCCGGCGCCGATCCGCGCGGCGAGGATCTTGCGTGCGATGGCCCCGGCCGCCACTCGCATCGCGGTTTCGCGCGCCGAAGAACGTCCGCCGCCGCGGTAGTCGCGGATGCCGTACTTTTTCCAGTAGGTGTAGTCGGCGTGACCGGGCCGGAACTTCTCGGCGATATCGCTGTAATCCTTCGAACGGACGTCCACGTTCTCGATCAGAAGGCCGATCGGCGCGCCGGTGGTCAGGCCTTCGAACACGCCCGAGAGGATTTTGACCGCGTCGGGCTCCTGGCGTTGCGTCGTGTACTTCGACTGGCCCGGGCGCCGCTTGTCGAGCCAGACCTGGATGTCGGCTTCGTTCAAGGGTATGCGCGGCGGCACGCCGTCGATCACGCAGCCGATCGCGGGGCCATGGCTCTCGCCGAAGGTCGTGAAGCGAAAGAGCGTTCCGAAGGTATTGGCGGACATCGCTAGTGGCCTGATTCTGACATTCGCATTCTGCTTCGCCGCACTTGGAATCTATTAAATCTCGTGGCGCTGACGATTTGACATTCGCTTCTCAGCGTACGGCACCCCGGGTAGCGAATGTCAAATCGGCGCCACGAGCTACTTGGCGAGATTCGCGCCGTTAAGCAGGTCTGCAATGGCTTGAGCCGATTCAGGCGCCATCATGCCGATGGCGTGATAGCCGCAGTCGACGTGATGGAGCTCGCCCGTCACGCCGCTCGAAAGATCGCTGATGAAATAAAGTCCCGACTTGCCCACGTCTTCGATGGTCACGACCCTGTCCATCGGCGCGTTCAGCTCGTTCCACTTCAGGATATAGCGGAAGTCTCCGATGCCGGACGCGGCCAGCGTCTTGATCGGGCCGGCGCTGATGGCGTTCACCCGGATGTTCTTCGCCCCGAGATCGACGGCCAGATAGCGCACGCTGGCCTCCAACGCGGCCTTGGCGACGCCCATGACGTTGTAGTGCGGCACGACGCGCTCGGCGCCGAGGTAGGAGAGGGTCAGCAGACTCCCGCCGTTGGTCATCAGCGGTTCGGCCCGCCGGCAGACGTCGGTGAAAGAGAAGCACGAGATATCCAGCGAGCGCAGGAAGTTTGCGCGGCTGGTTTCGACGTAGCGCCCCTTCAGTTCCTCCTTGTCGGAGAAGGCGATGGCGTGCACGACGAAGTCGAGCCGGCCCCAGGCCTTGGCGATGCTGTCGAACACGGCCCCGACCGAATTTTCATCCGTCACGTCGCAGGACAGGACGAGGGGACTCTTCACGCTCTCGGCCAAGGGGCGCACGCGTTTCTCAAGAGCTTCACCCTGATAGGTGAACGCGAGGGTTGCCCCGTGCGCCGCCGCCTGCTGGGCGATGCCCCAGGCGATCGAACGATCGTTGGCCACACCCATGATGAGGCCGCACTTTCCCTCGAGCAATCCTTGCCCTGCCATCGCGCTATTCCGAAAACCTTTCGGGAACCAATAACTTAGGGCATCCTACACTAAACCTGTGACGGGGCAAGGCATGGAGCCGGCGTGAACCGCGCGTGAAAGAAGGCCCGGAAAAATCCGCTGGAACCCACGGGGCGCACGCGGCATCTGCCGGTCCTGGCCCGCGCATGCGCTCTGCCGTGCGCTTTTTCCTGCGGCGAATGAGCCGCAACGCGATCCTCGAGACCGCGGCGGCCTTGAGCTTCTCGACCATCTTCGCGCTGATCCCCGCGATTGCGCTCCTGCTGGCCGCCGTAGCCGCCTATCCCGGGCTGGGCGAGTTGCGTGAAAGCATGGAGCGCTTCTTTACCACTCATCTGATGCCGGACACCGGCCTTCAGGTGGGTGTCGCCATCGCCGGCTTCGTCAAGGCTGCCGGACAGCTCACCGCTTTTGGGATTGTCGGGCTGATCGCCGCCGCGCTCGTGCTCCTCATTTCCATCGAGAGCGCGCTCAACAGGATCTTTCACGTTGCCAAGGCACGCCGTCTCGCCGTCCGCCTCCTGGTGTTCTGGACGCTCATGACCATCGGGCCCTTGTTCCTCGGCCTCGGGTTTTCGCTGTTCAGCGTGTTCACGGCGATGCCGCTGTTCGGATCCGCCGAGGATCCGACGCGCTTCGACATCCTTCTCGGCAGCGTGACGCCGGCTCTCCTCGGCTGGTTCGTGCTCCTTGTCCTCTACGCCATCGTGCCCAACCGGCGTGTGCGCCTCCAGGACGCGGCGGTCGGTGCCCTGGTTGCGGCCGTGTTCCTGACGCTTCTGCGCTATACGTTCGCGTTCTATGTTTTGTCCATGACCACCTACGAGGTCGTCTACGGCGCGCTTGCGGCGGTGCCCGTTCTGCTGGTCTGGCTTTTTCTGGTATGGACCATCGTGCTCGCCGGTGCAGTGGTCACCGCAAGCCTGCCCGACTGGCGCCACGAGAGAAGCGGGGCGGCCGTCGGCCCCGCCGGGCGATTGCTGACGGCGCTTTCCATTCTCGAACGGTTGGAGAAGGTCGGGCGGCAGGGAAAGGGTCTGTCCACCGCCAGGCTCGCGCGCGCGATCAAGGCGCCGGACATCACTTTTGCCGGCGTGCTCGCCGAACTCAGTAAGCACCGCTTTGTCGCGGCGACCCAGGAAGGCGAGTGGATGCTCGCCCGCGATCTCGATCGCACGCCGCTCGCCGACCTCGTCCATTGCTTCGGCTTCGGGCTCAGCTTCGGACTCGGCATGATCGATGCCCCGGAGTTCGACGACAGCGAAGTGGGCCGGCGCATCGCCGGCGCCCTGCGCCAGGCCGCCGAGGCCGAGCAGCGCACCCTCAGCATCACCCTGGGGCGCCTCATGCAGGCGCCGGTGGAGGCCGGCTGATATCCAGTATCTCCGTCGTCCTTGGCCGAAGGGCCGAGGACCCGCAGGTCTATTTGTCTCCGTCGTCCTTGGCCCGAAGGGCCGAGGACCCGTAGGTCGATTATCTCCGTCGTCCTTGGCCCGAAGGGCCGAGGACCCAGAGGTGTCTCGTTTCTGGTTTATTGGGGAAACCAGAACCTCTTGTGTCTGGCTCCTCGCGGCCAATCGGCCGCAAGGATGACGCCAAACAAAGACCCACGAACCGTCGCCCGCTGTGGGGGCCATAGTATCTCCGTCCTTGGCCCGAAGGGCCGAGGACCCGCAGGTCGATTATCTCCGTCGTCCTTGGCCCGAAGGGCCGAGGACCCAGAGGTGTCTCGTTTCTGGTTTATTGGGGGAAACCAGAACCTCTTGTGTCTGGATCCTCGCGGCCAATCGGCCGCAAGGATGACCCCAAACAAAAAGGGCGGCTCCCGGAGCCGCCCTTTCGAAGTTCCGATCGCGTATTTCTTACGACACGATCTTCCACGAACCGTCCGGCTGCTGGCAGGCGCGGCCGAAACCACGCTCGCGTTCGCCGCCGACGATGATCTCGGACTGGAACTCGCGGCAATATTCGCCGCGCTGCGAACGGCCGTCGCGCACCGGCGTCACCGAGCCGCGGTGTCCGGTGTTCGGGTTGTTCCAGATGATCGTTTCGCCGATCGGCGCGCCGTACGCGCGCTGTTCGGCTTCGCGCATGCGCATGCGGTCGACTTCATCCATGCGCTTGCCCACCGAGCTGCCGATGGCGGCGCCGGCGAGGGTGCCGAGCGCGGTCATGGCCAGGCGGCCGTCGCCGCTGCCGAATTGCGAGCCCAGCAGGCCGCCGAGACCCGCGCCGAGCAGGGTTGCGCCCGTCTGGTTGTTGCCTTCGGCGCATGCGCTCAAAGACAGGCTGGCGGCGACCGCCATGACGACCGCGAGTTTGGACGACTTAGTTCTAAGCATGACGTTCACCTTGGTTCGAAAAGAGTCCCGGCGCGAGACCCCGGCCGGAGCGGACATAAAACGATTGAATTCGGGTTTTGGTTCAGCCCTTGGGAGCCATAAGGCCCGAGAATGGTGGCGAAAATAAGTAACGGCCGGGGCGTGCGCAAGAGGCCGCCCAAGGGCGAAAAACATCAAAAATCTGAAGATTGACAACGGCATGCACGGAGCCGACGTTAGCTCCGCTTCGCCACCTTCAGCGAGTCGACCGCCCGTGTCCGTGCTCATCCCCGATCTGACCGACCCCCTCGATCTCTTCCGGCGCTGGTTCGATGAAGCCATCGCCCAGGAGCCCGACCTGCCGAACGCCATGAGCCTTGCGACATCGACGCCCGACGGCAAACCTTCGGTGCGCATGGTGCTCCTGAAAGACGTCGGCGACGGCGGCTTCGTGTTCTACACCAACGCCGAAAGCCGAAAGGGCCGCGAGATCGGCGCCAATCCCCATGGCGCGCTCTGTTTTCACTGGAAGTCGCTCGGGCGCCAGGTGCGCGCCGAGGGCCCGCTGATCCAGGTCAGCGCGGCGGAGGCCGATGCCTATCACGCGACGCGCCCGCGCCAGAGTCAGATCGCCGCCTGGGCCTCCGCACAGTCCGCGACGATCGAAGGCCGCGGCGTGTTGGAAGCCAAGGTGCTCGAGATGGAGAAGCGGTTTCACGGCGCGCCTGTGCCGCGTCCGCCCTATTGGACCGGGTTCCGTCTGCAGCCGCACGCGATCGAGTTCTGGCACAATGTCGCGAACCGCCTCCACGACCGGCTCCTGTTCGAGCGCGACGGCGCCGGCTGGCGCACACGCCGGCTGAACCCTTGAGTGAGCGCGCGCTCTTTACCAGTGTGTCATCCCGGCGGGCGACAGGCCCCGCGGGGGAAAAAGAAACATGAACCCCGGGACCCTTGAGGCGCTTCGCGCGTCAAGGGTGGCAATCATTGTTTGACGGCGGAAGAACAATGCGTCGTGAAGCCTCCACATCTGCAGCAAGCCCGGCGGCCCTCATGCGCCTCGCCACGATGGCGGCGGTCTTTTGCGCAGTCATTCTGATCACCGCCAAGACCTGGGCTTATCTCCGCACGGACTCCGTCGCGCTGTTGTCGAGTCTCGCGGACTCCGCGCTCGATCTCCTTGCCTCCGCGCTCAATCTCGTGGCCGTGCGCGTCGCGCTCAGGCCCGCCGACGACCAGCATCGATTTGGCCACGGCAAGGCCGAGCCGCTGTCGGGTTTGGGACAGGCGGCCTTCGTCGCGGGATCGGCGGTCCTCATCATCGTCCAGTCGATCTCACGCCTCTACACACCGGCGCCCGTCACCGAAGCCGCGCTGGGCATCGGCGTGACGGTCTTCTCCATGGCCGTGACCCTCGCGCTCGTCCTGTTCCAGCGCGCCGTCGTCGCGCGCACCGGCTCGCTGGCCGTGAGCGCGGATTCGCTTCACTACGCCGGCGATCTGTTGCTCAACGCGAGCGTCATCGCCGCTCTTGTGCTGTCCTCGGCCATCGGCGTCGTCTGGGCCGACCCGGCGTTCGGCATCGCCATCAGCCTTTTTATTCTCGTCAATGCCGTCCGCATCGCCGCGAGCTCGGTCAACGCGCTGATGGACCGCGAACTCCCCGCGGCGGACCGCGCGCGCATTCTGGCCGTCGCCGAACGGCATCCGAAGGTGAAACGGGTGCACGAATTGCGCACCCGCAGCTCGGGCCTCCAGAAATTCATCCAGATGCATCTCGTCATGGATGCGGGCCTCTCGCTGCTCGAGGCCCATCGCATCGCCGATGATGTCGAGAAGGCGCTCGGGGCCGACTTCCCGGGGGCCGACATCATCATCCACGAGGATCCCGAGGGGATTTCCGAATACCACCCTCGGGTCGGGAGTTAATTCGTCTCCTTCCGGGCCCGGGCGGAGAATTATTAATCGACCGGCCGATCTTTTTTTCTCGATTTTGGTTGTCTTTCGGTGTTTCTTCGGGCGCCGAAATTTGGTCCGGCTCCTTGAATTCCGTTCGAGAGCGAGGCCATGCCCCTCTTCAGGACCGATCACTGCCGCTCGTTTCTCGCGCACTGGCAATCGTTGCGCGTCGGCGGTGCGATTCCGACGCTGAAGGATTATCTCGGCAAGCCCCATCCGATCCTTCAGCCCAATGTCGCCATCAAGGATGTGATCGGTCCCGGTCACTTGAACGTGCGTCTGTTCGGCACCCACCTCGTCGAGGTCGCCGGAGTTGATCCCACGGGTCAGAACCTGATGGTCTTCGCCGGCGGGCCGGCGATGGCCGACGAATTGTTTCGCTATCAGAACGCGGTCGCGACCCACCCGGCAGGCCTCGCCAGCGTCAAACGCGCCGCCACCGCCGGCGGCCGCACCATCTCGTTCGAAGACGTAGAGCTGCCGCTCACGCCGTTCCCCGGCGGACCTCCGTGCCTCGTCTGCTGCCTCGGGTTCGTCGAGGTGCTCGACTACAAGGATAAGATGTTCAAGCTTCTGGCCCATACGTCGATCCATTGGATCGATGTCGGCTGGGGCGTGCCCGCGCCCGCCGAGGCTCCGGCCGCACGTTCCGATGCGCCGGCCGCACGTTCCGAGGCGGGCAAGGCGTGACGGACGTCCCATGGCGCCGCTGAAAACCGATTTGTGCCGCGCCTTCCTGGAACATTGGCAGTCGTTGCGCACCGGGAATGCCCTGCCGCGGCTCCAGGATTTTCTCAGCCAGCCGCATCCGCAGCTTCAGCCCAATGTTGCGCTCAAGGATCTGGTGCCGCCGAACCTCCTGCGGGTGCGGCTGTTCGGCACGCGTCTTGTCGACGTCGTCGGCGTCGATCTCACCGGCCAGAACATCCTCGACTTCGCCGGCAACGCGGAGATGGCGGAGGCGCTGTGGTGGTACCATCACACCGTGGCGACCCGCCCCGTCGGGCTCGCCAGCGTCAAGCTCGCCGCCACCGCCTCGGGGCGCGCGATTTCCTTCGAAGACATCGAGCTCCCTCTCGAGCCTTTTCCGGGCGGGCCCTTGTGCGTGGCCTGCTGTCTTGGCTTCGTCGAGACCCTCGATTTCAAGGACCCGATGCTCCGCTTCGACGATCATCTCAGCGTGCGTTGGATCGACATCGGCTGGGGCGTCCCGGCCACGGATACTCCGCCGGGCGCAGCAGAGGCCTGATCAGAACAGCGCCAACTGGTCGCCCGCCCGCGGCGGCGGCTTGAACTGGCTGGTGTCGAGCGGCGGCTGGGGCTTGTTGAGGCCGAGGCGCTTGCACGCGAGGCGGAAGCGGTCGGCGAGAGCCTCGGCGATCGGCCCGTTGCCGGTCATGCGCTCGCCCCACTTGGCATCGTAGTCGAGCCCGCCGCGCATGGCGCGGATGAGACTCATGACTCGTGACGCGCGCTCCGGCACCGCCGCGGCCAGCCATTCCTGGAACAGGTCCTTCACCTCCAGGGGCAGGCGCAACATCACATAGCCGGCCGAGGTCGCGCCGGCATCGCGCGCCGCTTCCAGCACGCCTTCCATCTCGTGATCGTTGAGCCCGGGAATGGCGGGCGCGAACATTACGCCGGTTGGAATGCCGAGGCTGGCAAGGTCGCGGATCGCGCCGAGGCGCCGTTTCGGCGTGGATGCGCGAGGCTCCATCTTGCGCGACAGGCTGTGATCGAGCGAGGTCACCGACAGCGCGGCCTTGGCGAGATTCTTTTTCGCCATCTCGTGCAGGATATCGGCGTCGCGCGCGATCAGCGCCGACTTGGTGACGATGCTGACGGGATGATTGAACTTCGCCAGCACCTCCAGGATCGAGCGCGTGATTTTGAAATGGCGTTCGGCCGGTTGATAGGGATCGGTGTTGGTGCCCATGGCCATCGAGCGGCAATGGTACCCCGGCGCGC